>JBKBNT010000002.1:0-628813 GCA_046295155.1 Beijerinckiaceae bacterium
GCCGCCTGCGCCACCGCGCCCCCCCGCCGCAAGCCGTTTTGTTTGTGGGTGAGGTGACCCATAATGTATGGCGCCGCCGCCGGGCCTGCCGGCGGCCGCGACAGGGTCGCGGCGCTGGCGGTTGCGCCCGGCGCGGGCGCGGCGGGCGGCGCGATTTGCGGCAGCCGCCCGGCTGCGGCGCCGGAAGGCCCATGAGCGGCCGGCGGGAGCGACTGCGCGACCGCGCAATCGGCCGCCGCTGTTGCGAGGAGGACGGCCAGCGCCAGTGTCTTCAGTCGATTGGACATTGCTTCCCCGGAGGTCACGCTGCGCTGGAGGCGCCGGTCTTCGGCGCCGTTTCACTCGATCCGGCCCGCGCCTGCGCAAGCAGTGCGTGCAGCCACTTCGTCGAAGGTTGCGGCGGCGTTTCCCCATCGGCGCTCTCGCCGCGCGCGCGGAGTTCCCGCAGGCTGTAGGCGATGGCGCGCACGGGTTCAGTGAGCCCCCACACGATGAACTGGAAAGTGCCGGCCAATACGTTCTTGTGCCTGCGGCGCGACGCCAGGAAGCGCGGCAACGCCTCCGAATCGCCGTACATGAGATCGGCGAGCACGTAATAGTCGCGGCCTGCAAGGTCGACGAATTCGAAGCCGTGCACGACCCGGTCGCCCTGCGCGCTCGTATGGCGCAGGATAACGGGCAACGCCTCGTTGCGCGCAACAACGCCGCTCACCGGCTCGATGGTGAGAAGACCTTCGGTTTCGCCGGCGCGAAGTTCGAACGGCGCCTTGCCGAGCGTCGCAAGACCGCATCCGCCTGCGGAAACATCGACGATCTCGACCGGCGCCGCGACGCCGTTCACGTGCAGGAAGCCCTGCCGCCGTATGCCGAGACGCGGGTGACGGTCGGGCTGCCTGCGTTCGGCCACCGCGCCAAGCGCCGTGCCGGCCACGAGAAGGTTGAACAGGTTCCACAAACCCACGACCAGCATGAGTTCAGAAACCGCGGGCTCCGTGTAGTAGCGCCAGACGGAGACGACCAGGCCCAGCGCAAGGAGGGCAAAAATCGCGAAGAACGGCCAGGCGAGCTCGGACAGATGATCTTTCTCAAGCGAAAGGCCTTTCGCCGTCACGTTGAACGTCGGCTTGCGCGGTGACAGGAACACGGCCACAAGCGCCTTCGACAGGAATACGCCCTGGCAATATTCGTAGAGCTCGGAAATCCACGGCCAGCGCAGCGAGCCGTAGAGATAGTTCTGCATCATCAGGTTCACGACCATGTAGGTCGCGGTGTAGGCGATCGCCTCGTCGAGGTTCGATACGAAGACCTTGATGTCGGCGAGGATGAAGAGCAGCGGGGCGAGCATGAACACCATGCGCGGCAGCGGAAACAGCCAGAACGTCATGCTCGAGAGGTAGGCGACCTTCTGGATCGGCTTCAGCCCTTTCTTGAAGAGCGGGTTCTTGAGCAGGAAGATCTGCATCATGCCCTGGCACCAGCGCGAACGCTGGCCGATGAATGACGCGAACGTCTCCGGCTGCAATCCAGCGATCAGCGGCTTGTCGACGAACACGCTCGTCCAGCCCTGCGAATGCAGGTCGAGCGCCGTTTCGCAATCCTCGGTGATCGTGATGCCGGAGAAGCCGCCGACAGTTTCCAGGGCCGAGCGCCGCAACAGCGCCGCAGACCCGCAGAAGAACGAACCGTTCCACTTGTCGAGTCCGCGCTGGATCGAGGAATAGAACATCTCGTTCTCGGATGGCATCCGGTGGAACGTGCGCAAATTCTTCTCGATCGGATCGGGATTGAGAAAGACGTGCGGGGTCTGCACGAGAAACAATTTCGGATCGCGCGCGAAATAGCCCACAGTCTCGCGCAAGAACGCGCGGAACGGCGCGTGATCGGCGTCGAAGACGACGACGACCTCGCCCGTCGACACGGCGAGTCCGTTGTTCAAATTGCCCGCCTTGGCGTGTTCGTTCTTCTTGCGCGTGAGGTAAACCGCGCCAAGCTGTTCGCACAGAGCGGACAGGTCGGCCCGTCGCTTGCGCGCGGCTTCCGCCTTCTGCGGGTTGGCGTCATTACACTTCTGCTCGGTTCCGCCGTCGTCGAGCAGCCACACGGTCAGCTTGTCGGCCGGATAGTCCATCGACTTCGCCGCCGCGATCGTGGTCGCGAGGATGTATTCGTCCTCGTTGTAGGTCGGGATGAAGACGTCCACCGTGGGAAGCAGGTCGTCAGGGTCCTGGTCGAGACTCTTGCGGCGCAGCGGGTCCGCGCTGATCGTCAGGCTGATGACCAGGATGAGAACGCAATAGAATTCGGCCAGAAGCACGATGACGCCGAACGTCAGGCCCACAGGGTCGGATGCCGGCGGCAGCGTGCTCGTGAGACGCCAGTAGAGATAACGGATGACGACGAAGCTGCCGAGCGCGAGAAACATCTGGCGCTGAAGCGGCCCCGCCCCCATGCGCCAGACGGCGATCATCGCCCCGATGACGCAAAGACTGAGCGTCAACTGCGCGCTCACGCTTACCGGATGCGTCAGCAAGATGACGGCAAGCAAACCGCTCGTAAGCCATGCCGTGGCGCGCAATCGATTGGTCATCGAAAAAATTCCGTTCAGTAATTTTTTGACGCTAAGGCAGCGATGGTTAACGCCGCCGTTAAGCAAGAATCGCGGGCGCAAGAACGCTGCGGCATGCTTTACCAATGGTGAAGCTTATGTCGTATAACGACCGAGCCGCACGCGTTCGCACGGGCGGAACCCGCGCGAAGGCGACGCTCAGAATGTCAGGCGCGAGTCGAGAATGCCGTAGGCGCCGTTGCCGCGGCTGGAGTCGTTCGCGTAGCCGCCGGATACGCCGAACTGCACCGGCCCGAGCTGGATGTTGCTCAACTGAAGGCCGAGCCGCCATTGCGTGTAGAAGCTGTCGCCCAGCGCCAGCATTTCCGGCCCGAGATACATCTGCTCGTAGACCGCCAGCCCGCCGCGCAGCCGAACATAATAGCCCATGTTGGCGGTCGTGAAGCTGAACGTGCCTGCGGCCATCGTCGAATCCGTCGGCCGCGAATAGAAGTCGACCCCGGCGCGGAAGCCGAACGTCGCGCCTTCCGTGTCATTGTTGGGATCGAACTTGTCGAGGCGGTTGTTCATCACGTCGAGGCCGCCGTAGACGCCGATCTTCGTCCGGTCGACGATCCACTCGTAACCGGCGAGCAATGACCCGCCGGCCTGGTTGCCGCCGACGACGCCGACGCCCGGCGCGCTGGCGTCGTACTTGTAGCCGCCAAGCAGGCCGATCATGCGCAGGCGGAACCCGTTCGTCTCGAGGCCGCCGAATGGAGCGATGGTGCCGACCATCACGCCGCTCATCTGTTCGCTTGCCGCGGAAAAGGAGAGATCCAGCGCGGCGAACGGATTGTAGGGCCCGGCCGGCCGCGAATTCGCGGGGGATCCGGTGTACCAGTCGGCCGCGAATGCGCCGGGGGCGCCGAGCGACAACAGCAGGGCCGCAGACAGGACTTGTTTACGCATGGGGAACCCTTAACAACGCGGAACCCACTGGAACGGAAGGCCTTTCCCGCCCGTCCGAGGCTCACGTATGGTCATTTTTCAAGGTTCCGCTTAAGTCATGGTTAAGCCATAGCTGATCCCCTGCGGTAGGCTTAACGAAGCCCTAACGCGGCCAGGCTGCGCTTACGCTGCGCGGGTTGGCTTGCTAGACTGCCGCATCGGATTCTGCGGGGGCTCTGTGAACATCGACCTGGGCAAGGCCATCGCGGCCGGCGAAATGGACGTCTGGTATCAGCCTCAGGTCGCGGCGAAATCTTTCCGCATCGTCGCTTTCGAGGCGCTGGCGCGCTGGAACCATCCGGTCGAGGGCCATCTCGCCCCCCAGGCCTTCCCGAAAGGCGCGATGGCATACTCGGCCGATCTTGCCGCCTTTGTGCTCGCGCGCGCCTGCGCGGACGCCGCCCGCTGGCCTCACGTCTCCGTCGGCGTCAACATTCCGCCGCAGCAGTTCGCGGACCCCGGCTTCCCCGACGATATTTGCGCCATCGCCGGAGAGGCAGGGCTTCCCCTCGACAGGCTTGAACTCGAAATTCTGGAGGACACGTCGTTCGAGGATCCCGACGCCGCGCGTTCGGTGATGGTTCGCTTGCGGGCCATGGGCGTGCGTATCGCCATCGACGATTTCGGACAGGGTTTTTCGCGGGAGTCGCTGCTGCTGGATCTGCCCGTGAGCAAGATCAAGCTCGCGCGCTCCCTCGTGACGGATGAATCATCCGGCGCCTGGATCGGCGAATTCGTCGCCACGGCCCATGCGCTCGGGATGGAGGTGACGGCCGAGGGCGTCGAAACGCAGGCTCAGGCCTCCGCGATGCAGGCTGCGGGCTGCGACTACATGCAGGGCTATTTCTTCGCGCGCCCCTCACCCGGAGCGGACATCACGCGCGCGCTGGCCCCCGGCTGAAAGAAAAAAGCGCCGGATCGCTTCGGCGCTTTTCTGAGGAAACGATGCGGAAGGATCAGTCCTTGGCGCGCTCCACGTAGGAGCCGTCTTCCGTCATGATGACGATGCGCGTGCCCGGCTGGATATGCGGGGGCACCATGCAGCGCGCTCCGTTCGACAACGTGGCGGGCTTGTAGGAGGACGACGCCGTCTGTCCCTTCATCGCGGGCTCGGTCTCCACGACCTCGAAAACCACGCGCTGCGGCAACTGGATGGCGACCGGGGTCCCGTTGAACATGCTGAGCATGACCTTCATCCCTTCCTGAAGGTAGGCCGCCTGGTCGCCGAGAATGTCCGTGGAGACCTGCACCTGATCGAAGGTCTCCTGGTTCATGAAGTGATAGCCCTCGGCGTCGTTGTAGAGGAACTCGAAGTCCCGGTCCTCGACGTAGGCGCGCTCGACCTGCTCGGTCGTCTTGTAGCGGTCCGACACCTTCACGCCGTCCGAGATGCGGCGCATGTCGATCTGCGTCGTCGGCGTGCCCTTGCCCGGATGAAAGCTTTCGGCCGACAGGACGACGTAAAGCTGGCCGTCCTCACGCTCGATGATGTTGCCTTTGCGAATGGAGCTTGCGATGACTCTCACTGGTTCACGTCCTCGATCTGCGGGGGCGGCTGAGCCTCTTGCCCCTGCGCCCGGTTTTGAAATCGGGGCGCACAATAGCGATTCACGCGCAAATCGCCAGCCGTATCGAAGGACAATGATCCGACCCGCTTCGCCCTTCTGGTCGCGCAGCGTCCACGCCGACCGGCGCCCCCTCCTTCAGGCGCGCGCCCGCGCCTTTTCCGCATGGCGCAAGTGGTTCGCGGACCGCGAGTTCCTGGAGGTCGACACGGCCGCGCTTCAGGTCTCGCCGGGCAACGAAGCCCATATCGCCGCCTTCGAGACCGCCTTCGAGGGCCCGGACGGGCGCATGGCCCTTTATCTGCATTCCTCGCCGGAGTTCGCCTGCAAGAAGCTGCTGGCCGCCGGCGAGGAGCGGATTTTCTCGCTGTCTCACGTCTTCCGGAACGGCGAACGCGGGCCGCTTCATCATCCCGAGTTCACCATGCTGGAATGGTATCGCGCGGGCGAGGACTATTCCGTCCTGATCGACGACGCCGCGGCCCTCTGCGCGCTCGCGGCGGAAGCGGCCGGCGCCAGGCTGTTCGTTCATCGCGGACGAACCTGCGACCCCTTCGCGGAGCCGGAGCGGATCACCGTCTGTGACGCTTTTAAGCGCCATGCGGGCGTTGATCTTGCCTCCACCTTGCGCGCGGACGCGGAAAACGAGCGGGACGCGCTTGCCGCGATGGCGGCCGGGATCGGCCTGCGTGTCAGCGCCGACGACACCTGGAGCGACCTTTTCAGCAAGATATTGAGCGAGAAGATCGAACCGCGGCTGGGCGACGGGCGCCTCGTCGTGCTGGACGAGTATCCCGCCTCCGAGGCGGCGCTTGCGCGCCGCAACGCGCAGCGCCCGGAAGTGGCCGAACGCTTCGAGATCTACGCCTGCGGCGTCGAGATCGCGAACGCCTTCGGCGAACTCACGGACCCGGCCGAACAACGCGCGCGCCTTGAAAGCGAAATGCGCGAGATGGAGCGCGTCTACGGACGCCGCTACCCGATCGACGAGGACTTTCTCGCGGCCCTCAATCAAATGCCGCAGGCCAGCGGGATCGCGCTCGGCGCCGATCGCGTCGTCATGCTTGCGACCGGCGCCGGAAGCGTCGAAAGGGTGATCTGGACGCCGCTGCCCTGAACTAGCGGGCGCTGTCGCTCGTGGGCGACGGTCCCGAGACCTGCCCGCGCCCAGGCGCCCCTGGCGCCGTCTGCCCCTGCGACGCGCTGCCTTCGGGGGACCCTTCCGGCGGCGAAATCGGGATACCCCCAGCTTCCCGCGGTGTGGAGCCGGTCACGTCCTGCGTCTTCACGTCGGCGATGGTGTTTCCGCCGCGCGGGTAAAGCTCCACGGCCGCCCACGCGATCAGCGCCAGCACGAGGCCCGCTATCAGGACGTAGAGCACCGGACGGCCGGGTGGCGCCTGACGCGCTTCCCCGCCGCTGCGCACCGGGGCCGCGTCATGAACGACGGGCTCCGGCGGGTTCAGCGGATCGTCCGAGCGCCGCGCGCCGGGCAGATCGCGCGGATCGGCCGGACGGTTCGGATCGTAATGGGTCATGCATCGCCTCCTGTTTCGAGGGGCTAACCACTGCGACGCTGACGCGTTCCAACGCGCGCGTTGCGCCCGGGCGGCCCGCGGCTTAAGCACGCCGCATGTCGAACGTGCGCCCGCTCCTTCCGGACCGCTCCGCTTCCCCGCAGCGAAGCCTGCGTAGCGTGGCCGATCTGGCGTCGGCCGGCCTTGTCGATGATGCGCGCGGCAAGGAAATTGAAGCCGTCGCGCAGCGCTATGCGGTGGCGCTGACCTCCGCCGTCGCGGACCTGATCGACGCAAGCGACCCGAATGACCCAATCGCGCGCCAGTTCGTGCCCGACCCGGCGGAGCTGTTCACGGCGCCGCATGAACTCGCCGACCCCATCGGCGACGGGGCGCATGCGCCGGTGGAGGGAATCGTCCACCGCTATCGCGATCGCGTGCTCCTCAAACTGCTGCACGCCTGCGCGGTGTACTGCCGCTTCTGTTTCAGGCGCGAGACCGTCGGCCCCGGCGGCGCGTCATCGCTTTCGCGGGAGGCCTTTGGGCGCGCGCTCGACTACATCGCCGCGCGCCCGGAGATCTGGGAAGTCATCCTGACCGGCGGCGACCCGCTGACGATGTCGCCGCGCCGCATGGGCGACGTGATGCGCGCGCTGGGGCAAATCGCGCACCTGAAGATCGTGCGCATTCACACCCGCGTTCCCGTCGTCGATCCCGCGCGCATCGACGCGGCGATGGTCGACGCGCTCAAGGCAGGCGGCAAGACCGTGTGGGTCGCGCTGCACGCCAATCACCCGCGCGAACTTTCGGGCGAGGCGCGGGCAGCGTGCGCGCGCCTCGTTGACGCTGGCGTCCCGATGGTGAGCCAGACGGTGCTCCTGAAGGGCGTCAACGACGACGCGGCCATTCTCGAGGAGCTCATGCGCGCCTTCGTCGAGAACCGGATCAAGCCCTATTACCTGCATCATCCCGACCTTGCGCCGGGCACATCGCACCTGCGCGTGACCATCGAGCGCGGTCGCGAGATCGTGGCCGCCCTGCGCGGACGCGTCTCGGGCCTGTGCCAGCCCGAGTATGTGCTCGACATCCCGGGCGGTTACGGCAAGGTTCCGGTCGGACCGTCCTTTGTCGAACAGGCAGGCTCCGGCTGGCGCGTGACGGACCCTGCCGGCGGCGTCCACGCCTACGCCGATCCGGACGAGGGGCCCTGAGCGCCTCACAATCGCCAACAGTCGCCTGCAGGACTGGCGTCCCCGCCCTGCCCCGCCTCGGCTATGCTTCCCCCGGCTGATTCGACCCCGGAGACCGCTATTGACCATGCTGCTGCGCCGGACGCTCGCCCTGCTCTGCGCCCTGTTTCTGGCCAGCGCCGCGCTGTCAGCCGCGCTGGCGCAGCAACCCGCGCCGAGCCCGGCGCAGACGCTCGACAGCGTTCGCGCATCGCTGGACAGGATCGAGAAGTCGCTCGAAAGGGCAGACCTGAGCGATCCCGATCTTCAGTCGCTGCGCTCCGAGCTGGAGCCGTTGCGCGATACGAGCGCGGGCGTGCTGAAAATTCTCGAGCCGCGCCTGGACGCCGCCCGAGCGCGGCTCGATCAGCTTGGCAAGCCCGGCGAAAAGCCGGCTCAGGACGCGACGACGCCAGAAGGCCAGCAAGCGGCCGCCGAACGCGCCGAACAGCAAAAGCTGTTCGATGAAATCGACGCGATGGTGAAGCGCGCGCGGCTCCATACCCTGCAGGTGGAGCAATTGAGCGCAACCATCGTCAACCGGCGGCGCGCGATTTTCCAGCAAGCCCTGTTCGCGCGCTCCACGAGCATCATCTCGCCGAGGCTCTGGTACAACGCCATTGGCGAGCTGCCCGGCGATGCGCGCGCCATGGGCTTTATAGCAAGCGACTGGGCCTCCCTTGTCAGCGCGCGGCTCACCGGCGCGCGGTTCTGGGGCTGGCTCGCGTCCAACGTCGCGCTGATCCTGGGCGTCGTCGTCGCCTTGCTGGCGGCCCGGCGCATTCTGGGCCGCCCGAAGGCGCTCGCCGAACCCACGCCCCTGCAGAAGACGGCCGGCGCGGTCTGGGTCGCCATCGTCACGGCGACGGTTCCCATCGTCGCGGCGGTCACATTCATCGAGATCGCCCGTTACTACGATCTCATCAATGGCCGCCTCGAGCCGGTCGTGTCGGCGCTGTTCGACGCCGTGCGGCGGATTGCCCTCGCCATGGGACTCGCCCGTGGCCTGCTGGCCGTCGACAGGCCCCAATGGCGTCTGCTCGACCTTGAAACCAGCACCGCCGCCAAACTGTCTCGGCTCGTGCTCACGGTTGTCGTCATCGTTTCAGCGATGAAGGTCATCGAGGCCATGAACGACCTCGTCGCGGCCTCGGTCTCGGTGTCGGTGGTGATGCGCGGCGTCGGCTCGATGGCGGTCGCTCTGGCGATGGCGAAAACGCTCTACGGCATCCTGGCGCGCGAGGAGATCGAGGAGGCGGAGTACGGCCCGCGCGTCACGAGCGGCACCGACTGGTATTCCGTGTGGCGCGTTCTCTCCTGGGCTGCGATCGTCACAATCGTGCTGGCCTGCGCGGTCGGATACGTCGCGCTGGCGAGCTTCGTCGTCGATCAGGTCGTCTGGGTGACGTTCGTCGCCGTCGCCGGATACATGATCTACATGCTGTCGACCGAAGCGATCACGCGATCCACGCAACCGGGCTCCGTCGCGGGACGCGCCGCGATGAACACCATTGGCCTCAATCGCGATTCGCTTCGCCAGATCGGCACGCTGGCGCAGGGTCTGCTGGCTCTGATGATCACCATAGCCTGCGCGATGATGGTGCTCGCGCCGTGGGGCGTCGAATCCGACGACATGTTCGGCTCGATGCGTGCGGCGTTCTTCGGTTTCAAGGTGGGCGACATAACGATTTCGATCTCCGGCATCCTGCTGGCGATCATGCTCTTTGGCGCGGGCGTCGTGTTCACGCGCGTGCTGCAGTCTTGGCTCGAGGAGAAATATCTGCCGACCACGCGGCTCGACGTCGGCTTGCGCAATTCGATCCGCGCCAGCGTCGGCTACGTGGGCGTCTTCCTCGCCGGGGCGCTTGGCCTCAGCTACATGGGCCTGTCCTTCGACAAGCTGGCCATTGTCGCGGGCGCGCTTTCCGTCGGCATCGGTTTCGGCCTGCAGGCCATCGTCGGAAATTTCGTCTCCGGGCTGATCCTGTTGTGGGAGCGCGTCATTCGCGTCGGCGATCTCATCGCGGTCGGCGCCGACACGGGCCACGTGCGGCGCATCAACGTGCGCTCCACGGAGATCGAAACCGCGGACCGCGTGACGGTGATCGTGCCGAATTCGAGCCTCATCACGGGCGTGGTCAAGAACTGGGTGCGCAGCGATCGCATCAGCCGCGTGAAGGTTCCCGTCGCCGTCGCGCTCGACGCGCAGCCGGAGGCCGTGCGCGCGCTGCTCATCGCTGTCGCCAACGAACATCAGCTCGTGCTCGACCAGCCGGAGCCGTCGGTGTCGTTCGCCGCCATGACGGACAAGGCGCTGCACTTTGAACTGAACTGTTTCGCCGCCGACGTCGAGAAGGCCGGGCGCATCAAGAGCGATCTCAACTTCGCCATCTTCGCGCGGTTGCAGGAGGCCGGAATCGGGCTCGCCGGCAGCTAAGGCGCCGGCGCGGTAACCGAACGTCAGCAATTTTCGATCAGGAATCGCAGACCTTTGCAAAGGACCGAAAGGCGCTTCCCATTGGCGATCCCATATCTCTGCGGCCTCGCGGCCGCAGCCGGCCTGACGCTTGGCGGTTGCGCGAGCGACCCGCCTCCCCGGCTTCCCGAGGGCCAGCCGGCCTTCTACCGAAACCTCGCGTCCCCTGGCGCGAAGGTGGACGTCGGCGCCGCGCGCGACATGATCTCCCTTTATCGGGCCAACAAGGGGCTCGGCCCCCTCGCCGTCGATCCGCAGCTTCAGCAGGCCGCGCAGGCGCAGGCTGACGCCATGGCCCGCGCCGGGCAGGTGACGCACGGGCCAGGTTCGCTGCAGTCGCGGCTCGCGCGTTTCGGTGTGCAGCCCGGCCGCGCCGCGGAGAACGTCTCGGCCGGCTATTACACGATGGCGGAAGCCTTCTCGGGCTGGCGCGATTCGCGCCCGCACAACGCCAACATGCTCAATCCGAACGTCAAGCGCATGGGCATCGCGACCGCCTACGCTCCGGGCGGCAAGTACAAGGTCTACTGGGCGCTGATCGTCACGGACTGAGCGTCGGCTTCGAGGATCGTTGACGGCGCATTTGCCCTGGCGGGCGCAACCGCGCCGTCGCTGCGCGCGATCCAGCGATGCAGGAAGGCGTCGATCCAGCGCGCAATGGCCGCGTCGTGCATGTACCAGCCGTCGATATGGGCGCCGCGCGGCTGCGCGCCCGGCGATTCCATGCGATGGGCCGCGCGCGTCGTCCAGCGGCAGATCGTGGCGTAGGTCACTTCCGGATGAAACTGCAGCCCGACGGCGCTGCCGTAGCGGAAAGCCTGATTTTGAAAGGTTTCGCCGCACGCCAGAAGCTCAGCGCCGCGCGGCAGATCGAAGCCTTCGAAATGCCACTGATAAACGTGGTCGGGGAAAGGCGCGGCGCAAATCTCGCGCCCGGCCTGGGTCGCCTTCACGGGATAATAGCCGATCTCCGCGCGCCCGTGCGGATCTGGCCCTACGCGGGCGCCGAGATGCTTCGCGATCATCTGCCCGCCGAGGCATATGCCAAGCAGCGGCGCGTTTTCCTTCAGCGCGACGCCGGTGAAGTCGATCTCGCGCCTCACCCAGTCGTCGGCGTCGTTGACGCTCATCGGCCCGCCAAAGACGATGGCGCCCGCGTGCGCGGCGAGCGTTTTCGGCAAGGGATCTCCGTAGCGCGGCCGGCGCATGTCGAGTTCGTAACCCATGGTGTGCAGAATGCGGCCCACGCGCGCCGGGCACGAATGTTCCTGATGAAGGACGACGAGCACGCGCCCCCGCGGCGCATCGTGAGGCGCGCTCATGAGCTGTCCCCTTGCGCCGCGCTGGCGCGCCCCATCTGCATGTCCGCAATGGCGCGCATGGACAGGGCGCGCGGCTGCAATCCCGACGTGCCGGTGAGCAGCTTGTTGAAGAGCCCCGGCACCACGACGGTCTTGCCCCGCATGAAACCCTTGTAGCCAGCCTCCGCGACGGACATTGAAGATGCGAGCGGCATCATGCCGAACGGACTTTTCGCAACGCCCGCGCGCACGAAGAAGTCCGTCTTCGTGGGGCCGGGACAGAGCGCGGTGACGCGCACGCCGTCGTCTTTCAGTTCATGCGCCAGGGCCTGAGTGAACGAAAGGACGAACGCCTTCGTCGCGTAATAGACGGCCATGCCAGGCCCGGCATAAAAGGCCGCCGTT
The DNA here is from genome assembly GCA_046295155.1 of Beijerinckiaceae bacterium. Lineage (GTDB taxonomy): Bacteria > Pseudomonadota > Alphaproteobacteria > Rhizobiales > Beijerinckiaceae > Terripilifer. The sequence goes on from JBKBNT010000002.1 coordinate 12,050, forward strand.
GATGCAACGTTCATCAATCCGCCGCGCGACGCGCGCAGGGCGGGCAGGAACGCAAGCGACAGATCGGTCAGCGCGCGCACGTTGAGATCGATCATGCGCACCTGCTCGGCGCGATCGAGGTCGCTCGCGCGTCCGATCAAGCCGAAGCCGGCATTGTTCACGACATGCGTCACGCGCGCGCCAAGCCGATCCATTTCCGCGACCAGCGCGTCGGCCGCGCCGGGCGCCGCGACGTCGGCTTCGACGATCAGAGGCCGCCCTGCGCCATGGCGCTCGATTTCGTCTGCGAGGGTGGCCATCCGCACGCCGCCGCGCGCCACAAGGGCGAGGCGGTGCCCGTGACGCGCGAAAACGCGGGCGAGATCGGCGCCAATGCCGCCCGATGCGCCCGTGATCAGCGTGACGCCGTTCTCGGCGGCGCTCATCGCAGGCCCAGCCCCGGCGCGCGGGAGCGGCGCAGCAGGTCGAGGTCGGCTTGAGGCACGCCAAGCATTTGCGCGATTCGCGCCACGATGGAATCCTCCACCTCCAGCGGCGCGCCGTCGGCGTAGACGAGGTCCCACATCATCTCGACGAGTTTCAACCGGCCGTCGGGGTCCAGCGACCGGCGCAGCACGGCGACGAACCGGTCGAGATCCACCGCCTCGGCCTCGCTGAGTTCAGCCTGCGCGATCAACCGCCCGGCGTCGCCGCCATCCAGGCCGAATCGCTCCATCACGATCGAGCGCAGCCGCTCCCGTTCGCGTTCGTCGAAGGCGCCGTCCGCGTCCGCCACATGCACGAGAATGGCTGTCGCGGCCATGCGGTAATCGTTCTCTTCGAACGGCCGTTCGCCTTCGCTGCCCAAAAGCTCCGCCACGAAACTGCGAATTCCCTCAAACATGCGTGGTCCTCGTCAGCCCGTCCGCAAGCCCCGCCGGGGCCCGGTTCAAACCGGGCGGTTATCCTGATATGGGTTCACGCTGACAAATCGCCAGGCGCTTCGCCGCCGCCACGGGGGGATTAGACATGGGAGAATATGCGCTTGGTCAACCGGTGTCCCGTTTCGAGGATCCGCGACTGATCCAGGGCGGCGGCCGCTACGTGGACGACCTGGCGCTGCCCGGCATGGTCCATGGGGTCGTCCTGCGCTCCAAGCACGCGCACGCGAAGATCCTGAAAATCGACACGGCGCGGGCCAAGGCCGCGCCGGGGGTGCTCGCCGTATTGACCCATAAAGACTGGAAGGATTCGGGCTACGGCTCGCTGCCGCTGCCCACCGGCAAGAAGAAGCGCGACGGCTCGCCCATATTTGCGCCCGACCTGCCCGGCCTCACCGGCGACCGCGTCCGCTGGGTCGGCGATTTCGTCGCCTTCGTCGTGGCGGAAACCCGCGAGCAGGCGCTCGACGCGCTTGAACTTGTCGACGTGGATTACGAGGTCGTGCCGGCTGTCTTTACGGCCGAAGACGCCCTGAGGCCCGGCGCCCCCGTCGTGCACGACGCGAACCCGGACAACATCTGCTTCGTTCACACCGAAGGCGACAAGGCCGCGACCGACGCCGCCATCGCCAGCGCGCCCCATGTCGTAAAGCATCGCTTCGTAATCAACCGCGTGATGGCGGCGACGATGGAGCCGCGCGGCAGCGTCGGCGTCTACGACAAGGCCTCCGACCGCTACACGATCTATACCACGCTCCAGCGCGCCCTCGACTTCCGCGAGAAGCTTTCGGAGACGCTGCGCGTGCCGGAAAGCAAGGTGCGCGTGGTGGCCGGCGACATTGGCGGCAGCTTCGGCATGAAGTCAGGCGTCTACAACGAAGTGGCGCTGGTTCTTCTCGCCTCGAAGATCGTCGGCCGCCCGGTGAAATGGAACGCGACGCGGACGGAGTCCTTCCTCTCCGATGCAGCCGGCCGGGACAACGTGACGGACGCCGAACTCGCGCTCGACAAGGACGGCAGGTTCCTGGCGCTGCGCATCAGGACGCTCGCCAACCTCGGGGCCTATGTGCAGCCGGGATCCGACGGCGGACCGGTGAGCAATCTCGGCACGCTTGCCGGCGTCTACACGACGCCCGCGATCCATGTTGATGTGACGGCCGTGTTCACCAACACGCACTGGATGCGGCCCTATCGCGGCAACGGACGGCCCGAGGCCGCCTACGTCATCGAGCGCATCATCGACATCGCGGCTGACCGCCTTGGCTTCGATCCCGTCGAACTGCGCCGCAAGAACATCATTCCGCCGAGCGCCCTGCCCTACAAGACGGCGCTCTCCTTCACCTATGACTCCGGCGAGTTCGAGGAGTGCATGGACATCTGCCTGAAGATGGCGGACTGGAACGGCTTCGAGAAGCGCCGCGCCGAGGCGCGCAAGCGCGGGAAGCTGCGCGGCATCGGCATTTCCAATTCAATCGAGAAGGCGGGCGCCGCCGGCTACGAGGGGGCGGAAATCCGGTTCGACCGCACTGGCAGCGTGACGATCCTGTCGGGCGCGGTGAGCCACGGACAGGGCCACGAGACGATCTTCAAGCAACTCGTCTGCGACAAGCTCGGACTTGATCCCAAGGACGTGCATTACGAACAGGGCGACACGGACGTCGTGTTCTTCGGCGAAGGAACGGGCGGTTCGCGCACGTCGTCCATCGGCGGCGGCGCGATGCTGATGGCGACCGACAAGATCGTTGAGAAAGCGAAGAAGATCGCGGCCCACGCCATGAAGGTCGACGACGTGGAATTGCAGGACGGCGTCTTCGTCAGCCGTCAGACGAACCAGTCGCTGACCATGAAGGAGGTCGCGCTGCTCGCCGCCAACCCCAACAAGATTCCGAAGGACATGGAGCCCGGCCTCAGCGCCAATGCGGTCTATTACCAGCGCAAGGCCAACTATCCCTCCGGCACGCATATTTGCGAACTCGAAATCGACGAGGAGACCGGCGCGGTCGAGATCCTCAACTACAACGTGGTGGACGACGTCGGCGTGGTGATGAACCCGCTGCTTCTCAAGGGGCAGATCCACGGCGGCATCGCCATGGGCATCGGCCAGATGCTGATGGAGGACCTGAAGTACGATGCGAACGGCGAAGTGCTGTCGGCTTCCTTCATGGACTACGCCATGCCGCACGCCGACAACATGAGCTCTTTCGAGGTGAAGAGCCATTCATGCCCCACGCCGTCCAATCCGCTCGGGGTGAAGGGCGCCGGCGAGGCCGGATGCGTCGGCGCGCTTCCCGCCGTGGGCAACGCGCTCGTCGACGCGCTCTCGCATCTGGGCGTGGATGATGTGCCGATGCCCGCGACCCCGCTTGCGCTCTGGCGCATCATCAATGAGCGTTCACGCAAGGCTGCGGCGGAATAATCCGCGCGCAGACGACGGGGCAGGCGCGCCGCGGATCCGGCCGCGGAGCGCCCGATTTCAGTCGAATGTGAAGACGGGCTGCGCGCGGCCAGGCGGATCGAACCGGGTCGGCATGGTTTCAAGGCCCATGCGGCCCCGCTGATTGTTGTAGATCGGCTGACCCCAGGCCGTGTCCATCGTCACGTAATTCTGCATGCTGCGCGGCGCCACGATGGGGCCTGAGTCAAGGAAGCTGCGCTGGCGGATCGTCAGCGGCGGGGCGCCCTGCGTGCGCACAACCGTATCGTTGTTGGCGCGGCGCTTCTGCGTCTGCGCTTGCGCGTCAGCGATGAAGGCCAATGCGGCGGAGGCCGCGATCGCCGAGAGAAGGATGCCGTTGATCCTGCGCATTTTACTGGTCCCCGTCCTGTGAGCCCGCTCTGTCGTCAAATGTCCGGTTCCTGCCGAGGTTCCTCGGTACCATGTTGCGGGCGAAGCGTCATCTTCGCACTTCGTCCCTAACGGATTACCCTCCGGCCTGAGCCGGGCGGCCGCCGCCGCAGACCGACGCTTCGGAGCCGTCGAAAAAGGCCCGGAGCGCCGCGTCCCCGTCATCGGATACGAGGTTGATGGCCTCGAGCGCGCAGGCCAGCGCCTCCCGCGCGAAGACCGGGTCGGCCGCCCCGTGCCCGAGGCAGGCGAAGCCCGAGACGATCAGCGGGGGCTCGCGCGACTGGTGGCGGAAGCCGAGGCAGGTCCGCGATCCCTCCGCGCCCAGCGCGCTGAGCGCGCCCACTTCGAACGGCCCGAGGCGCGTGCGCATGACCTGCGCGACAGGAGGCGCGCGCTCGAGCGCGAGGCCGGCCTCGCCCGCGCGCCGCGCCATTTCCAGCCAGAACGAGACGTCGCCCACCGGTTCGTCGAGCGGCCGGTAAACGGTGAGCCGGAAATGGGGCGCCGCTTCTCCCGGCGCCCCGAAAGCCATCTGGTCGATGCGCCCGCCGCCCGCGACGTTGCGGCGGACCCTGTACATGGCGGGCTCGCGGCCGAAGATGTTGTCTTTCAGACCATACATTGGCGCTGCGGCGGGCAGGTCCACCCACGCCTGGACCGCCGGAGCGGGAGACGCATCCGGAGCCTGCGGCGCCCGCCCGTCGCCCGGACCCCGGATCGTAGATCCGAGCGCAAGCGCCGCCACGGCCAGGGCCGCGGCGCCAAGCGCGAAGCGCCCCGCCCGGCCCACTGCCAGCGAGATCGTGCCTGTCAATTTCATGCGGCGAGGGTCCCCCCGAGCCGTTAACGGACGGGTAACCGGCGCGCCTCGCCTCGTCCGAAGGTAAACGCGCCGTTAAGTTCCCACAGCGGCCCTGCGGATTGACTTGGGCGCGCCCGCATGGTGTTGACGGGCGGTTTTTTCAGCGCCCGGGCGTATCCGGCGCCAGGACAGGGTCAGGATCATGGGTTTCAAGGTCGCCATCGCGGGAGCCACCGGCAACGTGGGCCGCGAGCTTCTGGACATCCTCGCCGAGCGCCGCTTTCCGGTGAGCGAGGTCGTCGCGCTCGCCTCCAGCCGCTCCATCGGCACGGAAGTGTCCTTCGGCGACAAGACGCTCAAGTGCCGACACCTCGACACGTACGACTTCTCCGACACGGACATCTGCCTGATGTCGGCGGGCGGCGCGGTGTCGAAGGAATGGGCGCCGAAGATCGGCGCGCAGGGCTGCGTGGTGATCGATAACTCGTCGCAGTGGCGCTACGACGCGGACGTGCCGCTCATCGTGCCGGAAGTGAACGCCGACGCCGCCGCCGGTTTCCGCAAGAAGAACATCATCGCCAACCCGAACTGCTCGACCGCGCAGCTCGTCGTGGCGCTGAAGCCCCTGCATGACCGCGCGAAGATCAAGCGCGTCGTCGTCTCGACCTATCAGTCCGTTTCCGGCGCCGGCAAGGAAGCGATGGACGAGCTGTTCGCGCAGACCCGCGCGGTGTTCGTCTCCGACCCCGTCGAGTCGAAGAAGTTTCCCAAGCGCATCGCCTTCAACCTCATTCCGCAGATCGACGTCTTCATGGAGGACGGCTTCACCAAGGAAGAGTGGAAGATGATGGCGGAGACGAAGAAGATCCTCGATCCAAAGATCAGGCTCACCGCCACCTGCGTGCGCGTGCCCGTCTTCATCTCGCATTCGGAGTCCGTGAACGTCGAATTCGAAAATCCGATCACGGCGGACGAGGCGCGCGACCTTCTGCGTGAGTCCCCCGGCGTGCTCGTGATCGACAAGCGCGAACCCGGCGGCTACATCACGCCGCACGAGGCCGCCGGCGAGGATGCGACCTATATCTCGCGCATCCGCGAGGACAGCACGGTGGAGAACGGCCTCGCCTTCTGGTGCGTCTCGGACAACCTGCGCAAGGGCGCCGCGCTCAACGCGGTGCAGATCGCGGAAGTGCTGGTGAACCGCAAGCTGATCGCGCCGAAGCAGAAGGCGGCCTGACCGGCTCTTGAACTCGCTTTTGGAAAGGCCGGGTTCGCCCGGCCATTTCTTTTTGTGCGCCCATCGAGAATGGCGAATTGCGCGCAAGGCTTGCGTTGTGGCATCAATCGCCACGAGCAAGAACGCGACGAGCCGGAGGAAACATGCCCATCGCAGACGCACGCACCACGCGCATTCTCACGACCCATGTGGGCAGCCTCCCACGCCCTGCCTCGCTCTCCGAACTCATGGTGGCGCGCATGGACAAGCGCCCCGTGGACGAGGCGGCGTTCGAGGCCGCCGTGCGCAAGGCTGTCGTCGATTGCGTCGCCTGGCAGATCGGCCTCGGCGTTGACGTCATCAGCGACGGCGAACAGTCCAAGACCGGGTTCTTCGCCTATCTGCACGAACGTCTCGGCGGCACGCGTCCGCGCTCGCCGGGCGCCAAGGGCCGCGACCACACGAAGGAAGTGGACGCATTCCCTGAATTCTATGCGGCGGGCCATTCGGGCACGCAGCCCGCGGGCTCCGAATGCGTCGGCCCGCTCACCTATACGGGCCACGCCATTCTCAAGCGCGATCTCGAAAATCTGAAGATCGCATTGCAGGGCAAGAACCCGGTCGACGTGTTCATTCCCTGCGCGTCTGTCGGCACGGTGGAAGGCGCCGTCGTCGACATGCATTACAACAATGAAGACGCTTTCCTTGAAGCAATCAGTGAAACGATGCGCATCGAGTACGAGGCCATCGTTGCGGCGGGCTTCTCGATCCAGCTCGACGACCCGCGCCTTGCGATGCACTACATGCTCAATCCGTCGATGACGGTGGAGGAAGCGCGCAAGTGGGCGTGGCGGCGCGTCGAGGCGATGAATCACTCGATCCGCAACATACCGTCGAACCGGGTCCGTCATCACACCTGCTACGGCATCAACATGGGGCCGCGCATTCACGACCTCGAGATGAAGCATCTCACCGACGTGATCCTCGCGATCAACGCGGATTATTACTCGTTCGAGTTTGGCAATCCGCGTCACGAACACGAGTGGAACATCTGGGAAGGCGTGAAACTGCCGGAAGCCAAGATGCTTCTGCCGGGCGTCGTCACCCATGCGACGGTGCTCGTCGAGCACCCGGAACTGGTCGCCCAGCGCATCTGGAAGTTCGCGGACGTGGTGGGCCGCGAGCACGTGATGGCGTCCACCGACTGCGGCTTCGCCTCGACCCCGCGCGCGGTGCCGGAAGTTCATCCCACGATTGTGGAAGCGAAGTTCAAAAGCCTCGTCGAAGGCGCGAAGCTGGCGTCACAAAAGCTGTTTTGAGTACGGTCAAGCAGAGGCGAGCGTCATGACCCTCATCCGGCCTCCGCTTTGGAGGCCCGATGTGGTTCAGGCGCCCGATGATTTCCACCCCTCCATCAGCAGCTCATAACTCTTCACGCGCGCGCCGAAATCGAAGATCGACGAGGTGATCATGATCTCGTCGGCCTTCGTATCGGCTGCGAACGCCTTCAGCCGCGCGACGGCGGTCTGCGGCGAACCGACGAACAGGTGATTGCGCCGCTGCGCCACGTAGGCGCGCTCCTGTTCCGTCCACGGATGCGCGGCCGCTTCTTCCGGCGAGGGCAATGGCATGCGCATGTTGCGCGCGCGGCGCAGCCAGTTGAGGTCATAGGTCTGCGCGAGACGCTCGGCCTCCTCGTCCGTCTCGGCCACCACTGCGGCGACGGCAATGATCGAGTAAGGCTCCCTCAGATTTCCCGCGGCTTCGAACGCAGTGCGGTAGGCAAGCATGGGCTCCACTGCGTCGTGGTCGGAAAAATGCGAGGCGAACGCGTAGCCGGCGCCGATACGGCCCGCCAGATGCGCGCTGTAGTCGCTGGAGCCCAGCAGCCAGATCGGCGGCAACGGCGCGTCCGACGGCATGACCTGGATCTTGCCGAAGGGATGGTTCTCGGGAAACTCCCGGCTCTCCCAGAGCAGCAGTTCCTGAAGCCGTTCGAGAAAGTCGTCGCCTTGCCGTTCGTCGAGTCTGCGGCGCAGCGCATAGGCCGTCATCTGGTCCGTGCCAGGCGCGCGCCCGAGCCCGAGGTCGATGCGTCCGGGAAACAGCGCCTCGAGCGTCTTGAACCGTTCGGCGATCACGAGCGGCGCATGATTTGTCAGCATGACGCCGCCGGAGCCCACGCGGATCGCGTTCGTCGCGGCGGCCACGCGACCGATCATGATGTCGGGCGCGCTCGACGCGATGGACGGCATGCTGTGGTGTTCGGCGAGCCAGAAACGCGTGTAACCCATGCTCTCCGCCGCCTGCGCCAGTTCGATGGTTCGATGCAGCGCGCGGCTCGGCGCTGTTTCCGTCGTGACGTATGACAGGTCGAGAATTGAGAGCGGCTTCATCGCGTCACTCTTGCAATGGCAGGATCATCTCCGGCGAACGGGCGTCCAGGTTTCGGGGATCCAGCTCAGAAGCGAGGCTCCGAGAACGCGGCCGCGTGAGCCTGCGGACTCACCGCGCCGAATGATCCCGTTGAGGGGTCGAGCGTCAGCAATCGTCCGTCCATGACGCTGAAATAGGCGCCGTGCAACGCGAGCAACCCGCGTTCCTCCAGCGTCCTGACGCATGGAAACGTGCGCAGGTTGGCGATCGACTGCTTGATCGATTCGTGCGCAAGCCGTTCGATGTAATCGCCCGGCTCCTCTCCCTCACGGCCGGGCGTGCGCTCATAGGCCGGCTGGATGAGGCGAATCCACTTGCCGATGAAGTCGCCCGGCGACAGCGGGCGCATGTAGGGGTCGCGTTCGTTTTCGACGAAGGCGCGCACCCCGCCGCACTGCCCATGACCGAGCACGACGATGTGCTCGACGCGCAGCGCCATCACGGCGAACTCGAGCGCCGCCGACGTGCCATGATAGTCGTCGTTCGGCGCATAGGGAGGCGCAAGATTGGCGACGTTTCGCACGACGAAGAGTTCGCCCGGCCCCGCGTCGAAGATCACTTCCGGCGAAACGCGCGAGTCGCAGCAGCCGATCACCATCGTGCGCGGCTTCTGGCCCATTTCGGCGAGCACGCGATAACGCTGCTGTTCAGCGCCGAAGCGGCCGCCAAGGAAAGACTCGTATCCGCTGATCAGCCATTGCGGAAATTCGTGCGTGACGGATGGGCGTCTGGAAACGGGGGGCGTCGGACTCTCGTTCATGGCGCGAACCTACGCCCGCGCGCCGCCTGCCGCAAACCCAATCGTGGCCCTGATCTTCGCGGAACCGCCCGGCGCGCCAGGGCATTGAACGGCAACCGGAGCTTCGCGGGCGGCGAATCCCGGCTTGTCGCACCCGCCCCCGGGAATTGGAACATGAGCCTTGGCGCAATCCTCATCATCCTGCTGATCCTCGCGCTGATCGGGGCTATCCCGAACTGGGGGTACAGCAGGTCCTGGGGTTATGGTCCGAGCGGCGGCGTGGGCCTGATCCTTCTGATCGTCATCATTCTCGTCCTGATGGGCAGGGTCTGAGCCGGTCCAAATGTCCGATGGCGCTGCGGCGACGCCCCCGTTAGGCTGAGCCTTTGACATCGGGGTTCGAAGATGGACATCAGGCCGCGCCGCAGCGTTCTTTACATGCCTGGCGCAAACGGGCGCGCCCTGGAAAAAGCGCGCACGTTGCCCGCCGACGCGCTCATTCTGGACCTCGAGGATTCGATTGCGCCTTCCGCAAAGGAAGCGGCGCGCGACCTCGTCTGCGCAGCGGTGCGGGAACGCGCCTATGGCCGGCGCGAGGTCGTCGTGCGCATCAACGCCCTCGACACGCCATGGGGCGCGGACGATCTCGCCGCCGCTTGCAAGGCGAAGCCCGATGCAATCCTCGTCCCGAAGATTGCCGGCGCCGGCGATGTGACGGATGTCTTTGCGCGGATGCGCGGCGCCGCGTGCAGCGATACCGGACTGTGGCTGATGATCGAGACGCCGCGGGCCGTGCTCGACATCGGCGCCGTCGCGGCGGCGCGCGCGCAGGCGCCGGTGCTCAGCGCGTTCGTCATCGGCGCGAACGACCTCGCAAGGGAGACGCGCGCGAAGCTGGCGAAGGGTCGCGCCGCAATGCTTCCCTGGCTCACGCAGATCGTGCTGGGCGCGCGCGCCTATGGCCTCGACGTGATCGACGCCGTGTACAACGATCATTCGGACATCGAGGGCTTTCGCGCCGAATGCGAACAGGCGCGCGATCTCGGAATGGACGGCAAAACGCTCATTCATCCCGGTCAGATCGCGCCGTGCAACGAGGCGTTCTCGCCCTCGGCTGACGAGATCGCATGGGCGGAGAGAGTCGCGGGCGCGTTCGACCAGCCGGAGAACGCGGGACGCGGCGTCATTTCGCTCGACGGAAAAATGGTGGAGCGCCTTCACCTTGAGATGGCGCAACGCGTTCTGACGCTGGCGCGCCTTGCGGGGGAATGAGCGTGTCCGAGCGCAGGACGTCCAGCGCACGAGTAGGCTCGCGTGGTGACACGGACTTGACAGCTTTCGAGTTCCGCGCCGCCTCCGCATCCTGTACAAACGGTCCCGGTCGGCGGCGGCCGGCGCGCGAAAAGAGAGAGCGATGAGCGACGACAAGCAGCCGAATTCCGACCCTACGGCGCCGCCCCCGCGCACGGCCAACAGGGACTTTCGCCGCACGCCGCCGGTGATCGAAGGTGAAGTCACAGCCTCCGGTTCGGGCGCTTCCGGCGCAGAGAGCCCCCCGGCACCCGCAGCGGAAAGCCCGGCGCCGGCGGAAGCCGCAAAGCAAGCGCCCGCCGCGGAGCCCGTCCCCCCTGAATCGGCGCCCGAGCCTGCGCCGCGCGGCTACGCTTTCGGAACGGTGGCGGCGGCAAGCCTCGGCGGCGCGGCTCTCGCCGCGCTCGCGGTGTTCGGCCTGCAGAGCGCGATGACGCCGGCCGGCCCGTCGCCAGCCGCTCTGGAATCGCGTCTCGCCGATGTAGAGAAGCGCGCCGCCGCGGCGCAGGCGCCGCAGGTTGCGCCTGCCGCGATCGCCTCGCTTGAGAAACGCGTCGCGAGCGTCGAATCCGTCGCATCAGGCGCTGCGAACGAAGCGCGCAAGGCTGCGGAAGCGGCGGCGAGATTCGCGGCCAGCGGCCCGCCCGCCGCATCGCAGCAGGCGCTCGCCGCGTTGGACGGACGCATCGCGGCGCTGGAAAAAAATGCGACCGGCGCCGTTTCGAACCTGAGCGCGCGCATTCTCGCGGTCGAGAAGGCGCTCACGGCGCCAAAGAGCGAGGAGCGCGCGACGGAAACGCGCATCGAACCCGCGCCGCCGCTCGATCTCGATCCGTTGCGCAAGCAGATTGCCGCTCTCGAGGCGCGCCTGCAATCGCTTGAGCGCCAGACCGCGCCAATCCCCGAAGCGGCGCGCGCGCTCGAAGGGCGCCTGAAGGGACTTGAGGAGCGCATACAGCCGCTTGCCGGCCGCATCGACGAATCGCGGGCGCAGGGCGAGGCCGAACGCAAGCGCACGGAAGCGATGGCGGCGCGTTCGGCAGACGCCGCGCGCATCGCCCTGGCGGAATCGATCTCGACCGCGATCGCCGGGGGCGCCCCGTTTGCCGCGCAGGTCGAAGCGCTCGCGCGGCTCGGCGTTCCTGCGGATCGCCTCGCGCCCCTGCGCGACGTCGCGAAGACCGGCGCGGCGACGAACGGCGATCTGGCGCGCGACCTCGCCGCGCTCGAACCGAAGATCGTTGCGCGCGCCGAAGCGCCCGCGGAGGCGTCCGTGATCGACCGCCTCGCCAGCAGCGCCATCGGTCTCGTCCGCGTTCGGCCTTCAGGTGAGACGACGGGCGATGCGCCGGCGGATATCTTCGCGCGCATGTCCCGCGCGCTGCGCAATGGCGACGTCGCGGCGGCGCTGAAGGATTGGAGCAGGTTGCCGGAGCCCGCGAAGGCGGCGAGCGCAGAGTGGGCGAAGCGGGCGCAGGCGCGTCTTGCGGCCGAAGGCGCCGCGCGCGCCATTCTCGCGGACCAGGCCCAGACGATCGGCAGGACGTGACGGGGAAGGCATGATCAGGATCGTTTTCTTCCTCCTCGTTCTCACCGGGCTCGCCCTGGGCTTCGCGTGGCTTGCGGATCAACCCGGCTCCGTGTCCCTGGCGTTCGCGGGCAAGACCTATGAGATGGACCTCGTCGTCGCGCTGGGCTTCGCGCTCGCCGCGCTCATCTTCGCGATGATCCTCTGGAGCGTCGTGCGGTTCGTCTTCCGGATCCCGACGCTGATGTCGCTCACCGCGCGCATGCGCCGCCGCAACAAGGGCTACGCGGCGCTGTCGCGGGGCATGGTCGCGGCCGGCGCGGGCGACGCGAAAACGGCGGTGCGGGCCGCGCGAGACGCCGAGAAGCTGATGGGCGGCGAACCGCTCGCCCTGCTTCTTTCCGCGCAGGCTGCCCAGTTGTCAGGTGATCGCGCCGGCGCCGAGCGTATTTTCCGGCGGATGATCGAGGCGCCGGAGACGCGCCTTCTGGGGCTTCGCGGACTGCATGCGGAAGCGCGGCGCCGGGGCGATGACGCCGCAGCCGGCGAGTTTGCGCGGCAGGCGCATGAGATCGCCGCCGTGCCGTGGGCCGGCCAGGCGATGCTGGAGCGCCATGCGCTCTCCGACGACTGGAAGGGCGCGCTCGCCGTGGTCGAGGCGAATTTCGCGCGCAAGGCGATCACCCGGGCCGAGGCCGACCGCCAGCGCGCTGTGCTGAAGACCGCAATGGCCGAGCAACTGCGCGAGCGCGATCCTTCCGAGGCGCTGGCGCTGGCGCGCGAGGCCATCAAGCTCGCCCCCGACCTGACGCCCGCAAGCGCGCTGGCGGGCTCGCTTCTGGCTCAGAAGGGCGATCTGCGCCGCGCCGGGCGCATTCTGGAAAACGCATGGAAGCGCGCTCCCCATCCCGACCTCGCCCGCGCCTATGTCGACCTGCGGCACGGCGACGCCGCGGGAGATCGTCTCAATCGCGCGAAGGCCCTCGCTCGTCTCGCGCCCGGCCATCCGGAAAGCGGCCTTGCCGTCGCGCGCTCGGCGCTGGAGGCGCGTCAGTTCGATCTGGCCCGCCGCACGATGGCTGAACTCATCGGCGACGGCCGCCGCCCGACCGTGCGCGCATGCCTCACGATGGCGGACATCGAGGAAACGGAGCACGGACCCAGCGGCCTGATGCGCGAATGGCTGGCCCGCGCCGCCCGCGCGCCCCGCGATCCGGCCTGGGTCGCGGACGGCGTCGTGTCGGACCGGTGGCTGCCCGCCTCTCCCGTGACCGGACAGATCGACGCCTTCCGCTGGGAGACGCCCGTCGAGCGCCTCGGCGGCCCAGCCGACGACGCGCCGCCGCCAATCTGGCCCGACCCGGAAAGCGCGGCGCCGCCACCGGAAATCGCCGGGGCGCCCCGGTCGCTGCAGGGGGCCGGGGCCCTTGCCGCCAGCGCCGGCGCGGCGGTCGTCCTGGACCATACGCCGGACCCCGTCGCCCCCGTAGAGGCGGAGCCTCGCGTGAGCGACGCCGCGAAGGCCGCGGACCCGCCGCCCGTCGAGGCCGTTGAGCCGCCGCAGGAGCCTGCCGCGGCGGCGTCGATCGCCGGGAACGGACCGGCGGACGACGCCGTGAAGCGCGCCGAGCGGGAGGAAGTCTCCGCTGTCGCGGAGGCGGCCGGCGCAAAGCCGCTTGTCTCCGCCGCGGACGCGGAGACGGTTTCGAGCCTGGTGCTTCCGGACCATATCGTCACTGCGCCTGACGACCCGGGACCTGACGCAACCGCCGAACCGCCCCCTGCGGCGGGGCGCAAGCGCGGATTGTTCGGATAGACGGGCGAAAGGGAGCGGCGCACGGTTGCAAACCGCCGCCGCAGCGGATATGGGAAGCGCCGTCGCTGGCGCATCGCCGCCGCGTCGCCGCAATAGCTCAGCTGGTAGAGCACGTCATTCGTAATGACGGGGTCGGGGGTTCGAATCCCTCTTGCGGCACCACTAAATCATGCAAGTTACTGATTTTACGTAATTTACTGAATTACAGAATTGTCAGCCCCCCTCTCCGCCCACCTATTCTTATGGGCATCTATGTTCCCCGCTGCTGTTCCCCCGATAACGAATCCGACGCATACTTCCATGCGCCTAGGTACGTCGTAACCCTAGGGCATCGCGATGCTCTTCAGTCATGGAGACATCGTGATGAGGATACTTTCGAAGCGCCAGCTGAAGGAGCTGGTCCTCTACTCGTCTCAACACGTCGCGCGGCTGGAGAAGGCAGGCCAATTCCCAAAGCGGGTACAGCTAGGCCCTAACAGAGTGGGATGGGTTGAAAGCGAGATAATGGACTGGCTTCAGCAACGGTTGGATGTCCGCGAAAAACCCGAGCGACGCTCCTGATTCTCAGGAGCTAGGGCGGCTAGCGGTGCACACGCTAGCCGCCCAACGACAAGTCGACCGCTCGATTTAACCCGTCGGTATCAATTATTTAACGCTAGCGAAGCGATTGCGAAGGATAGCCGCAGCAAGAATACTCGTGAAAATGAAGACCTACCACGCAGCCTCACGGCCACCAGCGCCAGACGTCAGAATCTCTGACCATTGTTTTCAATTAAGAGCGTCTATCCAAGCGTTCCCAAATTCTTGAAAATTTTGACATCCATTAAGACCCGCCGGGAAGGAATCAGCCCATGCCTGCCACCCTTGAAAAAATGCACCCGTCGCTCGGCGTCGAGGTCAAGGGCGTGGACCTGTCGAAGCCCGTGGATGCGGAAACCGCAGCGGCGATCCGCAAGGCCTTCGACGACAACATCGTGCTCGTCGTCCGCAACCAGAACCTCGACGAACAGCAGCAGCTCAAGGCCGCCGAGATGTTCGGCAAGGTCGCCTATCGCCGCCGCCCGATCGTCGGCGACGGCCCCGGAGGCGATTTCGACACGCCCTTCATGATGGTCACGAACATCGTCGAGAACGGCAAGCCGATTGGCGCTTTCGGCGACGGCGAGATGTGGTTTCACCACGACACGAGCTACTATCCGGAGCCGCACCGCGCCACGCTTCTCTACGCCATGAAGCTCACGTCGTGGGGCGGCGAGACATGCTTCTCGAACATGTACGCAGCCTACGACAACATCCCGCCCGCGCTGCGCGACCGGCTCGAAGGCCGCCGCGTTCTGCAGATGCACGACTACAAGCGACGCGAACGTCTCAATGTCGACACCGCCGACCTGTCGAAGATCAGGCACAACTGGCAGCCGCTGTTCATCACCCATCCCGCGACGGGCAAGAAGGCGCTTTACGTTTCACGCCTCATGTCGGCGAAGATTGAAGGGCTATCGCATGAGGAGAGCGAGGGCGCGCTCGAGCAACTTTTCGATATCTCGGAAGACCCCGCCATCGTCTACGAGCACAAGTGGGCGCTCGGCGACATGGTGATCTGGGACAACTGGTGCTCGATCCACGCCCGCAAGGACTTCCCCCGCGAGGAGCCTCGCCTCATGCGCCGCCTCACCATCGAAGGTCAAGCGATGCAGTTTTAGGATGTCTACAATTGAAGACGAAAATTGCCGAACGCCAACCTCTCTAAGGGCCCGGTGACGTCGGCGATCAAGCCGCCGCCCAGCGGTTAGCTAGCCCGGAGACAACGACTGGCGCGCAGCTTTTGAACCTGACTTCAGAAGCTTGGTGGCATCGCGCTCCTTTCATGCAAAGTTCCCGTCCTCGTCCCAAAAATGTTCTTTACGGATCGCCATCCGTCAAAAAAACCGACGGGAGAGTAAATGGCGATCCGCTTTTACTCACGCACTGAACATGATAATCATCAAAAAAACTGAGCGCGTAATCGCCCCCAAAAAAATGCCTTGATAAGGGAGGAGCCGGTGTCGAAGATCTACACGATCACCGCAATTCTTGCTGCGAGTATGAGCGCGAGCGCATTGGCTTCGACCGAAGACTTTTATCGCGGGCGTACCATTTCAATCATCTGCGGCTTTGCGCCTGGCGGGGGTTACGACCACCACGCACGGCTGCTTGCGCGACACCTGCCTCGCATGGTCCCCGGTACGCCTGCTGCAGTCGTGCAGAACATGGTAGGGGCTGGGAGCATACGTGCAGCGAACTATGTCGCCATGAGCGCGCCAAAGGACGGCACGGTAATAGCCGCTGTGAACCAGAATGTAGCTCTATATCAACTTGTTGGGGGAAAGTCCGCGCAATACGACGCGCGTAATTTCTACTGGCTCGGAAGCGCCTCTAATTCAGTTGGCATCTTATATACTTGGCATACGAGCCCAGTGCGCACTATCGAAGACGCTAAACATCATGTTGCAAATATGGGGAGCCAAGGGCCGAACTCGGACTCCCATATTTATCCCGCCCTCATCAATAAGCTCGTTGGAACGAAATTTAAAATCATCACCGGCTACACCAGCGGCTCGGCCGCATTGGAATTGGCAATCGAGCGAGGCGAGATCGATGGCCGCGGAGGAAACTCTTACAACAGCTTGATGGTTTCGAACCCTGACTGGATTAGAGACAAGAAAGTGAACGTTGTTGTTCAGGTCGGGTTAGCGCCAGAGCCCAACCTGAAGGGAGTACCAATGCTCCAGTCTCTAGTTAAAGACGAGGCGGACAGGCAAATTGTCGATCTGATTTCACTTTCAACGGCGATCGGAAACGCGCACTGGATTTCTGGCGATACGCCCCCAGATCGTGCGGGCACTCTTCGGAAAGCATATGAAAGCACCCTCGCCGACAGCGCATACAACGAAGAAGCCGAGCGCTTACGATTGGCCATTCGCGCTACTCCGGGCAGCGAACTACAGGCTATGGTCGAACGCGTAGCGTCGTATCCTAAAGCGCAGAAGGACGCGGCGGCAGAATTGCTTGGTTGGCGCGACTGAAACCCATAGAAAGCGCTTTCACCTTGGTCGACGACGATCGCCCTCCTAAAAGAGCGCTTCCTGCTCTTTCTCTATCTTTCGCAGGGCACGTCTCGCAAAGTCGATGAACATGCGGGTCTTCTTTGGCGCGATCTGATGTGGATAGACTGCGTACACAGAGCGTTGAAAGCCGATAAATGAAGGAAGCAATGGCGTTAAGGCGCCATTTGTTAGCTCGTCTTTGACCGCATAGTGCGGCAACATGGCAACGCCAACACCGTGCATTGTCGCGGATTTGAGCACCATCACGCTGTTGGAAAACACGCCGCCACGAACCTGAACATCGAAGAATTGATCGCCCTGCTGAAATCGCCAGGAGCTTGATGGGCCCAGGCTCCGGTGAACCAGACAATTATGTTTCGATAAATCGCTGGGATGAAGAATTGGTTCGCGAGACTCGATGTAAGCCCTTGATCCACATAATATCCATCTGACCTCGCCAATGCGAGTCACGATCGACGTCCCGGCATCTTCCGGGCGCCGCATCAAAATCGCCACGTCGTATTTGAGATCTGCCTCGACGGGCTTCGCAACGAAATTATCAGTGACAATTAAAGATATCAAAAGCTCGGGATAGAGTTGAGAGAATTCGCTTACGATGGGCGCGAGCTGAAAATTTCCAAAGGCGAGTGACGAGACAATGTGAAGCGATCCACGAGGATTGAGATGCAGCTCCGAAAGATGGGCTTCCTGCTGCTCAAATTGTGTCAGAATTGACGAGCAGAAGTCGAGGTATTCTCGGCCCGCCTCTGTAAGAGATAGCTGACGCGTCGTCCGATTCACCAATCGAACGCCCAAATGATCTTCCAACTGCTTGAGATAAAAACTGACCATAGGACGAGAAATCTGCAGGTCTTGAGCGGCTTTCGCGAGGGTTCCAAGACGCGCGACACGCTCAAACGCTTCAATTGCCTTTAACTTGTCCATTTCCCCGCCTCTACGCCGCTTCGTTAGGTCAAATACAATTAACAAAGAAGTATGAATTCTCAGCCTTCTTCGCTTCCTCCAGACATTCTATTTTCGTTCGCATCGCCTGATTGGTCCATGCGGAATTCTAAGAAATGCCGGGGAGGAGCTATATATGAAAAACGATGGTCTGGTCTCGGAAGAATTCGCGAAGAACTTTGTGACAGAGAAGGACACTCCATACCTTCGGTGGGTCCGCGATCAGGGACTGGACATTCTGGACGGGCTATATGTCCGAAGCCTGAAGACGGTGCCCCTAAAGCCATGGTCTGGGCGAAGCGGTAACGGCGTCTTTATCAACCACCAAGCTTCCCGCACATCGAACGATTGCTACGTCTGCGAAATTCCTCCGGGTCGTCAGTTGGAGCCGCGCAGACAATTGTTCGAAGAAATGATTCTGATTCTGTCTGGTCGCGGCTCTACGAAGGTATGGAACACTAAGGGGCAATCGCAAACCTTCGAATGGAAGGAAGGCGGATTATTCGCCATCCCGCTCAACTGCTGGCATCAACATTTTAATGGCTCCGGTTCGGCACCTGCCCGTTTCGTTTCCGTCACCAACGCGCCGCCTGTCATCAACCTCTACGAAAAAATAGATTTCATCTTCAATTGCGATGTCGACTTTGAAGAGCGTTTCAACGGCGAACCAGACTACTTTTCAGCGAAAGGCGAGCAGAAGGGTTTTCTGCTGACGACAAACTTCGTACCCGATGCCGTAAATGTTCCTTTGATGACGGCCAAAGAGAGAGGCGCGGGAGGATCTCATGTGCGTTTCACAATGGCGAAAGGATCGATGAACAGCCATATTTCGCAATTTCCCGTCGGAACTTACAAGAAGGGCCATGCGCACGGCCCCGGCGCGCACATCATTATTTTGAGCGGCAACGGTTATAGCCTCATGGGTCCTGAGGGCGGAGAACTGAATCGTTACGACTGGGAAGTTGGCACACTGATCGTGCCCCCGAATATGTGGTACCATCAACACTT
The DNA here is from genome assembly GCA_046295155.1 of Beijerinckiaceae bacterium. GTDB lineage: Bacteria > Pseudomonadota > Alphaproteobacteria > Rhizobiales > Beijerinckiaceae > Terripilifer. The sequence continues at coordinate 30,720 of JBKBNT010000002.1, forward strand.
TAATACCGGTAACACTCCAGCTCGCTATCTCGCCTTCAAGCATGAATCCATGGCAATTAGAAATGCTCAAGGTGTTCCCAAAGCGTGGTTCAGTAAACGAATTGGTGGCGATCAAACCGACTACGCAGATGAGCGCCCAGACATTCGAAGCATGTTCGAGAGCGAGCTGGCCAAAATCGGCGTCGAGTCTCGCATGGCGCCGGTCTATGAGGCAGAGCTGAGTACGCTTCCGACAGCATAGCTAACTGGGGGCATTTTGCCCGACGTCAAGAGAATTGACGTCGAAGGCAAGTGACGACAACATGCTAGCTCGAAGGTCCCTCGGAGGCTCGTCTGCAACGATCAGAGCACGAGGGCTATCAAACTACCAGCTATGCAAGAAACTGGAGAGGAAACGGACATGGTGGCAAATGGCCGCGAAATTCGGGAACTGCCGCCGATTACGAACGCAACCGATACCCGTGACTATCTCGGGGCGGCGGCCAAGCAGGCGATCATGCACGACGACTACGAGATCATCGTCGACATGGATGCCCACCTCCAAGAGAAGGGCTTCTGGCCGGAAGTCATGAGCTTTCTTGAGAACGACGTTCTCAAGTACACTGCTGACAACATGATGAACGTGGCCTCGACCCCGCTCATCAATACACAGCCGGGGCTCACGTTCCAGGCGCTGTCTGGCCGTATCCCACATCAGCACGGGCAGGGCGCAGAACCGCTCGACGCGACCAGCGGCGTCCACAGATTTGTGCAGATCGTGCAACGGTGCATCGACACTCTGGGCGTCGATTATCAGGTCATCTTTCCGACTAACATGCTCCACCTCGGCATGAACCCAATGGAAGGTGTCGAAGTTTATCTCGCGCGGGCCTACTGCCGCTGGCTCACGGAGCGAGTGCTGCCCGAAGATGAACGCATCCTCGGGCTCATCTACCTTCCTCTGAATTCAGTCGAAGAGTGCTACAAGCTTGTGACCCAATACGCGCAAAACCCGCGCATGGTCGGCTTCACAATCTGCTCCGTTCGCCATACGCCAATCCACGACAACTCTTACATGAAACTTTTCGCAATGATTGAGGAGACGGGTAAGCCACTCGTCTTCCATGCAGGACCCCACTGGGACGATCCATCTTTCTCGCAGCTCAACCGCTTCATTTCCATGCATGCGCTTTCGTTCGTGCATTACAACCTGATCCATATGACGAATTGGATCATAAACGCCCTGCCCGAGCGTTTTCCGAAGATGAAGGTTGTGTGGGTCGAAAGCGGACTCGCATGGGTACCGTTCCTCATGCAACGCCTTGATCATGAGGTCATGATGCGCCAAAGCGAAGCGCCGGGCCTCAAGAAGCTGCCAAGCGACTACATGCGCGATATGTATTACTCTAGCCAGCCACTTGAACGCTCGGACATGGTGCTGACGAAAGCGACGTTTGAACGGATGAACGCGGAGACGCAACTACTTTACGCATCCGACTGGCCTCATTGGGATTTTGATACGCCGAGCACAATTTCGACGCTGCCCTTCTTGTCGGATCAGGGCAAACGTAACATTCTTGGCCTTAACGCGGCGAAGGTATTCAATATACCCGTAAAGCGCATGCGCCCCCGCGCCCGCGATGTTCTCGCGAGTCGCACGCCGTTCGCTCAAGGAGATGCACACGCAGTGTCGCGGGCGTCACCTGAACTTGCGAAAGCAGGAGTTACGGTTTGACGGTTCGTAGCGAAGGCGCTGACCCGCCATCGGTCATTGATATGAGCCTGCTCGAAGCCGAACGGGCGAATCCTGAGTCACGCAAGATCAGCGATGAACGACTCGCGGAAATCATGACGGCTATTGTTCGTCTCTACGCGGCGCGCGTCGAGTCGACCGGCGCCTTTCCCAAGGTGATCACGCAGGATGCTACGGCTACCGACGCGCTGCTCGTCGCCTGCGAGATGGTAGGATTTCACGACATCAACATGTTCGACTTCACCATGTGGTACGATCGCAGGCGGAGTCAGTAATGCATCGCGAGGATCGCAATGGTTGATATCCTGGTCTGCAAGTCCGACGAAATCGCCGACCGTGGCCGGAAGGTTGTACAGATTGGCGCTCTCGAAGTCGGAATATTTAATCTTCGCGGCAAGCTCTTCGCGTATGAAAACGTTTGCCCGCATTTCGCCGGACCGGCATGTCAGGGCGTAATAGCACCACGCTTTGCCGAAGGTGTCTGCGAGGATCGAACTAGCGTCGGCCGCGTGTTTGATCGGGATGGCCGCATGAATATTGTTTGTCCGTGGCACGGTTATGAGTTTGACATTGAAACCGGCTCGCACCCGACCGACGCGCGCATGCGGCTCAAGCCGGTGCCTGTTTCTGTTCGTGACGGAGGGGTCTACCTGTCGGTTCCCGAACGGCGTATATAATCGCGAGGTCAAGGCGCAGAAGCGCTGGCGCGGGCATCATTGGGGAGGAAGACCATGCACTGGTTCACAAAGCGTGCTGGCTTGATCGCATTTGCGTTCGCCACTTTGATGTCGCCGAGTATATCGAGCGCACAGGACTTCAAAGGCAAGCAGATAAGGCTCCTTATCGGCGCGCCTCCGGGTGGAGGATACGACGCCTATGCGCGATTGCTGGCCCAGCACATGGGTCGCCATGTGTCGGGGCAGCCGGCTTTCGTGGTTCAGAACATGCCTGGAGCCGCATCGATCACGCTCGTTAATCATCTCGTCAGCGCCGCTCCCAAGGACGGAACCGCAATGGGGGCAGTCTTCAACCTCGTGGCCACCAATCCCTTACTGTTTCCAGCGCACGCGAAATACGATGCGCGCGAGCTGAACTGGGTCGGCAGCATCCTGCGTGAGACGTACGTTGGTGTAGTGCGTGGGGATGCGGGCGTGACAAGTCTCGCTGACGTCTTGAAGCGAGAGGTCGTGACCGCGGGCTCGACTGGCGCCACCAACAGTTTTCCATCGTTCGCGAATTCCATCCTCGGCACCAAATTCAAGGTCATAGTCGGGTATCCTGGTACGCGCGATGGCATGCTTGCGGTAGAGCGCAAGGAGGTCGACGCCCTCGTAGGAACTACCTACGCGAGCGTACAGGCGACTGCGCAGGACCAACTTTCGTCTGGCGCGATTCGTTTCTTCGTGCAATTCGGTGTCCAAAAGCATCCGGAAATGCCTAAGGTTTCCTGGATCTTTGATTTCGCACAGACGCCGGATCAGCGGGCTGCGATGGATCTGATGTTCGGCGCTCAGGAATTTGGAAGACCCTATGTTCTTCCGCCCGGCGTCCCGGCTCCCGTCGTCGAAGCGATGCGCGCCGCTTTCGACGCAACTATGACTGACAAGGTGTTCCTCGAAGACGCGGCCCGCCGCAAACTTGACATCGAACCTGTTCCGGGGGTCGACATCGCCCCATTGATCGCCAAGCTCTACCAGACGCCTCCCCACGTTATCGCGCGTGTGAAGGAGATCGTCGGTGACGTGCCATAATCGAAAATCAACGGCGATGGGTTGAAGCCGAGATAATGGACTGGCTTCAGCAACGGTTGGATGTCCGCGAAAAACCCGAGCGACGCTCCTGATATCAGGAGCTAGGGCGGCTAGCGGTGCACACGCTAGCCGCCCACACATAAGCGGCAGGTTTAATTTATCACTTCTTCCAGCTGCGCCTCCGACGCACCTTCGACCTTGTCCGAAGGTTCGGCTCCCCATATGCGAGCCAGAGTGGCTTGGATCTTTCTCTCGAATCGCGTGATCAGTTCACGGTTAGCTGCAACAAGTGCCTGCTCGGCTTCGAGCTCCGCCACGATAGCTTGCTGCGTGGCGAGTGATGGCAGCGGAATTGTGAGTGAGAGCAGCTGCGGCTTGGAAATGTTCTTCATGCTGCCGCTCGTGCCACCGCAACGAGCACTAATCCGGGTTCGGCATTCATCGGAAGCGAGCACCGTTTGGACATAGCGGACATTGACATCCGGCCTCGTAATAACTGTCTGCCAGAGACGGTCGGGTAGGAACAAATTAGGATAATCCTTTTCAACGTAGGCGTTCGCGCCCACCAATGCCTCGGTATTCATTCGGCTGATAATGATCGTGTTTCCTCGGACGGGGCATTGGACACGCGAGACCTCCTCAACAAGAACTGTCTTGTGTTCTTCTGGCTCGAAGACGCCTCTCGTCACGCAACTTGTCTTTAGAATTCCAATTTCACCGCGTTTCGTGGGCCTATTACTTGAATTTACGCTCACGCCGGATTCAAGTTTATCCACAATCTTACCCAACTCCACGATTGGCCAGCCAGGGTCGATTGGAATGTGAGGACGGTAATGGTCGAGGACGGCACGGGCGCCGTCGATGACTTTCTGATAGCCCTCAATCTCTGCCACGATCTCCCTCTGCACCTCTAGAGGCAGCAGAGGGATTAGGAAGTTATAAAATCCATCGGCTTGAAGATGTTTGACGTTCGCTCCATGCGAGTAGGTAACTATGTAATTGCGATAATGAACTGACCGCAGAAGATGGTAGAGAAAATGCGGATGAACTCTATCGTCTTTGAAGACGAGCTTACCCAGGTCGGCGGAATAAGCGGCCTTGATCGGGTCGGTGATCAGTTTAGGCGATCCGATTAGCTCTGAAGTCGGCGTAAGATCCGTTAATGCGACGAGGACATCTTCTAGCGTGACGAAGTGCTTTTCCTTAATTTCACCAGTGAAATATTTGAAATCATTACGTTGAACGCTTCCCTGACGCTTGATAGATTTTAAATTGTAGAAGGGCACGCCGTTGTGTTCGTCTCCGATTTCGTCCGTCGAATATGAAAGACCGCGCTGCAGCGAACACACATCGCTAAGAGGTACAAGTTGCCACCTTTGATTACCGGAGGCTGCCCCCTGCCGATACCGCTCGCCGCTAAGGTTGTAGTCCCCATTGGCGGCAATCTTTTCCTTAGAGATAATTAGGCCGGTGGAAGCGGTGGCTAAAATTTCATCGGCGGTCGCACCGTTACGAAGGGCAGCGAAGTAGGCAGCGAGTTCAGCTTCCACTTGCGGCAGGTCGTTTTTGTCGATCTCCCGGCGCTGAGCGCCAAGTGAAAATCCGTCGTTCTCTACTTTGAAGAAAGCGATGGTCTGCGCCTGCTTGGCGAGAGACCTATCGAGGAACAAGATCGATGTCTTCACGCCCGAATAAGGATTGAAGACCCCAGCGGGTAATGAGACGACCGCGACCAGGTAGTCCTCAACCAGCAACTTGCGCAGCTGTTTGTAGACGGCTTGGCTCTGGAAGATAATACCTTCCGGCACGATGATGCCAGCTCGGCCTTTGAGCCTGAGATGTTCGGCGATGTAGTCGACGAAAAGGACTTCGGAGCGCGTCGACTTCATGCTGAACTTATCGTGCGGCCTGATACCACCCTTTGGCGACATGAATGGCGGGTTCGCCATGATCACATCATACTTCGTGCCCCATAAGTGCTCGTCCGTAAGTGTGTCGCCTTCCTGTATATTCGGCGTCGTGAATCCGTGCAGATACAAATTAACACGCGCCATCTTGGCCATGTCTGGGCTGATATCGACGCCGCTGATGTTGCGCCCTAGCACACGGCGTTCGCCTGCCGAAAGCTTTTTATTTTCTTCGACGATGTGATTGTAGGCAGCGATGAGGAAGCCAGCCGTTCCAGCGGCGGGATCGTAAATTGTCTCATCTTTCTTCGGATCAACAACATCGACCAGAAACTCGATGATGTGACGCGGTGTCCGGAACTGGCCAGCGTCCCCCTGAGACCCCATGATTGACAGCAGATACTCGTAGGCGTTGCCGAGCTCTTCGCTATGCGTGTAGTCGAAATTATTGATTTCTGTAAGGAACAGCGAAATAACGCGCGCATCACGGAATGGAAGATAGGCTTCCTTGAAGACCTCCCGGAACAGCTCTGGCAGGTGGTCAGCCGCGCTGAGCTTTGAAAGCCCCTCGATGTATTTGTCTGCCCGTTCTTGCCCCGTCAGTCGCGCGTCAAAGAGTTTATGCCAAGCATAGGGCTTAAGCCCGTTGATGAAGAATGACGGCTTGCCGCCGAGCTTTTCCGCCATGCGGTCTTGATCGTCCATGAACTTGTAAATCAGCGCATTGGTGATCTGAAGCACCTGGCTCTTGGGGTCAGGAAGCTTGCCCACAAGGATGTCGCGGCAGGTGTTGATTCTTTGTTTTGTTTCACTGGTCAGCATAGTGGTCAGGTTGTCCATTCAAATTCGCGCATTTCGCGCATCAGGTATTCATCTGCATAGGCCCGCGTCACTCCGATCGTCTCCGAACCAAGCTCCGTCAAGTCTTTCATCCCAATCGCGGGGTAAATTGCGAGATCAGCATAGCGTTGGTGCTGGATAATCTCCCGGAAGTCCGGATCAGACAGGTAGGCTTCGAAGAAGGCCTTTGACGCGCGGATCGCATCGACAGATTTCAGGTCGGGACGCTCGATTTCGAGGAACTTCTGATATTCCTCGTCCAGGCGTTCGTCCCGCGATTTGAAGCGCGGCGATATTCGCAGCGCTTTCAGAAGCATCTCGGTGAAGGAGAGCTTGCGGTCAACCTTGTATTCGCGCTCGTAGGACTGCCGGATTTTCTCGGCCGTCCAGTACTCGGTGGGCTTGTTCAGCACTTCGGCCTTCACGAATTCCTCGACGCCCGCGATGCCGTCAGTCTCGTGAACACGCTTGATCTGTTCGCTGTTCTGCATCACGAATTCAAACTGCTGATGGGGCTTGGGGTAAAGATCTCGATCGATCCGCATACCCTCATGTCCGATCGTGATGAAAGCCTCCGATTTGATCGCGTCGCTCTTCTGCGCATCGTAGGCCCCATCGATCGTCGGCGGCGGTGCGTCGGTGGGGTCTTCACGATCGTTTGGCCCTTGCTTGCCTCCAAGCGGCGGCAGCGTCAGCTTCTTGTCGTAGTCGAATTCCTTTTCGAAGTACTCGCAGGTGCCGAAGAAATCGAGCAGCAGGAAGTCCGCCTTCGCCGCCTTCTCCCCTGTTTCCTGATAGACGAACGTGTGAATGCGCGTGCCGCGCCCCTTCATCTGCACGAAATCAGCCGGCGAAAAGACAGGCCGCATCAGGACGACGTTCAGCAAATCCGGACAATCATAGCCCGTAGTCATCATGCCGACCGTGACGCAAACGCGCGTCTTGCCCGTGCCGTAGTCCGGATGCGTCGCCTGGGCGAACTGCGATCGGCCGCCGAGCCTATTGGCGGAGAAATCCTTTGTCTTTTGCTGGGCGTCGGCGACATTGCTCGTCACCTGCATGGCAAAATCGGACGCGTACCGTCCGGGCCATTTGGCCATCGCCAAGGCGTTTAACTGGTTAGCAATTTTGGCGGCGTGGTTCTGGCTGACGCAGAACACGAGCGTCTTGCCGAATTCGCCCGTGATCGGATCGGCCTTGCCGTGATTGAGGATCGTCTCACAGAAGACCCGGTTCGTGTCTTCATTGAAAAACGTGCGTTCGAAATGCTTCGCGCCAAACGCTGCCTCGCCCTCATTGCCATCTTCGTCCTGAATGTCGACGACAAAGCCCTGCTCTGACAGAAGCTCGGTGGTGATTTCCGTTCGCGCGTCGATTACATAGGGATTGACGAGATGGCCGCCCGCGACGCCCGCCTTTAGGTCATATTTGAATGTCGGCTTGCCGTCCTCGCAGCCGAACGTCTTGTACGTGTCTCGTAAATTGCGCAGCTCAAGCGCCTTCGGATTGTCCTGCGCGAGCTCCTTGACGTCGACGCCCTTGAGGAAGTCGCGCGGCGTCGCCGTCAGTCCGAGCTTGTAGCCGATGAAATATTCAAAGACGGCGCGCGAATTGCCCCCCAACGAGCGATGCGCCTCGTCGGAGATGACCAGTTCAAAGTCGATCTGGGAGAAGAGCTCGCGGTAGCGATCTCCCGCCATCAGGGTTTGCACCGTCGACACAACGATCTGGCAATTCTGCCATTTGCCTGATTTCACCGTGTCGACGAAATAGTCGCTGCCGTAAATCCCGGCAAAGGCTTTGACCGCCTGATCCTCCAGTTCGATGCGATCAACGAGGAACAGAATGCGCTTCGCGTTGCCGGTCTTCAGGAACAGTTTGCAGACAGCCGCCGCCGTCGAGGTCTTGCCGGTGCCGGTCGCCATCTCGAACAGGAAGCGCGTCTTCCCCTCTGCGGCGGCGTCCTGGATCGAATGAATGGCGTCGACCTGATAATCGCGCAGCAGAAACTTGTCGGACAGGTAATCCCGCCCGACGCGCTCCGCGATCAGGTCTTGGACGTTGGGCTCGTAGGTGCGGCGGTGCTCAAGCGCTTCCTGCGTCGGGAATTCGGTGATGATCTCCGGATTGCCGCCGTGCGTGTCCCACAGATAATGGCTCAGACCATTCGACAGGATGACGAAGCGGGCGTTCTTGCCCTTGGCGTAGTCCCGCGCCTGCTCCTTGGCGGTCAGCGGATGAATACGCTCACGCTTGGCCTCTAGCACGCAGACCGGGAAATTCCGTTCATCCAGCAGCAGGTAATCGATGAAGCCGGTCTTGGTATGCTCGAAGTCGTCGCCAACCTCGCTGATGTCGACGCCCGGTTCGAGCTGGATATTCGCGCGTCCAGCCTTGTCGTCGACAAAACGCCAGCCCGCCGATTCCAGCAGTTTATTGATCCGTATGCGGGCGGTCGCTTCCTTCTGATTCATTTCTCAAGCGTAACATCTGCGGCCGATTTTTCAATTTGGCGGCCGGGGGCAGATGTGGGCCGCCGAACGGCCGGTTCTCGCTAATATACCGTCGGGGATGGCGATGGGGATACGCTATCCCCCCGCCCATCCGCAGGCGCGGCAGCTTCTTTGTTGCTCGCATCGGAACATGCCGATACATTTTTGCGGGGCAAACAGGCGAAAATCACGAAGAGGCAACGTCTTCTTCGGGATCGGGAGGGGCTACATGAATTTGCTGTTGATGCGCGACCAAAGCGCTTCTGCCGTCTTTTCCTTGATTCCATTGCGGATTGGTAGCGGCGTCACATTCACTCTTCATGCGACTCTTGAACTGGACGATGAAGAATGGACGCTCATGCAGCATTACAATTTCACCAAGGCCGCCTTGGTCGTCTCCGACCCGATTGACGATCTGAAGAAAAGCTTCCGCCCGGCCCTTTTGCTTGGTCTAATTGCTTTCTTCCTTCTCTGGATCGTCGGCTCGTTCACCTTTGCGCTCACGATGGCCGCGCTTGTGACGCTCGTGATGACCGGCGTGTACTTCAAGACGCTGCGCGAACAGATCATCGTCAGCGACCTGCTGGAGAATGGCCGGAAATTCCGATGCGACAGCATCGTCGATCTGATCAAGAAGGAAGCCTACCTGCGCAACATCTGCGCCAACCTCCGCCAGGTTCTGGAAAGCGCGAAGAACTGGCACAGTCGCGAGGTCGTCCCGATTTCCCCCCTCAGTATGGAAGACGCCAGGGCCGCCGTCCTGAAGGCGTCGGCCTGACATGAGCTTCCGGCCAATCTACGAAGGCTGGGATCTGCCCGGCCGCCTGTCGCGCAAGATCCGACGGGGCTTCGCCGGGATCGGCCTAAACCGCGATCTGAACGCCGCCGCATCGCTGGCGGCGTCCATTACCGCCAAGCTTGAGGCAAAGGGCCTCGCGTCCGAAGATGGCGAATTCGCGCTGGCGCAGGATATCGTTGCCGCTGCGTTCGAAGACTACCCCGCCGCAGATTGTGACAACCGGTTCGGTCGCCATCTTGCCGCGATCACCGCCGAACTCATCGCCTATGAAGGTTGGTTTCGGCTGCCCTCAATCGAGTCGCTTTCCGGGCTGACCCGCTCGGAACTCTGGGAGCTCGAAGACCACCTGAAGCGGGTCGAGGCGATCGTCGCCAATCTCGATGTCGCCAGTGCGCTCGCCGCCGCCATGCTGCGCGAAATGGTCACCCCGCTCTTCGAGCAGCACCCGCGCCTGATCGATCCAGACGACGAGGACGCGAACGACCTGTTGTTCACGGCCGACTTGCGCGACGTGACGCGGGACGCGCCTGCCCTGATCGAACGCTGGCTGCAAATTCCCTTCGCGCCTGACTTCGAAGCTTTGCAGTTAACGCCGCGATTGCGGCAACGCCTTGAGTACAACCTTCATCGGGCCTCAGGCGTCCCGCCCGGCGATACGGCGAGCGCACGGTCGCTGAAACTGCCGACCAGGCAATCGGCTGTTCCCGACGACAAGCTCGCCGCCGTCTATCTTGAGGGAACGCCGCTTGCCGACCTTCTGGCCTTTCCGATCGAAATCAGCCTACCGCAAGCGACCCGCTTTGAGCACATGCACATTGTCGCTGGCTCCGGTCACGGCAAGACACAGACCTTGCAGCATCTCATCCTGCACGATCTGGAAGCGGTCGCACAGGGCGAGGCCTCGATCATCGTCATAGACAGCCAGAGCGACCTCATCAACACAATCGCTGGGCTCGACCTGTTCGCCCCCGGCGGCGCGCTCGACGGCCGCCTTGTTCTGATCGACCCCACCGACATCGAATGGCCTGTGGCGCTCAACCTGTTCGACGCCGGACTCGATCGGCTCAATCAATATTCGCCGCTTGATCGCGAACGGCTGACCAATTCCATCCTTGAGCTGTATGATTTCGTGCTCGGCTCCTTGCTCGACGCCGGGATGACGCAGAAGCAAAACGTCATCTTCCGCTACATCACCCGCCTTCTGCTGCATATTCCCGGTGCGACCATCCACACGCTGCGGGAATTGCTCGAAGACGGCGGCTATGAGCGCTACCGCAAACATATCGAAAAGCTCCAAGGCTCGGCGCGGGCGTTCTTCGAGCAGGAATTCAACGGCAAGGAATTCACACAGACCAAGCGTCAGGTCCTGCGAAGGCTCTATGGCATTCTGGAGAACCAGACCTTCGAACGGATGTTCAGCCATCCGAAAAGCAAGCTTGATCTGTTTGCCGAGATGAATTCCGGCAAGGTCATTCTGATCAACACCGCGAAGGATCTCTTAAAGGAGAACGGCACCGAAATCTTTGGCCGCTTCTTCATCGCCATGATCACGCAGGCGGCCCAGGAACGCGCCGTGCTCTCGACCTCGAAGCGCTTGCCTACCTTCGTCTATGTCGACGAAGCCCATGATTATTTCGACCGTAATACCGGCGTGATTCTCAGTCAGGCCAGAAAATACAACGTCGGCATGATTCTGGCGCATCAATATCTCGGCCAGATGGAGCCGAAACTACACGAGGCGATCGCGGCGAACACGTCCATCAAGTTCGCTGGCGGCGTTTCCGCCAAGGACGCGCGGGCGCTTGCCGCCGATCTACGCACCGACCCCGATTTCATCGAGAGCCAATCCCGCCTGTCCTTCGCCGCCTTCATCAAGGGCGGCGGCGAACGCGCCATGTCCATTGCCATTGAACCCGGCCAGATGGAGCGCCTTGCGCGCATGAGCGAAGACGAACGGCAGCTTGTCTTGGAGAGAATGCGTGATCAATACGCTATCCATTACTCGCAATTGTTCGCAGAACGCGAGCCGCCCGCGCCGGTAGGCCCTGAGCCCACCAAGGTCGAGTCGAAACCCGTCAAAGACTCCCGCAATGACGAAGACACCGGCGAGCCAATGAAGTGGTAGAGCTCTAATCGACTGTTGCCGCCGTGTTAAACTACTTGTGAACGCCGATCTGCCTTCCCGCAACGCGTACCCGATCTCTCGGATGCGCCCACGGGAAAGGAGACCGACATGCCGAAATCGTCAGCAGCGATTCGCGAGCTCAACGATCGCTTTCGCAAAGGCGACGCCTCGATACCCGGCAGAATAATGATTACGAGCGGCGTACAGACGTTGATCGCAAAACAGGACGACGGTCTGCAAATCGTCATCCAGGCGGTCCGCGACTTCGACGACTTCAGCAAGGGTAACGACCCTTATGCTGAACACGACTTCGGGGCCTTTGACTGCCTCGGTGCCAGACTCTACTGGAAACTCGACTATTATGCTCCGGACATGGAGCATGGCTCGGAGAATCCAGCCGACGCCGGTCAGACCGTTCGCGTTATGACCATCATGCTCGCCGAGGAATACTAGCTGTCCTCCCCTGCCGCCGGATTTCCGGCGGTTTTTTTGATCACGGCATGACGAATTGATCCGCTGATCACCGCGCCACAGGCCCGCGCATAGCTGCCCGCAGCTCGACATAGCAGACGGTGACAAGCGGGCGAGCTTCACTCCTCAGTCTAGCGATGACCGTTTCGAGATGACCGTTTCGCGATGTCCGGCCCCTGCGCCGGTCGCTCGTCGTCCGCATGAGAAAGGGGCAGACAGCCACAGGAGCGGCAGGATAACGCCGATCCCCTCAGCCAGCGGGACGTGGGACGTACTGCCTCCGTCGAGAGGCGCCGTATGTCCTGCCGGACATTGAAGCCAATGATGGAGACTTTGGGTCGGCTCCCGAAAGATGAGCCTCCTGGACGTGTGGTGAGAAACAAAAAATGAGGCTCTGCCTAGGCGAAGTTATGCGGTTCTTGCCAAATCTTCATACACTGGTTAAAGGCTTTCAATCCGGTAGTGTCCACGAGGAGTTTCCATGATGATGCTGCGCCCCCTCACGATCATGTCCTTTTTGATCCTAAGCGCCGCCGCCACGGCCCATCCAGTCGACCCTGTGGCGAAATTCGACCCCGATCTTGCAAACGAAATCGGTGCATTCCGTAAGGAGCTCGCAGCGGCAGCGACCGCCAAGAACGCGGCGGCGCTTCGCACGTTCTACACTGAAGATTTCACCCATACCCACACGAGCGGGAAGGTGGACGGTAGAGATGCGCGCATCGTCAGCCTGATCGCGGCCGAGCCAACTGTCGAGGTTGCCCCGACCAAAGAGTTCGGCCTGTCCTGCTTCGGTGACGCGGTATGCATCGCGCGGGCTACCAGCCCCATCAAGAGGGGCAGTGACGGCCGGTGGTTTGATGTGCGTTGGACACAGACCTATGTAAGGACCAGTCAGGGCTGGAAGATCGCCGTAAGCCAGGCGACCGGATTGCCAGAGACCGTTCGAGACGCCCCATGAAATACCGGGCGCGCCGTTATTCAGATCTGAAGACTGTGAGCGCGCAAAATTGATCGGGTGATCGCCCCGCCACATGCAGACGCATGGCTGCGCGCAGGCGAACATAGCGGACGGTGACAGGCACCCGATTTTCATTCCTCAATCGGAGAATGACGCCTCCTCAGGACGACGAAATCGCGCACTTTGATGCTATTGGACGCAGGTCCCGGTTCGCCCGCGCGCCGATCGGCAAACGCCTTTCCTTGACCGATCGCGATGTCGACATCCTGCGCTGGCTTTACCGTTACCGCTACCTGCGTCAGACGCACCTGCTGACCGTGATCAGTCCACGCTCACAGAAGCGCTTCATCGAACGACTCGGCGATCTCTTCCATGAAACCGGCCTGATCCATCGGCCAGCGATCGAGCCCGGCGTCTTCGACGCCCGCTTGCGCCCGATGCTCTATGAGATCGCGCCATCCGGGATCGACTGGCTGGCCGGACAGAACGCCTTGCCAGATCGCGCCGTCACGTTCTCACGACAATCACGGCGGGCGTTTTCACCGCAGCTTCCGCATACAATGATGATCATCGACGCCTTGATGGCGGTCGAACTGGCAACGCTACGCGACCCGAAACAGCGCTTTGTGCCGGTGGATGAGATTTTACGCCGCGCGCCAGAAGCCACCCGGCAGGCGCGCAATCCGCTGGCGATCCCCGTTCCGGCCGCCAAGAACGCCGGGCGCGAAAATAACGGCCAGAGGGTGCTCATCCCCGACGCGCTCTACGGTATCGAATATCGTTCCGGGAGCGACAAAGGTTATCGGTTCTGGGCGCTGGAATGCGAGCGCACCTCCCCCGCCTGGCGCTCGACCGATCGCGCGTCGAGCACGGCCCTGAAGCGCGCCGCCTATGAGGCGCTGATCGCCGCGCGCGCCTATCGCAGCCATTGGGGCATTCCTAATCTCAAGCTCAATGTGATCACGTCGGCGTCGAACAGGGCGTGACAAAGCGAAAGAACCGGCCTCGGGGCCGGTTCCATTCTGATGAGGACGTTGAACCTCGCTTCATTCCGCCGCGTCGGCCGAGCGGGTTACTGCCGCCGTCATGGGTACGCCGTCGACCGATTGAACGCTGTGCCGCGACAGAAATTCGCGAACGAACTTCATCTGGTCGACGGGAAACGTCCCGGTGAGATCGTGATGCAGCCGCTGTCCGATCACGTCGGCGAAAAGGATCTTCTTCCAGCGCTCGATCCGCTCGCCTTGGCCGTACACGCGCACCAGATGCTCACATTGCATCTCGTAAGTCGCGTATTCGCCGGTAAAGGAAAAGTCGAACCGCCCGCGCCAGTGGCACCAGTCGTGCCAGGCCCGGAAGCAATAGTTCACTTCCGGATCGCCGAAGATCGTCTTGTCCGCGCCGCCGGAATAGACGACGTAACGCCTGCCAGACTCGAAACGCTGAACAAGTTTTTCATAGCTGTCCGGCGCATCGTCGCTGACATCGAAGCCAGCCGGGAACAAACGATTGGCGATTACCATGACCGCAACGTTCAGCTCGTGATCGAGAATGCTCGTGCGGTAGTGCTTCCATGCTTTCTGCGAAATCGGGTACATTGCGCTCTCCTTTCCGTGAGAGCTCTTCAATATTCACCGATCTTTTCGCCTGTCACCGTGCGCTATGTTCAGCGCCAGAGCGTTTTGAGCCGCCATGTTCCGCCGTGATCAGCATCAGATTCACGACGGATTCCTCTCGAAGTCACTCCGCTCACCAGAAAGCAAGCCCGAAGGCTTTTCCAACCGGAAACCGCAAGCGTCTTGATTCTGAACGGCGACGACCGCCCCGGCAACGGCTCCGCCGTCCTCCGCTCCGCTGCGGCCATACGGTGCCGGAGCGATCATCCCCGTCCGGGCGGATCGACACGCGGCTCCGGAAAGCAAGCCTTCTACCCCATCGCAGCAGCCAACGATCGGGTTGGATCTCGGATGATCTCCAAAGCGAGCGCCATCGCCTCGAACAGCACCATGTTGGCCGGTTCATGCTTGTGGAAGGGTCGCTTGTCGCAGAGCCAGGGAGTGAGCTCAGGGTAGATCGCCGCGATTGCCTGGGCCTCCTCGTACTTGTTCGCATAGGGTCGCTCCCGGCGAACGCGGGCGTCAAGTAATTGGCGATTGTCCTCGGCCAATCGCGCGACCGCATCGATCATGGCCTTCGCGGGGTCCCCTTTTTGATAGGCGAAGTCAGTCCGCTCCGTGACAATGACTTCCGCACCAAGTTCCTCAACCTGTCCGGCCACCCACGCGACCGCGCGGTCGGGAGATTCCGCCGCCGTCGGCGAGATCGCCCAATCGCGCAGTTTGTTCGCGACGAAAAATACAAACGCGGCGCGACCGCTCACCGCCGCGAATGCGAGCAGTCTAAGCGGCATGGTCGCCAACCTCGGCCAATAAACGCTCTTCCAGACGCTTCAGTGTCGATTCACGGTTGAAGGTTGCGGCGCAATGACGAACCTTCGCCGGCAATGTTCGCAGACGATCTTGCAACGCAAGCCGCGCGGACGCGATAATCTCCGCGAATAAACTCTCAAATGACCGTCCATAGATCAGCGAAAGCGAGCAAATCTCGAAGAGCGTCGGCAACCGTTTGCCGTGCTCCAGCATCGAGATCGAGCTCGTACTGATATCTAACAATTGTGCGCAATCGGTTTGCGTCAAACCCGCCTTGCGGCGCGCCACTCGTAAGTCGATGGCAAAATCTGTGATCATAAAAATAAATGAACTTGTTAATGGATAATGCATCCATTCTCCCTTTTAGGGAGCGTCAATCTAGTAGGCACATTTTTGGCATTTTCAAATTTCGGTACCCTCATCAAAAACCACCAGACCGGCATGAACTCAGTTCCTTCCGGAAAGGTGAAACCTTTCCGGATGAGCCATGCCGGTCTGGTGGTGTTTCTCTAGATAGCTCCAGACTGTCTTTCAGACGTCAGGTTCTCAAAATTCCGAAATGAATGCTAGTCACCGAAACGTGCCTATTCGCCATGTCTCGTCTCTAACTCTGTAGACGGACGTCCCCGAGATTTCTTTCATTCCGATTTCACGGGGTCTATCGCGTTCCATGCGCGGCCGTCAGAATCAAGGCATGATCAATCCACAACGATCAGTGATGATCCTTGGCGCGGCATTCCGACGTCGCGGCGGATTTCCCTTTGGCCTCTACGAGCGCGATCGGTTGCTGCATACCTACATCATCGGCCAAACCGGAACCGGCAAGTCGACGCTGCTCGGCAACATGATTCATGAAGACCTCAAAGCCCATCGCGGCTTGTGTCTCATCGATCCCCATGGCGACCTCGCGGAAGCGCTCGCCCCCCTCTTGGGCGACGATGACGTGTTCTGGGACGCAGCCGACCCCAATAGCCCTTATGGATACAATCCCCTCACCCGCGCCAGCGACGCCCACCGCCCGCTGATCGCCTCGGGGCTTATCGACGCCCTCAAGAAGCAATGGGCGGACGCTTGGGGCGTGCGAATGGAGCACTTGCTGCGCTACGCCATTCTTGCGCTTCTGGAGCAGCCTTCCGCCGACCTCACCCAGATCGTACGGTTGTACATCGATCGAAATTTCCGGCAGTCGATCGTCGATCGCGTTCGCGATCCGCAGGTGCTGCATTTCTGGCGCGTCGAATTCCCTTCGATGAACTTCAAGACCGCCGCCGATGGCGTCGCGCCGATTGCCAATAAGCTCGGGGCGCTCCTGGCCCATCCGATCGTCCGGCAGGCGCTGTGCCAGCCCCGCCAGCCGCTCCGCTTCCGCCGCCTGATGGACCAGGGCCGCAAGATCATCGTCAATCTGGCCAAGGGCCGGATCGGCAGCGACACCGCCGACGTTCTGGGTGGCCTCGTGATCGCAAGCCTCTTCAACGCCGCCCTGAGCCGCCACGACGCAGCCGAGCAGACGCGTCGGCCGTTTTTTCTCTATGTGGATGAATTCCATTCCTTCACGACGCTCGCCTTTGCTGGACTGCTATCGGAAGTGCGCAAGTACGGCATCGGGGCTGTTCTCGCCCATCAATATACGGCGCAAACTGAGCCACACATCGAGCAGGCCATTCTCGGAAATGCAGGTTCCCTGATCGCCTTCCGCACCAGCGCCGCCGACGCAGCGATCATGGCGAAGGAGCTGTCTCAGGAACAGCCCGACAATCTCGTGACGCTCGGAAACTTCGAAGCGATCTGCCGCATCATGGTCGATGGAGAGCGGACGCGTTCATTCACCATGCACACGTACCCCTCATCACTTCCGGGAATCCCTAAAGTCTGAGTGACTAGCCGGGCGGTTATAGCAGCGCGTATGCTGATCCGCATATGGACCCAGATGATCACCTTTACGAATATTTCGAGCTCTGCAAACAGATTTACGAGCGGATGCGCCGCGAGAATTCTTGGCCGTGGGTTGATTCGACAGAATGGGAAGATTTGGTAGAGTCGGACGATAACGACATTGAATTATGAAATCATGTTTCGGATACATTCGCGTCTCGACCCAGAAGCAGGGCGAGGGCGTTTCGCTGGAAGCGCAGAAGGACGCGATCCTTGCTTGCGCAACTGCCCGTGGCCTGCGGGTCATCGAATGGTTTGAAGAAAAGGAAACGGCTGCCAAAAGCGGGCGGCCTGTTTTCAATCGGATGCTCCGCGAGTTGAAGCGCGGCCGGGCGTCCGGATTGATCATCCACAAGATCGACCGCTCCGCCCGCAATCTTCGCGATTGGGCGATTGTCAGCGAATTGCCCGATATCGGCGTCGACGTGCATATTGCCACCGAAACCCTCGACTTTCGATCGCGCGGCGGCCGGCTCACGGCGGACATTCAGGCCGTGATCGCCGCCGATTACATCCGCAACCTGCGCGAAGAAACCATCAAGGGAATCACCGGCCGCCTCAAACAGGGGCTCTACCCTTTCCGCGCCCCGCTTGGATATCTCGACAACGGACGCGGCAAACCCAAAACGATCTGTCCCGCGAAAGGCCCCCTCGTCCGCAAAGCGTTCGAGCTCTATGCGTCTGGCCGGTATCCCATGCGGCAGCTCCAGGCGGAAATGGCGCGGCGGGGACTTCGCAACCACTCAGGCAAGCCGCTCTCCCTGCATGGGATTGAAAGCGTGCTGCGGAACCCCTTCTACTGTGGTCTGATCGAGGTGCGCGCCAGCAACAAGACCTTCCCCGGCGTCCACGAGCCGCTGATCGACACCAAGCTGTATCGGCTCACCCGAGACATCCGTGCCGGTCGCGTAGGCAAGAAAGTCACCCGGCATGATCACCTTTACCAAGGCCTGTTCCGCTGCGGTTTGTGTAATCGCCCAATGACGCCGGAGCGTCAGAAAGGACGCGTCTATTACCGTTGCCAAGAGGCGGCATGCCCTACAAAGACCGTTCGCGAGGACGATATTCAGAAGCGTGTCATGGAGAAATTCGCAGCGATCCAGCTATCCACGAACGACGCGAAGCGCCTCCGGGCCGCCTTCCATTGCTGGATTGGGAGCGCGGAACGGCTTGCTGACCGCGCCTCGATCGAACTCCAGATCGCCAACGTGGATGCCCGCATCGACCGGCTGACGGACCTGCTTGTCGATGGCCAGATTGCGCAATCGGATTTTGAGCGGCGCAAGACCAGTCTAGCGCTGGAGCGCAAAGAACTTTCCGAAGCGCTCTTGAAAGAACAGAAAAGCGAGCTTTTGGGCGCGAAGCTCGAAAAATATATCGAACTGATGAAAAACCTTACAGAGCTTCACGAAAATGCGCGACGCGATGAAAAGCGTACAATGTTGAGAGCGCTATGCTCGAACTTACGTGTGGTTGAGAAACGTGTTGAGATAGAGCCAAAGAATTGGCTTTTCGATCGAGACTTTTCTGACCTGTCTCCTTTGGTGACCCATCTCGATACACTTATCGAACTTGCACCGAGTTTACCACAGCAAGTGGCCAACGATAACACTATTCAAATGAAACAACAGCTTTCTGGATGATTGATGCGTGCGTCTAAGGTCGATTGAAGAAGTCTAGAACCTCTGATTTACTTATGCAATGAAAGGTCACCAGATGGGAATAAACAAGATCGTAGCCGCTCGGCGTCAACTCGATTGCGCGATACGACTTTTTTTCGAGAACGAAGACAGTCTCGCGGTCCACAGTCTCGCATATGCAAGTTTTAGAATCTTGTTCGATAGCCACCAACATCTGGTCGGTGATGGAAGAATGGCCGAACTGGAGGCTCTAATTGCCAGATCGGGATGGCACAATTTCACCAAGGTCCCGAATTTCTTGAAGCACGCTGACCGAGACCCGTTTGACGAAATCTCCGATCACTTGCCCGAGCATGTTCAACCTACAATTGGCTTTGCACTGCTTCTGTATGAACAGATCGTTGGCAAACTCACTCCAGAGATGAGGGCCTTTCATTACTGGATTAAGGTGATGCATCCGGAGGAGTTCAATTTAGAGCGTGATGCTGATGAGGATTTCGAGAGGAACTACCGCGCTTCCCTGCCCTTGATTAAGGGGTCAAGTTGGGAGACACAGCTTTTGTTGGGAAATACTCTCTTGAAGACTCTAAAGTCTCAAGAGTAGCCTTTGCTGCCAATCAGATCATCTGCTATCAATCTTGCGTATCAGATTATCGGCGATAATGGAGGCGCTTGGGTAGACTACTATTCCAAAGCCTTTCGACTGCCCCCTTGCATTTCTGATTTTTGCTTTGAATATTTCCACATATCCGTAGTGCGCACTTCTCAAGGCTGTTGTAAGCGACGATGTGATGAAGTCGGCAAATTCGATCCCGTCGCAACAGAAATCGTGCGAGAAGTGTAGACCATCTTCAAGGTTGGGAAACCTTATGTTGAAATGGGGGCGACCAGATCCATTTGTATGAAAGTCTCGGTAATGCGCTCCGAGTGAGGAATTCATTTCAGAATCACTATTAAACTCAATTACAATCTGCCCCCGCTCCCTAGTTCCTTGCAGCTCCCGCTGAAACCGTTGAGCCACATACTCGAGTGCTCTTTGGTTATAAGAAATCTGGATCCGCTTGTAATCTGTCTTCGAGATTCTTCTAAGCCGTTTCATTTGACGGATCTGATCCATCTCATTGTTTATAAAACAGCAGATCACTTGAATATCCTTGCTAGCAAGTAATGTCAGTACGTCACGCCGAAACTGATTAAGGTTGGGCAAAGAGCGATAAAGTCTGAAACGTTGATCGTCACTTCCGGGAGACCATTTGACTGGTGTATCTCTTTTCAACCCGTATGTTTGCTTCAGGTCGCGAAACTCGCGACTAAGAGACGAATAAGCACCGCTATCAATTATGAAGCCGCCAAGACTATTGACGTTTATACCTGACCCCGAAACTTCTGAATTATCCAAGAATAGAAATCTCATGTCATAGACCCACTAGCTCGTGGAGAGATTGCCCCGACCAATTAAGCGTCTTGAGAGGCTTGAGCGGCTTAAGTGACCTAAGCGGTCGCAAGGGTCGCAAGCTCTTCAGACCAGGCAGAGGGGGCAACTGAGCTAGTGGCAATAATGGCCTGGGGCTATCTGTAGCTCCCCGAATAAAGGAAACTGTATTCCCCGAATGATCGCGGAAGATGCCACCTTGGTACCAAGCGCAATGTTGCCCGTTGTAGTCGTACACACTATCGCCGTATACGAAACACAAATGCCGACCTGCGATGTCTGTGACATCGCCGTTCTCATAGAGCAATCCAAATGCGCGACCTTGGCGGTCATATATGAAGCTCCTGGACATAGAATAATTTTACCTCGAGGCGCAGACAATCCAAATTCCTTCGCGCGTTCGGTATACCAAGAAAATTCTGTTTTCTCAAAATCGTGGGGACTAGACTTCCCACTCTTTTATCTCATACTCTCAGTGACGGTCGCAGATTATTTGCACCTAATGACTCACCACAATGTGCGGTATACGGGAAGCAACGACACAAGAGCGCGTCACGACGCTTCAGAACAGCTGTCTCGAACTTATCGACTGCATGAAGCAATCCATCTGAGAATTATGTGAAGACATTTGCATGCTTCTGAACTGCACCCCGTTTTGACCGGACACCCGGCATAGCCGATAAGGCATAGGCATACGCCTATGAATACGACTATGACGATGTCTTCCGATGAGCCTCGCTCCAGGGTCGAAGTGATTACGTCGGTTCAACGCCGACGCCGATGGTCCGCTGCCGAAAAGGTCCGGCTGGTGGAAGAAGCGATGCAACCAGGCATGAGCGTGTCCTTTGTCGCCCGGCGTGCTGGTATTGCGCCCTCCCAGCTGTTCGCCTGGAAGCGGCGGATGCTCGAAGGCGGACAGGCCGCCGTTGCGGCTGACGAGGACGTGGTTGGCGCTTCCCACGTGCGTGATCTGGAGAAGCGGGTGCGCGAGCTTGAACGGCTCCTCGGGCGCAAGACCATGGAGAACGAGATACTCAAGGAAGCCCTTGCGTTGGCGCGCCCAAAAAAACCGATATCGCCGCTCGTCTCGTGGGGTCCGCGAAAGGACGGTTCCCGATGAAGGCGGTGGCAGAGACGCTTGGGGTGGCGCGCTCCAACCTGATTGAACGACGTGCGGGCGTGACGAAGCCGCGCGGCCGCTATCGCAAGGACCAGGATGCAGTGCTCCTGCCGCTGATCCGCGCCATCGTCGACAAGCGGCCGACCTACGGCTATCGCCGGGTCTGGGCGCTGCTCAATCGGCAACTGCGAGCCGCTGGAAAGCCTGCTGTGAACGCCAAGCGGGTTCTGCGGATCATGCAGGTCGAACGGCTGACGCTGGAGCGCCATACGGCGCGCCGTCCCGGCCGCACCCATGACGGCGGCGTCATCGCGCTGCGCTCGAATGTTCGCTGGTGTTCCGATCACCTGGAAATCCATGCCCGCAATCGTGACGTCGTCCGCGTCCTCTTCGTGATCGACGCCTGCGACCGTGAGATCATCGCCTGGTCCGCAGTCGCCAACGCAGGGGTTTCGGGAGAAATGGTCCGCGATCTCATGGTGGCGGCCGTCGAACGGCGGTTTGGCGGAACGAAGACGCCGCATCCCATCGAATGGCTATCGGACAATGGCAGCGCCTATATCGCGAAGGATACCGCTGACATGGCCCGCGCGCTCGGCCTGAAGCTGTTGTTCACCCCCGTGCGCAGCCCGGAAAGCAACGGCATGTCCGAGAGCTTCGTCAAAACCTTGAAGCGCGATTATTCCCGGCTGCACGTCCTGACCGACGCCGACGCCATCCTTGCAATGCTCCCCGACTGGATCGAGGATTATTGCGAGGTCCACCCGCACTCCGGCCTGAAGTTCCGCTCACCCCGGGAGTTCATCCGCCTCAGTGCTTAACTCAGCCCGCCGGGTGTCCGGTCAAACGGGGTGCACACCAGCTTCGGATCACGCTCATCCAGGTTAGAGAGCGTTCGTGAGCGACAGACGCTCGCAGATCAGAGCTGATCGGTGTTCGATCGTGGCGGTCGAAGTTAGTCAAATCCAGCGTTCGAGCCAAGTTAAAGGGTAGCCGAATCGTTTGCAGCTGGTCTAAGCTTTGTATTAAGCGATTCTCAACAACGAGATCTCCGACCGGCGCGTTTGTTCAGAGAGTGGTAAAATAGAGCCATGAAAATCGACTATCTTCAGATTTCCAATGTCCTCAGTTTTGACTACCACGCCGATATTGGTAATGCGCAGAAGATTGCCTTTGACAACGGACTGAATATCATTATCGGGGAGAATGGCTCTGGAAAGTCTACTGCACTTGAGGTTATAAACTTTCTATTCAAGCGCGTTCTCTATCGTCAGTATAGTGTCAATCAAGACCTTTTTGGGCGTCGTACAACCCTTACGGCCGAGGAGCGGAAGCAGATTATTCAGCCAGCGAATCATTCGAACATCAAAGAATTCCGAATTGAGCCGAATTGGGATCACGAGGATAAGCCTCAGCGAATACGCGTGGCATTGAAGTTGGATGATATTGACGACAAGAATATTGAGAACCTGAGAGCAAATTTCTCGAAATTAAGCCGGACAACGACAGGCTATTCGACTCACAGCGTGACCGACGACGGAGAATATCGCAAATCTTATGTCATTGACGTAATCCCAAATTGGAACGCGAACAGTTTTGAGGTTCAAATCCAGGGCACAACCAGTGATTTTGGCTTCGTATATTTATCTGAGTACAATTTCTTCAAAGAATGCATATCATTACATAACTTTCTCGAACCAAGCGACCCAATCGATCCCCTCTATGAATCGTTTACGCTTATCAGCAGCTACAGGAACTATCACGCATTCGAGCCGTCTGTCTCTCTTCGAGACGCACATCCTGCGCAGCAAATCCAGAAGATTCGCAGGCAGGAGTTTTTACGTAGCCTGAATGCGAGTGATAACTCCGAGCCGCCTATATTTGCTCTCGTAAGGCTCCGTGTTGCAGAAAAGCATTTCTCGCTTATTTCCGGTCGACTTTCTGAAGAGGATTGCGAAGCGCAAGCAAACGATCTCGACTTCATGAAGTCCATTAATAATCGACTCAGATCGGTTAATCTGTCCTGCAAAATTCAGCTGCTGGACCTTCGAACATGGCAATACCGTTTTGAATTCTTTGACCTCCGCAGGAATAAAGTAATTTCGGATATAAATAGCTTAAGCGCTGGCCAGAAGGCTATCTTGCATCTTGTTTTTGAGGCTTACGGTCGCGGCGACCTGAAAGGTGGCGTGGTGATTATTGATGAGCCCGAGATCCACTTACACTACCAGTTTCAACATGAATATCTTCAGGTCATCGACGACCTAAACCGCGAGCAAGACTGCCAGTACATTCTTGTCACGCATTCAGAAGCGCTCATCAACTCTAAGACGATCAACAATGTCAGGAGGTTTTCACTTAATAGCAATGGACATACTGTAATTCATGCGCCAAAACTCAATGCCGATCAAAAAAGCCTCATCAAGATTTTGGACAACACAAGGTCTACGTACGCTTTCTTTGCGAAGAAAGTCTTACTGGTGGAAGGTGATACGGACCGCTATTTCTTTCGAGCTGTGATATTGGAGCGACATCGTTCCTTAGATCAAGAGATTGCTGTCCTACACATCGGTGGCAAGGGCGAATTCAAAAAGTGGGCAGAGTTGTTCGCAAGTTTTGGCCTTGTCATTTTTGCGATTGCTGATTTTGACTATTTGGTTGATCTACACTTTCCGAATGAACGAGGCGTCTCACTGAAGACTGATCAATTGATAAGCGGTTTCAAGGCGCGCAATCCGGACTGGCAGACTAAGCTTGAATCAGAATACACGAATAACACTTTTGTACTGAAAGAAGGGAATCTTGAGAGCTACCTGGGCGTGAAGAAGGACCTAGGCAATACAATCGAATTTTGCCAGACGAAGCTCATCACATTTCTCGCAAATGACAGTTCAAGCAAAAGCAAAGAGGTTCGCTGGATACTTGATACCGTCACGTCATAGAATCTGCAAGCTTCATGCATTAAGAGTCAGGAAATTTTCCCATCGCCGGAGCAAGCTACACCGCTTCTGCAATAGATCCGAACGCTGGTATGCACGCTCGACCTGGCTACCAACTTTATGACCCAAGATGGTTTCTTTGACTTCATACTCTGCGTCTGTTTGCTCTTCTGCCCATGTGCGGAACGTCGCGCGGAACCCGTGCGGCCGGTACGTAAGACCTGCCCGCTCCATGTGGCGGGCCAGCGTCGCGTCGGACATGGGCCTTTCGGTTGGGGATGGAAACAACAGCTCCTGATTCGGCATGCTCTTGGCAGCAGCGATGACTCGCAGAGCCTCATCCACCAACGGGATGCGGTGCTCGATACCCGTCTTCGAAATAGACGGTGGGACGACCAAAATGCCATCCTGATTATCCGTGTGGCGCGCAAACCGGATCTCGCCCGTGCGGGCAACAGTAAGCATAAGGAAGCGGAGCGCCAGCGCGGACATTGCCGATTCGCGACACAAAGATTGATAGTACGCGGGCGCTTCCTGATACGGCATTGACGGAATGTGGCTTGTTTCATGCCTTTGCTTCCCTAGCAAGGCGCGAACCTTCATGACCGCCTGTAGATCGACTTCCAGTCCGAGCGCTGCGGCGTGCTTGAGGGTGAGATTGATCCGGTTGGTAGCCTTCCGGGCGATGTCAGCTTTTTCATGCCAAATCGGCTCAAGCACGCGCTTTAGGACATGCTGATCGACATCCTCGATCGGCGTTTTGCCTATTGCGGGGATCACGTGCGTAGAAAGGGGCGAGAGCCAGCGACCGGCCTTACCGTCGGCCTTCAGCTGCGCCTGTCGAGCTTCAAAGCAAGCTTGAATGGCGTCTGCAACGGTAAGGCGGGTTCGACGGCGTTTCGCAACGTGGCGCGCCTGAATCGGGTCCACTCCGCTGCGAGCTTCCCGACGAGCCAAAACAGCCATTTCACGCGCCTGCGCCAAGGCGACATCGGGCCAAGGGCCAAGACCCATCTCCCGGCGCTTACCGTCCACCGTAAGCCGGAGAATCCACTTCCCCGCCTGGCGCGATCGCTTGATCAGCCACAGCCCTTGACCATCCGCGAATTTGCCGGGGCCAAGGCTTTTAGCCTTCATGGGGTTCAAGGCGTTGAAGATCACGGACAGCCCTCCAGCCCACCTTTTCTAGCCCACCCTTTGGGCCACCATTTTGAGCGTGAACCTATGTTCAGCTATGGTATCCAAGGGTTCGGCATCGAGGTAATTCACTGAAGAAGAACAATAAACTAAGCGATCTATGTTGCGCTATGAAAAAGTGTGTCGGTTCCCTCTTGCGGCACCATTCAAGTTCAGTTTGCGAGGCGCATTTTTCCTTTTGCTCGGCGCGTCATTCATCGGTCGAGACGTCGCATGACGCTCATCCGGGGTTTGGCCCTTCTGGCAGCTCCGATTCTTTATTGGATGAGCTCGTATTGGAGCCCGGCTAATGATTCAGGTATCGGGCGCAGGTTCTTGTATCCCGCAAGACGGACGTTCGGTCGGCGAGAGGATGAATTGATTGGCCAGGTCAAGGGCGCCGCAAAGGCCCGCAGCCCAAACCATCGCGTCGAGCGAGATATCCGACCGCACGGTCGCAAAAATTGATCTGATTCACACCGTCAGCCGGCCGCCGCCAAGCCTCGGGACGCTTTCAGCCGCTCGAAGGCATCCTCGACGGAATGCACATGATCGAGCATAGCCGCGTGCGCTTGCTGTGAACTTCCGGCGAGAATCGCCGCGACTATCCGCTCATGCTCCTTGTGCGAGCGGGCAAGACGCCCCGGCGCCTTGAACTGCGCACGCCGGAATGGATCGAGCCGGCGGCGCAGGCTCACGGACATGTCCAGCAAAACGGGATTGTGGGCGCCCTCGTAGATGGCGAGGTGGAAGGCGCGGTTAGCCTCCGCATAGGCCTCCTCAAGACAGCGGGCGACGAGATCGCCCATGGTCTCGTGCAAGGCCTGCAGCCTGCGCCTTTCGAGCGGATTCATGCTGATGGCCGACAGGCGCGCGCAGGTCGCCTCCATCTCTCCCATTGCGACGAAGAGTTCGCTCAGCCGATCCTTGGTGACGCTCGCCACAACGGCGCCGCGGCGCGGCCGCATCTCGATGAGCCCTGTATTGGCGAGTTGCCGCAGCGCCTCGCGCACGGGGGTGCGGGAAACGCCGTAACGCTCGGCGAGCCCCTGTTCGTCAAGGCGCATCCCGGGTTCGAGAGCGCCTTGCAAGATGTCGTCGGCGAGGGTGCTGGCAAGCCTCTCGGCGCGCGTGGCGCGGGGTGAATCAGCTTCGTCCATGAGCCGAAGGTCGCTCACCGGATGCTCCTTTGTAAGTCATCGGCGGGCGCATTTTTGCGCATGAACGCCGAAAATTGAGGCATGCAATATTGCGATATTGTATGCAATATTATTCCCACGCATGCAAGCGAAGGGGGATAGTCAATGGATCGCCGCTCGTTCATCAAGTCCGGGGCCGCAGCCGCCGCCAGCGTCGCCGCCCCCGCCGTCTGGTCCCCGGCCAAGGCGCAGTCACGGCAGGAGACGCTGCTCATCGTCTCCGAGAGCGGCCCCAACAATCTCGACATCCATGGCGTTGGCACCAACGTGCCCGGCTACGAAGTATCGTGGAATTGCTACGACCGCCTCATTTCTCACGAGATGAAGACCGGCGCGAACGGCGCGCCCTATTACGACCGTGACAAGTTCAAGCCCGAACTCGCCGAGGACATGAACGTCGGCGACATGTCCGCGACCTTCAAGCTGCGCAAGAACGCCAAGTTCCAGGACGGGACGCCCGTCACCGCCCGGGACGTGAAGTGGTCACTCGATCGCGCGGTGAGCGTTGGCGGATTTCCCACCTTCCAGATGAAGGCAGGCTCGCTGGAGAAGCCCGAACAATTCGTGGCCGTCGACGACCACACGATTCGAGTGGATTTCATCCGGAAGGACAAGCTGACCATTCCGGACCTCGCGGTGATCGTGCCATGCGTCGTCAATTCGGAACTCGTGAAGAAAAACGCGACGCCCAACGATCCCTGGGGCCTCGAATACACCAAGCTCAACACCGCCGGCAGCGGCGCCTACAAGGTGACACGCTGGACGCCGGGCACGGAAGTCGTGCTTGAGCGAAACGAGGACTGGGTCAGCGGCCCCAAACCGCAGGTGCGCCGCATCATCTGGCGCATGATTCCCTCAGCCGGCAATCGCCGGGCGCTGCTCGAGCGCGGCGACGCCGACATCTCCTATGATCTGCCCAACAAGGACTTCTCGGAGCTGAAGGGCAACAACAAGCTGCGCATCATTTCCACGCCGTACTCGAACGGCATCCAGTACATCGGCATGAACGTGAAGAATCCGCCGTTCGACAATCCGAAGGTAAGGCAGGCGGTCGCCTACGCTCTGCCCTACCAGAAGATCATGGACGCAGTTCTGTTCGGACTCGCCGAGCCAATGTTCGGCAAGAAAGCGGGCGCGCCCACGCAGGTTGCATGGCCCCAGCCGCACCAGTATGACACCGACCTCAACAAGGCCCGCGCTCTGCTCGCGGAGGCGGGCTATCCAAACGGCTTCGAGACGACGCTCTCGTTCGACCTTGGATTTGCCGGCGTCAATGAGCCTCTATGCATTCTGGTGCAGGAAAGCCTCGCCCTCATCGGCATCAAGACGACGATCAACAAGATCCCCGGCGCAAACTGGCGCACGGAACTCAACAAGAAGACGATGCCGCTCTTCACCAATGTGTTTTCGGGCTGGCTGGATTATCCCGAGTACTTCTTCTTCTGGTGCTACGACGGGCAAAACTCGGTGTTCAACACCATGAGCTACCAGTCGAAGGAAATGGACGGTTACATTGATGCGGCGCGCGTCGCGGCGGCCGCCAACGACACGGCCGCCTACGACAAGAACGTGAAGGGCTTCGTCGATCTCGCCTTCACGGATGTGCCGCGCATACCCCTGTTCCAGCCTTATGTGAACGTCGCCATGCAGCGGAACGTCGACGGATACCAGTACTGGTTCCATCGCCGCCTCGACTATCGCGCGCTCACCAAGGCCTGAACCACGGCGGAGTGACCCCCATGCTGACAATGATCGCCCGTCGCATGATGCTCGCCATACCGAGCATTATCGGGGTGGTCATTGTCACCTTTCTCCTGACGCGCGTTCTGCCCGGCGACACGGCCGCCTATTTCGCCGGTCCCGCCGCATCGGAACAGGCCATCGAAGAGGTGCGAAAGAAACTCGGGCTTGATCAGCCGGTGCCGGTCCAGTTCGCAAGCTATGTGCTGAATCTCGTCAAGGGAGACCTCGGCGCGTCGCTGACGACGGGACGTCCAGTGGTGACGGAACTGGCGGCGCGGCTGCCCGCCTCCGCCGAACTCACTCTCGCCGCCTTGATCCTGTCGCTCTCGATCGCCGTGCCGCTAGGGGTCCTCGCCGCCGTTCGCAACGATTCCTGGATCGATCACGCCACACGCGTCGTGACGACCATGGGCGTTTCCCTGCCTGTTTTCTTCACCGGCCTTCTGTTCGTGTACGTTTTCTACTTTCTGCTGGGATGGTCGCCAGCCCCGCTGGGCCGGCTCGATGTATTCTACTCGCCACCGCCAGAGTGGACCGGATTCTTCCTGATCGACTCGCTGATCGCCCGCGACTTCGAGACTTTTCGCGCAGCCCTTGCCCAGATCGCATTGCCGACGATCACGCTTGCGGTCTTTTCGCTTGCGCCCATCGCACGCATCACCCGCGCCTCTATGCTCGCCGTTCTGGCGTCCGATTTCGTGCGCACAGCGCGCGCCGCCGGATTGTCTGGAAGCACTGTGGTGATGCGCTACGCCTTCCGCAATGCGCTCTTGCCAGTCATCACCACGCTCGGCATGGTGTTCTCGTTCCTGCTCGGGGCCAACGTCCTTGTGGAGAAGGTTTTCGCGTGGCCGGGCGTCGGCTCCTACGCGGTCGAGGCGCTTCTGGCCTCCGATTACGCACCCGTGCAGGGTTTTGTTCTCGTCATGGCGATCCTCTACGTCATCGTGAACCTCGCCATAGACATCATCTACGGCGTCGTCGATCCGCGCATGAAGGTGGAAGGATGAATGCGCTGACCGAGATCCCTCCAGCAGTGACGCAAGCCCGGGCGAGCGGGGCCTTCGCGGTCGCGCGGCACGCCCGCTACGTGGTGCGCGAAAACCCGGTCACGGGCATCGCCTTCCTCATGTTTGTCTTTCTTGCGCTATGCGCCACCATCGGGCCGTGGCTCGTGCCGCACGATCCGCTCGCCAGCAACACTGCAAGCGCGCTGAAGCCGCCATCCTCCACGCACTGGTTCGGCACGGACCAGCTCGGGCGCGACATCTTCAGCCGCGTGGTCGTGGCGACGAGACTCGATCTGGCCATCGCCATTTCCTCGGTCATCCTCGTCTTTGCCGCGGGCGGTCTGTCAGGAATCGCGGCGGGCTATTTCGGCGGCTGGACCGACCGGATCGTCGGACGCATCTGCGACACGATCATGGCCTTCCCGCTGTTCGTGCTCGCCATGGGCATCGTCGCGGCGCTGGGCAACACGGTGACGAATATCGTCATCGCGACGGCGATCATCAATTATCCCCTGTATGCCCGCCTTGCCCGCAGCGAGGCGAACGTGCGCCGTGAAGCGGGCTTCGTCCATGCGGCGCGCCTTTCGGGAAACAGCGAAGCGCGCATCCTGTTGATGCACATCCTTCCGAACATTTTGCCCATCATGATGGTGCAGATTTCGCTCACCATGGGATACGCGATCCTCAATGCGGCGGGCCTATCGTTCATCGGCCTTGGCGTGCGCCCGCCCACGCCAGAATGGGGAATCATGGTGGCGGAGGGAGCGTCTTTCATCGTGTCCGGCGAATGGTGGATCGCCTTTTATCCCGGCGTTACACTGATGATGGCGGTGTTCTGCTTCAATCTCCTTGGTGACGGGTTGCGCGACATCGTCGATCCGCAAAGACGGACGTGAGGGCAGATGACTTCGCAAGCGCTGCTTGATATCCGCGATCTGACAGTCGAGTTCGCGACCCGGAGAGGGATCGTACAAGCCGTGCAAAGCGTCGACGTCTCGCTCAGGCGCGGAGAGACGCTCGGCATCGTGGGCGAGTCCGGCTCGGGAAAGTCGGTAACCTCTTACGCGGTCATGCGCATTCTGGACCGGGCCGGACGCATTGCGAACGGCTCAATTATCTATTCGGGCATCGACGTCACGGGCGCGGCTGAACGAGAGATGCAGGACCTGCGCGGCCGCGAAATGTCGATGATCTTCCAGAACCCCCGCGCCGCGCTCAACCCGATCCGGCCCGTCGGCAAGCAGATCGCTGACGTGCTCATCCGGCATGTTCAAGCGACGCACAACAACGCGCGCGAGAAGGCCATCGACGCCTTGCGTCAGGTGCGAATCGCCCGGCCCGAGGAGCGCTACAACGCATATCCCTTCGAGCTTTCGGGCGGCATGTGCCAGCGTGTGGTCATTGCGTTGGCGCTCGCTTGCCAGCCGCGTCTCCTCATCGCGGATGAACCGACGACCGGCCTTGATGTGACGACACAGAAAGCGGTGATGGATCTCGTGGTCGAACTGACGCGCGAGCGCGACATGTCCACCATCCTGATCACGCACGATCTCGGCCTGGCCGCCGCCTATTGCGACCGCGTGATCGTGATGGAGAAGGGTAAGGTGGTTGAGAGTTCGAGCGCGGCTGATATCTTCCGCGCGCCGAGGCATCCCTACACACGCAAGCTGATGCGTGCAACGCCACGCCCGGGGGCGAAGCTGCGCGACCTCCTGCCTGAAGACATGGAGCCGGCGAAGCCTGCGCCGGCGCCTGCGGCAAAAGCACCGGACGGCACGCTCCTGAAGGTCGAGAACCTGGTAAAGGAATATCCGCGACAGACCTCGTCGCCTCTTTTTGGGAGCCTCTTCAAGCGCAAAACGCAGGCGGCCGAGCCGCCGTTTCGGGCGGTCGACGGGATCAGCTTCGAAATCAATCGCGGCGAGACACTGGGGCTGGTGGGAGAATCGGGCTGCGGCAAGTCGACAACCTCGATGATGCTGATGCGATTGCTTGATCCGACCTCCGGCCGCATCGTCTTCGACGGTGTGGACCTCGCGACGATTCCGGCGCGCGAATTTGCGAGAAATCCGCTGCGCCGTCGAATCCAGATGGTGTTCCAGGATCCGACCGACAGTCTGAACCCACGCTACACAGCGGCTCGGGCGATCATGGATCCGCTGTTGCGCGCAAGCGACTTGCCGCGCACAAAGCTGCGCGCACGTTGCGAAGAGTTGGCGAGGCTTGTGGGCCTTCCCGCCGAACTGCTCGATCGCCTGCCGCACCAGCTCTCGGGGGGACAGAAGGCGCGCGTGGGCATCGCACGGGCGCTGGCGCTCGAGCCCGATCTCGTCGTCCTAGATGAGCCGACGGCGGCGCTCGACGTGTCCGTACAGGCCATCGTCCTCAATCTGCTGCAGGATCTGAAGGAGCGGCTGGGCATCAGCTATCTCTTCGTCAGTCACGACCTGCATGTCGTGCGTCTGCTCTGCGACCGTGTCATCGTGATGCGTTCAGGCGCAATCGTCGAGCAGGGCCCGACCGCCCGGGTGCTGGAAGCGCCCGAAGCGCAATACACCCGCGAGCTGATCGCTGCGATCCCACATCCGCCGCACGCTGCCTAGCAGCAGGAAATGGAACATGGATGACCTGAGCCTCGATCTTGCCAGCCTGCGCCGCGCCTACGAAAGCGGATTGTCCGCCGCCGACGTCGTGCGTCTCGTCCATCGCCGAATCAGGAGCGCCAACGATCCGGGCATATTCATCTCGCTCGTGGCGGAGGAAGACGCCGTCGCGCGCGCCAACGCCCTTGGAGCTTATGATCCGAGCCAGCCCTTGTGGGGCGTTCCGTTCGCGATCAAGGACAACATCGACCTTGCGGGCTTGCCGACGACGGCCGCGTGCGCGGAATTCGCATACACGCCCCAGGAGGACGCCGTTTGCGTCGCGCGGCTTGTTTCTGCCGGCGCTATCCCCATCGGCAAGACCAACCTCGACCAGTTCGCGACCGGCCTCGTGGGCGTGCGCACGCCCTATCCGGTCCCGCGCAACAGTTTCGACCCCGCTATGACGCCGGGCGGCTCCAGTTCAGGCTCTGCGGTCGCCGTCGCGCGTGGGCTCGTCAGCTTTGCGCTTGGCACCGACACGGCGGGCTCAGGCCGCGTGCCCGCAGGACTCAACAATCTCGTGGGGTTGAAGCCCACGCTTGGCGCAGTTTCGACGCGGGGCGTCGTGCCAGCCTGCCGCACGCTCGATTGCGTTTCGGTCTTTGCGCTCACCGTGGACGACGCCTATGCGGTCTTTACGGAAATGACCGCGTACGACGAGAAGGACGGGTACTCGCGCGAGGTTCGCACCCCTGCGCTTGGCGCCCCGCCCGCGGCCATGCGCCTCGCCGTACCTGACGAAGGAAGCCTTGATTTCGGCGGCGACGAAGTTGCGCGCGCCGCCTTCGCAGACGTCAAGAGGCAGGCCGCTGCGCTCGGCGCGCAGATTATTGAAACCAACATGCAGCCGTTCTTCGAGGTCGCAAAGCTGCTCTACGAAGGACCCTGGGTGGCCGAGCGGTACCAGGCGATCCGGGGCATTATGGAAAGCAGTCCGGATGCGCTTCACCCCGTCACCCGATCCATCATTGAAGGCGCCCGGCGCTTCTCCGCGGCGGACGCTTTTGGCGCTCTCTACAAGCTGTCGGACCTCAAGCGCGCCGCCGAAAGCGTATGGAAAGGCGCCGACGCGCTCATGACGCCAACCTATCCCCGGCCACGAACACTCGCCGACCTTTCGATCGACCCGATCGGCCCAAACAGCGAGCTCGG
Organism: Beijerinckiaceae bacterium; assembly: GCA_046295155.1. Lineage (GTDB taxonomy): Bacteria > Pseudomonadota > Alphaproteobacteria > Rhizobiales > Beijerinckiaceae > Terripilifer. The sequence goes on from JBKBNT010000002.1 coordinate 64,218, forward strand.
CGTCTATACGAACTTCGTCAACCTGATGGACCTGTGCGCGCTCGCTGCGCCGACGGCGCTGCGCAGCGACGGTTTTCCGAACAGCGTAACGTTGATCGCCCCCGCGGGCCGAGATGCGCTGATCGCCTCGTTTGGCGCGCTTCTGCAGCACAAGTGCGGCGGCCTGCTCGGCGCCACAGGGCGCAAGGCGCCGGCGCCGCCCGCGCGCAGCGCCCGCGCGATGCCGGGCGAGATCGAAGTTGCCGTGGTTGGGGCGCATCTCTCGGGCATGGCGCTCAACGGCGAGTTGACCACTCGCGGCGCGCGGTTCCTGCGCGCATCGCCGACGAAACCCGATTACCGCTTGTTCGCGCTGGCGGGAGGGCCGCCGCGAAGGCCCGGATTGCTGCGCGTCCCCACGGGCGGTGTGGCGATCCTCACCGAAGTGTGGGCGGTGCCGGAGGCGACCTTCGGCTCCTTTGTCGCGGGAGTGCCCGCACCGCTTGGAATCGGCACGACCTTGCTGGCGGACGGCACGCAACCCAAGGGCTTCATCGTCGAGAATATCGCCACCGTCGGCGCAGAGGACATCTCCGCATGGGGTGGATGGCGGGCCTATTGTGCGGGAGCGGCGGCATGACAGCAGAAAGCGACAAGCCCGGGCTCAATGAATACATCGAGGCGGCAGCGGCGATGATAAACCTGCCGATCCCAGAGGCCAGCAAACCAATCGTACGAGAGCAGCTCCAAGTCGCGGCAAGGATGGCGGCGATGCTCGCAGAATTCGATCTTGATATGCGCGAGGATCCGGCGCCTGTATTCCATCCCGAGGAGCTGTCATGAGCGCATTCGCCTCGGCCACATGCTCTCAGCTCGCGGACGACTTCCGGAGCGGCCGCACCAGTGCGCGCGCAAATGTCGAGGCGAGCATCGCGCGGATCGGCGCGCATGACGAACGGGTCAACGCCTTTACAGACGTGCTCGCCGAACGCGCGCTCGCACGCGCCGACGCCCTCGATGCGATCCGCGCCAGGGGCGAAGCGACAGGCCCGCTCGCGGGCGTGCCCTTCGCAGTAAAGAACCTGTTCGACGCCGCGGGAGCGCCGACGCGCGCGGGCTCGCGCATCAATGCGGAAATCGGGCCGGCGACGCGGGACGCAACTCTCGTGCGCAAGCTTGAGGAGGCCGGCGCTATTCTCATCGGCAGCCTCAACATGGGTGAATACGCCTACGACTTTACCGGCGAGAACGCGCACTACGGTCCTTCGCGAAATCCGCATGACCTCACGCGAATGACGGGCGGTTCGTCGGGCGGCAGCGGCGCGTGCGTGGCTGCGGGCATGGTTCCGCTGGCGCTCGGCTCCGACACGAATGGCTCCATTCGCGTGCCATCCTCGCTCTGTGGCCTGTTTGGCCTGAAACCGACCTATGGCCGGTTGTCGCGCGCGGGCACGTTTCCCTTCGTCGCCAGCCTTGACCATCTCGGCCCGATGACGCGCAGCGCGCGCGATCTTGCGCTCGCCTATGATGCGATGCAGGGCCGCGACGCCGAAGATCCTGCGCAAACGCCGCGTCAGATCGAGCTCACGCTCGCCAGGCTGGAGGGCGGAGCCGCGGGGCTGCGCGTCGCGCGCGCCACCGGTTATTTCGAAAGCATGGCGGACGAGGCTGGCCGCGCGGCCGTCGAGCACGTATGCGCGGCGCTTTCCGTGACGATGGGGGTCGAGTACCCGGAGGCGCCGCGGGCGCGCGCCGCCGCCTATCTCATCACGATGGCGGAAGGCGCAGCCCTTCATCTCGACACTGTTCGCACGCGTGCGGGCGATTACGACCCCGATGTGCGGGAGCGCTTGATGGCGGGCGCGCTGCTGCCGGCCGCATGGATCCAGAGGGCGCAAAAATTCCGTCGCTGGCATGCGCGAGCGGCCGCTCGCATGTTCGACGAAATCGACGTTCTGGTTGCGCCTGCGACGCCTTGCCAGGCGCCGAGACTGGGTCAGAAAACGTTCATGCTTGGCGGCGCGGAAGCGCAGGTGCGCCCGAATTTGGGTGTGTTCACGCAGCCCTTTTCCTTCATCGGCCTTCCGGTCGTTTGCGTCCCCGTGTGGCCAAACGGCCAATCGCTGCCCACGGGCGTGCAACTCGTCGCCGCTCCGTGGAAGGAGCACATCCTGCTGCGTCTCGCGCACACGCTGGAGGCAGCGGGTGTGGCGCGGGCCCCCATCGCCGACCTGAATGGCAGCGCATGATAGTCAACGACCCTGAAACAAAGAAGGAAGTGGAGCGCGCCTTCGCACGCTACGAGAGGGCGCTTGTGACGAACGATGTGGAAGCGCTGGATGCGTTCTTCTGGAACGATCCGCTGGCGATCCGCTACGGTGGAGGTGAGAACCTCTACGGATATGAGGCCATCGCCGCCTTCCGAGCAGCGCGGTCTCCGGCAGGCCTCATGCGCAGTCTCGAGAAGACAGTCGTTACGACGTTTGGGACGGACTTCGCGACTGCGAGCACTCTATTTCGCCGCTCCAATGCGCCCGGCGCAATCGGCCGGCAGATGCAGACGTGGGTCCGCACGCCTGCCGGATGGAAGATCGTTGCGGCGCACGTCAGCACGATTCCGGAGCAGGAAGAGGGGTCCTGAACGATCGCGCCTGGTGTCCGGCATATCGAAGTCATCCTTAAGGCCGTAAATTCATATTCCAGGCAGGATCAATTTTCAGGAGCAGGCCAGCCCAGCCGAATGCTCTAGAAACCCTATGGCCCGTAAGACGGAGGTGCGCCACACCCGCCATTTTTACACATGATGCTCCCCGGATGAGGCAATCATGTATCCCAATCACTTCACCTCACGCACTCATCCAACTCCACGCCAAGGTAAAACGGCGTCAACGCCCTCTTCGCGTCTCCAGCCTGATCAAGCTCGAGCGATCGCACGCCGGTCGCGGCTTTCTCGTATTGAGCGGCGAATGACGTAGGTCGTTGCAAGCAGCAGGATCACCTTCGGAATTTGTGAGCCATCCATCTCGGGGATCGCATTCGGGTCAGAAAAGGTGATAGTTCCACCTTGTGAAAACGCTATCTCTTCGGGAAAGATACTACCTCCGAAGTAAAATGCCGTGGGGTCATTCGTCAGGGCGTAGCTTTGCCCGGCTAGCGAAGACCAACTCGCAGAGTTTGTAACAACTTGCGTGTACAAGTCAGCGGAAGAAATCAAGAACAGGTTATTGAAACCGCCAGTCCATTGCAGCTGGTTGAAATCACTGATCATTTGAAAGTCGTCGGGCGCGAACGAGCCACTTGCCTGGTCAGAAGTCGCTGAAAGCAAATCAGGCATCGAACCTGAAACAGGAACGCTCAGGTCTCCAATTTCAATGACGCCGGACCAATCACCCGTGCCTCCTGTACTTCCTGAAATCGTGAAATTCAGGGTGGCGGCGCGGGACACGTCCACAACGGACGTCAGGAAGATCGCGCATGCTGCAAGAACGCAGCTGTTGAATGAGAAAGACCGTGGCAAATCCCACCTCACTGAGGACTGCGAGTCATTCAAATTTTCGGAAAGCAAGTTTAGATCAAATTACACGCCGGGTTCAAGCGAGCCCGCCAGCGGTTGCGAGAAGCCTGCGGGCCCCCGGCCAGGACGCCATGCCTTTTGCTTTAACGGCATGAGCTTATGCAAGCGGCGAGAGCGGACCGCTTCGTTGACCGTCACTCGCGCCGCAACGCCTCGATCGGATCAAGGTGGGCCGCGCGGCGGGCAGGAAAGAAGCCAAAGACGATGCCAACCAGCGCGGAGAACGCGAAGGCCACGGAGATCGTCAGCAGGTCCAGCGTGAAGGGCACCCCGAGCGCCTGCGTGGCGAGCCACGCCAGCCCAAGACCGAGGAAGATCCCAACCACACCGCCAAACAGGGAGAGCATGATCGATTCCACCAGAAACTGCGCGAGCACTTGCCGCTCCATCGCCCCGATGGCGAGTCTGACGCCGATTTCTCGCGTCCGCTCGGTGACCGAGACGAGCATGATGTTCATGATGCCTATACCGCCCACGAGCAGGCTCACCCCGGCGACTGCAGCGAGCAAACCTGTGAGCAACCCGGTTGTCGCCGCTTGAGTCTCCGCGATCTGCCGCATGTCGCGCACCGTGAAGTCATCGCCTCTGCCCGGCGCGACCGGACGACGTTCCCGCAACAGGTGCTCGATGTCTCGCTGCAGCTTCGCGTTGTCCGCGTCCTTCGCCGCGGCGACATTGATCGACCGGATGTCGGTCGTGCCCGCGATCCTGCGCTGGAACGTGCGAATCGGCATTATCACGACGTCGTCCTGATCCGTGCCAAAGCCGGATTGTCCGCGCGCCACAAGATGGCCAATCACTTCGCAAGGAATTCTGTCGACCCGCAGCCATTTACCGACCGGGTCCAGGTTCTGGAACATTCGGGCGCGCACCGTCGCGCCGATGATGCATACCGCGCGCCCGCTCAGCAGTTCTGCTTCGGCGAAGAGGCGACCGCCTTCAAGATCCCACGCGAGCGCGGTGAAATACTCATTGTCGACGCCGCGCACGAGGGAAGAGCGGTTCTCGACGCCGGCGACGATCGTCATTTGCCTCTGGCTGAGCGGCGCCACGGCAAGCGCATCGCGCAGTTCGCTTCGCAAGACCTCGACATCCTTGGCGCTGAACGGCTTCGCCTCGCTGCTGGCGCGTCCTGGCCCCCATTGCCCCGGCGCGATGAAGATCAGGTTGCCCCCAAGGCTTTCGATGTCGGCCGTGACCTTGCTGGTGGCGCCCTTGCCGATGGTCACCATCGCGATGACGGCGGCGACGCCGATGACGATGCCCAGCACCGTCAGCGCGGCCCGCAGCGCATTGCGGCGGATCGCCTGCCATGCAAGACGGATAGCCTCGATCAGCACGGCGCCGCCTCCTCCACGGTCGCGCCGTGGACGATACGCCCGTCGACGAACCGAATGACGCGTCGCGCGTATTTCGCCATGTCGGCTTCGTGGGTCACCATGATGATCGTGATGCCGCGGTCTTCGTTCAGGCCGGTGAGCAGTTCAAGAATGTCGCGGCTTGTTCGCGTGTCGAGGTTGCCGGTCGGTTCGTCAGCGACGAGGATCGCCGGGTCCGTGACGATGGCCCTGGCGATTGCAACCCGCTGCTGCTGTCCGCCGGAAAGTTCCGAAGGCGTGTGCCTGGCTCGGTCACGCAGGCCTACACGCTCAAGCGCCTCCAGCGACAGACTCCGCCTTTCATGCATTGGAAGTCCACGGTAGATCAACGGCAGCTCGACGTTCTCGACCGCGCTTGTTCGCGGCAGAAGATTGAATCCCTGAAACACGAAGCCGATGAACTGGCGGCGCAGCAGCGCCCGCTGGTCGCGGCCGAGCGCGCCGGCGTCTACGCCTGAAAACAGGTAATCGCCGCTCGTTGGCGTATCGAGGCAACCAATGATGTTCATCGCCGTCGACTTGCCCGAGCCCGAAGGTCCCATGATGGCGACAAACTCGCCCGCGTCGATCCTGAGATCGACATCGTCGAGCGCCCGCACCGCGGCATCGCCCTCCCCGTAGGTCTTGGTGACGCGCCGAAACTCGATCAGCGGGGGCACGGGGGCGGCGTCCGTCATCTGCGGCGAACCGTATCGACGATCACTTGATCGCCGGGTTTCAGCGCCCCTTTCACAATCTGGGTCCGGCGCTCGTCGCTTGCGCCTGAAACGACCTGGACTGGCGCCGGAACTCCATCGCGCAAGACATGGACGACGCGGTTGGGGCCTTGCATCGATCGCGACGCGCTCGGCGGGCGGAACGATGGGCGGCCCGGAAGAATGCTCTCGAGGAAGCCGCGACTGGGCGCGTTTTGTTCCTCGCTTGGCGGCGTAAACCGGAACGCCTGATTGGGAACGGTCAGCACATCGGGTATGTCCGCAACAACGATGTCGGCAGTGGCCGTCATGCCGGGCCTAAGCAAGAGATCGTTGTTATTCGTGGTCAGGATCGCCTTGTAGGTGACGACTCCCTGAACGATCTCAGAACCGTAACGCACCATCCGAATTCTGGCGTCGAAACGTCTGTTCGGATACGCGTCCACGGAGAAGGTCGCCGCCTGTCCCTCCCTGACCCCGCCGACCGCGGCTTCGTCGATATCCACCTGGACTTCCATGCGCGTCAGGTCTTCCGCGATCGTGAACAGAACGGGCGCCTGCAGCGATGAGGCCACGGTCTGGCCGGGATCGACCTTGCGCATGAGCACGACGCCATTGATGGGCGAGACGATCTGCGAGCGGCTCAGATTGGTTTCGTCGAGCTTCAATTGCGCCTGCGCGGCCTGTATGTTCGACTTTGCCGTTTCAACTGCGACGACAGCGCTCTCATAACTAGCCTTCGCGGCGTCCCGGTCGGTCGCGCTTGTGGCGCTGGTCTCCGCCAGCCGTCGCTTGCGATCCCAGTTGGAGGTTCGTTCCTCGAGCTGGACGAGCGCATCCTTGTAGCTCGCCTGCGCGATCCCAAGACGGGCGCGTGAATTTTCGACGGCGGCGGTGAGTTTCACCTGATCCAGCACTGCGAGAACGTCTCCCGCCTTGACGGTCGAGTTATAATCGACCCGAACCTCCCGAATGATGCCCGAAAGTTCACTGGATACATCGACCTTGTTTGTCGGCTGGACGGAGCCGGCGCCCGTCACCCGCAGCGTGATGGTCGAGATTTCGGCGGGACGCGTGACATACGTCACCCGTCCGGACGAAGAGGCTGGCGCCGCGTTCCAGCGCCAATAGCCAAGTGCTGCGCCGCCGATCGTGAGCAGGGCAAGAAGCATACGCCACAGCCAGCGGTGTCGCACGCGGCCCGCGCCGAGAACTGCATCCACCTCCTGTTTGCTGATCTTGATCGGGTTATCGTTCATGGCGTCCGCATGAAAGCTATTCTTGACAACATATGGCAAGATTAACAGGGTAATTCGGCGGTACGTTGACGTGGCTCAAGGCGAAGCGCGGATCCGCAGTCTCCGGCGGCGCCGACAGGCGCGGCGTACCTCATCCCAACTTGTATGGTGAATGCGCAGCACTTCCGCCACGCAGCGTCCCGCCATGTCGCCCCGCAATGGCGGCGGTGACCCGCGGAATTCGCCGCCGATCTCTCCAACGACCCCGCCCCTCCCCGCGGCGGGGCTGGACGGCCCCACAAATCGGCGTATCATCATTCAAAATAAATGGCGGGAGGAAGCTTTGCGCAATGCAGCCAAGGCGTTTCTGTTTGCTGTGCTGCCGGCGCTTGTCGCCAGCGCGCAGGCGCAGGACGCTGATAACTTCTACGCTGGGCGCACCATCGGTCTTCTGGTCAGCGCCGGTTCGGGCGGCGGCTACGACACCTATGGGCGTCTCATGGCGCGCCACATCGTGAAATACATACCCGGCGCCCCGTCGGTCGCCGTCCAGAATTTCACCGGCGCCGGCGGATTGCGGGCGGCGATCCATATGTACAACGTGGCGCCCCGCGATGGCTCGACGATCGCGCTGATACAAAGCACGGCGCTGCTCGCTCCCGTCATGGGAGAAGAGACGAGGTTCGATCCGGCGAAATTCTCCTGGATCGGCAATCTCGCCGAGGAGTTCAGCGTTTGCGCGTCCTGGCACACATCGAACGTAAAGACCGCGAAGGACCTGCTTACGAAGGAATTCATCGTCGGCGGCTCAGGCGCCGGCACGAGCATGGAGTCCTATCCGAAAGTTCTGAACAATATCTTTGGCACGAAGATCAGGATCATATCGGGTTACAAGGGCGGGGCCGACGTGCTCATCGCGATGGAGCGCGGCGAAGTCGACGGGCGCTGCGGCGCATCGCTTTCCACTTACCGGACGATACGTCCCGAATGGCTGGAACAGGGCAAGATCAACGTTGTCCTTCAGACAAGCCTGAAGAAGGACCCCGCCGCAGGCGACGCGCCGTGGATCATGGACCTTCCCATGACCGAACAGCAGCGCGCGACGCTCGAACTCATCATGGCGCCGCGCCTGATGCACAGAACATTCTTGGCGCCGCCGGAAACGATGCCGGCACGGCTGGCGACGCTGCGAAGCGCATTCGCAAAGGCTGTCCAGGATCCCGAATTCATGGCTGAAGCGAAGCAACAGTCGCTCGACATCGACTACTCCTCGCCCGAGGAAATCGATCAGCTGGTGCGAAAGCTGGCAGCCCTGCCGCGCGAAATTCGCCACTCGGCGGCCGACGCGCTGAAGCGCGAGGACCGCACCTCAGTCATGAAGAAGTGAGGCGTACCGGATGCGCAAGTTGTCAGGCGCGCCGAAACACCATCGAGCAAGGGGGAACGCATGAAGCCGAGGATCAGATATATTGCGCTGCTCAGCGACTCGCCGGACGGACAAGCGCGATTCTATTCGCGCTATCTCGACCTTCAGGAACTCGGCCGCTCGAATGAAGGCGACGTTTCGATGACGGACGGGTTCTTCAATATTACCTTCCTCAAGCGCCGCCCGGAGATTCAGGATCATCGCAACGAGGTTGGCCTGCACCATATCGGCCTCGAAGTTCCGAGCATCGCGGAGGTCGAGGAAAAGTATCGGGCGCTTCGGCCCAACATGCCGATCCTCGACGAGCCCGGCGGATTGCATTTCGGCGAGCGCCGCATCTTCGATCCAGAAGGAACGCCGATCAGCCTCTCCGAGCGGCCTTTCGGGGTCGAGAAGGTGGAGGAGAAGCTGCCGCGCATCCGGCACATCGCCTACAATGCGCTCTGGCCGGAAGGCGTGCATAATTTCTTTGTGCTGATGTTCGGCTTCCGCGAGCTGGAAGCAAGCTTCGAGCGCCGCGCGCAAGGCCGCCTCAACCGGTTTTCGGGCGACGGGACGACGAATTTCGCCATTCATCCGTTCTTCAACAAGTCGGACGGGCATCAGCCGCGCTATGGCGTGAATCATTACGGCTTCCTCGTAAAGGACATCGCCTCGAAACTGGAGGAGCTGATGGAGGAAGCCCCCGCCGAGAAGCGGCCCGCCACGCGGCCATACGCCGAGTATCGCTTCCGTGATCCCGACGCCAATATGCTCGATCTCAGCCAGAGCAAGGGCTGGGAGGTCGACGTCGGGCGATGGGAGCGCGCGGCGTGAGGTGACGGGATGACGAGGCTCAAGCTCGCGATCTCGCACTACGATCGTTTCGTCCCGTTGCTGGAGGGCGTCGAGGCGCCCGAAGGCTTCGAACTCGACGTGTTGCATGTCAGTCAGTCGAACTACGGACGCTACGGCCAGAAGCGCCACGAGAGAATGCTGCGCGACCGCGAGTTCGACATCGCGGAAGTGTCCTTTTCATCCTACATCATGGAACGCACGAGGTCGCGGGAGTTCACCGCGATCCCCGTGTTTCCCCGCCGCCTGTTCAGCCAGTCGCAGATCTGGATCAACGCCAACGGACGCGTGAAGAGGCCGGAAGACCTCGCCGGCAAGCGAGTCGGCCTGAACACGTTCCAGACCACGCTTTCGGTGCTCGCCAAAGGCGATCTGCAAAGCGACTATGGCGTGCCCTGGAGGTCGATCGAATGGGTGGTCAGCAAGGACGAGACTATTCCCTTCGAGGCGGAGGACGGCGTCTCGATCGTCAAGGCGCCGGAGGACACCAACATCGGCGATATGCTGATCCGCGGTGAGATCGACGCCATCTTCCGCCCGCATCCACCGAAGCAGGCGCTGCAAGGCGCAAGCGAGATCCGCCGCCTGTTCGACGATCCGAAGGCCGAAGAGGCGCGATACTACAAGCAGCGCGGCTTCTATCCGATCATGCACGTGATGGTTTTCCGCACCGACGTGCTGGAGCGCCACCCGCACGCGCGGCAGGCCTTCATGGACATGTTCCATCGCATTGAAGCGACAACCGCCCGCTATTACGATGATCCGAACTGGTCGCGTCTCGCGTGGGGGCGGTTGCACCTCGAGGAAGAGCGCGAGCTGCTCGGGCCGAACCTCTGGCCCATTGGCGTCGAGGAAAACCGGGCCAACATGGAGCAGTTCATAAGCTACTCGCACGATCAGGGACTACTTGCGCGCAAGATCGGCGTGGACGAGCTTTTCTAGGCCGAAACGGCGCAGGACGAGAAGAAAACAGGACTGAGCACATGTAACGATCCTCGGGAGGGGAACATGACAGGCAACACTCGGCGCGCGATCCGCGCGGCAGGACTCGCATCAGCCATCATGCCTGCGCTTGCTTGTGCCCAGACTCCCGAGGAGTTCTACAAGGGACGCAACATCACGTTGCAAGTGGGCTACGCGCCGGGCGGCGGCTACGACGTCTACGCCCGCTTCCTGTCGCGCTCTTACGGCCAGCACCTGCCCGGAAAGCCGAACGTCGTGGTGCAGAACGTGCCGGGCGCGGGCAGTCTCAAGCTTGCGAACCAGTTGTATCATTCCGCCCCGCGCGACGGATCGGTGATCGGCGCCATCGGGCGCGAACAGATCACCGCGCCACTCTTCAAGGTGAAAGGGGCGCAGTTCGACGCGACGAAGATCAACTGGCTCGGCACGCTCGACCGTTCGACGAGCCTATGCGTGACGTGGCACACGACCGGCGTTACGAAAATCGAGCAGCTTCGCGAAAAGGAGATCGCGCTCGGCGGCACCGGGCCCGCATCGCTGACGGTCGTCCTTCCCACTGCGCTGCGGGAGCTGATGGGTTACAAGGTGAAGATCATCGCAGGCTATCCCGGCGGCAACGAGGTCGCTCTCGCGCTGGAGCGCGGGGAGGTGCAGGGGCGTTGTGGCTGGTCGTATTCGAGCCTCATGTCGACCTATCCGCGGTGGATCAGTGAAGGAAAACTCAACGTCCTTGCCGCGGCCTCATCCAAAAGGCTTCCGGAGCTGCCCCACGTGCCGACGGTCCTGGAGCTCGCCAAGGATGACCGCACGAAGCAGATACTTGCTCTCATCGTTGCTCCGGAGGAAATGGCGAGGCCCTATCTTGCCCCACCCGAAGTGCCCGCCGACCGGCTGGCCGCCCTGCGCGACGGGTTTTCCAAACTCATTCAGGACGAATCCTTCGTCAAGGAAGGTCGCGCAATGGGGCTTGAACTTGATCCGGTCGATTGGAAGGAGATGACTGCGGATATCGAACGCCTCTACGCGACTCCTGCCGAAGTCGTGAACATCGGCATGCGCCTGATCGCTGGCGACAAGCCCTGAGCAGCGCCGCGGGGCCGTCATCGGCTCGCCGCGCTTGCCGCGGCCGGGCGCGGCCGTCATAGTCTGTGCTGCAGTCTTGCAGGACGCCGGCTAAAGCTGGCGCAACGGAACAAAAGGGGCCGATGACTTCGCAGGCAGTTGCACAGCTCATCGACGATCTTGTGATCGCCAACAGAATTCTTGCGAAGCATGGCGTGCTCGACGCCTGGGGCCATGTCAGCGTGCGTCATCCCGAGCGCACAGACCGCTTTCTCATGTCGCGCGCCCGCGCCCCTGCGTTGATCCGCGCCGAGGACGTCATGGAGTTCGACATGGACTCCGAACCCGTGGCGCCCGATGGCCGCCGCGTCTTTCTCGAACGTTTCATCCATGGCCAGACGTATCGCGCGCGGCGGGACGTGAACGCGGTCGTGCACAGCCATTCGCCGACGACGATTCCCTTCGGCGTCGCCGGCGAGCCGATGCGCGGCGTTTCGCACATGGCGTCTTTCATGACGCAGGACGCGCCCGTATGGGACATCAGGGAAGCCGGCGTCGTCCAGGGGCTACTCGTCGCAACCAATGCTCAGGGCGAGTCCCTCGCCAGGAAGCTCGGGTCCGCATCGATGGCGCTCATGCGCGGTCACGGCAACATCGTTGTCGCAGAAAATCTCAAGCTGGCCGTGCAACGCGCCATTTATACGGAGGTCAATGCGAAGCAACTTGCTATCGCCCGTTCTTTCAACAGGCCAATCACGTATATCGCGCCTGACGAGGCGCATGAACCCAAGCGTCTCGATGATGCGTGGGAAGTCTGGCGCAACGAGGTTGTGGACGACATAGAGAACCCTCCGGGCGACGCTGGTTGAGCAAGCTGGCGGCTCAATTGCCGCCAACACGCGCCTGATCTGGATAATAGATGCCGGCTGCGGCGATTGTGTCCTGCGAAGTCAAACACGTGACAGCAGATCAATGCTAAAAGCGGAGCAATGCCGCTCTTCATTCGGAGACACAAAATGAAGGCGTTTTCCGGAACCTTGATCTTGACGCTTGGGCTGCTGGCAAGCACTGGCGCATACGCCCAGCAAGTGCGTGGAACGCCCGGAGCGCCCAGCGCCGTGATGACGCCGCAAGGGTTGCAACTACCGCCGCCTTCGCCGCCTTTCTCAGGGTCCATTCTGCCCAACTCGGTCGACAGTACGCCGGCATGGCCGCCGCAGATCATGCCGCCCCAGAACGCGCCGAACGTGCTTCTCATTCTCACCGACGATGTCGGCTTTGCCGCGCCGTCGACCTTCGGCGGGGTGATTCCGACGCCGACTCTCGACCGCGTCGCCGCCAACGGCTTGCGCTACACGACCTTCCACACGACGGCGCTCTGCTCGCCCACGCGCGCGGCCCTTCTCACCGGGCGCAACCACCATCAGGTCGGCTTCGGCAACATCGCGGAGTTGTCGACGGGTTATCCCGGATACAATTCGATCATCCCGCCGGAGACGGCGACCATTGCGGCCGCGCTGCAGCAGAACGGATACGCGACGGCATGGTTCGGCAAGAATCACAACGTGCCGCCATGGGAGGCGAGCACGGTCGGCCCCTTCACCAACTGGCCGATCGGACAAGGCTTTGATTACTTCTATGGCTTCGTGGGAGGCGATACGAGCCAGTGGCAGCCCGGCAACCTCTTCCGTAACACGATGCCAATCCATCCCTATGTTGGCAATCCCGGCTGGAATCTCATAACAGCAATGGCGGACGACGCCATCGGCTACATTCGCAACAATGTCGAGATCGCGCCCAACCGGCCGTGGTTCATCCACTATGCGCCCGGCGCCACCCATGCGCCGCACCACCCGACGAAGGAGTGGGTCGACAAGATCGAGAAGATGAATCTCTTCAACGACGGCTGGGAAAAGCTGCGCGAGACAATCTTTGCAAACCAGCAGAAGCTCGGCGTCATCCCAGCCAACGCCGAACTGCCGGCGTGGCCCGCCGACATGCTCAAGCGCTGGACTGACCTCACCGATGTCGAGAAGAAGCTCTTCATCAGGCAAGCCAACGTCTATGCCGCCTATCTCGCCTACACGGATCACGAGATCGGACGCGTGATCGCCGAAGTTGAACGTCTCGGTCAGCTCGACAATACCCTCATCATCTATATCAGCGGCGACAACGGAAGCAGCTCCGAGGGCTCCGTCAACGGGACGCCGAACGAGGTCATGTATTTCAATGGCATCGCTTTGACGGCCGAACAGCAGATGCCGTGGTACGACGTCTGGGGCACGGACCAGACCTACAACCACATGGCGGTCGGCTGGACCTGGGCGTTCGGCACGCCCTATCGCTGGACGAAGCAGGTTGCTTCCCATTTCGGCGGCACCCGCAACGGCATGGCGATCTCCTGGCCTGCGCGCATCAAGGACAAGGGGGGCATTCGCACCCAGTTCCACCATGTTATTGACATCGCCCCGACAATCCTCGACGTGCTTGGCGTCCCGCAGCCGAACATGGTGAACGGCATCGCGCAGCGTCCGATGGATGGCGTTCCGATGACGTACACGTTCGCGCCGGAAAACAAGGATGCGCCCTCGACGCGCAAGACGCAGTACTTCGAGATCCTTGGCTTCCGCGCCATCTATCACGACGGCTGGATCGCCAGCACGACGCCGCCGGTGCCGCCGTGGGCCAGCGTCACGTCGCCCCGGCCTTCGGACGTGATGAACGGTTATGCGTGGGAACTCTACAACCTCGCTGAGAGCCCCACGCAAACGAAGGACCTCGCCAAGGCGCAACCTGACAAGCTGCGCATGATGCAGGAATTGTTCATGCTCGAAGGCCAGAAGAACCAGGTCTTCCCGCTTAACAATTCGATCACCGCGATGGTCGCGCCGCGTCCGGGCCCGGCGGCGGGCCGCAAGCAGTTCGTGTACACCGGGCCTTCGTGCTGCACGCAGGCGAACGCGGCTCCGTCGATCCTTAACCGCTCGTTCACGATCACCGCTGACATCGACGTTCCGCAGGGCGGCGGCAATGGCGTGATTGTCACGCAGGGCGGACGATTCTCCGGTTGGGCCCTTTATCTGAAGGACGGCAAGCCGACGTTCACGATGAACCTGTTCAATGTCGAGCGACCCAAATGGCAAGCCGCCAGCGCGCTCACGCCGGGCAAGCACAGGATCGTCTTCGACTTCAAGCTCGACATGGCAGGCGGCGTACCCTTCGGCCATGGCGGAACCGGAACGCTGACCATCGACGGCAAGCAGGCCGCGAGCCTGAAACTTCCGCACACGACGCCGTTCACTTATGCCTGGGACGAAACATTCGATGTCGGCATGGACACGGGCACATCCGTGGACGACAAGGACTATCAGTCTCCCGCGCTACTCACCGGCAAGATCGACAGGATCACGGTCGATCTCGGCGAGGGCACGGTGTCGCTCGAATCCATGAACGCTTGGATGCGCGCTATCGCCACCCGCGACGCGGAGAAGCCCGCGCCGGGCGTTGCCCCGACGAAATAGAACCACTCCAAAGGCCAACGACGGAAGCAAAGGCGGCTGCGAGCGCCAGGCTGAAGCCGCTTTTCGTTTTGGCGGATGACGAAAGCTAAACGCGCAGCCTGTCGAGCGGCGCCGCGAACGCGATGCGCACGCCGTCCGCACGCCAGTCGTAGGCGATGCTCCCACCCAGCTGACCCGTCACGGTGGCGCGCGCGAGCTTGCTGCCGAAGCCCTCACGCACTTGTCCGGTTGGCGCGTCCGGCGCGCCTTCCTCAAGCCAGTCGAGCGACAGCGTTTCGCCGGCGACAGCCCAGCGCACCGTCAACCTCCCGTCGGGCGAACAAAAAGCGCCATACTTCGCGGCATTCGTCGCAAGCTCATGCAGGATGAGCGCGAGACTTGTGGTCGCCTTCACGCCAAGCAAAACAGGCGTTCCTTCGATAGCGAACTGGCGCTTGGCCGACGGATCGAGATGCGGATGCACGATTTCGCGCACGAGGTCTTCGAGTCGCGCGCGCCCCTCGCCCTCTGGCTGATCGGTCTTGATCGCCGAGCGGATCAGTTCGTGTGCCTTGGCGAGCGAGTCGAGGCGTCCCCGGAGCACGGCCGCCATCTCGGATACGTTCGACGCGCTGCGCGCCGTCATCGTGACCATGCCTGACGCGATGGCGAACAAATTCTTCACGCGATGGTTCAGCTCGCCCAGCAGAAGTTGGCGCGATTCCTCCGCGTGGCGCCGCTCCGTCACGTCGCGCGAGACGGAGACGAGCCTGATGGGCGCGCCCTGCGCCCCCAGCGCCGGCGTCACAACCACGTCCCACCACTTGGCCGCGCCGGCCGTCGTCGGCCGGCAGGCCGAGAAACGTCCGACGCCGCCCGCGAGCGCCGCCGCCACCGCATCCTCGGCGAGCGCCCAGCTATCCTGGGGCCACAAACGCTTCCAGGGCTTGCCGCGCAGCGATCCAGGATCGCCGGCTTCGAACAGAACCTGACTATTCTGGTTCATGAACTGGATCGTGCCGTCGAGATTCAGCACTGCGATGCAATCAGGACTCGATTCCACCACGCTGCGGCTGAACTCCTCGCTCTCGCGCATCGACTGCGCCTGCGCCGCGAGCTGATCTTCCGCGGACTTCAAATCGTGAATATCCGTGCAGGTGCCATACCAGCGCGCGATTTCTCCCCATTCGTCGCGCACGCATTGCGCGCGGCCGATCACCCATCGGTACCCGCCGGAGCGATGCCGCAGGCGGTACTCGATATGGTAGGGTTCACCGGTGTTCAGGCACTGCCGCCACACGGACCATGCCCGCTCCTGATCGTCGGGATGGAACAGACCGCTCCATGCTTCCCCATCCGTCGATCCGTACGGCACGCCCGTGAACTCGTACCAGCGGTCGTTATAATAGTCGTGGAAACCGTCAGGCCGCGTCGACCAGATCATTTGATCGATGGAATTGGCGATAGCCGCGAATTTCGCTTCGCTCGCTCGCAACGCGCGCTCCGAGCGTGTGGCGTCCGTGACGTCGGTGACCTGAACGAAGATGCCGCTTCTCTGGCCGGCGCCGTCCGTCAGAGGCTGATACACGAAGTCGAGAAAACGCTCTTCGTGCTCGCCGGGACGCCGCTCAAGCACCACCGGCACGGATCGCCCGACATGCGGCTCACCCGTCGCAAAGACGTCGTCGAGCAGCGCAACAAAGCCTTGCGAAACAACTTCCGGCAAGGCCGCCGCAACGGTTTTTCCGACGAGGTCCGCACGGCCGACGAGATCCGCATAGGCGGGATTGACGATCTCGAACACATGGTCGGGACCGCGCAGAACCGCGACGCCGCCGGGCGCCTGCGCGAACATTGCGCCGAGCCGCTGGATCTCGGCTTCGGCCTTGCGCCGCGCGACAACGAGATCGGTTGTTTCATGCCCCTGGTTGAAGACGCCGACGACAATGCCGTCGTCGTCGCGGATCGGCGTGAAACTGTAGTTCCAGTAGGTTTCGGCTGGCGCGCCGCCGCGCTCCATCGGAAGCATCTGGTCGAACGCCGAAAATCCTTCTCCGGTGAGGAGCACGCGCTCGAACTGGGGGCCGACGATATCCCAGATGTCGGGCCAGACTTCCGCGCCGGGGCGGCCGAGCGCCCATGGATGACGCTCCGCCGGAATGGGCGCCCACGCATCGTTGTAAAGAAGGCGCAGGTCAGGCCCCCAATAGATGGCCGTGGGGAAACTCGAATGCAGGCAGATAGACAGCGATGCGCGGAGCGCGTGCGGCCAGGTTTCGGGCGGCCCCATTGGCGTGGAGTCCCAGTCGTGCTTTCGAATGAGCGACCCGAGCAATCCTCCGCCAGAAAGGAATGCGGGACGTAGTTCCGTTGCGGCAGCGAGGCTCATTCGTCGGGTCCGTTCGTGTCGGAAGTCCTGGGTGAGCGTCTGCGAGCGATCTCGCAGGTTTCGATGCGCAACCAAGGCGCCTGGCGTCAACGGCAGCCAAATGCAACGCGCCGTTACGGCGCCGCTTCACGTGACCTGGAAAGACGAAAGCACGGGCAACCCTTGCACCGCGTTGCGGCGAAGTAAAGGCCGACAAGTGCGCAAACGCGAATGTATAAAAGTAGACGAAAGCACGGCCGTTTGAGTGGCCTTTTGGCGCGATGTCCATAGCGTCGGCCGCGAACAAGCGGAGCAGTATTCGTACGCGCTCGCGCCCTTGAATGCGTACGATTATGAGGGAGACGTCACCAGTTCACCTGAACCGGTCGCCCGACGCCCATTTCGCCACGTAGTCGTACAGGTTCTTCGTCGCATTGTCGTATGGCTGTCCCGTTATCTTCGAGCATGCCGTGCAGGGCGTCTGCCCATGAACGGCGCCTTCGATCACCACGAAATCCTTGTCCTTGCTTGCGGCCAGATCGAAGTGAATCTCGTTGTCCGCGATAAAGTAGTGAGCGCCCATCGCCGCGATCAGCAACGGAACTGAAATCTCTCGCACGGCGCAAGAAGTCGAATTGTTGCTCGAACACCAATCGATGTCGGACATCGAATCCCGCGCCCGGATGGCGTTGGCGCTGAGAAATGATGTGAGCGTCAGAAACATCGTCCCGTTGGAGAGCGTGCGATCAGCCTTCGCGTTGTTCACAAGCGCCACACGCACCGAGCGAACGACCTCGGTCGAAATCGACCCGTCGTTCCTGATGAGCTTCTGCGGCTTCACGCTCCCTGGATGAACGCTCATCGAGAAGTCCATCAACCGCGCACGATTGCGATAGACGATGAAAGGCGCATCGTCGCTCGTCGCGGCCTTGCCGGCGGCAATGGCGGCGCGCATCGCGGTCGCCTTGTCAATCAGGCGATTCATGCGCGCCGCCTGCGCGGCGAAATAGCGATCCATGAATTCCTGCGAGTAGACCGAGTGTCCGTTCGGATTGAAGCCGTTCTTCGGATCGAACGGATCAAGCGATGCGTCGATCTTTGAAGGATCGTCTTCGTCGATTACGCTCGGGTTGAGACTGCGCAGCGCGTTGATCGTATTGCCGGGGTGCGCGTCGAGCAGAAACAGGCCATCAGCCTTGGGCAAGTCTTTCAGGGATTCCGGGCACTGCGTCAGTTTGTTCGGGCCACGGCAATACGCGACGCCCTTCTCGGCTACAGCCTGGTAGAACGAAGTTGCGGGGCCGCCGCCCGAGAAGCCGATCAGCACAACCTTCGTCACGCCGGGCTGCTTGCGAAGGAACTCGATACCCTGCTTGATATCCAGCGCCACATTCTCGAAATTGACGATAGCTTCATTGTTGTCCGATCGCGGATTCATACCGAGCACGACGAACCCTCGCCTCGCGAGTTCGCGCGTGCCGATCATGTTCATGAAGTTGGATGTGCGATGGATGGTCAGGAAGGCGACGTTCGAGGCCGGGCCGGAATCCGGCGTGTAAAGCGCGCCCTTCGTTGCGGACGGCTGGAAGGGTATGTAGCGCGGATTGCTTTGCGCCAACGCGCCGCTCGCACCTGCCAGCGCCACCGCGAGAATGCTCGCCCTAAGTTTGCCGCCCATGCGCTCCTCCCGATTTGGTCGTTTCAAATCGAAACGTCCGGCGCCGGGGCGCCGGACGCCGTCTTGTTGAAGATTACGAGAGATGCTTCCTGAAGAACGCGAGCGTGCGGTCCCACGACAATTCCGCCGCCGCCTTGTCGAAACGCGGCGTCGTATCGTTGTGGAACCCATGGTTCGTCTGCGGATAGACGAACGCCTCGTAGGTCTTGCCGTTCGCCTTGAGGGCCGCCTCGTATGCGGGCAGCCCGGTCACCAGGCGGGTGTCGAGCTCGGCCTGATGGATCAACAGCGGCGCCCTGATTCGCGCCACGTCCTCTTCCTTTGGATGCGAGCCGTAGTAGGGAACGGCGGCGGCGAGGTCCGGCAGCATCACGGCCATGGAATTGACGACCGATCCGCCGAAGCAGAAGCCGACGGCGCCCACCTTGCCGTTCGTGTCAGGATACTTCTTCAGCCACTCGTAGGCTGCGATGAAATCCATCAGCAGTTTCTGCGAGTCGAGCTTGGCCTGCATTTCGCGGCCCTTGTCATCGTTGCCGGGATATCCGCCGAGCGAAGTGAGGCCATCGGGTGCGAGCGCGATGAAGCCGGCCGCGGCCAGACGGCGCGCGACGTCCTCGATGTAGGGATTGAGCCCGCGGTTCTCATGCACGACTACCACGGCGCCGTATTTGCCGGGCTTCGACGGCACGGCGAGCAGACCCCTCGTCGGTCCGTTGCCCTTCGGCGATTCGAAGGTGACGGTCTGGGTCCTGATGCGCGGATCATCAGGCTTCACCTGCTGCGCGAGCGCGTAGTTCGGCAGCAGCATCTCCACCAGCGCGGCCGCGCTGACGCCTGCAGCCGCATACTTGCTGGCGCCGGCCACGAACTGGCGGCGGTCAATCTTGCCGTGGCAATACTGGTCGTACAGGTCCAAAAGACCCTGATCGAAATCCTTGGCCGACTTGCGAACGACGTAGTTCATTCCGTGCTCCCTCCTGCGCCTCCGCTTCCCTGGCCGGAGGCGGCGCCGCAGGCATCATAGCGAAGCATCACCGCTTGGGCAGAGCGGGATTGGACGCAAGCGGCGCTTGCACGCACTTGTGAACGTTTGCACACGCCGGCGACGGCCGGGAACTCGCAGGGCGAGGCGGACGTTCGCGACGACAGGGGCTTGAACCCGGCGGAGACATGCCAATTGCCGACGATGCATTCAGCCAAGTCTGCGTCCACGCGCGACCTCCGCACCCGGATCAATGCGCTCGGTCCATGGTTTCACAATATGCGCCTCGGCAGCGTGTGGACGGCCCCCGATCATCCGCTCGGCGATTATCCCTCATGCCACTGGCGCCATTTTGAACACGCCATTCCGCACGACCTGACCGGCAAGACCGTGCTCGACCTGGGGTGCAACGGCGGGTTCTATTCGATCGAGATGAAGAAGCGCGGCGCCAGACGCGTGGTGGCGGCCGATTGTGACGAACGATATCTGGCGCAGGCGCGCATGGCCGCCGAATGGAGCGGCGTGGACCTCGAATTCCGGAAGATGTCCGTCTACGACGTAGCGACTCTGGGCGAGAAGTTCGACATCGTGCTCTTCATGGGCGTGCTTTACCATTTGCGTCATCCTCTGCTTGCGCTCGACCTTTTGCACGAGCACGCCGTTGGCGAGGTGATGATCTTTCATTCACTGCTGCGCGGCAGCATGCGCACGCCACCGCTTGAGGATGACTATCCCTTCGGCGAGAAAGACATCTTCACGCGCGACGGCTTTCCTCTGATGCACTTCATCGAGAAATGTTACGCCGGCGACCCGACAAACTGGTGGATTCCAAACCGCGCTGGCGTCGAAGCGATGCTGCGCAGCGCGGGTTTTCGCATCGCCGGCAGGCCCGACAGCGTCGTTTACGTCTGCGTGCGGGGCGACTGCGCGCGCACCGAACCATCGCCACGTTTGCGCCCGTAGGCGCCGCGCGTCCGCCCTTGGCCGTAGGAACCGTTGGCGGATGCTGACGTTCAACGGACCTGCCGGAACGGCGGACATTCGCGCTCGCCGTTTTCCCGGCGTGACGCCTTACAGGAGAACGCAGCATGAAAAGAGCCCTCAGACTGGCCGCGCCTCTGGCGGCCATTTTCGTTGCAGCTCCGGCGGCCTATGCGCAAAGCGCGATCATGCGTGACGACGCCACGCTGCGCGCAGGACCGGGCTTCAACTATCCGCGCGTCGCCTATGTCCCGGAAGACGCGCGCGTGACCATTCATGGATGCCTTCGCGGATACAGCTGGTGCGATATCTCGTGGCGCAGAGATCGCGGCTGGGTCGACGCCAGCAACCTCAACTATGCGTGGAACAACCGCTACGTGGTGGTCGAGGAATGGGGCCCGCGCATCGGCCTCCCGGTAATAGCATTTTCCGTGGAGGATTACTGGACGCGCTATTATCGCGACCGGCCGTGGTGGAGCCAGCGTTACACATGGTTCGAGCGCGACCGCAACTGGCGGGGCGGCGACGGTTGGCGCGGCCGCGACCGCGACGGCGGCCAGTGGGATCGCGATAACCGGCGCGGCGACTGGCGCGACCGTCAGCAGGATGGACGCAGCGACCGCGACGGATGGCGCAATCGCCAGCAGAGCGACAGC
This sequence comes from Beijerinckiaceae bacterium, assembly GCA_046295155.1. Classification (GTDB taxonomy): domain Bacteria; phylum Pseudomonadota; class Alphaproteobacteria; order Rhizobiales; family Beijerinckiaceae; genus Terripilifer. The sequence continues at coordinate 85,536 of JBKBNT010000002.1, forward strand.
GACGGCTGGCGCAACCGCCAGCGCACCGACCAGAACGGCGCGCGCGAGCGCGATCGGGACGACCGGCAACGGTTGCAGCAGGGGCAGAACGGCGGCTGGAGTCCGCGCGAAGGCCGCAACGACCAGGACAGGCGACTCCAGCAGGACAGCGGGCGCGGCCGGGGCGGAGACAACATGTCGACCGGGCGGATCCCGCATCGCCAGCAGGGCGGCGGCGAACGCGGCGAGCGCATGTAACTGGCTCCCGGAGTCTCGCAACACTCCACAAGCGGCGCCCGGGCGCCGCTTTTTTCATGCCAACCGTCCAGTTAAACTGGACCGTTCTGCGCCGCTTGCACTAGCATGCGGCGCGTCGGGTCGCAGGATGAAGGAAGGGAGCCGGCGTGAAGCGAAGCTCGCGAAGGCGCGCCATGCACATCGTCCTGACCCTGGTGGCGGTTTATCTCGTCGTCGCATACGTCGTTCTGCCGCTTGCGTGGACCCATCACGACCGCGCTCCGGGCATCGAAAACCTGCCGATGCGGACGCATACGTCGAACGGAATTCCGGGCGATCCCATCAATGTGGGCGCAATCGGCTCCAGGGAGACGCTGCTGCGCGCCTTCGCGGCCGCCGGATGGTCGCCTGCCGATCCGATCACGTTGCGCTCCTCCCTGGACATCGCGCTCAGCGTCGTCATGCACCGTCCCGACGATCAGGCGCCGGTCAGCCCGCTCTTCTACGACGGCCGGAAACAGGACCTTGCATTCGAGAAGCAGGTTGGCGGCAGCGCCGACAAGCGCCACCACATCCGCTTCTGGATGGTGAAGGAAAGCGGCGAGGACGGCCGCCCTTTCTGGCTCGCGTCAGCGGCCTTTGACGAAGGCGTGGAGTTGAGTCGCTTCACGGGCCAGGTCACGCATCACATCGGCGCTGACGTCGACGCCGAACGCGACTTCGTCATCGACGATCTCACGCGCGCGCACGTTGTTGAGAGAGTATACGAGATCACGGGCTCGGGCCCCACGTTCTACGGCCGCAACGGCGGCGGCGACCCCTATTTCACCGACGGCGAGGTGAAGGTCGCTGTATTGGTCAAGGAACCCGGCGGGGCGGCCGTTCAGGCTTCGGTCGAGACGCCGCCCGTCCTTGCGCAGCGCAAGCGCGCTCTGTTTGATGCGTATCGTGCGGCCACCGCTTGGCTCTTCTGAGCGCGATGCAGGGCTTGGCGCGCCGCGCGCATCGTCTATAGTCGGGAAAAAACTAATGCACAGCCGCTCGGGGATGGGGTCGAAAGATGAAAAAGCTCGCAGGCGCAGTCAACCTTATCGCAGCTTTTCAATTCGCCGCGGGCGCGGCGTTCGCGGACGACTTTTACCTCAAGCGTCAGGTCAACATGATCGTGGGCTCCGCGCCGGGCGGCGGTTATGATATTTACGCGCGCCTCGTCGCGCGGCACCTGCCGAAGTTCATCGACGGAACGCCGACTATCGTCGTGCAGAACCTTCCGGCGGCAGGCAGTCTCGTCGCGATGAACACGCTCGCCAATTCGGCGCCGCGCGACGGCTCGACGATCGGAGCGGTGCAAAACCACATCGGCGTCGAACCCGTGCTCGGCATAACAGGCCCGACGGAGAACGCGCGCTTCGACGGGCGCAGGATGAATTGGCTCGGCAGCACGAGCCGCGAAGTTCCCGTGGTCGTGGCCTGGGGCAATTCCCCGATCCAGACCTTCAAGGACGTTCTTCAGCGCGAGATGATCGTCGGATCGAGCGGCGTCGCCACGGCGGATGCGGTCTATGCGCGCGTGCTCAACGAACTCGTGGGCTCCAAGTTCAAGATCATCGACGGGTACAAGAGCGCGTCCGATCTGACGCTCGCGGCGGAAAGCGGCGAGGTGATGGGCCGGGCAGGCTGGTTCGTGTCCGGAATGCTCGCGTCGCACGCGCAGCAGATCGCCGATGGCAAGATCCGCGTGCTCGTGCAACTCGACTTCCAGAAGCACCCCGGCCTGCCGAACGTGCCGACGATTGGCGAATTCCTGAGCGACCCGCTCAAGCGGCAGCAACTCGAGCTGTCTTTGAGCTACCTTGCTGCAGGACGCCCGTTCGTTGCGCCCCCGGATGTTCCCGCCGGTCGCGTCAAAATTCTGCGCGACGCGTTCATGGCGGCGGTGAAGAGCCCGGATTACCTGGCGGAAGCCGGCAAGATGCGGCTCGATACGAGCCCGATGGCGGGCGAAGACGTGCAGAAGCTCGTCGAACGGATTTACGCGACGCCTCCAGACGTCGTGAAGTCCGTACGCGCCATCATGTCGCCGAAGTAGTCTCTGCGTGGCCGGGCGGACGGCCCGGCCACGAATGATTCACGGCTTGAACGGCCCCAGCGCCTTGATCGCCGCCTCGACGAACGAATGGTCGACGATCTTTCTGACATCGACCTTTTCCTTCACCAGCCCCTGCGACGTATAGAAATCGACGTCGCGCTGAAGGCTGTCGATGTTCACGCGGCCGTCCGGGTCCATGCCAGTCGGCGTGATCTTGCGCAACAGATCGGGATTCTTGACGGATGTGAACTCGACGAGGATCGGAATGACTTCGTCGGCCGTTTCGCCTGCAAGCTTCCCATCCTTCAGTGCGCGCACATAAAAGCGGATTCCTTTCAGATAGGCCCGCATGAACCGCTCAGCCACGTCGCGTTTGGCCGCGAAATGATCTGCATAGATCAGGGTTGCGATCTGGTGGTTCGGATAGATCTGATCGTCGCGCATGAACTCGACCGCCGCGCCGCGCTCGACCGCCAGGGTCGCAATGGGTTCGATGGTCGCGCCCGCGTCAACCGACTTGTTCTGAAGCGCCGGGAAGTGATCCGGGAACCCGAGGTTCACGACCTCCACGTCGGTGTACTTGAGTCCGACGGACGTGAGCATCGCGTTCAGCATCGCCGTATTGCTCACGCCCGGCGCATTGCCGGCGATTTTCATGCCCTTGAGATCGGCCAATCCCTTGAAGCGGCCCGAGTCCACCAGATCCTTGCGCACGATGAGCTTGGTCGCGCCATACCCGGGCGTTGACTGCGCCTTGTCGGCGACGATCTTCACATTGATGTTGCGCGCGACGGCATTGTACATGCCCGCGGAAGGCGATCCCGCTCCGACATCCAGCTGACCCGAGCCCATCGGCGCGACCATGACGGCGGCGGAATTGAACACGGTCATCGTGACCGCAAGCCCCTCCTCCTTGAAATACCCCTTTTTCTCCGCGATAAAAATCGGCGCGTCGCTGATCGCTCCAAGGGTGCCGACCCGCACCGGCGTCTGCGCAAGAGCGGCGACCCCCAGCGCCGCGGAGCCTGCGACCGCCAGAACGCCCGCGCGCCAGAATGACCTGCCTGCGTTGAAAAACATCTCTCCCTCCCGAATGAAGCGAACCGGCGCCGCTTTACCGTGCACGTTAGGCCACGCCTCACACGCGTTCAACAGGCCACAGGAGGAACGAAGGCGGGTTGGTCCCGTTGGCTGGCTGCGCCGGATTGAACGGCGATTGCTGACCGGCGCTGGAGGATGGCCATGCCTGCGAAATCGAAAGCACAGCAGAAGGCGGCAGGCGCCGCGCTCGCAGCAAAGCGCGGCGACCAGAAGGTTTCCGACCTCGCCGCGCCCTCGAAGTCAATGTACGAGTCGATGAGCGAAAAGGAGCTTGAGCGCATGGCCCGCGCGTCCCGAAGGGGAAAGCCCGAACACGCGCCCAGGAAGTAACGTCCCGCGCCAGGTCGCCGGCGCAAGCGGCCGGCCGGAAGCTTGAGAAATCGAGGCGAGGTGTTATCTGGCTAGTGCCGGAGATGACATGTCCCTCGAAGAACTCGCCCAGACGGCGCTCGCCATCGTTCACGAACACCGCGCATGGGCGGCGCCAATCGTATTCGTCGTGGCATTCTGCGAGTCTGTCGCCTTTCTCTCCCTGATGGTGCCGGCGACCGTAATCCTGCTCGGACTCGGCGCGCTCATCGGCCAGAACGGTCTCGATTTCTGGTCCGTCTGGATCGCCGCGGCGACGGGCGCAATCTGCGGCGACTGGCTCTCCTACTGGCTGGGGAGCAAGTTCAGCCGCCGCATAGGCGACGTATGGCCGCTCACGCGGTTCCCCGACCTGCTTCCGCAAGGCGAACGCTTCTTCCGGACGTACGGAGTGCCGGGACTGTTCGTTGGCCGGTTCTTCGGACCTCTGCGCGCAGCGCTCCCGCTCACGGCAGGCATTTGTGCGATGCCGCTCCTGCGGTTCCAGGCCGCGAATGTCGCGTCCGCGTTCGTGTGGTCGGGCGCGATGCTGGCGCCAGGCGCCATCGGCGCGCATTTCCTTGCGAACTGGTTCTGATCCCAGGCGGGTCCGGCCTGCCGCGCCACTGTAAAAACACGTAGCGCGTTTGCGGCAACATCGGTGAATTTTTCCCGCTTGATTCTTTCGCAGACATTAGCCACTAGTATTAAGCCTCCCGTAGAAACCGGGGGCGGCCAAGCGCGTCAGCTCAATTGCGCGCCGGGGGGGCCGGGGGACAGGGGCAACCGGGTGAGGGAGGAGCGGATCTCCATTAGAGAGATCTGATCCGACGGTCGCACATTGCCGCTGCTGCGGGAACACATGCAGCTGGTCATCGAACGGGAAGAGGAGCCGACGAGCATCACAGGGCTCAGCCTTGTGCTGTTCCTGTTCCTTTCGATGATTTCGATGATGGCGGCCTACGAGGCCAGCAAGCCAGTCGATGACATCCGCAAGACGATCGTCGCTTCGTTTCACGAGTATGCGCCCTCGGTCGCGGCGGACACAAACGATCCAGCCGACACGAACTCCGCCGACCATGCCGAGTTGGTTCTGCCGCTCATCACGGCCAGTTATTCGAGGCCGCCCTCCGGGCGCCTTTTTCACCCGCGTTCCACGGTAGCCGGCTTCAACGCCAGGGCGCCTCCTGGGCTTGCAGCAGCGGTCTTCTGACGAAGCCGCGAAAGGATCCGCGCGAGCGCTCGGGTCCGTGATCTCTGCAACCAGTCAAGGACCAGTGGCGGGCGCATCATCCTCGCCCTTGCGTCCGGAAGGGGTATTCAATGGAACAGGGTATGCTTGACGCAGCGGCCACGGCCGTCGTCATGTTGTTCGATCCCTGGCGAATGTTCTTGCTGTTCGCCGGATGTCTTATCGGTCTCGTGCTCGGCATTCTGCCTGGCATCGGCGGCCTGGCAGGGACGGCGCTTCTGCTGCCGTTCACATTCAGCATGGACCCGATTGCAGCCATGGCGCTGTTGCTGGGTCTGGGCGCAACCACGGCGACCGGCGATCCGATCCCGGCCATTCTGTTCGGCGTGCCGGGCGGCGCCGGATCGGCGGCGACCGTGCTCGACGGTTTGCCAATGGCCAAGCGCGGCGAAGCCAGCCGCGCATTGTCGGCGGCCTACATGTCGTCCCTTCTGGGCGGCGTGTTCGGCGCCATCTTGATGGCGCTCTGCATTCCGATCCTTCGTCCGGTGATGTTGTACATCGGATCGCCGGAACTGCTGGCGTTTTCCGTGCTCGGCATCTCGTTCGTGGCCACTTTGTCGGGCAACGCCCCGCTTCGCGGCCTTGCCGCCGCGGCCCTCGGCGTCATGATCGCGATGACGGGTTCCGACCCGCAGACGGGCACGCTGCGCTACACCTTCGATACGCTTTATCTGTGGGAAGGCGCGCCGCTCTCGTCCATTGTGCTCGGCTTCTTCGCCCTGCCCGAACTCGCGGACCTCGCGATCTCGCGCACGGCGATCTCCGGCAACCTGGCCAAGACCGACGCATCGGGCATGATCCAGGGCGCGAAGGACTGCTTCAAGCACTGGTGGCTGATCCTGCGCTGCTCGTGGCTTGGCGCCGCGCTCGGCGCGGTTCCCGGCATCGGCGGCGCGATCGTCGACTGGATTGCCTACGGCCATGCGGTGCGCACCGAGAAGGGCGCGTCTCAAACCTTTGGCAAGGGCGACGTGCGCGGCGTCATCGCGTCTGAAAGCGCCAATAACGCGAAGGAGGGCGGCGCGCTCGTTCCAACCGTCGCCTTCGGCGTGCCCGGCTCGGCGGGCATGGCGATCCTGCTGGGCGCGTTCATGATCCATGGCCTCGTTCCGGGCCCCGACATGCTGTCGAAGAACCTCCACATCACCTACTCGATGGTGTGGTCGGTCGCTCTCGCCAACATCGTCGGCGCGGGCATGTGCTACCTGTTCTCCGAACAGTTCGCGCGTCTCGCGACGCTTCGCTACACGCTGATCATGCCGTCCGTTCTCGGCATCATCTACATCGGCGCGTTTCAGGGCTCCCGCAACTGGGGCGACCTCTGGACGCTGCTCGTCTTCGGCCTGCTCGGCTGGATGATGAAGCAGATGAAGTGGCCGCGCCCGCCGCTGATCCTCGGCCTCGTGCTGGGCGATATCATCGAGCGTTACCTCTTCATTTCGATCCAGCGTTACGGAGTGGACTGGTTCGCCCGTCCCATCGTCATCGGCATCTTCGCCATTTCGGCGATGGGCCTGCTGCGTCCCCTCATCGCGGACATCCGCAAGGAAGGCGGCGTTGGCGGAATGCTGAGCGGCTATGGCACGCCGAGATTCGAGAAGGAGCACCTGATGCACGTGTTCCTGCTCGTGGTCTTCGGATACCTGCTCTTCGAAGCCTCGAGCTGGAACTTCTCGGCCAAGATCGTTCCGATGATCGTGGGATCGATCGGCTTCCTCTGCATCGCAATCTCCTTGCTCAATGAGGTGATGCGGAAAGACCACCAGGAAGCCGAGGATTTTCGCAGGGAAGCCAAGGGGGAGGTGGCGGAAAAGATCCACATGGATCTTGAATCCGACACCGGCCATCTGCCGACTCGCGTGCTCCTCACCCGTGGCTCGATCTTCTTCGGCTGGCTGCTGGCGTTCATGGCTTCCATGTCCGTCATCGGCATCATCCCGACCGTGCCGTTGTTCGTGGTGCTCTACATGCGCCTCGAAGGGCCGGAGCCGTGGAAGCTGGTCGTTCCGCAGGCGATCGGGCTGACCGTCTTCATCTGGTTTGTGTTCGACCAGTTGCTGACGATCCCGTGGCCGCCGACCTACCTCGGCGCCTGGGCGCCGTGGCTGAAGGAATTCATCCCCTCGATCTGAGCCGGATGGAGCAGACGGGACGGCCGGGCTTTCGCCCGGCCGTTTTTCGTTCGTCTCAGGCGGACGGCCGGCCAGTCATGGATGCAGGCTCTCCACCTTCTTCCAGTCCACGAAAGCGGCGAAGCCCGGCGTGTCCGGCAATGCTATGGCGCCGTTCATGATGCGCAGCGGCTCGCAAACATATTCGTCGCGAAACTGAAGGAAGCCGGAGACTTCCGCAGGTAGGGCGGCCGACGGCAGGGACGCCGCGAGCTGAAGGGCGGCGAGCGATCCGAGCGAGCTTTCCCCGAACAGGCCCACATCCGCGCTCGCGCCGGCATCGTGCGCCGCCGCCGCAATCTGCCTGTTCTCCGTGAAGCCGCGGGCCTTCTGGATTTTCAGGTTGAGCGCGACGGCGCCGCTCTCAAGAAAGATGCGTGCGCTCGCAAGATCGCGGCAATCGCCATCGACCAGCAAGGGTAGTCCGCACTTCGCCTTGAGCTCGCCGAAGGAGCGGCCGGGCGACAATGGACACGGGTCTTCCGCGAGCGCGACGCCCTCGCCGGCCAGACGCGCGACATAATCGGGGGCCTCATCGACGGGATATGCCCGGTTGCAATCCACATAGATCAGGAGATCGCCCACGGCCCGGCGGATTTCCCGCAGAGCCGCGATATCCGTGTCGGCGCCCTGCCCGCCCTTGACCTTCAGCGCGCGGAAGCCGTGATTGCGAACCGCCGCTTCCGCTTCCCGCGCCATCTCGAGAGGCGGCTGGCGCGTGACGCACCACGACAGGTCGACGTCCCGCCGCCCACCCCACAGCCGCCAGAGCGGAACGCCCGCGCGGGCGGCGCGAAGATCCCAAACGGCGACGTCGATCATCGCCTTGGCGAGATTGTTCTCGCGCACTTTGGCGATGCGTCCGAGCGCCGCTTCATCGTCGGGATCGAGCCCGGTCAGCATCGGGATGAAGATTTCCTCGAACGCCACGGCAAGTGTGCGCAAGGTGGCGCCGGTCCACGCGGTTTTCACGACGCCTTCGCTGACCCCGGCGACGCCGTCGCTTGTGGTGAGCCGCAGCACCATGAAGTCCGCGGCGCTCTCGGACGAGGAGGCCCACGTCATGGTGCGCGCATAGGGCAGGCGCACGGGAAACAGATCGACTCGTTCGATTCGCCCGGCCAAGCCTTCCTCCCTGATTTGTCCGCGGGGCGAGGATCGCATGCGCGCACGCGGCCGGGCAAGCCGGGTCCGTTGGTTGACATCGGGCGGCGCCGCCCGAATACTCCGCGAAAATCGCATTCAGCGATACGCGCCGCGCGCGAACGCCGCCTGAGCGCCCCAGGGAGGAACACATGAAAGCCAGCGCAATCATCCTTGCGTCCACGCTCGCGGCGCTCACCGCCACCGCCTCATCAGCACAGGACGAAAGCAAGTTTTACGACGGCAAGCAGATCAGGATGATCATCCGCTCCGGCGTGGGTGGCGGCTATGACCTGTATTCGCGGATGCTGGCGCGCCACATTGGCAAACACATCCCCGGAAATCCGTCAGTCATGCCCATCAACATGCCGGGCGGCGGCGGCATCACCGCCGCAAACTACGTGGCCACTGTCGCGCCAAGAGACGGAACCATTCTCACCATGGTGAGCCAGGGCCTTCCCACCGATCAGGCGCTGGGCCTGACCCCGAGCTTCAAGGCCGACCTGCGCACGTTCAACTGGATCGGCAACATGAGCAGCTCCAACCAGGTGACGGTCGTCTGGCACACGTCGAAGACACAATCGTTCGAGGAGGCGAAGAAGCGCGAAACGACCATCGGTTCAACAGGCGCCGGTTCCGTTTCGACTCAACTGCCAGCGCTCTTCAACAATCTGCTCGGCACGAAATTCAAGATCATCGTCGGCTACCCCGACGGCCGCGAAGTCGACATGGCGATGGAGCGCGGGGAGGTCGAAGGCCGGGGCACGAACCCCTGGGCGAGCTACAAGTCGGCGCAGCCGCGCCTCGTGAAGGAAAAGCTCATCCGGCCCATTATCCAGATTGGACTCGAGAAAGAGCCTGACCTGCCGGATGTGCCGCTCCTGCTCGATCAACCCGTGGCGCCGGAGGACAAGCCCATTCTTGAATTCATGTCCAAGGCCGTGATGGTTGGCCGTCCGATAGGCTCGACGCCCGGCGTGCCCCCGGCGCGCGTGAACGTTCTGCGGCGCGCGTTCGACGCCACGCTGAAGGATCCGGAATTCATCGCCGAAGCAAAAGCCCAGAACGCTGAAATCGACTACATGAGCGGCGAGGCGCTCGCCAAGATCATCGACGATCTTCTCAGCGCGCCGCCGTCCGTTCACGAACGGGTCAAGGCGGTGCTGCGGCCCCGGGACTCCGATATGGCGAAGTCCGTCAGCGGCAAGTAAGCCGGATCAACAAGAAGAGCAAAATGGGGAGGACTGGATGAACCGCATGAAGATGCGCGCTTGTGCGCTCGCCTGCGCCGGCCTGGCGATAGCGCCAGCGTCCGCTGCGGCCGACGCAGTCGAGGACTTCTACAAGGGCAAGACGATCAACATGATCGTCGCGTCGGGACCCGGCGGCGGCTACGATCTCTACGCGCGAACGCTAGTGCGTCATTATCCGCGCCACATTCCCGGCAATCCGAACATCGTGATCCAGTACCTCCCTGGCGGGGGCGGCATCGTCGCGGCCAACAACGTGTTTGGCGTGGCGGCGCGCGATGGAACAGGAATGGGGATGCTGTCCTCCAGCACGTTCGTGCTCGCCGCCGTAGGAGATCCGAACACGAAGTTCGAAAATCTCAAGTTCACCTTCATCGGAAACATGAACGAAGAAGTGGACACCTGTTCCGTCTGGCACACGACCGGCATCAAGTCTGTGGGCGACCTCAAGGCGCGCGACGTCATCGTCGGCACAGCGGGCGCGGGCTCGAATTCGCATACGTTTCCGGTTGCAATGAACAGTGTCCTGGGTCTGAGGTTCAAGCCTATCGCGGGTTATCAGGGAGGCACGCCCATCCGGGTGACTGCAATGGAGCGGGGTGAGCTGCAGGGCATGTGCGGCGTCTTTGTCTCAACGCTGAACGCACAGCTTACACGGCAGCTTGCCGATGGTCAGTTGAAGGTCATCCTGCAGATGGGTCTTTCGCGCCATCCCGCTTACAAGGACGTGCCAAAACGCGCTCGAGTTGGCGACCGACGCGAATGGCCGTGCAGCGCTTGAACTGCTGTTTGCCCAGCTTGCGCTGGGGCGGCCCGTGCTTGGGCCGCCGGGCATCCCCGCGGATCGCGCCGCCGCACTGCAAAAGGGATTTGATTCTACGATGGAAGATCCGCAATTTCGCGCCGAAGCGGAGAAGACGAGGGTCGAATTGAGGTGGTTCGGCGCAGCGCGCATGAAAGAGGTAATGGAGCGCATGGAATCGGCGCCCAAATCAGTCAAGGAAGACGTGCGAAAACTATTGAACGTGCAGTAGGGGCGGCATGGCCGCCCCTGTGGGCGCTTATTTGCCGACCTCAACATTCGCCGCTTTCATGATCGGCACCCATTTGTCGACCTCGGACTGGACGAACTTCTTCAAGCCGTCCGGCGTCCGGTTCTCCGCGCGCGGCGGAATGGCGCCGATCGCTTCGAGCTTCCCCTTCGTGCCAGGATCGTCGAGCGCCTTGCGCAAGGCGTCGTTCAGCTTCGCCACGATGGGCGCCGGCGTGCCCTTCGGCGCGAAAAGCGCGTTCCAACCCGACGCCTGGAATTCCGGCAAGCCCGCCTGAATGGTGGTCGGGACGTCCGGCAGCGCATCCGAACGCTCGGGGATTCCGATCGCAAGCATACGCACCGTGCCGGCCTTCACATGCTCGACAGTGTGCGGAATCTGATCGCAGAGGAAATCGTACTGGCTGCTGAGGAGATCGTTGAACGCGGGACCCGACCCCCGATAGGCCACCATTGGCGAGCGCGCGCCGATGAGCGACGTGAAGAGAAGGCATGAGACGTGCGATGTCGAGCCGACGCCCCCGTGTCCGTTGTTGTACTTCTCGGGCGCGGCCTTCACCATTCCGATGAAGCCCTTGAGATCCTTCGCCGGAAAATCCTTGCGCACGAGAATGCCGATGGGCGTGTCGGACAACTGGCCGATGTGCTCGAAATCCGCGACAGGATTGTATTGCAGATTGGGATAGAGACCGACGCTCGCCGCGTGCGTTCCCATCTGGCCGACGAGCAGCGTATATCCATCCGGTTTTGCGCGCGCCGCGCGCAGCGAGCCCGTTGTTCCGCCCGCGCCCGCGACGTTCTCGATGACCATCTTCTCGCCGAGAACGTTCGACATCTGCTCGGTGACGAGACGGCCCACGACGTCGGTGTTTCCGCCAGGCGCGTACGGCACAATCACCGTGATGGTCTGGTTCGGATAGGTCTGCGCATGCGCGGCGCCGGCGGCGAGCGTGAGCGCGGCGAAGGCTGCTGCAAATGATCCCTTTTTCATGTCTGCTCCCCCTCGTGTTGATTACGTAGGCAGGTAAGCCCCGCCGTTCACATGAATGGTCTGCCCGGTGACGTAGCGGGCGTGAGGACCCGATAGCCACACAACCATGTCGGCGACTTCCTCCGGACGGCCGCGCCGCCCGAGCAGCGTCGCGTGGTGCTTGTGATGATCCGGCTCCTTCGCGGAGTGACCGCCGCGCACCGTGTCGATGAGACCAGGCGAGACCAGATTTGCGGTGACGCCGAATTCCGCCAGATCATGCGCGAGGCCGCGCGTGAGACCTCCGAGTCCGGATTTGGCGGCCAGCACGTGCACGCGCTTTTTCGCGCCGGTGTAGGCCGACATGCCGCCGATGTTGACGATAGCGCCCCGTCCGCTCGCCTTCAGCATGGGCAGCATCGCGCTTGCGGTGAGGAAGGCGCCGTCGAGCGTGACGCCGATCACATGGCGCCATTGCGCGTAGGTCATCTCGCCGAATGGCTGCTCGTGCCTGACGGCGGCGTTGTTCACGAGCACATCGAGGCGGCCGAATTTCTGCTCGATCCTGTCGCGCAGCGCGGCGACGTCGCCCTCCTTTGTCACATCGCACTGAACGGCAAGGCCGGAAGCGCCCTTGTCCTCGATCTCCTTCACGGCGCTTTCCGCGCTCGCCATGTCATTGACGGCGGTGATCACGACCGACGCGCCCTGCTCCGCAAAGGCGAGGGCCATGGCGCGCCCGATGTTGCGCGGCCCTCCGGTGACGAGCGCGACGTAACCCTGAAGCTCCTTGCTCATCGTCAAACTCCCGCCGCCGAAAGATCGGCCTTGCCGCCACCAGCAATTTGCGCGATCGCAGCCTCCACCGCTTGTGCTTGCGCCTCGCTCCATCCGCCGAAACGCGCGTTCGCGCGAAACTTCGCGACGATATCGGCCTGCGTGAGCGGATCATGGGCGCCGCCCCGCATGTTCGCACGGCGCTTCTCGATCACACGGCCGTCACGAAGCGTCACGCGCATGTGTCCGGTGAACTGGTTCGGATACGGGTTTTCCGGATCGATCACGAACGAAACCTTGCCCGCGAGCGCGCGCGCCTGCGGATCCTGGGTGCGCTTGTCAGTGAACTGGCCCAGCCCGGCGTCGCCATCGAGGAACCCGACCGCGATGCAATAGGGCGTCGAGAACTTGCCGGCGTAGCCATTCGGCGGGCATTGCTTTAGCGCCAGCGGCTCCCACAACCGGTGCACTGTGCCTTCGCCTACCTCGCAGACGATGGAGACGATGTCGTCCGCTCGCACGCCGTCCTTCGCAAGTTCGATGGCGCAGTCGACATAGGGCTGCGTCATCGTTCCGCAGGCGTAAGGCTTGAAGGCGACAGTGTCGGTCACCCAGCGTTCGCCGAGCCCGTCTACAAGATGCGAGAAGTCCGGCGTCTTCGAAGGGCCGAAGGCGCGGTAGAATCCATGATGCCCTTCAAGCACAGTTAGCGGCCCGAAGAACCCGGCCTCCGCAAGGAACGCTGCGCGAAGGCCCGCCTGCGCGGCGGCTCCCGCATGCATGCGCTTCGTCCAGCTTCCGTCCGCGAGGTATTCAATGATGCCGGAGGCCAGCGAGCCCGCCGTACCCATCGCGCGCGCTATGGCTTCGCCATTGAGTCCGATGGCCGCGCCGACGGCGGCTGAAGCCGCAAGGCCGCCAATAACGGCGGTCGGGTGGAAACAGGCCTTGTGCATCGCCTGGGGCGTGACAAGCGACATGCGGCACATCACTTCGACGCCGACGGCTATGCCCTTCATCACGGCGTGGCCGTCGAGACCGCGATGTTCGGCGGCGGCGAGCACCGCCGGCACGATGACCGCGCCCGCATGAACAGGTCCGCCTTCGAACGTGTCGTCGAAATCCTCCCCGTGCGCCGCCGTGCCGTTCACGAACGCGGCGTCGTAGGCGTTCATGCGCCGCGCATGTCCGATGGCCGTCACCGGTCCATCGGACAGGACGCTCGCAAGCGTCGCGCCGACGTAATCCGTTCCGCGCGCAGCGACGCAAAGTCCCGCGACGTCGATCATCAGATTACGGCATACGCCGCCGGTTGCCGGGGGAAGCTTTGCGCCGTTTACCGCGGCGGCGAACTCGCCCACCCGGAGCGCGACAGGTTTTTGCTTTGCGTCATGCATGTGCGTTGGCTGCTTTCTCTAGTTTGCGCGCCCGCGCGTCGCGATACTCGCGATAGAGCGAGAAACCCATGAACAGCGCGGCCGTGATCAGGAACCCGATCGCGATCGGATCCTCCAGGAAGATGGAATGGTCGCCGCCCGACAGGAGCAATGAACGGCGATAGTTCGACTCGACGATGGGCCCGAGCACGACGCCCAGAACCGCGGGAAGGAAAGGATATCCGCCCTTCACCATGAGCCATCCGGCGAAGCCGAACGCCATGACGATGCCGATGTCGACAAACGAACCGTTGAGCGAATAGACGCCGCTCATCACCAGCATGAAAACGAACGCCGCGAGCACATGCCGCGGACGGTTCACGAGCCACATGCACAGCGGCAGGATGAGGAGCCCGACGGGAATCTGGGCCAGCGTCGCGACGAACGATCCGACGTAAAGCCCCATCACGACATCCCCGTTCTGTTCGAACAGGCGCGGGCCAGGGAGCAGACCATGGATGAGCAATCCGCCCAGCAGCACTGCGGCGGAATTGGACCCCGGGATGCCGAAGCTCAAGAGCGGGATGAGCGACGAACTCGCGACCGTGTTGTTTGCCGCTTCCGGCGCGGCGACGCCTTCCACCGATCCCTTGCCGAACTCCTCCGGCGTCTTCGACCACCGCTTGGCTTCGTTATAGGAAAAGAACGCGGCGACAGATCCGCCGCCACCGGGCAGCAACCCTTCCACGAGCCCCGCTCCACAGCCAATCGCCTGCGGCTTGGCGAGCCGCCTCATCATGGGCAGCTTGGGAAATACGATGCGCACGCCCGCCGCAGCCTGCGATGCGAGGTCCTGACCGCCAGACTGACGCATCAGCTCGGAAACGGCGAAGAGGCCAATCATCACCATGATCGGCTTGATGCCGGCGAGAAGATCCGGCATGTCGAACGTGAAGCGATTGACGCCGGACAGCGGATCGATACCTACGGTTGCGACCATCATGCCGACGAGAGCCGCGGCCAGGCCCTTGAGAAGCGAGCCGCCGGACAGCGAAGCGATGATCGACAGCCCGAGCACGCCGAGCGCGCAATAGGACATCGGCTTGAAGGCGAGCGCGAGGCGCGACAAAGGCTCCGTAAAAGCGATCAGCATGAGGAGCCCGAACAGCGATCCGATCACGCCCGACCAGAGCGAAATGCCAAGCGCCTCGCCGGCCCGTCCCTGCTTCTTCAACTCGAAGCCGTCGATAACCGTCGCTGCGGCGGAATTCGTGCCCGGCGTGCGGATGAGAATCGCCGGAATGGATCCGCCGTACTCAGCGCCAATATAGACCGAGGCGAGGAGCACGATCGCCGACATGGGATCGATCGCGTAGGTGAACGGCAGAACGAGCGCCATTGTAACGGAAGCGGAAAGCCCAGGCAGCGCGCCGCCGACGACGCCCCAGACGAGCCCGGCAAGCGCCACCGGAATGAGCGGCGTGCCGAACAGCATCGCGACGATCTGCGAAACCGTTTCCATGCTTCACGCCCCAAACAGCTTGCCGACCGGCTGTTCGACGCCGAGGAACATGACGAACGTCAGCCAGTAGAAAGCGGCGCCGAGAACGGCGACCGCAACAACGCGCCAGGTGAGTCGCGCGCCCTCGTAGAGCATGACCGCAAGCAAGGCGACGGCGCCCGCGATGATGTAGCCGGCGAGCCAGGCCGCCGCGATATAGAGTCCCGCGCACGCAAGCACGCCAAGCGCACGCGGCAGCGGCGAAATGTCCTCGTCACCCGCGCCGGTGGAAGCTGGGACGAAGACGCCGCGCGCCATGATTCCAACCGAGACGATGGCCAGGAGAACGCCCAGCAGATAGGGCAGGCCCCGCGCGCCGATCTCGTCCGACAGCGTGCTTTCCGGAATGCCCGCTGCGCCGACGAGATAAAGTGTTGCGAGCACGAGCAACGCCGCGCCGCCGGCGATCTCCTGTTTCACGTCCGCCCCCTTACTTGATGACGCCCGTTTCCTTCAGGAAGGCTTCGGACTCGGCGGCAAATGTGTTGACGAGTTGCGTAGCGGCCGCCGAACCACGGAAGTCCACGATAAGGCTCTCCTGGGCATAAACCTTCTTGTATTCAGGGTCGGCCAGAAGTTGCGGGATAGCCTTCTCCCAGATCGCGATCACCTCTGGCGAGAGGCCTTTCGGACCTGCAAGACCACGGAACTTGTGGACGACCACATCGAAGCCTTGCTCCTTCACCGTCGGAAGATCGGGGAAGTCCGCGAGACGCTTTTCCGTGAACGACCCGAGCAGGCGCACCTTGTTGCCGGCGAGTTGCGCGCGAAGCTCCTGGATTTCACCGACGCCGGCGTCGAGCGTGCCGTTCAGAACGTTGATCATCAGGTCGCCGCCGCCTTCATGCGACACGATCGCGGCGTTGACTTTCGCGGCGGCCTTCAGGCGTTCCGCCGCCTGGCGTTCGAGCGAGGCGGGATTTGCGACGCCGAACCGGCCACGCGCCTTGCGCGCGTGATCGATGACGTCCTTCACGCTCTTGTAGGGGCCGTCGGCGCGCGTGTAGAGCACCTCGGGATCAGCGAAGAAGATCGCAAGCGGCTGCAGGTCGCGGAATGTGTGCTGCGGCTTCGACATCAGCGACGTGTAGATGTACGTCGGCGTGATCGCGTAGAAGGTCGATCCGTCCGGCTTTGCCGTCGCGAGCTTGGACATCGCGCGCGCGCCGCTGCCGCCGGAGACGTTCTCGACAATGAAGGTGGCGTTGATGTACTTCCCGAGATGCTTCACCATCTCGCGCAGGAACACGTCGCTGCCGCCGCCGGGGCTCGAATGGGTGACGAGCGTGACGACCTTCTGCGGGTAGGCTGCGGGCTCGGCCGACGCCGTGGCCACGCTGAGCGTGGCGAATGCAAATGCTGCGGCAAGTTTTTTCATGGCGCTTCTCCCCTCATCTTCACGCGGGGCGGCTTTTGTCCGCCCCGCGCGCATTCTCAATGATGACCGGCTTCGAAGATCATGGCGTTCGCGACATCGGCCGAGTCTGGGACGTTCTCCAGATTGGCGACGAGGCCCAACAGATTGTCCTGCTGCGCGTCGCTGAGCGCGCCTTCAGCACACATGCGGAACTTGCCCTCGAGATCGGCGTCGCTGATCGGGTTGAGCGGACCGCCGCGATAGCGTTCGTCCGCCCATTGAACGAGCTTGCGACCATCCTTCGTGTCCACTTCGATGCGCGAGCGGATGAGGTCGTAGCCGCGCGCGTCGATCTCTGGATCGCCGAGGCACTGCGTGCGCTTCTGCATGTCCTGCATCGCCGGACCGGAGACGAAATCGTCAAGGAACTCGTGATGGCTGGCGCGGCGCTTCAACACCATCATCGCGAGCAGCGCGGGCATCGAGAACTTCGCCTGCAGGTGATTGACGGCAAGGGGATAGCGGATCGGCTCCAGGATGTTCTTGCCGGCATAGAAGCGGATCGCCTCGACCTCCTCGGGCTTGAGGTCGTTGTCGAGGACGAGCTTCAGCATCGCATCCATCGACTGGTGCGTGAGAATGCCTGACGGGAAGGGCTTGATGCTGACGCCCGGATCTACGATCGTGAACGTCTTGCCAAATCCCTGCGAGGGCTTGGAGGGGTCGAAGCCCTCGCCCATCACCGCGAAGAAGCCCCACTGCCCATCGAGAACCGTCGGATCGGCGGTGAAGCCGCGCGCGGCTAGAATGGCCGCCGTCACGCCGTTTTCGGCGGCGCGGCCAACGTGCAGCGGCTTTGTCATGGTGCCGAAATTGGCCCGGATGCCGGCCGCCAGCGACGCCGCGATGCCAAGCGCATGGGCGAGCTTGTCGCCGGTGAGGCCGAGCAGTTTCGCCGCAGCCGCGGCCGCGCCGAACGTGCCGACCGTGCCGGAGGAGTGATGACCACGGCGGTAATGCCGGTGCGACATCCACTCGGAAATCTTGCACTCGGTTTCGAAGCCCGTCTGGAAAGCGAGCATGAATCGCTTGCCATCGACGCCGCCGAGGCGCTGAGCCATGGCGATGGTCGCGGAGAGCGGCGGAACGGATGGATGCGTCAGAAGGCCGTAGACGTGCGCCGGATCGTGCGACACCTGCGTGTCGTCCCAGTCGTGCGCGTGGCCGGCCGTGCCGAGCACGCGCGCGGCGATGGCCGCAGGCGCCTTGTGCTGTCCGCCCGACAGAAGCAGCGCCTCCGGCTTGCCGCCCTGCTCGCGAGCATCGTCGACGAGAATATGCACGGAATGTTCGGAGCAGCCGGCGATCATCACGCCCAGCGAATCGATCATGCAGCGCTTGCCAATGCGAAGCGCATCCGCCGGCAGATCGTTGTAATTGACTTTCTCGATGAACTCGATCGCCGCTGCGGTGATCGCCTTGTTGTCAGCCATGAATACGCGCCTTCCTTTTCCGTTTAAGCGCCGGATGAACCGGCGTCCTCAGTGGTTGATGCCTTCTGTTCAGCGGCGAGAAGCCTGCGCTTCGCGCGAATGACGTGATTGGCGAAAGCCTCGCGCGCGGCCAGCGGATCGCGGCGCGCCACCGCCTCGACCATCTCGCGGTGCTCCGCATTCGAAACGGAGAGCCCCCCGCCTGGCCCCAGCGAACGCGCGCGGAACAGGTGCAATTGCTTGACGAGGTCGAGGTAAAGGCCGGCGAGTACGGGATTGCCTGTGGACTCGATGATGAAGCGATGGAAGGCGAGATTGAGCGGATAGTAGGCGTCGAAGTCGCGCGTCCGCGCCGCCTCGTCCATGTCCGCGATATAGCGATTGAGTCCAGCGATCACCTTGTCGGTCGCGCAATGCGCGAGCGTCTCGCCCGCAAGACCGAACAACGCTGCGCGCACGTCGTAGATGTGCGCGGCCTCGTCGAGGTCGAGACGCCGCACAAAGAAGCCGCGGTTGGGAATGGAATGGACGAGGCCAGACGCCTCCAGCGCCCGCAGCGCCTCGCGGATCGGGCCGCGGCTCACGCCGAAGCGTCCGGCGAGCGCATTCTCGTTCACCCGTCCGCCGGGCGCGAGTTCGCCACTCAGGACGGCCTTTTCGAGTTCCTTTTCAAGCACGCTCTGAAGCGTGCTGGTGCGCAACACCGCAAGCTGGTCCACGAGCCTCCCTCCTGCGCCTGGCGGGCACAATGGCGGACTCATTCCATCCGGATTGCAGATTGTCAACAATCTGCAATTTGCTGCGGGTGCGAAAAGGCCGGCGCTCGAACCTGCCGTGGACTATTCCAGGATCGGGCGGGCCCGCGCCGCCAGAGCCTTTGGCGTCTTGAGGACGCGAGTCACCACTGCTTCCAACTCTGCCGCCGAAACGGGATCGACCTCGATCTGCAGTTTCTGCGCCTCGGCCAGAAACTCCGCGTCCTTCATCGTCGCATCGAAAGCCAAGCGAACCGCCGCTACGCGGTCCGCCGGAACACCGCCCGCAAATGCGAGCGGCGTGCCGAGGTACGTGCCGGAGATGATCACGTCGACGACGCGCCTGTCGTCATCCGACTTCACGAGGTCGATGATGGACGGGACGCCCGGCAGATCCCGCGGCTTCGGCCCCATCGTTGCGATGACGCGAATGTCGCCGTTTTTCACCCAGTCAGGCCGTGTCGATTTCCAGCTCGACCAGAAATTGTAGCGCGCCTGCACTTCGCCGCGCTCCATCGCAAGATTGATGGCGTTGCCGCCCTGGTATCCGGTGACGATTCTGAACTTCGTTCCGAGGAATTCGTTCATCATCGCCGGCATGGAGAAGGACTCCGCGCCGCGACCGCTGGCGCCGGCCACAACCTCCCTGCTCCGCGCGTCGTCGATGGACGTGACGCCCGATGTGCGCCACACGGTCATGGCGCCCGTGAGGGGCGCGGGCGATCCGATCCAATTGAACGTCGACAGATCGAACTTGATGGCGTCGCTGCCGATTGCCTGCATCGCCGGGAAGTTGTTCGGGATCATGCCGATGTTGGCGCCGTCCTTCGGCGCCACGTCGACAAGATAGGCCGCCATGCGCGCGCCGCCCGCACCCGTCATGTTCTGCGGCACGAGAATAGGCGCGCCGGGGATATGCCTGCCAATGTGCCTTGCAACCACGCGCGCGTTGAGATCGTAGAAGCCGCCGACGCCCACGCCGATGAGCACGTTGACGCTCCTGCCCTTGTAGAACTCGGCAGGCGCTTGCGCCTGCGCGAAACCTGCGCAGGCGACGAACGCCGCGCCCGCAAGGAAGATCGGGGAACGCACAACCATGAGGGCCTCGCCACACAGAAACCTACTTCAGCAATTCCCTTGCGCGGTTGACCACGTCCGGCGGCAAGGCGAACATATCGTTGACTGCAGCCTGCAACTGGACGCCGGGCGTCGGATCGATTTCGATTCCCAGCTTGTCCGCCTCCGCGTTGAACTCCGGGTCCTTCATCATCTTGTCGAAGCCGTCGCGCAATTCCTTCACACGGGCGTCCTGAACGCCGCCGGGCGCGATCAGGGGGCTCGCAATGCGCGTGTCGCTCAGCATCAATTGCATGATTTGCCTGTCGGCGGGATTCTTCACGAGGTCGATCGCAAGCGGCACGTCCGGCAGATCCGGCGCCTTGTCGAGGGCGCCCTGCACGAGGATGTTGACCTTCTTCTCCGTCAGCCACTTCGGCACGCGCCGCTTCACGCTCGTCCACGACCAGCCGCACCAGCCCTCCGTTTCGCCCCGCTCCATCGCGATCGTGAGTTCGTTGCCGCCGGGATAGCCCGTGACGATCTTGAACTTCGTGCCGAGCAGCGCATTGAAGAGGCGTGGCTGATTATACGTGCGCGTTCCAACGGTCGCGCCGAGGACGACGTCGCGCTTCATGGCTTCGTCGATGCTGGCGACGCTGCGTTCCGCCCACACGACGCACAACGGCGTTTCCTTCGCCCGGCTGCCGATCCAGTTCAGCTGGCGCGGGTCGTACTTGACGGCGGGGTTTCCAAACAGCGCCTCGAAAGCAAGCGCGCCATCCACGAGCGCCAGCGCCGAACCGTCCTTCGGCGCAATGTTGTAAAGGTGGTTGAGCGCCACGACGCCCCCCGAGCCCGGCATGTTCTGCACGATGATCTGCGGATTGCCCGCGAGATGCCTGCCGTAGTGACGGGAGAACAGGCGCGCCGTCGCATCGTAGGTTCCGCCGGACGTGAATCCGACCGTGACCGACATTTTGGATAGGTCCTGCGCGCTGGCGCCCGCGCCATATGCGGTGGCAAGAAACGCGGCCGCGAAGGCCCCATTGACTATCGCCTGTTTCATGATTGTGCTCCCTCTGGGCGCGGCTTGCCCGGCGCTGCGCTTTTCTTCATCTGGCTTCGCAGGTCCGCAGCGCGCTCCTTGTTTCCTCGTGGATCTGGACGCGCTGGCCCGGCATGGCCAATCCTATTTCTTGGCCGTGGCCTTCCCTGCCTCGATCGCCGCCTTTGCGCGCGCCACGACCTCGGGCGGCGTCTTGTAGAGCTTCTCCATCAGAGCGCCCAGTTCCTCGCCGCTGACCGGACTGACCTCAAGCCCCATCTTCGTTGCGTCCGCCAGAAAATCGGCGTCCTTCATCGTGGCGTTGAACGCGGCGCGAAGGGCTGCAAGCCGCTCCGGAGGCAGGCCAGGCGGCGCCGTGTAGGGATAGGCGAAACTCTGGCGGGCGAAGATCATCTCGAGCACCTGCCGGTCAGCCGCGTTTTTCGCGAAATCCAGAATGAGCGGCGCCTTGCCGATAGCGGGGTTGCTTTCAAGTCCAAGCTGCGCGAGGACCGTGATGCGATTCTTCGCGAGCCAGTCCGGCTTGCTCGACGTGAGCGTGCCCCAGGACGTGCCGGCGCTGCCCTGCACCTCGCCACGCTCCACGGCCAGCATCGTGGAATTGGAATCGGGATAGCCGGTGATCACCCGGAATTTCGTGCCGAGCACCGCGTTCATGATCCATGGGAATGTCGCGCTGTCCGCGCCGGCGCCTGAGGCCGACACCAGCATTTCTTTCTGCCGCGCATCCTCGAACGTGTTGAACCCTGTGCCTGCCCAGGCGAAAGTGACGCTCGTCTCGGACGCGACGCTGCCGATCCAGCCGAATTTCAGCGCGTCGTACTGGACGCCCTGATTGTCGAGCAGCGGCTGCATCGGCAACCCGCGCGAGAACGTGGCGATCTGCGAACCGTCCTTCGGCGCGATGGCGTAGATGTAATTGGCAGCCTTCATGCTCGCCGCGCCGGGCATGTTCTGCACCACGACGCCAGGCGAGCCTGGAAGGCGTTTGCCCATGTGGCGCGCCACCACGCGCGCATAGGCGTCGTAACCGCCGCCGGGACCGTAGCCGACAACGATCTGCAACGGATTGGACTTGTAGAATGACGCTAGATCCTGCGCCGCGGCGGAATGAGCCGGAACCGTGACGGCCAGGGCAAGCAACACGCTGCTGCGCGGCATAATACGACGAGGCGACATCGTTCTTCCTTTTTCACAGGCGCGGTGCGGCCTTCGCCCGCGCGCACGACTACTCGATGATCTTCTTCGCTTTTTCAACGAGGGCGGGCGGCGCCGAATAGATCTTTCGTATGATCTCTGTCGCGCGCTCCCCTGGCGCAGGCAGGATCGGCGCATTGAGCTTCGCCGCTTCCGCAAGAAGCGCCGGATCCTTCATGCTGGCGTCGAACGCCCGCCGCATGGCTTCGACGCGATCGGCAGGCACGGCCTGCGACATGACATAGGGGCGCCCGAGTTCGCCCCCCGCAGTCAGAAGCGAGAGGATGTCCTTTTGCTCCTGCGTCTTTGCGAAGTCGCCAAGATAGCGGACGTTCTCCGGCAGACCCGCGACCTTGTTGGGGGAGAAGGTGACGACAGGCGTGACTTTCCCTTCGCGCAGCCATTCGGGCGACACGCTGCTCCAGGAACCGCAGTCCGCGTCGAGTTCGCCGCGCTCGATGGCGATCACCTGCTCCGCGCCTCCGGGAAAGCCCGTGATGATGCGCATGTTGAGATTGAACAGATTCTTGAGGATCGCTGCATTGATGTAGGCGCCCGTGCCGCGCCCGGTCGCGCCGATATTGATCTCCTTGCGCGCCACGAGATCGTCCCAGGTCTTGATGCCGGTCGTGTGCCAGAAATAGCAGACGCGCACGTCCGGATACATGCTGCCGATCCACGCGAGATTGTTGAAATCGTACTTCGTCTTCTCGGGGTTCACGAGCGACTCAAGCAACAGCGCGGGATTGAAGGCCGTCATGTAGCGGCCGTCTTTCGCCAGCGTCGCGTCCAGCTGGCGCACCGCCGTGAGACTGCCTGCGCCCGGCGCGTTCTGCACGATGATGTCCGGCGCGCCCGGAATGTGGCGTCCGATGTGACGGCTCAGGAGACGCGCATAGATGTCGTAGCCGCCGCCCGGCGAAAAGCCGACCACGATCGTGACATTCTTTCCCTTGTAGAATTCCGCGGGAGATTGCGCGGCTGCCAGTCCGGGCGTTCCGGCAAGAAACGCTGCGGCCGCAACGGCCCTGATCGCTTGACGACCCATGAGGTTCCCTCCGCACGGCGCCTCTCGCGGACGCCGGTGGCGCAGGATAACCGCATTGCGGCCCATTTGACAAAGAGCAGGCGCGATGGAAGCCTGCCCGCGCGTGTGGACAATACGCAAAAATCATCGGGAGGACGTCCATGACCGAGCCGCTGCCCCGCGGCGCCAATTTCCGGCGCGCCAAGTTTCTTTGGGAAATCGGACTGAACGTCGCCGGAAATCCAGACGTGCCTTATGGCGGCGACCGTGACATCTGCATTACGGTCGGCAATGGTTCTGGCGACCGTTACCGACCCGCGCTTCGCATGGCGACCGGCTCGCCGATCCTGGCGCACGACGTTGTCAATGGCGGTCTCGACATGGCGATGGTCAACCCCTGCGGCTTCCTCACGCAGGCGGCGCGCGGCGTGGGCATGTTCAAGGAAAGACTGCCGCTGCGCACGGTGGCCGTATATCCCAGCTGGGATCGCTTCTGCTTCATGATCAACCCGAAGACGGGCATCAGGTCGCTGAAGGACATCAAGGACAGAAAGTATCCGCTGTGGGTCTCGGTCAAGGAAGATCCGACCCACTCCACCCGCGTCTTCATCGACCAGGCGCTCGGCTATTACGGGTTCAGTCTCGCTGACATCGTTTCCTGGGGCGGGCGGCTGAACGTCACCGGCGCGCCAGGCGACATCCGCCGCATGGAGCCGCTGCGGGCCGGAACGCTCGAAGCGATCTTCGACGAAGGGCTCGTGATGACCTGGTTCGACGCAGGGCTCGAACACGGCATGGAGCTCATCGAGCTGGAGCCCGACCACTTCGAGTACCTTGCCAGCATCGGCTGGCGGAAAGCCACGATCGAGAAAGGTCGCTTCCCGCACCTCAAGCACGACCACGTCTGCATCGACTATGGCGGCTGGCCGCTCTACGCGCGCGAGGACTATTCCGAGGAGATGGTTTACCAGGCTGCAAGGTCGCTGGCCGCCCGCGCCGAACAGATCGTCTGGGAAGAACCCTACACCGGCCCGGAAATGCTGTTCACCGAGTCCGACGTGGCGCCCTTCGACACACCGCTGCACGCCGGCTCCGCCCGGTTTCTGCGCGAATTGCGCTCCGGGAAGAGTGGAAGCTGAGCTTTCCCGCGTGCTTGCCTGCCGCCCGCCCCTGAGCTATCAAGAACAGGGCAATTCGGGGGAAACCATGCTGCATCTCGACTGGGTTCGCGAACTTTTCTTTATTCTGGGCATTTCGGCGGGCACCTGCATTCTCGCGGCGGTCTACGCCGGCCTTGAGAACGTGTTTCCGTTCCTGCGCGGCGGCCTTGGCCGCATGAACTGAACAGCCGCCTGCGTATCTGGTGGATTGAAATGGCGCCGGAAACGGCGCCATTTTCGTTTAGGAACAAGACTACGGTATTGGGCGGCCTGACTGCCCGAATGACGCGAGCGGGCATGACGACCATAATCGATACCCAGGAGAATTCGCCAGGACGGGACAAGCCTCGCGCGGATGCGCGCCAGGAAGTCCGGACGCTGACGATCATTTCCGTCGTCCACCTTGTCAGCCATTTCTACTGGCTTGCGCTGGTTCCGCTCCTGCCCTCGCTCACGACGCTGCTCGGCGCGTCCTATCTGGAGCTCGGCGTCGCCATCACGCTGATGAACGCGGTGTCGGCCGCCACGCAGGCGCCGGTCGGCTTTCTCGTCGATCGTTTCGGCGCCCGGCTGCTGCTGCTCACCGGCGTGATCGTCGGCGCCGCAGGCTTCGTGCTCGTGGCGATCGCGCCAACGTATCCGGCGCTCATCGTGGCGGCCGTGCTCATCGGTCTTGGCAATTGCGTGTATCACCCTGCGGACTACTCCGTCCTCTCGGCGGAGATGAACGCGGAACGCATGGGCCGCGCCTATTCCATTCACACCTTCTCTGGCTACCTGGGCTTTGCGGTGGCGCCGCCGGTCGTTCTGTTTCTTCTCTGGCTCGGCGGCCCGCGGTTCGCGCTCGCCGCCACCGGCGTCGCGGGCGTTCTCCTGTCGCTGCCGCTGATCCCTGGCCTGTTGCAGGAACGCCGTCAGGCGCGCGCGCCGAAGCCCGCCGCCAAGCCGCGCACGCCCGCGCTTGCGCTGATCACAGGCTCGGTCGTGGCGCTGACCGCCATGTTCACACTGGTCAACTTGTCGACGGGCATGATGCAGACCTACATGGTCGCCGCCGTGTCGGACCTTCTCGCTCTGCCGCAGTCGGTCGGCGCCGCGGCGCTCACCATTTTCTTCTTCGCGCTCGTCGCGGGCGTGCTTGCAGGCGGCTTCCTCGCCGACAGATCGAAGAGTCAGGCGCTCGTCGCGCTGGGCGGCTTCGGCATGGCTGCTGTATTCGCGCTGTTGATCCCATTGCTGGCGCCCGGCGCGACGATGGCTCTTGTACTGATTGGCGCGACGGGATTCTGCGCCGGCCTCATCATGCCATCGCGGGATCTGCTTGTTCGCAAGGCCTCCCCGGCCGACGCCGTCGGCCGCGTGTTCGGAATTGTCACGACCGGTTTCAACTTCGGGGGCATGATCGGTCCGCTGATTGGCGGAGCGCTGATCGACGGAAAGGCGCCTGCGTGGATTTTCTACGGCTCTGCGGCCTTCATGTTCGCCACCGTTGCTATCGCGCTCGCCGTCGAGAGAAAATCCGCACGTTAACGAACGCTTATTTTCATCGACACGCGTCACTATAAGGATCATAATTATCCTTTAACGTTAGTTGTGTGGTGGCGTCATGAGCAAGCGTTCCCTTGAGAACAGGGTCTACACGCCAGACGAACTCAACGTGCTGGCTCGCGCCTTCCGGCGCGCGTGCGTGGAATGCGACCTGACGGGTCCTGCCGGACAGGCGCTTCTTGCGAGGGCCTTGATGACCCGCTTCAAGAATGGCGTGACGCGCGAAGACGATCTTGTCGACATCGCGCGCATCATCGTGTGGCGCCGCAGGGGACTCGGCGGCGGCTTGCAGGTGGTGGCCAGATCGCCCGCGGCTCCGCGCCGGCGGGCTGCGGCGCGTTAACCAAACCGCCATTCTGTTCATTATTCGTTCTGCTTCGCCGCGCGAATCGCGTAGATTTGCGCCATGATTGACGTTCTCTTTCATGTGGCGGGCAGACCGGTGAGCGGTCGTGAGGCGGCAGGCGCGGCCGCCCTCCTGATGCTTGTCCTGTTGAGCGCGATATTCCTGAACGTGCTCCGCATGTCGCGCGCGCGGCGCATCGAGGACGCCGTCGCAGGCGAACGCCAGCGTGAGCTCGACGAACGAATGGCCGATCTCGTGCGGATGAACGCCGAATTGTCCGGCCGCCTGCGCGCGGTCAGCGAGGTCGTGGCGGACCGGCTCGACGCCGTAGGCCATCGCGTCGGGCAGGGTCTGGAGCAAAGCGCGCGCTCGACGGCGGACCAGCTTGCGCGCCTTGGTGAAAGGCTCGCTGTAATAGACCGGGCGCAGGCCAACATGTCGGCGCTGTCTCAGGAAATGGTTTCTCTAAAGCACATCCTCTCGAACAAGCAGACGCGCGGCGCTTTCGGACAGGGACGAATGGAGGCCATCGTGCGCGATGGCCTGCCCGTCGGCGCCTTCGCCTTCCAGTCCACGCTCTCCAATGGCGCACGTCCCGACTGCGTGGTGAAGCTGCCGGGCGACGATCGTCCGATGGTGATCGACGCGAAATTTCCGCTGGAGTCCTTCAACGCCTTTCGCGAAGCGCGCGATGGCGATGAGCGCCGGAAGGCGGCCGCGCGCGTGCGCGCCGACGTCGGGCGTCACGTGCGCGACATCGAAACGAAATACCTTCTGGCTGGCGAGACCCAGGACATCGCGCTTCTCTTCGTACCCTCCGAGGCCGTGTACGCGGATCTGCAGGAGCATTTCGAGGACATGACGCAGCGGGCGTCCACAATGCGCGTGATTATTGTTTCGCCTTCGCTGCTCATGATGGCGATACAGGTGATGCAGGCCATCGTGCGGGATGCTCGCATGCGCGAGCAGGCCCACGTGATACAGAGCGAGGTTCGCCGCCTCCTGGAGGACGTCGGACGCCTGCGCGAGCGCACGAACAAACTGGCGACGCACTTGCGTCAGGCCAACGAGGACATGGAAGGACTCGGCGCGAGCGCCCAGAAGATCGCCGCGCGCGGCGACCGCATTCTTCAGCTTGAATTCGAGGAGAGCCGGTCTGCGCCGGAATCATCCGGGCGTGAAGGCGCCGCCCTGGCCTTTGCGGCGCCCTCGCAAGCCGGGTGACGCCGAAACAGCGCCTTGCAAAACAAGCCGGGGGGGCTAGCCTGCCTTTGGGCGGCGGCTTTTTCCGGCCGCGAGCAACGGCGAATTCACAGGAGGCCCGGCATGAAAGAGCTCCACGTCTTCAGATGCGGCGTCGAGGACCTCTATGCAATCACGGAGGATGCAACCGGCGCGAATCTCCCCGCCGAACTGTGCGGCTCGCGCTGGCTTCTGATGAAAACCATGCGCTACGAAGCGCACCTGCCCCCTTGGGGGCTCGACATTGCGGCCGAGGAGCGTCAGGGCGCGCTGCTCGCCGGGCTGTCGCAGAATGGCTTTTTCGTGAGCGAGGGCAGCGCCCTGCCCGCGGCAATCATTACGCCCGATCCGACATAATCCTGGCAACCTTCCACGCGAAGAATCAACGCATGCTGTACATCTGCGACGCGCCCGGCGGCAAAACGTGGTTCCAGATCGAGACCGAAATGGAGGCCGCGCGCGAGTCGGCGCTGATGAACCACGCGGTCGAAAAGTATTTCCTGCGCTCGCGCGACGACGCGGCGAAATCGTATGTGCCGACATCGCGCGTCTTCATCGAGCAGGACATCGGACGCGCCGATCACATTCGCCGCACCATGGCCGTTTTTGCAACCTTGCGGGATGCGGACGGCGCGGGACTTGCGACCGCGATGCTGCCGCCTCCCGCGCGGGCCGGAGACGGATTCACCCCGATCGTCGTGGGGCCTGCGAACGCCGACCCGTATCCCCAGCATGGCGATGCGATCAGCGTCCTCGCCGAACACTTCGGCTGCGCGCTCGATCGCGACCGTTGCTATCCCTACCGCAGGTAGACTCCCTCGCACGGCGATATGCGATCTGCGCCGCACGGGGGCTTTCGCCTGCGTGGTCGAAGCAATGTATTGTCGCGGAAAACACGGAATCGAATCATGCCGCCAGCAAAAGTTTCCCACCCGCCGCTTCGCGATTACGCGCTGCTTGCCGCACGCATCCTCATAGCCGCGCTTTTTCTCGTCGCCGCCTTCAACAAGCTTATCGGGTATTCAGCGGTGATCGGTTATTTTCGCAAGCTGGGCGTGCCGGAACCGAGCATGGTCGCCCCCGCCGTAGTCGGCTTCGAGGTTCTGGCGGGCCTACTTCTCATCGTCGGCTATCAGACGCGCCTGATCGCCCTGTTGGTCGCTGGCTTCTGCATCGTGTCCGGCGTGCTCGGACATTCGCAGATCGGCGACCCGAACAATCTCAATCACCTTCTGAAGAACCTTGCCATCGCGGGCGGCGCCCTGTCGCTTTATGTGTCCGGCGCGGGCTCGAAATCTCTCGACGGGCGCTGAGCTACAGCGTCTTCGTCACCTTTTTGAGGAACGGCGGACGGTCGGGATCATGGCCGAGCCGCCAAGCCAGCGCCTCGAGAAGGCGCCAGGCGGCGGGCAGCATGGCGATGGCGTCCGTCGCCGGGTGATCCGGCGCAAGCCAGGGCAGGTCGCCGCCGGCGCCGCACGTGAATGTTGTGGCCCCGCCCTCGCGCAGCGCCTGCATGGCCGCGCCGACAGACGCCGCCGTTTCATCCTCCACCTTGAATCCCAGCACAGGCGTGCGGTTCGAAATGGCGGCGCGAGGCCCATGCAGGATTTCAGCGGCGCTGTAGGCCAGGGCCGGTCTGCGCAGCACTTCGCATATCTTCAGGCCGACCTCCTTCGCGACCGCGAGCCCTAATCCGCGGCCCAGTGTGTAGACGGCGCTTGCCCGGCAGAGGTCTTCGGCGACGAAGCTCCAGTCGCAGGCGATCGCCTGCTCGGTACGCGCCGGCAGGCGATCGAGCGCGGCGTGAAGCCGGTTGTCGCTCCCGCACTGCGCGACCAGTCGCGCGCCAAGCGCCATCGCCGCAAGAACGCTTTTCGTCGCCGCGACCGAGAACTCGTCTCCCGCCTGCAACGGCAGGCGCACTTCAACATGTTCGCCCAGCGCGGACTGCGGGCGGTTGAGGAGACCGATGGTGAGCGCGCCCGCTTCACGCGCCGCCCGCGTGGCCGCGATCAGGTCCGGACTTTCGCCCGATTGCGAGACCACGACAAACCACGCCTCCCGCAGGCCAATCCGCGCCCCGCTCACGCTGGTCACGGACGGCGCCGCGATGGAAACGGGTATCCGCAATCGCGTTTCGATGAGATAGCGCAGGAACAGGGCGGCGTTTCCGGAACTGCCGCGCCCGCACAGCACGACTAGCGGCGGCGGCGCAACGGCAAAACGCCCTGCAAGCCGTTCGATATCTTCGCTCGAGCGCGTGGAAAGCTCCGCGACGCGCGGGCATTCGGCGATCTCCAAGGCCATGCGGCTTGTCATTGGCGTGCGTTGCGCACGTGCGCAAGCGCGTCGCGCAGATGTCCGTTCGCATCGGCCAGGAGTTTTCGCCCGTCGTCGAGGCTTGCGCCTGACGCCAACATCGCAGCGAGCTTCACGTCGTAGCCGCTTAGCGCGAGCGCGCCGTGCGCCGCTTCTTCGCCACACCCGGAAATTCGCATGACCATGCGAACCGCCCGCGCCCGCAGCTTGGCGTTGGCGGGCCGCATGCCAACCATCATGCCCTGGTAGACGCCGCCCAGACGCATCATGATCGCAGTTGACAGCAAGCTGAGCGCGACCTTCTGAGCCGCGCCGGCCTTCATGCGCGTCGAGCCCGCGATGACCTCGCTGCCGGTGGGTATGAAGATTCGATGATCGGCCTTCTGGAAGAGAAGCGCGTCGGCGTTGTTCGCGACGGCAATCGTCAACGCGCCGCGCGTATGTGCGCCGGCGAGCGTTTCCGTGGTGAACGGCGTCGATCCGCTTGCTGCAACAGCGATCAAAACATCCCGCTCGTTCACGCGCGCGTCCGAAATGCCGCTGCGCGCCGCCGCGCGGTCGTCCTCCGCGCCCTCGACGCTTCTAAGCATGGCCGCGTCTCCGCCCGCCAGCAGAAACACCACGCGGTCCTCCGGCCAGCCGAAGGTCGGGGACAATTCGGCTCCGTCCTGCACAGCGACGCGGCCGGATGTTCCCGCTCCCGCGTATATCAGCCGCCCCCGCCCGCCGAGCCGTTGCGCGGCCGCCGACGCCGCGAGCGCAATAGCCGGAACCGCCTCGCCGACAGCCGCGATTGCGCTCAGGTGCGCTTCCCACATCGCCTCCACGGCCTCAGCCATCGGCCAGGTTTCGAGGTCGCGATATCGAATGCTTACGTCTTCGGTCGCCATGCCGCTGCAACACGCCTATTTGTTGAACGCCGGCATTTTCCGGCAAAGTTCAACGGCTCTGGCGCATTGCCGGATCCATCATGCATGCGGGACAATACCCAATGCAGGCTTGCACGGGCGCGCGCTTCGCCATCCTCGCCTCCGAGATTTTCGACGGATTCGCAATGCGTGGACGCGGCGCGCTGGTCATCGAGGGCGACCGCGTGCTCGGATTTGGCGCCAGCGGCGATCTATCGTCCGAAATGATTCAGATATCGCTTCCGCACGGGCATGTCCTGGCCCCGGGCTTCGTGGACTGGCAAGTGAACGGCGGCGGCGGCGTCCTGCTCAATGACGACCCGGCGGAACCTGCGCTTCGGACCATAGTGGAAGCGCATCGGGCCTTCGGCACGACAAGCCTCATGCCGACGCTGATCACTGACGCGGCCGGGACGATGGAGCGGCTCGGCGCGCTTGATCCAAAAGCCATCCCGGGCGTGCTGGGCTTTCACCTCGAAGGGCCCTTCATCAACTCAGGAAAGCGTGGCGCGCATCCGGCTGAGCATGTGCGATCCTTGATGCCCGACGACGTTGAATGCTTGGCGACTTTCGCGGAGAAGGCGGCGTGCATCGTGACGTTGGCGCCTGAACGTGTTCCACCGGGGGCTATTCGCGCCCTTTTCGATTCAGGCGTCATCGTTTCGCTCGGACACAGCAACGCCAGCGCGGAATGCGTTCGCGCCGCAGTCGATGAAGGGGCGCGGTGCGTGACGCACCTCTTCAACGCGATGTCGCAGATCGGCCCGCGCGAACCAGGAATGGTGGGTGCCGCGCTCGCGGACAGCCGCCTCTTTGCCGGCGTCATCGCCGATGGCGAGCACGTCGCGTCGCTCAATCTGCGGCTGGCGCACAGCACGATGGGGGCGGATCGCCTGACGCTCGTTTCCGACGCCATGCCAAGCGTCGGCGCGCGTGAGGCGAAATTCCGCCTGATGGGACGCGACGTCACGCTTGAGAAGGGACGCCTTTCGCTGGCCGACGGCACGCTCGCAGGCGCACATCTTACGGCTGCGGAGGCCGTAAAGCGCATGGTCCGTCTTGCGCATGCGCCGCTGCCGGATGCGCTGCGCATGGCGACGCGCACGCCCGCGCGCCTTCTTGGACTCGAGGACGAAATCGGCATGCTGCGACCGGGCGCCCGCGCCGACATCGTCGCGCTCGATGCGGCGCTGAACGTCACGCGCGTCTGGCAGCGAGGCGAACCGATCGCGCCGCGCTCCCTTGTCGCAGCGGAGGATGCCGCCGCGTGAAGTTCACCGTCGAGGCTCAGATCGAAGACTGGCCGATCGAGGGCTCCTTCGTCATTTCGCGCGGAGCGAAGTCAACCGCGACCCTCGTGGTTGCAAGCGTGACGGCTGGCGGTGTGTGCGGACGAGGGGAATGCGCGCCCTATCCGCGCTACGGCGAGACGCCGCAGCAGGTCCGCAGCGACATCAGCGCGCAGGCCTCCGTGGTGAATGGGTCGCCGGACGTGTCGCAGGCGCGCGAGCGGATCAATGCGGTGATGCCTCCCGGCGCCGCCCGCAATGCGCTCGACTGCGCCTTGTGGGATCTCCAGGCGAAGATCTGCGGCGAACCAGTTTGGCGTCTCGCGGGGCTTCCTCCGCCCTGCCCAGTCGTCACCGCTTTTACAATCAGCCTCGGCTCGCCCCGCGAGATGGGGCTCGCCGCACACGACGCCGCGGCCCGCCCCTTGCTCAAGCTGAAACTCGGCGGCGACGACGCCGGCCGCCTCGCGAGCGTCCGGGCCGCCGCGCCAGCGGCCCGCCTGATCGTCGACGCGAACGAAGCGTGGACTGCGCAGTCATGGCCTGGGAATCTCGCTGCCTGCATGCGTGCAGGCGTCGAACTGATCGAACAGCCCTTCCCGGCTGTCGATGACGCCGCGCTGGCCAGTCTGGAGCGGCCAATCCCCGTCTGCGCGGACGAGAGCGCGCAGGACGCCCCTTCTATCCGTGCTCTCGCCGGACGCTACGACGCGGTGAACATCAAGCTCGACAAGACTGGGGGACTGACTGGCGCCATCCGCGCCATTGACGCGGCGCGCACATGCGATCTGCGGGTCATGCTCGGATGCATGGTCGGGACGTCTCTTTCCATGGCGCCCGCCATGTTGCTGGCGCCGCAGCGGACATTGTCGATCTGGACGGGCCATTGCTGCTGCGTGAGGACCGCCGGCCCGGCGTGCTGTATCAGGGTTCGCTGGCGCATCCGGCGCCGGCGGGCTTGTGGGGTTCGCCGCAATTATGACAAAAAATGGCGATTACCGGATTATATTAAGGCTTACACGAAGCTTGTTATGGCGGTCCCATGCCGTTAGGGTGTGCCCGTTTGACGGCGTCTGGATGAGATATCCCGACGTGAAGGGGAAGTATTGGGGGTGCGTAGTTAGTAACTTGGAGGCGTGCATGTTGAGAATCCTGATTTCGGCCGGCATGGTGGCCGCGATGGCTGGAGCGGCGCACGCCGCGCCAAAATGTGCGCCAGGGAAGATCTATCGCGTGAGCAAGAAGGTCTGCGTCGACAAGACGGACGCAATTCGCAGCGGAGTCATCAGCCCGCGACAAAAAGCGTCCGCTGCGCGAAAGTCTACACGGCAGGCGCTTCTTGAAGGGCAGACCCCGCAGAACGTAACGGTCAAAGAGCGCCAGGAAGGCGATGCGCCTGCGTCTTCGCAAACAGCAAGCGCCCCGGACGCCGGCAAGGTGCGCACGATCATTCTTCCTCCGGTCAAGAACGTCATCGGCTGGGCAGGTTCCCCATTTGGCGCGCTCGTCGATCCGTGGAGTTCCGATGGCTTCAGCGCGTCGCCCGAAACACGCTTTTCCTTGCGTTTCACAACGGCGGATTAATTGCTCCAGCATTTGATTGAGTCAGTTCTTCTCGCCGCTCGCGCGCCGCGGCGCGCGCCGCCTCTATGACGATCATGAGGGCGCCCATCGTCCGCGCGTCTGTCGTCCGCCGCCTGACACGCCACACCGATATCGCGACGAGCCTGTCGATTTCAGCGGAAATTTCGGCAAGCCGGGGCAACGAGTCCGCCTTGCGCGCTTCGGTCAGAAGCCGGCACAAGCGGGTGAGCGCCTCATCGACCACTTCGCGGCGCCGGCGCCGGAACATGCGCCCGATCCAGGCAAATGCGGAACTCACGCCGCCCGCGGCGAAAAGACTGAACCAGAGCCAGTCTCCGTAGCGATCCATGAACGTGAGCTGCTCGCGATTGAAGTAATCGAGCGCGCCGCGATGATTGGGCAAGACTGCGCTTGTGGCGTCATCGGAGTCTGGCGCCTTCATCGTGATCGCCGCGCGCGATTGTCGGGCAAGACCACTTCGGCTTTCGAACAATCGCTCCGTGAGCGTGGATATTGGACCGCGATCGAGTCCCTGGCGCGCCATGAGGCGCCAGGAAACGCCGATGGTTTCGGCTTCCTCGGCTGGCGTCGCCGGATTGGCGAGCACGCCTCCGGAGGGAATCTTCATCTGTGAATAGACAGGGCGCGAAGCGGCGAAAGCCTCCGACCCGGAAATCTTGACGAGGCTGACGGGCTTGCCGAACGCGCTTGCAATCGCGCGTGCGACGCGCACGGCCTCCGGGCTTCCCGGCGTCGCAAGAAAGGCGGCCGCTGCGAAGCGCCCGCCCGCGAGGGCCGAAGCAACATCACCCTCGGCAATCCGCCCAACTCGAACGCGTGCAGCGACGTCGTAAAACTCCAGTAACGCCTGGACCGCGGACGCATCGGCTTCGTCGCGTTCTATCACGGCAAGAGACTTGCCCGCGAGGTCGGCCGGCCCATCAATCTTTTGAGCGGATGGATGGAGAATGATCAGGGCTTCCCGGCGCAAGATTGCGACGGTCAATCCGTTAGCGGGCAACCTGACGTCGGGCCTGACGGCGGCGAGATCGGCATGGCCTGCTTCGAGCCGATCCGCCGCGGTCTCGAGGGTTTTCTCCTTATGGACTTCGATTCGCACGCCGCGCCGTCCGTTTACGAGCGTTGCAGCGAATGCGTCGAGCAATTTCGCCTCCTCGCCTTGCGGCGGCGCGACGGCGATCGTCAGATAGGTCGGCCCAATCAGACGCCAGTAGGCGACGGCGACAATTACGATTGCGGCAACGATGGCCAGCGCGGAAAGGGGATAGAACCCGCGGTCGCGGCGTAGCGCTGCAATTGTTCTTCCGAGCAAGCGAGACCCACTCCTTGCCCCCCTCTGCGGTCATTCGTGTCCCAGGCGCATCTCACATGCGCTTGGACTCCTCTTCTTCTTCCGCGCTCTTCTCGATCTCCTCTCCGATGGCTTCCACCGAGGCGCCGGCCTCGATGCGCTTGCGGATATCCTGCAGACGGGTGAGTTGCTGCAGAAGTTCCGGCACGTTGTCGAGATTCTCCATGAACTGCCACACGTAGACGATCATCGCGAAAATTTCGCCCGCGGAAACCTCGTCCATGTAGGTGATGCGCACGAGCACGCCGACCAGCAGCAGGATGGAAAGGACCTCGATGATCGACCAGTTGAACGCCTCCGCGTCTGACAGGCGCACGCGCCATGTGCGCACCGCTGTGAAATGGGCTTTCAGAACATCCGGATCGGCCGTGTCGATCGCCTTCACTTCCTCTTCGAGCTGGTTGTTGAGTTCGCGGTTGAAGACGAATGACTTACGCACATAGGAATTGTTGACGATGATGACCGGGATAAAAAGGCAGCCCATCATCCCGCCGATGATGACGTCGTACCAGAACAGCATGCCGAGCGATCCGAAGATGCCGACCAAGGTGGTGACGAGGGTCGCCACGTCTTTTTCGAAGAACGTCACGAACTCGCGGGACATCGCCGAGCGGGCGGCGACGCGCGTGGCCGGCACGCCGGCCCGCCGCTGACGCAGGATCGTCATCTCAACGATGTGGTTATAAATTTCCGTATAGAGCCGCGTGTCGTACATGCGGCGGACAAGGCCGATGGTGGAGCGCGCGGCCCATGCGACGATCAGCGGCGCGGCGTACTCCATGTGTCCATCGAGCACGCCATTGATGGCGACGCCGGTCGCCCATGGGTAGGAAAGCTCAAGCAAGTCTTCGGTGAGCGTCAGCGCGTAAGTGAGCGCGATACGCCATTGATACGTCCGCAGCGCTTCCAGCGCCGAAGGTCCGCCCACATTCTTACGGGCCAAGGTCCAGCCTCGAAGCTCAGGAGTCTGCCAGACTACGCAGCCTCCGCTAAGTTGTTCCTGGAGCAGCGCGCCACAGGAGCCGCAGGATACTTATTGCTCAGCTAGCCCGCAACAGCGTGCACAAGATGCTTTCGGCGGACCTGGGAAGCCTCGCCGTTGCGTCAGGCCCGTTCGCCTGCACGAAAACCTGGAAATAAATCTGGTGAATCTGGTGCTCAGTCCCTCCGTCCGGGTCCGGGCCGAGAGAGCCGTCCGGCTGGTAAATCTTTTTGCGAAACGCCGTGTTGAAATCGTAGCGGACCTGGATCGTCGACTTCCGGTCGCCGTCGAACTTCACCGAGCAGGCTGTTCGCGCCAGATTGAAGTCGAAGTCGCGTTCGGCGACAGGCGCGCCGACAAGCTCCTGGCGGAAATAATCGCTGATCCCGAAGGTGAGGCTGCACTGCGCGTCGTCGGCAAGTTCGGCGCCGTCCACGACGATCTCAAGGAGACGGTTCCTGTATTCTTGGTACGGGTGAACGGGATCGATCGCCATATTGGCGAAGCCATGGATGATGAAGGTCGCGCACCCCGCCCTGTTGACCCCGAGTTCGAAAATGCGGGGGCGTCCCGAGAACTGCTCTGTCGACATTCACCATCCCCGTAGCGGCGCGGCCGCGCCGGGGATGGATCGAATCAGATTTCGGCTCGCTGTCAACTCGCGCCTGCGGGAAAGCGGACGGCAGGCGCGCGTCCCGCTTCCAACATCAGTGGGCGGCGCCATTGGGGCGCAATGCTTCTGCGAGTTTCTCCATGTCGACTGGGCCGCGAGGGCCCGCCGCCTGGGCCTGCGCCGCCTTGTCGGCTGCGTTATGGGTTTCGCGTCCTTCCAGAATGTCGAGTGCGCGCACGCCGGCCTGGATATGTCCGAGCAGCCGCTCTTGCTCCTCGAAACCGCGCATCCCCTGCGGTTCATGCGCTTCGAGTATCCTGCTCAGTCGCCGCCGGTCTTCGATCAACTTCTGCGTAATGTGCTTGAGGATCGGATCGAGATTGATCTTTCTTGTCATCGAGGCTCTCTCAAGAGAAAAACAAGGCGCTCCGGGAAGGCGTCATTCGGATGCGATGAGTCGCGCAACCGTCGGAAGAACCGCATTCCTCACACCTGTCTGGTTACCTTCGAGATCGACATTCCCTTCAAGTATATCCAGCGCGCGCACACCCGCTTGAATTTCGCTCAGGAGGCGATCCTGTTCGTCGAAGTTGCGCAATTCTTCCGCGTTGCGGGCTTCCAGAATGCGGCGCAGTTCCTGACGATCGGTATTGAGTTTCTCGGTGATCAGGTCCAGCACAGGATGAAGGTCAACTAACTTACGCATTGAACTTAGCTCCTGGTTTTCGTGTGGCCTCAGGGAGCGACTCAATATGGCCATATTGTGTTGTTGAACAAAAAAGCCTCCATAAATCAGCGTATTGCAGCGCTTTGCCCGTGACGTCTCCGCCATTGCGGCGCGTTAGCGTACACAACGGCGCAAGGGAATTGCTCTACGCGTGCAAGCGGATCCAATGCGCAATCGTTTCGCTGATCTCTTCGATAATTTGTTGCTGGGTGCGGCCCGATCGCACAGGCGCGGCGAAGCTGTGGTCTGCGCTTTCGATCACCTGCAACGTTGCGGTTGGAAGCTTCCCGCATACCTCGGCCATCAAGGAAACATCGGCCAGCGCGTCGCGCGCGCCCTGTAGAAAAAGCATCGGCGCTCGCACTTGAGACAGATGATCACCGCGGCTCGTCGAAGGCTTCTTTGCCGGATGCAAGGGGAAGCCGACGAGGATCAGCCCCCGTGCGTTTTCAATCGGCGTTTGCGCCTGCGCCTCAGAGGTCATGCGGGCGCCGAACGACTTGCCGCCGACAAACAGGGGCAATCCACTGGCGCGCTCATGCGCGTATGCAGCCGCCGCGCGGATCGCCGCATGAGCGACCGCGGGCGGATCAGGCCGGCCCCATCGCTTCCCTGAAAGAAATTCCATGAATGGAAAGTTGAATCGCAGAGTCGCCACGCGGCGTTCCGCCAGCGCCTGAGCGACAGCCTCCATGAAAGAATGCGTCATGCCCGCGCCCGCCCCATGGGCGAAGACGAGCATGGCGCGGGCGTCAACCGGCGCGGCAAGCAGGCCGGAAACGCTTGGGCCATTCGCCAGACAGATGCGGATGCATTCAGCCTGCATTCCGGAAATCATTCGCCGATGAGTGGAACAGGGGCGCTCGCATCTCATTCAGGAGGTGGACGCTATCGCAAGGAGCGGTCATGGCCAACGCAAGCAGGACACAAATGGGCAAGGGCGCCAAAGGCAAGGGGTCGGGCTCGGGCGTGATGACAACATTGCCGGAAAACGTTCTCGAAGAGAACATGACCCTGTCGAACCGTGACAAAAGTCAGCATCCGGAGGAACGTGGACTTGACAGCCGCGCCGTGCGTGAGGAGCAGCGTCAGGACAGCGCGTACAACCGGAAGCCGGAGCCCACGTGAATACGTTTGCCTGCGCGCGTATACCGATCGTTAACCATATGCGCGGAGTCTGGCGCCCATAGGAGAGCTTCCAGGAGAGCTTCCATGAGAGCTACGCGATACGAGCGCCGCGCGGAAGAAGCCATGGCCGTGCGGCTTTTCCTTTGGGTTGGACTGATCACGACGATGTCCTGCGCGGGTCTCGCTGCCCTCGCGGTGGCGAAGCCGGTCCTCTTCTGACGATGCTTCAGCGGTGGCCGCTCGCGCCGGCCGGGCGCCGCGCAGCTTCCGCGAGTTCACCGGGGGAGATGCGGAACCATCCCGGGCGCAGCCAGTTTGATCGGGCTAACGAGGGAAACTCATCATGCCCATCATCCTCTGGCTTCTTGGCGTGCCGCTCAGCGTCATCATTGTCCTGTGGCTTGTCGGCGTGTTCTGATCGCTCAAGGCTTGTGCGCCCAGGCGCCCACCATGCGCGGATAAAAAAAGCAGTGCCCCCCCTGCAAGGCCGCTGCTTTCGTCCGTTCGGCCAGCGAGTCGATGTCCACCGTTTCTTCGCCGGCGATTCCCAGCGCGACCATGCGCGGCAGGAGACTGCGCACGGTCTCCGTCAGGTAACTGTAGACCTGTGCGTCGGGGCCGCCTTCGATCCGCTGGAAAGCCTCCAGGGCCGGCTTCATGCCGAGGGCCGCGTAACAGGCGAACAATCGCGAGCCCATGTCGATCTCGACGCCTTCGCGCAGATAGGTCTCCTTGATCCAGCCGACCGCCTGCGTGAAGACCGGGAGGGGCGGACACGCCTGCGCGGTCGTCAGGTCCATTTCGATAAATGCGACGGGCCCGCCCGGGCGAACGCGCCGCGTGAGCGCGCCTAGCGAAGCGACCGGATCGCCAACGTGTAGCAAGATGAAACGTCCAATGACGGCGTCGTACGCGTCGTCATCGCATTCGTTCAGGTCGGCCCTGCGAAACGTGGTTTGCGTCAGTCCAAGATAAGCCGCGCGCCGCGCCGCCATGGCAAGCGCCGCGTCCGACTGGTCGAGCCCGATGACATGGCCCGTATCGCCAACGATGCGCGCGGCTTCGATTGAAACGTCCCCCGCGCCGCAGCCGGCGTCGAGTACGCGCATGCCGGGTTTCAGACCGGCCTTGAGCAGGACGTTTCGGGTGAATTCGGCATAGAACCCGGCTTGCTTCTGGAGGCGGGCGAGTTCGCTGTCGCTATGCCCAAGCGAATAGGCTGCGTCGTTCGGCAATGCTGACCTTTCGCGAATGAAGAAATGAACACCCCATATTTTTAGCAACACAGACTTGAGCTGGACAAGTCGGCCGGCGCGGTCGCGGCCCCGTCGGGGCGGGTCTGCTTCGATACGGTTTCGTAATTACTTAGCCGTAACCTTGAGATGTTCGCATTGTTTGAGTGCAGGGGCGGAGCAGGGAATGCGCGAACTGATGCATGTGAAGACCAGCGCCGGCCGGGTCGCCGTACGCGTATCCTCGGGAGGGCGCGCTCCCGTCTTGCTGATACACGGCAATTCCATGAGCGGCGAGGCGTTCAACGCTCTGCTCTCGGGCCCGCTCGGCCGGACCTATCGCCTCATCGCGGCCGATTTGCCCGGTCATGGCGCGTCGGCCGACGCGGTCTTTCCCGACAAGGCGTACACGATTCCCGGCTTCGCCGATGCGATGCTCGACGTTCTGTTCGCGCTGGACGCCGCAGACGCCACGCTTTGCGGCTGGTCCCTCGGCGGCCATATCGCTCTTGAGATGATGGCGCGTTCGCCGTTCGCGCAAGCCGCCTTCACAATTGCCGCGCCGCCCGTCACGCCCGGCCCCTCAGCGATCGGCGGCTTCAATGTGACCGGCGCCATCGGTCTGTTCATGACAGAAGATCTCTGCGCGGCCGACAAGCGCCGCCTTGCGGAGCTGAGCGCCGGAGCGCCAGCGCCGGATTTCGCCTACGCGGCCGCCGCGCGCGCGGACGGGCGCATGAGGCGCGTCGTGGTCGAGTCGATGCTCAATGGCGTTGGCGCAGATCCCGCCCCTCTGTTTGCGGAAACAGGCAGGCTGGTGGCGCTGGCGATCGGAGAACACGAGGCCTTTGTCGCCCGCGAATTCATGAAGTCGGTGAACGGTCCCGCGCTGTGGCGCGGCGGCGTTCAGGAGATAGCCGGCGGCGGGCATGCGCCCTTCCTGGACGCGCCGGGGACCTTCAATGAAATGCTGCTGGCCTTCCTGCGCGATGCGGCGCGGCTGAAACAGACTCGCCCAGTTGGGCCGATCGGAACTTTCGACATGAACCGCAGGATCGCCTGACGGGTCAGCCTTTCCGGGATTTTGGCGGCGGCGGCGGCGCTCTCCGCTTCGCTGGCAGCGCCCCGCAGGTTGCGTCGAGATTCCTCATCAGGAACGCCAGCCGATCTTCGCGGCTCATGTTGCGAAGCGCTTCGACCTCATCCTTGCTGGCCGGACGTTCATCCGCGTCCTCACCCGAAGGCGAAGGTTTCTTCGCCATGCGTCCCCCTTCTTGTCCGCGCCCGCCGCGGGCCCTACCTCAGTCAAACGCGGCTTGCGTTTACAATTCGTTCACGACCAGAGCGCGAACCCCATTCCGCTGCCTGTCCCCGCCTCGGTCCGATAGCACGCGGCGTAGTCGAGCAATCGCATTTCGAGGCGCGTTTCCGTCAGAATTCCGGCAACGACGATCCAGTTCTTGATTTCCGATGTGCCCGAGCGGAAGTGAATGTCCGGCTCGCTTAGCAACAAATCGTAGTTGCGTGTCCTCATCGCCTCGAGCAGGCGCAAATCCATTTCCTCGTCCACGACGAAATGCGACATGCCGCCCGACGCGGCCACGGCGACGCGTTCGTGACCGGGCCAGTTTCGGATTGCGCGGCCCAGCGCGCGGCCGAATTCAAAACAACGGCGCGGCGAGGGCTGGTTGGGCGGATAATAGGTGTTGACCATGACCGGAATGAGAGGCGGCCGCTTGCGAAGAATTCGCCGGTAGATGAACCCGAATGAATGACCGAGGCGGCGCGGGGCGCCTCCGTCCGCTGGCTGCTTCGCGCAAGACGTCACGTCAAAGCCGTCGTTCATCGCCCCGCGCACGATATGCGTCGCCAGCCCCGATGGGCAGGCGTAGGTCTCATCTTGCTCAGGATGATAGATCTGCGCGCCGTATTGCAGCCCGAGACTGATCTGGCGCGCCATTTCTTCCTCGGTCAGCGCGCGATTGAGAAGCGTCTCGCCGTGAAAGATGGAAAAGGCGGGCTGGATGTCGGTCATGAACCATTCGTGGTGATCGTCACCGACGATCAGCAATGCGTCCGGGCTGGCGCCATCGCAAATGCGCCCGAGCTCGTCGAGACTGCGCTGACATCGCGCGAAACGCTCGGCCCGGACCTCCACGGCGTTCAACGGCGCAAACGTCGAGCCGCGCGCCTGCGAAAGGCTTGCGAAATCGTAGGTCCTGTCGCGCCACGCGAGTTCCGGATTTCTCCGGTCGACGGCGCCTCGAAGATCCCACTCTTCAGGCGGCGTCGCGAGCAACGGGCCGTGCGACGTTGCGAACCCGAGAATTATGTCGGCCATCCGCCGCTTCCTCCCACGCGCGATTCATCGCGCCTGGCCGCAATTTGGACCGTGGGAAGCGCCGGAATCAAGACCGCTCGACCCAATGGAATGCGTCAGGTCTCCGGTTGCGAGTTCCTGGCCCCCGGCGTCTCGTCGGCCGGCCTGAACTTCTGCCAAAGCCAGTGGGCGGAAAAAACGACCAGCGATCCAAGGAAGGCTGAAAGGAGATCACGCGCGGAGATCGCGATCTTGTCGAGGTTCGGGACAAGATCGAACAGCGTGAAGGCGGCGCCCCCAACCAGCGCGCCAACGGCTCCGAGCAGCAGGTTGCGCAGAACGCCGAAGCCCCGCGTTCGCCCGGTGAGCGCCAGCGCGGCAAGGCTGCCGCCCGCCAGGCCCACGATGAGCCACGTGAGAACGTTGTAGAAGCCGACAGGCATGTGCGCTCTCCCCCAACAGCCGCCCGGCGCCGCGAACAAGCCTGGCCCGCCAAGTTTACATCCGCGCGCCGCCTGCCAAAGCTCTACCTTTGAGAAAGCTGTGGGCAAGCGGCGCCGGGCGAACCCTGCTCAGGTCACGACGTCGGGAGCGGTCCGGCCGGTATGGCCGGGAATGTCGGCGATCTGCGACGCGGCGGACGCGAGAGGCGCCATGACGGTCGCGACATCGAGCGCGTGCCGCGCAGCGTCCGGCTCGAAGGTTTCGAGATAGACGCGCAGCGTCGCGCCGACAGTGCCGGTGCCCGATAGCCGGAAGACGATGCGCGAGTCATCCTCGAACAGGATGCGAACTCCCTGGTTGGAGGACAGCGAGCCGTCCACCGGGTCGAGATATTCGAACTCGTCGGCTTTCGCTATGCGGCGGCCGCCATGGGCCTGGCCTGCGAGCGACCCGAGACGCGCGCGCAGCGACTTCATCAGGTCGGCCGCCCGGTCCGCGTCGATTTCCTCGTAATCGTGGCGCACGTAGAAATTGCGCCCGTATTCGGCCCAGTGCGCGCGCATCAGGTCGAGCACGCTCTGGCGGCGCGCCGCGAGGATGTTGAGCCACATGAGAATGGCCCAGACGCCATCCTTTTCGCGGACGTGACTGGAGCCTGTTCCGGCGCTCTCTTCACCGCAAATGGTTACGAGGCCCGCGTCGAGCAGGTTGCCGAAGAACTTCCAGCCGGTTGGGGTTTCGTAGATGTTCACGCCGAGCTTGCGCGCGACGCGATCCGCCGCGCCGCTCGT
The DNA here is from genome assembly GCA_046295155.1 of Beijerinckiaceae bacterium. Lineage (GTDB taxonomy): Bacteria > Pseudomonadota > Alphaproteobacteria > Rhizobiales > Beijerinckiaceae > Terripilifer. The sequence continues at coordinate 128,806 of JBKBNT010000002.1, forward strand.
TGGCATCGAGCGCGCGACGCCCGCGATGCCGCGCGCATAGCCCGGCGCGAGATGCGCGTTGGCCGCGATGACTGCGAGGCTGTCGGATGGGCTCACGAAACACGATTTGCCGATGATCAGGTTGCGGTCGCCATCTCCGTCGGAGGCGGCGCTGAGGTCCGGCCCGTCCGCCCGCATTGCGGCGTCATAAAGATGGGCGGCATGGACGAGATTGGGGTCGGGATGATGTCCGCCGAAATCCGGCAGCGGCGTCGGGTTCAGCACGCAACCGGCCGGCGCGCCAAGCGCCTTCTCGAAAATGGCGACGCCATAGGGGCCCGTGATGGCGCCCATCGCATCGAAGCTGAACCTGAAACCGCTCCTTAACAGATCGCGGATGCGATCGAAGTCGAAAAGCTTCTCCATCAGAGCCTGATAGTCGGCCACCGGATCGATGACCTCGATCGTGGTGTTGTGCAGGCGCGCTTCACCAGGCGCGGATATGTTAACGTCCGCCGCCTCGACGATGCGGTAGGCGTCGATGGACTTGCTGCGCGCGAAAGCGGCCTCGGTGAATCCTTCCGGCGCCGGGCCGCCGTTGGCGATGTTGAACTTGACGCCGAAGTCCCCGTCCGGCCCGCCCGGATTGTGGCTCGCCGAGAACACGAGTCCGCCGATCGCCTTGCGCTGCCGGATGACGTTGCTGGCCGCCGGCGTCGAAAGGAAACCATCGCGGCCCACGACAATCCGGCCAAACCCGTTTGCTGCGGCGATCTTCAACGCAGTCTGGATCGCCTCCCGGTTGAAGAAGCGTCCGTCGCCCCCCATCACCAGCGTCGCGCCGTCGCGGCCCTGAACACAGTCGAAGACGGACTGTACGAAGTTTTCGAGGTAACCGGGCGTGCGGAACACTGATGTCTTCTTGCGCAGTCCGGACGTGCCGGGACGCTGGTCGGAAAACGGTTTTGTCGAAATGGTGCGGATCATGACAGCCTCGAATACGCCAAACGCGGGCGCGGACCTTACATAACGTGAAATCGTGGCGGATCGCCTAACGCACGAAAAGGCTCGCAGGCAGCATAAGCGGAACAATCGACAAAAGGGGCGTCCGCACTATAGTCCCGAGAATCCGGTTCCGGGGCGCGTAGCATGTCGGTTAGGGCGGTCTATTTCCAGATACCGATTGTACTTTCCGCTTTCCTGCTTTTTCTCGTCCAACCAATCATGGCGAAGCAGATACTGCCATGGTTTGGCGGGTCGGCCAGCGTCTGGAACACCTGCGTCTTCTTTTTCCAGCTGCTTTTGCTGCTTGGCTATATCTATGCCCATGCGCTGGTGCGGTTCGTCCCGCCCAGGAGGCAGGCCGTCATTCACATCGGCATGCTCGCGCTCTGCCTGCTCAGCCTCCCCGTGATCGCGTCCAACTACTGGAAAAGCGGCGATGCGGACCCCGCGCTGCGCATCCTGCTGATGTTGGCGAGCACTGTCGGTCTGCCCTACTTCCTCTTGTCATCCACGAGCCCGCTTCTTCAGGCCTGGTACGCGCGCACGATGGCGGCGCCCTATACGCTGTTCGCGATCTCGAACGCGGCTTCCCTGGGGGGACTTCTCGCCTACCCCTTTCTCATAGAGCCGGTGCTGAACCTCGCCCAGCAGGCCTGGCTGTGGTCCGCCGGCTTTCTTCTGTTCGCCTGCGCCTGCGCCTACGTGGCGTTTCTCAGTGCGCTTGCCGCGGGCAGAGGTCATGCGAGGACGCCGGCCTCCGGCCCCGAACCGAAAGACGACGCGCCGTCAGCGGCGTTGCGCCTGCTCTGGATAGGGCTTTCGGCGCTGGGATCCCTTGCGCTCATATCCGTCACCGCCTTCATCGCGCAGAACATTGCGTCAATGCCGCTGATCTGGGTCGCGCCTCTGGCTATCTACCTGATCACCTTCATCCTTGCGTTCAGCGGCAGGGACTATAGCGGCTGGATCATTGCGTTGCCGGCGCTGGCGCTGTCCCTCGCAATGGCCGCGACATACCAGACGATCGAATTCATCCAGGAGTTCCAGTTCTCCCTTCCGTTGTTCATGGCCGGATTGTTCTTCATCTGCATGTACTGTCATGGGCAGCTTGCGGCCACGAAGCCCCATCCGTCGCGGCTGACCGAGTTCTACATTCTCGTTTCGCTGGGCGGCGCGATCGGCTCGCTCGCGGGCAGCATGCTTGCTCCGCTGTTCCTCAGCGGCGACTTCGAAATGCCGATCACGCTCGCGTTGGTCGCCGGGCTGATCGCATGGCGCTCCCGCTCCGCCGTCGTTGCAATGCGCGCGGGCGTGGTTGTGACGGCTGCGCTCGTCGCCATCGTGGCGACATGGCAGATCTCGGAAAAATACAGCGACGCCAGAATTCTCGTGCGCAATTTCTACTCGGCTCTGCGCATCGTCGAGACAGGCGAGGGCGCGGAAAGGCTTCGCATCATGGAGCACGCGGGGGTGAATCACGGCTCGCAATACCTCGATCCGGCGCGGCGACGTGAACCGCTGGCCTACTACAGCCCGTCCTCTGGCGTCGGGCTTGCCATCGCACGCCAGCGGGCTGTTGCGGAAGGCCGCCCGCTATCGGCCGGCTTCATCGGCCTCGGCGCGGGCGCGCTCGCGGCTTACGGTGAGAAGGGCGACGCCTTCCGCTTCTATGAGATCAACCCGCAGGTGATCGATCTCGCGAAACGCGAATTCACCTACCTTTCCGATAGCCGTGCGAGCATCTCTCTTGCGCTCGGCGACGCGCGTCTGGTGATGGAAAGCGAACAACCGCAGGGCTTCGACCTGATTGTCGTGGATGCATTTTCGGGCGATGCGATCCCGCTTCACCTGCTGACGCGCGAAGCGGTCGCGATTTACCGCAAGCACCTGCGCGAAGGTGGCGCTTTGCTGTTTCACATCAGCAATCGATTCGTGGACCTGCAGCCGGCGCTTGCCCGGCTGGCGATCGAGGAGAAGCTTCACGCGCGCATCGTCCGAGATTCACCGGGCGGCGCCGGGGACGACGATTCCCCGCTGATGGATTCCGATTGGGTGCTGATGGCCGCCGATCCCTCGTGGTTCAACGACCCTGAAATCGGCGAGCAGGCCGAAGAATTGCGCGAAGCCATGCGCGGGCCGGCGTGGACGGATGACTTCAACAACATCCTGTCAGCCATACGGCTGGGCGGCAGCGACTGATTCCGCCGCGAGCGGCCTGATCGTCTCAAAATCGCCATCCCCGTCTGGCTCATCTGAAGCGATGAAGCCCGAGATCATCGAGACGAGAACCCTGTTCAGCGGCTGGACGAGATTGCTATCCGCGCGCATACGACTCGCTGACGGCACGGTCGCCGTACGGGAGATCGAGGACCGCGGCCGCTCCGTCTCCGTCCTGCCGTACGACGCGGACCGCGCCGTAATCTTGCTGGTCAAACTTCTTCGCGCGCCTGCGCTGTTCGCCGAGCACGCGACGGAGGTGCTGGAAGCGCCAGCAGGCATGATTGAAGAGGAAGACGCCGGGACCGCCGCGCGCCGAGAACTGCTCGAAGAAACCGGCGTGCGCGTCGATGTCCTCGAGCGGGTCGGCGCCGCCTGGACGTCGCCGGGCCTTTCGACCGAGAAAATGGACCTCTTCCTCGCGCCTTATTCGTCCGCCGACCGCGTGCGCGAAGGCGGCGGCGCGCCCGGCGAAAACGAGAACATAACAATTGTGGAAATGGGCGCAGAGCAGGCTTGGGCGATGCTCGAGGCCGGCGAGATCGACGACCTGAAAACCCTCACGCTCCTGCTGTTCCTGCGGCAACGTCATCCGGAGCTGTTCACCGCCCGTTAGCGGAACGCGCGCGAGCCTACCTGCGTTCTCGCAGACGCCGTGAAGACCCGCGCGCAGGCCATGAGCGACAACGACGCCGTCATCGAACATCTCGCACGCGCGATCAGGGCGCGAAGGGTCATTCTTTTCGGCGGCGCTGGTCTTTCGATGAGCGTCGGACTGCCCTCGTGGAGCGAACTCGTCAGTCATCTCGCCTGCGAACTCGAACTTCAGGAAGACGTTCTGTCGAGTCCCGGAGGCACGTATCAGAGCCTCGCCGAATACTACAAGATTCGAAATGGCAGCATCGGGCCGCTGCGCAGCTGGATGGACCGGACGTGGCGCGTCTCGGAGGAAAAGGTGCGGCGCTCACGTCTGCACGACCTGGTGATCGCGCTGGATTTTCCGATCATCTACACGACCAATTACGACCGAAATCTCGAAGCGGCCTACGATGCCGCGGGCCGCGCGTATGTTAAGGTGGCCAACGCCCGCGACATCGCAAAGACCCGCGAAGGCGTCACGCAGATCGTCAAGTTTCACGGCGATTTCGACGACGACGAATCTCTTGTCCTGACGGAAACGGACTACTTCAATCGACTTGCATTCGACTCGCCGCTCGACATCAAGTTCCGATCGGATGCGCTGGGAAAGACCATCCTGTTCATCGGATATTCGATGACCGACATGAACATCCGTCTTTTAATGCACAAGCTCTGGCGAACGTGGCGGCTGTCGGGCTACGAGAAGGACCGGCCGCACTCCTTCGTGTTCATGGCGAGCGAAAACCCCGTTCAGCAAGCCATCCTGTCGGAGTGGGGACTGACCATCATCCGCAGCCGGAGCGTCCAGCCCGAGGAAGGCCTCGTCGGCTTCCTCGAGGAGCTGCGCGAGAGAGTCGCCGGATCGCAGGCGGAACCCGGCTGAAGGCGCCAGCGAAGAAGGATCAAAAGCAGCGCCCGGGCGTTTCGCAATGGCCGTGTTTCCGCCAGTGGAACCCTGATGAGCATCGCCCCGCCATCCCCCGTCCCGCCGAATCCCTCGCCCCTGCCCCACGCGGCGGCGGTCGCCCCGGCCCAGTCGCCACGTCGCGACATGCTGACCATGCTCGCGATCGGCGTGGCCGCAGTCACCGCGCTCTATGTCGGTCGCGACGTGTTGCTGCCACTGGTGCTTGCCGTGATCCTTGCGTTCGTGCTCACGCCGATCGTGAACTTCTTGCGCCGGCTGCGCATCCGGCGCGGCCCCGCTGTGGTGCTGACAGTGGCGCTGACGCTCGGCTTCCTCGCAGGGCTCGCGATCGTCATCACGTCGCAGGTCGCGCAGCTCGCCGCCGACATTCCACGATACGAAGCGACCATCGAGGAAAAGGTCACGAGCGTCCAGAAGGGCGTCGTCGGCCGGATATCGCATATCGCGGAAAGCGTGGGACGCCAGATCGAACGCGCCACCGAGCCGGAGCCGCCAACGCAGGAGCCTTCGCACAGGGAGGCGCGCAAGCCGGTGCCCGTCGAGGTCCATTCGCCCGACCTCACGCCCATGCAAATGGCCCAGCGCTTCCTTCTGCCCGCGCTGCATCCGCTGGCCACCTTCGCGATCACCTTCGTCGTGCTGATTTTCATCCTTCTGCAGCGGGAGGATCTGCGCGACCGGGTGATCCGTCTGTTCGGCGCGCGCGATCTTCATCGGACGACGATTGCGATGGACGATGCGGCCAGCCGGTTAAGCCGCTATTTCCTGACGCAGGTGGCGCTGAGCACGGCCTACGGCGCGCTGACCACGGTCTTTCTCTGGCTGATCGGCGTGCCGAGCCCGATCCTGTGCGGCGTGCTCGCCGCAGCGATGCGCTTCGTTCCCTATGTGGGCTCGATCATCGCCGCGGCGTTTCCCATGGTCCTCGCAATCGCGGTCGATCCGGGCTGGACGACGCTCATGCTCACAGCCGCCTTCTTCATCATCGGCGAACCGGCGATGGGCTATATCGTGGAGCCGCTCGTGTATGGACAAAGCACGGGCCTTTCACCCTTCGCCGTAATCCTGTCGACGATTTTCTGGAGCTGGCTGTGGGGTCCGGTCGGGCTGATCCTTGCGATGCCCCTGACGCTGTGCCTCGTCGTGCTCGGGCGCCACGTCGAGACCTTTCAGTTTCTGGACGTCATCCTCGGCGACACGCCGCCGCTCGAGCCGCCGCAGAATTTCTATCAGCGGATGCTTGCCGAAGACCCGGACGAGGCGCTCGAACAGGCCGAACTGCTTCTCAAGGAACGATCGCTGACGCGCTACTACGACGAGGTCGCCCTGCCGGGCCTGATGCTCGCCGCGCGCGATGCAGGACGCGGCGTGCTGACATCCGCAAACATCCAGTCCATTCGAGACAGCGTTGACGCGCTGACAAGCGACCTCGCCTCGACCACCGACATCGCCCCCGGGGAGCAGGACAGCGAGACGCAGCCGCCGCTTGCGGAGCGCGACGCGCAGTCGCTCGAAGACGAATGGCGCGCGGAAGGAGCCGTGCTTTGCGTCGCGGGTCGCGGACCGTTGGACGAAGCCGCTTCGACTTTGCTCGCAGACGTTCTGCGGAAGCACGGATTCGGGGCCGTCGTCGTGCCTCACGCCGCAGTGGCCCGGGGCCGCGCGCGCGACGTCGGCGCAGGAAACGTGAAACTCGCCTGCGTGTCCTATCTCGAATTGAACGGCGCGCCCGCGCATTTGCGCTACCTCCTGCGCCGATTGCGTCAGGCGCTTCCCCCCGTGCCCGTCGTCGTAGGCGTCTGGCCGCCGGACGATGCGATTCACGCGGACGACGCCCTGCGCGCGCATATCGGCGCAGATCACTACGTGACCGGTCTGGCGGAAACCCTGGAGGTCAGCCTGAGGGAAGCCCATGCGACGCGCGAGGAAGCGGACAGGCGCATCGCCGCGACCGCCCGCCTGGAGCGGCCGCTCCCCCTGCCGTGAATGGCTATTCCGCCGGGAGACGCGGCAAATCGTGATCGTCGATCAGCGCCGCCTTGACGGGGCAATACCCTTCGTAGCCGCGCCATGCGAGATACGATCCTGCGGCCAGAGCGAGCACGTTAAGAAGCGGATTCGGCCGCGGCTTGACGCCGGCGGCGGCAAGGCCAAGCCCGGCGAGCATATACATCGCGCGCTGCGAACCGGTGAGATTCTCGTTCATGGAAATCCTCCTGGAGCCGGGCGAACGGCCAAGCGCGAGAGGAAGTTCCGTAAATCAGCGGCCGGGTCCGGGAAACAAATGCGAGCGGCGCGCATTGACCGATGCCGCCTGCGGGCGGTGGAGAAGGCGACCGCAATTTTTCAGCCCAGCCCCCGGTCGCCTTCTCCTCATGACCTCATGACAGGCAAAAACCCGCCGCCCTTTTCGGGACGGCGGGTTCCAATGCGCAAGGGTGAGGACGTCAGCTCCGGACGATGTAGGGCAGGACTTCGAGTCCGCCGCGATACACCATCTCAAGGGCCACGTAGAGAATGACCGCAAGGCCGACGTAGGCGATCCAGCGATGCTTCTGCAGCAGGCGCGCGATAAACGTCGCCGCAATGCCCATCAGCGCAATGGACAGGCCAAGGCCGAACACAAGCACCCAGGGGTGCTCGCGCGCGGCGCCAGCCACCGCGAGCACGTTGTCCAGCGACATGGTGACGTCCGCGACAACGATCTGCCAGGCCGCCTGCGCGAACGACTTGCGCGGCGCCCCGCCGCCGATTTCGCCGTCGTTGTTCAGATCCTGGTTGGCGATGATCTCCTCGACATCGTGGCCGTCGCTGTCGCGCAGCTCGCGCCACATCTTCCAGCAGACCCACAGCAGCAGCAGGCCGCCCGCGAGCAACAGGCCGACGATGGCCAGCAATTGCGTCGTGATGCCGGCGAAGATGATGCGCAGCACCGTCGCCGCGATGATGCCGAGAAGGATGGCCTTCCCACGCTGTTCCTTCGGGAGACCCGCTGCGGCAAGGCCGATCACGATGGCGTTGTCGCCTGCGAGCACGAGGTCGATCATGATGACCTGCGCCAGTGCGGTGAGCACATCGGCTGTCAAGAAATCAAACATTATTGCCTTTCCCCATAGCTGCGCAGCGCCCCACGAGGAGACGCTGCGAAATTCGCTGCGAAGCACGCCCTGAAATGAGCGGCCGAGCTGAACATTTTGAGTTGGGCTGCCAGGTAGGAAGTTCGATCCGCACCGACTGCCCCAGTCCGACATCGCGACCTGAAGTCAGGTCGCCAGAGGGGCCCGGGCTGGCGCGGAGTGAAATAGCACCAGATGCGGCGCGCGCAAATAGGTCGCAGCGAAACTACGGTCGAAATATAACGATTTCGTAGACCTTGCGAAGAAATACCACGGAATTTCGCATCAGTATTTCTACAGTGCCCCGCACCCGCCGCTGCTCAAAGGCGCCAGTTGGCGAATGGATTTGTGGACAAGCCGCGAGATTGCTCTACTGGCGCATACGCGGCGGCCCCGCTGAAGTCGAGATCGCGGTAGCGCGCCAGTCGCCGCTCCAGCGCGGACCCGATCTTTTCATGCACCTGCGCCACGGAGAGCGACTGCGGCTTGCGCTTGCGGGTCGCGTAGAAGATTGGCCGGTTCGCCCTCGCCGCCTGCGGCAGAAGATTCGCTGCGAGCGTCTTTGGCTTCTCCGCGAGGACCGAGAGAAACTTCTGGGCGCCGGCGGGACCAAGAAAGTGGACGAGATAGACTTCGGCATCGGAAATCGGCCGCCCAAGCCGTTCCGCCAGCTTTTCCTGCTCCGCGCGCAACATCGCGGCCGCCAGCAATGTCGACAGAAACGGATCGTTACGAAGGCTGAGCACCCGCGCGCGTTCGCGCTCGTCCGCGATGAACGGGCCACCGTCCCCCATTGCGATGAGAGAGGCCTCGCGATGGAGGCCGAAGCTCGGGCCGTAATCGCGGATGGCCCGCAACCATGTGCCATCGATGAACTGGAACAATCCGGTCGCCGACGATGTGGGCGCCCGGGCGCCAACCATGAAGCTCGATTCCTTGTCCGCGATCGCCATCAGAAGACGTGGGTCGACGCCGGCGAGATAGGCCGCGTCCACGATCGTCCTGACAAGCCCGTGCTTCAGGCGCATCGGCCCGAAGGAATATGTGTCGCTTTGCTCGTCGAACGGCAACGAGATGAAAAACGCCCCATAGGCGAGCGTGCCTGCATTCGGAGCGCGGGAGAACGCACCGGCGCCCAAAGCGCCGTAGGGAGTTTCCTCGTCCGCGGAAGCCAGGCCGTAGAAGGAACGATCCAGGGCGCGCAATCCGACAAGCGCCGCAACATCTGAACGCGCGCCCGGCTCATGCGAAAGCCATCGATGGTGCAGCGGGCGCTCTGGCGTCTGCGCCGCGAATGAAACTTTCGGCGCTGGAATCGTTATCGCGGTACCGCTGAAAACTGCGGCGCAAAAACAGACTGCTTTTCCGGCTGTCGCCAGTCGTGAGGACAAATCGTGCTCCCCGATGGTGCGATAGACGTCCTCGACGCGCAGCGCCGCGGGAACGTGAACTCGCGCGCACTATGCGGCGGAACGCGGCGAGAATCGGGCAGCGTCATCGTAGCGGGGCCCAGTTGCGAACGGGCTGCGAGGGAAAGCGCATCCGGCGCGCGGCATTGCGCCGCAACGCGAACCGCTGCGGCGCAGTAACATTTCTCACCTGCAAGGATGGATCAGGCCGCCCGCGCCCGCTCTCCCGCCGGTATTTCGAGATTGACTTCGAGATAGGAAACCTTGTCGCGATGCTGGATTTCGACCTCGACCTTGTCGGGATCTATGTCCACATGCTTCGCAATTGCAGCAAGGACCTCGCGATGGATCAGCGCCACGAGTTCCGGGGAGCAACCCGAACGGCGTTCGTGGGTCAGCAGGATCTGAAGTCGCTCGCGAGCGACGGTGCCGGAATTGTTGCGGCGGAAGATGTTCAGAATTTTCATGCCGCCCTCCGGCCGAAGAACCTCCCGAACAGACTGACCTTCTCGGAAGGACGCGTCATCGGAACAGGCACGCCGCACAGGCGCCGCGCGGCGTCGATATAGGCGGCGGCGGCCGCGCTCGCCGTGGCGTTGATCGAGACAGGCGCGCCGACGTTCGACGCCTTCAGAACATCCTGGCTTTCGGGGATGATGCCGAGAAGCGGTATCGAGAGAATTTCGAGCACGTCCTCGACGCTCAACATTTCGCCGCGCGCCGCGCGCGCGGGATCGTAGCGCGTTAGCAGAAGATGCTTCTCCATGCCCTCTCCGCTTTCGGCCTTCAGCGTCTTCGAATCGAGAAGCCCGATGATGCGATCGGAATCGCGCACGGAAGACACTTCCGGATTCGCGATCACGATGGCTGTGTCGGCGTAGCGCATCGCGAGCGTCGCTCCGCGTTCGATGCCCGCGGGGCTGTCGCAGATCACCCAGTCGAAGCGTTCGCGCAATTCGTCGATGACGCGCTTCACGCCCTCTTCCGAAAGCGCATCCTTGTCGCGCGTCTGCGAAGCGGCAAGCAGATAAAGCGTATCCACGCGCTTGTCGCGAATAAGCGCCTGACTGAGGTTGGCGTCGCCTTGCGCGACGTTGATGAAATCGAACACGACGCGCCGCTCGGCGCCCATGACGAGATCAAGATTGCGCAGGCCGACGTCGAAATCGACGACCGCGACCTTCTGCCCGGTTTGCGCGAGCGCGGCGCCGAGCGCCGCTGTTGATGTCGTCTTTCCGACCCCGCCCTTTCCGGACGTGACCACGAGTACTTTGGCCATTGTCTTGCGCTCTCCTAGTCGAACTTTGAAACCAGCATTATTCCGTGTCTGAGGCGCGCCTGCGCCGGCTTCCTGCGCAGCGCCGGATCGATTTCGTCCGCTGTCTGGTAAAGGCCGTTCACGGCGATCAATTCGGCTTCAAGGCTGCGGCAGAAAATGCGCGCCGTCTCGTCGCCGTAAGCGCCGGCCATCGCGCGGCCGCGCAGCGCGCCGTAGATGTGGATCGAACCGGCGGCTATGACTTCCGCGCCGGAAGCGACGGAGCCGATGACGATCACGTCGCCGTCGGGGTGCAGCACACACTGCCCGGAGCGCACGGGCGAATCGATATAGAGCGGCGCGGCCCATCCGCCTGCAGCAGGCTGCCCGGCCGCCGAGGCCGTCTCGCGCTCGCCCGCGTCCTTCCCGGACGGTTCGCCGGCGTTGTCTGATTCGCTTTCAGGCGTGCGCACATCCTTGCCCGACGGCATGAACGGCGGCAGGTCGGGACCGGACCAGGCGGGGTCCGCGCCTTCCACCCCCAGGATGCGGACGCCGCGCGCTCCCAGCCCCGTCAGAAGCTCGACGAAGGCCGCGCGCTCGAGCGCCAGATCGCGCACGTCGAGGATGACGGAATTGCGGCTGAAAAAGCCGGGCGAGCGTTCGAGCCAGCCGTCGAGCCGGTTCATCCACCCGTCGAGCGGAAGCTCAGGCGAAATGGTGAGCGAAAAATAGGAACGCCCTTTGAAACGAATGGCTTGCGTGGGCCGGACGGACATGGCTGGGGCTCGGTGTTTCTTTATGAAACATGTGACCGCCCATGGTTAACGAAGAGTAAAGGCCGCGCCGGTCCAGCTTGGTTTTTCTCGGTCTTCCACTGGCGGCCGGGGGAACGGAACGTGACCCCGCGTTTTATTTTCGCTGCTGGGAGACGAGGCGATGAATCAGCTTCCGCATGGTTCCGGATCCTGGCCCCGGGCAGCGATTCGGATTGGCGCGCGAGCGCCGGCATGGCTGCAGTGGACTGCCGCCGCGGCCGCTTCCGCACTCCTCGTGGCGACGGTCTGGCTTGCGCTTTTTTCGGTGCTGACGCGGTGGGAGCCTGGCGTGCGCGTGGCGCAGGCGCCGTCGCTGGCTATAGACCGGGCGCCGCCGATTGTGAGCGGCCCCACCGGCGAAGACAGGGTCATCGCCCGCTGACGCACGATGACGATCGGGGAGCCTCTGCTATCTTCATTCGATGCAGAACGCACATGGACGAACCGAATCTGCCGGCGGGCGCGGACTGAGTGCGCTCTTCGCCACTGCGGAGCGCCGCGCCATGGCAGCTCTCGCGATCGCCGCCCTGTGTGCGATGGCCTTCATCCGCATCGCGGCTTACGTGGCTGGCGAATCGCCGGGCGAGTTCGACGTTCACGTCATCACCGCCCTGCGCAATCCGGCCGACCTGTCCGATCCCGTCGGACCCGCTTGGCTGGAAGAAGCGATGCGCGACCTCACCGCGCTCGGCGGCACGGTCGTTCTGGTCATCATGTCCGTGGCTGCGTTCGCGTATCTGTTCATGACGGGGAAGCGCCACGCTGCGTACATGCTCGCCGCTTCGGTGCTGGGCGCGATGGCGCTCAGCCAGGGCATGAAGCTTGGTTTCAGCCGCCCGCGCCCCGACCTCGTGCCGCACGGCGCGCGCGTCTACACGATGAGCTTTCCTTCCGGTCACGCCATGATGTCGGCGGCCGTTTATCTCACTCTCGCAGCCCTTCTCGCGCGTACGCAGGAACAAACGCGCGTCAAGGTTTTCATCATTTGCGTCGCGGCGGCGATCACGCTCCTGGTCGGCGCGAGCCGTGTCTATCTCGGCGTGCACTGGCCTACCGACGTCATCGCCGGCTGGGCGGGCGGCGCCGCATGGGCGATCCTGTGCTGGTCCGCGATGTATTGGCTCCAGCAGCGGGGCGACGTCGAGCCGGAGGGAAACGGAGACACCCGGCTGTCAGGGCCGGAACAGCCTGTCCGCAAACAGGTAAGTGAAAGTCACGATGACAGCGGCCGCCGCAAAGTTGAGCCATAGGCCCGCGCGCGCCATTTGCTGCACCGTGACGGCGCCGCTCGCGAAGACGATCGCGTTCGGCGGCGTGGCGACCGGCAGCATGAAGGCGCAGGACGCAGCGAGCGCCAGAGGCGCGGCGAGCAGAATCGGATCGAGGCCGATGGCGACGGCCAGCGCGCCCGCCAGCGGCAGAAACGCCGCCGCGCTTGCTGTGTTGCTCGTGATCTCGGTCAGGAAAATCATCGCCAGGGTCGCCGCGACGATGATGTAGACTGGATGAAACGCGCCAAGCGTATGCAGGCTCCCCGCGATCCAGATCGCGAGCCCCGACGAACCGATGGCCGCAGCGAGACTCAGGCCTCCTCCGAAGAGAATCAGAACGCCCCAGGGGATATCCGTGACGTCGCGCCATGTGAGCAGGCGGCTCTGCGCAGTCATGCCGGATGGCGTGATGAAAAACGCAACCGCGGCAAGCATCGCGATCACTGAATCGTCGATTCCGGGAACCGCGTGTCCGTACAGCGGTCGCAGGATCCATGCCGCCGCCGTCGCCAGAAAGATGAAAGCCACGCGCGCTTCGGCCGCCGATAGCGCTCCCAGAGCGGCGCGCCGCTCCGATATGGCCGCCTGTGTGCCGGCGGATGTCTCGGCGGATGGATAGAGCCTGTTGATCACGAACCACGCGGCCACGAGAAGCACGCAGGATACGGGAAGCCCGAGCGCCATCCATTGCGCGAAGCCGATCCGCACGCCATGTTCGCGCTCCATGTAGGCGGCGAGCAGCGCATTGGGCGGCGTTCCGACGAGCGTCCCCAGCCCCCCGATGCTGGCGCCATAAGCGACCGACAACATCAGGGCCACCCCAAGCGCCTGTCCGTCCTTCCCTGACCTCTCCTCGACGAGCGCGAGCACCGCGCCCGCCACGGGCAGCATCATCATCGCAGTGGCCGAATTGCTGACCCACATGCTCAGGACGGCCGTTGCGATCAGAAAACCCGCGACCAGCCCGCGTGGGGAAGCGCCTGTGTATCCGACGAGGCGCAAGCCGATCCGCTCATGCAGCGACCACCGCTGCATGCCCGCGCCAATGATGAACCCTCCCAGGAACAGGAAGATGATCGGATCGGCGAACGGCGCCGCGGCGGTTTTGAACGGGGCGATCCCGAGGAGCGGAAAAAGCACCAGCGGAAGGAGCGCGGTGGCGGGCAACGGCGCCGCTTCGGTGATCCACCACACGGCCATCAGCAGCGCGACGCCAAGCGTTCGCCAACCTTCCGCCGCCAGGCCGGCGGGGGGCGGAAGCGCGAGCGTCGCGCCCAGCGCGACGGCTCCAATCACGAGGCCAAGCCCGGTGCGGGGTGACGTGGCTTCCGGCGCATCCGCCATGCAATTCCTCCTTTGCGCCGCTTGCCCCGCGGAGCGCAGCCTGCGTTCACGAATCATTATCCATATGAGCGCGTCATCGTCACACGAAAGAAACGCCATCGTGATCCGCGAGTTGACGAGCATGGAAACCCGTCGCGCCATACGTCCCGCAGTGCTCATCGTAGAGGACGATCCGCTGATCCGCTGGTCAGGCGCGGAAACGCTCGAAGACGCGGGATTCGAGGTTCTCGAAGCCGGCAGCGCCGCAGAGGCGCTCGCACTCCTTGAAAGCCATGGCCGCGTGCGCGTCCTGTTCACCGATGTCGATATGCCCGGTCAGATGGACGGGCTCGCGCTCGCCAGGGTCGCAGCGCAACGCTGGCCGTACATGCATATCATTGTCGCGTCCGGCCGCCGTGAGCCGCAGCCTCGGCGCATGCCGGAGAACGGCCGCTTCGTGGCCAAGCCTTATGCGCCGGAACAGATCGCGCGGGACATCGACGCCTGGCTCGCCGCGTGAACGGCGGAGGACCTCGCGCCACACCCGGAGCTTGCGCTCGCCTCTCCGCCCGCTATGTTCCCCGCGCAGAATTCGGAGGACACTATGGCGGAGATCGTGCTTGGCGTTGGAAGCTCCCATTCGCCGCTGCTCAACAGCCCGGCGGAGGATTATCCCAGGCACGCGGAAATCGACGCGAGCGGACGCAAGCTGATGGACAAGACGGGCGCGCCGCGCACGTACGGCGAGCTGCTCGAACTCGCTGATCCCTCGATCAAGGATCAGATCAGACCGCAGGTGCTGGAGGAGCGCGCCGCACGCTGCACCGCCAATATCGAACGGCTCGAAAAGGAAATCGCGGCGGCGAAACTCGACGCGCTCATCATCGTCGGCGACGACCAGCACGAGCAGTTCTTCGAGGACAACATGCCCGCGATCCTCGTCTACGCGGGCGAGACCATCACCAACAATCCGCTGAACATGCCGGAAGAGGCGCCTCAATGGTGGCGGCGTGCGCGCTCGCAATATCACGTCAGCGACGAGCCGCGCGAATACCCCGTCGCCGCCGACCTCGCGCGGCACATCGTCGACACACTCATGGATCGCGACTTTGACGTGAGCTATTCGAAGAAGCTGGCGAAGGCGCACGGCGAGGGCCATGCGTTCGGCTTCGTCCACCAGCGCCTGATGCGCGACGAAAACGTCGTGCCGATCGTGCCGATCGCGCTGAACACCTATTTCCCGCCAAACCAGCCGCGGCCGAAGCGCTGCTACGATCTGGGCCGCGCGATCGCATCCGCCGTGCGTGGCTTCGCGGGCGCCGGCCGGGTCGGCATTCTCGGATCCGGAGGCCTGAGCCACTTCACCGTAGACGAAGAACTGGATCGTTTCCTGCTCGACGCATTCCGGGCAAAGGACGCGGACGCGCTGCGCTCGCTGTCGCCCGAGCGGCTCAAGTCAGGCACTTCGGAAGTGCGCAACTGGATTGCGGTAGCCGGAGCCTGCGAGCACCTTGAGACGAAATGGCAGGATTATGTGCCGTGCTATCGCTCGGCCGCCGGCACCGGCTGCGGCATGGGTTTCGCCGTCTGGGCCTGAGCCGTTGCACTGCAGGCAACTTGGCGGAAAGCTGCGGCGAGCGCATACTGGTTTTTTGAAGCGCAGAAACAGCGCCGGGAGGAACAGATGAACGTCAACGTCGCCAGCGCCGACTGGATGCAGGCCGCACTCGCGGACGCCCCGTTCGAAGTGAAACGGATTGGCCGCTGGATGGGCGCGGAAATTCGCGGGCTCAATCTGAAGAAGGGCCTCGATGAGAAGACCTTCCGCGCTCTCGAAGCCGCGTTGATAGAAAACAAGGTCATCTTCCTGCGAGACCAGAATTTGACGACCGCGCAGCACGTCGAGGTCAGCCGCTGGTTCGGCGAGCTTGAAGTTCACCCTTTCCGTCCGGAGGGCGAATTTCCCGAGATCATGGTTCTCGACAACCACAAGGACAATCCGGTGCTGTCGACGGATGTCTGGCACTCGGACACGACGTTCCGCGTCAAGCCGACGAAATACACGATCCTGCGCTGCCAGATCATGCCGCCGCTCGGTGGCGATACGCTCTGGTGCGACATGGAGGCGGCCTACAACAGCCTGAGCGAGAAGTTCCGCACGTTCATCGACGGGCTTCAGGCGCGTCACGATTTCAAGAATTTCCGCGTTCTCTTCACAAGGTCGGAGGAGGACCAGAAAAAGCTGCGGCGGATGGAGGAGCTTTATCCCAATCCGGTGCACCCGGTCGTGCGCACGCATCCCGTCACGAAGCGCAAGTGCATCTACGTCAATCCGCAGTTCACGCTTCACATCGAGGGCTTGAACGAGGACGAGAGCAAGGCGATCCTCGACGTGCTCTTCGCGCAGGTTCACGTTCCGGAATACCAGTTCCGGTTCCAGTGGTCCCCGGGCGCGATCGTCTTCTGGGATAACCAGTCGACGCAGCACTACGCCGCGAACGACTACTATCCAGAACGCCGGCGCATGGAGCGCACCGCCGTGTGCGGCGATGCGCCTTTCTGATGCAGGTCGCCTGGGGCGCCTTTAGCGCCCCATCGCCTCGGCGGCCTTTTGGAGCACCTGCGGCGGAAAGCTCGCGAACCGCTTCAGCGCCGCCTCGATTTCCTGCCCGCTCACGGGATCGATATCGAGCCCGATCTTTTGCGCGTCGGCGAGGAACTCCTTGTCCCTCATCGTCGCCATGAAGGCTTCGCGCATCGCGCTCAGGCGCTCGGCCGGAACGTTCGGCGGGAAGGCGAAAGGCCGCGACAACAATTGCTGGTGGAAGTGGATTTCCAGAATCTGCCTGTCTTGGTCGGTCTTCGCGAAATCGAATACGCTCGGAATGTCGCCGAACTGCTTGCTCTTCTGGAAGCCCATCTGGATGACCAGCTTGATTTGCCCGCTCTCCACCTCCTTGCGCCACTGCGACATGATCGAGGAGCCGAACAGGCCGCACGATCCGTTCACTTCGCCGCGGTTCATCGCGAGATTGACGTCGCGCGTGCCGGGGTAGCCCGACACGACTTTCATCTTCGCGGCGCCGAGCACGTTCTTCAGGATCATCGGGTGCTGGTAGGTGATCGCCGCGGCCGCTCCGCCGCCGAAGATCGTTTCGCGCTCCATCACGTCCTTCCAAGAGGAGGCCGCTCCGGGGCTCTGCCAGATGCCGCAATAGGCGACTTCCTGCGCCATCGAGCCGATCCAGCCGAACTTCGCAGCATCGAAGCGCGCCGCCTTGTTGCCGAGCAGCGGATCGAGGGCGGCGGACGACGCGAAGATCGTGAATGTCGAACCGTCCTGCGGCGCCGTGTTGAATGTGTGGTTGGCGGCGGTGAGAGAGCCCGCTCCCGGCATGTTCGACGCCACGACAGTGGGATTGCCGGGAATGAACTTTCCGATGTGGCGGGCAAGCGCGCGCCCGTTCGCGTCATAGCCTCCGCCTGGCGGGAAACCGATGAGAACCGTGACGGTCTTCCCCTTGTAGAATTCCGCAGCCGTTTCGGCGACCGCATGCGTGGCCGCCACGCCGGCAAGCGCCCATGCGGCGCCCACAATCGCAAGCTTCTTCATTTTCCCCTCCTCCTTTGTTTCTTGGCTCACCCCTCGAGCAGATGGCCGCAGCCCGCTTCGCGCGCCCAGAACTCCCAACCACGTTTCAACGCCGGCGAATCGGGGTCGAGGTCCATGCGCGCCTGCGTCTCGCCGGGCGAGATCACACGGTATTCACCCATCTGCATCGCCTGCAACTGCACCCGCGCATTGCGCGGGATGTACACCGCCAGCCGCACCAGATCGTAGATGGAGCGGCCCGTGCTGACAAAACCATGCGCCGCCATCAGCGCCATGCGGTTTCCAGAGAGCGCCTCGGCGAGATCGCGTCCGTGATCCATGTTGAGCACGAGCAGGCTCGTGGCGTCGCCGAACTTCCTCGAGATGTCCCAGACCGGAATGTCCTGCCCCATGTCGCCGCAGGCGTGGATGACCGGACGAAGGCGCGTCGTCTTCGAGATCGAAAACGGCAGCAGGTCGTCGGCGTGCGAATGAAGCACCGCCTTCACGTCCGGGCGCCTCTCGTACACGGCGCCGTGGATGAAGCGTTCCAGATAGAGCGGACGCTTCTCCGAGGCCGGCGGATTTCCCTCCAGATCGAACTCGATGACGTCTTCCACGTCAACGATGCCGGGGCTCAGCGAACGCGCGAGCAGGTATTTGTTCGGATCGAGCGGATGACGAACGCTGACATGCCCATAGGCGTCGAGCACGCGATTGGCCGCGAGAATGCGATTTGCGATGACCACGTCGCGCTTGGCGCGCTCGATCCGGTCCATGCTGTCTCCTCCTGAATTATTGAGGCGGCAGAATGAAGCAAGGCGGCGCGCCCCGCAACAGCGCAGGCGGACCTTGCAGCCGCGCCGCGGTCTGGGGCAAAGTGCGCCCAACAAAACGAGGAGGAAAACCGCATGACGGGCTCGAACTACAGCATTCTCTTGCTGAAACCCCAGGAAATCCGCGACGTGATCGAGATGGGGCAGGCGATCGACCTCGTCGAGCAGGGTTACGCGGAGGCTTCCCAGTTTCCCATCATCAACGCGCCGCGCCGGCGGGTGCATTCGCGCGCCAACGTTCGCATCTCCAATTTCCCCGGCGGCGTGGACGGGCTCGGGGTCATCGGATCGCTCAGCCGCGGCGAGCGCGTGGTCCACGACCATTCGGCCAACGATCAGGCCTATCCGTATCGCGAACATCCCGTCTACCTGATGTGGGACGCGACGACCGCGGAGCTGAAGAGCATCATGATCGGCGAGATCACCGAGAAGCGCGTCGGCTTTTCATCGCTCATGGCGCTGCGCACCGCCGCAACAAGCGGCGTCGGTTTTCGCCACCTCGCCCGCAAGGATTCGAAGGTTTGCGGCGTGTTCGGATCGAGCGGGCAGGCCCTGCACAAGATCCTCGCATTGCAGAACGAGCGCAACATCGAGACCTACAAGGTCTACAGCCGCAGCGAGGAGAACCGCGAAGCCTTCTGCAGGCGGATGCGCGAGCTGGTGGAAGCGGAGTTCGTTGCGGTGAGCGAACCCGAACAGGTCGTGCGCGGCTCGGATGTCGTGATTTGCGCGACAAGCTCCAACGTGCCCGTTTTCGACGGCGCATGGCTGGAGCCCGGCCAGCATGTCGTGACGGTTGTGGGCTCCAATAGCGCCCTCGTGAAGGGCGGATGGCTGCAGAGCGGCCGGCGCGAGAACGACGACGAAACCGTGCGGCGCGCCGATTTCATCGTGACCAACTGGAAGGAGTCGATCGAATCGGAACGGCAGGCGGGCGTGTGGGACCCGATCCAGCAGGGGATCATCGGCTGGGACAAGATCGTGGAGCTCGGTGACGTGGCGGCGGGCGCGCACCCCGGCCGCACGAGCGACGAGCAGATCACCTATCACGCCAACAACAACGGCACGGCGGCGGCGGACCTGGCCATCGCGCACTGGGTCTACGAGGAGTGCAAGAAGATGGGCCGCGGCCAGCCAATCCTGCTGCCGCGGCCGGGAGACCTCTGACTCAGATCGTGTAGAAGTCCATCATCGTCGCGATGTAATCGTTCTGCAGCGTGACCTTCTTGCGCCTGATGCGCCATGCTTCGCCGTCGCGCACGAGATCGTGCTCGACGAGCGCGAAGGCCACCGTGGAGGAACGGCGTTTCACATTGAACGTGTGCGTCGTCGCTACGGATGACGCGCGGATGTGGTTCGGGACGATCTGATCGGCGGTTACATTCGACACGATATGAGCCGTGCGCGGCAAAGGCGTAGAGGCGAGCGAACGCCCGCCCTCGACGCGTCCGACGCGCTCGGCGAGCTGTGCGCGCGTACAGTGAATGAGCGACAGTTCCGTTTCGGGATCGTCCGTGAGCCGTCCGTCGTCGGTCCATGCGGGAACCCAGAAAACGGCGTCGTCCGCATAGAACGATAGCCAGTCCTCGAACCGCTGCTCGTCAAGCGCGCGCGCTTCCTCGAAGAGGACGCGCGTGGCGATGGCGGTGACGTCCGCGCCGCTCATGCCTGCTCTCCCCTGGCGAGATCGCGCTCGAGTCCCTTGCGCAGGAGATTGCGCCACGTGCGATAGGTTTCGTGGAAGACCGTCTCGTCGCCCATCTCAAACGCGCCGACGATGGAAGTCGACGGATTCAGGCCAAGTTCGGCGGCGTGTGCGTCGCCGCCGCGCCGCACGGCCGCCATGCCGCGCGCGTATCCCTGATGATAGCCGATGGCCGCTGTCGTGTTGCCCGCCTGGCAATCTTCATAGGCGGTTGCGTCGTCGGGCGTCGCGAGGCCGCTTGGATTGAAGAACTCTTCGTACTGGCGAATGCGCACCGCGCGCGCCGCTCGATCCTCGCCTTTCGGCGCGAGGCAATAGGTCGTCATTTCTGTTCTGTCCGGCGCCAGCGGGCGCCACACGCGCATTTGCAAGGCTGCATTCTCCGCGAACTGCACGTTCGGGAAGATGCTGAGGTTGCGGGTGTAGAGCATCCACTTCGCGCGCGCTTCGCCCAGCCGCTCCGTGATCTCCGCAAGCCTGCGGAAGATTGGCCGCGCGTCGCTCGACGGCGTTTCGCCCCAGATCGCCGCATGTCCGTTGGGGAAGCAGAAGGCGCCGCGCGAAATGCTTTTCTGGTTGAAGTTCTGGTAGATCGACGTGTGACCGGAGTTCGCCGCCTTCTTGCCGCGCTCGCCCAGAATTTGAATGTAGGAGGGATGCGTCGACGTGAAGTGATAGGGGTCCGTGCCGTTTTCGAGTTGCAGCTTCCAGTTGCCTTCATAGGTGTAACGCACGACGCCCGGGACGACTTCCAGACCGTCTGGCGACTGGTCGACGATGAGATCGAGCATCGTGCGCACGTCGCCGAGATGATCGTCGATCTCCTTGACATCGGGGTTGAGGCTGCCGAACAGAAAGCCCCGGTAATCGCCGAGTCGCACCTGCGTCAGGCCATGATCCTCGTCGCGGAAGGCCTGCGTGTAGGCGCCCTGCTTTTCGTCCTTCACGTCGACGCAGGCGCCAGACGAATCGTAAACCCAGCCGTGATACTGGCATGTATGCCGCTTCGCGCTGCCCGCGCTGCGATGGCAGACCAGCGCCCCGCGATGCCGGCACGAATTGATGAAGCAGCGGATGCGCCCCGCGCCGTCGCGGCTGACGATCACCGGCTGGCGGCCGATGCGCGTCGTGAAAAAGTCGTGCGGGTTGGGAATCTGGCACGAAAGGCCAAGGAACACCCACGAGCCTTCGAAGATATGGCGCATCTCCAGATCGAAGACGGCCTGCTCGCGCACGGCGGCCCGGCTGACGCGAAAGGCGCCGTCCTGCGGCCTGTCGTCGATGAGCGCGTCGATGTCCGTCAGGCTCAGGCGGCCCGTTTCCATGGGATTTCCCCGTGTCCTGCTGTTCTTGGTCAGGATGTGTGGAAGCAGCGGCGGCCCCCGTCAAGCCGCCCGGCCCTCGCCAATGACCTGGCGCAAGTTTCTTCGGTTTCCGCGTTGAAAACGTCACGAATCAGGGCCATGTTGGAAAAATCCGCGGACGTCGCCGAACGGCCGGGATTAACGGAGTAGCGAACACTGACAACGACGGTTGTTTCGGAAGCGGCCACGACGCCGCTTCGCTCGGCGGTCTCCCTGCCCGGGACTGTCGCCGAAAACCTCGTGCGGAATGTGTTGACGGCCCTCGACGACGCTAAGGCTGAAAACGTCGTCTCCATAGAACTGGGCGGCAAGACCACCATCGCCGACACGATGGTGATCGCCACTGGGCGGTCCAACACGCACGTTGGAGCCATCTCGGATCGCGTTCTGAAGGCCTGCAAGGAGGCCGGCGTCGTAGCGCCACGCGTGGAGGGCCTGCCGCATTGCGACTGGGTTCTCGTCGACGCGGGCGACGTGATCGTTCACGTCTTCCGGCCGGAAGTGCGCGCCTTCTACAACTTGGAAAAGATGTGGGGCGGCGACAGGCCGACCGAAGCCGCAAACGACCGCCGCGCGCTCTGACCTTCAGGGCCGCAGCGTCGTGAAACTGATCCTTGGCGCCGTGGGACGGCTGAAGGCCGGCCCCGAGCGGGATCTCGCAGCGCGCTATCTTGAACGCGCCCGCGCCGCGGGTCGGCCGCTGGGCCTCACCGGCCCTGACGTTCGCGAGCTTGAGGAAAGCCGGGCCCGCCGCCCGGATGACCGGAAGGCCGACGAGGCGAAGGCCCTGCTGGGGATGCTTCCGGCTGGCGCCCGAATTGTCGCGCTCGACGAGCGCGGCGCCTCCGTCTCCAGCGAAGACTTTGCGGCGGCGCTCGCGAAAGCCAGGGACGACGGCGCGCCAGCCTTCGCGCTGTTCATAGGCGGACCCGACGGGCTCGACGAGGATATCCGCCGGCACGCTCATCTCACGCTTGCGTTCGGCGCCATGACATGGCCGCATCAGCTCGTGCGCGTCATGGCGGCGGAACAGATATACCGGGCGATCACGATTCTTTCAGGCCATCCCTACCATCGCGCCTGATTGCCGCCGCGTTTGGCGGGCTTATGCTGAGCGCGAATCAATGCGGCGGCTCGGAATGCGGCAGGAGAGCGGGCACGGGGAAAGGCGCAGGACGGCGACCGCCATTGGCGGAGCGTTGTCTCTCGCCCTTGCGTTTGCCGCGCCCGTCCGCGCGCAGGAGCAAAAGTCAGCGCCCGAAACACCCGCCGATCCGCGCGCCGAGATGATCGATCGCCGCCAGGGCGAGTTGCGCTCCCTTGAGGAAGGCCTGCGTCTGTCGGAAGCCCAGCGCGCCAGGATCCAGGCTGAACTCGAAATCATCCGGACCGATCGCGTGCGGCTGACCTCCGCCATGCTGGAAACGACCGCGCGCGTGCAGGCGGCCGAGACCCGCGTTGCGGACGCGGAACGCAAGCTCGACGCCTCTCTTGCCGCCGAAGCCGCCATTCGGCGCTCGCTCGAAGGGCGCCGCGACGTGATCGCGGAAATCCTGGCGAGCCTGCAGCGCATGGGCCGGCGTCCGCCTCCCGCGCTGCTGATCTCACCCGACGACATCCTCAAGGCCATTCGCACTGCCATGCTTCTCGGCAGCGTCGTGCCGGAGCTGCGGTCCGAGACGGAGATACTCGCCGCCGACCTGGCCGAGCTCATGTCGCTGCGCAAGTCAGTGGCGTCCGAGCGCGACAAGCTCAGGACCGAGGCCTCCCAGCTTGTGGAAGAGCGCGGCCGCCTCGCGGCCCTGGTCGAGGCGCGGCGCGCGGCCATCGGCGACGCCGAGAAGGCGCTTGCGGCGGAGCAGGAGCGCAGCGCGGCGCTCGCCAAGCAGGCGCTCGATCTCAAGGATTTGATCGCCCGGATGGAGAACGAGCTGGCGGGCGCGCGCCGCGCCGCCGACGCCGCGCGCAAGGCGGAGGAGTTGCGCCGCAGGACCGGCGCCAAACCGGGCGGCGGCTCACCGTTCGCGAACGCCGCGCGGCTTGAACCGGCGGTCGCTTTTTCAAGCGCCAGAGGGCTTTTACCGATGCCGGTGGCAGGTGAAATCCGCAAGGCATTCGGCGCGCCCGACGGCTTCGGCGGCAACGAGAAGGGACTGTCCATCTCGACGCGCGCCAACGCGGTCGTCGCCTCTCCCGCGGACGGCTGGGTGGCGTTCTCCGGACCGTACCGGACTTACGGGCAACTCTTGATCCTAAACGCCGGCGACGGTTATTATATTGTTCTGGCTGGAATGGCGCGGGTGGGCGTCGAGGTCGGCCAGTTCGTGCTCGCAGGCGAACCGGTCGGTGCGATGGGCGACGCGACAGGAAGCACAGCCGCTGCAATCGCTATTGGCGCGAAACAGCCCATTCTCTATGTTGAGTTCCGGAAGGATGGGGCGGCTATCGATCCCGGGCCTTGGTGGGCCAAGACCGGCAGTTGAAAAGGTTGTCGGATAATGCGCAAGGTTTCATTGGTTCTCGTCGGCGCCGCGATGGGCGCTGCTGCGGCGACGCTCGCCACCAGCACGCGGTTCACCACGTTTTCGCCCGCATGGGCCGCCGCGGCGGACACGTATCGCAGCCTGAATCTGTTCGGTGACGTTTTCGAGAAGGTCCGATCGGACTACGTCGAGAAGCCAACCGACCAGAAGCTGGTCGAATCGGCCATCAACGGAATGCTGTCGAGCCTCGACCCGCATTCCAGCTACATGGATCCCAAGAGCTTCCGCGACATGCAGGTGCAGACGCGCGGCGAGTTCGGCGGTCTTGGCATTGAAGTCACCCAGGAGGACGGCATCGTCAAGGTCGTCACCCCGATCGACGATACGCCCGCGTCGCGCGCCGGCATCCTCGCTGGCGACGTCATTTCCGCCATCGACGGCGAAAGCACGCAGGGGCTGACCCTGAGCCAGGCGGTCGACAAGATGCGCGGCGCCATCGGCACCACGGTCAACCTCACGGTTCTCCGCGGCGCCGGCAAGGAATCCCGCGAATTCAAGATCACCCGCGACCGCATCCAGATCCGAGCCGTGCGCAGCCGTCTCGAAGGCGACGACATTGGCTATATCCGCATCACGCAATTCAACGAACAGACGTTCGAAGGCGTGAAGGCGGCGATCGCGAAGTTCCAGGCCGATATCCCCGGCGACAAGTTCCGGGGCTACATCGTCGACCTGCGCAACAATCCGGGCGGCCTGCTCGACCAGTCGATCGCCGTGTCCAACGCGTTCCTCGACCGGGGCGAGATCGTCTCGACGCGGGGCCGCAACGCCGATGAAACGCAGCGGTACAACGCGCGGCCGGGCGACCTGTCCAAGGGCAAGCCCGTCGTCGTTCTCATCAACGGCGGATCGGCCTCGGCCTCGGAAATCGTCGCGGGCGCCCTGCAGGACCACAAGCGCGCGACGATCATCGGCACGCGCTCCTTCGGCAAGGGCTCCGTGCAGACGATCATCCCGCTCGGCCAGAACAACGGCGCCCTGCGCCTGACCACGGCGCGCTACTACACGCCGTCAGGCCGTTCCATCCAGGCCAAGGGCATCGATCCGGACATCCAGATCCTCCAGGATGTGCCGGAAGAGCTCAAGGGCCGCGACAGCACGAAGGGTGAAGCGGCCCTGCGCGGTCACCTGAGGAACGGCGAGGACGAAAAGGGCGGGTCGCAGGCTTACGTCCCGCCGGACGTGACCAAGGACAAGCAGCTGATCGCCGCCGCAGAACTCCTGCGCGGCAAGAAGACCGCCGCTCAGCTCATCGAGAGCAACAAGCAAGCCGAGCCGGAGAAGACGACCGCAAACTGACGGCGTTCTCCATGTGATCCTGCGAAGGCCGGGCCCAGCGCCCGGCCTTTTCGTCTGGGCGGAATTTTTGGCTCGACGGACTCGGGACATGGGCGGACAATCACGGCTCTGGACTGTGATTCGCGGCGGACCTCTCATGCATCCCGACGAGCTCAACAAGCCATTGGGCCTCGATGCTGACTCGCAGGCGCGGGGGCGCGAAATTCCCTGGGGCGGCGTCGCGCTGGCCGGGCTCGTCCTTCTCGGCGCCGGCGTCTTCGCCTTCGCCCGTCTGACGGACCCGCCGAAGCCGGAAAACCCGGCAAGCCTCCTGTCGGCGATTGCGCCCGTTCAGCCAGTGGCGCATGGCCGCGAACCCGGCGCGGGCGGCGGCGTTTCATTCGATGACGCGACGGGCTCCATCGCGCGGCCGTCGCGCGCCAACGCGAGCGATGTCGAGGAGGCGAGCGGCGTTCGCGTCGTCCGGCAGGGCGGAGCCTCCGCCCCCGGGGCGCTGATCATCACCGTCCCGCGCGAGTTTCCAGCGGACAAGGCGGCCGTTGATGAGTGACAAACCCTACCGGCCCTGCGTGGGCGTCATGCTCGTCAATCGGGCGGGCCTCGTCTTCGTCGGCAAACGCCACCCGGGCGACAGGGTCGAACACGACTCGCCGGAATACGAATGGCAGATGCCGCAGGGCGGCGTCGACCGGGGCGAGGACCTTTACGCGGCGGCGCTGCGCGAACTGCGCGAGGAGACGAACGTCTCGAGCGTCTCGCTGATTGCGGAGCACCCGGACTGGCTCTCCTACGATTTGCCGCCGGAATTCGCCGCCAAGGCCTGGAAAGGCCGCTATCGCGGACAGACGCAGAAATGGTTCGCGCTACGCTTCGAAGGCGACGACAGCGAGATCGACGTGCTGGAGCCTGACGGCGGCAAGCACAAGCCGGAGTTCATCCTCTGGAAATGGGAGCGCATCGAGCGCCTGCCCGACATCGTCATCCCGTTCAAGCGCCCGATCTACGAGAAGGTCGCGGAAGCTTTCGCGCCGCTCATTCGAGCCTGAACCTGTTGACGAACCATGCGTGCGTCACGCTCTTTGTTGAAAAGCGCCGCGGCTCTTGCTCGACTTTGACGAGGGTTTGAGTCGGCGCGATGCGCCACGCGAAAGGCGCGCCCATGCTTGAGAAACTGTTCCAGCTTCAGGCCAACGGAACGACCGTGCGCCGCGAGGCCGTCGCCGGCCTCACCACGTTCCTGACGATGGCCTACATCATCTTCGTCAATCCATCGATTCTGCAGATCGCGGGAATGGATTTCGGCGCGGTGTTCATGGCGACCTGCCTTGCGGCCGCGTTCGGCAGCGCCTTCATGGGGCTCTACGCGAATTACCCCATCGCGCTCGCGCCCGGCATGGGGCTCAACGCCTACTTCACGTTCGGCGTGGTGAAGGGCATGGGCTACGCATGGGAGACGGCGCTTGGCGCGGTTTTCATTTCGGGCCTGCTCTTTCTGGCGCTGTCGCTCGCGAAAGTGCGCGAGTGGATCGTGAACGCGATTCCCTTGTCGATGAAGCTCGGCATCGCCGCAGGCATCGGCCTGTTCCTCGCGATCATTGCGCTTCAGAACGCCAAGATCGTCGTCGACCATCCCGCGACGCTCGTGACCATTGGCGATCTCAAGTCGCTGCCCGTGCTGCTCGCGGCCCTGGGCTTCACGCTCATCGCGGCGCTCTCGTCGCGCCGCATCCCCGGCGCGATCATCATTTCGATTCTCGTCGTCACAGCGATGGCGATCGGGCTCGGCCTCGCGGAGTTCAAGGGGGTCGCATCGGCGCCTCCCTCGATTGCGCCGACATTTCTCAAGATGGACCTGAAAGGCGCCATCGAAGTCGGCCTCTGGACGATCATCTTCATCTTTCTCTTTGTCGACCTGTTCGACAACACCGGCACGCTCATTGGAGTCGCGCATCAGGGCGGCTTCCTCGACAAGGACGGCAAGCTGCCGCGCATTGGCCGGGCGCTGGTGGTCGACTCCACGTCCGCATCTGTGGGCGCCGCGCTCGGCACGTCCACGACCACAAGCTATATCGAAAGCGTCGCAGGCGTGGAGGCGGGCGGCCGGACGGGGCTTACCGCCGTTGTCGTCGCACTGTGCTTTCTGCTCGCGACCTTCTTCGCGCCGCTGGCATCAACCGTGCCCGCGTTCGCCACGGCGCCCGCGCTGCTCTATGTCGCCTGCCTCATGGCGAAGGGCGTGAAGGACCTGGACTGGGAGGATCCAACCGAATTCGTTCCCGCGATGGTCACCGCAATCACCATGCCGCTCACATTCTCGATCGCGCACGGCATCGGCGTTGGCTTCATCGTCTATGCGGCGATCAAGATCCTCGCCGGCCGCTGGAGCGAAATGAAGATCGCGGCGCCGCTCATTGCGGGCCTCTTCATCTTCAAGATTTTCATCACGTAGCAGACGCGGGCGGCCAGTAGTCGACTTCCCATCCGGGCCCAAGTTCTTCGCGCAGGCGCTGCGCGATGTCAGCGCCCCGCGCAGCGAAATCGTCGCGCGCCTGCGGACTTTCCCAACCGCCCTTGTTGGCGGGATCGTCCATGTCGAGGATTGCGTCGAACGCGCGCGCCCAGGCGTCGAGGTCTCGTTGCAGCCCTTCGCTGATCGGCAGGCTCGCTGGATCGATGTCGCCCACTTCGACGCCGCCGTTGCGCCAGAGCGGATGGCAGAAATAATCCGCCATCATTTTGATGCGGCGCCCGGGCGGGATCATGCGCGAGGCGATTCGCCGGACTCGTCGTCCCCGATTTCGTCAGGCGGCTCGACAGTGACGCAGCGCCCTTTCACATCCACATGCGGCGCACAGGCGCGCGTGAACGGCACGAGGCGCGAACCGCCGCCTTCAAGCGCGATGTCGAGGATGTCGCCTGCCCCGAAGTTCAGCACGTTCGCGATGACGCCGAAGGCCGTTCCGTCCGCGCGTTCGGCCCGCATGCCGATCAGGTCGGCGACGTAGAACTCTTCCTCGTCCGGGGGTGGCAGCGCGTCCCGGGCGATATAGATTTCCGTGTTCGTCAGCGCCTCGGCGGCGCTGCGATCGGTCACGCCCTTCACGCGCGCGACGATGATGTCGTCCTTCACCGGACGCGCGCTTTCAATCGTGAACCGGCGCGCGCCAGAGCGATCCGACAGGCCCGTGTAACCGGCGAGCGACATCGGATCGGCGGTGTAGGACTTGATGCGGATTTCGCCGCGCACGCCGTGGGCCGCGCCGAAGCGGCCGACGAGAATGCGCGACGCATTGTCCGGCATGTGCGCGGATTATTCCGCTGCGGAAGCAGCTTCGGCGGCGGCCGCAGCGGCGGCGGCGCGCTCCTGCGCCTTCTTCTTCGGCTTCGACTTCTCGGGGTTGTTGCGCGCTTCGCGCTTCATCACGCCCAGGGTGTCGAGCAGGCGCGCGACGCGATCCGTCGGCTGGGCGCCCTTGGCGATCCATGCCTTCGCCTTGTCGGCGTCGAGCACGAGGCGCGCGGCGTCATCCTTCGGCTTCAGCGGATCGAACGTGCCGAGCTTCTCGATGAAGCGGCCGTCGCGCGGCATGCGGGAGTCGGCGACGACGACGCGATAGAACGGGCGCTTCTTGGCGCCGCCGCGGGAGAGACGAATCTTGAGGGACATGCTTCAGTTTCCTTTCTTCACGTTTCAGAGGCGCTGACGCTGCCGCGCGCGCCGTTCAGTCACTTCTTCTTTCCAAACGGATTGAACCCGCCGAGGCCCGGAAGACCTCCCGGTTTCCCGCCAAGACCGGGCAGGCCCGGCTTGGCGAAAGGATTGCCGCCGGCAAGTCCCGGCGGAGGAGACGCCGGCAGCTTCGGCATGGCCCCAGCGCCGCCGGCGCCTTCCATCTGCTTCTGCATTTCCGCGATCTGCTCCGGCGAAGGCATGCCGCCGCCGAGCCCGAACGCCTGCGCCATGCGGCCGAGCGGCCCGCGCTTCGCGCCGCCCATGGCCTTCATCATGTCGGCCATCTGGCGATGCTGCTTGAGCAGGCGATTGAGGTCCTCGACCTTCATGCCCGCGCCCGCCGCGATGCGCTTCTTCCGCGAGGCCTTGAGGATGTCGGGGTTGCGCCGCTCCTGCGGCGTCATGGACTGGATCATCGCGCGCTGGCGCTTGATCATCCTGTCGTCCACGCCGGCCTTCGCGATCTGGTCCTTCATCTTGCCGATGCCGGGCAACATGCCGAGCACGCCGCCGAGGCCGCCGATCTTTTCCACCTGCGCAAGCTGCTCGGACAGGTCTTCCAGATCGAACTTGCCCTTGCGCATGCGCTCGGCGATCGCCTGCGCCTTCTCGGCGTCGATGGTCTGCGCCGCCTTCTCGACGAGGGCGACGATGTCGCCCATGCCGAGAATGCGATTGGCGATGCGCTCGGGATGGAAATCGTCGAGATCGTCGACCTTCTCGCCCGTGCCGATGAGCTTAATCGGCTTTCCGGTGACCGCGCGCATCGAGAGCGCCGCGCCGCCGCGTCCGTCGCCGTCCGTTCGCGTCAGCACGATGCCGGTGATGCCGACGCGCTCGTCGAAATTCTTGGCGAGATTGACCGCGTCCTGGCCGGTGAGGCTGTCGGCGACGAGCAGGATTTCGTGCGGACGCGAAGCGGTCTTGATCTCCGCCATCTCCGCCATCAGAGGCTCGTCGATGTGCGTGCGGCCAGCGGTGTCGAGCATGACGACGTCGTAGCCCTGGAGGCGCGCGGCCTGTTCGGCGCGCTGCGCGATCTGCACCGGCGTCTGACCCGCGATGATGGGCAGCGTATCGATGCCGATCTGCCGGCCGAGGACGGCCAATTGCTCCTGCGCGGCGGGGCGCTTCACGTCGAGCGAGGCCATCAGCACCTTGCGCTTCATCCGGTCGGACAGGCGCTTGGCGATCTTGGCGGTCGTGGTGGTTTTGCCCGCGCCCTGCAGGCCGACCATCATGATGGCGACGGGCGGGGCGGCGTCGAGGTTGATCGGGTCGGCGTCCGAGCCCAGCGTCTCGACGAGGACGTCATTGACGATCTTGACGACCATCTGGCCGGGCGTGACCGACTTGATGACGTTGGCGCCGACCGCCTTGGCGCGAACCTTGTCCGTGAACGAGCGCACCACGTCGAGGGCGACATCGGCCTCCAGCAGCGCACGGCGCACTTCGCGCATGGCCGCGTTGACGTCCTCTTCGGAGAGGGCGCCGCGCCGCGTCAGCTTGTCGAATATGCCGGAGAGCTTTTCGGAAAGGCCCTCGAACATGCGTTCATCCTCGGTTGCGCTCGCCAGGCGACGCCCAAAGAACCCGCGCGCAAAGCACGAAAGCGCCCGGGGGCGCATCGCGCTGCCGGGCGTTGGCCGCCGGCCTCAAGGGACCGGTAGGCTTGGCTCTAGGAACGTCTCTGTCGAGAGTTTCGGTGGCTTCATTACGGGCGGGAGGGCGGAAAGTCAATGAAATGGGCGTGCCCCATTTGTAAATATCTGAAAACTCTTATCTTTTCACCTTACACCCACCGCCCGCAGCAACACCGCCTCAGCATCCGCCCCCGCCCCGCCGCGCCAGGCGACCATCTGGTCCGGCCGGATGAGCGCGAGATCGGCCTCGTAGAGGTCGCGCGCCTCGTCGCCCGCGACGTCCACGACGCGCAGGTCGACGCCAAGGCTCGCAGCGGCCCGCGCAAAGGCCTCGCCCTCCGGCGCGCGCGAGCCAAGCCGCAGCAGCGTCCATTCGAAGTTGAAACGGTCATAAAGCGAGGCGCCGTCGTCGAGCCACAGGTGGGGCGCCCGTCCGCCGGGGCAAGCGGTCGGATGATAGACGTTCGGCCCATCCGGCGGCGGCGAAGTTCCGTCCGAAACGATCACGGGCGATCCGTCGTAACGCGCCCCCAGCGTGAAGCCCGGAATGTTGAACTCAGCCCGCGCATGGCGGTTGTAATGCTCGCCCGCCTGCGCGCGCGCGGCGGCGCCTTCCGGCGTGTCGTCCTCGATTTGCGCGACCGGCCTGTAGTTGCCGAGCGAGTCCGCGAGCGCGCGCGCATAGCCGGTGTTGCGGCGCGCAACCGCCCACCGCTCGTGATGATAGCTTTCGAGCAATTGCGGCCCCGCGCAGGCTTTCGCCCCCATCGCGAGCTTCCAGCCGAGATTGACCGCATCCTCGATCGCCGTGTTGTAGCCCATGCCGCCAGCGGGCGTGAACAAATGCGCGGCGTCGCCGCCCAGGAACACGTTGCCCTGCTGCATCCGGTCGGCGACGAGAGCGTGACCCGCCGTCCAGCCGTTCGTCTCCAGCACCTCGCCTTCGACCGAGCGTCCGACCGCCGCGCGGAAAATATCCGCAGCCTGCGCCTTCGTGATCCGGTCTTCGCTTTCATCCGGGCGCAATTGCGTGTGGAACGCGAACTCGCCGCGACCGTCGACGGCGGCCATGTACGCGCGCCTCACCGGATTGAACGCGACATACATCCACGCCGCGCCATGCGGGGAGACTTTATAAAAGTCAGGCGCGCGCATGTAGATCGCGAACATGCGCCCGCCCATGAAATCGCGCTGGACGGCGGCCTCGCCCACCCAGCCGAAGCCGAGCTTTCGCCGCACGTGCGAGCGCGCGCCGTCCGCGCCGACGAGATAGCGCGCGCGAATGGAAACCACGCCGGCGGCGTCTTCGGCCTGCGCCTCCACGTGCGTTCCGCAATCGGAGAAGTCGATGAGCCGCGTGTTGAAGCGAATGTCGTTCGTGACGTGCTTGCGCGCGTGCTTCAGCAGCACCGGTTCGACATATTTCTGCGACACGCGATGCGGCAATTCCGCTGCGCTCCACGAGCCCGACAGACCGCGGATGATCTGCCGGGCGTCCTTCGACGCCGGCAGGCTGAAGCGCGCCAGTTCATGCGTTGCGAAGCGCGTGAAATAGGCGATGTCGGTCGGGTAGTCGGCGGGCAGTCCCAGAGCGCGGATTTCGTCGGCGAATCCAAGCCGGCGATAATGTTCCATGGTGCGCGCCTGCGTCGCGTTCGCCTGCGGATTGTAGGCGGTGCCGGCCTTCGCATCGATGACCAGCGCGCGCACGCCGCGCGGACCCAGTTCGTTGGCGAGCATCAGCCCGCACGGGCCGGCGCCCACGACCAGAACGTCGGTTTCGATTGAACGCGTCATTCGCTCCCTCCGCGCCTGCGCCTATCGCAGTCGCGCGCGCTCGTCAAAGCGCCTTCACTTCCAGAAGCGCGGCGCCTTGCGGAACGCCTTCCACGAGGCGCCCAGATGCCCGTCGGCGTCAACTGCGCCGCGCGCGGTCCAGCCGTCCACGGCGCCCGCTGCGCGTGCGGCGGGCGCCCCCGCCGCCTTCTCGATCTGGGCGACAATCGTGCGCGCGACGATCGCATCGTTGTAGGCGCCGAGCGCGTCCTGCAAATCGCCAATGGCGCGCCCGAACCTCTTGGCGTCCTTGCCGCGTCCGAACAAGCTCGAGAAGAAGTCAGCAGCGTAGCGCAAATTCTTCAGCGCTATGCGCGCTTCGTGACGCTGCTCTGGCGCAAGCCTTACAAGACCCTTGCCGCGTTTGCGCGCGCGTCTGTCGAGCCTGTCGAGCGCGCGGCGCGCGAACTCCGGCGCGCCCAGCGCAGGCTCGATCTCATCGCCCGCGCGCCAGGCGCGCCTTGCGATCGCCGCCTGAAGTTCGAGCACGAAGCGCGACGTCTCCGGCGACTCGATCAGCGTGCGCACGTTCCGGTACGCGGCGGCGCGCTTTCTTGCCGACGCCTTCAGAAGCGGTTCGAAACGCGTTTCGTAACCAAGCGCCTGCGCGGGGCCGTGTTCGATGAGCTCGCGGATGACGTCCTGATCGCGCGCATCGCCCATCGCGCTTGCGATGCGCTTCGCCTCCGCGCGAAAGCGCGCGAAACTTTCACACGGCATCGCCTTGTTGAAGAGGCCGAGCGCGGAACGCAGCCGGCGCAGCGCCACGCGCATCTGGTGGACAGCTTCCGGGCAATCGGGAGACAAGGCGGGCCAGTTCGCGACGAACTGCCCGAGATTGGCGTCGAGAATGGCTGCAATGGCGTCGTCGAGCGGCATGTCGCGCGACAGCGCCGGCGCAATGGCGCGCGTTTCCGACGGCCCCTCGCCGGTCGCGAGCCAGTGCCCGCGCAAGCCTTTCGGCGCGGCGGCGACGCGGAAGCCGTGGTCCGTGAGCGCGGAAGCAAAATCGAAGAGCGCCGCCGGATCTCCCCGCTTGATTTCAAGCTCGAGCTCGGCAATGTGCGCCTTTCGGGCCTCGGCGAGGATGCGCCCGCGATCCAGCGCGGCCTCGATCAGAGCGCCGTCACGCTCGATCGTCGCGATCCGCCGCCGGAAAATAGTCTGCGAGCGCGGCTCCAGCGGCAAACCGCCGGTCGTTTCCGCGATCAGGGCAGCCACCTCCGCGCCCAGCAATTGCGGATCCGGCGAGTCGGCATGAATGACGGCTTCGAGTTCGCCACGCGCGAACGCGCCCTGCGCGTCGCGCGCAGGCCACTTGAACGTCATGATCCGCCGCCGTCCCGTGCGGCGCACGCGCAACGCCATCCCGGCCCGGGAAAGCGCATTATCGGGCGTATCGAAATAGGTCGTCGCGCAGGTCCGGCCACGCAACAGGGTTGCGCCCGCGAACGGCGCAAGCGTGAAAGCGTCCCGCAGGATCGCAGGCGCCGCTTCGAGCTTCACCTCGATCTCGCGCGCCGGAATCGCCGACGCTCCACTCGTCTGCGTCCGTTTTTCCTCTCTGGGTTCGTCGGTCATGAAGCGCGCACCGGGTTACGAGACTCGCTGGATTCGTATGCTTCGACTTTCAACGGACCGCCCCTGCTTGCGCATGACGAATGGCCGCGTCAGTATGCCGCCGGGGAGAGAACAACCGGAGGGAAACATGCAGTTTCAACTGCGCCGCACACTCGCCGCTGCCGCAATGATAGCCGCGGCGCCGGCTTTCGCCAACGATGTCGAGGATTTCTACAAGGGGCGCAACGTCAGCTTCCTCGTCGGCGTGAGCCAGGGCGGCGGCTATGACACCGACCTGCGCCTCGTTGCGCGCCATATCGTCAAGCACATCCCCGGCCGCCCGAACGCTGTTCCGCAGAACATGACCGGCGCCACGGGCCTCGTGATGACCAACTACATGTATCGCGTCGCGCCGCGCGACGGCTCGGTCGTCGCGCTCATCCAGAACGGTCTGCCCACCTATCAAGCCGTGGGCCGCGACGGCGTTCAGTTCGACGCGCGCGAATTTCAGTGGATCGGTTCGCTCGCCCCGACGGTCGAGACAATGATCACGTCGAAGGCGAGCGGCGTGCGCACGGTAGAGGACGCGCGGAAGCGCGATGTGGTCGCCGGTTCCAACGGCGCGTCGGGCATCACCTACATGTACCCGCTCATGATGAACGACATGATGGGCACGAAGTTCAAGATGGTGACCGGCTATCCGGGATCCGGCCAGCTCAATCTCGCATTCGAGCGCGGCGAGGTCGACGCGCGCAACAATTCCTGGACGAGCATCAAGTCCACCAAGCCGGACTGGATCAAGGACGGGCTCATCCATGTGCTTGTCTACTCTGGTCCGCCGCAGGACGATCTGCCGGGCGTTCCTCACTTCGAGGATCTGATCAAGGATCCCGAGGATCGCGCCGTCGCACGGGTCGTCACCGCCGGCAACCGGCTGGGCCGCCCGTTCACCGTCGCGCCCGGCGTTCCCGCAGAACGCGTCGCGGCGTTGCGCGCCGCGTTTGTCGCCATGCTCAAGGATCCGGAGTTCCTGAAGGACGCCGAGTCCCTCCGGATCGAGCTTCAACCCATTTCACATCAGGAACTCAAGAAGGTCATCGACGACTTGTTCGCCACGCCCGACCACCTGAAGCAGCGGGCGCGAAAGTACTTCAACTGAGGCCTTCTCGCGAAATGCGGGGCCGGCCGGGGGACTCCCGCGCCGGCCCTTTCTTTTGCGCGCGCGCGCCACCCGTGGCATAGAGCGCGCGACGACCGGGCCCGCGCGCCCGCAACGGGAGGACGATATGGACGACAATGCCCCGAACTCCGTGAAGAAGCCCATCCAGGACCTTCGCGAATGGCTCGCGCGGGTCGAGGAAATCGGCGAGCTCGTTCGCGTCGACAAGCCGGTCGACCGCGACGAGGAGATGAGCGCCATTTCCTATCTTCTCGCCAAGCAGAAGCCCTCGCCCGCCGTCCTGTTCAGCAAGGCGGCCGGCTTCGATCACAACAAGATCGGCGCGCGCCATCTCTGGTCGCCGTTCGGCCCGAGCGTGCGCCGCATCGCCGTGTCGCTCGAGGAAGACCCGGACACGCCGACCGTCGAGCTCATCCGCCGCACGAAGGACAAGCTGAAACAGCGCACGCCGCCGCGAGAGGTCTCCGCCGCAGACGCGCCCGTCTACGAAAACTCGCTGTTCGGCGCCGACATCGACCTCGACCTGTTGCCGATCCCGCGCCACTGGCCGCGCGACGGCGGCCGCTACGCCGGCACCTGCGACGCCGTGATCACGAAGGACCCGGAGACGGGCTACTTCAACGTCGGCACGTACCGCATGATGCAGCAGGACAAGAACCACACAGGCCTTTACCTGTCACCCGGCAAGGACGCGCGCCTGCACATCCAGAAGGCCTGGGACCGTGGCGAGCCGCTCGAAGTCGCCGCCGCGTGGGGCATTGACCCGCTGTTCATGCTCGTCGGCTCGCAGAGCTTTCCGAAGACCGTTTCGGAGTATGAATACGCGGGCGGCATCAAGGGCCAGCCGATTCCGGTCGTGAAGGGCAAGACGACGAACCTGATGATTCCGGCCAACGCCGAAATCGTCGTCGAAGGCGTCATCCGCCCGAACGCATTGCGCGCCGAAGGTCCGTTCGGTGAATTCACCGGCTATTACGGCAAGCCGGAAGCCGCCTGCCCGCTCGTCGAGATCACCGCGATTCACTATCGCACCAACCCCATCCTGACGAACGCGCTGATGGCGGACTATCCCTCCTGCGAGCAGAGCGGATTCTTCGCCATCCTGCGCGGCGCGAAGATCTGGGACGACCTCGACAAGCTCGGCGTGCTCGGCGTCCAGGGCGTCTACTCGCACCCAGCCGCCGCGGGCGGTTTCGGCATGACGATCATCTCGCTGCAGCAGCGTTACGCAGGCCACGCCGCGCAGGTGCTGGCGCTGGCCGCGCAGGTGCCGGGCGGCGCTTACTACACCAAATTCGTCATCGCGGTGGACGAGGACGTCGACCCGACCGACATGGACCAGGTGCTATGGGCCATGGGCAGCCGCTGCAATCCGATCGACGACATGGACATCCTGCGCAACACCTGGAGCACGCCGCTCGACCCCTGCCAGAACCCGCCGGAGAAGCGGCCCTATGGCTCGAAGGTGCTCATCAACGCGTGCAAGGATCACCGCTATCTGCCGGTGTTCTCCGCGCGCACCACGCTGCGCAAGTCGACCTACGACAAGGTCGCCGCGCGCTGGGAGGAGCTCGGCCTTCCTGGCAAGGCGCCGGACGTCCGCGCCTTCGAAAGCGAAGAGAAGTTCGTGTATCAGGAAGAAGGCCAGCACACGATGTGAGGGGCCCCGGCCCCTACATCCCCTCCAGCTTCGGCATGATTTCGCTGCGGAACAATTCCAGCGAGCGCAGCGCGTCCGAGAGGCTCATCGTGCCGAAGAAAAGATACGCCACGAGATAGTTGATCCCAAGCGCGCCAACCTGCCGCTCGATCTCGGCGAGCACGGTCTTCGGGCTGCCGCAGATCAGCGTGCCTTCGCGTATTGCGTCATCGAAGCTCGCGGCGGCTGGAATGTTCAGCCGCTTGGCGAGATCGCTCGAAGCGTTGCGCCGCTGCAGGAACGTGAGGTTGGCGTGGTGATACGCCGCCGCAGGCTCCGCGATGCGGCGCGCCTCCGCATCGGTGTCCGCCACCACGATCTGGCGCCCGGCGCCGATTGCAGCGCCGCCGCTAAATTCCGCCTTCGGCTGCGCCGGGGCCCCGCGCTTGCCCAGCGCGGAAAGATAGACGTCGATATTCGTCTTTGCGCGCGCAGTGGGCCCATTGGTGACGAAATGCAGACCCTGTTCGCCGGCCCATTGCGAGCCGGTCTCGTTTGACGAGGCGTACCAGATCGCGGGCGTCGGCTGCTGCAGGGGCCGCAGCGGCATCGGCACGTCCTTGTACGTGTACAATTCGCTTTCGAACGTGAAAGGATCGTTGGTCAGCGCGCTCATCAAGCAGGCGTAGGCTTCCTTGAAGATGTCGCGCGACTCTTCATGCCTGATCTTGTGATAGCCGAGTTCGAACGGCGACACGCCGCGCCCGACGCCGACTTCGAGCCTGCCCTTGCTCAGATGATCGAGCATGCAGATTTCCTCCGTCAGCCGCAGCGGCGAGTAGAGCGGCAGAAGATACACCATCGGCCCGAACCGCAGCCGCTTCGTCAGCCGCGCGACCGCGCCGAGATAGACGCCCGGCACGGGAACCATGTTGAGAGGCGAGGCGTGGTGTTCGGCCACATGCAGGCACCAGACGCCCGCCTCATCGGCCGCCTGCGCGAACGTGAGCCGTTCGTCGAGCGTCGTCGCATATGCCCGGTCCGAAAGTTCGACGTGGTCGAAAAGTCCGACTTTCATGTTTCCTCAAGCCCTTTGAGCAGCCGCTGTTTGCAGTTTTCTCGCGAACCTTATACCCAGCATTTCCATGGGAGAAGCGCGCCGATCGCCGCGCGGACCATACAAGAATCGGGAGGACAGGATGAAACTGCCGCTCAGCATCGCCTTTGCCGAGAACCCGCGCACACGCCCCATTCTGGACGGCCGTGTCAAGGCCGAGGGCGTCGATCTCAATCCGAGCGTCGTCGGCCCGTCCGAACTGTTCTGGCGCCAGTTGCGCTACGCCGATTTCGACGTGGCTGAAATGTCCTTTTCATCCTTCATCATCGCCATGTCGAAAGGCGACGACCGCTTCCTCGCGCTGCCGATCTTCACAACGCGGCGCTTCTTCCACGCGCATATTCTTGTTCGCAGGGATTCCGGCATCGAGAAGCCGGAGGACATGAAGGGCAAACGCGTTGGCGTTACGGAATACCAGCAGACCGGCGCATTGTGGACGCGCGGGGCGCTCGAACACGAATGGGGCGTTCGCTCGCAGGACATGGAGTTCTTCATGGAGCGCACGCCGGAACTGAGCCACGGCGGCGCGACCGGCTTCAAGCCGCCTCCGGGCGTGACAGTGCATCAGATTCCGAGCGAGAAAAGCGTCGCCTCGATGATGCTGTCGGGCGAACTGCAGGCGTGCATCCATTATCGCGGACACGGCTCCATCGTGAACCGCTCGAACGTCAACCTTCTCGCCCATCCCGACATCCGCACGCTGTTTCCCGACGTGCGCGCGGAGGGCGTTCGCTATCTGAAAAAGACGGGCATTTTTCCGATCAACCACGGCATGGTGATCCGCCGCGAGATCGTCGAACAGGACCCGTGGGTCGTCATCAACCTCGTGAAGGCTTTCGATCGGGCCAACGACATCGCGGACGCCGAGCGCGTGGAGCACCTCGAATATTATTTCGATACGGGCGTCCTGCCGGCGGAGGCGCGCGAGGCGCTGCGCAGGCCCATCGTAAAGCACGGGGTCGTCGCCAACCGCAAGACGCTGGAGACCGCGGCGCGGATGTCGGTGGAACAGGGCCTCACGCCGCGGCTGATGCAGCTTGAAGAAATCTTCGCGGAGGAGTCATTGGAGCTGTGACGCGCGTTGCGCGTGGAGAAAAGAAGCGCTAGTTTTAAAGAAATTAACTTCCCTGGGGAGGGGCGCGTGGATCGTCTTGCGGGTATCTTGCTTTGGGGCGTCGTGTTCATGGCGCAATCGGCCGTCGCCGCGGAGATAAAGCTCCTTGCGCCGGGCGCGCTGCGCTCGACCTTGAATGAAGTAGCGCCTCTCTTTCAAAAGGAAAGCGGACACAGCCTCAGCATCGCATACGCAGCCGCAGGGCCTTTGGCGGCGCGGGTTCGCAAGGGAGAAGCGGCGGACGCCGCCATTCTTTCCCGCGCCGAGATTTACAATCTGCGGAAGGAAGGGCTCATCCGCGATGAACCCACTCCCGACGTAGCCCGGGTCGGCATCGGCATTATGGTGCGCAAAGGGGCGCCAAGGCCCGACATTTCGACCCTTGATAGCCTCCAAAGCGCACTTCGGACGGCAAAAACCATAGGTATTGCTGACCCGGCCCAGGGCGCAGCGGGAGCACATCTCATGAAGACTTTCGCATCGTGGGGCATGATAAACGAACTCAGCTCGAAGATACGGGCGCTACCGCC
This sequence comes from Beijerinckiaceae bacterium, assembly GCA_046295155.1. Lineage (GTDB taxonomy): Bacteria > Pseudomonadota > Alphaproteobacteria > Rhizobiales > Beijerinckiaceae > Terripilifer. Next base: position 168,460 of record JBKBNT010000002.1, read on the forward strand.
CGGCGACGGGCTGTACGCGGGCGTTGAAACCGGCGAGGCGGAAATCGGTTTCGCGCCGATAAGCGAAATCCTGGCGCGGCGAGGCACTCTGGATCTCATTGGACCGGCGCCTTCCGCGATACAGAATTACAATCGATTCGCCGCTGGTGTTCTAACATCGTCTCGTGAGCCTGAGGCTGCGACTGCCCTTATTACCTTCTTATCGTCTGCCCGAATCGACGAAGTGCTCAGGAAGAACGGTCTGGAACCAAGATAGGCGGACGCCTCGACTTCCCCGTCGTTCTCGACATCCGCAGCACTCATTCCGCGAGCCGAGGCAGAAGCGGAAGCCTTTGATCTGGACCCGGCGCGCTTCCGCTCCGAGGTTGCTGATAGAATAGCGGACGCGTTTGCCTGCCGGACGCCGGGCGTCGCCGGCATGACGAAATGGCCACGCATGCCGACGAAGGTAGTCGACGCCGGCTCGTTTGGACCCCGAACCTGGCCGCCCCTCACCAGTGCTCGGGTTGCTTCGTCTCGTCCTTCAATTCGTGCTTCATGATGAGCGGCACTTGCGCGAGGGCGAAGGCGATGGTGATCGGCATGATGCCGAACGCCTTGAAACTCACCCAGAAGTCCGTCGTCTGCGTGCGCCAGACGATCTCGTTGAGCGCGGCGAGAACGAAGAAGAAAACGCCCCAGCGCAGCGTCAGCTTGCGCCAGCCCTCCTCGGTCAGCCGCATCACGCTGTCTAGCACGATGGGCAACAGCGGCTTGCCGAAGGCCAGCGCGCCGAGCAGAACGGCGCCGAAGATCGAATTCACGATGGTCGGCTTCAGCTTGATGAACAGCTCGTCGTGAAAGACGAACGTCAGGGCGCCGAAGAACACGACGGCGACGCACGTCACCACGGGCATGACCGGCAGATGCCGCGTCATGAACCATGAGACGGCCAGCGCCAGCACGACGCAGGCCATCAGCACGCCGGTCGCGGGAAATATCCCGAATTTCCAGTTCGTGACGAAGAAGGCGACGAGCGGCCCCATCTCGAGGACGAGTTTCAGCGCCGGGTTCTGCTGGGGGGCCGCCGCGGGCGGGCCGGACTTGGGTTCGGGCGAGGTCATCGGGCGAGACTAGTCTTCCATGCCTGCGATGGCGCGTGCGAAATCGCGCGCCTCGAACGGTTCGAGGTCGTCCACGCCTTCGCCGACGCCGATAAAGTGAACGGGCAGTTTGTGCTTCTCGGAAATGGCGACGAGAATGCCGCCGCGGGCGGTCCCGTCGAGCTTCGTCATGACGAGGCCGGTGACGCCGGCCACCCGGCCGAAGATTTCCACCTGCGACATGGCGTTCTGGCCGACGGTGGCGTCGATCACCAGAAGGCTCGCGTGCGGCGCCTCCGGGTCGACCTTGCGCATGACGCGCACCACCTTTTCGAGTTCGTCCATCAGTTCCTTGCGGTTCTGGAGCCGCCCGGCGGTGTCCATGATGAGCACGTCCGCGCCCGCATCGCGCGCCTCGTTGATCGCGTCGAACGCCAGGCCCGCCGCGTCCGCGCCCTGCTGGCGGGAAATGACCGTGGCGCCGATGCGCGATCCCCAGATCTGCAATTGCTCGATGGCGGCGGCGCGAAACGTGTCGCCGGCCGCCAGCATCACTTTCCTGCCTTCGGCGGAGAGTTTCGCCGCGAGCTTGCCGATCGTGGTGGTCTTGCCCGATCCGTTCACGCCGACAACGAGAATGACGTAAGGCTTCTTCGTCGCGTCGATGGCCAGCGGCTGCGCCACCGGCGCAAGCGCCTTCTCCACCTCGCTTGCGAGAATGCCGCGCACTTCCGCGGGATCGACCGACTTGTCGTAGCGTCCCTTGCCCACGGCCTCCGCGATGCGGGACGCCGTCACGACGCCCAGATCCGCGCGGATGAGAACTTCTTCGAGATCCTCCAGCGTCTCCGCGTTGAGCTTGCGCTTGGTGAAGATGTCGGCGATGCCTTGCCCGATCGACGAGGACGAGCGCGACAGGCCCTGCTTGAGCCGCACCCACCATGAGGTCTTCGCGGCGGGCGGCTCTGCTGCGGCGGCGGCCGGTTCCGCTGGCGTGGGCGCCACCGCGGCAGGGGCTGGCGCGACGGGTTCAGGCGCGGCGGAGGGCGCTGCCTCGTCCGGGGCGGACGGCGGCGTTTCCGGCTCCGCCTTGGCGGGCGCGGCGGCGGGCTCCTCGGTCTTGCGCCCGAACAGACGTCCGAAAAAGCCGGTCTTGCCCTCGTTTTCCGCCATCTGGTCCCTTCACCTTCCCGAACGCCCCGCTTGACGCCCGGCGCGGGCGCATCGATAGCCTGTTCTCCATGACCCCGGAAGAGCTTCTTGCCCGCCTTCTCTATCGCGACGGCCTGATGCTCGTCATCGACAAGCCGGCCGGCATCCCTGTTCACCGCGGGCCGAAGGGCGGCGAGAACCTGGAAGCCTATTTTGGCGCGCTGCGTTTCGGACTGCCGCGCAACCCCGCCCTCGCCCATCGGCTCGACCGCGACACGTCCGGCTGCCTCGTGCTTGGCCGTCACCGCAAGGCGCTCGAACGCCTCGGACAATGCTTCAAGCAGGGAAAGGTGGCGAAGACCTATTGGGCGGTCGTCGAGGACGGCCCGGCCGCGGATGAAGGCCTCATCGACCTTGCGCTCGGCCGGCTGGATTCGACGCGCGGCTGGTGGATGAAGGCCGATCCGCTGGGACTTCCCTCGCAGACGCGCTGGCGCGTGCTGGGACGCGGCGACTATGACGGCAAGCCCGTCGCCTGGCTCGCCATGGAGCCGTTGACAGGCCGAACGCACCAGTTGCGCGTCCATAGCGCCTCCATGGGCTGGCCCATCGTGGGCGATCCGGTCTACGGCGCGGGCGCGCCGGGGGCGGAGCCGCCGCTTCAGCTCCACGCGCGCGAGGTCATCGTGCCCATCCAGAAGAACCGGGACCCGGTGCGCGTCACCGCCCCCGCGCCCGCGCACATGCTGGAGAGGCTGAAAGCCTGCGGCTTCGCCGGCGAAGCGCCCGCTGGCGCCGGAGCCTAGAACAGCCGCTCGCCGTCGTGCCCGCAGACCGTAACGCGCACCAACCGGCCCGGCTCGGCCCCCGCGATCCTGACCGGCGTAAAATCTTCGGCGCGGCCGATGCCGCCGCGCTCCGTCAGGAGCGTCAGCGTGCGCCCGACCTGCCTGTCGAGGTGCAGGCGCAGGCGCTCCGCGCCCTTCTCGCGCAGCGCCTGCGCGCGCGCCTTTACAAGTCCACGCGCCAGTTGCGGCATCCGCGCGGCGGGCGTTCCGGGGCGCGGCGAGAACGGAAACACGTGCAGATGCGTGAGGCCGCAATCATCCGCGAGCGCGAGCGTGCGCGCGAACATCTCGTCGGTCTCCGTGGGGAACCCCGCAATGAGATCGGCGCCGAAGACGATCTCCGGCCGCGCCGCGCGAAGCCGTTCGCAGAAGGCGATGGCCTCGTCGCGCGAGTGACGCCGCTTCATCCGCTTGAGGATCATGTCATCGCCCGCCTGCAGCGACAGATGCAGATGCGGCATGAGACGCCTCTCGATCGCGTAGGCTTCGACGAGATCGTCGTCCGCTTCAATGCAGTCGATGGAGGACAGCCGCAGCCGTTCGAGTTCAGGAACGAATTTCAGGATCTGCTTCACGAGCCTGCCGAGCGGCGGCTTCCCGGGCAGATCATGCCCCCATGAGGTGAGATCAACCCCAGTGAGCACCACCTCGCGATAGCCGTTCTCCACGAGCTTTCTGATCTGCGCGATGACGTCCCCCGCAGGCGCGGAGCGCGAGGGTCCGCGACCGAACGGGATGATGCAGAACGTGCAGCGATGATCGCAGCCGTTCTGCACCTCGACGAATGCGCGCGTATGCCCTTCGATGGAGTCGACCGCGCCCGCGACGAAGTGATGCGCCGTTTCTGGCAGGGCGAAGATGTCGTTGACCGTGGCCGAGCCGTCGCGCGCGAACGCCTCCCACGCGGCGGGCTTCGCCTTCTCGGAGTTGCCCATGACGGCTGACACTTCCGGCATGTCCGCGAACGCGCCAGGATCGATTTGCGCCGCGCAGCCCGTCACGACAATCAGCGCCTCAGGATGTTCGCGCCGCGCGCGCCGGATCGCCTGCCGCGCCTGCCGCACGGCCTCCTGGGTCACCGCGCATGTGTTGAAAACGATTGTTTGACCCGGATGAGCCTGTTCGGCTGCCCGGCGCACAGCCTCGGATTCGACCGCGTTCAAGCGGCAACCGAACGTCACGACCTCGACGGCGCGCGGCGGCTTGCCCGGCGCGTTCAAGCAGCGATGTCCTTGAAAAGGGACGCGTCGAAAGCGCCTTCGAATTCGAGTTCGACGTCGCCCGTCATCAGCACATGCGAGTCGCTTTCACGCCATTCGATGAACAGCGTTCCGCCGGGCAGGTCGATGTCGGCGGCGCGGCCCGTGCGGCCCGTGCGCACGGCCGCGACGAGCGTCGCGCAGGCGGCGGAGCCGCAGGCGCGCGTGACGCCGGCGCCGCGCTCCCACACGCGAAGCAGGATGCGCGCGCGATCTTCGGAGGCGTTCGTCACCTGCGCGACGGAAATGTTCGCGCGTTCCGGAAACATCGGATTGCGCTCGAGCGCTGGGCCAACCTTCTCAAGATCGACGGCCATCGCGTCCCGCACGAAAAAGATCGCGTGCGGATTGCCCATGTTGACCGCGCAGAATGGTCCGAGATCGCCAGCCTCGGCCAGTTCCACCGCGCTCGTGTCGCCGATCTCGCGTGACAGCGGAATTTCGCGCCAGCCAAGACGCGGCGCGCCCATGTCAACGGTGAAGCGATGGTCGCCCGCGCGGCGGCAGTCGAGAAGACCCGCCTGCGTCTCCAGCATGACGCGCTCGCGCCCGTCATCCCGCGTCAGCGCCCAGGCGACGCAGCGCGTGCCGTTGCCGCAGGCGCCCGAGAGCGAACCGTCGTTGTTGAAGATCGTCATGTAAGCGTCGGTCGCGGGGGTGCGCGGGTCGGACAGAACCATCAACTGGTCGTAGGCGAGACCCTTTCCGGCGGCTATGGCGCGCGCCTCCGCAGGCGAGACCGGCGCGGGGGCGCCGCGCAGGTCGAGGACGATGATCTCGTTCCCGATCCCGTTCATCTTCAGGAAAGGCCGTCCGGCCAGCGCGCTCATGTCCCAAAACCCTGCGTTCGACGCGCCCTATATAGGCGAGTTCCGCGCGCCGCGCCAAAAGCAGTCCCGCGGCGCTCCAGCCATCATCTTTGCGTGATCGGCCGACCGGCCTTCACGGCGGCGCTTTTTGGTGGAATGGAACTTGATTGGTTGCATGGCGATTCGCTGGCCGTGCAGCAGGAGATTCAAGATGACGACGCTTAGGTTGCCGGGACTTTTCGGGCCAGTCGCGCGGCGCGGCTTCGCCGGCGCCATGGCCGCGGCTTTCGCGATTTTCGCGCTGGCCATCCACGGCCATGCCCAGACCCCCGCGCCGCCTGCCGACAGCGCCGCCGCAAACATCGTCGAGGTCGCGCCGCGCCCCGCCCTGACGTTCGACGGGCAGTCCACATGGGATGACGGCTATACGTCGATCCTGAACGCTTTCCAGAGGCTGAGGGCCGAGGTGGAAAGAACCGGGCTCAAGCCGGTCGGCCGGCCTGTGGCCGTCTTCATGTTCACCGACGACGCGGGCTTCCGCTTCCGCGCCATGGCGCCGCTCGCCGAGGCTCCGGCCGATCCTGCCCTCGGCGCCGAATTCGCCATCGGCAAGACGCCATCGGGCCGCGCCGCGAAGTTCGAACATCGCGGCGCCTATGACGAGATCGACGCAACCTACGAGGCGATCACCGCCTGGCTCGACGACCGCAACCTGCTTGCCGACGATTTTTTCGTGGAGGAATGGGTGGCCGAGGGAACGAGCGCGGGCGACGTTGACGTTGCGGTCGACGTCTACGTCTTCCTGAAACAGAAGTAGGCGTCAGACCTCGAGCGTCTGCCCCGGCCTGAGCACGGCGAACCGCTCGTGCCCTACGCCACCACGGTCGAGCGCTTCCCGCAGCAATTGCGGCGGCTCATCGATGGGTTCATCGGTGAGCTGGAAAGTGCCCCAGTGATGCGCGACGGCGCGCTCGGCGCCGATGATCTGCATGATCTGCAGCGCCTCGGCTGGATCGACATGCTGGTCGCGCATGAACCAGCGCGGCGCGTAGGCGCCGATGGGCAGGATCGCGAGCCTGAAACGCCCATACTTGTCACGCATCTGCTTGAAGAAGGCGCCGTCGCCGAAGCCCGTGTCGCCCACGTGATAGATGTTTCCTGACGGCGTCTCGATGACGAACGCCGTCCACAGCGCCATGCGCCGGTCGAGCACGCCACGGGCCGACCAATGGAAGCACGGCTCGAAATTCACGAAGACGCCGCGGCCCACTTCCACGCGCGCGCCCCAGTCGTGCGCCTCCGCGCGAATGGCGGAATCGTAATCGGTCATGATTGCGTCGTTGCCGAGCGGCGTGATGAAACGCTTCGCCTTGCTGCGCGCGAGCGCCGACAGCGTCGCGACATCGAGATGATCGTAATGGTTGTGGGTCACCAGCACCGCGTCGAGCGGGGGCAGATCGTCAAGCGCGACGCCCGGATCGTTGACCCGTTTCGGGCCGGCGAAGGCGACCGGACTCGCGCGTTCCGACCAGACGGGATCGACGAGCAGGTTGACGCCATGGGTCTGGATCAGAACGCTGGCGTGCCCCACATAGGACACGCGAAGGGCGGCGCCCTCCACGCGCGGCGGCGGAACGTCGCGATGCGAGGACGGAAAAGATTCCGGCCATTCGGCGCGGTCGCCGCCAAACCGCCACGCCAGCAGGTCCATGCGCGACTTGTCGCGCGTGTTCTGGCCCAGATGAAAGCGCAGGCCATCGAAATGCGCGCTCTCGGGGCCTTCGTAATAGGGATTGCGCTGCGAACGATAACCAGCCACGCCAAGCGCGGCGGCGGGCAGTCCGATCAACGATCCGAAAAGGACGCGGCGGCGATTCATGCCGCGCACATGTGGTGGAAGAAGCCGCGCGTCAAGGCGGCGAATGGAGACAGGCAAGGCAAATGGCGTGGATATATCTGCTTCTCGCGGGGCTATTCGAAATCGTCTGGGCCATCGGCCTGAAATACGCCGACGGCTTCACGCGGCTGTGGCCGTCCGTCGTCACGGTCTCGGCGATGATCGTGAGCGTGGTTCTGCTCGGACTGGCAGCCAAGGACCTGCCCATCGGGACCGCCTACGCGATCTGGACCGGCATCGGAGCGGCTGGCGCCGCGATCCTGGGCGTCGTGCTGTTCGCGGAACCCGTGACGGCCATGCGGATCGCCTCGATCGCGCTGATCATCGCGGGCGTCATCGGCCTCAAGCTTGCAAACGCAAGCTGACGCTCGCTAGCGCATCGCGGCTTCGATGGCGGGAATGAGCCGTTCGCGCAATCCCTGTTCGCTGATCGGGCCCACATATTTGTAGGCGATCGTGCCGTCGCCCTTCACGACGAAGGTTTCCGGCACGCCGTACACGCCCCATTCGACGCCGATGCGGCCGCTGCGATCCATGCCGATCAGGCTGTAGGGATTGCCCAGCCCTTTCAGGAAGCGCAGCGACTGGTCGGGATCGTCCTTGTAGGCGAGACCGGCGATACGCAGGCCTTTCGCCTTCAGGCTGTCGTCAGACGCGAGCTTCATCAGGAACGGGTGTTCGTCGCGGCAGGGTCCGCACCAGCTTGCAAATATGTTCACCACAGTGACTTGGCCTGCCCGCAGGTCCGCGCCTGTCAGCGGGGGAAGGTTCGCGCCGGGCAATTCGGGCAGAACGAATTGCGGGGCCGGCTGGCCGAGCAGCGCGGAAGGAAGGCGCTGGGTGTCCGCGCCGAGACGAAGATAGAACAGCGCGGCCAGCGCGAGAAACGCGGCGAGCGGAATGAGCGCGAAGAAGATGCGGCTGCGCGGGCGCGGCGCGCCGTTCGCGGTTTCGCTCATCAGGAATTGTCCTCGTCGCGCTTCGGCAATTTGTCGAGCGCCCGGCGCAAGCGACGGTAGTCGATCAGCGTCCAGGCGATCATGCCGCCGATCACGACAGCGGTGATGGCGTAGGACGCCAGGATGAAGGCGAAATGCTTGTCGCTCATGGGACCGCCCTCACGACGCCTGCCGGACGATCGTCGCGCGGGGCGCCTGTGCGGCGCCGTCCTCCGCCGCGAGGATCGACATGCGGCGCAAACGCCGGCGCAGGATTTCGTTGCGTGTGCCCATCAGGTGCAGCGTCAGGAAGAGCAGGGTCATGCCGACGGCCATCAGCAACAACGGCCACAGCATGCTCGGATGGATCGTCGGGCCGCCCATGCGGAAGACGGAAGCAGGCTGATGCAGCGTATTCCACCAGTCGACCGAGAACTTGATGATGGGCAGGTTGACGACGCCCACCAGCGTGAGAATGGCCGCCGCGCGGCCCGCCTTCGCCGGCTCCTCGATGGTGCGCCAGAGCGCGATGAGTCCGAGGTAGATGAGGAAAAGGACCAGCACAGAAGTCAGGCGCGCGTCCCAGACCCACCACGTGCCCCACATCGGCTTGCCCCAAAGGGAGCCCGTGACGAGACACACGAACGTGAAGCCCGCCCCGAGCGGAGCGGCGGCCTTCTGCGCGGCGTCGGCCAGGGGATGGCGCCAGACCAGCGTGCCAAGGGCCGAGAGAGCCATGGTTGCGTAGCAGAACATCGACAGCCAGGCGGCGGGCACGTGGATGTACATGATCCGGACCGTCTCGCCCTGCTGATAGTCGGCCGGCGCGAGGAAAAAGGCTTGATAAAGCGCAACGGCGATCAGGATCGCCGACAAGCCCGCGGTCCACGGAATGACCGCGGCGGCGAAGCGCAGAAAATTGGCCGGGTTCGCATAACGCAGCATGCTTCCGATCTAGTGCAAATTCTCAGCAAGAGGAAGCGCGGCGGCCTCCGCCATTGGCCGCAGGGGTTCCGTTCGGCGAATCAGGCCTCCGGCTTTGGCGGACGGGCGAGCAGCCCGTCGACCGCGCCCGCCGCCGTCACGCGGCCCTCGACGACGGCGGCGACGGCCTCGCTGATCGGCATTTCCACCGAACGCTCCCGCGCCATCTCCACCAGCGCGGAAGCTGTGAAGGCGCCCTCCGCGAGCGTAGCGGGAGGCGCCAAGCCACCGCCCAGCGCATGCCCAAGGGCGAAATTGCGCGACTGCATCGACCCACAGGTGAGAACGAGGTCGCCGAGGCCCGAAAGGCCCATGAGCGTTTCGTCGCGCCCGCCCCACGCCCGCGCAAAGCGGCGCAGTTCGGCGAAGCCGCGCGCGACCAGCGCGGCCTGCGCGCTCGCGCCCAAACCCATTCCCGCCGCCACGCCGCAGGCGATGGCGAGCACGTTCTTCGCCGCTCCGCCGATCTCGACGCCCCGCAGGTCGGTCGAGTGGTAGAGCCGGAACGTGGAGGTCGCTAGGCTGGCGCAGAGCGTCCGGGCGAGCGCCTCGTCCCGCGCTGCGACGGTGACGGCGGTCGGAAGGCCCCGCGCCACGTCGTCGGCGAACGACGGGCCCGAAAGCGCCGCCGGCGGATGACCGGGCGCCGCCTCACGCACGGCGTCGCTCATGAAGGCGTGGGTTCCGCGCTCGATGCCCTTGGCGCAGATCGCCACCGGAACGCCCGGCCGCAAGACACCGGCGAGATCGGCGGCGACCTTGCGCGCCGACTGCGCGGGAACCACCAGCAGAATGGCCTCGGCCTGGGCCAGCGCGGCGAGATCGGCGGTCGGCGTCACACCGGATTCCAGCGAGACGCCCGGCAGGCGCTTCGCATTCGCCCGCGTCGCCGCCATATCGGCGGCCTGCGCCGGATCGCGCGCCCAGAGAACCACCTCGCGGCCGGCGCGGGCGGCGACATTGGCGAGCGCCGTCCCCCATGCGCCGGCGCCAACGACGCCGATCTTCGCGAAAACAGCGTCAGTCATTCAGCCCTCCGGAACGGGATTGCTGAAACCCCGCCGGCGCATCGCCGCGCCATGCGATATTTCCCGGGCGCGCCCACAGCGCCTCGAAATCGCGCAGGAACCGCGCAACCGCGTCCTGCGCCTCGATGACCAGGATGTCGTTCTCCTGCCGCTGCAAGCCGGCGACGGAGAAGTTCGCCGATCCTGTGCGCAGAAAGCGGCGGTCCACCTGATACGCCTTGAGATGCATGATGTCCTCGCCGCGCTTGATGCGCACGGCGACGCCGGGCGTGCGCGCCAAAGCGGCGAGCCGCTCGCCCGAACGCCCCGCCTGAGGCTGGTCCGGGTCGAGATAGAGCCGAACCTTCACCCCGCGCTTCGCCGCCGCCGCCAGCGCGTCGGTGATCGCGCCGTTGGTCAGGATGAAAGCCGCCATGTCGATCGTCTCCCTCGCGCGGGAGATCAGATCCGTGTCGACCTGCTGCAAATTGTCCCTTGGCCCATAGAACACGCGCACGCCCGCGATGATGCGCTCGCTGTCGAGCGGACCTTTCGCCTGCGTCGGGACATAGCCGGCGAAGGCGGCGACGAGCGCCGCCCGCAGGACCATCGCGCGGAGCCATCCGGCGCGCGGGAGCAAGATCACGCCTTTCCATGGTGGGCGCGGTCGGGATTCTGGTCGAGCGGCCAACGTGGTCGCGGGGCGAAATCGAACCCGTTCGTCAGTCCGAGCCGCAGCCGCTCGATGCCGGTCCACGCGATCATCGCGCCGTTGTCGGTGCAAAGCGCGGGCGCCGGCGTGATGAGTTTCAACCCGGCGCCGGAGGCGAAGCGCGACAAACCGCGCCGGATGGCGTCGTTCGCCGCGACGCCGCCCGCGACGACGAGCGCGGTCGGATACCCCGCCTTCTCGCGAAACACCCTCAGTCCGGCGCGGCAGCGATCCTCGATCACGTCCACGATCGCCGCCTGGAAGGAAGCGCACAGGTCGTTGACGTCGGTGTTGCTGAGCGGCGCGACGCGCTCTGCGGCGAGCCTGACGGCTGTTTTCAGACCCGACAGGGAGAAGTCCGGAATCGCGCGTCCGTGCATCGGTCGCGGCAGGTCGAACCGGGCCGGGTTGCCGTCATGCGCGCGCTTTTCCACCTGCGGGCCGCCGGGATACGGCAGGCCCAGCAATTTAGCGACCTTGTCGAAGGCTTCGCCCACCGCGTCGTCCACCGTCGAGCCGATGCGCATGTAATCGTCGACGCCGCGAACGGCGACGAGCTGCGTATGGCCGCCCGAAACGAGCAGGAGCAGATAGGGAAAATCGATATTGTCGGTCATCCGCGCGGTGAGCGCATGGGCTTCCAGATGATTGACCGCGACGAAGGGCTTCTTGCCCACGAGAGCGAGCGCCTTGCCTGCGGTCAGCCCCACCATGACGCCGCCGATCAGCCCGGGGCCAGCCGCGGCCGCGATCCCGTCGAGATCGGAGAGCTTCACGTTGGCCTTGGCCAGCGCGCTGCGCACGAGGCCGTCGAGCGTCTCCACATGGGCGCGCGCGGCGATCTCCGGCACGACCCCGCCATAGGGGGTGTGCTCCTTGATTTGGCTGTAGATTTCGTTCGACAGAATCTCGCCGCCGCCGCCCGGCCGCAGGGCCACGACGGCCGCCGCCGTTTCGTCGCAGGTTGTCTCGATTCCCAGAACGCGCATAGGCCGCTTGTAGTCTTTCTCAACTTGGCGCGAAACCCTATAGTCCCGGCTCGCTTTTGCGGACGCCCGGGAGGAATGATGGCCGCGTACTGGTTGAGAATCGGCACCCGGGGCAGCCCGCTGGCCCTCGCGCAGACGCGGGAAACGCGCAAGCTTCTGGCGGCCGCGCACGGCGTCGATCCGGAAAGCATCGAGATCGTCGTGATTCGCACCACCGGCGACATGATCCAGGATCGCGCGCTCTCGCAGGCTGGCGGCAAGGGACTGTTCACGAAAGAACTCGACGCGGCAATGCTCGAGGGCCGGATCGACATTGCCGTCCACTCCTCGAAGGATCTGCCCACGCTCATGCCGGACGGCATCGTCGTCGCAGGCTTCCTGCCGCGCGAGGACGTCCGGGACGTGCTGATTTCCGCCGGGCCGAAGTCGCTGGCCGACCTGCCGAAGGGCGCCAATGTCGGCACGGCCTCCCTGCGACGCGGCGCGCAGGTGAAGCGGTTGCGCCCGGACGTGACGATCTCCCTGCTGCGCGGCAACGTCGAGACGCGCCTGCGCAAGGTGGAATCCGGCGAGTATCACGCCAGCCTCCTGGCGCTGGCGGGTCTCAAGCGCCTCGGGCTAGCCGACAAGGCCGCCGCCATCCTCAGCGAGGACGATTTTCTGCCGGCCGTCGGCCAGGGCGCCGTCGGCGTCACAGCCCGGACGGACGACCGGCGCACGCTCGAAGCATTGGCTCCGATCCTCGACGCCGACACAGCCGATTGCGTGACGGCCGAGCGCGCCTTCCTGCGCGTGCTGGAAGGGTCCTGCCGCACCCCTATTGCGGGCCTCGCCCGTGTGACGGGCGGCCGGGTCAGCTTCAGGGGCATGATCCTGCGGCCTGACGGCTCCGAATGGCGCGAAATCGCCGACGAGGCGCCGCGCGCGCAGTCGCATGAAATGGGCGAACGCGCGGGCCATGCGCTGAAAAGCATCACCCCGCCGGATTTCCTGCCGGCGAACTTGCCGCACGGCTGATGCGCGTCCTCGTGCTCCGCCCGGATGACGGAGCGCGCCGCACGGCCGCGCGTCTGGCGGCGCTTGGACACGAGGCGATCGCGTCGCCGGTGATGGAGACCGTCGCGACGGGAGAGCCGCCGCCTGCCGGCGCATTCGACGGCGTCATCGCAACAAGCGCGCAGGCCTTGCGCTTTGCTGATCCGGCTGCCCTGCAGCCCTTTCTGCATCTTCCCGTGATGTGCGTCGGCGCGCGCACGGCGCAGGCGGCCCGCGAGGCGGGATTTGCCGGCATCCGGATCGAAGCGCCCGACGCCGCACAGCTCGCGCTCGACGTCACGCAATCGCCGCCTGTAAATCGACTTCTTTATCTCGCCGGACGCGAACGCAAGCCCGGGCTTGAAACCGCGCTCAAGGAAGAGGGCGTAGCCGTCGCGCCGTGGGTCGTTTATGAGGCGCGGGCTCTGCCTGCATTGCGCGAGAACGCGCTGAACGCCTTGCGGCGCAGGCGCGTGGACGCGGCGCTTCACTTTTCCCGCCGCAGCGCGGCGCTGTTTTGCGAGCAGGTCGCAGCCGCCGGCCTCGAAGACGAGGCGCGCGCTCTTCTTCATGTAGCGATTTCTACGGACGCCGCGCGCGGACTGGAGAGGCTCGCCCCTTCCAACCTGCGCGTCGCGGCGTCTCCCGAGGAGGCGCGCATGTTGGAACTGCTGGCGTGAAGCGGACTATTCCCCTGCCCTCGTTTCCGGTAGAACGCTAGCGTCCGCGCTCACAAGACGGCGCGACGCGATCAGGCAGGAAATGGCGGCCGCGGGCCGCCGCAAGGAGGGGATAATGATCAAGAGCAGCTTCATGGCCACGAGGCGCGCCGCGCTGGCCTGCGCCGCGGCCCTTGCGCTCGGCGCGTACGCGGCGCCGGCGCAGAGCGACGAAGCCGCTTTCTTCAAGGGCAAGACCGTGCGGATCATCGTGGGCTTCAGCCCCGGCGGCGGATATGACGCCTACGCGCGCATGATGGCGCCCTATCTTGGCCAGCGCCTCGGCGCGACAGTGATCGTGGAGAACATGCCCGGCGCGGGCAGCATGACGGCGATGAACGCCCTCTACGCCGCCGAGCCGGACGGACTGCGCATGATGCTCGCCAACGGCACCGCCGCGGGTCTTTCGCAGATCATGGATTCGCCCGCCGCGCGCTTCAACCTCGCGAACTACGGGCATCTCGGCACGGTCAGCGCGTCCCCCTGGGTCTGGCTCGTCCACAAGGACACCAAGGAGAAGACGCCAGCCGACTTCATCAAATCCGGCCGCACCATAAACTGGTCGGCGACCGGTCCGATCGATGGCCTTTCGGACGGCGCGCAGATCACATGCGCCATCACGAAGATCAACTGCAAGGTCGTGATGGGCTACAAGGGCTCCAATGACGCAGGCCTCGCGGTCACGCGCAAGGAGATGGACGCCGTGTTCGTCTCCGACACCTCTGCGAACAATTACGTTCGCTCGAACGATCTGCACGCCGTCGCCAACATGTCGCGCAAACGGTCGCGCTTCTTCCCCGACGTCCCCACGATTTACGAATCCGTCAAGCTGACGCCGGATGACGAATGGCTGATGGACTTTCACGGCTCGGTGCAGGACCTCGGACGCATCATGATCGTGCCGCCGAAGATGGCGCCCGCGCGCCTTGAATTCCTGCGCAACGCAATGAAGGACACGCTCTCCGATCCGCAGTTGAAGGCTGAGGGCGAAAAGAGCCAGCGCTACGTCGATTATATCGATGCGGACAGGACGATGCAGGCCGTGCGGCGCTCCGTCACCGATGTGACGCCCGAGCAGAAGAAGCGCGTTCAGAAAGTCCTCTCCACGCCGTAGGCGACATGCGGTTTGCCGGCGCGGGCGCGGGCGCGCGCCGGCAAACAATGCTAAACCTCGCGCATGAACGCGGGGACAGAATCAGAAGCGATGCTTGACCCGGCGGACGGCATGGTCGCCGACGTGCTCGTCCCCGTCGCCGTCGATACGGCGTATTCCTATCGCGTCCCGATGGACCTGCGCCTGACGCCGGGAGATTTCGTCGAAGTCCCGCTCGGGCAGCGCGAGACCACGGGCGTGGTCTGGAGCGTGCGCAATGCGCCCGGCGGCAATCTCAAGAGCGTCATCGCCAAACGCGATTTGCCCGCGCTGCGCACGCCGCTTCGCGATTTTATCGATTGGGTGGCGCGCTGGACGTTGAGCCCGCGCGGCATGGTGCTGCGAATGGCCATTCGCGCGCCCGACAGCGCCGGCCCCGAGCCCGTGCGCGTCGGCGTCCGCCTTGCAAATGCGCCCGGTGAATCATTGCGCATGACGCCTGCGCGCGCCCGCGTCATCAAGGCGGCGGAAGGCGGCTTGTGCTTCTCGAAATCCGCCCTTGCGGAAACAGCCGCATGTTCGGCGGGCGTCGTCGACGGACTGATCGACGAAGGCGTGCTCGAAGCGGTGTCCCTTCAGCCCGAGCCGGTCGCGCTTCCGCCGGATCTCTCCTTTCTCAATCCGGCCTTTGAACCGGATCAGGCGGAAGCCGCGCGCGAACTGCGCGCGCGCGTCATTGAAGTCGCCTATTCCTGCACGCTGCTTGAAGGCGTCACCGGATCGGGCAAGACGGAAGTTTATTTCGAGGCCGTCGCAGCGGCGATCGAAGCGGGCAAACAGGCGCTCATCCTGATGCCGGAAATCGCGCTTACGGGCCAGTTTCTCGACCGCTTCGCCGGACGCTTCGGCGTGCGCCCCGCTGAATGGCATTCGGGCGTTTCATCGCGAAAGCGCGCGCGCATCTGGGCGGGCGCGGCGAGCGGCGAGGTAAAAGTCGTCGCGGGCGCGCGGTCGGCTCTGTTCCTGCCGTTCGCACAACTTGGCGCCGTCATCGTGGATGAAGAGCACGAAGGGGCCTACAAGCAGGAGGACGGCGTCTCCTACAACGCGCGCGATATGGCGGTCGTGCGCGCGCGTCTCGAGAACTGCGCCTGCGTCCTCGCGTCCGCCACGCCGTCCATCGAAACGCGCGTGAACGCGGAGCAGGGCCGCTACCGCCGTCTGCTTCTTTCAAATCGCTATGGCGGCCGCGAACTGCCCCATCTGCACGCCATCGACATGAAGGCGGCAGGCCCGCCGCGAGGAAAATGGATCTCGCCGCGTCTGGCCGCCGTCGTCGAGCAGACTCTGGAGCGCGGCGAACAGGCGTTGCTCTACCTCAATCGCCGCGGTTATGCGCCGTTGACGTTATGCCGCTCCTGCGGTCATCGCTTTCAATGTCCGAACTGTACGGCCTGGCTCGTGGAACATCGCTTTCGCCGCGCGCTCGTCTGCCATCAATGCGGACATGTCGAGCGCCGGCCGGACGCCTGCCCCGAATGCGACGCCGCGGATTCGCTCGTCGCCTGCGGCCCCGGCGTCGAGCGGCTTGCGGACGAGGCTGCGGAGCGGTTTCCCGGCAAGCGCATCCTCGTCCTCTCCTCCGATTTTCCCGGGGGAACGGAAAGGCTGAAGCAGGAGCTTGAAGAAGTCGCGCGCGGCGCGTTCGACATCGTCATCGGCACGCAATTGGTGGCCAAAGGCCACAACTTTCCACAACTCACGCTTGTCGGCGTGATCGACGCAGACCTGGGTCTCGCCAGCGGCGATCCGCGCGCGGCGGAACGCACATTTCAGACGCTGCAACAGGTGACGGGAAGAGCGGGACGCGGGGATCGCCCGGGCGTGGGCCTGGTGCAGACATTCCAGCCGGACCACCCGGTCATCCGCGCGCTGATTTCGGGCGACAGCGAGCGGTTCTACGCTGAAGAGACGGAGCAGCGGCGGCGCGCGGGCCTGCCGCCGTTCGGCCGGCTGGCTGCGCTGATCGTCTCCGGCAAGGACCGGGCGTCGGCGGAAACCCACGCGCGCGCCATTGTGCGCGCGGCGCACGCGCTGCCCGAAAGCGGCCGCTGGCGGCTCACAAGGCCCGGCGCAATGCCGCAAGACGGCGATCTCGTGATACTCGGCCCCGCAGAGGCGCCCATCGCGGTCGTGCGCGGACGCCATCGCTTCCGGCTTCTGGTCCGCGCGCCTAGAAGCGCCGATCTGCAGGGCTTTCTGCGCGCGACGCTTGCGACCGCCCCGCCCGAGCGCGGCGGCGTGCGCGTCGACGTGGACGTCGATCCGATGAGCTTCCTGTAAATCGGGCCTCAGCCGTCCGTGCGCTCACGGCCAGCCGCCGGGAGGCGGGCGCCGGGCTCGGGCGGCGACGGAAAAAGAACCGGCGCTGGCTGAATCACGTAGCGTTGACGCTCGTCGCGCAGCTCCCAATGGTTCCAGGTCTCGTTGATCTCGGCGAGTTCGCGCTCGAGTTCCGAACGGGACGCGCTGATCGCAAGAACCTGCGCCTCGGGACGGACTTGCACCAGAGCCCACATCCGGCGTGGCGGGCGCGCCGGAGCGGCCTTCGGCTGCGCTTCGGACTGCGCAGGCGCCGGAATCGCCTGGCGCCGGCGGGGGAAGAGCAGCGAAAGCGCCGCAGCGCCGAGGAAAAAGACGCCCGCTTTTCGGCCAAGTTGAGCGGTCATAGGCAAGCTCCGGCGGAATGCATTCGATCATCCTAGATCGAATGTCCGGATTCGCGCCAGCGCCGGGAACGAATATCTGCCCTGCGCGTTGGTTCGCCCTCGCGCGCTGCGCCGGAATGTCGCGGGCTGCGGAAGGGGGTGCGCCGCGGAAAAGCTCCTCGCATCCGCAAAAAGCGGGACGCATTCGGCGCCTGCGGCGGTTGCGCCACGCTGGACCATATGTTAGTTCCCACGCGCTTTCCGAAGCGGGGGCGCGCTCGCGCGGTTACGGCCCGTTTCCAACTCTCAGTTCAGCCCGTGCGGCAATGGCGAAAGCCATCGCCGTAATTTGCGCGGGCCGCGTTGTTTCGCAAGCCAATCCAGAGGCTGACCTTGGCTCAGGTGGACAATATCGTAACGGGGATGGCGGGGCGGTACGCTCTCGCGCTGTTCGAACTCGCGCAGGAGCAAAAGGCGGTTGATTCGGTCGCCGCCGACCTCAAGGCGTTTGACGCGCTCGTCGACGCCAGCGCTGACCTGCAGCGCCTCGTGCGCAGCCCGGCTTTCACGGCCGAGGAGCAGACCAGGGCGCTCGGCGCGGTGCTGGACAGGGCGGGGATCAAGGGCCTCGCCGCCAACTTCCTCAAGCTGGTCGCCGCGAAGCGCCGCCTTTTCGCGGTGCGCGAGATGATCAGCGACTACGGCAAGCTCGTGGACGCCGCCAAGGGCGTGAAGCGGGCCGAAGTCACCGTCGCCGAACCGCTCGGGGACGCTCATCTCGCCGCGCTCAAGGATGCGCTGCTTCAGGTTTCCGGCGGCCAGTCGGTCGAGCTTGCGGTGAAGGTTGATCCGTCGATCATCGGCGGCCTCGTCGTCCGGCTCGGCTCCCGCATGGTCGACGGCTCGCTCCGCACCAAGCTCAATTCCATTCGCAATCGTATGAAAGAGGTCGGCTGATGGATATCCGCGCCGCAGAAATCTCCGCGATTCTCAAGAACGAGATCGCAAACTTCGGCAATGAGGCCGAGGTCACCGAGGTCGGACAGGTTCTGTCCGTCGGCGACGGCATTGCCCGCGTCTACGGCCTCGACAACGTCCAGGCCGGTGAAATGGTCGAGTTCGAGAACGGCGTCCGCGGGATGGCGCTGAACCTCGAGCAGGACAACGTCGGCATCGTCATCTTCGGCTCCGACCGCGACATCAAGGAAGGCCAGACGGTCAAGCGCACCGGCGCGATCGTCGACGTGCCGGTTGGCAAGGGCCTGCTCGGGCGCGTCGTCGACGCGCTCGGCAACCCCATCGACGGCAAGGGCCCGATCGTCGCCGACAAGCGCGCCCGCGTGGACGTGAAGGCGCCCGGCATCATTCCCCGCAAGTCGGTCCACGAGCCGATGGCGACCGGCCTCAAGGCGGTCGATGCGCTAATCCCGATCGGCCGCGGCCAGCGCGAACTGATCATCGGCGACCGCCAGACCGGCAAGACGGCGATCGCGCTCGACACGATCCTCAACCAGAAGTCGCTGAACGGCGCCGGCGCTCCCGAGAGCCAGAAGCTCTACTGCGTCTACGTCGCCGTCGGCCAGAAGCGCTCCACGGTCGCACAGTTCGTGAAGGTGCTCGAGGAGCAGGGCGCGATGGAATATTCCATCGTGGTCGCCGCCACCGCCTCGGACCCAGCGCCGATGCAGTTCCTGGCGCCCTTCTCTGGCTGCGCCATGGGCGAATTCTTCCGCGACAACGGCATGCACGCCGTCATCATCTACGACGACCTGTCCAAGCAGGCCGTCGCCTATCGCCAGATGTCTCTGCTGCTGCGCCGCCCGCCGGGCCGCGAAGCCTATCCGGGCGACGTTTTCTACCTGCACTCCCGCCTGCTGGAGCGCGCCGCAAAGCTCAACGACGCCAACGGCGCCGGTTCTCTGACCGCCCTCCCCGTCATCGAGACGCAGGCCAATGACGTGTCGGCCTACATCCCGACGAACGTGATTTCGATCACCGACGGCCAGATCTTCCTTGAGACGGACCTGTTCTATCAGGGCATCCGCCCGGCCGTGAACGTCGGCCTCTCGGTGTCGCGCGTGGGCTCTTCCGCGCAGACGAAGGCGACGAAGAAGGTCGCAGGCAAGATCAAGGGCGAACTGGCGCAGTACCGCGAAATGGCGGCTTTCGCGCAGTTCGGCTCCGACCTCGACGCGGTGACGCAGCGTCTTCTCAACCGCGGCGCGCGCCTGACCGAACTCCTCAAGCAGCCGCAGTTCTCGCCGCTGAAGATGGAAGAGCAGGTCGCGGTGATCTACGCCGGCGTGAACGGCTATCTCGATCCGCTGCCCGTGAACCGCGTCCGTGCGTTCGAGGACGGCCTGCTCGCGCTGCTGCGCACCAAGCACGCTGACCTTCTGAACTCGATCCGCGACTCCAAGGATCTTTCCTCGGCTGACGAGGCGAAGCTCAAGGAAGTCGTCGTCGAGTACGCGAAGAACTTCGCCTGACACCCGAGGCGCCCGCCTCCTCCCGCACGCGGGCGGAGGCGAACAGACCCGCATCTGACAAACGCCCGGTTTCCGCAGCGCGGCGGCCGGGAGCAGAGAGACCACGATGCCCTCGTTGAAGGACCTGCGAAACCGGATCTCCTCCGTCAAGGCGACGCAGAAGATCACCAAGGCGATGCAGATGGTCGCGGCAGCGAAGCTGCGCCGCGCCCAGGCCGCCGCCGAAGCCGCTCGCCCCTATGCCGAGCGCATGGAGACGGTGCTCGCCAACGTCGCGGCCGGCGTGAGCGACGACGGCCCGGCCCTGCTGACCGGAAACGGCCGCGACGACGTTCATCTTCTCGTCGTCTGCACGGCAGAGCGCGGCCTGTGCGGCGCGTTCAATTCGTCCATCGTCCGTCTCGCCCGCGAGCGCATCAACGCTCTCCTCGCGCAGGGCAAGACAGTCAAAATTCTCTGCGTCGGCAAGAAGGGCTATGACCAGCTTCGCCGCCAATATGAAAGACACATTGTCGAGCTGATCGAACTGCGCTCCGTGCGCCAGATCGGTTTCGACAACGCCGACGCAATCGCCAAGAAGATCATCACGATGTTCGAGGCAGGCGAATTCGACGTCGCCACTCTCTTCTTCTCGAAGTTCAAGTCGGTGATCGCGCAGATCCCGACCGCGCAGCAGATCATTCCCGCGCAGATTGGCAAGACGGAAGCCATGGCCGGTCCCCGTGCGTCCTACGAATACGAGCCGGATGAAAGCGAGATCCTCGCAACCCTTCTGCCGCGCAATATCGCGGTGCAGGTGTTCCGCGCCCTGCTTGAAAACGCCGCCTCCGAACAGGGCGCGCGCATGTCTTCCATGGACAACGCCACGCGCAACGCCGGCGAGATGATCAAGAAGCAGACGATCATCTACAACCGTTCGCGTCAGGCGATGATCACCAAGGAACTCATCGAAATCATCTCGGGCGCCGAAGCGCTCTGACCGGATCAGGAGTGAGGACGAACCATGGCTACCGCTAACAAGCCCACGGGCCGCATCACGCAGGTCATCGGCGCCGTCGTGGACGTTAAGTTCGACGGACATCTGCCGGAAATTCTCAACGCGCTGGAGACGACGAACCAGGGCAATCGCCTCGTTCTCGAAGTGGCCCAGCACCTCGGCGAGCACTCCGTGCGCTGCATCGCCATGGACACGTCGGAAGGTCTCGTGCGCGGTCAGGAAGTGACCGACACCGGCGCCCCGATCGCGGTTCCCGTGGGCCAGGGCACGCTCGGCCGCATCATCAACGTCATCGGCGAGCCGGTGGACGAAGCTGGTCCTGTCGACGCCGAAGGCCTGCGCGCCATCCACCAGCCGGCGCCGAGCTATTCCGAGCAGTCGACGGAAGCGCAGATTCTCGAGACGGGCATCAAGGTCGTCGACCTCCTCGCGCCTTACGCCAAGGGCGGCAAGATCGGCCTGTTCGGCGGCGCGGGCGTCGGCAAGACCGTGCTCATCATGGAGCTGATCAACAACATCGCGAAGGCCCACGGCGGCTATTCGGTGTTCGCCGGCGTCGGCGAGCGTACGCGCGAGGGCAACGACCTCTATCACGAAATGATCGAGGGCGGCGTCAACAAGGACCCGAAGGAGAACAACGGTTCGACGGCGGGCTCCAAGTGCGCGCTCGTCTATGGGCAGATGAACGAGCCGCCCGGCGCCCGCGCCCGCGTCGCTTTGACAGGCCTGACGGTCGCCGAACACTTCCGCGACCAGGGTCAGGACGTGCTGTTCTTCGTCGACAACATCTTCCGCTTCACGCAGGCGGGCTCGGAAGTGTCCGCGCTTCTCGGCCGCATTCCTTCGGCGGTCGGTTATCAGCCGACGCTCGCCACCGACATGGGCGCCCTGCAGGAACGCATCACCACGACGACGAAGGGCTCGATCACCTCGGTGCAGGCCATTTACGTGCCGGCCGACGACTTGACCGATCCTGCGCCGGCAACCTCCTTCGCGCATCTTGACGCCACGACCGTTCTTTCGCGCTCGATCGCTGAAAAGGGCATCTATCCGGCGGTCGACCCGCTCGACTCGACCTCACGCATGCTCTCGCCGATGATCGTCGGGGAAGAGCACTACGCGGTCGCCCGCCAGGTGCAACAGACGCTGCAGCGCTACAAGGCGCTCCAGGACATCATCGCGATCCTGGGCATGGACGAACTTTCCGAGGAGGACAAGCTCACCGTCGCCCGCGCCCGCAAGATCGAGCGCTTCCTGTCGCAGCCCTTCCACGTCGCGGAAGTCTTCACAGGCGCGCCCGGCAAGCTCGTGTCGCTCGCCGACACCATCAAGGGCTTCAAGGGACTCGTCGAAGGCAAGTATGATCACCTCCCCGAAGCGTCGTTCTACATGGTCGGCACCATCGAGGAAGCGGTCGAGAAGGCCCAGCGCCTCGCCGCGGAAGCCGCGTAACGCGCACATGTGTTTAACCCCGCCGCATCGCGGCGGGGCAATCAGGGTCCGGAGATCAGACGATGGCGTCCTTCCATTTCGAGCTCGTCTCGCCAGAGCGCCTGCTTTACGCAGGCGAGGTCGAGTCGGTGGTCGTGCCCGGCTCGGAGGGCCAGTTCACGGTCATGCGCGACCATGCGCCCTTCATGTCAACGATGAAGCCCGGCGTGGTCGAGGTAATCGAGTCGGCGTCGAAGTCCCAGCGCCTTTTTGTTCGCGGCGGGTTTGCGGACGTGTCTGCGGCTGGCCTGACGATTCTCGCCGAACAGGCGATCCCGGTTGAAGACCTGAGCGCCGAACGGATCGACGCGGAAATCCGCAATGCGGAAGAAGACCTGTCGGATGCCCAGAGCGACGAGGGCAAGCGCGCCGCGGCCGAAAAGATCGCGCAACTTCGAGAGGCGCGGGCCGCTCTCGGCCTCTGAAGCCGGCTCAAGGCTCTTTGCGGAAAGGCTCCTCCGGGAGCCTTTTTTGTTGCGTGTTCGCGCTGCCGGGGGCGAGTATGGCTTCGCCATGATCCTTGAGCCGCAGCCGGACTACGGGAGTCTCGTCCGCACGTTCCAGTGGCGGATTCCTGAACGCTTCAACATCGCGGCCGCCTGCTGCGACGTCTGGGCAGCGCGCGAGCCGGACCGGCCCGCCATCATCGACGCGACCGGCGGCGGACATGCTGTGGCGACTTTCGGCGCGTTGCGCGAGCGGGCCAATCGGCTGGCGAATGCGCTTCGCGCCCGCGGTGTGCGGCGCGGC
The DNA here is from genome assembly GCA_046295155.1 of Beijerinckiaceae bacterium. GTDB lineage: Bacteria > Pseudomonadota > Alphaproteobacteria > Rhizobiales > Beijerinckiaceae > Terripilifer. The sequence continues at coordinate 191,419 of JBKBNT010000002.1, forward strand.
GACCGGATCGCGGTCCTCCTGCCGCAATCCGCCGATGTCGTCGTCAGCCATTTCGCCGCCTACAAGCTTGGCGCGATCGTGCTGCCGCTGGCGGCCCTCTTCGGCGCGGACGCGCTGGAATACCGGCTCGCCAATTCAGGCTCCCGCGTCGTGATCACTGACGCCGCGGGCGCCGAGAAGCTGAAGGGAATTCGCGCCAGTCTCCCGAACCTCGAATTCGTTATCTCGACGCAAGGCCCCGAAGGCGCGGCCCTCGACTTCGGGAAGCTCATCGCCGACGCCGGCGCGGATTTCGAAACGCTCGACACGTCCTGCGAAGACCCTGCGCTGATGATCTACACGTCCGGCACCACGGGTCTTGCGAAAGGCGCGCTGCACGCGCACCGGGTGCTGCCAGGCCATCTGCCCGGCGTGCAATGGCCGCACGATTTTTTCCCCCAAGCCGGCGACCTGATGTGGACGCCCGCCGACTGGGCCTGGGCGGGCGGCCTCCTCAACATTCTCCTGCCGTCGCTGTTTTTCGGCGTGCCGGTCGTCGCCCATCGCGCGCCGCGCTTCGACGCCGAACAGGCTTTCGGCCTGATGGAGCGGCTGAAGATTCGCAACGCGTTCGTCCCGCCAACCGCTTTGCGCATGTTGCGCTCGGTGGAGCGGCCCGCGCAGCGCTACAGGCTCGCCGTGCGGACGATGGCGTCCGGCGGCGAATCGCTCGGCGCCGAGGTCTATGAATGGGGCCGCCGCGAACTGGGGCTCACCATCAACGAGTTCTACGGCCAGACCGAGTGCAACCTCGTGCTCGCCTCCTGCGCCATGAACGGCGTCAGCCGCGCAGGCGCCATCGGCAAAGCGGTCCCGGGCCACGTGGCGGACGTCATCCGCGAGGACGGAACGATCTGCGGCGCAGGCGAACAGGGGCAGATCGCGATCAGGCGGCCTGATACCGTCATGTTCCTTGAGTACTGGAAACGGCCTGACGCGACGAAGGCGAAGTTCATCGGCGACTGGATGACGACCGGCGACCAAGGGTATCGAGACGAGGACGGCTACGTCTTCTTCGTCGGCCGCGACGACGACGTCATCACCTCGTCGGGCTACCGCATCGGCCCCGGCGAAATCGAGGATTGCCTGCTGCGCCACCCAGCCGTCGCCATCGCCGCCGCGGTGGGAGCGCCCGACGCCATTCGCGGCGAGATCGTACGCGCCTTCATCGTATTGCGCTCCGGAGTCGAAGCCAGCGACGCGCTCGCCGCCGAAATCCAGGGGTTCGTTCGCACGCGGCTGTCGGCGCACGAATATCCGCGCCGCGTCGACTTCGTCGCCGAATTGCCGATGACGACGTCGGGCAAGATCATCCGCCGCCTTCTGCGCGAGCGCCCCTGACGCCTATGAGGCGCGGCGTCCGGTGAGCGTGAGGAACGCGCTCTTCGCGATGCGCCGCAGACTGCGTCTTGCCTGCTCCATCTGCACCGCGCGCTGAAACGCGCGCTGATCGCCCGAGCCGACGAAAATGTCGACGATCTCGCGCCGCTCGACCCAGAGATGATCGATCATCGGATGATCGGGAACGGCGCAGGAATCCGCCACGTTGACCGATGGGTCCTGCGCAAGCTTTCGAGCGATCTCCACGGTGAGCTGCGCGCCGGGCGAATAGGCGGCGAACACTTCGTCGAATGCGATCTTCCAGAAAAACGCTTGATCCTGCGACAGCAGCACGAGACCGGCTGCGACGGGTTTGCCGTCGAGCATCATCGTCTCGACGCGGCAGCGCGACAGCCCCGCCAGACGGCGCATCGCCGCGCGCGTGAAGGTCGCCAGAACCGGGTTGCAGACCAGCGCCGTCCCCCGCTCGCCCTTCCACCCGCGACCCTCGAGCGCGAGGAACGTTTCCACCGCATTGCGCACGTCCGGAATGGACGCCGCCGTTGCAAACGTGACCTCGCCCTTGTCCTGAAGCCGGCGCAAAAGGCGGCCCAACTCCTTGCGGCGCTTGCCCGCGACCTCGCGCATGACGCCTTTTTCATCGCGAACCATCGCAGCGCGCTCGCGCCTGTCGAACTCCTGCACCGGCAGACCGTTGCGCACGGCGTGCGAGAGAATCGCGCGGCATGTCGCCCCGCGCGCATCCATGCGCGTATGAAAGATGCCGGCGGAATCCATGGCGTGAACACGAAGCCACGAAAGAGCCGCGTCGAGCGCCTCCCGCGCGCAGCCGCGCCGGAGAAGCGGCGAGCCCAGCGCCACAAAGGGCGACTTCCATGATTGCTCACCGGAGCAGTCGAGCGCGAAAAGCCCTATCAGCCGCTGCGCCCCGGTGGTTTCACGGATCGCCAGGAAGCGCGGCCGCCGCTCCTGCGGCGCATGTTGCGCGAGGGACAAGGCGAAGGCGGGTTCGAAGAATGGATTCGGATCGAGACTGAAACGTCCGAGTTCTTCCCATTCGGCGGACATGTCCTCGGCGTCGCGCCAGTTGACCAGACGGGCGATGGCTGCCGGATGCGCGTCCGCAATCTTTGGTCTGGCGGCGCTCTCGGGCGCCCCGGTCAACGTGCTTGCCTCGCTCACCATGATCCCCGCAACGTCAGTCCCGCGCGCGCCTGCGTCGGATTGGCCGCGCAGATGCTGTCTTGCCAGACGGACGTTCAGAAATGGCGCCACGAAAACGCGCGAATTGAGATCGCGCCCATAACCTGCCGTTCACGATGTACGCGCCGGTCAGGCCAGGAGGCCGCTTGCCTTCGCGACCAGCGGATTGTCCCTGAGCGCGGCGGCGTCCGCGCGGTCCGGAGCCGGTTCGCCGAGGAAGGCCGACCACAGCCCCTTGACATGCTCGGGATCGAGATCGCGCAGGATGAAGACGATGCGCGTCTGCGGCTTTCCGTCGGGCCAGGCGTCTAGCCGCGCCGGCGGATGAAACACATGCTGCACGCCATGGATCGCGACTGGGCGCGCGGGATCGTCTGCAAGTCCGATCAGGCCTTTCACGCGCAGCATGCTGGGGCCATGCACGTTGCGCAGCATGTCGATGAAAAGATCGAACGTCTGCGGCGCCATGAACCGGTCGCTCGTCAGGCAGAAGGCGCGGATGCGCGCGTCATGCCGGTTGGGATCGTGCGCGTGGGCATGATGGTCGTGTCCATGGTCGTGATGGCCATGGTCGTGATGGCCATGTGCATGATGATCTTGGGCGTGGCGATCATGCTCTTGGTAAGGCGCGTGCGCGTTCGTGAGAGCTTCCGCGTTCAGCCAGCATTCGACGTCCGGAATTTTGCCCTCGAACCCGAACAGTCCCGCGTCGAGCAGATTGTCCGCGCGCGCGTCCGCCGCCTCGATGATCCGCGCGGCGGGGGCAAGCGCGAGAAGGCGCGCGCGCAATTCTTCGACCGCCTCTTTCTGTTGCGCGGTCGTCGCAAGATCGGTCTTGGTGAGCACGATCCGGTCCGCGACGGCGACCTGTTTCACCGCCTCTTCCTGCGCATCGAGCGTCGCCGCTCCGTTGATCGCGTCGACCACGGTGACGACGCCCTGAAGCCGGAAGCGCAGCATCAGATAGGGATGGTGCATGATCGTGTGCAATACGGGCGCCGGATCGGCAAGGCCGGTGGTCTCGACGATGACGCGCGAGAACGGCTTGATGCGGCCGTTGTCGCGATTGCGCAGCGCGTCTTCGAGCGTCGCGATGAGATCGCCCCGGATGGTGCAGCACAGGCAACCGGACGACATGAGCAGCATGTCGCCTTCAACCTTTTCGACGAAGAGATGATCGAGTCCGATCTCGCCGAATTCGTTGATGAGAATGAGCGCGTCCGACAACGCCGGATCGGTGAGCAGGCGATTGAGCAGCGTGGTCTTGCCGGCGCCCAGAAATCCGGTGAGCACGGTGAACGGAATCGGCGGCGGCGGCCGCCGGTGGAGCGATGCGTCGCTCATCAGCGAACAGGGGACGCCGTGGCGGACGCCTGCGGCTTCGGCTTCTGGCCGCCCTGGGTCTTCGCCTTCGCGTCGGGCTTCGCCGCCTGCTGTTTCTTCGCGGGCTGCTTGGCCGCTGCGGGCTTGGCCGGCGCCTGCTTTTTGGCCGCGGCCGTCCCCGTTGCCTTCGCGGCCTTTTTCGTGTTCCGGCCCGCGGGCTTCGCCGCAACCGGCGGCAGCGGCTTGTGCGGGTTGGCCTGGGTCGGCGTATGCGCCGTGCGCGGCGCGGCGGGCGCGCCGGCTGCGGGCGATCCGTCAGAAAGCGCGGCCCTGGCCGTTCCGGTCCATCCCGGCGCGCGCCCGATGTAGACCGGCTCCGGTTCGAACACCGGACGCGGCCCGAGTTGGCCCGTCGCCAGCGCGACGAGCGCCGGGTTGGACGCCGCACGCTGCTGCTGGAAGAAGGCTGCAGGGCTGCCTTCGTCAAAATTCGTGCCCGGATTCTGGAGGCCGGCGACCGACACGCCGTAATCTTCGACCGCGTCGCGATTGCGGCCCGGCCCGCAGATCTGCGAGCGCAGGTTTGGCGGTTCGGCGATGCCGGACGGCGGCAATTGAGCGAGGGTCGTGCGGCCGAAATTGCCGGCGGCGAAGCCCTGCTCAAAAAGGGCCATGGCCTTCAGGGTGCGGGACTTCGCGTTGGGCGACCCCATGACGACCGTCACGATGCGCCGCCCCCCGCGCGTCGCGCTGGCCACGACGTTGAAGCCGGAGGCGCAGACGAACCCCGTCTTCATGCCGTCGGCGCCCGGATATCGGCCGAGAAGGCCGTTGTGCGTCGGAATGATCTGCGAGCCGAGTTTCAGCGCGCCAATGCCATAAAGCGATTGATGCTGCGGGAAGTGGATGAGCAGCGCGCGGGCAAGGATCGCCATGTCCTGCGCCGAACTCACATGCGCATCGTGGTGCAGCCCGTTCGGATTGACGAAGTGCGACTGCCGCATCCCGAGCGCCGCCGCCACCTGGTTCATCTCGTCGGCGAACTTCTCCACCGATCCCGACACGCCTTCCGCGATCGTCACCGAGACGTCGTTCGCGGATTTCACCATGATCATCTTGAGCGCGTTTTCGAGCGTCACCTCCGTGCCGGGCTTGAAGCCCATCTTGGAAGGAGCCATGCGCATGGCGCGGCTGGAGACGACGAGCGGCGTCTGGAGCGTGAGCCGGCCTTCGTGAACCGCGCGCAGCGCGACGTAGACGGTCATCAGCTTCGTGAGCGAAGCCGGGTACCACGGCCGCGTCGCTTGCTCCGCGTGAAGCACCGCCCCGGTCGCCACATCCACCACCAGGGAAGGCGCCGCGCGTGACGTGGCGGTTGAAACGAGGAGCGCCGCGACGCCGGTGAGAAGCGAAAGGGCGCCCGCTGCGGCGCGAGACCTGAAAAAGTTCATCTGTGCTCCGCTTGCCCCAAGGAGCCAGATCGGCTCCAGGCGGCGTAGATGGCCCAAGCGACGTAGCGCGGCGCGACCGGAAGGGCTTGTCCTTCCTAAACCTTTTGCCTGAATCGGGAAAGTCGGCAGAAACGCGCAAGCCCGACGCGCCGTCTCACGTCGCCCGGTGAGACGGCGTTTTCATGGCGCGGGGAGAAATTTTCCGGAATGCGGTGAATCGGGCCGTGACCTGAGCCTTACTCCCCCGGCGCCTGCGCCTGGATGGCGAGCGCATGCACGCCGTCCGCGATTTCCTGCGCGAGGATCGCGTTGATCATGCGGTGGCGCTCGATCCGGCTCTTGCCCGCGAACGCCTCAGCCACCACTTTGACCGTGAAATGAGTTTCGCCTCGCGGCTCCACCCTGCCGGGGTGCAGGATATGGCCAGCGTGCTTGGCGGAATCGTCGATGACGTCGAGGGAGAGCGGATTGAGCGCTCTCTCGAGCTTCGTTCGCATCGTTTCCTTAACGCTCATTTTCATAAAGTCCCGGCTGGGCCGCGATCATGTCGCCGGCTCTAGATGCGCGCTGGGACGCAGAACCGCAAGGGCCTGATGCGGCGGCGCCGCACAAGATGAATGTGCAACATAAACAGGCGCGCCACAGCTTGCCGGGCGCCGGGCGCCTGCCTACAGTGGAACGTGATGAACCTGAACTCGTCCATATTCGACAGGATTCGCGTCAAGCCGCAACCCGCGCAGACACCGCGGGACAATGCGCCCGGATGCGATCATCCCGGTTGCAATGCGGCGGGCGGCTATCGCGCGCCGAAGGGACGGAACCGGGAGGGGCAATACTTCTGCTTCTGCCTCGACCACGTTCGCGAGTACAATCAATCGTATAACTATTTCAACGGGATGACTGACGACGACGTCGCCCGCTACCAGAAGGACGCGATCATCGGCCATCGCCCCACCTGGACGATGGGCGCCCGCCGCGCCGCCGGGGGCGCCGCCGCCGACGCGGACCCCGAATTTTTCGTCGACCCGCTGGGGGTGATGCGCGGGCGCGCCGAGGCCGCCCGCCGCAAGGGAGCGCGGCCCGAGCCGCAGGGTCCCCGGGTCGGAGTGGCCGCAGCCAAGGCGCTGGATACGCTGGGACTTGATGAAAACGCCCCGCCGGAGGCCGTACGCGCCCGCTACAAGGAGCTGGTCAAGCGCCTGCATCCGGACGCCAACGGGGGCGACCGTTCGCGCGAGGAAAAATTGCGCGAGATCATCCAGGCCTATAAACATCTTCGGACGGCCCGGCTCGCCTGACCCGCGAGCGGCTTTCCCCTGGACCATCCGGCGGACATAGGCCAAACAGGCGCAGCAATTGCCTGTCGCGCTTGAGCGAGCGCGAAGGCGTGGAGGATGTATGACGACCGCAACGGCACAAACCCCTGGCATGCCCGACACGAAGGTCTCGGTCCGTCAGGTATTCGGCATCGATTCGGACATGGAAGTTCCGGCCTATTCGCAGTCGAGCGAACACGTTCCGGACATTGACAACGAATACCTCTTCGATCGCCCGACCACGCTGGCCATTCTCGCCGGCTTCGCTCGCAATCGCCGCGTAATCGTGACCGGCTACCACGGCACGGGCAAGTCGACGCACATCGAACAGGTCGCCGCCCGCCTCAACTGGCCTTGCGTGCGCATCAATCTCGACAGCCATGTCTCGCGCATTGATCTCGTCGGCAAGGACGCGATCGTGCTGAAGGACGGCAAGCAGGTCACGGAGTTCCGCGACGGCATCCTGCCCTGGGCCTACCAGAACAATATCGCGCTCGTGTTCGACGAATATGACGCCGGCCGCCCGGACGTGATGTTCGTCATCCAGCGCGTGCTCGAATCCTCCGGCCGCCTGACGCTCCTCGACCAGAGCCGCGTCATTCGCCCTCATCCCGCCTTCCGCCTGTTCGCCACGGCGAACACGGTCGGCCTTGGCGACACGTCAGGCCTCTATCACGGCACGCAGCAGATCAACCAGGCGCAGATGGACCGCTGGTCCATCGTGACGGTGCTGAACTATCTCGCGCACGACAAGGAAGTCGACATCGTGCTCGCCAAGGCGCCGCACTTCCAGAACAAGGAAGGCCGCGACACGATCAACAAGATGGTGCGCGTGGCGGACCTGACGCGCAACGCTTTCATGGCCGGCGATCTTTCGACGGTCATGAGCCCGCGCACGGTCATCACCTGGGCCGAGAACGCCGACATCTTCAAGGACGTGGGCTTCGCGTTCCGCCTGACCTTCCTCAACAAGTGCGACGAACTCGAGCGTTCGCTCGTCGCCGAATTCTATCAGCGCGCCTTCGGTCAGGAGCTTCCCGAGAGCACCGTCAACGTTGCGCTCACCTGACGCATGAGCCGCGCGCCGAAGGCACTCTTCTTCGACGTCTTCGGCACGCTGGTCGACTGGAGACAGGGGATCGCCCGCGAAAGCGAGGCGATCCTTTCCCGTTTGGGCCATTCGCTCGACTGGAACGCTTTCGCGCTGGAGTGGCGCGCGCGATATCAGCCAACGCTCGAACAGGTGCGCAATGGAAAGCGCGCCTTCGAAAAGCTCGACGCGCTCCATCGCGAGAACGTGCAGCCGGTGCTCGCGCGTTTCGGCGTCACGGACGCCGACGATGACACGCTCGATGCGCTGACGAACGCATGGCGGCGCCTTCCCGCGTGGCCCGACGTTCCCCCGGCGCTCGCGCGCTTGCGCGAACGCTTCCTGCTGGCGCCCGTGTCCAACGGCAACATTTCGATGATGGCGATGCTGGCGCGATTCAACGGCTTCCAGTGGGACGCCGTTCTCGGCGCTGAACTCGCCGACGATTACAAGCCGAACGCCGAAGTCTATCTCGCCGCCTGCGCCGCCTTCGATCTTGCGCCTGAACAGGGGGTGATGGTCGCCGCGCACACGAGCGACCTGCGGGCAGCCGCCGCGCTGGGCCTTCGCACGGCCCATGTCGCGCGTCCGGACGAATACGGCCCCGGCCAGGGCGAGGCGGCTCCGGGCTTCGCAACCGACTGGTCCGCCCGCGACCTCACGGACCTGGCGGAGCAATTGTGCGGCTAGACGCCCTCTCCAACCCTTGTAAAGACCCGCCCAAGGGGTATGTTGCGAGCCATGTCCTCCCCTTCCAGCAATCGTAAACCCGGCGCGAAAACCGAAGCCCCGCAGGAACCCTTCAAGCGCGCAGTCGCCGGCTGCATGCGAGCCATGTCGGGCGTCCGCGAACTCGAAGTCACCTTCGCGGCCGAGCGCCCCGGGGTCACGGGCGCCGGCGAGGGCGCAAAGGCGCGCCTGCCCGAGCCCGCCCGCAAGCTCTCGGCCGAGGAAGCGGCCATCGTGCGCGGCCATGCCGACTCGCTGGCGCTCAAGCTCGCCTGTCACGATACCGGCGTCCACCGGAAGCTGATGCCGCAGAACCAGGCGGCGCGCGCGGTCTTCGAGGCCGTCGAACAATCCCGCGTCGAGGCCATCGGCTCGCGGCGCATGGCGGGCGTCGCCAGCAACCTCTCCGCAATGCTGGAGGACCGCTACCATCGCGGCACCTACGCCGAGGTAAGCGACCGCGCGGACGCCCCGCTCGAAGACGCCGTCGCCATGATGGTGCGCGAACGCCTGACCGGACTTGCGCCGCCGAAAGCCGCCCAGCGCATCGTCGAACTCTGGCGCCCGATCATCGAGGACCGCGCCGGCGGGGAGCTCGACAAGCTCGGCGACTCCATCGAGGACCAGCGCGCCTTCGGCCGCGCGGTTCATAAGCTCCTCCAGTCCCTCGACATGATGGACGAGGGCGCGATGGATCACGATGAGACGGGCGAGGAATCCGGCGATTCAGATCCCGACTCGAAGCCGGAGGAGAACGAGGGCGAGGGCGAGCAGGACACGACCGGCGACGCCGTCCAGATGGAGAAGGACGACGACTCCTCCGACGAGATGGACGACGGCGAAATGGACGCCGACGATTCTCCGGCGGGGGACATGCCGGAAGATTCCGAAATGGGCGACGCGGAGGAAGCCTCCGAAAGCAAGAATGCGCCCCGCCAGGGGATGCTCGAACAGCGCGGACAGGACTACAAGGCCTACTCGACGCGGTTCGACGAGATCGTCACGGCGGAGGAATTGTGCGAGCCTGAAGAGCTGGAGCGCCTGCGCGCCTATCTCGACAAGCAGCTCTCCAACCTGTCCTCCATCGTCGCACGGCTCGCCAACCGGCTTCAGCGCCGCCTGATGGCGCAGCAGAACCGCTCGTGGGAGTTCGACCTCGAAGAGGGAATGCTCGACCCGGCGCGGCTCGTGCGCATCATCATCGACCCGCAGCAGCCGCTGTCCTTCAAGCGCGAGAAGGACATGAACTTCCGCGACACCGTCGTGACGCTGCTGCTCGACAATTCAGGCTCGATGCGCGGGCGCCCGATCACGGTCGCCGCCACCTGCGCCGACATTCTCGCCCGCACGCTGGAGCGTTGCGGCGTGAAGGTGGAAATTCTGGGCTTCACGACCCGCGCCTGGAAGGGCGGCCAGTCCCGCGAGGCGTGGCTGCAGGGCGGCAAGCCGCAGAACCCCGGCCGCCTCAACGACCTTCGCCACATCATCTACAAGGCGGCGGACGCGCCATGGCGGCGCGCGCGCCGTAACCTCGGCCTGATGATGCGCGAGGGCCTGCTCAAGGAGAATATCGACGGCGAGGCGGTCGATTGGGCTCACAAGCGCCTGCTCGCCCGCACCGAGCAGCGCCGCATTCTGATGGTGATCTCCGACGGCGCCCCGGTGGACGATTCGACCCTGTCGGTGAACCCCGGCAATTACCTCGAAAAGCACCTGCGCGCGGTGATCGACGAGATCGAGAACCGCTCGCCCGTCGAGCTGATCGCCATCGGCATCGGCCACGACGTGACGCGCTATTACAAGCGCGCCGTCACCATCGTCGACGCCGAGGAGCTCGGCGGCGCAATGACCGAGAAGCTCGCCGAGCTCTTCGACGAAAGCGCGACGCCCGCTCCCCCGCCGCAGCCAGTGCGCCCGCAGCGCAAGCTGGCGGCCGCCGGAGCGCGCTAGACGCTCTTTCACGCATTCACGCAAAGCAAAAGCGCCGGCTTTTCAGCCGGCGCTTTTTTCATTCCGAGCGAAGCGGAAAATCAGGCCGCCAATCAGGCGGCCTTGGCTTCCTGCTGCTTCTTGATGATCTCGCGGCGCAGCGCCTTCACGTTCTGCGACAGCTCTTCCTCGCGGGCCTTCACGAGGAAGGCGTCGAGGCCGCCGCGGTGCTCCACCGAGCGCAGCGCATGGGCGCTGATTCGCAGGCGCACGGAACGGCCGAGCGTGTCGGAAATCAGCGTGACGTTGCACAGGTTCGGCAGGAACCGGGTGCGCGTCTTGCGGTTCGAGTGGCTGACGAGGTTGCCCGTCAGAACGGCCTTGCCGGTGAGCTCGCAGCGGCGGGACATGATGCTTCCTTTCAAACTTCCCGGCCCGCCCCTCTCGGAGCGCCCCGGACAGTTCTCGTCTGAGAATTGGTGTTCGGCGGGACACTTGCAGCGAAAGCGTAAGCCATCGCCGCGCGTCGGACCGTCGAGCGGGATGCGGTTCTTTAGTTGAGAGCCCCGCGCGCGTCAAGTGAGCGGCCGCAGCGCGGGCGGCCTGCGACAGCCCCGCACCGCTTTCCCTTAGATCTTCAATTTCTTGAAGATTCGCTCGGGGATGGAGCCGATGACCCCCATGACAGCCCGCCAGACCGGCTTGGCGTAAACCACGTCCCTGCCCTTGAGGAAAGCGGCGTAGATCTGGTCGGCCACCGCCTCGGGCGTGGCGGTGAGCGCGGGCGGCAGTTTCATGCCCTCGGTCATGCGGGTGGCGACGAAGCCGGGCTTCACCGTCATCACATGCACGCCCTTCGTGGCGAGCCGGTTGCGCAGGCCCGACAGGAAGGCCGTGAACCCCGCCTTGGCCGAGCCATAGACGTAATTCGTCGCCCGACCCCGGTCGCCCGCCACGGAGCTTACGCCGATGATCGTTCCCGCGCCGCGGGCCTCGAACAGGTTCGCGATGACGGAGAGAATGGTCGCGGGGCCTTCGTAATTCGTGCGCATCACGCGCACGGCGGCCTCAAGGTCGGTTTCGTTCTCGCGCTGGTCTCCGAGCAGGCCGACGACGCTGACGGCGACGTCCGGCAGTTTCGGCAATCCGGCCATGAAATGCTCATGCGCGTGGAAGGCGAGCGCGTCGAACGCATGCACGGTGACGCCGACGTGGTAGCGCACTTCCAGATCGGTTTTCGCGCGCTCGAGTTCCTCCGGCTTGCGGGCCGCAAGCTGAACGTCGAAGCCTTGACTGGCGAAGCGATGCGCGATGGCCAGGCCGATGTCCGACGCGCCTCCGAGTACGAGGATCGATCCCTTGCTCAAAGTCCCAGCCTTTCGGATTGGAGAGAAGTGAATGCGCGGTCCAGGCCGCCGTCCGTTCGCATTGCGCGAAATCCGGCGGCGCGCGCGTCCGACCGTTCGAACGTTGCGCGCGACATGCGCGAATCCTTGGCGAGGTAGAAGCGGCCGCCATGGGCCAGCGTGATTGCGTCGAGCCGCTCCATCAGCGCGAGCGCCTTCGGATGCGCCGGGAAGTCGAGCGCCAGCGTGTAGCCCTCCATCGGGAACGAGAAGCGGCTGTGCTGCGGGCCCATGCGCTTGAGCACCGCGAGGAAAGAACCCTGCCCCGAGGCGGAAATGGTCTTCAGCAGCTCCTCCAGCCCCTGGCGCGAGGACCCCAGCGGCAGCACGCACTGGAATTGCGCGAAGCCGCGTTTGCCGTAAATGCGGTTCCATTCATGGATGGAATCGAGCGGATAGAAATAGCTGTCCCAATCGACGAGGCTTTCGCGCTGCGCCCGCGAGCCCCTGCGCCAGTAGAGCGCGTTGAATGCGCGCACCGACCATTGATTGAGCGCCCAGGACGGCGCATCGAATGGCGTGGTCATCTTGCGCCGCGCGGGCGTGGAGAACGGTGCGGCGCCCCTGGGCGAATCGAGTTCGCCCGCTGCCGCGTGCTCGCCCAGAAGCAGGATGGAGCGGCCGAGATCGTCGCCTTTGGCGAGACAGTCGATCCATGCGACGGAATAGGTAGAGCGCGCATTCTCTTCAAACGCCTGCATCGCCGCCGCGAGATTCGGCGCCGGAATGCTGCGCTGCCTGATCCAGCCGCTTTCGACGCGCTGCAGGCGCACGGCCGCGCGCAGGATTACGCCCGTGAGCCCCATGCCGCCGGTTGTCCACGCGAAGAGATCGGCGTTTTCCTGGCGCGAACAGCGCCGCACGCGGCCATCTGACCCAACGACGTCCATCCATTCGACGAAAGCGCAGAAAGAGCCGTGTTTGTGGTGGTTCTTGCCGTGGACGTCCGCCGCGATGGCTCCGCCGAGGGTGACGAATTTCGTGCCGGGCGTCACGGACGGAAACCAGCCGCGCGGCAGAAACACCGATATGACGTCGCCCAGCGTGACGCCCGCTTCGGCGACAAGGACGCCGTTCTGCGCATCGAAAGACAGCATGTGGCGAAAGCCCGCCATGCTGATCGTAGCGTGTGAATTCAACGCGCTGTCGCCATAGGCCCGGCCCATGCCGCGCGGGATCGCGGGCGCATTTGCGATGGCGGCGGCCAGTTCGCTTTCGCTGCGTGGCCGTACGACGTTGCAGTCTGCGACAGGAAAGCGGCCCCATCCCGACAGCCGCATGATCACCTCGCGCGATTGGGCGTGAACACGAAACGCCGGTCGAGTTCATACTTCACGAAATAGCCAATGGCGAGCCCGATCACCGCGCCTGCTTCGCGCATGGCGTCCGTCCGCCAGACGAGCCAGAACGTGGTTTCGAACCCCCAGAAGATCATCGTCGTGACGACGCCCATCGCCGTGTAGAGCGAAAACCTCCTGCTGTGCGCGGCGACGCCGGTGGACGCGTCGTAGAATATCCACTTCTTGTCGAGGACGTATTTCACCACGAGCCCCACGCCAGTGCCGGCGAGAATTGCGAGCGCGAGCGCGCCGCGCGCATCCACCAACGCCAGAACGACGCGCTGCGCGCCGAGGTTCGCCAGCGTGGCGATTACGGCGAATACCGCGTAACGAACTGCGATCTGAGAACCGGTCAAAGCCTCATCCTCATGACCATATCGCGGCGGCGAGGGCGGCAAGAACCGCCACGCCGCATATCTGGCTCACCCGATCCCGGAACGCGAACACGATCGGATCGTCGTTCATCTCGCCGCGATGGGCTATCATCGCCGCGCGGCTGATCCAGTAAAGCAGAACGGCGCAGACGGCCCAGAGAAACTCCGGCGTTTCATATAGCGCGACGACGGTTGGCGCGTTGAGATAAAGGGCGAGAACGAGCACCGCAACGTATCCGGCGCTCACCGCCATCATCTCCACGATGGGCAGGTCGCCGACGCGGTAGCCTCTGCCGGCAGGCTTCTCCTTGCCCGATTGCAGATTGTCGATGAGCTCCGTCTGCCGCTTGATGGCCGCGAGGGATAGAAAAATGAAGATCGAGAACGCAAGAAGCCAGACCGACAGCGTGACGCCTGTCGCCGCTGCGCCCGCAACGATGCGCAATGTATAGAGCGCCGCCAGGACGCAGATGTCGAGCACCGGCACGCGCTTGAGACGAAGCGAATAGGCCGTGGTCAGCACCGTGTAGCCAAGCAGCACCGCAAGGAAATGCGAGCCCGCCGGAAGCGCAAGCGCGAAACCGGCCGCAAGGCAGCCGCCCATCATCAACGTCGCGTGCTTCAATGGCACGGCCCCCGACGCCATGGGCCGGCGCCGCTTGCGCGGATGCGCGCGATCCGCCGCGAGATCGAGAAGATCGTTCAGAAGATAGACGCTCGAGGCCACGAGGCTGAATGCGGCGAAGGCCAGCAGGCTCATCACGACGGTAGACTGATCCAGCTTGTGCGACGCGACCACGGGCAGAAACACAAGTAGGTTCTTGACCCATTGGTGAGGACGCATCGCCTTCAGATAGGCGCCGGCGCTTTGCGGGGGCGGCGGGATCTTGACGGCCTGCCGCACGCCAGGCGCCGCGCCGTCGTCGCCCACGTAATGAGGGGCGCGATCGCCAAACCGCGTGCGCAGCCAGGCCGCGCGCGCCTCGCCGGCGGGAACGTCGCCGTACGCCTCGTCCGTAATGCCGAGCGCGCCGGCGAACCTCGCCGCGACCGGCTGCGGAGCGGCGGCGACGAGAACGACCCGCCCGCCTTCCGCGCGCCGCCGCCGCATCGCCTCGATGACATCCGGGTTCATCGGCAGATTGGCGATCTCGTCGTCATCCGCATCGGCCATGCGCGCGATTGAGCGCGCCGGTCTGTCGAGCGCGATGCGCCATTCGCCGTTCGCCGCAGCGCGCCAGAACGCCTCGCGCGCCAGTTCGGTGCGCAGCAACCCGGATTCCAGATCGACAATGAGCGGAGCGGAATCTGACATTATCGCCTGGGAAGGTCTTGCGGGTGCGAAGCGCCGATAGGCCGGAACGGCCCGGACGCGCTGACGCTTGGCTTCAGCGTAAAGGGTGAATCTGATCTATGCGTTAATGCCGCGATTGAAGACCAATCGCGGCGCCCGGGCGGGACCGGATCATCTATGGCTCGGATGACGGCTTGCTCAACCCCTCCGTCATGGCGCTCGAAGCAGCGGCCACCTGCGCGCCCGTCGTGCCGGAGGGACAGCCGGAGTTCGCGTTTGTCCACTTGTACCAGGCGTCCAGGAAGAACATGTCGAACGTCAGGCATTTCACAGAAACAGTGACGGTCATTGGATTGCCGCCCTGCCGCCCGACATATCCAAGGCCGGTGCTGGCGTAGATGACCTCGACGTTCGAGGCCTGCAACCGCGGTTGCACAAGGCGCATCCGCGCAAGCATCTGGCTGAAGCCGGACAGACACGCAGCGCCGGTGCAGGACACCGTGAACTGCGGGCAGAGCGTCTTGGTCGCGAAATCGTTGGGATCGACTGCTGTGTTGAAGTTGCCGGTCGTTGCGTCCCGGCAAGACCTGCCGAGGTTCTCGGCGTAAAAGTCCGCGCTTCGGTAGGAATCGCCAGACCAGTTGACCGGTGACGCAACCATCATGGTCCGCACCGACGCTTCGCGCGCGCCAAGCTGCGTCGCCTTGACGGTCGATGTCCAGTGCCAGAGCAGCATGGACATGTCGACGAGTCCCATGACCAGCGCGAGCACGACCGGCAGCGCGATCGCGAATTCGACGAGCGAGCCGCCTGCCTCGTCGCGGCGCAGCCTATTCGCCAACGAATGGTTCTTCATGCTCCACCTGTACGCTCAGCAGGCCAGACTTCCCGAAGAACGCGAAAAGGGGCGACTGGAGATTGACGGCGGCGATGAGACGAATCTTCCGCGGATTCGCGAACAGCTGGGTCGTGTCCACCGTGATGGTCGAGCGCGCGGCGGCGTCGCACCACGTGACGAGAATGCATTTGCCAACCGAATTGCAGGTCGCGTCGTCCGCGGCGACCCCGCGCGTCGCGACGCAGCGCGCCCGCTCAAGCCCCCAGCCCTGCACCGCAGTGGCGTTCGTCGCCGCCGGCACGCGCGCCAGATAGCGCGCGCCAGCGCGAACGCCCTTGTCCACCATCTGATAGTGGGTGATCGCGCGCGTCAGTTCGAACATGCCAACGATCAGCGTCACGATGATGGGCGCGATGATCGCCGTCTCGATCAGGACAGAGCCGCGCTCGCACGCAGCAAGCGATGCCTGACGGCGCGCGCGCATCCAAACGCCGCGCAGGGGGAGAGCGCCCCATCGCCGGCGTCCCTGCGGCTTCACTCAAGCACGCGCATGACCGGTGCGCTCCCTAGTAGGCCGTATCCACGCGGCGCACATACTGTTTACTGCCATCGAGCAGATGCAGGTTATTGATGACGGTGGGGTTGTTGGGGTCGATCTTGTAGGCTTCCATGAACTGTTTGCGCGCGTTCACCACATCGCCGCGCAGAAGATACGAATAGCCGCGATTGTTGAGGATCGTGACGGTCACGCCCCCGATCTTGATCGCCTGGCCGTAGGCGCGATCCGCCAGATCGAAGCGGCGCAGCCGGTCGTAGGTCGCGGCCAGCCCGATCCAGGCCGTGAGATCGCGCGGCGATTTCTCGACCGCCTTCCGGAATCGGGTTTCGGCGAGCGCGAAGGCGCCCTCCTCGAAGTTTCTGAATCCCGCCTGGACGTCTTCATCCGACGAATAGAATTTCGTCTCCAGCGGCGAGACGGGCGTGGTCGCCGCAGCCGGCGCCGGCGCCGAGGGATCAAGACCGAACTCGGAACAACCCGCCGCCGCCATCGCTGCGGCAAGCGCCAAGGATATGCGTGTAATCCTTTGCATTGAGCGTTCCGTTACTGGATCTGGGGAATCAGGCCTGTCTTGAGGAAACCCACGACCATGGGCAGGAATAACACGAGCATGATGTTGGGAAAAATAAAGATGGAAAGCGGAATCATGAGCTTGACAGGGAGCTGATGCGCGCGCTCCTCCGCTCTCATCATTCGCCGGTCTCTCATTTCCTCGCTGAAGATGCGCAGCGCGCGGCCAACGCTTGTGCCCAGTTCCACGGACTGGCGCATCAAGGTCACGAGCGACGCCGCTTCCTCTATTCGCACACGCTCGGAGAACGACTGGAGCGCCTCGATCGTGCTGCGGCCGGCGCGCACCTCTGCGCCTACCAGCGTGAGATTGACCCCCAGCGCGGGGCTGAAGAACGCGATCTCGCTTGCGACCCTGTCGATAGCGGCTTCGAGGCTGAGACCGGCGTCGACGCAGACGAGCAGCCAATCCATCATGTCCGGAAACGAATTGCGGAAATCGGCTTCCAGCGCGCTCTGGCGCCGGCTCAGATAGGCGCTGGGCCCATACATCGCGAGAACGAAGAGAAGCCCGCTCAGCAGCAATTGCTCGAGGATTGAGCCCGTCGGCAGCAGCACGGCGCCGTAGATGAGGCCGATGGTCGGCAGCGCTATCATCAGCAGGAAGCGAGCCGACAGATAAACCGCGACAGCGTCCGACTTGAAGAATCCGGCGCGAATCAGATCCATGCGCAGCAGGCTGCGCGCGTCGGGTTCAAGCTTGAAGAACTTCTCGTCGAAGTTCTTGGCGACGATGGCGCGAGCCGGATTGAGCTTTTCCTTGCGCAGGACAAACGAGACCGGCGCCGCGGCCAGACGGCGGCGCACGAGGCGCAATCTGTTTGTGTAGACGACGGTCGAGACGACGGTCACGAAGACCGTGAAGAAGATCACGAGCGGAATGATCTTTTCGAACGGCATGGCTCAGACCTTGTAATTGACCATGCGATACATCACGACGTTTCCGACCATCATCACGACAATCCCCGCGCCGAGCGCCTTGAACACGATGGGTTCGTGCCAGACGTCGCCATAGAACGATGGCGAAACAAGATTCAGCAGCATGAAGAAGATCAGCGGCAGAATGGAAAGAAGCCCTGCCGAATAACGGCCTTCGGCGCTGATCGCGCGCACTTTGCGGCGCAGCTTGAATCTCTGACGAATGACTCCGGTGAGATTGGACAGAACTTCCGCCAGGCTGCCGCCGGTCGCGCTCTGGATGGAGATTGCGACGATGAGAAAGCGAAGATCCTCTTGTCCTACACGCTCCGACAGCGCTTCCATCGCGGTTGTCAGATCGGAGCCGTAGGTCAATTCATCCGCCGCGATGCCGAACTCGGTGCCTGCGGGATCGGGCATTTCATCGGCCACGAGCGCAAGCGCCCGGGGGATCGGGTGACCGGCCCTGAGGCTGCGGATCATCACGTCAATCGTGTCCGCAAGCTGCGCCCCGAAAGCGTTGATGCGCTTTGAACGCGCCCAGTGCAGATACATGTAGGTCAGAAGGCAGCCAACGAGCACGGCGGCCGGAACCGCCAGCAATCGTCCGAAGAACAGACTCAACGGGATCCAGGATACGGCCGCAAGTCCGCTGACAATTAGAATGAGCCGGGTCCAGTTGAGGCGCAAACCCGATTGCACGATCAAGCGGTGAAGACTGTTCCGGTTTCCGCCCCCCGCGCCGAGCCAGCGTTCGCGGCGCAACTGCTGCAACGCCTCAGTGACCGTCGAATTGTCCTTGAGGACGGCAAGACGGCGGTTGATGGCGGCCTCTTCCTTGGTCTGCCGCCAGAACAGGAGATACATCGACTGAACAGCCGCAAGAATGGCGACAAATATAAGTATGAGGATGAGCGACTTGTCCATGATCGCGCCTTACATCTGCCGGCCGGGATCGAACGTGCTGGCGGGAAACGTTATTCCCAACGCGGCCAGCCGCTCGAGGAAGCGGGGACGAATGCCCGTTGCCACATGATGACCAATGATCGTGCCGTCCGCCTCGACGCCGACCTTCGTAAACTTGAAGATCTCCTGCATCTGGATGATGTCGCCTTCCATGCCCGTGATCTCGCTGACGCTGACGACCCTGCGCTTGCCGTCCGAAAGACGTTGAAGCTGGACGATGATGTCGATGGCCGCCGAGATCTGCCCGCGTATGCTTGCCTGCGACATCGGCATGCTCGCCATGCCGATCATCTGCTCCATGCGGGTGAGCGCGTCGCGGGGCGTATTGGCGTGGATGGTCGTCATCGAGCCTTCGTGACCCGTGTTCATCGCCTGCAACATGTCGAAGGCTTCCTCACCGCGGCACTCGCCGACGATGATGCGGTCAGGCCGCATACGAAGCGCGTTCTTGACGAGATCGCGCATCTTGATTTCGCCCCGTCCTTCGGAGTTCGGCGGACGGGTTTCCATGCGAAGCACATGCTTCTGCTGCAACTGCAGCTCAGCCGCGTCCTCGATTGTGATGAGGCGCTCGTTGGGCGAAATGCAGCACGACAGCGCGTTGAGCATGGTCGTCTTGCCGCTGCCCGTGCCGCCGGAAACGACGAGCGAACAGCGCCCGCGAACCGCTGCCGCCAGGACGTCCGCCATTGGCTGCTTCAGCGAGCCTGTCGGCACGAGTCCCTCGAGCGAGTACTTGTTCTTGGAGAACTTGCGGATCGAGATAAGCGGTCCATCTACCGCGACGGGCTTGATCGCTGCGTTGACGCGCGACCCGTCCGGCAGGCGTGCGTCGACCATAGGCGATGATTCATCAATGCGCCTGCCGACGCCCGCCACGATCTTGTTCAGAACGCGCAGCAGATGCGCCTCGTCCTTGAACTGCACCGTCGTTTCTTCGAGTTTGCCGAATCGCTCGACGTAAACGATCTCGTGCGTGTTGATGAGAATATCGGCGATCGTTGGATCCTTGAGCAGCGGCTCCAGCGGGCCAAGTCCCGTCATGTCGTCGAGAATATCGTCGACGAACGCCTCGGCCTCCTTCTGGTTCAGCGGCAGCTTTTCCTCGACGACGTAATCACGGACGTATCTGCCGATCTGGTTGCGCAGTTCCTCTCTCGAAACCTTTTCGAGAAGGGCCAGATTGAACTCGTGGATGATCTTCTGGTGCAACTTGACGCGCGCATCGAGAAGCGGCGGCCGCTGCGCCGCCGGTTCCTTTGCGGGCTCCGCCGGCGCGGGCGGCGAAGCGGCAACGGCCTTCGCCACTGTGGCTCCGACATGGGGCTGGGCGTCTGAGACGCCATTGCGAAATCCGAAACGCATCACCATTCAATCCCGAAGATGCGGCGCTTCTGGCGCCCGGTTGAAGACGTTCTGGAGATATTCATTTTCGCGTCGCGCCTTGCGACAAGCGCATCGGCCAGAGCGATGGCCGCCCTCGACACGGGCTTTCGGCGCGAAACAGTCACCATCGGCCGCCCGATGTTCGCGCACTCGGCTGCAAAGACCGGATCATCAGGTATGTAGAAGCGCCGGCCGGGCGGCAACGCGGATTCCAGTTCCTTTCCGGACAGCGCGCGCCCAAAGATGCTGCGTCGCGCCTTGTTGATCGCAATCCAGGTGTTTGGATGCCTCAGCGATCTGCCTTCCATGTTCTGGAACAGCGCGCCGACGCGAAGCGCCGAAGGAACGGAGAAGTCGCAGGTGATTACCGCGACATCTGAATTGCGGATGATCTCCTCGACCCATGGATAAAGATAAAACGGAAGATCCGCGTTTACGAACTCGTAGCGCTGCGCCAACGCGTTGCACAATGCGTAAACAGCGTTCGCGGGAGCCTTCGAAGGCTCCATTGTAAATTTCGGAGTCGCATAGACATCGACGCCGTAGGTCGTGCTGCTGCGGAAAGCGGAAAGCAACTGGTCGTCGATTCTGTTCGGATCAACGGCGATCGCGCCGAGATCGAGCTGCGGCGCCACATCGAGAAGATCGCAGACGTTGCCACGCTCCGTGTCAAGATCGACAATGCAGACGCGCGGCGCGTCCCCCCGGAGTTTCGAAGCAAGCGCCGCCGCGGTTTCGATGACGAGCGTCGAATTGCCAGCCCCTCCTCCGCTTGGCGAGAAGGACGTGAAGAGCCGTCCGCTGACGCCGGATGGATTGGCGTTCGCCCGCTCGATACGCTGGAGAAGGGTCGGAAGTTCCGTCTCGACGGAGCGGGTGGGCATCCATTCGCCGGAGCCTGTCGCCAGAAGGCGACGGAAATCTGATGCGGCGACGTCGTCGGTGACATAAACAACATAGGCGCGCTCACGGCAATCGCCCGCCAGTTCGATGACAGTTTCGATCTCCCCTGGCGGCGCCACGGGGCTGAGGATCACAAGGACAGCATATTCACTCGGATGCGCGAGCCGGGCCCTGGCGTCTTCAATCGACTTGAGTGGTTCGATGCGAGTTTCATTGATCGCGACGGTGTCAATGATCGATTGAGCCAGATCGCCGTCTTCGTGTTTCCAGAGCATCCGGATCAGCATGGGAAGCTCCGGACGGGAGCCGATACGCGGACGAGCAAATGCTTTCGGCCGGACCCAGCTGTCCCGCGGCCGTCCCCTAGTTGTTCAAACAGTCCATCACTATGCGTTGTCACTCACTTACTCGAATCGCTCAATGTCGTTGCGCTGCGCTCTTTTGGTTTTTCCGGGGGCTCGTTTGTTGCGGTCGTGTTTTCGATCGCGCGCTCGCCGCTCAGGGTTATGGTGCGGTTATGCGACTGTCGCGGCCACGGATCGATGACATGCGTCGCCACGTTCTGCCGCACGCCGTCGCCGTTTGTGGCCGCTATGCTGTCACGGCGGGCGAGATACTCGCTGCAACCGCCGAGCGGCAACATCAGTAGCCCGGCGGCCGCCGCTGTCCGCATTCGGTTTGCAAGCAGCATGGACATGCTTTTTTCTCCGTCCGGGTGCGTGCGGCTAGTAGCGGGTGGTCAATGGAACGACTCCGGCGGGCGCAATGTCGATAACGTGCCCGTAAGGCCCTGCGACGCCAACGCCACGCTCGACGAAGTAGCGGTAGTCCTTCTGAATCTCGAACTTGCCGCCCGCGAAGAAGTCCAGATCGTTGGGCGGTATCGTCTTGTCGAGCGGGGTCGCGATCTTGTCGCCTGGAGCGGCAGGCCGCGCCAGATGCGTCGTCACGACGATGACGAGTTCGGTTTCCCGCTTCTGGAACGATTGGCTGCGAAACAACACCCCAAGAATCGGGATGCTGCCGACCCATGGAAGCTGCGCGGCCTCGAGCCGGTGATTTTCCTGCAACAGGCCGGCAATCGCAAAGCTTTGGCCGCTCTTCAGCATCACCTCTGTCTGTGCGCGGCGGACGATGATCGAGGGTATTTGCCCGGCGTTCGGAATATTGACGACGGCTGAGAAATCGAGGTCGCTCACCTCGGGTTCGACACGCAGGTTGATGGTCCCGTTGTCGAGCACCGTCGGCGTAAACTGAATCATCACGCCGTACTTCTTGAACTGAACCGCCGGAGCCTGGGAGGCCGAGCCCGTAGCGACCGGATATGGATATTCGCCGCCCGCCTGGAAATTCGCCGTAGCGCCGGACAGGGCGGTCAGATTGGGATTCGCGAGCCGGCGCGCGAGCCCCTTGTCCTCAAGCGCGCGGATGAGGATATCGACGTTCACGTTGTTCGTCCGGAACAGATTGGTGAACAGGACTCCGAACGGCGTCGTCGACCCCACCTGCGCAAGGCCCGTCAGGAGCCGGTAACCGGAATTCCCTTTCCCTGTTCCGTCGAGGCTTATGCCAAGTTCGCGACCGGCCGATCGCGCCAGCTCGATGACCCGGACTTCGAGCAGCACCTGCTGGGGGCTGGTCACCTGCAAAGCGTTGACGACTTTTCCCTCGCCCTTCCCGAAGGCAGTCGCGATCGCCATCGCGCGTTCGGCGGTCGGGCCATCCGGAACGCTTCCACTCAGCACAAGTGTGCCGTTTGCGCTGGACACCCGGATGTTGCGAGCGGAGGGAACCGCCTGGCGGATACGCGACTGGATGAACTCGAGGTCCGGCGTCACCTCCACGTCGAGAACGCCGATCATGCGCTTGTTGGCGTCAGCGACGGCGATGTTCGTGGTGCCGATCTGCTTGCCGAGAATGTAGACGGCGCGGTCCGACACCGGCACCACGTCGGCGATTTCCGCCGCGCCGACGATGACATCGGCGTAGGCCGCCGGCAGGCGGAAGCTGCGGGACTGGCCAATCGGAACGACCACGCGGCCGAGACGCCCTTCGGCGCTGATCGCCGAGTCATTGGCCAGGACGCCGGGCGCCCGCGCCAATCCCGCGGCCGAAACAGCGATCGCAAACGCCACGACAGTGCGGCAAACGCGACGCCGAAGCGCGAACGACTTCACCGATGGACTCCGCCCGTCCTTGCCGATCGCCACGACAGCCCCCGAACAACCTTGAGTTCAAAATCAAAATACCGCCGTTTAATCCTCGGCTTACATCGTTAATTCCTGGTTAAGAAATAGGGCTATTGCTCGCGATTGACGGAGTAGACGTCACGTTTGGAGTCGCGGAACACACCGACGTTCGCGACCAAGGACACCCCCGGCGTCTCCTCCTTGGAGGGACGCGCCGTCGTCAGGTCCGCGGCCGTCACGCGACGGCTGCTGCCCGCGGACGTATTCCCGGCCTGCCGCAGGATCAGCGAAAGGCGGCCGACCTCACTGGCGAGAATAAGCTTTTGCGCCTCCTCCGTATTCACCTCCACGGTGACGGCGCGGGCGACCTTCGGCGCTTCCTCCTTTTCGTTGGCGAGCTGATCCACAGCCAGAACGCGAATGTTCTGCAGGATGACGTCCGAAGACGAATCATTGCGGGCTCCCTGCACGAGGACGATGTCCACCCGCTCGCCCGGCAGAATGAAGCCCGCCACGCCGCGCACATCGTCCACGCGCACGGTGACGGCGCGCATACCGTCTTCGATCAGCGCCGAAAGTGAGGCGCGCTGGCCGGGCCCCGTGATCTTCCACTCGAAGACCGGCTCGTTCTGCATGATCGTGCTGAGCACGGCGCGGCGGCCGTCCTTGAGCACGTCCTGCTTCTTGGCGAAAGTGCTGGGCGGCGTTTCATTGGCGCCCCAGCTGATTTCAACCAGGTCGTCCTCAGTGATCGTCGCGCCAAAGGCGAGCGTCTTCTTGGCCACGACGATGGTCTTTGTCGCCACAACCTCGCCGCGCGCCTTTTGCTCGAGCCAATTGGAAGCGGAGAACGCCGCGAAGCCGCCGAGGACAAGCGCCAGCGCGAGCGTGATAAGCGGACCTGCACGCATCGAAACCTCCTTACGCAATTGGGGCCGGTCGGGATTCTCCCGCCCGGCCCCAATGAGAACTCGAAAGGTTTCTTTACTTGATCTTGCCGACCACCTCGCTGGTCACCCAGCCGGACATGTTGCTGAACGCGCTGCCGATGCTGCCGCCAAGCAGAACGACGCCGCCGACGCCGGCGACCGCGCAGATGATGAGGAGGACCGAGTACTCGGCCAGCGCCGCGCCGCTTTCGTCCTTGTTGACGCGCTTGATAGCTCCACGAAGCTTGAACATGTTTGAACTCCAACCCTGTTTCGTGATCGCACGCCGCGATCGACAACGAACGAATACTACTCGCTTTGACTTCCAACAAGTCGCCTTACGATAGAAGATACGGATATAGTGAACGCCGAATACTTGATTTATATAAATTTATATCAAAAATTCTTGGGTTCTATTTCCAGCTCCCTGTTAACCTGATTTTCACGTTTTTGAACAAACCGTTAAGCGGTTCGGAGGGGGTGGTGGGGACGTCAAGGACGATGCGCATGACAGGAAGGGCGCGACAGATGGCGGCGCTGGCTCTGCTCGCGTGGGTCCTCGCCGGCTGTAATGGCGCGCCTGTCGTTCGCGGCGACACGGAGAAGAACTTCAGGAAGTCCATGGAGGAGATCGCACGGCGCGCGCCTCCTGACAGGATGGCGGCTCTCGACCGCGCCTTGCGCGCGATCGTTCACGCGCGCGCATTCGGTAGCGAGGCTGAGCGTCATTCCCATTTCGTGAGCTTCACGGACAGCCTTTCCGGCGTGCGCCGCTTCTCGTCGCCGCTGGAAAACTGGTCCACACAGAGGCCAGCCATTGTCGTCGCCAGAATAGGACGCCTGGTCGACGGGAAGACGATCGACGAGATCATCGAGCTTGGCGCGCGGGAGAAAGCGGCCTTCGACGAGCGCATGGAGCGATGGGCCGAGCGGCAGACCAATGCGCCCGTTGTGGACTGGTCCATATCCCTTTCCCCGCCGCGTCTGCGGCTTGACGAGGCGAACCGCGCCGCACTGCGGCTCCTGGATCTGAGCGCCATCGCGATCATCAATACGTCGGCCGGCGCCGGGGATCGCGCGATGCTGTCTTTCATCGTCGAGAACCGATCCACCCAGAGCATCCGCTCCATTGCGCTCGCCAGCCGGAGTTCCTTCGATTCCGGCGAGTCCGACCCGGCGGACGTCTTTCACTACGTCATGCCGACGCCGCTCGCGCCCGGCGCGCGCAGGCGGATCGTCACGCGCCCGGACATCACGGCCGCCCTTTCCGGCAGCGTCGCGATCGTCGGCATGGAGAGCGCGACGGGGCAGCGGGTTGGCATGGTCCCCGCCGCCAGGCCTGCCGCCAAGCCGCCCTTGTCGATGAGTTACGTGGCTGTCACCGAGACGCCGCTGACGAACCTGCGCGCGATCACGCGCTAGGCACAGGCGTCCCGCACGAGAAGCTGCAGCCTTCAGTGACGTTGCGCCCTGATGGCCGCACGGCGCTTAGGCGTACGCGCTTGGGATGCGTCCAGCGGGCAACCCTCGCTTAACAACAGCGCGCCGCGCGCGCAGGACTGCGTTAACTGCAAAATGCCGAGCAAATTGAGTCTCATGCGCCAGTCACTTACGGTGTTAACAAGCATAGCCGCCGTCAGTCGCCGAAAGACACATATGCGCTTGTTGTCGAACCCGCTCGTGCACAAGGCCGTCGCCATCTTCGGGCTGATCGCCTTTGGGGTGCAGATCATCCGGTTTCATATGCGCGCGGGGCTGCCCAAGCCATGGCCCGTGACAGATTTCGACGCCTTCTACTTGGCGGGGCAGCGTGCGCTGAACGGGGAATACGAGAAGACCTATTCGTTTGCGTCCTACAAGCCTTTTTATCAGGCGTTCACCGGGGCCGACACCTACGCCACATGGACGTATCCTCCCCAGTTCGGCCTGATCGTCGCGCCGCTTGCCTCCATCGATTTTACCGTGAGCTACATCCTATTCACGATCGTGACGCTCGGCGCCTATCTCCTTGTCATTCGCAAACTGGCGGGGCCCGCCGCAGGCGCGGTGATAACGCTGGTGTTTCCCGCGGCGGTTCTGAACCTGCTGACCGGCCAGAATGGATTTCTGACGGCTGCGCTGATCGGCGCGTCATCGTTGCTGCTGATTGGCAACTCGGCCGCCGCCGGAGTGACGCTTGGCCTCATGACGATCAAGCCGCATATTGCGGCGACCCTCGGGCTCTATTGCATCGTCGCGCGCCGGTGGGCGGTGGTCGCAACCGCGATCGCGACTGTTCTTGCGACGAGCGTGCTGGCCACCTTCTACTTTGGAGTCGGCGTGTGGGGCGCCTTCCTGGAAGGCGCCCGGGAAACCAGCATGTTTCTCGCCAGCGCGGCCCATCCGTTGCACCGGATGCCGTCATTCTACGCCCTGTTGCGAACGACGGGCTTCAGCGCGAACGCTTCGTTCATAGGACAGGTATTCGTCAGTCTTTTAGCGATGGGACTCGTGGCGCTCATCGCCATCCGTCAATGGCCAACACGCCAGGCGCTCGGGATGACCGTCCTGCTCGGTCTCTTCATAAGCCCCTACGTGTATGACTACGATCTGCCGATCCTGGGCGTTGCGATCGCGCTTCTCTTGCCGGAACTTGAAACGCGGGCGAGCGCGCTCGAGCAGGCAGGCGTGATGATGCTTGCCTGGACCGCCGCGTTCTGGGGCTTCGGCTTGCAGCGCGCGCAGCAGTACATGGGCGCTCCCGCCAACGCCGAAATCGCCGGCCCATCTCTCGGGGGCCTCTTCTTGCTCCTGCTGGCGGCGCTGATGTGGCGCATCGTTCGTCGGGAGCATTCAAAAGCCCCGCTCAAGCCAGCTGCCATATAAGCAATAAACGTGGTGTGAGGCGAAATGATCGGCGCGACCCGCGGCGCTCTTCGCCCATGGAGACGCTGGCGAGTCCGTTGTCGATCCGCCTGTGCAGGCGATTGCGGAAATGTGCGAAGAGGCGGCAAGGCTTGAAGGACACTTACCGGCGTCGAACGCCGCTAACCCGCAAACATCGCCCCGCGAGCAATTCGGCCCAGACGGCAAAATGCGAGGAGCGGCAGGCCCAGCATTTATAGAACGCTATATGCGACGCGTTCCGTGCGTCCGAAAGAAACTATATCCGCAGAGTATTGCTGCTTGTCTTAGCCGATCCCGATCCAGCCCGTTATTATCATCACACTCGGATTCCGGAGTTGCCGAATGGCCAGCCAGAAATCGTCCATCATGAACCTGTTATGGGTGTCGTACATCCGGCCGTTCCTTCAGCCGGTGATTGCATTTGGCTCACTCGCGATCGCGGTGGTCTGGCTGGGCGCATTCGAGATCATCGAACGGGAGACCGCCTACAGCCGGCTGGCGCTCGCGCGTGAAGCCTCGAACCTCTCCCTCGTCTTCGAGCAGAACGTTGTGCGCACGGCCAACGAGCTGGACCGCATCCTTCGTTTCATGCGCACAAGCTACGAGCGCAGCGATTATCAGGCGCCGTGGCAGAGCCTGGTGAAGGACGAATATACGATCAATGATGAATCCGTGCAGATCGCGATCACTGACAAGAACGGCATGATGATAACGAGTTCGGTCATGCTGTTCCCGCCGAAGCCGATTGACCTCAGCGACCGCGAGCATTTCACCGTCCATCGCGACCGCGGAACCGACGAACTCTTCATCAGCAAACCCGTCCTTGGCCGCGCATCGGGTAGATGGTCCGTCCAGTTCACGCGGCCCTACTGGGACCGGAACGGGCAATTTGCGGGAGTCGTCGTCGTCTCGCTTGATCCATCCCACCTCACGCGCGCCTACTCCGACTTGCGCCTCGGGGAAGGACACGGCCTTGCGCTGATCGGCAAGGACGGCATCATCCGGGCCGGGGCCGGCGTGCTTGTCGGCACTCTGGGCGCCGCCAACTTCCAGACCCTCACGAGCGACACGGAAATCATCAACGGCGCAACGATCACCAGTCAGGAACTGAACGGCGTCCCGACGATGATGGCCTATCGCGACCTGCAGAATTATCCCCTGCGCGTGCTCGTCAGCGCGCTCGAACCCGATCGGTCTATCCTGAGCGTTCGAAACAGAAATTACATCATCGGGGCGAGCATTTTCTCCCTACTGGCGTTCGCAGGCATGGTGATGGCCGCCAACAACGCGCGCCGTTACCAGGCGAGCATTCTGCGTCTCGCGCGACAGGACAGCCTGACCGGGCTTTCGAACCGCTTCTCCTTCAGCCAGATTCTGGATCGACTGTCCGCAACCTCGGAGAAACCTTTCGCGCTCCTGATCGTGGACCTCGACGGGTTCAAGAACGTCAACGACACACAGGGCCATCCGACCGGAGATCGCCTGCTGGTTGAGGTGGCCCGTCGTCTTTCGGCCGAAGTGCGCCGCACCGACCATCTCGCGCGGCTTGGCGGCGACGAATTCGCCGTCATCCAGAACGATATCACCTCCGTGGACGACGCAAAGACGCTTGCGAACCGGATCATTCGCCGGCTGTCGGAACCCTTTGACGTGGATAACCTTCACACGGTCATTGGCGCGAGCGTCGGAATTGCGCTGCGTTATACGAGCGTTGCGGCGGACGAACTGATGAAGCAGGCCGACCTCGCCCTCTACAGCGCCAAGACCAGGGGCCGCGGCACGTACCGTCTCTTCCAGTCGCGAATGACCGAAGCCGCGAGCCGCCGAAGCCACATGATAGAGGGCATGCGCACGGCGCTGATCGAACATCGCTTTGAACTGCACTATCAGCCGATCGTTCGCGCCGACACGCGGCGAACCACGTGCTACGAGGCGCTTTTGCGATGGCGCACCGCGGACGGTGAGCAAGTCCCGCCGAGCGAGTTCATTCCGCTTGCCGAAGAAACCGGCCTGATTATTCCGATTGGCGTGTGGGTGCTTGAACAGGCTTGCCGCGACGCGCTCAAGCTTCCCGAGAACGTTCGAGTTTCGGTCAACTGCTCCGCCGTTCAGCTTCGCGACGGCAATGTCGCCGAGAGCGTGCGGCGCGTTCTCAATGCGACAGGTCTCCCCGCGTCGCGCCTGGAGCTCGAGATCACGGAAACCGTGCTCATGGAGCGCAGCGGCCCTGGTCTGCAGCAACTCGTGGAGTTGTCGAAGATGGGCGTCACGCTCGCTCTTGATGATTTTGGCACAGGTTACTCAAGCCTCAGCTGTCTTGAGTCCTTCCCGGTCAATTATCTGAAGATCGATCGCTCCTTCGTGATCGCGATGGAGTCGCGCGAAAGCACCTGGATGATCGTGCAGACGATCATCCGCCTCGCCAAGCGTCTCGGCATCGGCACGGTCGCCGAGGGCGTCGAAACGGAGACTCAGTTCGAGACGCTGCGCGCCATGGGCTGTGGCGAGATTCAGGGCTTCTTCATCAGCAAGCCAAAGCCGCTACCGGAGTTCCTGCCGGCTCATGTGCTCGAGTCACCGGCCAACGTCGCCTGATTTCGCCTTTGCCGCAGCCTCCCGGTAAATCAGCAGGACGCCGCTCGCGACGATGACGACAGAGCCGAGGATCAAGCCTTGGCCCGGCACGTCGCCCCAGGCGACGAAGCCAATCATCGCGGACCAGACGAGCAGCATATAGTAGAATGGCGAGACGGCCGTGGCCGGCGCCAGGCTCAACGCCCGGGTCCACAGATACTGCGCGCCCGCGTTGGCGGCTCCACACAGGAAGAATATCCAGAGGTGGAATGCCGAGGGCGGCGTGAAGCCGAAGAAAAGAAGCACGCAGTGGAACGCCGCGACGGTCGTGACCTGCCACATCAGGAGCGTATCGACGCTTTCCGTCCGCGACATGCCGCGCACGGCGACCGTAACCGAGCCATACATGACCGCGTTGGCGAGCGCGAATGCGACGCCCGTCAATGGCATGTCGGCCGAGGGCTGCGCCACCAGCAGAACGCCGAGGAAGCCAAGCGCCAGAACGACAAGCCGGTCCACGCTCGGCCGCTCACCGAGGAAGATGATGGCCACACACGCAGAGAACAGGGGCGCCGAGAAACCGATGGCCGTGGCGCCGGCGAGCGGCAGCATTGAAAGCGCCAGCACCGTGAAGAATTGCGAGATCGACTGGGACAATCCGCGCGCCAGATGCGCAACGGGAATGGATGTCCTGTAAACGTCGAGACCGCGCCGCGAAATCACGAAGACCATGACGATCAGCAATGTCGCGTAGGAGCGGAAGAAGATCACTTCACCCGGCGGATAGATTTCCGATCCCCATTTGGCGATCGCGTTCGATATGGCGAACAGGATCGTCGCTCCGATCATGAACGCGATGCCAAGGGGTACGTTGTCAGTTCGCTTTGCGAGGGCGCTCGCGGTCATGGGCGCACCCGCGCGTCGATCACGCCGCTGATCAGGTTCGCTTCCAGCAGGAGGGTCTCCCTGGGCTTGGCCGGGCGTACGGGTTCGATTTGATTCTCGAGACGCGCGATCAGGTGCAGCATGTCGCGCCTTGCCTTCAGGGCTTCCTCGCGATCGACCCGCGCGAAACGGATTCGCGCGCCCGACGGCGTCCGGCCAAGGGCGGGAACGTCCGCGGAGATGACAGTTCCGATTTTTGGATAGCCGCCTGTCGTCTGGCGATCGGCCAGGAGAACGATTGGTTTGCCATCGCCGGAAATCTGGATCGACCCTGGCGCCAGAGCGTCCGACGTGATGTCGAAACCCCGCACGGGTCGAATGGCGGGACCTTCCAGCCGCAGCCCCATGCGATTCGCGCCATGGCCGACGACAAACTCGCCGGACCACAGCGCCTGAAGCGCGGCTTCGTCGAAGTAATCGTCCTGAGGGCCTGGCAGAACGCGAAAAACGCCCGGTGCGCGCAGGGGAGCCGCCAGCCGGCGCTCGACGGCGGGCTCGACCGCGCCGCGCCTGAGCGGCAGCGAGTCGCCCGCCTTCAGGGCCCTCCCCTGCACCCCGCCGAGACCGGATCGAACGTCCGTCGAAACGCTGCCGAGAACCGGGGCAATATCGAACCCGCCTTCGACGGCCATGTAGATCGTCGCGCAACCGCGCGCGCGGCAACGCACGCTCGCGCCCTCGTTCAGCATGAAACTCTGCCCGAAGGGCGCGGGCCGCCAGGCGCCGCCGGGCTCCATCGCCTCCACGTCGCCGCCGGCGCCGGCGAACGCCACGCGCACCCGGCCTGCGTTCACGCGCAACGCCGGGCCAATATAAAGGGCCTCCAGCGCGCCTTCGCGCGGATCGTTGCCGACAAGAAGGTTGGCGAGGCGCAGCGCCAGACTGTCCAGCGCGCCGCTTTCGGAAACGCCCGCGTGCTGGAAGCCGAACCGCCCAAGATCCTGAACGCTCGTCGATGGCCCCGGCGCGAGCACGTCCAGCGCGCAGGTCACGGCCCGGCCTCGTCCATGAATGGCAGGGCAGGATCGTCGGGGTTGAACGCGTGTGCGGGAACGGGCGCGAGCCGTACTTCGTCGCCAGCCTGAAAAAGCGGACCATCCGCCTGCCACAGCCGCGCGGCGCAGCGCCCGACAATGTGCCAGCCGCACGGCGTTTCAGACGGATAAATGCAGATGAGCCGCTTCGCGACCCCAACGGATCCCGCCGGCACCGCGTTGCGCGGCGAAAGGCGCCGCGGAAGGTCGAACGCTTCCGGCAGGTCCCCGAGATAGGGCTGGCCGGGCAGAAAGCCGAGCATGTAGACGTGATAGATCGGCGCGCTCAGCGCCGCCGCGAGATCGGCCGGAGCGACGCCGGAGCATTCGCTCACATAGTCCGCATCGAGCCCATGGGCCCCTTCAAAACAGACGGGAACAACCCAGCGGCGGCGTGGCCGGTTTGCCGTCGCGCCAAGGGCCAGCGCGCGCGCGATGAGCCCGTTCACCTCGTCGGCGGAAATGTCCATCGGCTCGTAGCGGACCATCAGCGAACGAAAAGTCGGAATGAGTTCCACGACGCCCGGCGCGTCGAGCGTCTTCAGCGTCTCCGCCAGCGCGACGACACGCGAACTGACGTCACGGTCGACCGTTTCCCCGAACTCGACCACGAGAGCGGTGTCGCCTGCGTGCTTCAGCTCGTAGCCGGGCATGAGTCATCTCACGCCAGGAACCAGGGCTTGACGGCGAACCCCTTCCGCAAGGAGT
The DNA here is from genome assembly GCA_046295155.1 of Beijerinckiaceae bacterium. GTDB lineage: Bacteria > Pseudomonadota > Alphaproteobacteria > Rhizobiales > Beijerinckiaceae > Terripilifer. Next base: position 223,659 of record JBKBNT010000002.1, read on the forward strand.
ACATGTAGAAAATCGGCAACTTTTCCGGGAAAAGACCGCGCAACTCGCTGCCGTTGAAGGTCACGAAAATCGAGTCGGGAAACGCGAACTCGATCGCGCGGCGCTCGACGAGATTTGCCCGATAATAGGCGATGGCGCCTTCTTCAACGCTCGCGCCGCCGCGATACCATTTCTGCGCGGAAGCGACGAGCTGCGCGAGAAGTTGCTCGTCGAGCGATTCGCCGCTCGCGTCGAAGTCGCCGAGCAGAGGGCGCGCATCGCGCACGATGCTCGCCAGATGACACGTATCGAAGCCGCTGTCGGGAAGCAGTCCCACGACTGATTTGAAGTAGGCGGCCATGTCCGCGACCTTGTGACCGTTCAGCTGGGCGTGCGTGTCGGTGAACACGAGCGTCATGCGCGCGCCGGGCGGATAAACGGCCCTGATCCGAGCCTTCATCTGGGACATGAACTCGAGGCAGGCCGATTCCCTGGGGCCGGCTTCGTTACGCGGCCCCTTGCCCCAGTAGAGCACGAAACTGACCGGCTGCGATTGCGCTACCGCCTTCGCGATCTGCGCGAGCAAAAGCGGCTTGCTGTCGGGCTGCTCACGCTTGAACGCCCAGGTGTTGAAGGAGGACGCGATCGTCTCCGGGGCAACGATTGGCTGCTTCGCCGGACGATCTTTCCCCCGCGTGAGGTTCACAAGAAGGTCGGATCGCTCGCGGTCCGGTTCATAAACCTTTTTCAGCGCCGGGCTGCCGCACAGTTTCAATTCGTCTGACGGCTTCATACCGGCCTCCAATTCGTTGGGAACATTGTTTTAACCATGAGATTCGGTCAACGATTGTCGCCGCATTCGATTCAAATTCGACGCATTAAGGTTAATGACGCTGCGCAGGCCGAAGCCGCGCCAAGCGCATCGCTCCAGACCAGAAAGTCTCATTTTGATGCAATCGAAACGCGTCGATCATCGCCGGAAAAAAGGCTCCGCAGTCAATGCGAAGCCTTATACCTGTCCGGGAATTAGCGGGGCTGACCTGACGGGCCGAAGGGGTCAGGCTCTTCGATGACGGTGTATGATTCGTCCCGAGGGATTTGCGCCTCGCGCAACCGGCGCACGAACTCGGGGATTCGCGCAGCGACCATGGGCGCCCCGAGAAGGTAGCCCTGCACCCGCGCGCAGCGCATCGAGCGCAGCGCTTCGAGTTGGGGAATCGTTTCAACCCCTTCCGCCGTCACATCCATCTTCATGCTCTCGCCGAGATCAATCATCGCGTGAACGATGGCGCGGCAGGCTTCGTTGCTTTCGACGTTCGCGATCAGACTGCGATCAATCTTGAGGTGATCGAATCGAACGGACCGGAGAATCGACATCGGCGCGCTCGCCTTGCCGAAATTGTCCAGAGCGAGGCGAATGCCCGCGCTCCTGAACGCTTCAAGGTTGCCAAAGACCGCCGCGGGGGTGGGGCGCCACCCCCCCCCCGGTGGGGTGGCCACCCACCCACGCCTCGGAGGTCTCGACCTCCAGATGGTGCGGCGGGAAGGAGGCCGTCTCGAGGGCCGAGAGGATGCGCTGCGCCATGTCGGGGTGACGGACCTCGCTTTCAGACAGGTTCAGCGCCACGCGAAGGCCGGACAGCCCTTCGCTGCTCCACATCCGGCCGTCAGCCGCAATGGACCGCACCATTGCTTCGGTGATCTCGGCGGCGGTCTGCGGGTTTTCGAACGCGCCCCGAAAATAATTCGCCGCCAGCACGCCTTTGCTCGGATGGCGCCAGCGCGCGAGGGCTTCAACGCCCACGATCTGGCCGGTCCGCACATTGAAGATCGGCTGGTAGAAGGCCAGGATGTCGTTGCGCGCCAGTCCGATGCGCAATGCCTGCGCCTCGCGCGCGCGCCGCTCCAGTTCGCGTGAACCCTGCGTCGAGAACAGGCAGGCTCGATCGCGCCCCGTGCTTTTGGCCATCTTGAGGGCGGTGTCGGCGGCCTGCAGCAGACGCGTCAGGTCTCGCTGATGATCCGGGAACACGGCGGCGCCGATGCTGCACCGCGCGCCCAGCGTATTGCCCTCGAAAGTGAATGGGCGGCGCAGATCCTCAAGCGCCGCATCGCAGAAGCGCTCGACCCCGGCGGCGTCGCCAGCGTCCCCGAGATAGAGGATGAATTCGTCGTCACGCGCGCGGCCCACGCGGCCCCGGTCGCCAACAAGCGCCGCAAGGCGGCGCCCGACTTCCCGCAGCACGGCGTCTCCGGCATGATGGCCAAATGCGGCGTTGACGTCATCAAGATCGTCGACGTCGACGAACAGGACCGCGAGTTTCGCACGGGAGAACCGGACGGCCCTCATCTCCTTCTGAAGCTGCTCCTGAAAGGGACCGCGGCTCGGCAGACCCGTCAGGTGATCGCGCATCGCCGCGCCGCCGGCTTCCCCGTCGCGCTGACGTTCCGCAGTCACATCGACGAAGGTTCCCGTGACCGAGAAGTGGCTCAACATCTGCGCGCGCATTCTGAGCCAGGCCTGACGGCCGCGCGTGCGCTTGAAGCGCAGCTCCACCTCTCCGGGGGACCCCGTCATCGCCTCACGAACGAGGCCGTCGAACAGCGCCTGATCCTCGACATGAATGTGCTCGCGAAACCGCGTCATGCTGATCGAGGAACCCAGCCCGATCAGTTCGCGCGCGTTGTCGCCGAGCACCATGCGTTCCGCCGGCAGGCTCAGTTCCCACGGAATCGTCATGGACAGCAGAAGCGCCTTCTGGAGTTGATCGGGACTCATCTCGCGCGCAAGCGCTTCGGTCCGGATCGCCGCCTGATGGCGCGGCGGCTCCGCCGCGCGCGTCTGCGTTCGGCGGCCTTCGAGTTCGCGCACGACGGAGCCAGCAAGTGCGAGCAGCGCGTTGCGTTGATCGGCGTCGAGCCCGCCTTGACGCGGCGTCTGCGCATAGACGCCGAGGACGCCAAGAGCCGCCCCGTCCCTGGCCGTCAGCACGGCGCCCGCATAGAATCGTACGCCCGGATGGGCTAGAAGCACAGGATCGCGCGCAAAGCGCGGATCGGCGGAAAGGTCTTCCACGACGAAGAGATTTTCATTCTTCTGGATGGCGAAGGCGCTGAGCGAACCTTCGATCGGCCCCTCCGGCAGATCCAGGCCAACGCTCGCCTTGAACCACTGCCGCCGTGTTTCGACGAATGCGAGGACCGCGATCTGCGCCTCGCAGATCCGCGCCGCGAGCGCGACAGCGTCGTCGAACGCGCCGACAGGCTCCGCGTCAATCACATGATAGCTTCTCAGTAGAGAAAGCCGGTCCGCTTCGCGCAGGCCAAGCTTTACCCGTTTGCGTGTATCCGCCATTTCCGCCTCCTGGAGGATCGTTTCGAGCGGATCGTCGCGGCAGGCCTTTAAGAGCGGATGGGAAACTTGATTCGAATTTTATCCATCCGGCAAAAATGGCGTTTAGAAGCCGGCGGCCGCGCGTAATCAGCCGGGATGCTTCACGCCCGCTTAACGCCGCCGTTCAATTTGCGGACGCAATGGAAAGACCGCCTTCACGCCTTTGCTCGTCGAACGGCGAGGCCGCCCGCGCCGGACGGCGCCAAGACAGATGTGGCAAGCGACTGCGCGGCGCCGATCTCGAAAATTGTCTGCATTTTTGCCGCCGCGCGGTAACCACCGTTTCGGTCTCAACGTGCGGCAGCACACAGATTTGCTAACGTATCTCAGATGGTTGGACATCATTAGCAGTCACGTTTACCGGGTGGGGCTCGCTTGCAGGTGAGCACATGGGCTCCAGCGCGAACACCTCCCGGCCAACGTGAAGCGCGATGATGGGCGGACCGCGGCGGGCTTCGCGCAAGCAAAGCCCGCCGGCGTCAGCAGGCGTTGGAAAGTAATTGGTCATGAGTATTCAGAGCTTTGCGAACTCCACGGCGCCAGAGGCCGACGGAGACCGTCACACCAAGTTCCGCATTCTCAAGATTGGCGGCCGAAAGCGCGCATTTTCGCTTGAACCGGTTTTCTGGAACATTCTGGAGGAGGCAGCGAAGCAGGCCTCGCTTCGCTTGGGCGACTATGTCGCGAATCTTCTTGCCGAGGCGCCGAACGGCAACAACTCATCCTTGCTGCGATCGAAAGCGGCCGAGTGGGCCGCGATGCAGGCCGAGCGTCTGCGCGACAAGGGACTGATCGGTCTCGCGCGGCGCATCGCGATCAGCCACGCCTCACCAGCGTTCGTGATCGATCAGTATCGCCATCTTGTTGCATGCAACAAGCCGTTCGAGGACCTGATCACGGCAGCGCCGGGCCGGACGCCAGCTTCGTGCATGGCTGGCCTGGACCTTCGTCTCGGCGTACCGATGGCCGAACTCGCCCGCATCCTGCGCGAGCATCCCGAAAAATTCCTGCGCGCGAATTTCGCTGCACGGTGGAGCGATCTCGAACGCTCCGGCGCGCTCAATATCATGCTCGTCGGCGACGAGAAGGATCGCGTGCTCTTTCTTTGCCTGGTTCGCTCCATCGATGAGGCGCGCCGGGGCGGATAGTCGATCAGCACGCCGCCGGCGCCGCGCGCGAGGCGGCGGTCCGGCGCCGGAACGCGGAGGCGATCGCGGCGTAAAGCAAGAAGGCGAGCAGCAAGCCCGAGGCGACCGGCGCAAGCCGTGCGATGTGGTCGTCGCTCATCATGAAGCCCAGCCAAACGCTGGAAACAAAAACGCCACGCTGCACAACACCCATGTTGTCCATTCCCCTTGCATTGCGCATTCACGAGGCGTTGCGGGCTTGCGCGTGTACGACCCTCTGCCTGTGACCTTCACCACGCCGGCGCGCCGGGCCGGATGCGCGGCCAAGCAAAAGCCGCAGCAGCTTGCGCTTTACTGAGCCGTTGAACTCCAGTCGCGGTTGGCGCCGCGCCATTCACCTGCGGATGCGCGGGCCAGGCTTCCGGGGAACAGGTAAATGACCTCCGCCTCCCAATCACGCGACGCTTTCGCGGCGCATTTGTTGGCGGGCGTCATGGGTTCTCCGCAGCCTGGGCATCCAGCGCTCGAAGATCATGCTTAACGAAATATTGACGTTTGTCAGGCGCGTTCACAGCCGGATTTATAGAAGAATATAAATACGTCGAACGGATTGCAGAGAATCCGGGCGCGGAAGCAAACATTTCGGCCGCCGAGCGCGAGGCGCGGCGCTTCGGCGAACGCCCGCCAGAGCCCGGCTGAGCGGGTGGCCCCTTCCGCGAAACGGCCCGGCGCACGCGCGCCGCTCAAATCCACGCCCGGTCGCGCCCCGCCCGCACGAAATTGATCGCTGGGCTGGCGCCTCAGAACGGCTCGCAGACGACAAGCGTGAAGGCCAGCGCGACGGCGCCAATCGGGCCGAAAGGCACACGATGCTGGCCCTCCTCGCGCTTCGCCCGCGCCACGCCCGATCGCGCCAGAACGAGGTAAGCGAGCATCGGCGGAAGCAGCGCGAGCGAATAGACCAGGGCGCAATCAGGCCCGGTCCAAAGAAACGACGCGGTGAGGAACTTCACGTCGCCGCCGCCGAGCCATCCGCGCGTGAAGGGAAAGAGCATGATCGCGAACATCAGGGCCGCGAAAGCGGCGTGAACGGCGATCGTCCAGGGCGCGCTCAGCAGGGCGGCAAAGATGAAATACGTTGCGGCGAACGCGAGATTCGCTCGGTTGCTGATGCGCCAGCCGTTGAAGTCGTTCCACGCAATCATCGCCAGCTGCGGCGCAACCGCGATCACAAGCAACGCATGCAGCATGTTCAGCCCCGCAAACCGCTTGGGGGCCGCTCGCGCCACCCCGATTCACCCATCGTTAATCAAGAATGGTAAAGACTATGAAACCATCAGGAACCCGCCTCCGGGGGGTCCCTTCGTGGTCGCCGGCCATCAAAGGGTCGGATTCAACGCCGATCAATGTTAACTTCTTTTCTGACCACGGATTGCGGACGCCCATGACAACGAAGCCCCGCCACGGCCTCGCTCTCGCCGCCTTCATTGCGGGCGCAACCGTCGCCGCGCCCGGCATGGCTGCGGAAGCGGTGAACGTCAGCTATTCGATTCGGCTCATAGGGCTCAGCATGGGTTCGGCCAGCCTGAACGCTCGCGTGAGCCCGTCGAACTACGAAATGGAATTGTCCGCGCGGCTCGCCGGCGTCGCGACACTCGTCTCTCGCGCGCAGGGAGGCGCACGCTCCAGCGGCTCCTTCGAACAGGGACGCGTGCTGTCGCGGTCCTATGCCACCGCATCCTCCAACAGCAAGGAGACGCGCACGGTGCGCATGGCGCTCAACGGCGGCTCCGTACGGTCCGTCGAGGTCGTCCCGCCGCCGGATCCTCACCCGGATCGCGTGCCCCTCACCGAGGCGCACAAGCGGGGCGTCGTGGACCCGCTGAGCGCCGTCCTGATGCCGGTCGCCAGCAAGGACCTGACCGGCGCCGGCGCCTGCGACCGCAACATCGCGGTCTTTGACGGCTACGCGCGCTTTGACGTTTCGCTGCAATACGCCCGAACCCAGCAGGTCCGCTCGCAGGCCTATTCCGGCCCGGTGGCGGTTTGCAAAGCCCGCTATCGCCCGATCGCGGGCCATCGCGCCGAGCGCAAGCAAACGCAGTACATGGAAAACAACCGCCAGATGGAAGTATGGCTGATGCCGGTCGAGGGCGCCAGGCTCGTGACGCCTTACAAGATCATGGTCGCAACGCAGATCGGCCAGCTTGTCATCGAGGCGACGAACGTGTCCGTCGCCTCCGAATACGGTTCGCGCCGCGCCTCGCGCTGAGCCCCGGCAGGGAGCGAAACATGCCCGGCACAATCCGCCTGCACCGCGTTCTGGCGACGAGTCCCCACAAGGTCTATCGCGCCTTCATCGAAGCGGACGCGCTTGCGAAATGGCTGCCGCCCAACGGTTTCGCCTGCACCGTGCATCATCTGGACGCGCGGGTTGGCGGAACCTTCCGGATGACGTTCCGTAACTTCACGACAGGCGACAGCCATTCCTTCGGCGGCGAGTACGCCGACCTCTCCCCGGGCGCGCGCATCGTTTACACGGACCGCTTCGACGATCCGAACCTGTCCGGCGAAATGCGGGTGGAGGTCGTCCTGCGCCAGGTCGCCGTAGGAACCGAGATGGAGATCACGCAGTCGGGCATTCCCGACGCGATCCCGCCGGAAGCCTGCTATCTCGGGTGGCAGGAGTCGCTGAAGAACCTCGCGCGCCTCGTCGAGCCCGAGATCAAACAATAGGCGCCGGCCTGTCTTGACAGGACAAGGAATCGGAGTCCGTCCACGGGCCTGTTTTGCGGCGGCCCGGGTCGTCCCGGAATCGCGCCGGCTTCGGCCATTTTCACAACAGCTGGTTTAACATTACGCTGGCCGCACTAAATGTTGCGATGAACAAAACAGGACTCCTGCGGAGTCGTCGATTCGCCCCCGGTATGTTCGCGAGTCGTTCAAACCGGCCCACGGTCGCTGGCTCAGGCGTCCGATTGTGATACAAGCGGGCTTGCGCCCGCATGGAACCCGCGCAAGGGATAACCCGCGCAGATGAATCAGTTTTCGCCCGCTCTGGCGGCGGGCCAGACCTCCGCGACCTCCCGGCGCGTGGCCGCGGTCCTCGGTCCCACCAACACCGGCAAGACCCACCTCGCCATCGAACGGATGCTGAGCCATTCGAGCGGCGTCATCGGCCTGCCGCTGCGCCTGCTCGCCCGTGAGGTTTACAATAAGGTGGTCGCCCGGGTTGGCGCCGATCAGGTCGCGCTCGTCACCGGCGAGGAGAAGATCAAGCCTCGAAACGCGCGGTACTGGATCGCCACGGTCGAGGCCATGCCGCGCGATCTCGACGTCGCCTTCGTTGCCGTGGACGAAATCCAGCTCGCCGCCGATCTTGACCGCGGGCACACCTTCACAGACCGGCTGCTCAACCGCCGTGGCCGAGACGAAACCATGATGATCGGCGCCTCGACCATTGCGCCGGCGCTGGAACGCCTTTTGCCGAACGTCACGTTCGTATCGCGCCCCCGCCTGTCGAACCTCACTTTCGTGGGCGAGCGAAAGCTTTCCCGGCTCCCCCGCCGCAGCGCCATCGTCGCCTTCTCGGCGGAAGAAGTTTACGCCATAGCGGAACTGATCCGCCGCCAGCGCGGCGGCGCGGCGGTCGTGCTCGGCGCCCTGTCCCCGCGCACGCGCAACGCGCAGGTGGAGATGTATCAGGCCGGCGAGGTCGATTTCATCGTCGCGACCGACGCCATCGGCATGGGCCTCAACCTCGACGTCGATCACGTCGCTTTCGCCAGCGACCGCAAGTTCGACGGCTGGCAGTATCGCCGCCTCAATCCGGCGGAATTCGGCCAGATCGCGGGCCGCGCCGGCCGCCACGCCAACGACGGCACCTTCGGCACCACGGGACGCTGCCCGCCCTTCGAGGAGGAGCTGGTCGAGGCGCTGGAAACCCACAGGTTCGACGCTGTCGCAACCCTGCAATGGCGCAATTCGGAGCTCGACTTCGCGACCATCGACAGCCTGCAGGCGTCCCTTGAACGGGAGCCGGATCGCCCCGGCCTGACGCGGGCGCCCCTCAACGAGGACGTTGTCGTCCTCGACATTCTCGCCCGCGACCCCCGCGTGCGCCGCATCGCGGCGACGAAAGCGGACGTCCAGCGCCTCTGGGAAGCCTGCCAGGTGCCCGATTACCGGAAGGTGTCGCCCACCGCCCATGCAGAGCTGGTGGACACGCTCTACGGCTTCGTCGTGCGCGCGGGCCGGGTGCCGGACGCCTGGTTTTCCGCCCAATTGCAGGCCTGCGACCGGACTGACGGGGACATCGACGCCCTGTCGGCGCGCATCGCCCAGGTGCGAACCTTCAACTTCATAGCCAATCGTCCTGACTGGATGAGCGATCCGGAGCATTGGCAGGGCGTCACGCGTCAGGTAGAGGACAACCTGTCCGACGCTCTGCACGAAAGACTGACCCACCGGTTCGTGGACAGACGAACCAGCGTACTTATGCGTCGATTGAGAGAGAATGCGATGCTTGAAGCGGAAATCACGGCGGCGGGAGATGTCCTCGTCGAAGGACAGCATATCGGCCTCCTGCACGGTTTCCGGTTCACGCCAGACCCGCAGGCCGAAGGCGAGGCGCAGCGCACGCTGAACGCCGCCGCCCTCAAGGCGCTCGCCAGCGAACTCGAAAGCCGCGCCCAGCGCGTGAGCGATGCGGTGGATCAGGCATTCGTCCTGGCCCACGACGGCGTCATCCGCTGGCTTGGCGAGCCTGTCGGCAAGCTCGCCGCCGGCGACCACATCCTGAAGCCGCGCGTGCGCGTGCTCGCGGATGACCAGTTGACCGGCGCCTCGCTCGAACTCGTGCAGCGGCGGCTCAATCTGTGGATCGACCAGCACGTCAAGAAACTGCTGGGGCCGTTGCTCGATCTTGAAAACGGCGACGGTCTGGAAGGACTCGCGCGCGGCGTCGCATTCCAGGTCGGCGAGGCGCTCGGCGTTCTCGAACGCTCGAAGATCGCCAACGACATCAAGGCGCTCGATCAGAGCGCGCGCGGCGCCCTGCGAAAGCTCGGCGTCCGTTTCGGCGCGCACCACATCTACGTTCAGCCGCTTCTGAAGCCCGCGCCTCGCGCGCTCGCCGCGCAATTGTGGGCGCTGAAGCATGGCGGCCTCGAAGTCGTGAAGGGCTTCGACGAAGTGCCCCATCTGGCGGCCTCCGGCCGCACGTCCTTCGCGGCCGACAAGGAAGTGCCCCGCGGCCTCTATCTCGCGGCTGGCTTCCGCGTGTGCGGCGAGCGCGTCGTGCGCGTCGACATTCTCGAGCGGCTCGCCGATCTCATCCGTCCCGCAATCGCCTACCGCCCCGGCGTGACGCCGGGCGATCCGCCGGCCGGCGCCGCCGATGGCGACGCCTTCGTCGTCACCGTGGCGATGACGTCGCTGGTCGGCTGCTCGGGCGAGGCGTTCGCCTCGATCCTGAAGTCGCTCGGCTACGCGTCCGAGAAGCGCAAGGGCCCGGCGATCACCGTGCCGCTGCTCGCCCCGGCGCCGACAACGCCGATCGCTCCGCCTTCGGAAGGCGAAACGAAAAGCGAAGGCGAGGAAGCGACGGGCGAGACCAGCGAAGCGCCGGAAGAGACAACCGAAGGCGCCGCGCCGGCTGAAGAAGCCGCGGTGGAATCCAGCGCCCCCGAACCGGTGGCCGAAGAGGCCGCCGCCATTGAAGAAACGCCGGCGCTCGTAGCGGAAGTAGAGCCCACCCCCGAGGCGGAGGCTCCGACGGCCGCCGCGGAAGCGCCGGCTGCCGAAGCCGCGAGCGAACCTGCCGCCGAACAACCCGCCGAAGCGGGCGCGGAAGCGGCGACAGGCGAAGCGACCGCGGAAGCCGCGAGCGAAGACGAGAACATGATCGAGGTCTGGCGACCGCATCGCCAGCAGCATCATCGCCGCCCCCACCACAACCAGAATCGCGACCAGCAGCAGCGCCGCGGCGGAGGCCGTGATCGAGGAGCGTTCAATCGCAGCCGGCCCCCGCAGGGAGAAGCTGCGCCCGCGGACGGCGCGCCCGCTGCCACGGAGGGCGCGACCGCGCAGCCCCGTCAGGATCGCCCCCAGGGGGACAGGCCGCCGCGCCGAGACGACCGCAACAAGCGTTTCGGCGAGCGCCCCAGCGGCCCGCGCCCCCCCCGCCGTGACGATCGCAACCAGCGCCCCGGCGGTGGACAGCGGGCGTTCACATCGAGCGAAGCCCCGCGGCGCGAACGCGACAAAAAGCCCGATCCGAACTCGCCCTTCGCGAAACTTCTCGCTCTCAAGCAGCAGCTTGAAGGCAAGGGCGACAAGAAGCAGAGCGAAGATTGAGCCGCGCGCCGCGCCAGCAGGATGACTCCGCCGGCGCGAAGCAGCGCCTCGACAAATACCTCTGGTTTGCGCGCATGGCGCGCACGCGTTCGGCCGCCGCCGAACTCGTCACCGGCGGGCATGTGCGGCTGAACGGGCGCAAGATCGATCAGCCTTCGCGGGGCGTGGGGCTCGGCGACGTGCTTACCGTGGCGCTATCGCGCGACGTGCGCGTCCTGCGCATCGCCGCGTTCGCGGAGCGTCGCGGTCCCTACGAGGAAGCGCGCAAACTGTACGAGGATCTCAGCGAGAACCCGGCCTCACCCGACCACGACGATCAGGAATAGAGATCGCGCCGCGTCAGCGGCAGACCCGAGGGTCCCTTGTCGCGTTTCGACGAAAGCGTCTGGAAAATACCCACCGCGCTGCGCTCGAACGCAAGCGAACAGCCCGCAAGATAAAGCAGCCAGAGGCGCGTTTTCGGCCACCCGACTTCCGCCGCCGCCTTCTCGCGATTGGCGTAGAGGCGCTCGCTCCAGAGCCTGCACGTGCGCTGATAATGTTCGCGCCAGCCTTCGGTGTCGTGAACCTCGAAGCCGTTGCGCTCGAGTCCGTTGATCGACATGCCCACCGTGTCGAGTTCGCCGCCGGGAAATATGTATGTGGTGAGGGCCTTGTATTCCGCGCGCTGCTTGCGGAACCGCTTCATGTCCTTCTTCGAGGGACGCGCGATGGCGTGATGCAGATAAAGCCCGCGCGGGCGCAGCAACCTGTGCATCTGCTTGAAGTAGATGTCGTGGTTGTCGATGCCCACCGCCTCGAACATGCCGATGGACGCGATCTTGTCGAAACTTTCAGGCGCGTCGAGCGAACGGTAGTCGCGCAGTTCGACCGTAACGCGATCCTGCAGGCCAAGCGCGGAGATGCGCGCCTGCGCGAAGGCGAACTGTTCTTCCGACAATGTGACGCCGTGCGAACGCGCGCCGTAGTTCTGCGCCGCGTGGATCACCAGCGCGCCCCAGCCGCAGCCGATGTCGAGGAAGCGGTCGCCCTCCTTCAATCGCAGCTTGCGGCAGATCATGTCGAGCTTGGCGCGTTGCGCTTCGGCGATGTCGCCGTGGTCGGTCTCGAAATAGGCGCAGGTGTAGACCATGCGCTCGTCCAGGAAGAGCGAGTAGAACGCGTTCGAAAGATCATAGTGGAAGTGGATGAGCGCCTTGTCGTCGCGCCCTTTCTCGACCGAGGTTTCGATGGGGCCGGCGAACGCCTGGCTGTCCCCGCCTTTCGCCGAGCCGAAGGCGAACGGCAGCAGGTTTCGCGCCACAAGCAGCTTGTCGATGCGTTTGAACAGCCCTTTCGTGCGCATCTGCCCGCGCCGGTGCGCCACATCGATGAGCGTGCCCCCCACGATTTCGACGCCCCCGTCGGCGAGCAATTCGATCAGGGTCGAGAACTTCGGTTTGCGCACGAGCCGCGTCAGCGCCTGCGGCGAATTGATCGCAAACCCAAGATCGTCCGTGACGTTTCCGCCCAACGGCAGCCGTTCGCCGTTCCAAAGCCGCACGCTGAGGTTGGCGTCGAGCGTCCCGGCCAAATGCGCGACGAGCCGGCGCGCGGCCGCGATCTGGCGATTCGCCTTGTCATTCATCTCGGTGTGGACTCCGTTCGCCAGACGCTAGCGCATCGGCGCGCTGCCTATCCAGCGCTTTTCGAATTGGTGCGGGCTCGAGGTGATGCGCCCTATCGGGCGCCGTGCCGCTCCGCAAGCGCCGCCGCCGTCCCGCACCACGGCGGACGGGCGCGCCCGTCGTAGGGGCGCGCATAACCGCCTGCAACCAGCATCTCGCCGACGTCGTCGCCGGGCGCGCCTTGAGCCCCGGCGACGCTCGCGCGGGCGACTGCGCGGCCATTATATTTGTCCGCGCGCAGGTCGCGGACGAACACCTCGCCCGAGGCGAGGATGGCGGCGAGCGCATCACGCGCCTCCCCGGCGAGCCGCCGTTCCAGCGGGCAACGGCCGCGAAACTCCGGCGCGTCGACGCCATCGAGGCGGACAAGGAGAGTCGCGTCCTGGTTGAACCAGATCCGCAGTCGCGCCTCGAACGTGTCGCCGTCCACCACGCGAATCGATTCGGCGCGGTAGGGTCCCGCCACGCCACGAACGATGGCTGCCGTCGCGTCCATTCGGCCCGCGCGCGCGTCGGCGCTCGCCGGACGAGCCGGCCGCAGGGCTGACGCAAATGAATCAAGGCTGGCGGCTACGGCGGCGATCAGAACGAGATGCGCCGCCAGGGTCGCGCATGGCGATCTGCACATGGCCCTGTAAATGGATCAAGTCCTGCAACCTGTCAAATATTCCTACAACCTCACACCAGACGCAGCGGCATAAGCTCAAAAAGAAGCCGCCCGGCAATTGCCGGGCGGCTCGCAACGAAACTCGGCTCGGTATGACGCCGTGCAATCAGTATCTGGCGACCACCGGGCCGGCGGAGCCGCCGCCGAAGCGGTAGACGATGCCGGCGCCGACGATCCAAGGATCGATGTGAACCTTCGCCGTGATAGGGACCGCGCCCAGACGAACCGTCGCGTCGGGACGCATCAGGATGCGCTTGACGTCGAAGTTGATGCCCCAGTTGCGGTTGATCATGTAGTCGAAGCCGATCTGGGCCGCGACGCCGAAGGAATCGTCGATCTTGAGGCTGTTGAACAGGCCTTTCGCGTCGTTGTTGAAGTAATGCGTCCAGTTCACGCCGACGCCGACATACGGCTTGAACGCGCCGAAGTTGGTGAAGTGGTACTGCAGCATGACGGTTGGCGGGAAGAGAAGCGTGTCGCCAATCTCCCCTACGCCTGCGAGCGCCTTGGATCCCTTGATGGAATGGGGCGCCAGGCAGCAGATCGCCTCGACGGCGATGTTCTTCGTGAAGAAGTAGGTGATATCGAGTTCCGGCACCACCGCGTTTGAAATCTTCAACCCGTTCACATACGGCGCGCCGCCGACCGAAACCTTGGAGTCGCCATCCGGCAGCACCCCGATCACGCGCAGGCGAATCATCCACGGATCAAAAGGCTCATAGGTCATCACCGGCGCAGGCGCCGGAGCGCGCTGCGGCAGATCTGCTGCGACCGCCGGAAGCGCAAGGAATCCCAACGCCGCCGCGGCGGCGATGCGGAGAGAGAACGTCATAAGAATGCCCCCAATACTGCAAAAAAGATTCGCGAACCGTCGCGATGTTTCATAATAGCGTCACGGCTCGCGCCTGACGCTTGACCAGAGTCAAGCAAATGGCGAAAGCGCGGCAGTGATGCTCTGCTGCAACGTTTCTCGCTTCTCATTTGCAACAGAGCGGTGACCGCGGGATGGCGCCTGCGCCCGAAGGCGGCTAAACGTGGGAATCGCTCCTGTTGCGCCGCGTGATCCTTGACCGCACGACCCTCCCTGTTCGCAAATCTCTCGCTTGCCGCCGCCCTTGCGCTCGCAGCGGGCTTTCTCGTGCTTTTCGTCGGCAATGGCGCGCGGATGACGATCGGGCTGACCCTTCGCCCGATGGTCGCCGACCTCCAGTGGGAGCGCGGCGACATCGGCGCAGCAGTCGGCGTGTTTCAGTTCGCCTCCGCTGTCTGCATGTTCATCGCCGGACGCATGGCGGACCGGATGAGCATGCGTCTCGTCCTGTGCGCGGGCCTGGCGATCTGCGCGGTTGGCATCGGCGCGATGACGTGGATCACGGAACCCTGGCAAGCGATCGCGCTCTATGGCGTCCTGTTCGGAATCGGCAGCGGCATGGCCTCGACGATCCCTGTCGGCGTGATGGTCACGCGCGCGTTTCCGGGCCGCGCGGGTCTCGCCAATTCGGTGGCGTTGTCAGGCATGTGCGTCGGCCAGCTCGTCATCATCGCGATCCTTGCGGCGATCCTCACGCAGGCTGGCTGGCGCTCGATCTTCTTCTGGGTCGGGGTGGCGCATCTCGCCATCGTGCCGCTGATTCTGGCCGCGGCCCCCGGCAAGCCCGCGCCCGGATCGGCCTCCGCGCAACCGGCGAACGGCCAGACGATCCGCCAGGCCGCGCGGACGAAGCCATTCTGGCTCTTGATGGGAATTTATGGCGTCTGCGGGTTCAACGATTTCTTCGTGGCCGCCCACGTGGTCGCCTTCGCGCAGGACAGCGGCGTCGACGCTTTGTTCGCCGGAAATCTGCTCGCCTTGATGGGACTCACCGGCTTCGCCGGCGTGTTGTGGGCCGGCGCCGCCGCCGACCGCCACGGCCCCGTCTGGCCGACCCTCGTCTCCTGGTTCATCCGCCTTGCCGCGTTCGGGCTTGTGCTGGTCGACGCTTCGACGATTTCCGTCGCGGTCTTCGCGCTGGCGTTCGGCGTCACCTTTTTCATGACGGCGCCGTCATGCGTGCTTTTCGTGCGGGAATCGTTCGGCGTGCGCCACCTTGGCGCTCTCACTGGCTTCATCACGATGTTCCATCACGCGCTGGGCGGTCTCGGCGCCTGGCTCGGGGCCATCGCGTTCGATGCGTCCGGGTCCTATGCGCCGGCTTTCCTGATCATGCTGGCGGCGACGCTCGGGGCGACCGCGCTGACGCTGGTTTACGGCGCGGACCGGGCGAAGCTCGCCCGCTGATCAGAAGTCGCTGGTCAGTCCCTTGATTTCCCAGTCGCCATAACGGACGGGATCGAGCCCCCCGCGTCCGTCGATTTCCTTCGGCGCCGCTTTGGCCTCGGCTTCGGCCAGCCTGCGCCGCTCCGCGGCTTCGGCGAGGGCGCGCTGCGCCTCCGGCGTGAGGACGCGCGGCGCGGGCGCTTCCGCGGGCGGCGGCTGGCCGTCGCGCGCCGTCTCGTTCGATTCGCTCATGGCAGGGCTCCCCGCTTGCGACCCGTATTCCTGCATCCGGCGCAACCGCAGCCTTGCAGGAAGGGCCTGTCCGCCACCACATATAGTCGGCGGGCCGCGCCTCCAAGACGGGGCGCCGGCGCGGAGGAGACCTGAAGCCGATGAACTACATGCGCACAGCCATCCTGATGGCCGCCATGACAGCGATCTTCGTCGCCGTCGGCGCCTTGCTTGGCGGCCAGACCGGCATCCTGCTGGCGCTGGCATTCGCAGCCGCGACGAATTTCTACGCCTACTGGAATTCCGACCGCATGGCGCTCTCGGCGAACGGCGCGCAGGAGGTGGATGAAACCACCGCTCCGGACCTTGTCTACATGGTCGCGGAACTCGCGCACCGCGCCAACATGCCGATGCCGCGCGTCTATGTTGTCCACGAAGACCAGCCCAACGCCTTTGCGACGGGACGCAATCCCGAGAACGCTGCCGTCGCCGTCAACACCGGCCTCATCGCGATGCTGACGCGCGAGGAACTCGCGGGCGTCGTCGCCCATGAGCTGGCGCACATCAAGAATCGCGACACGCTGACGATGACGATCACCGCGACGCTCGCGGGCGCCATATCGTCGATTGCGCAATGGGGCCTGCTTTTCGGCGGCAACCGCAGCAACAACGGCATGGGCGCCATCGGCTCGATCGCGCTCGCCATACTCGCGCCGCTCGCAGCCATGATCGTGCAGATGGCGATCAGCCGCTCGCGTGAATACGAGGCCGACCGCATGGGCGCGGAAATCTGCGGCAATCCTGTCTGGCTTGCGAGCGCGCTTGCCAAGATCTCCGGCGAAGCCGCGCACATTCCGAATCAGGCGGCGGAGAACAATCCGGCGATGGCGCACATGTTCATCATCAACCCGCTGACCGGGCACGGCGTCGACAACCTGTTCTCGACCCATCCGAACGTGGCGAACCGCATCGCGGCGCTGGACGACCTCGCCCGCACCATGGGAATGCGCGGCTATATGGACGGCTACGCCGCTGATTATCGCGATGAAAGCGTCTCCGGCCCGTGGCAGGGCGGCGGCGATCGTGGTAGCTCCAGATGGGGTAAGCAGCGCGGTCCCTGGGGCTGATCGCGCGCAATGGACGCGCCGGCGGAGCCGGCCGCGTTTTCTGGAGTAGCCGCGTTTGAATCAGAACAGGAAGGCGTTTCACCCGCGCGGCCGTCGCGACCGGGCTGAGGCGCCGCCACCGCCGCCGCCCGGTCTCGCCGCGCGTGTGGCCGCAGCGGCTGCGCTCGCGGATATTCTCGGCAACGGGCATACGCTGGAGGAGCGATTCGCGGCCGACGCCGCAGCCGGCCGTCATCAAGCCTTCGACGCGCGTGACCGGGCGCTGATTCGCTCGATCGTCACAGCCTCGCTGCGCCGCCTTGGCACGATTCGCGCCGCGCTCGCCGGATTCCTCGACAAGGGCCTGCCGAAGAAAGCCGGTTCGCTGGAGCACACGCTCGTCGCCGGCGCCGCGCAGCTTCTCTATCTCGACGTGCCCGACCATGCGGCCGTCGATCTTGCCGTGAGGGCTGTGCGCGCGGATCCGAAGGCGGCGCCCTACGCGTCGCTTGCGAACGCGGTCCTGCGCAATGTTGCGCGCGCCCGCGATGACCTGCGCGAGCCCGCAGATCCCTTCATCGACACGCCGCCGTGGCTCGCCGCGCGCTGGCGGAAGAACTGGGGCGCAGAGACCGCGCAAGCCATTGCTCTCATGCACCGGCGCGAGCCGACCCTCGATCTCACCGTGCGAGGCGATGCGGCGGGCTGGGCCGAGAAACTCGGCGGAATTGTCCTTCCCACCGGCTCCGTGCGCCTGCTGTCGCGCGACCCGGTGCCGGAGCTTGCCGGTTACGCCGACGGTGAATGGTGGGTGCAGGACGCCGCCGCCGCCATTCCGGCGCGGCTCTTGCGCGTGAAAGCGGGCGAACGCGCCGCAGACCTTTGCGCCGCCCCTGGCGGCAAGGCGGCGCAACTTGCGGCGAACGGCGCGAGCGTCGTCGCCCTCGACCGTTCTGCGGAGCGGATGAAGCGGCTCGCCGAAAATTTCGAGCGCCTGCGACTTCCCGTGGAGATCGCGGTGGGCGACGCGCTGACATTCGACGCGCAGCCCTTCGACGCCATTCTGCTCGACGCGCCCTGCACCGCGACGGGCACGATCCGCCGCCATCCCGACGTTGCATGGGTGAAGCGCGTGAGCGACATCGGATCGCTCGCCGCCATGCAGGCGAAAATGCTCGACCGCGCCTGCGCGCTGCTGAAGCCGGGCGGGCGTCTCGTCTATTGCACCTGTTCCATGGAGCCGGAGGAGGGCGAAGCGCAGATCGCCGCGCTGTTGCGCCGCAATCCCGACATGGCGCGCGATCCCGTCGTCGCTGACGAGATCGGCGGGCTCGCCGATTGCCTCACGCCCGAGGGCGACGTGCGGACTTTGCCCGCAAGACTGCCGAACGACGATCCCCGTCTCGCCGGCCTCGATGGGTTTTTCGCGAGCCGTCTGATCCGCCGCGCGCGCTGATCCTGTGCGAACCTGACGCTTCGACGCGAAAGGGCGTTTCGCAAAGGCCCTGAATCGCCTAATGATTCTTCAGGGCGCTGCAAGCGGCGGCGAGAATCTTGATCGGGCGCGATCCGCTCCGAAAGACGGCGTTCGCCTTTCGGGACTCACGCCTTGACGAGGAGGCAGGACCATTGACGGGGCGCACCGTCGCTGAACGATGGCGCATCGCCCGGTACGCCGCGCGCTTCAAGGCGCGTCACGCGCGCCGAATCGCTGGCGAGCCGATGCGCGTCATCAGCCTGCTGCGCGCCCGCGGGCCTCAGCGGCTGATCATCGCCCCGCAGGACATCCGCACGAGCGACCCAACCATCGCGGACGACATCTACGCGGGGTATTTCGCATTCGGCGCGCGGATCGTGGACGCCCGCGGTTCCTCGCCCTTCGCCATCGTCCCGCCAAACGCGGACTGGGAAGCGGGACTTCTCGGCTTCGGTTGGTTGCGCCATCTGCGCGCGAGCCACACCGAACTCGCCCGGGAGAACGCGCGCGCGCTGGTGCGCGAGTTTCTGGCGCTGCACGCGCGCCCGCGCCGCTCAGGCGCCTGGCGGCCGGTTGTCGCCGCCCGCCGCACGATGTCCTGGGTGAGCCAGTCGCCGCTGCTGCTCGAAGGCGCCGATCCGGATTTCTATCGCCTCTTTATCCGAAGCCTCGGCCGCCACATCGCGTTTCTGAAGGCGGAACTGCGCGGCGGGCTGCGCGGCGAAGCGCGCCTCTTCACGGCCGTCGCGCTGGCGCAGGCGACGCTCTGCTCGGACGGATACACTGCGCTGCGCAAGCGCGCGGGCCGCTGGCTCGACGAGGAACTCAAGCGCCAGATACTGGCTGACGGCGGGCATGTGGGACGCAATCCGCGCACCCTCATCGAACTGCTGCTCGATCTGCTGCCGCTGCGCCAGGCTTATTCGGCGCGCAACGTCACGCCGCCCGGGGAGCTTGTCGGCGCGATCGACCGCATGATGCCGATGGTTCGCATGTTCCGGCATCCCGATTCCTCGCTCGCGCTGTTCAACGGCATGGGAGTGACCGAGCCCGACGCGCTTGCGACGCTGCTCGCTTATGACGACGCGCGGGCCGGCGCGATTCTCAACGCGCCGCATTCCGGCTACCAGCGGCTCGAAGGCGACGATCTTGTCCTCATCATGGACGCCGGCGCGCCGCCTCCCCCAGATTTCTCCGCCGAAGCGCACGCCGGCGCCCTCTCGTTCGAACTCTCCGCGCGCGGGCATCGTATCGTCGTCAATTGCGGCGCGCCGGGCCAGCACGGCGCGTTGCGTGAAGCCTCCCGTCTCACCGCAGCGCATTCCACGCTCACGCTGGGCGAGCAGTCCTCCGCCCTCGTTCCCTATGAGGCGGGCAGCGGCGACTGGATGGAGGGCCACATCATCGTCGGCCCTTCGCCCATCAAGGCGCGCCGGCTGGATGACGAGGAGGCCTGCTCGGTCGAGGCGACGCACGACGGCTACGCCGCGCCCTTCGGATTCCTCCACACGCGCCGCGTGCTCGTGTACGCGAGCGGCTCGCGCGTCGAGGGCATGGACCGGCTGACGCCGGCCGGACGCGGACGGCGCGCGGATGCCGATTACGCTATCCGTTTCCACCTCCACCCGTCAGTGCGAGCGGGCAGGATCGAG
Organism: Beijerinckiaceae bacterium; assembly: GCA_046295155.1. GTDB lineage: Bacteria > Pseudomonadota > Alphaproteobacteria > Rhizobiales > Beijerinckiaceae > Terripilifer. Next base: position 243,573 of record JBKBNT010000002.1, read on the forward strand.
AGTGGTCTCGGCGTTCTTCTCGTCACGCCCGCCGGCGACCGGTGGACCTTCCACGCGGGTGGACTTTCCATCGGCATCGAGGAAAGCGCGTTCTTCGCCGTGCCGGACCGGGCGCGCGCGACCCATCAGCTCGTGATCCGCGGCTCCGCGCAGGCTCAGTCCGAGGTGAACTGGGTGTTCGTGCGCGGGTAAACCCTCCGGCAGTTTCCCCTGCCCGGCAAACCGTGCTAAGCGCCCGGCGTCACATCCCAAAGAGCTGAGCCATGCCCCGCGATCTTCGCCGCATTTCCCGCGCGCTTCTCTCCGTTTCCGACAAGACCGGCCTCATCGACTTCGCCCGCGCGCTCAGCGCCGCCGGCGTCGAGCTGATTTCGACGGGAGGCACCTGCAAGGCGATCGCGGACGCCGGAATTCCGGTGCGCGACGTGTCCGACGTCACGGGATTTCCGGAAATGATGGACGGCCGCGTGAAGACGCTGCATCCGGCGGTGCATGGCGGGCTTCTCGCCATTCGCGAAAATCCCGAGCACGAAGCCGCGATGCTCGCGCACGACATCCGCCCCATCGACCTGCTCGTGGTGAACCTCTATCCCTTCGAGGCGACGGTCGCGAAGGGCGCCGATCATGAAGATTGCATCGAGAACATCGACATCGGCGGACCGGCGATGATCCGGGCGGCGGCGAAGAACCACGGCGACGTCGCCGTGGTTGTCGACGTGGCCGATTACGCGCTCATCCTCGACGGCATGGCGAAGACTGGCGGCGCGCTCGATCTTGCGACGCGCAAGCGCCTCGCGCAGAAGGCCTACGCACGCACGGCGGCATATGACGCGGCGATCTCGAACTGGTTCGCCAACGAAATCGGCGAGAATGCGCCGGCGTATTGCGCCATCGGGGGCGTTCTCGCCGAAACCATGCGATATGGCGAAAACCCGCACCAGTCCGCCGGTTTCTACCGCACTCCCGAGCAGCGATTCGGCGTTTCGACCGCGCGTCAGGTGCAGGGCAAGGCGCTGTCCTACAACAACGTCAACGACACGGACGCGGCGTTCGAATGCGTCGCGGAGTTCGATCCGGCGCGCACGGCGGCGGTCGCCATCATCAAGCACGCAAATCCGTGCGGCGTCGCGGAAGGCGCGACCCTCGCCGAGGCTTACGCGCGCGCGCTGCGCTGCGATCCCGTGTCGGCCTTCGGCGGCATCGTCGCGCTCAACCGCAGGCTGGATGCGGAAGCCGCGCGCGAGATCGTGAAGATCTTCACCGAGGTCATCATCGCGCCGGACGCCGACGACGAGGCGATCGCGCTCGTCGGCGCCAAGAAGAATTTGCGCCTGCTGCTGACAGGGGGCCTGCCGGACCCGCGCGCGCGTGGCCTCACCGTGCGCACGGTGGCCGGCGGGATGCTGGTGCAGGGCCGCGACAACGCGGTCGTCGACGACATGGACCTGAAGGTCGTCACGAAGCGCGCGCCGAGCGCGCAGGAACTCGCCGATCTCAAGTTCGCCTTTCGCGTCTGCAAGCACGTGAAGTCGAACGCCATCGTCTACGTGAAGGATGGAGCCACCGTTGGCGTCGGCGCCGGCCAGATGAGCCGCGTCGATTCCTCGCGCATCGCCGCATGGAAGGCCGCCGAGGCGGCCAAGGCGGCGGGTCTTTCCGAAAGTCTCGCGAGAGGGTCGGTCGTCGCCTCGGACGCATTCTTCCCGTTCGCGGACGGCCTGCTCGCGGCGGCGGAAGCAGGCGCCACGGCGATCATCCAGCCGGGCGGCTCCATGCGCGATGACGAGGTCATCAAGGCGGCCGACGAGGCCGGTCTCGCAATGGTGATGACCGGCCACCGGCATTTCCGTCACTGATTTCCCGGTTGTTAATCCCGCGTTAGCAATTCGCCGCGATTTTGCCTTCAGCGAGGCCGCTTTCGCCCTCGATTGACCCCGCTTGCGCCATGCGCGGGCAGGAGGTTCGAGCGCGCCGCAGGCAGCGGCGAACCGGAGTATGAAGTCGTGCGCGTCACCGCAAACCATCAGTTCGAGGAAGCCCGCATCGTTCGTGAAATAGGTCGCATCGAGGCCGCGTCAGACTGGCGCGGGCAATCCTCCCTCGAGGCGCAGCAGGAAGCGGCCCTGCGCAAGCTGAAGGCCCTCGCAGCCGAATTCGAAGCCGACGCCATCGTCGGTCTCGACTTCCAGATCGACGACGTTGAGGCGACCGACCTCGCGCCGCTCCACCTCAGCCGCGTCCATGCGCGCGGCGTCGCCGTGAAACTCGCCCGCGGCTGAACGGCGGTTACACGCCGCTTGCGGCCAGAAGATCGGCCTGATGCTGCGTGATCAACGGCTCGATCACGTCGTCCAGAGCTTCGCCCGTGACGACCTGATCGAGCTTGTACAGCGTCAGGTTGATGCGATGATCCGTCACACGCCCCTGCGGAAAATTGTAGGTCCGGATGCGCTCCGACCGATCGCCTGATCCCACCTGGGACTTGCGGTCCGCCGCGCGTTCGGTGTCGAGCTTGCGCCGCTGCTCGTCGTAAAGCCGCGAGCGCAGGAGCGCCATCGCCCGCGCGCGGTTCTTGTGCTGCGAACGCTCCTCCTGAACGAAGACCACGATCCCGCTCGGGATATGCGTGATGCGGATCGCGGATTCCGTCTTGTTGACGTGCTGCCCCCCCGCGCCTTGCGCGCGCATCGTGTCGATCTTCAGGTCCGCTTCGTTCACGTCGATGTCGACGTCCTGCGCTTCCGGCAGAACGGCGACCGTCGCGGCGGACGTATGGATGCGTCCCTGCGTCTCCGTCGCCGGCACGCGCTGCACGCGATGGACGCCGGACTCGAACTTCAACCGCGCGAACACCCCGCGGCCGGTGATGGAGGCGATGATTTCCTTGTAGCCGCCCGCCGTTCCTTCGCTCTCGGACAGGATTTCGACCTTCCAGCCCTTCGCTTCCGCGTAGCGCGCATACATGCGGAAGAGATCGCCCGCGAAAAGCGCGGCCTCGTCGCCGCCGGTGCCTGCGCGCACTTCGAGAATGGCGCCGCCTTCGTCCGCCGCGTCCTTCGGCAGGAGCGCGATGCGGATGTCATGCTCCAGCGCCTCGATGCGGTCCTGCGTCTCGCCGATCTCGATTTCGGCGAGCTCCTTCATCTCGCGGTCGCTCGCGGCGTCGGCGAGAAGCGCCTGCGCGCCAGCGAGATCCGACTGCGCCTGCCGCCAGGCGCTGATCTTTTCGGCGACCGGCTCGATCTCCGACAATTCGCGCGACAGCGCGCCGAATTCAGGCCCGCTCGCGCCGGCGGCGAGCTTCGCCGACACTTCGTCGCGGCGGCGGATGATGAGATCGAGCTTGTCCTGCGGGAGCATGGTTCGGGTTCTGCAATGGCGGGGCGGGGCGATCAGGCTTCAGACGAAGGGAACGCTTCGCTACAACGGCACGCCCTTGGCGTCCGCAAAGGCGCGAAGCTTGTCGCGCAAAGAGGGCGCGCCGTCGCGCGATTCGAGCAGCCCGGCGACGTGATCGGCGAAATCGCCCGCGTCGGCGGCGAGAATCGCGGCCTTGACCGGCCCGATGCTGGTCGCGGACATCGACAGGCCGCGATACCCGAGCGCGATCAGCGTCAGCGCCTCGAGCGGGCGGCCGCCCATTTCGCCGCACAGCGTCACCGGCTTGCCGTAGGCGCGGGCCTTCTGCGGCGCCAGCGCAAGCGCGCGCAGCACCGGCGCCGAGAGAACGTCGAAGCGGCCTGCCACGCGCCGGTTGTCGCGATCGGCCGCAGTCAGATACTGGACGAGGTCGTTCGATCCGACCGAAAGAAAATCGACGCGCTCGAGCATCTCGTCGAGTTGCCAGAGCAGAGCGGGCACTTCGATCATCACGCCGAGGCGCACGGACCTGGGCGGCTCGTATCCGTGCCTGTTCAGATGGGCCAGTTCGCGTTCGACAATGGCCTTCGCCGCGTCGAACTCGCTCACCATCGTCACCATCGGGAACATGATGCGCAGGTCGCGACCCGCGCCCGCGCGCAGCAGGGCGCGCAATTGCAGGCGCAGGAGACCCGGCCTGTCGAGGCCAATGCGCAGGGCGCGCCAGCCCAGCGCGGGATTCTCCTCCTCATAGGTGCGCATGTAGGGAAGAATCTTGTCGCCGCCGATGTCGAGCGTGCGGAACGTGACGGCTCCGGGCACGGCTTCCAGCACCTGCCTGTAGAGCGTGTACTGCTTCTCGACCTTCGGAAAGCGCGAGGCCAGCATGAACTGCAGCTCGGTGCGGAACAGGCCGATGGAGCGAACGCCCGCGTCGGGCAGGTTCTGGAGATCGACGAGCAGGCCCGCGTTCATCATCAGGTCGATCTCAACCCCGTCGCGGGTGATCGCCGGAACATGGCGCAGGCGGTGATACTGCTCCTGCCGCCGAGCGCGCAGGCGCGCCTTTTCGCGATAGGCGGCCTCGACGTTGGGCTGCGGGCGGATGTGCACCTCGCCCGTCGTGCCGTCGACGATGATCGCGTCGCCCTGTTCGAGAAGGTTGGTGACGTTCTCCACGTCGCCGGCCGTCGGAATGCCGAGCGCGCGCGCGACGATCGCGACATGGCTCGCGCCGCCCGCGTCCTCGAGCACGAGGCCCCGCAGCTTCTTGCGATCGTATTCGAGCAGCGCCGCCGGCCCCATGCTGCGCGCGACCAGAATGGCGTTGTCCGGAAGGCTCTCCGGCGGCGCGACAAGTTCCTGGCCCGTGAGCTGGTGCAGCAGGCGATTGGCGAGATCGTCGAGGTCGTGCAGACGCTCGCGCATGTAGGGGTCGGTCTGCCGTTGCAGCCGCGCGCGGGCGTCGTTCTGCACGCGCTCAACGGCCGCTTCCGCCGTGATGCCCGTGGACACCGCTTCGCGCAGCCGCCGCAGCCAGCCGCGGTCGTTGGCGAACACCCGGAAGGCTTCGAGCACTTCACGGCTCTCGCCGGCCGATCCATCGTTGTCGAGCAGAATGTCGATATTGGCGCGCATGGCGGTCAGCGCCGCCTCGAGCCGTTCCAGCTCCTGCTTGGTGTCTTCGGCGACGATCTGCGTGACGACGACGCGCGGCTCGTGCATCACCGCATGGCCGAGGCCAACGCCGTCCGCCACAGGCGAGCCTTTGATCGCCAGGTGCTGACGCGAGGCAATTTCGGAGCCCGGCCTGACGATCGCCTGCAGTTCGCCCGTCGCGATCATCTCCGCCAGGAGCATCGCGATGGTCTCGAGGACCTCGATCTCCTCCTCGGAATATGCGCGCTTCACCTTGTTCTGCACGACGAGCACGCCAAGCGTGTTGCCGCCGCGCAGAATCGGCACGCCGAGGAAGGAATGGTAGATTTCCTCGCCCGTTTCCGGACGGTACGAGAAGGCCGGATGCGCCTGCGCGTCGGTGAGCGCCAACGGCTCGGCGGTCGTCGCGATCAGGCCGACGAGACCTTCATCCGAGCGCATCGTCGTCATGTGGACGGCCTCGCGCTTCAGGCCTTCCGTGGCGAAAAGCTCCAGCCGCTGGTCCGCGCGCAGCACGTAGACCGAGCACACTTCGGCGACCATGTTGGAGGCGATCAGCACCACGATGCGGTCAAGGCGCGCCTGTGCGTTCACCGGCTCCGCCATGGCTTCGCGGAGCCGGCGCAGCAACAGGCGAGGTCCGCCGAGCGCGCCGCGCGTGGGCATGATTTCGTCCGTGTTTGAGCCGCGACAGGTGAGGCCGCCCCTCAGCGGACCTACCCGACCGCTATAGCCACCACGCGTGGCGGCGGCAAGGCGCTTGGCGCGGGCCGCGCTCCAATGCCAAGTTTGTGACTGTTCGCGGGCGGAAAGGCGGTGCTTAGGCCGCCTTGTCGAGGCCGAACAGCGAGTGCAGCGTGCGCACCGCGAGTTCGGTGTAATCCTTGTCGATCAGCACCGAGAACTTGATCTCGCTGGTCGTGATCGCCCGGATGTTGATGCCCTTCTCGGCCAGCGCCTTGAATGCGCGGGCCGCAACGCCCGCGTGGCTGCGCATCCCGACGCCAATCGCCGAGATCTTGACGACGTCGGTTGCGCCTTCCAGCGCCTCGTAGCCGATCTCGTCCTTGAGCTTGCGAAGGTGATCCATCGCGCGCTCGTAGTCGGCCGCCTGCACGGTGAAGGTGAGGTCGGTCGTCGCGTCGCGGTTGTCGGCCTTGCCGGACACGACCTGGATGATCATGTCGACATTGATGTTGGCGTCGGCGAGCGGGCCGAAAATGCCGGCCGCCACGCCCGGCTTGTCGGCGATGCGCCGCAGCGTGATCTGCGCCTCGTCCTTCGAGAAGGCGATGCCGGTGACGACCTGCTGTTCCACGATCTCCTCCTCCTCGCAGATGAGCGTTCCGGGCCGCGGATCGGCCGGATCGTCGAATGAGGACCGAACGAATGTCCTGACCTTGTGCACCATGGCGATCTCGACCGACCGCACCTGGAGCACCTTTGACCCGAGCGAGGCCATTTCGAGCATTTCCTCGAAGGAGACCTTGTCGAGCTTGCGCGCCTTGGGAACGATGCGCGGATCGGTCGTGTAGACGCCGTCCACGTCCGTATAGATGTCGCAGCGCTCCGCGCCGATGGCCGCCGCCACCGCGACCGCGCTGGTGTCCGACCCGCCGCGGCCGAGCGTCGTCAGCCGGCCAGTCGGCTCATGGATTCCCTGGAAGCCGGCGACCACGGCGACCTCGCCGCGGGCGAACCCCTCGTCCAGGCGCTTCGGGTCGATCCCTTCGATTCTGGCCGAGCCGTGGGCGTCGCTGGTGCAGATCGGGATCTGCCAGCCCTGCCACGAGCGGGCGGGAATGCCCATTTCCTGCAGCGTGATCGCCAACAGGCCGGAGGTGACCTGCTCGCCGGACGCCACGACCGCGTCGTATTCGCGCGGATCGTAGAGCTTCGAGCACTCGTTGACCCAGCCGACGAGTTCGTTCGTCTTGCCGGACATCGCGGACACGACCACGGCCACCTGATAGCCGGCCTCCACCTCGCGGCGCACATGGGCGGCCACGTTGCGAATGCGCTCTATATTCGCGACGGACGTGCCGCCGAATTTCATAACCAGTCGGGCCATCGCCTCGATCGCTCGCGGTCGCGGAAAGCCACGGGGGCTTTGTGATTGGGAATGGCGTGCGGCGCTGACGTCGCTCGCCCCCTGTCTGAAGGGCGCGTATAGATACCTTGGGCGCCGGGCGTGTCAACGCTCGCGCGGCAGGACATGGAAAGAGGCAGGCAGATGCAGACCCGGGGCGGCGCGTCCATTGACCAGCGCGAACTCGACCAGTTCGAGCGGCTGGGCGGCGAATGGTGGAGCGAGAAGGGACCCATGCGCCCGCTGCACCGCATGAACCCCGTGCGCGTGCGCTGGATGCGAGACGCCATGATCGACCATTTCGCCGCGCTCGACGGCAGCGAGCGGGACCCGGACTCCCTGCGCTCCTTGGAGGGCCTGTCGATCCTCGACATCGGCTGCGGCGGGGGCATCCTGTGCGAGCCGCTTTCCCGGCTCGGCGCCGGCGTGCTCGGCATCGACCCGGCCGAAGGCAACGTGGCCATCGCCCGCGCCCACGCGGAGGAGACCGGCGCGCCCGCGCAATATCGCGCCACGACGGCGGAAGGCCTCGCCGCCGAAGGCGCCCGCTTCGACGTGGTCTGCGCGATGGAAGTCGTCGAACACGTCGTCAACCCGGCGGCGTTCATCGCCACGGCCTGTTCGATGGTGAAGCCGGGCGGGCTGTTCTTCGCCTCGACGCTCAACCGCACGGCCAAGAGCTTCGCGCTGGCCATCGTCGGCGCGGAATACGTGCTGCGCTGGGTGCCCCCCGGCACCCATCAATGGGAGAAGTTCGTCACGCCCGCCGAACTCGAGGACGCGATCATGGCGGCCGGCCTCGACCTCTATGCGCTCGCGGGCGTCAGCTACAACCCGCTGCGCGATACGTGGGACACGTCCCGCGACCTCGACGTGAACTACATGGTCGTCGCGCGCCGGCTGATGCAGATGGCGTGAGCCTCTCAGGCGTGTCCGGCGCCGGAAAGGTGCAGCACGAGCACGCCCGCCAGGATCAGTCCGATGCCCGCCAGAGCCGGCGGCTCAAGCGTCTGGCGGAACAAGACCCAGCCAATGCCGGTGATGAGCACGACGCCGACTCCTGACCAGATGGCGTAGGCGACTCCAACGGGAATGGCCCTGAGGCTCAGAGCAAGAAAAACGAAGGCTGTCGCATAGCCGAGCGCCATGATGACCACCGGCGCCGGCCGCGTCAGACCGTTCGAGGCGGTGAGCGCCGTCGTCGCCACGACCTCCGCCACTATGGCGAGAGCGAGATAAACGTAACTGATGCTCATGCGCGGCGACATAGGCGCCGCATGTGACAGGACGACGACGGGCTACTAATTCCGCTCGTCCGGCAGCGACGGCACCGGCAGCACGGGGATGCCCTCGTCCCACAATTCCCTGGCTTCCGCGATGGACGCCTGCCCGCGGATGGCGCGCTGCGGCGCTTCGCCCAGATGCATGCGCCGCGCTTCCTCTGAAAATTGCGCGCCCACGTCGACGGTGTTTTCCGTTATTTTTGCGTGCAGTTCGCGAATCGCCTCGCGCAGGGCGCGCTGTTTCTCGTCGAGGATCGCCACGGGCTGCGCCGGAGCGGGCGGCGGCTGCATCGCCGCCTCGTTTCGCGCGCGGCGCTTCGAGGTCGACACGGACGGCGCCATCAAAGCCTTCTGAACCTTGGTGGAGCCGCAATGCGGACAGTCGACGAAGCCGCGCTTCGCCTGCTTGTCGTAGGCTTCGGAATCGGAGAACCAGCTTTCGAATTCGTGCCCGTTCTCGCAGACGAGCGCGTATTTGATCATTTCCCCTTCCTCGTCATTACGTCTTACGCGCCCAGAAGCGGGTCGAGTTCGCCCGCGCGCTCCAGCGCATAGAGATCGTCGCAGCCGCCCACGTGGCGCTCGCCGATGAAAATCTGCGGCACGGTCCAGCGCCCGCCCGCCCGTTCGGACATCCTCTGCTGGAGCGACGGATCGCCATCGACGGAGATTTCCTCGAATTGTGCATTCTTCTTGCGCAACAGCGACTTCGCCGCGTGACAATAGCCGCAGGTCGACTTCGTGTAGATGGTGATCGCAGGCGCCGTCATGGGACCCCTCAAGTGATGCTCGCGTCTTATATGGGCGTTCACACGCTTGTCACAACCCGCGCGAAAACGAGCAGGTCGACCTGCTCCGCCCCGCCCCGCAGCAATGCGCGGCCGCAGGCGTTGGCCGTGGCGCCGGAGGTCATCACGTCGTCGATCAGCACGACGCGCCGCCCGGCGATTCGCGGCCGCGCTTCATCCGGCACGCGGAACGCGCCCTGCACATTGTCGGCGCGCTGGGCGCGGGTTAGCCCCACCTGGGGGACCGTCGCCTTGATCCGCGCAAGCGCCAGCGGATCTGCGGGAACGCCGCTCGCCGCCGATACGGCCTGCGCAAGCGCGGCCGCCTGATTGAACCTTCTGGAAAACAGGCGGCGGCGGTGCAGGGGAATGGGAACCAGCACATGGGCGCCCGCTAAAAGCTCGGCGCCAGCCCGCGCCATCCAGCCGCCCATGTTAAGGGCAAGCTCCAGCCGATCGCCATATTTAAGACGATGCACGAGCTGGCGGGCGGGCCCGTCCTCATAGCGCGCGACCGCCCGCGCCTTCGTCCACACTGGCGGATTCGCGATTACGTCGGGAGCAAGCAGCCCCTCGCCCAGGTCGTGCGTGAAGGGGGCTCCGGAGCGCTCGCAGAACGGCCGCTCGATGAAAGGGGTTTTAGTCCAGCACTCCGTACACAGAAACCCGTTCTGCTGAACGGCGGAAAAGCAGATCGGGCAGGACGAAGGATAAATAATATCAAGAGTCTGCCGCGCAAAATCCCATGAAAGCGCGCGCAGACGAGAAAATCCGGAAAATTCCCGAAAAATATTCCCCGGTATTTTCCTCGAATATTCCCTCATCCGGTCCATGCTTCAGTTTAAGATGGCTCTGACCTTTCCGCCAGCGCCTTTGACCGGCCCGCGCGCCTGGCCCATAAGTGAGCGATGCAGGCTCCCGCGCCCCCAAGGATTTTCGACCGCGATCTCGTGCGGTGGCGGCTTGCCCGCGCCCTGGCGAAGCAGCCGGTGACATTCCTGCTCGACCGCGCGATCGAGGAATTGACCGAGCGCCTTGGCGCCGTCCTGCGCCCTTTCCCCCGCGTGCTGGACCTCGGCACCCCCGGCCCGCAACTGGCCGCCGCGCTGGCGGCCAATCCGGAACGCGTCGTGACGCGCCTTTCGCCCCTGCCCGAGCCTGCATCCCCCGGCTGGGTCACCGTCACGGGCGACGAGGAGCATCTGCCCTTCGCGCCCGAAAGCTTCGACCTGATCGTCTCCGCGCTGGCGCTGCAATCGGTGAACGACCTGCCAGGCGCGCTGGTGCAAGCCCGCCGCGCGCTGTCGCCGGACGGCCTGCTCATGGCCTGCCTTTTCGGGGGCCAGACGCTGAACGAACTCCGCACCGCCTTCGCCATTGCGGAAGAGGAGCGCATGGGCGGGATCAGCCCGCGCGTGGCGCCCTTTGCCGACGTGCGCGACCTTGGCGCCCTGCTCCAGCGGGCGGGCTTCGCCCTGCCGGTGACGGACGTCGATACGGTGATGGTTCGCTATCCCAACATGTTCGCGCTGATGGCGGACCTGCGCGGCATGGGCGCGACGAACCCGCTCATGGAGCGCCTGCGCCGGCCCACCTCGCGCGGCCTGCTTATGCGCGCCGCCCGGATTTATGAGGAAAAATTCGGCGACAAGGACGGCCGCATCCGCGCGACGTTCGAAATCGTCTGGCTGCTCGGCTGGGCGCCGCACGAAAGCCAGCAAAAGCCGCTCAAGCCGGGCTCCGCGAAGATGCGGCTGGCCGACGCGCTGGGCGCGAAGGAGCGGGCTATCAAGGAGTGAGGGGTTGCCATGGCCAACGAATTCAATCAGATGCGCCCCCAGGACGGCGAAGCGAAGCGCATGTTGCTAGAACGCATGGCCCGCAAGGAAATGGGTGACGCCGCCTACGAAAAAGACCTCTCCTACGCCGACAACCGCGCCTTCAAGATTTTCGGGGTCATTTTCATCGTTATTTTCGCAATGATCGTATTCGCCGTCGCGGGCATGGGGTTCTGACCCGGTTCAGCGGGCCGCGCGGCGCGCTCGAAAATTCTGCGCAAATCCTTCAATAATGAAACATCCCCTCCGGCGCGATGCTCGCCGGCAGCTCGCCATGCTCCTCCGCGCCCCGGTCCAGAGCCGCCAGAATGGCGTTCGCCAGTTCCCGCGCTGACTCCGCCGACAATTCAACCGCGACGCGCTCGCGCGACCCGGCCGAGTGGTTGTGGAAGTCGATCGAAAGCGCGTGATCGAGCGGCGCGTCATAAGGGTGGTCGAAATAGACGTGCGCCGTATCGATGCGCCGCCACGCGCTTCCAGCCTTGGCGCTTCCGAAAACGGCTATTTTTTCCACGATATACGAGCACATTTTTCGGGCTCCTGAAAAAGGGCGAAAAATCGCATGGCCGGGCGTCTCCGCCCGGCCATTGAGGCGTTCAACCCTCGAACTTGGCGCGCGGGCCGATATATTTGTCGAGGAAGGCGTAGACCTTCTTCCACCCGTCAGTCGCCTGCTCGCCCTTGTAGGCGGGCCGCTCGGCGGCGAAGAAGCCGTGGCCGACGCCGTCGTAGCGATAAAACTCGTAGGTCTTGCCGAGGTCCTTCAGGATCTGCTCGTGGCGATTCACCTGGTCCGGGCTCGGCCGCTTGTCCTCGTTGCCGAAAATGCCGATAATTGGCGCCGTAATGTCCTTCGTGTAGTCGATCGGGGCAACCGGCCGCTCCGGCGTCAGCCCCTTCGGATCGTCCTCGATCACACCGCCGCCCCAGCAATCCACGACCGCGTCCACGTTCCTCGACCGGCCGCCGACGAGGTAGGCCTGCCGGCCGCCCGAGCAAAAGCCCATCACCGCGACCTTGCCGTTGGAAATTCCCTGCGCGCGCAGGAATTTCATGCAGCCTTCCACATCGCCCATCACCTGATCGTCGGAGACGCCGCCCTTGGAGCGGGCGCGCGCCGCGCAATCGTCCGGCGAGCCGGGCAGTTCGCGGAAATAGAGGTGCGGCGCGATGCAGGCGAAGCCGTGGTGCGCCAGCTTGCGGGCGGCTTCCTGCGTCCAGTCGTCCCAGCCCGGCATGTGATGGATGAGAACGACGCCGCCAACCTTCTGGCTCGTCGTGGGCTCGGCGTAATACGCTTGGCCCCGCGCGCCGCCATGGGCGTCGAAGGAAACGATCTTCGACGCCTGACCCAGATACGACATGCATTCCTCCCGGTGATGAAAACCGGGCGGGATGCTACAGGCGATGCGAGCCGACTCTCAAGCCCCGATGCGAGAGTTTCGCAGCGCAACGCTCAGCTGAGCGCCACGGCGAAGTCGGCTTCGGTCTTGCTGCGGATTTCCTCGACCGTCACGCCGTCGGCGAGTTCGATCAGCGTCAGTCCGTCCCTGCCCTTGTGGTCCACCCGGAACACGCCAAGGTCGGTGATGACCATGTCGACGACGCCGGCGCCGGTGAGCGGCAGAGTGCAGCGCTTGAGCAGTTTCGCGCCGTCCTTTGCGACGTGCTCCATCACCACGACGACCTTCTTGACGCCCGCGACCAGATCCATCGCGCCGCCCATGCCCTTCACCATCTTGCCGGGGATCATCCAGTTGGCGAGGTCGCCGTTCTGGGCGACCTGCATGGCGCCGAGGATGGACAGGTCGATATGGCCGCCCCGGATCATCGCGAAGGAATCGGCGCTGGAGAAATAGCTCGTGGTCGGGAGTTCGGTGACTGTCTGCTTGCCTGCGTTGATGAGGTCGGCGTCCTCCTCGCCCTCGAAGGGGAACGGGCCCATGCCCAGCATTCCGTTCTCGCTCTGCAGCTGAACGGTGATCCCTTCCGGGATGTAGTTCGAGACGAGCGTCGGGATTCCGATGCCGAGGTTGACGTAGAAGCCGTCCTTCAGCTCGCGGGCGGCGCGCGCCGCCATCTGGTCACGGGTCCAGGGCATGTCAGACCTCCTCTCCGGTTCCAGCGGGCGTGGCCGCGTCCGTGCGCTGGCGCGTGGTGCGGAACTCGATCCTCTTCGGCGCGTCGGGGACGTGGACGATGCGGTTCACGTAGATGCCCGGGGTGTGGATATGGTCGGGATCGATCGAGCCGGCGGGGACGAGATGCTCGACCTCGGCCACGGTGATGCGCCCGGCCGTCGCCATCATCGGGTTGAAATTGCGCGCCGTCTTGCGGAACACGAGGTTCCCCTCGGCATCGCCCTTCCAGGCGTGGACGATGGAGAGGTCGGCCACCAGCGCCCGCTCCATGACATACAGTTCGCCGTCGAACTCGCGCACTTCCTTGCCCTCGGCGATGATCGTGCCGACGCCCGTCTTCGTGAAGAAGGCCGGAATACCCGCGCCGCCGGCGCGGATGCGCTCCGAGAGCGTCCCCTGGGGGGTGAATTCAAGCTCCAGTTCGCCGGCCAGAAACTGCTGGGCGAAAATCTTGTTCTCGCCCACGTAGGAAGAGATCATCTTTCTGATCTGCCGCGTGGCGAGAAGCTTGCCGAGGCCGATCCCGTCCACGCCGGCATTGTTCGAGATGACGGTGAGGTCCCGGGCGCCCGATTCGAGAATGGCGTCGGCCAGAACCTCGGGAATGCCGCAGAGGCCGAAGCCCCCCGACATGATCGTCATGCCGTCCTTGATGACGCCGGCGAGCGCGGAGCGGGCGTCGGGATAAACCTTGTTCATGAGGCGCCTCGGTCGGATCGAAGAAGCGGCGTCAGGTTTATCCGGCGGCAGGGGAGAAACCAAGCCGTTTCTTCTGCGCTGCAGCATTCCACGACCGCGACATTGGAGGAAGGCCCGGGCCTCGCCCCGGTGGACGGCGACGACACAACGGGTGGCGCGTTCGCAGCGCGTAGCCTATACCCGAACAATGAGGCCCGGCGCGTTTGCCGGAGGGCAAGACTTCGGCGATGAACGTTCTACGCATCTATTTCCGCGTCCTGGCCATGCTCGGCAGCGAAAAGCGCCTGGCGATCATCCTCGTTCTCGCCAATCTCGCGCTCGCCATCGCCGCTTTTGCGGAACCGATCCTTTTCGGCCGGATCATCGATACGCTCACCCGCTCGGCGGGTAACCCCGCCAGCGTCTCCTGGGCGGAGCTGTTGCCATTGATCTATGCGTGGATCGGGTTTGGCGTTTTCACGATTCTCGCATCCGTGCTGGTTGCGCTCCACGCCGACCGCCTGTCGCACCGCGGTCGCCTGCGGGTGATGAGCCAGTTCTTCGAACATGTCCTTCATCTGCCGCTCGGCTTCCACACCGGCGTGCATTCCGGGCGCCTCCTGAAGACAATGCTCGACGGCTCGAACGGAATGGCCAGCGTATGGCTGTCGTTCCTTCGCGAACACTGCGCCACCCTGGTCTCGCTGTTCGTGTTGCTGCCGATGACGCTGTTTCTCAACTGGCGGCTCGCAATCATCCTGATCGTGCTCGTGTTTCTGTTCGGCGCGATCACAGCCTACGTTTTTCATCATACTGAGAACCTGCAGGGGAAGGTCGAAACCTATCACACCGACCTTGCCGAACGCGCGTCCGACGCGCTCGGCAACATCGCCATCATCCAGAGCTTCACGCGGGTCGAGGCGGAAGCGACCTCGCTGAAGGGCATTTCCGACGAGCTGCTTCGCGCGCAAATGCCCGTGCTTTCATGGTGGGCGATAGCGACCGTCGCAGCGCGCACGTCCGCCACCGTCACCATTCTGGCCATCTTCATCGTCGGCGCGTGGCTTTTCACCAAGGGGCAGGCCACCATCGGCGAGATCGTCACCTTCATGAATTTCGCGGCCCTGCTGATCGGCAAGCTCGAATCGACCGTGACCTTCGCCAACTGGCTGTTCATGCTGACGCCGAAACTGCGCGAGTTCTTCGACGTGATCGACGCGCAACCCGGCGTTCGCGACAACCCGGACGCAAGGGACGTGGGCCGCCTCACCGGGGAAGTCGCCTTCGACAACGTGACGTTCTCCTATGACCATCGCCGCAATGCGGTGACCGACGTCTCCTTCACCGTGAAGCCGGGCGAGACGGTTGCGCTCGTCGGCGCCACCGGCTCGGGCAAGTCGACCACGCTCGGCCTGCTCCATCGCGTGTTCGATCCGACTGGCGGGCGCATTCTCGTCGACGGCGTGGACATCCGCGAAATGACGCTGGTGTCGCTGCGCCGGAACATCGGCGTCGTGTTCCAGGAGCCGATGCTGTTCGCCCGCTCCATCGAGGAAAACCTGCGCGTCGGCAAACCCGATGCGACGGACGAGGAAATCCAGACCGCGCTAGAGCGGGCGCAGGCGAAGGAATTCATCGCGCGCCAGCCCGACGGCATACGCACCATCGTCGGCGAACGCGGCCGCACCCTCTCGGGCGGCGAGCGCCAGCGCGTATCGATCGCCCGCGCGCTTTTGAAGGACCCGCCGATCCTGATCTTCGACGAGGCGACGAGCGCGCTCGACGCAACGACGGAGCGCCTCCTGCAGGCCGCCCTCGACGCGGCGACGGAAGGGCGCACCACCTTCGTCATCGCGCACAGGCTGGCGACGATCCGCAACGCCGACCGCATCTTCGTGTTCGATCAGGGGCGCATCGTCGAATCCGGCACGTTCGAGCAGCTGGTCGCGATGAACGGCCGCTTCGCCGCGCTCGCCCGCGCGCAGTTCATGGCCGACGCCGTGGCGAAGGAAGGCATCACGCCGGCTGGGTGAAGCACATGCGCGCGGCGAGACGACGCGCCCTCATGCCGGCGAAGCCGGCATGACGAGCTTCAACCCGCCAGCTCTTCCTTCAAAAACTCACGCACCGTCTCGCCATCCACGCCGCGCGCGATGAAGCTCTTGCCGACGCCGCGCGCGAGGATGAAGGTGAGCGCGCCGCGTGACACCTTCTTGTCCTGATACATCGCGTCCAAAATCTCGTCGGCGCCTGCGTTCCATCCCGCGATGTCCGTGATGCGCGACGGCAGACCCGTTTCGCGCAGGTGCGTCTCGACGCGGGCCGCATCCGCCGCATTGGCGTAGCCGAGCTTCGCGGAAAAGCGCATGGCGCAGGCAAGCCCGATGGCGACGCCTTCGCCATGCACGAGGCGGGCGCTGTCGAAATGCGTGAGGCTTTCGAGCGCGTGACCGAACGTGTGACCGAGATTGAGCAGCGCGCGGTCGCCCTGCTCCGTCTCGTCGCGCGCGACGACCGCCGCCTTCGACGCGCAGCTCTTGCGGATGGCTTCGGTCAGCTCAGGCCCGCGCGCGAACACCCCGCGCCAGTTGCGTTCCAGCCATGTAAAGAACGCCAGGTCGTCGATGACGCCGTACTTCACCACCTCCGCGTATCCCGCGCGAAACTCGCGCGCCGGCAGGCTCGCCAGCGCGCCGGTGTCGGCGAGCACGAGCGAGGGCTGGTAGAACGCGCCGACGAGATTCTTGCCGTGTTCCGAATTGATCGCGGTCTTGCCGCCGACGGACGAATCCACCTGCGCGAGAAGGCTCGTCGGAATCTGCACGAAGCCCATGCCCCGCCGGATCGTCGCCGCCGCGAAGCCCGCGAGATCGCCAACCACGCCGCCGCCCAGCGCCACCACAACATCGCGGCGCTCCATGCGCGCGGCGATGATCTCGTCGCAAACGCGCGCGAACACGCTCCACGATTTCGACGCCTCGCCCGGTGGAACGACGATGGTGGAATGACGCACGCCCGCAAGGTCCAGGCTTGCCTTCAGGGCCGGCAGATGCGCCCGTTCAAGATTCGAGTCTGTCACAATGGCGCAGGCCGAACCCGGCGCCACGCGCGCAATGTGAGCGCCCGCCTCGCCGATCAGGCCGGGGCCGATGAGAATGTCGTAGGCGCGATCTCCGAGCCCGACGCGCACGCTGGCGTGCGGCGCAGGCGACGCGAGCCGCGCGATGCCGGAAAGCCCCGCTTCAAGCACGGCGAGAATGTTTTCGAGGACGTTTTCGTGCGGGCCTTCGCGCGACACGACGGTGAAGTCTGCGAGACCGTACACCGGATAGCGCTCGGCGATGAGCCGCTTCAGCGTCGCCTCGGCGTCGACGTTGGCGAGCAGGGGGCGGTTGCTGCGCTTGCGCACGCGGCGCAGCAGCACGTCGAGGTCGGCCTTCAGCCATACGGAAACGCCGTGCTTCGCGACGTTTTCCCGGGTCTGCGGCGACATGAACGCGCCGCCGCCCGTGGCCAGCACGCGCTGGCGCTCCTCGAGCAGGCGCGCCACGACGCGGCGTTCGCCGTCGCGAAAGTACGCCTCGCCATGCTTGGCGAAGATTTCCGGCACGGTCATGCCGGCGGCGGTCTCGATCTCGGCGTCCGCGTCCGCGAAGTCGAGTCCGAGACGGGCGGCGAGACGGCGGCCGACCGACGTCTTGCCCGAACCCATCATGCCGACGAGCACGATCGACCGCCCGCCCAGCTTGCGCAGGATGGCGGCCGCGCGCGGATCCGCGCCCTCGCCCGGTGGGCGCGGCGAGCGGCCGGCGAGATCGTCGTGCTCCTCGATGGCTTCCATCCGGCCCCTGTACCACGTTGGCGGGCCGGATTTAAGCGCGGCGGCCCGTCCTTGGCCGAAAGGCTGTGAGCGCGCTTGGACGGGGCGCCTCCCTCGGGCATATTCGCGCGCGAGGAGGATGCGCGTGCCCAGTCTGATTCGGTTTCTCGTCTTCATTGGCGTGCTCGCCGGCCTTGCGTGGGTCGCCATGTATGCGCTCGTGACTTTCGTCGAGCCCGACCAGCGCGAAATGTCGACGCCTGTCCCCGCGAATCGTCTGAACAGGTGACAGGATGGCCGCGAAACGCCCCGCCGGCGGCGGGCTCGCCGCGGAATTCCTCGACATGGCGGCGGCGGAGCGCGGCGCCTCGCAGAATACGCTCGACGCCTATGCACGCGACCTCGCCGACTACCTCGGCTTCCTGAAGGCGGGCGGCGCGGACCCGCTGAACGCGGACACGGCCGCTGTGCGCGCCTTCCTGGCCGATCTCGACGCGCGCGGACTCAAGGCCTCATCCGCCGCGCGCAAGCTCTCCTGCGTGCGCCAGTTCCATCGGTTTCTCTACGCGGAGGGGCGGCGCGGGGACGATCCTTCGGCCATCGTCGAAAGCCCGCGCCAGGGCCGGCCTCTGCCCAAAATTCTAAGCGTCGAGGAGGTCGACCGGCTGCTCGCGACAGCCGCCGAGGGGATCGATGACGAGGCGCGCCCGGCGGGCGAGCGCGTACGGGCGGCGCGCATGACCTGCCTCCTCGAAACGCTCTACGCCACGGGGCTGCGCGTGTCCGAACTGATCGCGCTGCCGCGGCGCGCGGCGAACGCGCGCGACTCCTTCATCATGATTCGCGGCAAGGGCGGACGCGAACGCCTCACGCCCCTTTCGGAACGCGCGATCGCCTCGATGCGAGTCTGGCTCGACCTGCTGGCGAAGACGAACCCCGGCCTTGCGGCAGGCCCCTGGCTGTATCCCTCCGACAGCGAAAGCGGACACATCACGCGGCAGGCTTTCGCGCGCGACCTGAAGGCGCTCGCGGGCGCGGCGGGCCTATCCGCAACGCGCGTCAGCCCGCACGTTCTGCGTCATGCGTTCGCGAGCCATCTGCTGCAGAACGGCGCGGACCTGCGCGTCGTGCAGGAACTGCTCGGCCACGCCGACATCTCGACAACGCAGATCTATACGCATGTGCTCGACGAACGCATTAAGGCGATGGTGCGCGATCTGCACCCGCTGAACGACGCGCGCGACTAGTTCGCGCGCGACGCCGTGAATCGCGCGGCTTCGACGAGCACGTTCGCCTTCGCGCCAAAGCGTGCGAGCGCCTGGATCGCTTCTTCTGCAAGTTCGTCGCGCAAACTCCGCGCCGCCTCGAGACCGAGGATGCCGACGAGCGTTCCCTTGTTGCGCCCGGCGTCCTTCGCGACGCGCTTGCCCATGGCGGCTTCATCGCCTTCGGCGTCGAGTATGTCGTCGGCGATCTGGAAAGCTGCGCCGAGCGCGCGCCCATATTCGCTGAGCGCATTGCGGTCGCCGTCTAAGGCGTTGGCGAAGATCGCGCCGCCCTCCGCCGAAAAGCGCAACAGCGCGCCCGTCTTCATCGCCTGCAATTGCGCGATTTGCGTGTGATCGAGCGGCGCGTCGGCGCGTTCGGCGTCGAGATCGAGTTGCTGGCCGCCCGCCATGCCGCCGAGGCCGGATGCCCGCGCGAGACCGAGCGCAAGATTGCAACGAATGCGCGGATCGGCGTGGGTCGCGGGGTCGGCCATCACGTCGAACGCATACGTGAGGAGCGCATCGCCGGCGAGAATGGCGGTCGCTTCGTCGAACGCCTTGTGAGCGGTCGGCTTGCCGCGGCGCAGGTCGTCGTCGTCCATCGCAGGCAGATCGTCGTGGGCGAGCGAGTAGCAATGCACCATTTCGACCGAGCAGGCCGCGCGCAAAAGCCCCGGTCCGTCGCAACCAAACAGCCGCGCGCTCTCGACGAACAGGAAGGGCCGCAGGCGCTTGCCGCCGTCGAGCGCGGCGTAGCGCATCGCAGCCAGAAGACGCGCCGGGCGCACGACTTCGCCGGGCAGCGCGTCGGCCCCGAGCAAACGATCGAGCATGACCTCGACGTCTGCGGCGACTGCGGCGAGCCTCGCCGCAAATTGATTGTTCGACACCGCTTCGCTCTCCGTGGCCTTGCGCCGGATTGCCGCAGCAGCGCCAAGGCGTCAAGCGGAACGGCGGCGTCAAAATCTCCCGCGCCGCTTGCGTCCGCGCGCCTCTGCCCCGACGATGGCGCGGCATCGGCATACGGAAGGATGGATTCGTGCGGCGCTTCTTCCGCATCGCGTTGAAGGTCGTGCTCGCCCTTCTGTTCATTCTGGCCGGGCTTATCGCGCTCTGGCGCTTTGCGCCGCCGGTGTCGACCCCGATGCTGGCGCGCTGGGCGCTGCTGAAGCCGGTCGACCGGCAATGGGTTCCGCTGTCGCGCATCTCGCCGCATCTGCAAGCCGCCGCGGTCATGGGCGAGGACGCCAGGTTCTGCCGGCACCGCGGCGTTGACTGGGGCGCCCTGCGCGAGGTGATGAACGATCCGGACGGCCCCTCGCGCGGCGCCTCGACCATCACCATGCAGACCGCGAAGAACCTCTTCCTGTGGAATACGCGGTCCTACGTCCGAAAGGGTTTCGAAATCCCGCTCGCGGCCGTCCTCGACTTCGCCTGGCCCAAGCGCCGGGTGCTCGAGGTCTATCTGAACATCGCCGAGTGGGGCGACGGCCTGTTCGGAGCTGAAGCGGCGGCGCGGCGCTACTTTGGACGCTCAGCAAGCGAGCTGACCCCGCGGCAGGCCGCGCTGCTCGTGGCGGCCCTGCCTAACCCGCGCCTGCGCGATCCGCGCAAGCCAGGGGGCCGGTACGCACGGCTCGCGAACATCGTCGAGCGGCGGGCGGGCGCGGCCGGACCGTGGACCGGCTGCCTGAAATGAATCGTTCCGGGCGCTCCGGCGTCTAGCCAGGGCCGCCGTTTCGGTGTATGAGCCGCGCCAGATTTCCTTGAGATCGACGGCAGGATCGGGATCAGCCCGGGGGTCGCGTTCGCGCCCGCCTCGCCGCACGGAGAGCAAAATGGCAGTACCTAAGAAGAAGACCTCCCCTTCCCGCCGCGGCATGCGCCGCTCCGCCGACGCCCTCGCCGCCCCGGCCTATGTCGAGGACAAGGACTCGGGCGAACTGCGCCGCCCGCACCACATCGACCTGAAAACCGGCATGTATCGCGGCCGTCAGGTTCTCAAGGTCAAGTCCCAGGAAGCCTGACGCGCAACGGCAGCGGAAAAATTCAGGGCCGGCCGCGCGCCGGCCTTTTTGTGTTTCCCGGTCACGCGGCCTCCGGCTCGGGCAGGTCAGGAGCCAGGACTCGCCGCAGGGGAATCTGCTGCCGGTTATGCGCCGACAGGCGATCGTAGTGCTTCTGGATCAGTCCGATCAGTTCGACTCCCGCGACCAGCTTGAGGTTGCCGCGGTTGCGCGCGAAATCCAGCGCGCTCGATGAAAAGCCGCCGGTGGTGACGAAGACGCCGACGTCCCGGTCCTCGACCATCGCATAGAACGCCTTTACGGCGTCCGCGCCGATGTTGGCTTCGTTCGTCTTGACCTGAATCTTCAGGATGGGCGGTTCGATGCCCAGTTCGTCCCGGTGCGCGATCACATCTACGCCATCGTCGCGATAGCGGCGCGTCACATGCGCCTTGTAGCCCATCGCGCAGAACAGATCGGCGATCAACGCCTCCGCCGCAAAGCCCTTGAAGTGCAGGCGCAGCTTTCGCGCGATGTAGTCGCGGGTCGTTTCCGCAATGTCGCGCACCACGTTTTCCTCGACATCCTCCTCCGCAGGGCCGGCGCCGCTCTCGAAGCGCCGCAGAAACTCCTCCGAGTAGGATTTGACCTCGAAGAGGGCGAGCGTGGAGCCCAGTTCGTAAAGGGCGCCCTGCGTGAACTCGTCCCGGCTGAGGCGCGCAGCCCACCGCACGGAACGCCGGTGCGCGAATTCGCTGGCGCCTTGGACATCATAGACGTAGGGGCCGACAACCTCCCCCCAGCGCAAGGTGCGGTCGCACTTGCGTGGATAGATGACCCGGTCGCCGATGCGCATCTCGTGGACGAACCGGTAAAGCTGCCCGGCCTGAATGGGAACCGAGCAGGCCTTCGCGGCGCCGTTTCGGCTGAAGGCTTCCTTGAACGCGCCACGCGAGGGCGGCAGCAGGCTGGCGTCGCCGCCGGCCTCGATGAAGCTCAATGCAATCTGGTCATGCTCGATGAAAATGTGGTCGGCCTGGCCGGCGTTGCCTGCCCGGACTCCCCAAATGCGGTGCGTCTCCAATTCGGCTGTCTCCTCGCGAATGAGCGCGAGGATGCCGGGAGCCGCCTTACCGCTCGACTTAAGCCGCTGCGGCGGGCAACGCGAATTTCGCGTCTGAGTTAAATTTCCTCAGTCGCCTTCGCCGGGATTCGAGGAGAAATAGGCGTCAAACTTGCCCGGCTTGCCGTCGAACTCCTTGGCGTCCTCGGGGGGCTCGCGCTTCACGGTGATGTTGGGCCAGGACTTCGACATCTCGGCGTTCAGGGACAACCACTTCTCGAGCCCCGGTTCCGTGTCGGGCTTGATCGCCTCCGCCGGGCATTCCGGCTCACACACGCCGCAGTCGATGCACTCGTCGGGATGGATCACCAGCATGTTCTCGCCCTCGTAGAAACAATCCACGGGGCAAACCTCCACGCAGTCCATGTACTTGCACTTGATGCAGTTCTCGACGACGACGTAGGTCATGTAAGGTCTCTTTGGCGGTGCTGCGCTTGCGTCGTGCTAGCCGCTTTGGCCGCAGCGCGCAAGATTGCGGCGCTCCTCGGGAAAGAAGCGCCGCAGGACCTTTGAGCGCAAGGACGGCTGGATCAGGGGACCGCGACGACGGCGGCGCCGACCTGAACGCGGTCGAAGAGATCGACGATGTCCTCATTGTACATGCGAATGCAGCCATACGAGGCGGCTGTGCCGATAGACCGGCGCATCGCTTCGGTAGTGCCGTGAATGGCGATTTCCGAACGGTCGAGCGTGAGGGCGCGGGGCCCCATCGGATTGGACGGCGAGCCGCCGGGAATGAGGTCGGGCAGTTGCGGGTTGTCGCGCTTCACCACGGAGGGCGGAGCCCATGCCGGATTCACGTGCTTGCCGTCGACGCGCGCCCAACCGCTCCAGGCCTTGCCGCTCTTGCCGACGGCCACCGGGTAGCGGATCGCCCGGCCCTCGCCCAGGGTCAGATACAAACGGCGCTCGCGCTGCGAGATCACGATCGTTCCCGGCGGATAATCCGCATTGAACGAAACAACCTGGCGCGCCGACGCGCTCTCAACGCCCCCAAAGAGTGAAACGAACGCCACGCCCGCCGATAACAACGCCGAGCGGGCGAAGCCTGCCGCAAGCGACATGTGACGACTCCGTCCCCGATTCCGCAATTCAACTAAGAAGGGAAGCCCCGGTTCCCCGCACCGCGAGCCTATAGCAAGACCCTATGATGCAAGTCCGCAACATCGGCTAAAAAGATGAAAGATTCGTATTCCGCCATAAGACCCGCGTGAAATGAAAGAGGGCCGCTCGCGCGGCCCTCCCGTTGCAAATTCGCGCCGCCTCAGAGGCGCTTATTTGTTGGCGCGGTGCTCGATGAGATCGTCGACCACGGTCGGATCGGCGAGGGTCGACGTATCGCCCAGCGAGCCGAAATCGTTCTCCGCGATCTTGCGCAGGATGCGGCGCATGATCTTGCCCGAACGCGTCTTCGGCAGGCCCGGCGCGAACTGGATGACGTCCGGGGAAGCGATCGGTCCGATCTCCTTTCGCACCCAGGCGACCAGCTCCTTGCGCAGCGCCTCGCTCGGCTCCTCGCCGCTCATCAGCGTCACGTAGGCGTAGATGCCCTGCCCCTTGATGTCGTGCGGGTATCCGACCACAGCCGCTTCGGACACCTTGGCGTGCGCGACCAGCGCGCTCTCGACTTCCGCCGTGCCCATGCGATGGCCGGAAACGTTGATCACGTCGTCGACGCGGCCCGTGATCCAGTAATAGCCGTCAGCATCGCGGCGGCAGCCGTCGCCCGTGAAATACTTGCCGGGATAGGTCGAGAAGTAGGTCTGGACGAAGCGTTCATGGTCGCCGAACACCGTGCGCATCTGGCCCGGCCACGAATCCGTGATGCACAGATTGCCTTCGGTGGCGCCTTCGAGGACCTTGCCGTCCGCGTCCACGATCTGCGGTTTCACGCCGAAGAAGGGCAGCGTCGCGGAGCCAGGCTTCTGGGCGATCGCGCCGGGCAGGGGCGTGATGAGGATGCCGCCGGTTTCCGTCTGCCACCAGGTGTCGACGATCGGGCAGCGGCCGTCGCCGACGACCCGGTGATACCATTCCCAGGCTTCCGGGTTGATCGGCTCGCCCACGGAGCCGAGAAGCCGCAGCGAGGCCCGCGAAGTCTTCTTCACGGGCTCCTCGCCGGCCCCCATCAGCGAGCGGATGGCGGTGGGCGCGGTGTAGAAGATGTTGACCTTGTGCTTGTCGATCACCTCCCAGAAGCGGGAGATCGACGGATAGTTCGGCACGCCCTCGAACATCAGCGTCGTCGCGCCGTTCGCAAGCGGACCGTAGACGATGTAACTGTGGCCCGTGACCCAGCCCACGTCCGCCGTGCACCAGTAGATGTCGCCTTCGTGATAGTCGAAGACGTACTGATGCGTCATGGACGCATAGACGAGGTAGCCGCCCGTCGTGTGCAGGACGCCCTTGGGCGTGCCTGTCGAGCCCGACGTATAGAGAATGAACAGCGGATCTTCCGCGTGCATCTCGGTGACGGGGCATTCGGTGGTCACCATGTCGGCGGCTTCGTGATACCACACGTCGCGGCCCGCCTTCATGTTGACGGCGCCGCCCGTGCGCTTGACGACGATGACGTGATCGGCGCCGCCTGCCTTCTCGACCGCTTCGTCGACGTTGGCCTTCAGAGGCACCTTGCGGCCGCCGCGCAGGCCTTCGTCGGCCGTGATGACCACCTTCGACCTGGCGTCCTTGATGCGGCCGGCGAGCGAGTCGGGAGAGAACCCGCCGAACACGATGGAGTGCACCGCGCCGATGCGCGCGCAGGCCAGCATCGCGTAGGCGGCTTCGGGAATCATCGGCAAATAGATGGTGACCGTGTCGCCCTTCTTGACCTCGCGGTTGCGCAGCACGTTGGCGAACTTGCAAACCTCGTCATGCAGCTGGCGATAGGTGATGTGCCTGGACTCGGACGGATCGTCGCCTTCCCAGATGATGGCGACCTGATCGCCGCGCTTTGCGAGATGCCGGTCGATGCAGTTCGCCGAAACGTTGAGCGTGCCGTCCTCGAACCACTTGATCGAAACGTCCGGCGGTCCGTAGGTGGTGTTCTTGACCTTCGTGTACGGCCTGATCCAGTCGAGACGCTTGCCGTGTTCGCCCCAGAACCCGTCAGGGTCCTGCACGGAACGCGCATACATTTCCTTGTACTTCGCCTCGTCGACGTAAGCGCGCTTCGCCCACTCGGGGCTGACGGAATAAACCTTGTCGGACATGCGCTCCTCCCGCGCTGGAAACCATGACGGGAGGATACGCGACCGCTCCCCCCGAGTGCGGCGCATTATGCTTAGGCGCCCCCTCGCTCACAAGCGAGGCGCCGTCACACTTTGGTCGGCAGGGAAGGTGTTTTGCGAGCGAAAAGGTCCGAATTCGCACGCGTTCGGACCAAATGCGTAAGACTTAAGGACACTCTTTGGCCGCGCGATCGAGCGCCTGACTGACCCCGCTCAGCGAATAGGTGTCCGTGGTGAGGTTGTTGCGCACCGAATGGGCCTTCACCGTCAGGCGCGCGCCCTTGCGCATGGCGGCGATGAACTTGCCTTCCTCGGCGGCATTGCGCAGCCACAGGTGGGAGCCCTTGGCGACGAGTTCGAAATCGCTGTCGCCGATCTCCGCCAGCGGTTTGCTGTCGGGCTTCACGTCGAAGCCGACGATGATGGCGACTTCGTTGCGCACCTTTTCCGCAGGCCGGTAGCTGACGAAAATATAGGCCGGATCCCGGTTCAGATTGGACGGGGCGCGCGTCTTGGGCTGCGAGAGCGCGTAACAGGTGCGCGCCTTCGAGGGCGGCGTGGCGAACGCCCCCCAGTCGCCGAATTGTCCCATAAGCGCGGGCTTGGCCGGGTCGGGTTTGGCTTCGGCGCCCGGCTTCGGCTTCTGCTGGGCGAAGGCCGCGCCTGATACGGCGACCAGGAGAGCGGCCGCGCCGCAAAGACGGATGGCGGGGCGGCTGATCGAAACGAACTCGCGAATCATGGCGAGAGCATACTCCCTTCCGTTCTTGTTTTCGCGCCCCGCTCCCCCCGGGGCGGGACGCGCCCGACACTTACCCGGTCCGGTTGCTTCGTCAAACCGGGACCGCGTGACGCAGGCGCCGCTTGGCTCTTCGCGAATGACCCGCAACGTGTCAAAATGACCTCGCTCCGCCGCCGAACTCGGCCGGAGGCTGGAAGGAAGGTTTGTAATGCGAAGAGTCCCCGGCGCGGTCATGTGCGCGCGCCCGGTCTGCATGGCCGCCGCAGGCCTCCGGCCCGCCCGGTGATCGGCCACGGCCAGTTGCGTGTCCTCCTCCCTCGCGTCGCTCCATGCTGAACTGATCCTCGCCGTCGCCCGCGACCGCGACAGGAAGGCGTTTGCCGAATTGTTCGATTTCTACGCGCCCCGCATCGAGGCGTGGTTGATCCGGTCGGGGGTCGATCGGACGACGGCCGAGGAGATCTGCCAGGACGCGATGACGACGCTCTGGCGAAAGGCGGGTCTCTACGACCCGGCGAAGGCCACGCCCGCCACCTGGCTCTACCGCGTGGCGCGAAACCGCCGCATCGACGTTGCCCGCCGCGACCGGGTCGCCCTGATCGAGCCCGGCGACGCAGCCTTCGATGTGGTGGACGAGAACGCCGTCGGCGCCGACCGGGCGGTCGACGCGCGCGACCGCGAGGACGCGCTGCGAACCGCGCTGGCGCAACTGCCGCCCGAACAGCTCGAACTGGTGCGTCTGGCCTTCTTCGAAAGTCTGTCCCATTCGGAGATCGCGGAGCGGACCGGCCTGCCGCTCGGCACGGTGAAGTCCCGCATCAGGCTCGCCTTCGGCCGTCTTCGCAGGACTCTCGAGAGCGCGGGGGTGGAAGACGCCGTTTAATGGTCCATAATCACCCCGTCGCCGCAGGAGGGAACGCGGCGGCGTGAGGGGGGAGCATGGCGTCGATCGCATTCACGATCAACGGCCGGGCTGTGACGGCGTCGGCGGAGGCCGATTCCTCGCTGCTCTGGGTCGTGAGGGAACAAATCGGACTGACCGGCACGAAATTCGGCTGCGGCGCCGGTCTGTGCGGCGCTTGCACGGTGCATGTGAACGGCGAAGCGGTGCGCGCCTGCCAGACGCCGGTGCAGAGCGTCGAGGGAAAATCCGTCACCACCATCGAGGGACTTTCGGCCAACGGCGAACATCCGCTGCAGAAGGCCTGGATCGCCGAGCAGACGCCGCAATGCGGCTATTGCCAGTCCGGACAGATCATGAAGGCCGCCGAACTGCTGGCCAGGACGCCGAAGCCTTCGCGCGACGACATCGTGCGCCATATGGACGGCAATCTTTGCCGCTGCGGCGCCTATCCGCGCATCGTGCGCGCCATTGAACGCGCATCGCGGGAGGGCTGACCATGGCCGCTCAGGACATCAACATCTCGCGGCGCGCGATTCTGGCTGGCTCGGCCGGCCTTTCGTTCGTCTTCGCGTTCGGACTGAAGACGGACGCCGGGGCGCAGCCGGCTGGCGGACGCATGAATGCTTACGTGCGCATCGCTGTGGACGGAACGATCACCATCATCAATCCCGCCGCGGAAATGGGACAAGGCGTCAACACCGCCCTGCCGCTCATCATCGCCGAAGAACTCGACGCCGACTGGTCGAAGGTGAAGGTGGAGCCGGCGCCGATCGACGAGGTCTACAACCATCCGATCCTGCGCACGCAGATGGTGGTCGCCAGCATCAGCGTCCGTGGCTTCTGGATGCCCTGCCGCATGGCGGGCGCGCAGGCGCGCCGCGTGCTGATGGAAGCGGCTGCCGGGCGCTGGGGCGTGCCGGTCGACCAGCTCTCCACGGAGCCTAGCGCGGTCGTTCACAAGGCCTCGAACCGGCGGCTCTCCTATGGCGAGATCGCGGCGTTCGCGACGGCGCCGGGCAAACCGCCGGAGATCAAGCCGGAACAACTGAAGCCCGTCTCGCAGTTCCGCCTTCTCGGCAAGGACGTCACGCGCGTCGACGTGGCGGCGAAATCGACGGGCGGGGAGATCTACGCGATCGACGTGCGCGTGCCGGGCATGCTCTACGGCACGATCGCGCGCAGGCCCGTGCGTGATTCGGGGCCCGTTTCGTTCAACGGCGACGAAGTGAAGGCGATGCCGGGCATCGTCGAGGTCGTTGCGCTCGAACAGGGCGTCGGCGTCATCGGCGAGAGCGCCGAAGCGGTGTTCGCCGCGCGCGCGAAGCTGAAGGTCCAATGGAAGGACGCCCCCGGCTTCAGGATGAACTCGGAAGCGGCGCGCGCCGAATATCTCGCCCGGGTGCGCAACCCGCAGGAAAAGGGCGTCGTCGGCCGTTCGACCGGCAATGCGATGGACGCCATAGCGAGCGCAGCCCGGGTCCACACCAGCGACTTCACCACAGACTACGTCTACCACGCGCAAATGGAGCCGCACGCCTGCGTCGCCTCCGTGACGCCTGACGGGCTGGAGCTGTGGGCGGGCACGCAATGGCCTTCCCGCGCGGTCGCGGACGCGGCGGCGGCGGCAGGCGTCAAGCCCGACAAGGTGAAGTTTCATCATCTCACGATGGGCGGCGGCTATGGCCGCAACGCATTCGTCGAATACGCGGTCGACGCCACGCAATTGTCCCGGGCGGTCGGCAGGCCTGTGAAGATGATCCAGACTCGCGAGGACGATCTCGCGAACGGTCGGTTCCGGCCAATGACGGCGCAACGGATCGTCGTCGCGCTCGACTCGGCCGGCCGCGTGACGGGATGGCGCCATCGAATCGCCGCCGACACCATCGTCCCCTATCTCTACGGGCAAGCGCGCATGGACGCGCAGAAGGGCGTCGATCACATCGTCGTCTATGGCGCCGACATGCCGCAGTACGACGTGCCAAACCACGTCGCCGAACATCTCTACGAAGAGCGCGGCGTGCGCACCGCCGCCTGGCGCGGCATCGGCGCCGGACACAACAATTTCGCCATCGAGGTTGTCGTCGACGAACTCGCGCGGATGGCGAAGCAGGACCCAGTCGCCTATCGCCTCGCGTTTCTCAAGGACCCTCGCGCACGGGCGGTTGTGCAGAAGGCCGCGCAGATGGCGGACTTCACGCGGGCGCGCGAAGGGCGTGGGCTCGGAATAGCGTTCTCCAAGCTCGGGGCGCCGCCGATCGGCTTTTCGATGATCGCCACCGTCGCGGAAGTGTCCGTCGATCGCGCCACGGGCAGGATCAGCGTTCACAATCTCTGGATGGCGGCGGATGTCGGCCTGCCGCTGCAACCCTCCAATATCGTCGCGCAGATCGAAGGCGCCGCGATCTACAGCCTTGGCGCGGCGCTGAAGGAGAAGGTGACGATCAGGAACGGCGTCGTCGAGCAGACGAACTTCAACGACTACGAGATCATGCGTCTGTCGGAGATCCCGCAGATGCAGGTCGAACTGATCCCAAGCGGCGAGACCCCCCTGCCAGTGGGCGAACTCTCCATGGGCGCGACGGCGCCCGCGATCGCCAACGCCGTCCACGCGCTCACGGGCCGCCAGTTGCGCCATGCGCCCTTCACGCCGGAGCGCGTCAGGGAAACCATGAGCTGATGATTGCGTAAGAAAAGCCCGGGCCTCACAGCCCGGGCGATTTCGCGGCTGCGAGGATGGCGCCGGGACGATAGTTCGATCCCGCCTGCAGAAGCAGCACCCAACCATCTGAGTCCGCGGACTGCACCTGCTCCTTCGGCACGGTGAATGACGCAGCTTCTCCCGACCATTCGCCGATGCGCTGGAAGCCGCGCGCGACGTTCGAGTATGTGAACGTATGGCCCGCGTTTTCGCCGCGCTTGATCTGTACGTCGCGGCTCGAGGCGACGCGCACAAGCCAGAGAGTCGCGGCTTTCGGAGCGCTGGCGGAGCCTGCTCCAAGGTCAACCCTGAGACCCGCAGGCGTTTCCTGCGTCTTCATGGTCACGCTGAGCGCGCCATCGCGCCCATAACATTCGTCCGCCTGCTTCTTGATGGCGGCCGGATCGCTGCCCACCACATGCGCGACGCCGTTGATAACGGCCTGCGGTGTGTAGACCCGGTTGTCGCCCCGAACTTTTGCGTAATGTTTCTGGCGCTGCGAATGATAGGGCAGCGCGAGCGTGTCCTTCCAGCCGACGTAATCCCACAGGTCGACCGGAAGCGAGAGCGCGATCACGTCGGGCCGGTGCGCCAGTTTCGCGATGAGCCGGTCCGCCGGAGGGCACGATGAGCAGCCTTGGCTGGTGAACAGTTCAATCACCACCGGGCGCACGATGGCGTCGGCCTCTTCCGCGTGAGCAGGCGCCGCAGAGGAAAGGGAAAAGACCGCGAGCAGGGCCATGACGCCTGCTCCGGCGCGCCGTCTCGACAATGGCTCCCTGGAGGTCATGACAGCACCATAGCGACCGGCTTGAACCGCGCGAGTCAATTCGCAGTGATGCACGAAGCCGTGAAGCGCAATGTTCAGCGGCCGCTGCGCAGCGCGTCAAGCACCTTGCCCCCGGCCCGTCCGTCCTGAGGCAGCCCGATGCGGCCCTGATAATCGGCGATCGCCTTGCGCGTGACGGCTCCAATCGCCCCGTCAGCTTCGCCGATCTGATAGCCTCGGCGCAGCAGGCGTTCCTGCAATTCCTTGCGCTCCGCGCGGGAGATGCCGCGATCGTCGGTGGGCCACGCGCCGCGCACGCCCGGCCGGCCGCGCAGCCTGTCGGAGAGAAGCGAAATCGCAAGCGCGTAGGAATCCGCGCCATTGTAGGAGAACGCGGCGTCATAGTTGCGGAACACGAGAAAGGCCGGACCGTTCGCGCCGGCGGGCAGGAGCAGGCCCGCGGACCCGCCGCCTGTCAGGGCGCCGCCGTCGAACGTGCGCACGCCGCGCGCCGACCATGACGACACCGGTTGCTTGTCGCGCCGTCCCGAAGGTCCCGAATAGCCAGCGGGCAAGCGCACTTCGTAGCCCCACGACTCGCCGGTGCGCCATCCCGCCTTCGCCAGGAAATTCGCCGTCGAGTGCAGCGCGTCAGGCACTGAATCGACAAGGTCGCGACGGCCGTCGCCGTCGCCGTCGACCGCGAGGCGCAGATAGGTGGACGGCATGAACTGCGTTTGCCCGAACGCGCCCGCCCACGAACCGCGCAGCTTCTCCGGCGCGAGATCGCCGCGTTGCACGATCTGGAGGGTCGCCAGCAACTCGCCGCGGAAGTAGTCGCGCCGCCGCGGCGCGGTGCATGCGAGCGTCGAGAGCGCCTGCGGCAGGCCCCAGCGCCCCGTCACCTTGCCGTAGTCGCTTTCGACCCCCCACACGGCCGCGATGGTGAAGCGATCGACTCCATATCGCTGTTCGGCCGATGCGAGCGCCTGCGCGTAACGCGACATCATCGCGCGGCCCTCGGCGACTTTCTGATCATCGACGAGCGCGGCGAGATAATCCCAGATCGGCGTGCGGAACTCGGGCTGGAACTGCAGCGATTCGATGACCTTTGGATCCGGCGTGACGCCGGCCATCACGCGGTCGAACGTCGCGCCCGACACGCCTCTCTTCGCCGCCTCCGCGCGAACGCCGGCAAGGCAGGACTGGAAATCCTGCGCGCCGGCTGGAACGATCGCCGCAAGGAATGCGGCGGCGGCGGCGGAAGGCGTCAGGCGAAAGGACATTCGTTCTCCTGCGTTCGTCAGACGCCCACAGCGACAAAGAATGGTTAACCAAAGATGAAATCGCGCGACCCCACGCAATCGCCCGTACGTCTCACGCGGGATGGATGTGAACTGGTATCCGGTCGTCGGGCCGCAGCGTGATGCGCAGGACCGGACGCGGCTCGACCCCGCGCACGGGCGTGAGCCGGACGCGACGCAGGATGCTTCCCAGCGCGACGACGGCTTCCTGCATGGCGAAGGTAGCCCCGATGCACA
The DNA here is from genome assembly GCA_046295155.1 of Beijerinckiaceae bacterium. GTDB lineage: Bacteria > Pseudomonadota > Alphaproteobacteria > Rhizobiales > Beijerinckiaceae > Terripilifer. The sequence continues at coordinate 275,510 of JBKBNT010000002.1, forward strand.
CGCGCGGCCCCGCGCCGAACGGCAGATAGGCGAAGCGGTCGATCTTCTCGCGTTCGCCCGGCATGAACCGCTCCGGCAGGAAGGCGCCCGGCTGCTTCCACAGCCGCCTGTGCCGGTGAAGAAGCCACGGCGCGACGATGATGACGGACTTTGCGGGCACGCGAACGCCGCCGAGCATGTCGTCCTCCAGCGCCATGCGGCTCATGTGCGGCACAGGCGGGAAGAGACGCATCGCCTCCTCGAACACGGCGCGCGTGGCCGGCATCGCGTCGATCCATTCCGCCGGATCGTCCGGCGCGTTCCGCGCCTCCTCCCGCACGCGCGCCTGCCATTCTGGCGCATGTGAGAGAAGATGCAGCGTCCACGCGAGAGCGCGCGCCGTGGTTTCATGTCCCGCCGCGATGAACGTGAACAGGTTCGCAGCGACCTCCTCGTGCGTGAAGCCCACGCCGGTCTCCGGATCGCTGGCGCGCAGAAGGGCGGTGAGCAGGTCGTCGGGCGTGCGCTCGGGCGCCCGCCCCATTTCCTCCGCGCGCCGCGCGATGAGACGCTCGCTGGCGCGCGCAAACCATTCGCGCGAAGCCAGCGCGCCGCGGCGGTTGAGACGCGGCATCCACGCCGGCGCGTTCAGGACGTCGAGCGGGTCGATGCGGCCGATGGCGTCGAGCAGCTTCATCATCTCGCGTTCGAAGCCCGGGCGATCCTCGTCCAGCGCGTCGGAGAACAGCGTGGACGACAGGATGTCGAGTGTGAGCCGCACCATCTCGCGGTCGATCTCGACGATCGCGCCGGGGCGGCGCTTCATCCAGGCTTCGACGCGCGCATCGGACTTCAGCTTCATGATCTGCGCGAAGGCGCCCACCCGGCGCGGCGTGAACAGCGGGCTCAACGTGCGCCGGGCGCGCTTCCACGCCTCCCCGCTCGCAGACAGGAGGCCTTCGCCCGACCCTTCCGGGGCGCCGGAGCGCAGAACCCGCAATTGCAGCGGGTCTTTCTCATAGTTGGCGACGTTGTCGATGAAGACGCGGCGGATCGCGGCTGGATCGCTCACGACCACCAGATGGCCAAGCATCGACGGTCCGGCGAGAATCGGTTCTTCGTAATGAACCTGCGCCCAGCTCTCGATCGGGTTGCGCGCCAGATGCCACAATTGCATCAGCGACCCCGCAGGCTGACGGCGCGGCGGCGGCGCCCAGGGCGTGAAGGGGACTGGTCTGGCGGCGCGGGGAACGGCGTCCCCGCTGTCGGTCAATGCGGCGCTCATAAAAAATATATAGGGGCCGCAGGCGGCGAAAAGGCGGCGGCGAATGACCGCGCCGCCTTGTCCGTCACATCCAGGGGCGTTCGCTGCCCGTCTGCTTCTCGAAGGCCGAGATCTTGTCGCCCTTCTGCATGGTCAGGCCGATGTCGTCGAGGCCGTTCAGCAGGCAATGCTTGCGGAAGCCGTCGATCTCGAACTTCACGACGCCGCCGTCAGGCCCGCGGATTTCCTGGCTTTCGAGGTCTACGGTCAGCGTCGCGTTCGCCCCGCGCGCGGCGTCATCCATCAGCTTGGCGAGGTCTTCGGCCGACACCTTCGCCGGGAGAATGCCGTTCTGGAAGCAGTTGTTGTAGAAAATGTCGGCAAAGCTCGTCGAGATGACGCAACGGATGCCGTAGTCGAGCAGCGCCCAAGGCGCATGTTCGCGCGACGACCCGCAGCCGAAATTGTCGCCGGCGACGATGATCTTCGCGTTGCGGTACGCCGGCTTGTTAAGCACGAAGTCGGGGTTCTCCGAGCCGTCGTCCCTGTAGCGCATTTCCGAGAACAGGCCCTTGCCGAGGCCCGTGCGGGCGATCGTCTTCAGGTACTGCTTGGGGATGATCATGTCCGTGTCGATGTTCATGATGTTGAGCGGCGCTGCGACGCCCGTGAGTGTCGTGAACTTGTCCATGAACGGCCCCTGTCCTGTATTCTGAAGCGGTGCTGGCCGCCTTCTACACGAAGGCCCCGCGGCTTGTCAGCAAAATCGGGGAGCGCAGGGCGCGCGGCGCCGGTCCGGCGACGCTCACGCCGGAACGGGAAAAGGACGCAAGACGTTGAACGCCTGATTAAATCAGGAGGTTCGTACATGCGTGAACTGTTTCGATCCGGCACGATGACCCTTGCTGCGGCGCTCATCGGCGGCGCTGCGGTGGTTTCGGCGCCCGCGCTTGCCGCAACCGAACCGTTCAAGGTTGCGCAGGCGGAGAGAAATGACCGTGGCGACCGGGGTGGAGATCGCGGCGGACGCGGCGGCGGCGAGATGCGCGGCGATCGCGGCGGGCGTGGCGGCGAGATGCGCTCCCCGCAAATGCGAGGCGGCGCGGAAATGCGCGGTCAGCGCGGCGGCGAGATGCGGATGGATCGCGCTCCGCGCAGCAACGTACAGCGCCCCGATCGCCAGCGCACGGAAACCCGCCGCGACGTCCGGCGGGACGACCGCCGCGATGACCGGCGCTACGACCGCCGCGACAGGCGCGAAACCTACCAGCGGTTCCATCGTCATCGGCCGGAATATCGCACCCGGTATCCGTTCGTGTACCTCGGCGGCCCGCGCGTGATCGTACGCGAATATGGTCCGGGCTGGTGCCGCGGCCTGCATCGCGGCTACCACTGGGCGCCGAGGATCGGCTGGCACTACGGCACGCATCACGGCCTCTATCGTTGCAGGTAAGACGGCCGCCTGAGATATGAGGCGCCGCCGGTTTCTTCCGGCGGCGTCGCGCCGCTAGCCCGCGCGGCGCTCGATATCTTCCATGTCCTCGTCGGAGAAGCCGAAGTGATGGCCTATCTCATGCACGAGAACATGCGTGACGATGGCGCCAAGAGTGTCTTCGTGCTCGGACCAGTAGTCGAGAATGGGCCGGCGATAGAGCCAGATCATGTTCGGCATCGCGCCCGTGTAGGATTGCGTCTCGCCCTGCGCGAGTCCGCGGCCTTGGAATAATCCGAGCAGATCGAACTCCGTCTCGCATTTCATCGCGTCGAGAATTTCATCGGTCGGGAAGTCTTCGACGCGAATGACGAGACCATCGCACAGTTTGCGAAACTCCTCCGGCAGAGCGGCGAACGCCGCATCCGCGAGCGCTTCGAATTCGGCGAGCGACGGCGCGTGCTGTTTCGACCAGTCCAACATTCGCTCCCTTCCGTTCAGAAAAACCATCCCGTGAAAAGATTCACGACAAGCAAGACAAGCAACGCGTAACCGGCAATGCGTCCGATGCGCTTGGCCCACACTTCGACGGGATCGTATTCATTGATGTCGGCGCCGCGCACTGAATCCTGCCCGATCATGCTGCTGCGTTGATCGTCGTCGATCCGCTTCAATATCTCTTTCGCGCGTGCGGCGCCGTCGTCTTCACTCATCGCTGCATCCTACGTCGTCCCGTGCGCAAACGCACTGCTGCGTGAACGCGCATGAAGCATGTTGTTCTCACGGTCGCTTGAACGCGCCGCGGACCAGAGGGGCCGGTCCAACAAAGTGGAATCGGAGCAGAACCATGAAGACCTATCTGATTGCAATGGCCGCAGCGGCCTCTCTCGCTGGCGCTACGCTGATCAGCGCCGAAGCCTCGGCCGCGCCCTACGGCGGACCCGGCGGTTTCAAGCCCGGACCGATGAAGCCCGGCGGCGGCTTCAAGCCGGGGCCCGGCGCGATAAAGCCCGGCGCCATGAAGCCCGGCGGCGGTTTCAAGCCGGGTCCTGGCGGACTGGCTGTTGGCCCCGGCAAGCCCGGCAAGGGCGGCGGAGCCTGGAAGCCCCCGCACAAGGGCCACGGTCACGGATACGGCCACTGGAAGGGGAACAGGTGGGGATACGCCGCCGCCGGCTTCGCGGGAGCCGCCACCGTCGCGTACTTCGCAAGCCCCGTCTACACGTCGGCCTATTACGGCTGCGACTGGGTCCGCGTTCCCACCGAATACGGCTGGCGCTGGCGCCCGTACTGCTGAGACGCACAGCCTCACAACAAAAAGGCCCGGCGCAAGCCGGGCCTTCCTGTATCAGCATGCAGATTCGATCAGCGGCGCCATTCGCGGACGTCGACGAACTTCCCCGCGATCGCGGCAGCCGCCGCCATTGCGGGCGAGACGAGGTGCGTGCGGCCGCGGAAACCCTGGCGGCCTTCGAAATTGCGGTTCGACGTGGACGCGCAACGCTCGCCCGGCGCCAGCTTGTCCGGGTTCATCGCCAGGCACATCGAGCAACCCGGCTCGCGCCATTCGAATCCTGCTTCGAGGAAAATCTTGTCGAGGCCCTCGGCTTCCGCCTGCTGCTTCACGAGACCCGATCCCGGCACGACCATCGCGTTGACGCGCGGGCTTACCTTCTGGCCGCGCGACAGCGCGATCTTTGCGATTTCCGCGGCGGCGCGCAGGTCCTCGATGCGCCCGTTGGTGCAAGACCCGATGAAGGCGCGATCGATCTCGAGGTCCGTGATCTTTTCGCCGCCCTTCAGGCCCATGTAATCCAGCGCGCGCTGGATCTTGTTGCGCATGTTCTCGCTCTTCGCGTCCTCGACCTTCGGCACCGCGCCGTTGATCGTGATGACGTCCTCGGGCGACGTGCCCCAGGTGACGATGGGCGGAAGCTTCGCTGCGTCGAGGCGCACTTCCTTGTCGAAATGCGCGCCCTCGTCGCTCTTCAGCGTGCGCCAGTAGGCGACCGCCTGATCCCAGTGCTCGCCCTTCGGCGCCTTGGGACGGCCCTTCAGATATTCGAACGTCTTTTCGTCGGGCGCGATGAGGCCGGCGCGCGCGCCGCCTTCGATCGCCATGTTGCAGACCGTCATGCGGCCTTCCATCGACAGCGCGCGGATCGCCTCGCCATCGAACTCGATGACGCTGCCCGTGCCGCCGGCGGTGCCGATCTCGCCGATGATCGCAAGGATGATGTCCTTCGCGGTGACGCCGTCGCCGAGCTTGCCGTCGACCGTGACGCGCATGTTCTTCGACTTCTTCTGGATCAGCGTCTGCGTGGCGAGCACGTGCTCGACCTCCGACGTGCCGATGCCGTGCGCCAGCGCGCCGAAGGCGCCGTGCGTCGCCGTATGGCTGTCGCCGCAGACGATGGTCGCGCCGGGCAGCGTGAAGCCCTGCTCCGGCCCGATGATGTGGACGATGCCCTGCCGGATGTCGAAGCCGTCGTAATATTCGAGGCCGAAGTCGGCGGCGTTCTTCGCCACTTGTTCGATCTGCGCCTTGCTCTCGGGGTCCTCGATCGGCTTCGTCCGGTCGGTCGTGGGAATGTTGTGGTCGACGACGACGAGCGTCTTTTCAGGCGCGCGCACCTTGCGGCCGGACATGCGCAGGCCTTCGAACGCCTGCGGCGAGGTCACTTCGTGGACGAGATGCCGGTCGATGTAGAGCAGCGTCGTGCCGTCCGGCTGGACTTCGACGACATGGTCGTCCCAGATCTTGTCGTAAAGCGTGCGTGCCTTCGCCATCGCAGTCACTCGTCCTCTTGGTTGGTCGCTGTTCCGGTTTTTCCTGCTTCTAGCGGTTCTCAACGGCGGCGCAAAGCCCGCGCGCATGGTCCGGGGCCGGAAAGGCGGGCGACCGGCCGCCCTTATCTGGCCGTCCGGACCGCTTCTTGCAAGGAAGCCGTTCCCGGCGTCTTATCGCCAGGTCGTTTTCAAGGTGCGCCGAGGCAGAACCAGATGTCCCAGTCCCCCCGTCCGCCGGTGGCGCCCTACCTCACCGTCACCCCGGCCGCCGCCGCCATCGCCTTCTATGGCGCAGCCTTCGGCGCGACGCAGAAGGCGCTGATGCCCTCCATGGACGGGATGCGGATCATGCATTGCGAACTGTCGATCAACGGCGGCTCGGTCATGCTGTCCGACGCCTTCCCGGAGATGAGCAAGACGCGCCCGCCGGTGCCGAACGATTTCGCGACGGTGTCGATCAGCCTCGAATTCGCCAGCGGCAAGGACGTCGACGACACCGTGACCCGCTGCGCCAAGCTGGGCGCGACGACGGAAATGGGGCCGATGAACTCGTTCTGGGGCACCCGCTTCGCGGTGGTCCGCGATCCCTTCGGGCACAGGTGGATGCTCAACGGTCCGCTGGGGTGAGGCAAACGAAAAAGGGCGGCCGAAGCCGCCCTTTCGCAATCCTGAAACCTCGAAAACCTTACGCCTTGGCGGCGGCGTTCTTCGCGGCCTTTGCGGCGGCCTTGGCCTCCACGCGCGCGGTCTTCTCGGCCGCCGTCTCCGCCTTTTCAGCGATACGGGCCGACTTGCCGCGGCGGTCGCGCAGGTAATAGAGCTTGGCGCGGCGCACCTTGCCGCGGCGCACGACCTTGATCGAGTCGATGTTCGGCGAGAACAGCGGGAACACGCGCTCCACGCCTTCGCCGTAGGAAATCTTGCGGACGGTGAAGCTCTGGTGCAGGCCGCCGCCCATGCGAGCGATGCAGACGCCTTCGTAGGCCTGCACGCGGGTGCGGTCGCCTTCCTTGACCTTCACATTGACGATGACGGTGTCGCCGGGCTGAAACTCGGGGACGGACTTGCCGTCGGTCAGCTTGGCGATCTGCTCCTTGTCGAGCTGTTCGATGATGTTCATGTCACTCTCCGTTCCGCCCATTGAGGGCGAGCGTTTCGGAACGCTGTTTTGAGTTAGCGTGGGGCCTATACACGCGCCGGGCCGGTTTGTCGACACTGCGGAGCGCATTGGCCGAAGTCCGGGAGTTCGAGACGAGCGTCGAATTCACCGCAGCAGATCGGGCCGCCTCTCCCGCGTCAGCCGCTCGGCCTCCTCGCGCCGCCAGCGGGCGATCTTTGCGTGATCGCCGGACAGGAGCACATCGGGGATTGAGCGCCCCTCCCATTCGCGGGGCCGGGTAAACTGCGGATATTCCAGCAGGTTCTGCTCGAAACTCTCCTCGGAGCCGGATTCCGTCTTGCCCATCACGCCGGGGATGAGCCGGACGCAGGCGTCGATCAGGACCATGGCCGCGATCTCGCCGCCCGACAACACATAGTCGCCGATGGAAACCTCTTCGAGCCCACGTGCGGCGATCACCCGTTCGTCGACGCCCTCGAACCGCCCGCAGACGATGACGGCGCCCTCTCCGCTGGCGAGTTCGCGCACCCGATCCTGTTTCAGGGGCCGCCCGCGCGGCGACATCAGCAGGCGCGGGCGCGGATCGCCCGGCGCGAGCCCCGCATCAAGGCTCGCCGCCAGGACGTCGGCGCGGATGACCATGCCCGGGCCGCCCCCCGCCGGCGTGTCGTCCACCGCGCGGTGGCGGCCAATGCCGTGATCGCGGATATTGCGCACATCGAGCGACCAAAGTCCGCGCGCGAGCGCGTCGCCCGACAGCGAGGCGCCGAGCGGGCCCGGAAACATGTCCGGCATGAGGGTGAAGATGGTCGCGCGAAACATGCGCGATCCTCTAGCACGCCGCGCGGCGCGGCGCGCTACCGGCCAACCGCGCGCGAAAGGATCGCCCTGGCGTCCTGCGCGCTGTCTCCCGCCCAGGCGACGAACTGGTCGGGCCGCACGAGCACCAGCGCATGACCGTACTTCTCGCGGCCGTCTTCGCGCGTGTCCTCGACGATCTTGAGCGGAATGCCGAGTTCGTCCGCAGCCGCGCCGAAACTTTCTTCAAGCTCTTCCTCGACGCCGAAACCGAACAGCGTGAAGCCGTCGCCGAGCGCCTCGAAGACGTTGGTGTCCCACGCCAGCATCTGCGGCGCGAGATGATGGCCCGCGCGCGCCTCCCAGCGGTGATCGCCGACGGCGCTCGTCGCGCCGCCCTGCGGGCCGAACACGATCGGCGAGCCTTCGTAATGCGGCTCGAAGCCGCTGATCTCGGAGGCGACGCCCTTGCTGCGCTCGCTCCAGGCCTTCTCGAACGCCGCCTTGTCCTTGCGCGGATCGTACTGGCTCAGGAAAGCCCGGTCCTCTTCGATGTAATTGGCGATGAAATCTTTCGCCGTGGACGCAAAGACTGGCTGGCGCTCCAGCGAATAGGAATCGAGCAAACTGTCGCCCGCCCAGCCGTCGAAATGCGCAGCGAGTTTCCATCCGAGATTGCGCGCGTCCTCGAAGCCCGTGTTGACGCCATAGCCGCCATAGGGCGGATGCGAATGCGCGGCGTCGCCGGCGATGAACACGCGCCCCGCGCGATAGGTGTCCGCGACGGAGATTCGCAGCTCCCAGAAGCCGATGTGATCGAAAGCACAATCAAACGGGGCCCCGATGATTCCTTCCAGATAATTGTGGAAGTCGAAATTGTCGCGCGTCGTTCCCGCGGGCACCGGCGAATGGAAGAACCACTTCGTGCCTGTGTCGACGCGGCCGAAGAATTGCCAATAGCCTTCAAGCGCGGGATTCAGAACGTTGAAGAACGAGCGGCCCTTGTAGCGCGCAAGAAGGTCATTCAGGTCGTTGGACCGGAAAACGAGCAACGCCATGAGGGTTTCATGATCGTCGCGCGTTTGCGTGATGCCGGCCTGCTCGCGCACGAGCGAGCGCGCGCCGTCGCAGCCGACCGCGAACGCGCCGCGCACGGAAAGTCTCACGCCGCCTTCCCGCGCGACGATGTCGACCGTGACGCCGCTCCCGTCCTGCCGCACGTCTTCAGCCGTGAATCCGTAGAACACCTTGATCTGCGGCAGTTGCGCGACCCGGCGGCGCAGCGCGCGCTCGGTGTCGTATTGCGGAAGGCGTTCGTTGTCCTTGAAGTAGAACGGGCGCACCAGGGCGCGCTGGTACCAGTCGTAATGATAATCGCTCAGCAGCGTCCCATAGGCCGTCAATCCGCCAATCCCGAATTCAACCGGAATAGGGGAGGCCTTGCGCACGTCGTCCTCGACGCCCCAGAACCAGAAATGCTCCATCGTGCGCTGCGTGAGGTTCTGGCCCTTCGGGATCGGCTGCGGCTCGGGATAGCGCTCGATCACGATGGACGAGACGTTGCGCTGCGCGAGTTCAATGGCGAGCCCCATGCCGACCGGCCCGCCGCCGACGATAATCACTTGCGCTTCATGCGTTGTCATTCGCGACGTCCTTCTGACTGGAATTTTGGGCGTCCATGAGAGCGCGCTCCGCGCTCGCGACCGCCTTGTCGAGCAACGCGAACAATGTGCGCCGCTCATCTGCGGTGAGGGCGGCGAGCAGCCGCGCCTCGTGTTTCGGCTGGTCGGCCTCGATCGCGCGCGAAAGCGCCTCGCCCCGCTGCGTGAGATGAAGCGCCATGACTCGCCCGTCGTTCGCGTCCCGGCGCCGCTCGACGAGGCCGCTTTCCAGGAGCGGCGCCAAGGTCTGCGCGAGCGACGGCGGCTCCACATCGAGAAGCCGCGCGAACGCCGCCTGCGGCTGGCCGGGATTGTCCGCGATGAGCAGCAGGAGCCCCCCCTGGACGGACGACAGCTCCACGCCCGCCCCACGGAAAAACAGGCTCCAGTGGCGCGCGAACAGCGCCTGTAGACGGCGCAGGCGAACGCCCGTCACACGCGACAAGGCGCGCGAGCCGGCTGCGCGCGCAACTTCCCCACCGCCTGTTTCGCCATCCCGCCGGGCCAACCGCGCCACCCAAAGAATATCGTAAGGTAGCCTTATCATCTTGCCCCATTGCGATTCAAGCGGTTCCGGCTCGCTGCGGAACCGGGAGCCGGGCCAGCGGTTTCCGTCCGGCACACTTGAGGCGGCGGACGTGAACGAGCAGGCCAACCTGGGCGCAGGCGGCGGCGAAGAGCGCGCGGAACCCGCCCGCGGACTCCGCTTCCTCCGCCGCGCCGGGCGCTTCTGGTTCAGCAGCGATTGGGGGGCTGCGTGGAGCCTCACGGGCGCCTTCCTGTTCTTCCTGTTCGCCAGTTTCGCCACGAAGTACGCGGCGAACGCCTGGAACAAGTTCTTCTTCGACGCGCTCGAACAGATGGACGGCGCGAAGATCTGGCGCGCGCTCTGGCTCATCGCGGGCATCGTCTTCGCCGCCGCGCTCGCGGCTGTGCTGCTCATCCACGCGCAAACGCGCCTGAAGCTGCGCTGGCGGCGCTGGCTCACGCACAGGCTTGTCGGCCGATGGCTCGGCGAGCGGCGTTTCTACAAGCTGTCGACACTTCATCACGGCGAAACGCCGGAAGCGCGGATCGCCGAAGACGGGCGCATCGCGATCGAACTGCTGGTCGACCTCGCCGGCGGCGTGCTCATCTCGATCATCACCGCCGTCGGATTCATCGGCGTCCTCTGGTCGGCTGCGGGTTCGATCACCGTGATGGGCTACGAGATCCCCGGCTACATGGTGATCGCGAGCATCGTTTATTCGATCCTGCTCTCGGGACTGACATGGCTCACCGCGGACCCGCTCGTGCGCAGCGTGGAGCACAAGGCGGCGGGCGAAGCCGAATTCCGGTACGAACTCACCCGCGTGCGCGACTCCTCCGAACAGGTGGCGCTGATCAACGGAGAGGACGACGAGCGCGCGGCGCTCGACACGAGCCTGCGAGATCTGATCGCGCGCTGGCATGGCGTGATCCGCGACCGTTCACGCGTGGGCGTGATCAACGCTTCGAACATGGTGCTCGCCCCAGTCGCGCCGCTCGTTCTCGTTGCGCCGAAGTATGTCGCTGGCGACATGACGCTCGGCGACGTGATGCTCGTCGCAGGCGCGTTCATCCAGGTGCAGACTGCGCTCGGATGGCTCTCGGACAACGCCATCAACGTGGCCGACTGGTTCGGCTCCGCGCGGCGCGTCGACGGTCTGCAGAACCTGCTTGACCGGCTGGACGCCATCAGCGCCCGCGCCGGCGGCGTGACGATCGGCGAAAGCCCCGACGAATCCCTGCGGATTGAAAATCTCAGCATCTCGCTTTCCAACGGAACGACGCTCATCGAGGACGCAAGCGTGCAGATCGCGCCGGGCGAGAAAGTTCTGTTCAAGGGCGAGAGCGGCAGCGGCAAGAGCACCCTCATCCGCGCCGTGGCCGGTCTTTGGCCGTGGGGCGACGGCGCGATCCTGCTGCCCAGGGGCGCGCGAATCGGATTCATTCCGCAGCGGCCCTATTTGCCGCTCGGCACGCTGCGCGACGCGCTGCTGTATCCCGGCGGCGACGATTCCGTGTCGGATGAGCAATTGCAATCGATCCTGCGCCGCTGCGGCCTCGCGCATCTGGCGAACCGCCTGGGCGCCGAGGAAAACTGGACGGCAGTCCTTTCAGGCGGCGAGGCCCAGCGGATCGGTTTCTGCCGCGCGCTGCTCGCCCGGCCGGACATACTTGTCCTGGACGAGCCGACCTCCGCACTCGACGAGCCCAGTCAGTTGCGTATGATGGAGCTTCTCGACGAGGAACTGCCGTATGCGACCATTCTTCACGTTGCGCACAGGCCCGGACTGGAAGCCTTTCACACGCGTGAAATCGCCATCGTGCGAAAGGACCCCGCGACGCCGGGCTCCATCGTGAATCGACCGTCCCGCCTTCTGCGCGGCTTCCGCAACCTCGTAGAACGGCGCACGGATGACGGCGGAACCAGCGCCAAAGCCGCGGGCGCGCCCCAAACCGGACCGCAATGAACCTCACGACATCCATCAAATGCGCCGCCGCGCTGATCACGGCGGTCTATACGATCGTTCTCGCCTTCGGCGCGCATGACGGATTCCCGGCGGGGCTCACCACCGGGTTGCTTTTTCCCTATCTTTCAGACCAGCCGGTCGGCGAGGATGGATATTACCTCCTGCTGGCAGCTTGGAACCTCGCGCGGGGCGAGGGGCTGACTGCCAATTTCGGCGAAGTCGTCACCGGCGTTCAGCCGCTGATGACGTTCGTTCTGGCGGGCGTCGCCTGGCTCGTGCAGGCGTTCGGCGGCGACAAGTTTGATTTCGCCCGCGCGATGATTCTGTTCGGCGGCGCAAATCTTCTTGTGTTCGCTTTCCTGATGGAGCGCGTGACGCGCGCCGCATTGCCTGCGGACGCCGACCGCGAAACGGCGGGGACGCTCGCCTTCGTCGGGGCGGCGCTGAGCTTCCATCTGTTCCGCACGTTCACTTATGGCCTGGAAACCGGTCTTTATCTTGCGCTGATCGCGGCGCTTGTCTGGGCGATGCTGCGCGCGTTTGCGCCGCAGGGCGGCTCGAAGACGCCGTCACTGGCGCATGCCGCAGGTCTTGGCGCGATTGTGGGCCTGTGCGGCCTCGCCCGCATCGACTTCGGCATTGTCGCGGCGATCGTGTTCGGAATTCTGTTCCTGCGCGGCCGTATCGGATTCGCCGCGGCGGCGCTCGCCGGCGTCATCGCGCTTGCGATCACCGCCCCGTGGTTCCTGTGGGTGCGCAGCGTCAGCGGCTCCTTCATGCCCTCGTCGGGTCCTGCGCAGGCGACGCTCGTCGATCTCGGCAGCGCCTGGGGGCGCGCCGAGACGATGATCCTGACCGTGACGCAGAACCTTGCGCCGTGGGCGCCCCTGATCTCCCAGCCTGTGGCGTCCGCCGTTGCGCTCGCCGCACTTGCCGTATTGATCGCGGCAGGCAGGCGCAGCAGCGCCCATGGCCTGCGCTGGCGTCCCGGCGCAGCGCCTGTCTTGCAGGCGTGGGGCGCCGGCGTCCTCTCCCTGCCCGTGATCTATTTCACCTTCTTCTGGGCGGCGCACTTTTACGCCCGCTACACCGCGCCGATCGTCGTGTTGTCCCTTCTGGTTTCCGCCGCCGCGGCGGCCCTTTTGCCGATGCGCGCGCGGAAGATGCTGGTCTTCGCCGCATTCTCCGGCTTCGTGGTCGCGAACGGCTGGGCGGCGTGGGACACGCATCATCGCGGCGGCATCAGCGACGGGCACTCCGTCGCGGCAGGCTATGTTGCGAAACATCTTCCGAGGGATGCGCGGGTCGGCGCGTTCCAGAGCGGAGTTGTGGGCTTCTACAACGAGAACGTCATCAATCTCGATGGGAAGGTGAACGTCGACGCCCTCGCCGCGATGCGCGCAAGGCGCGTGGAGGAATATGTCGACCGTGAACGCATCGATTACGTCATTGACTGGGAAGGCGTGATCGACGGCCTGATGCCCCGCGCCATGCAGTCGGGGGAATGGGTCCGATGCCCGCTGCCCGTCGGCAACGCGGAAACGGTTTGCGTGATGCGCAAGCGTTGAGAACAACGTCGAAGCATTGCAATGTCGGCCGGAAGCGGTTCAACTGCGCGCCACAAAGAAAAAGGGGAGGAAAAATGTTTCACAAACTTCGGGCCATGGCTCTGCTCGCGGGAGTACTGGGCCTCGCCGGTCCCGCGCTGGCGCAGGCTGATTTCTACAAGGGTCGCACCATTAATCTCTACATCGGCTTTGCGCCGGGAGGGAGCTACGACCTGTACGCGCGCACGCTTGCGCGCCATATGGGCAAGCATATCCCGGGCTCGCCCACGATCGTCGCGCAGACAATGCAAGGGGCCGGCAGCTTCCGCGCCGCCAATCACCTGTTCGCCGTCGCGCCGAAAGACGGCACGGCCATGGGCACGGTCTCGCAGGCCATCGCGCTCGAGGAGATGCTCGGGACGCAGGGCATCATGTTCAAGTCGGCGGAATTTACATGGATAGGCCGCTCGACGAACATCACCGAACTCATCATGACGTGGCATACGTCGCAGACGCGCACGTTCAAGGATGCGCTGACGCGCGAGACGCGAACTGCGAGCACGGGGCCGGGTTCGCCATCGGAGGGCTGGCCCCGTCTCCTGAACGGGCTGGCCGGCGCGAAGTTCAAGATCATCGGCGGATATCAGGCTTCGGCGAACGCGCTGCTCGCCATGGAGCGCGGCGAGGTGGACGCATCGTTCACCTCATGGGACACGCTCAACTCCAGCAAGGCCGAATGGCTCCAGAACAAGCGCGTGAACATTCTCGTGCAGTTCAACCGCAAGCGCCTGCCGGGCTTGCCGGACACGCCTTCGGTCGTCGAGCTGGCGAGCAATGACGAAGGCCGCAGGATTCTGGATTTCTACGTGACCGGCGCGGAGGTCGGCAGATCCTTTATCGCGCCGCCGGGCCTTCCGCCCGAACGCACGAAAATCCTTCGTGACGCCTTCATGAAGATGTCGACGCAGGACGTGGACTATCGCGCGGAACTCGACCGGGCCAAGGCGCCGATCAACGCGATGCCCGGCGACGAGCTGCAGAAGATGATCGTCGAAATCATGCAGACCCCGCCCGCTCTCGTGGATCGGATGCGCAAGATACTGAGCGAATAGTCACGCGAAGGCGAAGCCCGTGCGTGGCGACGGGCTTCGCGAACAGCTCTTACTGTGACGTCTTCGCAGGCTCCAGAGCAGCGCGGGCGCGGGTGAGAACGGCCTCCGAGGTCGAGTACAATTGGTCGATCTTCGCCTGCAGTTCCTCGCCTGTCATCGGCCGCAGTTCGAGATTGAAGCGGTTGGCGTCCGCCACCAGCGCCGGATCGGCTATGGCTGCGTTGAACGCGGCGCGCAACTCCTTCGTGCGCTCGGCAGGAATGCGCGGCGGCGCGAGGAACGGACGGCCGTATAGCTGCTGCGAATAGATGATGTCCATGATCCGGCGATCTTCGTCGTTGCGCGCAAGGTCGGTGGCGCGGGCGAGTTTCATGGTCTCCACGCGCTCGTTCGTATCCCCGTTCTCCTGGAAGAGAATGCGGATTGCGCCCTTCTTCATCTCGACGGAGACAGCGCCCTGAATGGCGCTCCACCCCATGCCGCACCAGCCTTGAACTTCGTTCTTCAGTACCGCCAGCACCACCTCCGTGGAGCCCTTGTACCCGGTGATGACCCTGAACTTCGAGCCGATCAGATTGTTGAGCAGCGTAGGCGAAATGGTGGTGGACGAGCCGTGCCCGGTGGCGCCGACGATTAACTCCTTCGTCAGCACGTCATTGAGCGTCTGCACGGGCGCATCCGTGCGGGCGAAGCAATAATAAGGCTCGCCATTCATGCTGCCGATGAATGTGAGGGCGCGCGTGTCGTATTTGACAAGCTCGCGCTGGCCCAGCGCGCCCTCCGTCAGTGACTGCGGATAGGCGCCCGAGATCACCGTGCCGTCCTTCGGCGCGGCGTTGGCGAGATAGGAGATGGCGACCTTGCCGCCGGCGCCGGGCATGTTTTGCGGAATGACGTCGGGCTGCCCGGGCAGATGGCGCCCGATATGCCGGGCGAGCAGGCGCGCGTAGGAATCGTAGCCGCCGGATGGCGTCGACGGAATCAGGACGGTCAGGTTTTTACCCTTGTAGAAGTCCTGGGCATGCGCAGCGCCCGCGAAGCCGGCGGCGATCGCCGCGGCCGAAACGAGCGCACGAATTCTGAACGGCAAAGTAATCATCTTGTCCCTCCCCTGCGCCGCCGTCGTGTTCGACGTGATCAGCCTCGATTCCCGCACCTCACCATTTTGCGGCAAGCTCATCTCCGAACAACTGCCGCCAGTCGGCGCCAGCCGGCAGATAATCGTCATAGGGCCGCACGCAGCCATGGCTCTTCGGATCGACGCCGGGCGGGTCCTCGCCGCGGGCGACCGCGTCGATGGAGCGCAGCATCATGCGGCGCATCGCGACGATGGCCTTGTCCGACGTGCCGAGATTCTCCTGGGAGCGGTCGACGATGGGCCCCATTCCCTCCTGCAGCGCGTAATCCTGTGTGTTGACGCCCGTGATTCCCGTGAACGTCTTCGTCTTCTGCAACTGCCGGTCGATGAAATAATCGTTCGACTTGTTGGCGATGAGCTTGAACGTGCCGGGAATGTGATGCTCCGGCCCGCGGCCCGCGCGCGATTCCCATTCCATTACGACATCTATCGGCAGGGGCGTGCTCGCGTCATAGCTGTACATCGTGTTGAAGACGAAACAGGTCCCGTCGTCGATGGGAACCCACATGTGCCCGTCGAAGCGGGGATAATCCGACTTGCCGCCTTCGATCTTTATGACGCTGCCGCGTATCTGCTGCGCCGGCATGATGTATTGATAAACGCGCACGTAGGCGCCGCCGTCACCCGCCTGACGGGTCGAGATGTAGCGGTAGCCATAGTCGGTAAGCTCCACGTCGAGGCGCGGCGCGCGGTCGCGGTTGCGCGGCATGTTCCTGTTGCCAATATCGTTGTTGTGCGCGTAGCTCGAATGAGCGGTGTCGAGCCCTCCCTCCAGCGCTTGCAGGAAGTTGCAGTCCTCGAACGTCTTAGACACGAATCGATGCGTGTCAGGCGCGCGCATCCATTCGTAATCGGGCGGCGCGGGTTGCTTGTCCCTCGGGCCCATGTAGCACCAGATCACGCCGCCGCCTTCGAAGGACGGATAGGCCTTGATCTTCACGCGCGCCTGAAGCGGCGTTCCGGCGGGTTCGGAAGGCATGTCGGTGCAGTCGCCATGGCGGTCGAACTTCCAGCCGTGATATACGCAACGCATGCCGCATTCCTCGTTGCGGCCAAAGAACATCGGCGCGCGGCGATGCGGGCAATAGGCGTCGATGAAGCCGACCTGCCCTTCGGTGTCCCGGAAGGCGATCAGGTCTTCGCCCAAAAGGCGCACGCGCACCGGCGGGCCGTCATTTTCCGGCAGTTCGGACGACAGGAGGATGGGCTGCCAGTAACGGCGCATGTACTCGCCGCACGGCGTGCCGGGCCCGACCCGTGTGATCTTCTCGTTGTCTTCCGGGCGCAGCATCTGCGTCTCTCCTCCTGAGAATCGTTTCCTCGCAGGCGCCGCTTCCGTGAAATCGTGCCGGCCGGGCGCTTGTCCGCTAAGGTGCAATATCCGGCGCGCGCTTTCAAGAATGCTCGTTTTTCGCGCGGTGTCCGGCGCTTGCAACGGAATTGGCGCGCCGATAAGCTTCGCGCAAAATTCGGGAGGAAACATGGAAGGCGCGCTTGCTGGCGTCCGGGTGATCGAGTTCGCCAATTACGTCTCTGGTCCCTACGCGGGGATGCTGCTCGGCGACCTCGGCGCCGACGTCGTCAAAATCGAGGAGCCGACGCGCGGCGATCCGTTCCGCGGCTGGGGGAGGGTTGAGTATTCGCCGACCTTCGCGTCCGTGAACCGCAACAAGAAGAGCGTCACGATCGATCTCAAGAGCGAGGAAGGGAAGGCGGACGCGCGCGCGCTCGTCATGGGCGCGGACGTCGTGATCGAGAACTTCCGCCCCGGAACGCTGGACCGGCTCGGCCTCGGCTACGACGGATTCAAGGCGGGGCATCCCCGCCTCGTGTGGTGCTCCATCACGGGCTTCGGCACGGACGGGCCCTATGCGCACAGGCCGGGCTACGACACCGTGGGCGTGGCGATGAGCGGGCTTCTGAGCCTGCTGACCGATCCCGCCAATCCTCAACCGATGGGCATTTCTCTGTCGGATCATCTCGCCGGCATCACCGCCTGCAACGGCATTCTCGCCGCGCTCGTGGCGCGCGGGCGAACGGGCCGGGGCCAGCGCGTCGACACCTCGCTGCTTGAATCGTCGATTTCGTTCTGCGGCGAGAACATGGCGCGCTATTTCGACAACGGCAAAGTGCCATTCCGCGCCACGCGCACGCGCCAGGCGCAGGTCTACGCCTTCGCCGCCGGCGACGGAAAGGCGCTGGTGATTCATCTGTCGTCGCCCACGAAATTCTGGCGCGCGCTGTGCGAAGTCGTGGGCAAAACCGAATGGCTTGAGGACCCGCGTTTTGAATCCAAGGAATCGCGCGGCAAGAACTACGACGCCCTGCACGAGGGCCTGTCGCAGGTGCTGGCGACGAAGCCGCGGGCGCACTGGCTGGAAAAGCTCGAGGCCGCGGACGTTCCCTGCTCGCCGCTCAACACGTTCGACGACGTATTCGACGATCCGCAGGTCAAGCACCTCGGCATGAAGGTCGAGGCGCCGCATCCAAAGTTGGGCAAGATCGAACTGGTGCGCAACGGATTGCGCATGTCGGACACGCCTGTGCACACCCATCGCGGACCGCCGGAACTTGGCGAACACAATGACGAAATTCTGCCGTCCAAGAGCAGGAAATAGTCGCAAACAAGGGAGGATGACGATGAGCCGACGCTGGAATTCCGCGCCCCTGCTCGCAGGTCTGGGGCTTGTCTTCCTGGCCGCGCAGGCCGCCCGTGCGGACGCGGTGAAGGATTTCTACACCGGCAAGCGCCTGACTCTCATCACGTCGGCGTCCAGCGGCGGCGGCTACGACCAGTACGCCCGCCTGCTCGCCCAGCACATGCCAAAATACATCCCCGGCAATCCCAACATCGTCGTCCAGAACATGCCGGGCGCCGAGGGCATCAAGGCCGCCAACTATCTGTCGGCGATCGCCGCGCGCGACGGCACGGTTCTCGGCGGCCTGCAACGCAACACGGGACTTGCGCGCTTCTACCAGCCGGAAGGAACGACGATCCAGTTCGACGTGCAGAAGTTCACGTGGCTTGGCTCTATGCAGCAGGAGATCGGATTCCTTCTCGTCCGGCCGGCTTCCGGAGTCACGAACGTTGAGGACCTGAAGACGAAGCAAATCACCGCCAGTTCCACGTCGCGTAATTCGCCGGCCTCCATCTATCCGCGCCTTCTGAACGAACTCTATGGGGCGAAGATCCGCGTCATCGAAGGATATGGCGGTTCGCAGGAGTCCCTGCTCGCGCTGGAGCGGGGCGAGGCGGATTCCCATGTATCGGGAGGCAGTTCGGCGGCTTTCAGGGCGCGCTACCGCCCCTGGGAAAAGGCTGGAACCGTGAAGGTGCTCCTGCAAATCGGCATGGAGCGCGACCGCGAATATCCCAATGTGCCCACCGCGCTCGAGGTTGTCGACAATCCGGAGGCAAAGCGCATTTTCGAGATCGCTTTCGTCGAACAGGTGATGGGCCGTCCCTTCATGCTGCCGCCGGATGTGCCGAAAGATCGCGCCGCCGCATTGCAGAAAGCGTTCGACGACTCCCTGAAGGACAAGGATCTCATCGCGCAGGCCGAGAAACAGGGGATGGAGCTTGATCCGGTCACGGGGAAACGTATCGCGGAACTGCTCGACATCGTCTACAGCACGCCGCCCGCATTGGCCGAACGCATTCGCCGCATCGTAAAGTGAGACACTCATGAACATCGCCGATCTCTCAGCGGGCGTCGAAGCCTCGCGCGAACTGCGCGACTATTGCTCGATCGTCGGGACCGCCACGAGCCGCCTTGGCAAGGTCCCGGGCGTTTCGAGCCTCGATCTTCTTGTCGAGGCCATCCGCAACGCCGTCGAGGACGCGGGGCTCAGGGCCTCGGACATCGACGGCGTCATTTGCCGGGGGCCGGACGAATCCTATTCGCACCATCAGGTCGTCGCCGAGCGTCTTGGAATCAACGCGCGCTTCTCGACGACTCTGACGAACGGAGGCGCAAGCCAGATTCTCGGCGTCGCCATCGCGACCATGGCGATCCGCTTCGGACTCGCAAAGACAATCGTCTGCGGCTTTGGCCGCGACACCTGGTCGAGGACGCACGCCAGCGAAGAGGCGCGCGTGCGCAACGAGACACGCCCCGCCAGCCAGCGTCCGCGCGAGTTTGGCCCCGAGTACGGCTATTTCGGAGCCACCGCCGCGCACGCCTTCGGCGCCACGCGCCACATGCACCTCTATGGCACGACACGCGACGACTTCGGCGCCATCGCCACCGCCTTTCGCGAACACGCGCTGCGCAACCCCGACGCACAAATGAAGAAGCCGCTGACGATGGATGATTACCACGCCGGCCGCATGATCGTGGCGCCCTTCGGCATCTACGACTGCAGCCTGCGATCCGACGCGGCGGGCGCGGTGATCGTCACCCGTTCGGATCGCGCGCGCGACATGCGCCGCCCGCCCGTTCTCATCAAGGGTTTCGGCACGTTCAACAATACGCGCGGCTGGTTCAACGACGACAACATGGTGGTGACCGCCGCCAAGCAGAGCGGCGAGGCGGCCTATCGCATGGCCGGCCTCGGACCGTCGGATGTCGACACGGCGCAGATCTACGATTGCTTCACCTACATGGTGCTCACGCAGCTGGAGGATTACGGCTTCTGCAAGAAGGGCGAAGGCGGCGCGTTCGTGTCCTCCGGCGCGCTGCGGCTTGGCGGCGCGCTGCCCTGCAACACCTCCGGCGGACAGCTTTCGGAGTCGCACGCGGAAGGCATGTTGCAAATCGTCGAGGGCGTCCGGCAGATGCGCCATCTTTATCCCGCCGAACGCCAGGTGAAGGGCGCGGAGATAGCGCTGATTTCAGGACATGGCGGCAACCAGGTCTGCCATTCCACGCTCATTCTGGGGAAAGCCTGATGTCCGAGGTGAAACAGAAGCCCGTCCCGCGCCCCGCGCCGGAATCCGCGCCCTACTGGGCCGCCGCGCGCGAACGGCGTCTTTCCATCCCCAGGTGCGACGATTGCGGCGGACGCTGGTTTCCGCCCTCGCGCACCTGTCCGCACTGCCTGTCGCCGCGCGTGACGTTTGCCGACGTGTCCGGGCGCGGCAAGGTCTACAGCTTCGTCACCTTCCACCGGGTCTATCATCCGGCATTCGAGGGGGAGATTCCCTACGTGGTGGCGCTGATCGAGCTTGAGGAAGGCCCGCGCCTGCTCTCGAACGTCATCGGCGTTGCGCCGGAGGATGTGCGCTGCGAAATGCCGGTGGAGGTGGTGTTCGAGGATATCGGAGACGCCACGATCCCGAAGTTCAGGCCGCTCGGCGCAAAGGCCTGAAGCATTCCCCAAAAGCGAAAATCCCGGCCAGCGACGAAGCGCGGGCCGGGATTTCCTCTACCCTCCAGCCGAACCCTCTGAACGGGGTCTGTACTGGCCGGCGTTTCCTCCGTGACTTGGGGCGCGGCGTTTTTTTCACCGCGTCGAGGCGCATTTTGCGGCAAAGCGCCCAGCAAACAATCGACATTATTTCAGCGGACCCTTTCCTCAGCGGAAATAATAGGTCATGTTTCCCTGCGAAACGCGTTCGCAGGAGGTTCGCCCGTGCATGACCTCGAAGAAATCCGGATCTTTCTTCTCGTCGCCAAACAGCGCAGCTTCACCGCCGCCGCCACCGAGGCCAACATCACGCTTTCGGCTGTGAGCAAGCGGATTTCGCGCCTTGAACAACGGCTGGGCGTTCAATTGCTTAACCGCACCACGCGATCGGTGTCGCTGACTGAAGCGGGCGCGCTTTTCAACGAGAAATGCAGACACGTTTTCACGCTGCTGGATGAAGCGCAGTCGGACCTGCACCAGCTGGGCGCGCGTCCCAGGGGCCGGATGCGGATCAACGCGCCGGAATCCTTCGGCCGCAAATGCATCGCGCCGATGTTGCCGGATTTCCTGACCGCCTACCCCGACATCAATGTCGAACTGACGGTGAATTCGCGGGTCCGCAAATTCGAGGAAAGTTTCGACGTCTTCATCCGCCGCGCCGAACTGAAGGACGAGCGGCTCGCACACGACATCATCTATGTCGACCGCTACATTGTCTGCGCCAGCCGCGACTATCTAGCCGCTGCGAAGGCGCCGCTCGACGAACCGCGCCACCTCATGAAGCACAATTGCCTCATCTACAAGTTTCCGCAGATCCGCAATACTTGGGACTTCCACTTCAACGGACGGATCTACTCGGTGCAGGTCGGCGGCAATCTCATCTGCAACGACTATGACAATGTCTTGCAGGCGGCCATTCGCGGGCTCGGCGTCGCCTGCATCCCAAGTTATGTGGCCCAGGACGCGGTGAACGACGGACGCGTCGTCGAACTGTTTCCCCACTCGATCATCGCCGAGCGGCCGATGCGCGCCTACTACCTCAAGGAAGCGCATGACTCGCCGAGCGTGAAATCCCTGATCACGTTCATGAAGCGCCGCTTCGCTGCGCATCTGCCAGCCGCCGACGCGGCCGAACCGGCGCGCCGGATGATCGCCTGAGGAATCGGCCGGGTAAACAGCTTCTATCGGAATCTGCGGTGGCGCCAGGCAGACGCTCGCGGCGGGAAGCATCTCGAGCTGCAAAGCTTAACGCGCACGCTTTACTGTCACGCTTCATGACTACCCCTGGGAGATATTGTAAAGCTTGAATAGCTTCAGGGTGGCCCTTGAGGTGAATTACTGTTATTATCAATTCTATGAGCGTGGTTACACTACACTACGTTAGTAATTTCCCGTATCCCGCATCCGTATTGTTGAGGCGCGGGCCCCTGTGGTGCGCACTTTTGCTTCTCTTTGCCGCGATATTTGGCGGCTCCCATGAAGCGCGGGCGCAGTTCAGTGCATGCGGAACCGGGCCCACCGCTGGCTACATCAACCAGACCACCGGAACGGCGTCGACGAATTCGGTGACAGGCCTGCCGGAGCTGGGCTCAACGCTGGTCCCCGTGGACAACACCATCTACTGCGTCGACTACACGGTTCACAAAGGCACCGGGATCGTCGACTACGGTTACGTCCAGTTCCAGCTGCTCGTCGTGAAGACGAGCCTCACAAACCCTCCGGCGAACGACACATCTCTGCCAGGTGGAGGCAATCTCCAGATCGTCGGCATTGCGCCCACGGCCTATTACAGCGTTTCGGGCGCCGGCATCATGATTCCGCCCGGAGGCACGGAGACGAGCTACGCCGTGCCCGTGACGATCACATCGTCGAATATCTATGACAGCACGGCCATCCCTGTGGGCGGCGTCAACCCGGACTCGATCTACACAGCGGATGGCGACGACAGCATGATCCGCGGCCTCAGCTTCACCTTTACCTACGGCGCAGACACAATAACGGTCGCCAATTTCACGCACACCAACAACCCCACCATTTCCGGTGGTTCCTACAGCAATTGCGGCAACGCGAACTGCGACCTCCACGCGACCTATTCCTCCACCTCCCCCAACCTCGCAGGCGGCGGGCTCGCCAACGAGATCGGCGACGCTATCCCCGAAATCGACGGCGCCAAGCTGCCTCAGGTCCTGCTGTTGCTCTCGGCCGCCTACCTGATCTGCCGGCGGCGCGCAGGCGCGCGCAGTTCGACCAGCCCGTCGAGCAGCTGACGAGGTGCGCCGGTCGCAGCGCACCACCACACTCGATTGTGTGCCCGTATGATTGGCCCACAAGAGCGGACCACGTTTACATAAACCTCAGGTTCCGTTCCGTACGCAATCTTCCGCTCCTCGCCTGGTTGCGCCTGTCGGCAGACGTGGGCAACACTATTCACCATCGAACGGGGTGGATAAATGCCAACGCTACAGCGAGCGGGAAAAACAGTCAGCAAAGCAAACAAACTTATATCCGTGCAGCTTGAACGGTTCACGGAGAGAGATTTTGTTTGGCTTCTATGCACGGTCTTCGCAATCACCGTTGCGGTTGCGGCTCATGTAGGCGTCAATGGCTCTCATCAATGGCGCCAGGCGGATGTTTTGGCCAATGTCGCGGGATTTCGCGCACCCGAACTGATACCCCCCTTCACGGATTTTCTTGGGAAGAAGATACTTTACGATATCCCTGTCTACCAATTTTGCGCAGCAAAACTGGCAAAAGCCCTTTCTATCGATATTCTTCCGGCAATCCGCTATCTCAATATCCTTCTCCTCGCTATTTTCCTACCCGCTTCATACAAACTCGCTGAGAGCATCACTGCGGGGGCAGGGAAGTATTTGATACTACTGCTTACGTTCAGCCCCTTGTTCTTACGGTATTGGTCAGCGCCGCTACCGGACTTGATGTCATTAAGCCTTGGAGCCGCATGGCTTTCGATGGCTCTTGCAAAGCCAAGTTCGCTTTCGTTGATAATTGTTTCCGGCGTCTTTCTAAGCATCTCATGCGTCATAAAGAGTCCAGTCATATTCCCGCTCGCCATATTCTACGGCGCGTTCGTTTATATGAGCGGCGGGATAATCGCACTGCGCGACCGTAAAGTATTTATATATGCGATCATCGCCTTCATTTCGGCGATCGGGGCAGAAATCACACGTTCGATATTTCTGCGTGATCAAATTGGTTTCGGTCAGAACCCGCTTTGGTACTTCGGTGCGCTGGAAATACGATTTTCCAGAGAGTTTTGGCTTTACTTCTTATTGCATCCCCGGTGGGAGCTGTTCCTCAATCGGCATGTGGCGAACTTTATGCTCATTGTCACATTTGCTGGAATTGTCGTCGGCTTCTGGAAAAGCGTTAAAACGTTTCATTTGGCAGTCGCTTGCGTTGCGGGGGCGCTGGCGGGTTGGTTGGTCTTCTCGAACCTTTATCTTATTCATGATTATTATCACCTTTCTTCAGGGTACCTATTGCTTCTTCTGGCTGCCAGCATGGCGTCGATGATCGAGAGGTTTGTGTTCTTGCAGCAGAAAGTTCTGTTTGCTGCATTTATCTCTGCTCTCTTGATTGCCTCCGCAATCAAGGCTCCCACCATTGGCCGGGAATTGACAGTTACATCGGAATTTGACGCGATGAGCTTTCTTTTGAGAAATCATCGATTGGTGACATTCGTGTCTGATGTGGTGAGCAATCACGACCCGACAATGGGCGGGAGATTGAGAACAAGTTTGAATCCAATACCGAAGGAAGCGCTCGAAAAGGACTGCCAGCTTACGACGAGCCACCCGGTTCTCATCGTCGGAGAAACGAGTTGCCACGATCTTATGGCGGAGAAATTTGATCTCGTTTACAGGTACCCGCCTTATCGATTATATCTGCCCCGCCGATGATCTGGGATTTTCGCGGCTAAATTCGTGTTGCCCGGATTTCATCCAGAATCATTTGTCCCCGCGTCGCGCTGCGGCGGATAAGACGGGACCTCGATGGAATATACTCGTCAGTTGGAGCGCGTCTGCAGTTCCGCCAAATGTCGCCCGCACACGCGACGGCGGATCACCGCGAGCGCGCAATAACGGCTCATCCGCGCGTCCCGCGCTTCAGCTTCAGCGAGCGGCCTCGGGCAAGTCAAAGTCAAAGAACGCTGCGTGCGAAACGCGATCTTCCGTGGGCAACCGAATTGCACAGAATTCTTCAAAAAGGCCGGGCTCGATCGCGAACGGGGTTGACTAGACCGCACCCCGGCTGCACCACTTTCTGAGCGCAGATTCAGTCGGTTAGGTCACGCGATGCTGTTCGTTCAGTTGCGAGGTTTTCTCATAATTGCTGCGTTGTGCGGCGCCGTTTTTTTCAGCGCCGCCGCTCATTGGACGCCCGCGTATGCGCAGGACCAGCGGCCTAACATTGTTCTGATCGTCGCCGACGACGCCGGTTTCGCGGACATCGGCGCCTTCGGCGGCGAAATCAGCACGCCGAACATTGACGCACTCGCGTCGGTAGGTGTGCGCTTCACCAATTTCTATGTCGGGCCAACGTGTTCCCCGACGCGATCCATGATGCTGACGGGCGTTGACAATCACATCGCCGGACTCGGCAACATGGCGGAGTTCATGGCCCCGAACCAGAAGGGAAAGCCCGGATACGAGGGACATCTCAACGCGCGCGTGGCGCCGATTGCTTCGCTCCTCAGGAACGCTGGCTATCACACCTACATGGCGGGCAAATGGCACATGGGCGAGGAGCCGCAGCATTTCCCGGCGGCGCGCGGGTTCGAACGCGATCTGACATTGATCCCGGGCGGCGGCAGCCATTTCGATGACATGTGGGGCGCAAAGGGCGAGAAGCAGCTCTACACCCGCAATGGCAAGGTGATTTCCGAACTGCGCCCTGGCTTTCATTCAAGCGTCGATTATACGGACGCCCTCATTGAAAACATCGGGGAGAACAAGGCGGACGGAAAGCCGTTCTTCGCCTATCTGGCCTTCCAGGCGCCGCACGACCCCTTTCAACTGCCCGACGACTGGCTCGACAAGTACAAGGGCCGCTATGATCAGGGCTATGACGCGATCCGCGCCAAACGCATAGAGCGCATGAAGGCTCTCGGGATACTCGGACAGAACGCAACGGTGTTCCCGCGCCTGCCGGACATTCCCGCATGGAGCGCGCTTTCAGTGGAAGAAAAAAGGCAATCGGCGCGCCGGATGGAGCTGTACGCCGCGATGCTGGAGCATCTCGACTCGAACGTCGGCCGACTGGTGCGGTATCTTAAAGACAACAACCTCTACGACAACACGCTTATTGTCTTTCTTTCGGACAATGGCCCGGAAGGCAACGTGATGCCGATGGGAGCGCCTTGGGACAACAGCCGTTTCGAGGATTGGGGCAAGAAGGGATCATTCATTCAATATGGCCCCGCGTGGGCGCAGGTCGGGGCAGGCCCGTTCCGCATGTTCAAGGGATTCCAGTCTGAAGGCGGAATTCGTTCGCCGATGATCGTCGCCGGAAAAGGCGTGCGGGGGAGCGGGCGGATCACGGATGCGCTCACGCACGTCATGGACGTTCCAGCGACCTTCCTGAACATCGCGGGCGTGCCTTATCCCAAGACGTATCAAGGACAGGCGATTGCGCCGTTGCAGGGCAAGTCTCTTGTCCCTGTTCTCAATCAGTCGCGCTCCGCGGTTCGCGGGTCATCGGACTGGCTCGGCTTCGAGCTTTTCGGCAACCGGGCAATTCGTCAGGGGAAGTGGAAGCTTCTCTGGCTGTGCCCGCCCGCCGGTCCCGGCGAATGGCAGCTCTACGATCTGGCCGCCGATCCCGGCGAGACAAAGGATCTTTCCGCCCAAAATCCGAAGATCAGAGAGAACCTGCTCCGCCGGTGGAGCGAGTACGTCAAGGCGAATAACGTGATTCTGCCGAGCGCATCGCCGGTGTGCGCGAAGGTGCAATAAGCAAGGCAGGCGGAATTTCGATCAGAATGGCTCGAAATCGTTGTGACAGGTTGATGAATGCAGGGGCTGCTCAATGAAATTTCATAAGAACCTCAGATACTGCGCGCTCGTCGCGAGCGTACTCATTTCTGGCGGCTCAGCATTCGCGGCGGAGGAAGGAAAAAGCGTTTACCTGCTCGGCGTCACCGCCTCAATGGCGGGGATGACGCCTCCTCCGGGATTTTATGCGTCGTCCTTCACCTACCTCTACACCGGAAGCGCGGGGGGAGACGCGGCGCTGAGCTGGACCCTTAGTCAGGGCGGCTTGCCTCCGTTCCCCACACTGCGAATAGACGCCGCCGTGAAGGCGAAGGCGAATGTCGCTTTGGACGTTGTCTCGGCAATGTGGGTTGCGCCGGAGAAAGTACTCGGCGGTCACGTCGGCTTCGGCGTTCTCGCTCCATTTGGCTATCAGGGCGTCGACGTGGATATCAAAGCCGTCAGGACACTGCAATTTCCCGATAGCTCTTTGACAGAAGGTCGCCGCTTCAGGATTTCCGACTCCACGTTTGCGATGGGCGATCCGCTCCTGACGGCGTTCATCGGATGGAACTCCGGTAATTTCCACTGGAAGCTGTCGGGACTCCTGAACATTCCGGTCGGCAGCTACGCGCAGCGCGATCTGGTGAACATAGGCTTCAATCGCTGGGCCGCCGACCTGACCGGATCGTTGACATGGCTCGACCCTGCGTCTGGCTGGGAAGTTTCCGTTGCGCCCGGCGTCACGTTCAACGGAGAGAACCCGGACACGAATTACAAGACGGGCACGGAGTTTCATGTCGAAGCCGCAGTGATGAAGCACTTCTCCAAGGCGTTCGCGGTGGGTTTGGCCGGTTATCACTATCGACAGATGACGGGGGATAGTGGAGCGGGCGCGGTGCTGGGACCGTTCAAGGGGGAAGTGTCCGCCATCGGTCCGAACCTGACGTATAACTTCCAGATCGGAAAGACCCCGGTGATCACGTCGGTGCGTTGGCTGCACGAGTTCAATGCGAAAAATCGTCTTGCAGGCGACGCCGGCTTTGTGACCGTGACAATTCCCATCGGAGGCTCAGCGCCCCACCCAACTGGGCACTGACAGGCGTCATGCAACGCTAACCGGGACGGACAATTCTCTCTCCTGACCGCGCTCTGCGAATGAGTGGCGCTTCATGAAAAGCGCCGCCCCGAAAAGCTGGAAGAAGGCCCGCATGACGATCATCGAAGCCGGTAATTGATCGGTGCGACAAGCTCGATTTCCGCGGAGCGCATGGACTGCGGGAACGCAGGCAGCGGCTGCGCGCGCCGCAGAAGATCGAGCGCAGCCGCATCGAGCGCCGCAAAGCCGGAAGATCGCAGTACAGTGGCGGACAGGACCTTTCCCTTGCGATCGATCTTGAAGCGAATTGCGACCTCGCCTTCGTTGCGCTGTAACCGCGCCTGCGCGGGATATCGCTTGTGCTTGCCCAGTTGCGCAACGACGGCGCGCCGCCAAGACTCGGGGACCTCCTCGGCATTCGCCGTACTGCCTTCGGTCGGCGCCTCGGTGGTCGCGTTTTCCTGCACGGACGGGGACGCGGCGGCGGTGCTGGCGGCCGCCGCTGCGCTGGGGCTTGGTGCGTGCGTCGCCTCGTTGGCCTCGGTGGGCTGCGCGTCCTCCGGTGTCTCTTGCCTCTCGAGCGTCTTTTGCTGCGACAATTGCAGCTCGGGTGGCGCCTCGTAAGGGGAACTCTCCGCCGGCGGCGTATCGTCTTCGCTCGCTGCTGCTTTCATCTGTTCCACTTCAGGCGAGGGGATCGCGCTGGCGGATTCTTCCGACGCAGTTGCGCCTTCCTCAGGACTATCCGCACTCGCCACCACCGGCGCGAACTCGACGACGACGAGTCCGCCAACGTCCTCGGAAGCCGCTTCGTGCTCATTCCTGCCCGAGATGGCTAAGCCGGCTGCGCTGACGTGAAGAATCGCTGCGAACAGGAATGCGAGCGTCCAGGCAAGCCGGCTGGAGCGCGGCGCCATCTCACCTTGCGCGATCATTGCGCCGTCTCCGCGCTTCCCTCGAGTCCGACGAGGGCCAGCTTCAGATATCCAGCCGCGCGCATCGCGTTCATCACGCGCGTCAGATCGCCATAGGAAACGGACTGGTCCGCGCGAACGAAAATGCGTTGCTCGCGGTCGATCCGTGTCTCCAGATCCAGTGTCGGACCCAGATCGGTCATCGCCGTCGCCTGTTCGCCGACGAGAAGCGTGAGATCCTTTTGCACGGTTACGAAAACCGGCTTCTGCGGGCGCGGCTGCGCCTTCGCGGTCGAAACCGGAAGATCCACCGGCGCGTCGACGGTGGAGAGAGGCGCCGCCACCATGAAGATAATCAAAAGCACCAACATGACGTCAATGAACGGCGTCACATTGATATCGCTGCTTTCGACGAGATCGTCGCCGTCATCAAGCCGGGCGGCCATTCTGAGCCTCCTGTGTCCGCCTCTGCCGCGCGGAAAACTGGTCGAGATCGCGCGACGTGATGCGCATCACCTCCGCGCGAAGATCGGCGAGCAATGCGCGATAGCCTGAGATCGACCGGGCAAAATGATTGTAGAACAGAACCGCCGGAATCGCCGCGAGAAGGCCAATCGCGGTCGCAAGCAACGCTTCCGCGATACCCGGCGCAACCACGGCGAGATTGGTCGTCTGCGCCTTGGTGATGCCGATGAAGCTGTTCATTATGCCCCACACGGTGCCGAAAAGGCCTACGAACGGCGCAAGCGAACCAATCGAAGCGAGGACGCCCGTGCCGCCCGACAGCGAGCGGCCAGCGGCGGCCTCGAGCCTCTCCAGTCGCGACCCGACCCGTTCCTTGACGCCCGACTTGTCGAGAGCCAGTTCGGACGCGCGCCATTCATCCAACGCCGACATCACGAACCGGCTGCCAACCGTGCGATCGCGAACCTGATCGGCGGCGGCCGAAAGCGATGGCGCGCCGGTCACTGAAGTGATGGCGTTGCGAGCAGCGCGGCGCGCACGCGCGATCTCAAAGCTTTTTGCCAGAAAGATCGTCCACGTCGCCAGCGAGGCGAGCGCAAGCCCTGTCATGACGGCCTTGACCACCATGTCGGCAGCCAGAAACATCCCCCACGGCGAAAGATCGTGCGTTGCGGGCAAGCCCTCGGCCGCGAACGCGGAGGTCGACATGACGAATGATGTAACTGACGAGGCGGAAACGATCCGCTTCACGTTTCCGCCCACTGCCGAATGAGATTGTGATAGATGTTCGACAGTGACAGACATTCCTGATCCTCCATGCCGCGCTCAACCTTGAGGCGCTGAATGCATTGATCGAGATCGAAGAGGATCGACCTCTTCTCGTTGTCCCGGATCATGCTTTGAATCCAGAAGAAGCTCGCAACGCGCTCGCCCCGCGTCACGGGCGTGACGCGGTGAAGGCTGCTGGCGGGGTAAAGAACGAGATGCCCCGCCGGCAGTTTGACGGCCTGCGCGCCGAACGCTGTTTCGATCGTAAGCTCGCCGCCGTCATAGTCTTCGGGATTCGAGAGAAACAACGTGGCGGAAAGGTCCGTCCTGATGTGGACGTATGAGTTTCCCGGCCGGCGGATCGAACCATCGACATGGGGGCCGAAATGCTCTTCGCTTGAATAGCGATTGAACATCGGGGGAAGAATGCGCAAAGGCAGCGCGGCGGAGATGAACAATTCGCTGCGCGTCAGCGCATCCAGGATTGCCTCCCCCGCCCGCAGAGCGGCGCGGCTTGATGCGGGAAGCTGCCGGTTCTTCTTGACGAGCGCGGAATGTGACCCGCCCGTGGCGCGGCCATCCTCCCATTCGGCGGAAAGGACGGCATTGCGGAGCTGGCTCAGATCGTCAAACGCAAGCACGTCCGGAATACACAACAGCATCATGTTCTCCTGGTGCGGCTGGCGCCGCGCTTGTCACCATTTGACGTTGAGCGTCGCGTATGCAGCGCGCCCTGGCGCGAGATAGACGTAGGGCGCATTCGATCGATAGAAGGCGTCATAGAGAACCTCATTGAAAATATTCTGCACCATGACCTTTCCTGTGATCCTTTGCGTGAACTTGTATTCTGCGAATGCGTCAAAGCGCCAACCTGATGGCAATTCGTTTTGGTTAGCGGCAAATGTTCCGCCGTAGATCTTGCTCTTCCATGTCGCTTGGCCGCCGAGCGTCAATTCGGGCGTCAGGTCGTATTTTGTAAGAACGTTGAACGAACCGTGCGCGATGTTGGCGAGTTGCTTGCCCACGTTCGCCGGATTGCTCGATTGAGTGATTTCCGAGTCCATCCAGACAGTCCCGCCGAAGACGCTCCATCGCTCGTTGATCTTGCCCGTCACGCCAATGTCGACCCCTCGAATGACATACTCGCCCGTGCCGGCGACAACACTGCCGACGGTTTCCCGTGCGTTGTCCTTCGTCGTCTGGAACAGGGAGGCGGTGAGCAGGAGATGTCGGTCAAAAAGCTCCATTTTAGCGCCGGCTTCGGTCGCCGTATTTTTCTCGGGTCCCGCCATTGCGTTTGAGGCAGTCAGTCCACCGTAATCGTTTCCGCCACCATCAACGTCGGCGCCGACCGGATTTGACGACGTGCCGTAGGCTGCATAGATCGCCCACCATGGCGTGATCTTGTATGTTGCGCCCACGTTCCAGTTGAACAGCGTGTCATGCCGCTCAAGGTTAGTCGTCGCGAAAGCCGGAGCCGGTCCGTAGGTCATCGTGCTAACGCGATAATCGTCAACGCGAATACCAGCGGTGAGGAAGACCTTCTCATTGATGTTCAGCGTATCGAGCGCGTATGCGCTCTTCGTATCGATATTCACCGGCGTTGGGCGCCCTGTGAGCTGAAGTGTGTCGGTCCATGGGATTGCGCCTGCGTTTGGATTCCACAAGTTCAGCGTGATGCCCGGAATACTGCCAACCACGTTGGTCTCGGTATTGAGCGCGCGATAAGTGTCACGGCTGGTCTTCTCACTGCTGAACTCGACGCCCGTAATCAGCGTATGCTTCGCTCCGAAAAGATTGAATCTGGAGGTCAGGTCGGTCTGGTTGGCGAGAACGTCGGTCGTTTGATAGCGGCTCTTGGCCGTGGAATTGACCGTCCATTGTCGCGGATCAGCATTCGATCTGTTTGGCGTTCCTGGCGCGCCTACGACATAGTCCAGCATTGATCGGCCGTATCGCAGTCTGTTGGTGAGCACACCCCAGTCGCTGACTTGCAGATCTCCTGTCGCTGTCCAGATGTCCTGTCTCGCCTTCTGAAAGTCTCGCGCAGGAATGCCATAATAGTTCTCGCGACGTAGTCCGGACTCGGTGAATGGCTTGCGCGTCGTCACGTCGAACGGCACTCCCCAGTCAGGCAACTGATCAAGATCGAGATGGAAGTAGTCGAGGGTCAAGGAAAAGGAGTCGCTTGGCTTCCAGGTCGCCGCCAGAGCTCCGCCCCAACGATTGTCGAAGACGTAATCCCTTCCCGCAACGTCCGCGTTTTGCCACATTACATTTGCCCGCACGGCCAGTTCCGGCGTGACGACGCGGTTGACGTCAGCGGTGACGCGCCTAGTCCTGTCTGTGCCAAGCGTCGTCTGGATATCGTGGTAATCCACGAACATCGGCTTTTTTGTCACGACGTTGACGGCGCCTCCGGCATTGCCGCGGCCCCCGACCGTAGAGTTCGGACCTTTCAGGATTTCCACCTGTTCGGTTGCGAATGTCTCGCGTATGTTTACGCCAGGGTCGCGCACGCCATCGATGTAAACGTCATTGCGGCTGTCGAAGCCACGAATGAAGATGCGATCTCCGAAGGCGTTGCCGCCTTCGCCCGTGCCAAGCGTCACGCCCGGCGTCGTGCGTGCAAGTTCGCGAAATGACGTTGCGTTCTTGTCTTCAATGACCTCCTGCGAGATTGCGGTAACAGAACGGGGCGCGTCGAGAATCGGTAGGCTCACCTTGTTGTTTGCAAGCCGGTCGACTTTGTAGGGCGCGGCAGGATCCGAATACGGGTCGCCGGCCGGATCACCGGCTCCCGGAGGCGCCGTCGCGGCAGCCTGTACAGCGCCGCCCGCCTGCCCGCTGACGGGCCCGCTCTCTGTGGTCATGCGCCGAGTTGGACGTTGCGTGCGCTTGCGCTCGACCTTGCGGCGGGGCTTCACTTCGCGCTGCGCCTCAACGGTCAGCGACGGCAGTTCCTGTTGCGCAGCTTCCTGCGCCGCGACGTCATTCATCCCAATGGAAGAGGCGAGACATGCGCCGGCGACAAGACCGATCCTTGTCGAGAAGCCGTCTTTACCCTTAGCGTTGCCTGAGTTTTGAACCGCACGAACGCGCAAGGTCGTTGGAATGATTGCAGCCGTCATTAAACCCCAGCCCCTTTTCTTCGATGCGCAAGAAATATCTTGAAGCGTCGTCCGGGTGGCTGGGGTGAATGCGCCTGGCTGCCTGCGACAATCGCTTAACAGCATCGTGGAGTGCGGGAGTCAACAAAGGGAAGAAAGCGTTTGCTTAGAGTAATTCCATATTCACCCATGAAGTTTTGAACGCGTCTAATGAGGCGGCGATGTCTTGACAGCTGCTGTTACGACCTCGTAGCCCTTGCGCGATGAATGACAGAATTGGTCCGACGGTTCAGCGTAGTGAGAAGGGCGACAATCCTTCTTCTCGTTCACTCGGGAATGGTGAAGCGTTCGGCGGCGCCTGTGTGGTGCTTGATGCTGCAGAGATAATGAACGGCTGCAGAGAAGCGGTCATCATTCATAACGGCGAACGCTATCGACTGCGCATCACATCGAAGCAGCGCCTGATCCTTACCAAGTGATCCCGCCAGGACGCATCCGAATCGTTGCGCGCAGGCTCTGTTCGCGCGACAGCTTCACGGCCCGCCATGCGCCGGATGTCAATTCGGGAAAAGGGCGAGTGATCATCGTCCAGATATTGAGACTTATCCGGCGCGTCGCCATCCGCCCGATTGCAGTGAACGTGGACGCCGACCGGGAACCGTGGCCGGTCATCTCGTCCTTGCCGTAGCCCACGCGCCGGAGCGCAGCGTTGATGGTGTTCTCGGATGTGCAGTGCTTAAGCGAGCGCATGGAGTGGAAGAGAAGCTTCCATTTCCCCGCGAGCGCGTGAAGAAGCTTCAGCACGTCCAGCGCCAGCGGAATGCGATGGGGCCAGCGCAACATCATGCGAGCAGTGGGACCGGATCGCCGCGTCCCGGTCGAACTCCGACCATTCGCCGTTGCGAAGCTCACCCGGACGGTCGTCATCGCCAGCAAGCGGAGCGCGGCGACCATCTCGGGCGAGCCGTCATAGCTTTAGATGGCCCGGAGCAAGCCGCCGAAAGGGACCGGCTGAACAATGGCCGCGCGCTTGTGACTGGGCCCTGAGAGCGTCCCGCGGGCCAGGGGCGGTAGCTTTCTCCGCCCCGCCTGTCGCGATGGCGTAGCGAAAGGGCTACCCGATGACGGCCGCAGCGGCCGACGAGATACCCGGCCCGCCGGCTTCAACCTGGCCGCATCGGACCATGCTGGACGAAGACCCGGGCGATGTGACGGGTGATATCGGAAAATTCGGATTTACGGGGAGCGCTCCCGACGCAATTTGGTGCCCCTGGCCGGGATCGAACCAGCACTCCTTGCGGAACTCGATTTTGAGTCGAGCGCGTCTACCAATTCCGCCACAGGGGCCCGCTTGCGCGGCGGGCGGATCATAGACAGAAAGCCGCGAGGGTCAACTTCGCCTGCGCCGCCGGTCAGACCCGCGCCTTGATCAATAATTGTGCTTGGAGCCGAAATCGGGCCGGCTTTCGGAGAGGTAGGAAAGGATGATCGAATCGCGCACCACGCTCGGACCCGTGATCAATTCCCGCCCGTGCCAGCTGGTGCGTTCCGGCGTGTCGTTGACCGCGAAGACCGCGACACTGTTCGGCAAATAGGGGAACCTGCCAACCTCCTCGAAGCGGCCGCCGAGCAGGCGGCTGATGAGCGGCTTTCGCCGGTACATCGACGTTCCGAGATCGGTCGGCGAATCTTCGTCCGCAAGATAGAACATGACGGTGACGACGCGCGGCTGGCCATCCGGATGCGGCTTCAGGTAATACTCCTCGAAGTCGCGCACCAGCAGAACCGAGGCGTAGGCGTCCTGGTTCAGCACGTCCTGCGGCGCGCAGTTGAGGCGCAGGGCTATGTCATTGCGCAGGACCGAATAGACAGCCTGCTGCAATTGGCGGGACGTCAGCGCGGCGGTCACGTCCTCCCAGAGCGCGCGGATGTTTTCGGGAACCCGGCCCATCTCACCGTCCGAAAGCGCGAGCCGGTCTCGCGTCGACACGCCCTCGGCATTCTTCCAGCGTTTGATGTTGATGGGCAGATACGCCTCGCGCGGCGGCATGCTGCGGCGCATCTCAGCATAAACGTCCTCCGGAAACACGCCGGTGAGATGGAAGTGCTGGAAAGGCGAATCGGTTGCGACGCAGGCGCGGACGCGCTCGGCCATGTGACGCGCGATTCGTTCGGCGCGCTCCGTGCGCTGCTCGAGAAGAAGTTCGCTCATATGCGGCTCCTTTCGCCTGCGGCGCAACTCACCCGTTCGGGGCGAAAAGCGCGTTGAAGGCAATTTCGTCCAGCGTCGCGCCGGCGTCGAGCCTGCGCTTCCATTTGCCGACCGGATGCGTTTCAGCCATACGATATCCGCAGCTCGCCATGAATTCGACTTGCGGCTGGTGCTCGCCTTCCTGGATCTCGATCAGAAGGGCGCGGGGACGCTGGGGCGAGCGCAGCAACTTTTCCATGCCGCGCGTGATCGGTATTTCGATCCCGTCCGTGTCGATCTTGATGAGGTTCGGCGGCCGGATGACGCCACGCTCCACCATCGTATCGATCTTCAGCGCGGTCTTGAGTTCCGATCCAACCGCCTGGGCCATGCCCGGGCCGCCCTCGACGGCGAGCTGGCTTCCCGACGCGCCCTGCCGCCAACGCTTGTAGAGGAAAGGAGCGAATCCGTCCTCCCCGGAGGCGGCTATGGACAGGACCGAGACGCGGTCGCCCAAGCCGTTGGCGCTGATGTTCTGCAGAAGCTGGGCGGCGGTCGGCAGATGAGGCTCGCAGGCGTAAACGTGGCCTTCCGGCCCGATGTGCTTGCCCGCGAATACCGAGAAGATGCCGATGTTGGCGCCGATGTCGAGAAACACGTCATCGGGGCGCAGCGCCGTGCGGAGCCAGGCGATCGTACGGGGCTCCTTGGTGAGAAAAAGACGGCCCCGCTGGTAGGCCTCGAAGGAATCCGCCTCGAACGTGTAGGAGACGCCATCCTCCGGATCGCGCACACGCGCGGAAAGCCGCATCAGGCCGCGCAAATCGTACCAGTGACGCACCGGCAACCAGCGCAGCTTGGGGATTTTGTGCAGGAGTTCCAACGCGGCGTCCTCGGCGCCGCCCGGGCGACGGCGGGCCTTGCTTAACAAGGAGGGGGCCGCGCCCACAAGCCAATTCACGCCGAAGCAGCCGCGAACGGCGGAATGCGCCCTTGAAAGGTCCCGCCGCCCCGTGATATTGCGCCTGCGACCATCGGGCCGTCCGGCGCGATCCCCTCGCGGAGAGGTGGCAGAGTGGTCGAATGCGCCGCACTCGAAATGCGGAGTACGGGCAACCGTACCGGGGGTTCGAATCCCTCCCTCTCCGCCAGATATCTTCTATTAAGTCACTGAACCTACACGATTTTTGACGCTGCGTCCCAACGAAATTCACCATTTCATACCACATTAAATCGAGGATGGCGCACATCCAACAAACGCCTGGCGTGGGGAGCACCGATACCCTCAGGGTTCCCGAGCGTCGGTCACCCATAGACTTGGAAGAAGGCTTAACTGCAGAGCGCCGCCGCCTTCACGAACCGAACGCGGCAGGACCGGTCTCGGTGGAAATCCAGCAGTATCAAGAGCATAGGACTTAGGTTTCATAATACATAACGTATTGATTCTTAAGATGAATCAGTCTAAATTATTAACTGGGCGTTACATTCAATCGCATGTCATACACAAACAGCCAAATCTCAGCAGTCGCCAGACTGTTTTCATCATCGGTGATCAGAGAAATGTCCCGCAATGGGCATTCCCCTCTTTTCGCCCGGCTGGGACGTGAGGTGTCGCCACTTTTCGATCACGTGGCACCAGAAAATGTAGCGCAATTTTTCGATGCGGCCTTTGACGCACTGAAGCGGACGAGTTTCCGGCACGAGTACATCTACAAAGCGGCTCTAACACACAAAGTTCTGCTAGGGACTCATTCGCTACAGACCGCGTCTATGATCCACGAGTTTCGCGTTGCCGAATGCAAAGCGGATGTTGCAATCCTGAACGGCACTGCGACAGTTTATGAGATCAAGTCAGAACGAGATACACTTTCGCGGTTAGAACGTCAGATTGAAGCATACCGACGCTTCTTTGCGAAGGTTTACGTTATAGCTGGCGAGAACCACATCGAGGGTGTGCGTTCGCAAGTCCCTGACGATGTAGGAATTCTGAAATTATCATCTCGCCAACAGATCTCGACCTTGCGCAACGCTAAGAATCTACCTGAGCGGACGTGCTCCGTGACTATATTCGAGTCTATCCGAACGGCTGAAGCTAAGGCAGTCTTAAGCCTCCTCGGTGTTGATGTACCAAAGGTGCCCAATACTGAGATGCACGTTGCCCTGCGCAAAATCTATTCCAAGCTTCAGCCCGCGTTAACACATGCAGCGATGGTGCAAGTGCTGAAAAATTCAAGAAATTTGCTGCCGCTGTCTTACCTAGTAGACAGCGTTCCTGTCTCGTTGCAAAGCGCAGTACTTTCTACGCCATTGCGACGCAGTGACCATTTGCGGCTACTGAGCGCAGTTAAGACGCCCCTCCACACAGCTCTGGCTTGGGGTTGACCCGAATGTACCATCCATACTTCAGGGGAAAACAGTACGAGCTAATTACGATACGCGAGTCTGCACCGCTCCTTCACGCTGCCGGGTTCGTGCCGATCATAGAGCCGGTAAAACAATCTTTGGGGGCGCTGCAAAAGACTCTCTCTGCTGTTCGGGATGTGAGCGGCAAGGCGATTGTCGTTGCTAATCCGTTCCATGGCGATCATTCGGCGGATGGAGAGAGTATTAGCAAACTCCTATCTGATCAGTGCGGCGATTACCCAAATATTATCGTGGGGGTGCTGCTCAAGGAAAACACCAATTTGGCGGATGTAATAACTAGTTGCGAAACGCACGCCTCCCGCCCCATTGCACTTATTCACGCGGGCTATGCAAATGCGAAAGAGCTAGTCAGAACGCTAGGTCCCCGCTTAGCGGACATGCAACACATCTTCTTCGACGGAATGAGCGGAAAGCTTTACCAGAAACATTTTGCAGATGGTAAACGCGTCTTGCTGCGTGACGGCTTCCAGCGGCGGCGCAATCGTGATCACCCCGATGTAGAGTTTTTCTCCGATCTTCATGCGACCTTTGCAGACGAAGGGATGGCTGGCTTCGGAGATTTTCTGATCGTGGGTGACGACTATATCGAAAGTGGTGGACCCGCGTATGCAGTGGCCATTCATCTGACCTTCATCGACGATCAGAAGGATGATGAGATGCATATCTTTCATTTCAAATCGGATCGTCAAGACACACCGACGGATCCGGCTGGTAAATTTGCGGAAGCTCTACAGAAGTTGATCGACCAGCTTGGAAAGACCAACAACAAAATAAGAGAAACAAGGGCAATCATTGAGTTTCGTGAGTTGCATCGTCGCGGTCATTTCCCCGGTCTTGGCTATATCAAGAAACTCTCGATGAAGCATCACATCGAAACGTTAGCTCTGTATTTCGCCGAGCAGCGATAGCAATGAAATGCTGTGCTAATTGTATTGGCGACAAAGGGCTGCGTAAAAACATCTTTCCCGCACTCTCTATTGAGACGCGGCGGTGTGATTACTGCCTTAGCGAAAATGTTTTGGTTCTCGACCCTCCACAGCTTGCGGACATCTTCGGACCACTCATAAATATTTATGAGGAAGTTGACGGCGGAAAACTCCTCGTAGACTTACTACGCGAGGATTGGGGCATGTTTGACCATTCTCGCATGGACGAACATCGCGCAAAGAGTCTCTTGGCGGATATCCTTGATGACGGACAGATTGTACGGCGAACGTTCTCGCCCTTGACGATCTACAAAACGGATACGCTTGAAAAGTGGGAGAACCTTCGCGAAGAGCTTATGTTCGGAAATCGCTTTTTCCCGGCTTCA
The DNA here is from genome assembly GCA_046295155.1 of Beijerinckiaceae bacterium. Lineage (GTDB taxonomy): Bacteria > Pseudomonadota > Alphaproteobacteria > Rhizobiales > Beijerinckiaceae > Terripilifer. Next base: position 314,471 of record JBKBNT010000002.1, read on the forward strand.
GAGATCAATCGCGAGCGACTAGTTGCGCTGCTTGCCTACCTAAAGCTCGATCCGGACGAGATACAGACTGTTTGGCATCGCGCGCGACTACAAGGACAGGACGGCCCTTTTCCGATTGAGAAGATGGGCGCACCACCCAAACAAATAGCTTCTCATGGTAGGGCAAATCCGGCGGGCATTCCATATCTTTACATGGCATCGACCGAACTGACTGCAATTTCCGAGACGCGTCCTCACACGGGAGAAATGGCCTGCGTCGCAGACTTTACTATTTCAAATGGCCTCAGCATCGTCGACCTGCGCAACCCTCGCCGCTCGGTTTCGCCATTCGTACTCGGTGATGAGTCGCAGATTGGACTTATGAGAGGGGATATTGATTTTCTAGCGCGACTCGGTGATGAGCTAACCAGACCCGTACTGCCGCAATCGGCTGCAATCGACTATGTCCCTAGCCAATATCTATGCGAGCTTATTAAGAAAGCTGGATATGACGGAGTCATTTACCGTAGTTCAGTAGGCGAGGGAATGAACCTCGCACTTTTCAATCCCGATAGAGCCACCCCTGGTAGAGTCGTCCAACGAAGGGTTACGAGCGTTCAGGTGCAAATCGCTAGCGCCTAACTATAGGATTGAGTGGTCTCTCCTTTCGCTTCATGAGGATAATAAGCACTGCATTTATCTTCCTTTCGTTAAGGCCCTTGCTTTCAGTGCACATTGGGACAAGTGCACTGAAAGGAAAATGCACTAACATCAAGGCGATGCATATCGTTATTTGATGGATGCCAATTTCATAACTATTACAGAAAGCCAAATGGCACCTAGGACGAGACAAGCAATTTTGACTGTCCCTGTTGTTGTTGTAAATCTACCCGGCCTCTCGATTTCGCGAACGATATTTTTATACAGGGTGCCGCCTAATTCATGCTCTATTTCTGCGCATCTTCGAGCGCAATTTCGCAACTGTGTGTCATAAAAGGGGACGATGGAATACAAAAGAATTGCTGAAAACAGGCCGAATATCGCGATTGAAAGATGCAGATAAGCGTCGAATTTGAAATCTAAAAACATTTCGCTCTGGGACAGACCAAGAGAGGTAAAGAGCATGCCATTCAGGAGTAAGAAGTTCCTCGTGTAGTTTAAGCCAATATCAACTCCGCGAAAAAAGTTTGTAGATGCTTCTTTATACTCTACTTCGAGAAATTGACTTGTTGGTCTGTTCGATGGCGTTTCAGACCCTTCCACATATGCCTCCTAAAGTGTCTTAGGATCTATTTGACAATCCTGCGCGATTCCGTTTGAGAATATATAGCTGCGCTTGTACGAATGATAGCTCGCTTGCAAATCAGTCCAGAAGAATTTATTCTTCGATACTGTCGGAGGAATGAGCAATGACTGAACTCTCAAGATTAGCAAAGGCTAGGATTGCAGCGCGACAGAAAGCACGTGTGGCGGCGCGCCAGGAGATGCGTGTTCGGTTAAGAAGAAGCATGCGACAATCAATGCGCCAGAAGCTGCGGCAAGAACGCCGAGTTATGAAGCGGCAATTTGAGCGTAAGTTGGCACGGGTCACGGCTCGCAAGGGATAATACCTAGCACTTACGACTGAGTTCCAACGCGACGCGGCTTGGAAATGGTAACCTGATTAAAGCTCCGGGGAATTCTTCATGAATTAGCCGGAGCTTTTTCTTGTCGTAGTGACAGTATTTTGAGTACGCACGCCATAGCTCCACCATCCCAGAGTTCCGCGCTGTATCTCTAAACAGCTTCTTAAGCGGATCTAATGTCCATCCACTTGCATACGTATCCGGATGATTCAGAAAATTTAGGCCGTATTTTTTATAAAAGTCCCTAAACGAGTAGTTGTTGTAATGCAGAAGAACCAGTGGTGTGCGCACCTTCTGTGAACTTCCGATATTAGTCCTATGGAGATCCTTGAATTTAGCGGATGGGCCAACTCTCACGATTTCCTTTCCAAGAGCGTGTCCCACGAACCAGTCAATTAAGTGAAGTCCGAACTCATCATGTACTGCGGTCAGCGGACCGATTGCTGGATCTTTGAGACCCAGATCTATTATCTCCCAAAATGGATCTTGGTCTGGTCTCTTCGCGCACTGTTCGATTCGCGTTATCGTCGATTGGGAAAGTCGTACATTTTCGCTTAGTGAAGCCCTCGCGCCTTCACCAAATGGAGTTGTTTCTTTGAACCAGATCAATTCCGTCATGGGACAATTGACTTTAAACCTATATGGAACAACTTCCAATGGCCGCAACTGGACCGCTGCCTTTCCAGGATCCAAACGCATCAGTTCTTTACCTAAATTCAGATCTTGATTATCATCTCTCGCTACGATTTCATCAGCGTCTAAATTCAAAAGCCACTCGATACCTTCAGTACGACACTCCCGCATTGCGATTTCAATGTGGGCCATTTGGCGCACCATATGATTAGAAATGTACTTGACTCTCGGCACCTTTGTGTTCAGGCCAGCTTTAATCAGATGCTCGTAGCTCGATAATCGCAGCCGCACCCCGGGAAGACGTTTGATGGCAATGTATTGTGATACATCCAGTTGGTCTAAAAAGATAAAAAAATCTGTGACACCCACAGATGAATGATAGAGAATATTTTTTGCGAGGAGGTTTCGCTCGTTACGGGCTGTGACGACCATTGCCACACGCATGGTTACTGAGCCCTTCTAGCCAAAATACGTTTAACCAGATCGGTACGTAGCTTATGAAAGTTCTTGGTGCGCCAAACCGCTATATCTGCATCGTTCGACGTTTGGCACTCGGTTATTGAGCCGAGGGAATGGCATCGTGGTCTCAATCGCGAGCCCATGCTCATCAAAATATCGTCGAAGGGTCCCAGACGTGACCAATCTAATAATCCAAGGTCGTTGGCGAGAGCCTTTGCATCCTCAACAACACTTCTCTGAAAACAATAAACGCGGTTCAAAATGTCTAATTCGGCCTCGATGTTGCGAATTCCTCCTTGAAGCCAAAGTCCGTCGGATCGGTATTCGATTTTTTGGCCCCATATACCGTGCAATCGATCAGGATCGAGTATCGAGTGTGCGATTAGAGCGTCTATCTGCTCAGGGTTGAGAAATATATCATCATCCAAGCACAATGTTCCTTGAAAAGCCTGATCGTATGCAAAATCAAACCGATATCCGGCTCCCGAATTAAAGGGCATTTTGATGTAGTTCACGCACTTAAGAAGTCTACTATGCTCCGTCTCCAACTGGTCATTAAGCGAGTTGTCGATTAGAAAAATTAAGTGGACTCTTTCGCATGCAAGACAAGCATTAATTATCCGCGGGATATTCGTGGGGCGCCTGTAATTGGTGATAATGATATTATATTTAAGCATACGAGAAATTCCTGTAACCGTATGATGCGGCTACCGGCTTGAGCATTTCGAGCGCCTCAAGCTCATTCCTCCCATAAGTCGGCGGCTGGTGAGCGCCCCTCACCACTACCTTAATCGCGGCGTCAGTAAGTGTATGTTGGTTGATTGATAAATGATCGCTTAGTAACCGTAGCACACTGGCCGATGAGTGGATCAATTCTTCATACTTAACCAGTAGAACACGAGCGTCTTGGAATGTGAGGAATGACTCACAGGAATTTTTCCATTGTAATGCTACTCCGGTCGCTCCGCCGATGTCTCCATACCAATCATTCGCGGCATTCGACGCGAGTACGTCAAATGGGTTGCGGACGAGAAATATGACGCGGCTATTCGGATACAGGTCTAGAAGGAGTCGCGCAATGTGCGCGTCATATCGAACCTCCTTGAATCCCCACCTATCAATGCCGCGCGCCTTTGTCGGTGTTTCGTAAATCGACCGAAGCATGAGGCAAACAGCGGCCTTAAAATCATTGAAGCGTGGGTTTATGTTAGCGATCCAAGCTCGCTCGGCAGTTGCTTCCAACCGAGACTTTTGTCTATCTGACAAACCATCCAACAACTCTAAAGTCTTCAGCGGTTCGACTAGGCCATTTAATAAGCCTGCTTGTTCGCCCCAAATGAATATCGAACCCGAGCTATTGAGTACCCTCTGAAGAAGAGTACTTCCACACCGCCAAGAGCACCCTAATAAAAATACTGGCGATCCCTTCGCATCCATTCGGCGCCCCCCAATATTGCCGATAATCATTATCGTTTGAAAATTCTTGTCAAGAGCAGTTCTAAAGGTAAACTGAACATGACCATCCGCAAGGTAGGGGCAGGCGTCATGAAGCATCCCGCAGAGATCAGTGTCATCGAAAAGGCCGAAAAAGTCCTCGGCATGCGGTTACCGATGGAGCTGAGAGAGCGATATTTGCGCGATAATTCGGGAGCACTTGTGATTGAGAGCGGCGAATGGACCCTTATTCCGTTGCCGGATTCATCTACTTCAGAAGCAAATGCGAGAACAGAACGCAACATGTTCTCTATTGCTCTAGAGGTCAAAAGTTGGTCTGTCGGCTTCCCAGAAACGGGTTACCCATTCGCGGAGGATGGAGCAGGCAATTTTGCCCTTATAATGCTAGATCGGTCAGGATACTGGGACTGGGATAACGACACACGAGATACAAGCCCGATTTCTAAGATCTTATGGACGTAGCTTTTATGAGTGGTGATTATCGAATTCAGCACAAATGATGCGTGAGTGTATTTATAAAACCCTCGCGTTAGCGCATGTTTAGCAGCAGCGGGCATTCTCTGACTTCGGTCATGTCGTTTTTCGTGGATGTTGGGGGAGTGAGCACCGCGCTGGCTGGCGGCGGCGCAGAAAGTTTAGGCTCAGAGCATCCCGACGAGGCGGCGCTGGCTTACGCTGTCGCCGTCGATGTATCGCTGCGTCGTCTCGATGGAGGCGTGCCCGGCAAGCATCTGAACGTCCCGCAGGCTGCCTCCGGCCCGGTGCACGTTGCGCGCGGCGGTGGTGATGAATGTGCGTCGTCCCGAATGCGACGAGCAGCCGTCGATCCCTAGCTCGTCGAACATGGCGACGAAGAAGTTCACGACGCTGTTGGCGCGTAGCGACCCGCCCCGGTTCGAGGCGATGACGTGCTCGTCCGACCGGCGAACCCTCCAGAGGGCCGCGAGAGCCTGCCGTAGATCGCCGTGCATCGGAATGCGGCGTCCATGACCCTTCTTGGCGATGCTGTTCCGGATGTTGATCAGGTCGCCGATGCCGCCTTTCTCGTCGGTGACCATTGACCATTGCAGCCCGGCTATTTCGCAGGCGCGTAGCCCCGCTTTAACGGACAGGAGGACGATGACCTTGTCCCGTTCCGGCTGCCTGGTCGTCCGGCAGTAGGCGAGCATCTTGAGCAGGGACGCCGGGGTGACTGTCTTGGCCTGTTTCCCAATCATGATTTGGTCCTTTCCGTTGGCGCACGGGCGCGCGAAATTGCTTCCTGCGCCCGTGACGCCGGTTGGGGGTTGATCGAAGGTTTTCGTGGGAGACCGCTGTGGAGGCTCGGGACTGCGTCTCAGGAGCCGCTAGCGGTGATTGCGGACGTCTACTTGGACGTCTACTTGGGCGTCTGCTTGGACGGCTTGGTCAGGCTGGTCGTCGGGGCGGGCAGGGCGAGTTGATCGCGCCGCCGGACGTATTCGCCCTCTTCCGGATAATCCCTGAAGATCAGCTTGAACTGATCCATGCCGACCTTCTCCAGGATGCGGGCTTCGTACCAGCCATCGCCGGGGATCGCGTCCTCGGCCAGCACCATGTCGCCCACCTCTATATCCTTCCAGCTCGTTGGCAGGCGCGGTGGCGGCAGGACTGATAGCCGATCCTTGCTGGCCTGCTCCCGGCGCTCTTCGGTCGGCGCGCTTGACCCGATTACGCCCGTAGCCTTCAGCAGGCGCTCGTAGGCGGCCCTTATGACCATCGGGACAAACTCGGCACCCTCCTTGGCCAGATCGCCGGGCTTGATACCTTCTGTCGCCTTCAGCATCGCCGCGCTGTCGATGGGCGCGCATACATAGTTTGCCGCTTTCGCCCGTTCGGTCGCCTGCGCCGCCTGGTCGGAAAGAAACGTCCCGGCGCGTGGTCGCCGCTGGCCGTCGAGGCCGAGAACAACGACGGGCACTGAACCTAGCGGTGGTCCTAATTCTGGTTTGCTCATGTTTGTGCTCCGGTAATGGAAACGGCGGCCCGAAGCCGCCGTCGTTTGGCATGGCGCGAAATCGATCAAAATCGCGCCATGCTTAAGCTTAACATGAACCGAAAAGAACGTCAAGTGGTTGTTTTTACACTGGAAAGGCCGCCGCCTACCGCTTGGCCAAAGTGAAAAGCCGCTTCCGTCGAAGCGTCCAAAAGCGCACCTTCCCGATGCTTCCATCGGAGCCGCGCACTCTCACCTGTTCGGACTTCGTCGAGTTACCGCTCGCGGCCAACACCCCGGTTTCCCGAAGTCGCTGAATGAGGCGCTTGCCGACGCCCGGATCCGAGCAGAAGCTGGTGAGCCTGTCAGGCGCGAGAAGGAACCTCACCTTGCCTTCGCGGACTCGCTTCAGGCCGAGAGTTTTCGGACCTACCTTCGGGGGCTTGTCCGCCCCGACGATGGCCCGTGGAAATATCGCGCGGGAGCGAGTGGCCTCGGCCAGGCGGTGAATTGCGTCCTGCGTCGCCGCCCACTGAGGATCACGCGACTGGCGCGCATTTTCGTACAGGAACCGCACCACCTGAAACACCCACGAGGTTTTCCAAGGGAGCAGCCCGGCCTCTACGCCAAGGACTCCTGCGGCATAAAGCACAGCGAGCTTGCGAGCAAAGCGTTGCTCAAGAGAGCTTTCATCAGCCGCTACATGAAGCACGAAGTCGCGCACCAGCGCGTGCGCACGATCCGGGTCACCATGGCGCAGTAAGTAGCGGGCCCACTCACGCGTTAGAACACCACAGTTCCGAGCGGCAGCGTCATCGATGGCCGCGAGGAACGCCTGCCGGTCTTTAACAGTCTTCGCTCCTTGAGCGCGCGGCACAGCGTCGGCGAAAACACCCCCAGTTTTTGCCAAGGGGATTTGAAGGTCGAACCAGCGCACGCGGTCGCCCTGGCGCGGGGTATTCGTCCTCGCCATGAGACTTGCCAGGGTTTCGGGGCCAGTAGCGACGCCAAACACCCGGTACGAAAGCGGCTCGTACGCGCGTGCACCCCCTTGCCGCGAAATTGATCGCGAGTGCCCGCAGGCCAAGCGATGGCTGTAGGCGCGGATCTTCGCCACGAGCTTGCTATCGGACAAGCACGCTGCCTCGGTATCATCGAGCCCCACGACCAAGCCATTCCGTCGAGATGCGGCTTCGGCAATCCCTCGATCACTTGTTGCGAAGTCATTGTCTGTATCGAGCGAGCCAAAGGGCGCTTGGGCAAGCTTGATGAGAGTCGATTTGCCGCCGGTCGAGTCGCCTGCAAACTCGAAAGTAGCACCTTCGGACACTAGCTTTGCGCCGACCCGTGCTTGATCGCTGTGATCCCACAACGTTGCCCCCAAGGAAATCAAAGGGGCAGCCGACAGAAAAGCCGATGACGTGCAAGGTTCCAGCACGCCGGACATAAATTCATCGACTGATCCTCGCGGAGCGATGAGCACATTGTCGATGACGTTTGTGTTCCAGATGAAGTTTTCTTTTGCCGTTCCGAGCATATAGGTTGGCATCACGAACCCCGTCCCGGCGTTACGGAAGCCGCTGCTGCTTGTCATTGTGCATGACGCAGTCGGCACCGCTCGCATCAGTTCGATGACGAATGGAATTGCCACGCTACGATCAACTGGAACACGCGCGCCGTGACCGAGAAGCTCCTTCCATATGCGTCCCGGATCACCGCGTTCGCGCGTTGAGATCACGAGCGAACGCTTCTCTCCCTTGCGATTGTAATATCCAATTTCGACGAATGTCTCGCTGGAGTTCTCCTTTTGAAGGCTACGGACGCTCCACTTCGCATCCGGGACGCATTCTATATCCGCGGGTTCAGAGACGAATGCGACAAGCGCATTGATGTTCGGTACTGGTACCAAGCTGGTCATATGTTTACCTTTTGGGATTGCTGTGATGGAGCCTCATTGCCTCATGAATTCAGCACATGACAATGCGTTCACTGTCATCGTTGACGCCATGTGTTGTGCGTATCGTGAGGCCGTGAGGCAAAAGCGATTGTGCAGTTACGGCGAAAAGTTACTCGGACATGGCAATCCTCCGCTCAAAAAAGGGGTTAGCGCGCAACTTCGTGCGATTTGCGCATTTTCGGCCTTACGATGCGGGCTGCCTCAGCGGGAGCAGACTCAAGTCGCCTGAAGCAGCCCGAAGTTGCGCACGCAGCACCGTGATGCGCGCCGGAATGCCGATTTCATGAAGATGCAGGAGCAGCTCAAGACGTTCTCCGACGCGGAGTTCGTCGTGACGGACGTTGCGATGCGGCGAGCGTAATTTGCCGGTACGGCCATCGACGCAAACTGCATCATCGCGTCCGATGCGACGGTCGAATTCCACGCCCAATATGTAGCGGAAGGCATCGGGGTTACCGTCCCACGGATCAGCACTCCAAGGACGAGGGACTTCGTCGGTCGCCTTACAATGCTTCCGGAGATAAGCCTTCAGGTCGTCCAGGTTCGCCCCGACGACAGGGCCGTGATGGTGTGGGGCCCAGAAGGGCTGGTAGCGTCCCTGCTGGTGCTCGTTGAAGCTGAAATCGGTGACGAAGAGCCCCCAGTCAAACTGCGCTTCCCGCAGCAGCCACTTCACACGCCGCTTATGATTGTTGTGGTCGAACTGGTGCAGATGACCTGGTCTCGCCTGAGATTCCGGATCAACCAGCGAGACAAACGTGACCTCCTGACCGCTTGCTAACTCGACGAGGAGTTCGGTCAGATCGGTGTTCCATTTCGCAACACAACGCGCGCAAGCCCCCGAATTGCAGGGATCATGCGGCTTGCAACGGATCAGCCGGCGAATGAGCCAGCGTGCTGCAACATTACCTTTGGTTGCCGCTCGGTCGAGCAGGCGCAGATCGTCGTCTGCAGACATGGCTGCATCTCCTCACTTCGACATTCGGTGCAAAGTTAGTTTACAAGTGCGGGGAACTGCCCTGCGAACCAGTCACCCCTCGTTCGTCAGGTGCTACGTTTGGCAAAAGTCCTCGTGGACGGTCGAGCGCGCGACGAGCTCAGTCTTCGTGACTGGGGCGTGCTGCACTTTCGTGGGCACGGCAGCTTTGCTGTCCCCCGTCGAGTCCTGAGCTTCGATGAGTGGAGTCGCGGTCGCGGATGATTGGCGCTCCAAGTCGGCCAATTCAGCAGAGGATTTCACATCCACCGAGCTCAATGGTACCGAGCCGACAGCCCGAATCTGCTCGGCGGCGAAGCGGGTCGTTTTCGGCCCAAACTTAACCGGAGCAGGGAGGCGGCCCTGCTGAACGGCAAGCCAGAGGCTGGAAAGGCCGATGTGCAGGAAGTCAGCCGTTTCACGGGCGGTCGTCCAGCCGGTTAGGGGATACGCTCGGTTTTTTTTCATGCACGTCCTCCACGTTGGGTGCGTGGGTTGACCGTGCCTCAGCTCGCGTCCGTATGCGCTCGTATTCGGCGGTAATTACCGCAGGCAGTCGCCGGACGAGCTGCTCGAAGTGAAGCTTTGTTTTGGCTCTGCCGATGGCTTCGACGATGTGTTTACGGAGCGTCTTGTCTGTCCCGGAAAACGTGAGACCGTTCATAAGCGCAACAATATCGCGGAGTTTATCCGTACCAGTCTTCGGCTTATAGTTGGGGTCTAGCTCGTGGTACACGAGCGCAAACATCAACAGTGCGTCCTGCAGAAATATTCGCTCTAGGTGGTTGAGCGGCTTTGCATCCACACTCGGTACTTGCGTGAACATTTGTCCGTCACTTCGCGTCATCAGCCATGCTCGGAAGTCCGACACCGACATTGGATCGGTAAGAACACCGCAATCAATATCCTTCTTGAGAGCCTTTGCTCGCTCAAGATACGTGAGCGCGAAAATCGAGCCGTGCTCAATAGCTTCGTCAAACATACTTGCGACATTGACCGTCTTGGGATTTCGGCTGAAAGACAGGGCAACTGCCTCAGCAGCTGATATTTTCTTGCGTTGAAACCAAGGTCCGACATTGACGAAAGCCTCGTCTCTAAAAGACACGAAGCTAAGGTATTGCTCCGAAGACTTCTTAGCGAAGAACGTTACAGCGTCTTCAAAGACCTTTTCCACGTTGAGGCCATGCGCCTCAAAGGCGACGAGTAGGCGGTGAAGTTCCTGAAGCTCTAGGGACCATTCTAAAAATTCTTGACCCTCTTGGTCCTCGCTAAATTCATCATCACTGCCATCATCTTCATCATCAAAATCTTCCAGTTCCTCAGACCCTGAGTCATCTGCGCGAAGAGAAGCTCTTCTCTCGATCCAAATCCTTTCCAAGGCCGTGTCGATGGTCATCCCATTGCAGAGCAACGAACGAAGATCATTGAGATCTTGGTTCGTCCCAAAGAGATGATCTAACCAAGTTCGCATCTCACTCGGAGATTGCGGAAAATCCGCGTACTTCGATCCGTTCCATAAGTCCAGGTCCGCCCAACTTTTGAATTCATCAGGGTGGGGCATGTCTGACAATTGCACGGTCCTCTCCGCAGTTTCTGCTCATTTGATATACGCTTGCCACGCGTCCATGAGCTCACGCCGCTTCTCGAAAAGATCACCACGTCGATATGCTGCTTCGACCTTATTTCTAATTGTGTGAGCGAGCGCCATTTCGCAAACTTCGCGTGGGAAGTTCGTCTGCTCGGCTGCCCAATCACGAAATGATGATCGAAAGCCGTGGGCGGTCGCATCTAAACCCATGCGCCGGAGCGTCATCAAGAATACCATGTTCGATAGAGGCTTCGCCCCGGCTCGCCCTGGAAAGACATACTCGCTTCCTAGTGCTATCTTTCTCGCGTCCTGTAAAATTTCAAGAGCTCGGGCGGACAGTGGAACGCGATGCGCCCTTTTGGCCTTCATGCGGCTCGCCGGCACCGTCCAGACGCTTTCCTGTTCATCTAGTTCGGACCACTGCATTCCGAGCACTTCGTTGGTGCGAGCCGCGGTCAAAATAAGAAGCTCGAAAGCCAACCGCACACCAAGACTTACATCGGCATTACGCAACTTCGCTACAAACTGTGGAACCTCAGTGTACGGAACGGCGGCATGATGATCTTCGCGATCATTCTGTTTGGGCAGTCCTTTTGCGATGCCGGAGATAGGATTATCGCCCGACCGATAACCGGCAGCCTTCGCCCAATCGAGGACGGTTCCGATCCGCTGCCGGACACGCCGGGCGGTTTCCGCCTTTGTAAGCCAAATTGGACTGAGAACCTTCAAAATGTCGGGCGCTTCGATCTCATCCACAGGACGCTGGCCGATTTGCGGAAAAGCGTATGTCCGCAAGGTCGTAATCCACTGCGCCGCGTGCTTCTTGTTTTTCCAGCTATGCTGGTGTTCAGCGAAAACCAATTCGGCGGCGTCGGCGAACGATGGCGCGCGCACATCCGTCTTCTGCTTGTCGGCGAGTGGATCGCCGCCGTCGCGAGCGATCTTCCGATAGGCGAGCGCCTTCTCGCGTGCTTCGGCCAATGAAACCAAGCTGACGCCGCCAAGGCCAATATCTCGCCGCCTGCAGTGAATAACGATGCGTAGCACCCAGCGTTTTGCGCCTGAAGGATCGACGATCAGGTACAAGCCATTGCCGTCGGCATAGCGGCCTGGATGTTTGATTTGCCTGACGTGAACTGCCGTCAGCGCCTTGTCAGGGTGTCTACCGCGATTTTTAGGCAATCGAATTTACCGTCACCACATTACATACCACATTTAATGTGGGATGGCGCTGGATGGCAATAGACCGATGAAGACAGGTAGTCCTGCAGACCACTGATATATTTGCGTTTTATGTACCGCCTTGGACGCCGTTGGATTTAAGAGCGGCGGACTCCCTCTCCGCCATTACTCAGAATTTCGCGCAACTGCGATGAGATGCGCACGAACCGGAGCACGCGCATCCGGTCACTAACTTCCTGCCTTTACTCAGTATTTCTCTTGAAACGGTGGAAATGCGCGTGAGCCGGCTATGCGTGGCCAGCTCACCGCGCCGGCGACGTCACCCAAGGCGCGATATGCCAGTCGATTTTGATGCCTGCGGCACAGGCGTTGTCGAAGCGGCGCTTGGGGTTGTCGATGAAAGCCACGCCCATTTCGCCAACGCATGGCTGGTAGATCAGCGCGCCATGACCCGCCTCCGGGATCATGAAGGCCTGCGCGTTTGACAGCCTTTCGATTGCGGCCTTCGCCCAGCTTGGCGGGGTTTGGATATCGAACAGGCTGCCGAAGGACAGCGTCGGGATGTCGGATTGCACGGGCACATGCCAGTTCTCGCGTGGTTGCGGCTTGAACTGCGCGCACGCCTCGAAGAAGCCCCGGGCGAGCTGATCGGTGAGCGCGCCAACCCGCGGATATCTCATCGTGGCGATCGTGGCCTGATACCCCTCGAAGCTGGAGCGGGGCACGTCTTCCTGGCAGGCATAAACATCAAGGAAGAATTGGTTGAGGAACGGCATCATCGATTTGATGCTGTCGCGTTGGATAATAGTGAAGGAGCCTTGCACCTCCTTCTCATTCATGCTCGCGATCAGGCTTGAAAGTCGTGACTTGGCCGCGCCGTCGGTGTGCTTGTCGACAAAGGCTTGCAAGACCTCCTTGCCGGGCTGCGCCGTCTGCATCCCCGTGTAATCAGCCAAAATCGCCTGAGCCTTGCTCTTGTCCATGCGGAGGACCTCGCGAAGGGTATTGGACAGCTCCTGATCGAACAGACGCACTAGCGGGCCAAGGGCGCGCACGCTTTCGTTGGCATCCCGAAGAGTCGTGATCGCGCGGGCAGATCCGGAAGCCGCGCGAGCGGTTATGGCGGCATTGTCGAGCAGCTGCTGGATCAGCGCCTGCTGGCTGGCATCAAGCTTGCGGGCCGCCATCAGCACCGCTGCATCGTCCGGCTTGGGGGTATCGAACTTGGCTGCAGTCAGGAGTTCCACCGTCGGCATCTCCTTGCCGCGCCAGAGCTCATAGATGAATGCCGGTATGTATCGGGTGATGGGCGTCGAATCGTATTTCCCGTTGCGCGAGATGATCGGCGCAACGACGGCCTCAACGGGCACCTTTTGCCCCTGAAAGACGATCTCGCCCTTCGCGGCCTTGTCCAGGGTCTCATTGAAGATGCGGCCGAGATCGGGATAGGCGTCATTGCAGGCTTTGTCCGCGGCGCACTGATCCACGACGATCTGCACGGCTTCGTCATTCTTGAGCGCGAACGCATTGTAAAGATTGACCCAGGACGGCGCTACGCCATCGATGATGACCGAGCGAACCCCTTGCGGGGCGACGCGCATCACCTCCAAAGCCAGTTTGGTGCCGTAGGAAATTCCGTAGAGGTTATAGTCACCGTAGCCTAGCGCCCTGACGACCAGAGGCACATCGAGAGCGTTCTGCGTGGTGTTGTAGGCGGCGAGCGGCACACCCTGCGCCTCGAGTTCGCTGACACATTGCTTCGCGAGGGTCGGCAAGGTCGTCACGGGATCGGGGCGTACAATGTCATAAGCATTGGTTGCGAGCATGTTCGAGCAACTCGCGGATAGACCCGAAATGCCCGCCGAACGCTGATCGAACATCACGACGTCGCGCCGATCCCGCCACGGCCGGAAGATGCGCTCGATCAGGGGAATCTGCGCCACCGCGCTGCCGCCAGGACCGCCCTGCAAGTAGATAACCGGATCAGCTTCGGGAAAACGTGACGTCGCCTTGAGCACTGCGAACGCCAACGGTATCGTTCTGCCGCCCGGTCTCGTCCGATCTTCCGGGACCTTCACCCGGCCGCAGAGAAGGCTCACGCCTTCGACTTCATGCGTGGGCAAGGGACGGGGGCATGGCTCGACGCTCACAGCGGCATCGGGCTTGGCCGCCGCGGCGCGCAATGGCGCAAACGGATCAACCTCAGGCGTGCCGGAAAGGGCTGCGATAAGGGCTAGAATTTGCGCATGGTCCATAGTGAAGCTCTCACGACCGGAGGATAACCGGTCCCCTCGACTAAAAACACCGTGGCGTTTGGTTCCAGAACCACACCGGTGTTGACTGTATCATGTGCCGGATGGACGAGGGCAAAATCCGACGCTGTCGTTTCACGGCTGCGCAAAGATCAGCGCAGCAACTGCCCTGACTGCGACAAGTTGCGCAGGCGCCGGAGCAGAATGTTCGCACCCTGTTTCCTATCCTCCGCCATCTATCAGAATTTATCTGCGAGGATCGGGGCCTTGCGGTCGCTCGAGTTGCTCGCGCAGTGCCGGGATTCGCAGCACGGAAGCCCGCTTGCGCCAGCCCGGCGAATATCCTCAAGCGTTGACCGCCCCTTTCGTCTCCCGCGGGCGCAACGTCGATAAGGACTCGCCGCCTTAAAAAGCGAGTGGAGTGGGCGCTCCATGTTCGACGGGACCGGCCTCAGCGCGATTGCCGTCTTGCGTCATCAAGGCGATAGCGCCGCGCCGCCGGATTGGTGTCGCACACGGCGCCACTCCCGCTTTTGCCAGGATAGCCCCTTTCCACCATGCAAACTGACCACCGCTGATCCCTGCCGACGCTACGGCAGTCAAAGACCGCGCGGCAAAACGCCGAAACTTGCGGCTTGTTCTGCGCTTGGATGACCGAAGATTGACGGCTGCCGTCCACCGCACGTGTCAAGCCATCCACAGGCGCGGCCGACACCGGACAAGTAAATATAAACAAGCCTGAAATGGCGAAGCAGAATGAGCGTCCCATCCTTCCTCCATTTTCGGTGAAGCGATATTATTCTTGATCAACCCCGCCGCTTATTCCAGAAACGCCTTCGCGCGGGGCAGCAGGTCCTTCGGAATTCGCATCACGCTATCGATCTGCGCCTGCATGTCGGCGCCCCAGGTGGGATCGAGGTCCATCGTCAACCGGCCGGCCTCGGCGCGGAATGCGGAATCGTCGACCATTTGCCGGAAAGCCGCGCGCAGCGTCTCCACGCGCTCGGGCGGCGTATCCGGCGGCGCGGCGAGCGGGCGTCCGAGCCTGTTGCCGACCAGCGCGATCTCCATGATCTTGCGGTCGTCATCGTTCTTCGCCATGTCCTCGAGCGACGGCACGTGCGCAAGCTCGGGATGCCGCGGGCCGGCCTGAACGAGAACATTGATGAGATTGTTCTTGATCCAGTCGGGTTTCGTCGCTTTCCATGACGCCCATGAGTTCATGCGCGCGACCACTTCGCCGCGCTCCATCGCGACATTCACTTCGCTGCCCCCTGTATAGCCGGTGATGATCTTGAAGCGCGCGCCCACCAGCGTGTTCAGCATCGCGGGGAAGGAATAGGTGATGGCGCCCCTGCTCGTCGCCCCGGCGACGACCTCGCGCGTTTTGACGTCGTCCAGAGTCTTCACGCCCGAAGCCGCCCAGGCGACCATCGTCGAGGTTTCCTTCGTCAATCCGCCAATCCAGTTGAACCGTGCGACGTCGAACTGGATGCCGGCGCCTCCGGCCCATTGTTGCGCGGGAAAGTTGTTGGGAATGACGCCGAGATACGACCCGTCCTTTGGGGCCAGCCTGTAGAGATAATTGGTCATGTTCAGGCCGCCTGCCCCGGTCATGTTCTCGACGATCACGGCCGGCTGGCCTGGAATGTGGCGGCCGATGTGGCGCGAAAGAAGCCGCGCCTGCGTGTCGTAGTCGCCGCCGCTGGCGGTGCCCACGAGAATGCGGACAGACTTGCCCTTGAAGAAGCCGGCTTCGTCCTGGGCATTCGCGCCGCCGGCAACGGCCAGGATGAGCGAGGCCGCAAGCGGCAGGATGCAACGGATGTTCACGCGACAATACCTCCCGATGGCCCGATCTTGGTTCGCCGGACTGTTCGCAGGCTAACGCGCCTGCGGCGCAATGCGCAACCGGCGCAGCTCGATGGCGCAGTCAAACTGGACCCGGCCTACGTGGCGTCCATGCCTAAGCGCGCGCCTTTGGAACGGCTCGGAAGCCATCCGGCGCTGAACGCATTCACGACGCGATCAAATGCAAAAAGGACGATGCGGCGACGTCTTGTTCGCTCTCATCTTCTTAGGCGCGCTCAAACGCGCGCCCGCGGGCGATCAAGCGCCGCCCAAGCTAGATGCTCGAAGAGCTCGTCTGCGCCAGGTTCCGTGAGGATTTCGCATGGACGCGCTCATTCCCCTTCCGGGAAAACGCTATTGCATGTGGTCGAGCGGCTTCCCGCGCTTCAACATGAGCTTCCCGCCTTTGCGGGAGAACCTGGAGCGTCACCTCGGTGGACTTTCGCAGAAGCGCCGCCTGCGGCTTGTGCGGCAGAACGCCATAGCCGTTCCAACCAGACTTGTGAGCCCGCGCGTTCATCGCGCCAGACTGGCGCTCGCGTAGTCGACGATAGCCCTGGCGTGCGTGGATTGCTGGCCGTTTGGGAAATAGGCGGCAACGCCATCAGCGAGCGAAGCCGGCAGGCAATCCTGTCGCAAGCCTTCTAATCTTTGTAGGAGCCGGTGCGATTCAAAACCGCGCTGATTGCTGCTTCCGTAGTGCTGAAAACCCGGGCCAGGGACTTCGGCGTCCAACCACTCGCCGACCGCGCATGAAGCGAGCGAATTTCCTTGACGGACTTGGCGCTGAGACCCGGCGTTGCTTTCTGCTTCGCGGGGAGCTTGGTAGCTAGATTCGGCATTGGTAGAGCACTCCGTGCTGTTAGGTGACCGTTCCGTGAGGCGGTCGAAGTTGACCAGATCTCAACGAAAGAGTTGACGCAGCGCGGTGTCGTGAGAGTCCGGGCTGGCGTCGCGCCTGCTCAAGAGAGCTTCGGCGGCGACTCGCTCCTGGCCTGAGGCCGAGCGAAGCCGGTAGAGGGGTCCATTGTTCTCCGTCGGGAGGTGACGCACCACTGTAAACGCCTGCTCGCTCTGTCCGGCTGGCCGAAAATTCACAATCGAAGCGACTTCATAAATATGTTCTGTCATCCGCTATCCTTTCGATAAACAAAGAGGCGTTCTGCCGGTACATCCGCGGTCAGAAACGCCTCTGTGTCTAGATCAGGAAAATCAGGCGATCTTCAGCATAGCAGCCGATGTCTTGCCGGTGCGGCGATCCGCCTGCACTTCAAATCCGATCTTTTGACCCTCGACGAGTCCCCGCAGACCGGCCTGTTCGACAGCGCTGACGTGCACGAAAACATCCGAGCCGCCATCATCGGGCTGAATGAAGCCGTAGCCCTTGGTGTCGTTGAACCACTTAACTGTTCCCATAGTCATGGGGGTATCCTTTAGACAAGCGTAGAAAATAGGTCCCAAAGCATAGGACCCAACGAAAATCGAAAAATGGGATGGCGGTCAGCAGGGCGCGGTAGGCGCGGGGCTAGTTGTTCAGCCGATAGTCCGATTTCGAAAATATACTCGCTTCAAGCGCCAATAGCAAGCGAAGTGGGCGTGCGCTTGCGGATAAGCTTTCCTTTGAACGAAGGCTGCGCAATCACAAGCCGCAGCGCCCATTGCTCCCGAACAGTATAGCTGCCCTGCGATGGCGGCGAAAACGAACGCCTTGCATGAAGCATTGGTGACGACGTCTGAGCAACGTGCGTTCAGCGCGCCAGACTCGCCTTCGTGTAGTCGAGAAAAGCTTTGGCGCGCGCAGATTGCATACCGCTTGGAAAATAGGCCGTCACAACCTGCCCCCATGCGACCAGCGTGTCGAACAGCACCACGAGATCGCCCGTCGAAAGATGTGCGCGCGCAGCGTAGTCCGCGATGCGCCCCACGCCCACGCCTTCGAGGATGGCGCGTTCGAGGGCGATTGCATTGTTGGTCGAAAACGATCCCTTGATCCTGATCGTGCTGGTCGAGCCGTCTGCCTCGACGAAACGCCAGTCGCGCGGCGCGCGCTGCGTCTCGTGCACGAGACAATTGTGCTGCAGCAGGTCGCCGGGCGTTTCCGGCCTGCCGCAGCGCGCGATGTAAGACGGCGACGCGCAAACAAGATAACGCACGGGAGCGAGTTCCTCTGCCTTGAACCGGGCGCCGCGCATCTCGCCGCGATGGGTGACGGTCACGAACACGTCGACGTCCGTGGACACGGTCGCCGTGCTGACGCTGCCAATCTCGAGCGCGATGGTGATCTCCGGGTGGGCCTGCATGAACGAGGTGATGACAGGCGTCAAAAGGCGTTGCCCGACGCCCGGCGTCGCCTGCACGCGCAAGGGGCCGCGCAACTGGCTTTCGAAGCTCTGCGCGTCCTCTGATGCGGCGCGCAATTCGGTCACCGCCGTCCGGCAGCGTTGAAAGTAGGTAGAGCCGGCCTCCGTGAGATTAAGCGAGCGCGTCGTGCGCACCAGCAGGCGCACGCCAAGCGATTGCTCGAGCTGACCGACATTCTTGCTCACGGCCGAGGCCGTGAGACCCAGTTGCTGGGCGGCGGCGGAAAAGCTTCCCGCCTCGACCACTCTCAGGAAAACCGCGATCTGGTTGAGATTGTCCATCCCGGCCATTCTTCAATTTCAGGAAGAATTCTTATTCCGATTATCCACCTTAACACGGGTAATCGGGTGGAGTAGGCTGACTGTCATAAGAATGCTGGCGGCAGCGCCGGCGCGGGGGAAACGCAATGCTGGACGACCTTCCCGAAGAGATGGCTCTTCTGCGCGAGACCGTGCGGCGGTTCGTGGACAGGGAGCTGATTCCCCTCGAGGGCAAGAGCCTTGTCGACAATGAACTGGACAAGGACATCGAGGCGCGTCTCGTCGCTCGCTGCAAGGAACTGGGCCTCTGGCAGATCGATGTGCCGGAGGAGTTCGGCGGCCAGGGCCTTGGCGTCCTCGCGCGTACGATCGTCTGGGCTGAACTTGGCCGCACCGTCGCCCTGCCTACGCGCGGCGTTCGCATCCTGGGGCCGGAGGTTCGCCCTGTTCTTTACGCTCTCGAAGGCGAGATGCGCGACAAGTATCTCTATCCGGTCATGCGGGGCGAGAAGGAATCGTGCTTTGCGCAGACGGAGCCTGACGCGGGTTCCGATCCCGGCGCGATGCGCACGACAGCGGTGCGCGACGGCGACCGCTACATCATCAATGGCGTGAAACGGTTCATCACCGGCGCCGACAAGTCCGATTTCATGATCCTCATGGCCGCGACGGATCGCGCGAAGGGGTCACGCGGCGGCATTTCATGCTTCATCGTCGACATGGATACGCCCGGCGTGCGCCTTGGCGAACGCTATCACACGCTCACGGGCGAGACGCCGTGGGAGGTCGTCCTCGACAACGTTTCGATTCCCGCGGCGCACATGATCGGCGAGGAGGGCAAGGGGTTCGGCCTTGGGCAGAAGTGGCTTGGCGCGGGGCGGCTCAAGCAGGGCGCCCGTGCGCTTGGCGCGACGCGCCGCTGCCTCGAACTGGCCGCAACCTACGCCAAGCAGCGCATCACCTTCGGCAAGCCGCTGTCGGATCGCCAGAGCATCCAGTGGCGCCTCACCGATACGTATGTCGAGCTTGAAGCCGCAACCCTCCTCGTGCACCGCGCGGCGGCGCGCGCGGATCGAGGCGAGGATATCCGCAACGACGCATTCGTCGTCAAACTCTATTGCACCGAGATGGCGTGGAAGGCGGCGGACATGTGCCTGCAGGTGCATGGCGGGCTTGGCCTCACCACGTCGCTGCCCATCGAGCGGCTATGGCGCGACCAGAGAAGTCACATGATCACCGAGGGAACGCCGGAGATCATGCGCATGGCGATCTCGCGCCATGTTCTGAGAGAGTTCGGAGCCTGACACAAGGGAGAGATTCATGGCTGACAAGACATACGAAAACATAAAGATCGAACGGGACGGCGAGGTGACCTTCCTGATCCTCAACCGCCCGGAAAAGCGAAACGCGATGAGTCCCGGCCTGCACTACGACGTGGA
Source organism: Beijerinckiaceae bacterium (assembly GCA_046295155.1). Taxonomy (GTDB): domain Bacteria; phylum Pseudomonadota; class Alphaproteobacteria; order Rhizobiales; family Beijerinckiaceae; genus Terripilifer. The sequence continues at coordinate 334,442 of JBKBNT010000002.1, forward strand.
GGACGCGCTCACCTGGCTCGAAGACGACAAGCAGACAAAGGTGCTTGTGCTCACAGGCGCGGGCGAGGCCTGGTGCGCGGGGCAGGACCTGAAGCTCTATTTCCGCGAGACTGCGAACAACCCCGCCGAACGCAAGAAGTCCAATACGGCGAGCCACCATTGGCGCCATGAGATTCTCACGCGCTTCTCCAAGCCGACGATCGCGATGGTCAACGGATACTGCTTCGGCGGCGCCTTTACGCAACTTTGCGCCTGCGACTTCGCGATTGCCGCCGAAGACGCAATCTTCGGCCTGTCCGAAGTGAACTGGGGCATTATCCCCGGCGGCATCGTGAGCTGGAACCTGACCGACCAGCTGTTGCCGCGCCACGCGCTGTACTACGCGGTGACGGGCGAGCCCTTCGACGGCAAGCGCGCGATGGAGATCGGACTGATCAATTTCGCCGTGCCGAAGGACCAGCTACGCGAAAAGACGATGGAGCTCGCAAACAAGCTTCTGAAGCTCAATCCCGGCGTGGTGCGCTTCACCAAGCAGGCGATCCGCTCTGTGCGGCACATGAACGCGGAGGAAGCGCGCGATTACCTTGGCGCAAAGCAGGATTCGCTGCATCGCGCCGACAAGGAAATCGCCGACAAGGTCGGCATGACCAAGTTCCTTGACGAAAAGTCCTACCGTCCCGGGCTCGGCCCTTATCAGCGCCCGGACTCCTGATCGACCCATAACGGCGGCGCGCCGTGCGCCGCCGTTTACACGAGGACGCGATGTCGAGAACCAGGAACATAGGGGCGCTTTTCGCTCCGCGCAGCGTGGCCCTTGTCGGCGCATCCGACAAGAACTGGTCCGCGCGCGTTTGGCAGAACCTCCAGCGATTTGGCTACGAAGGTAAGATCTATCCGATAAATCCGAACCGCAGCGAAATCTGGGGCGTGCGCTGCTACGCCTCGCTCGAAGATCTCCCCGCGCCCGCGGATCATCTCGCCCTGTTCGTTCCGGCGGATCCGTCTCTGGAGATTCTTGATCAGGGCGGGCGACTCGGCGCGCGCAGCGCGAGCCTTTACGCCGCAGGCTTCGGCGAAGGCGGCGACGCGGCCGGGCTCGCGCGCGCCGAACGCTTGCGCGCCATTCTGGACAAGCATGGCGTCGCCGCAGTGGGCCCGAACTGCATGGGGATTGCGGTTGGACAGTCGCGCTTCTGCACGATTCCGGACGAGCAGATTGAAATCCTGTCGCCTGGCCCCGTTGCGGTTCTCACGCAAAGCGGCATGCTGGTGCAGACGCTGAGCCGCGGCGTTTCGGACGCCGGCCTCACGCTGTCCTGCATCGTTTCGCTTGGCAATCAGACCGGGCTGACGTTCGCGGACTACATCAACGCGCTTGCCGACGATCCGGAGCTTCGCGTCATCGCCTGCTATATCGAATCCGTCATCGATGGGCGCGAATTCATCGCCGCCGCAAACAAAGCCCGCCGCAATGGCAAGACGATCGTCGTCGTGAAATCGGGCGAGTCGGAAGCCGCGCGCGCCGCGACGCTGGCGCATACGGGCGCGCTCGCCGGTGAGATGGCCATTTTCGACGCGTTCGCGCGCGAGGCGGGAATCGTGCGCGTCGACAATCTAGAAGACCTTGTCGAAGCAGCGGCGTTCCTTGCATCCATGGATCGGCCGAAGGGACGCGGCGTCGCGTTGATGACGAATTCCGGCGCTCTGAAGTCCATGGCGACGGACGCGGCCGACCGTTTTGGCGTCTCGATGGCGGCGCTTTCGCCGGAAACGAAGGACCGGATCAGGGCCGCGCTGCCTGATGCGGACGCATCCAATCCATTTGACTGCAAACGCACGCTTGCAAGCGAGGAGTATATCGCCTGCGTCGAGGCGCTGCACGACGACCCCGCAGTCGACGTTCTCCTGCTCGCGGAGGAATATCCACGGCGCGCCGGCATCGAGCGCAAGGTGAAGAATTTCGCCGCGCTCGATCGATGGGCCGCCGAAAAGCGCACGAAGCCGGTCGCTTTGTTCTCGCCGCTGAGCCTGCGCGAAACGGAGCACATGCGCGAACTGCGCAGCGCCTATCGCCGCCTGCCCATGTTGCGCGACATCGGCAAGACGCTGCGCACCATCGGCCGTATTGCTGCTTTCGCGCCGCATCCGGCGCCAACGCCTGGAGGCGAGACTCGCGCCGCGCCCGCGATCGTGGAGAAGCTGCGCGCGCGCGCCGCGTCCCTCGCCACGCCGACGCCGCTGAACGAGGCGGAATCGAAGGAAGCGCTCGCGGCCTACGGCCTGACGCTTCCGCGCGAGACGATCGTGACGGCGCCTGCGGCGGCCGCAGCGGCCGCGCGGGACATTGGCTTTCCGGTTGTTCTGAAAGCCGTGTGCAGCGCAATCCCGCACAAGTCGGATGCGGGGCTTGTTCTTCTCGGCCTCTTGGACTCCGGCGCCGTCGAGGCTGGCGAGCGCACGCTGGCCGATCGCTGCGCCGCGCTTGGCGTCGAGCTCGAAGGCGTTCTTGTCGCCCAACAGGTTTCCGGCGGCATGGAGATGGTTCTTGGCGTCCATCGCGATCCGGAGATGGGCCCCGCCGTGATGGTGGGCCTCGGCGGCGTGTGGCTCGAATTGTTCAAGGATGTGGCTTTCGCGCCGCCGCACCTCGACGAAGCGCAGGCGCGCGAGGCCATCATGCGCACGCGCGCCGGACGTTTGCTGCAAGGCTATCGCGGCGGCCCGGCCTGCGACATCGGCGCGCTCGCGAAAGCGATGGTCGCCGTTGGGCGGCTCGCGATCGACCTCGGCGAATCGATCGAGGCTCTGGACGTTAATCCGATCATGGTGACGCCCGGCGGCGCTTTCGCGCTTGACGCGCTTCTTGTGCTTCGAAGCAGCCAGCCGAAGGCAAACTGACTGGAATGCGCCGCGTCACGACGGCGTCCGAAAGAGGGGAAGATGCGCCGCACGACGTGGTTTCGCGCCGAGCTGGCATACGTACAAAAAGGGAGGAAGACCATGCGTAGAGCCTTGACAGCCATCCTGTGCGCGTCCGCGTATTGCGCTCCCGCAATCGCTGATCCCGTCGCCGACTTCTACCAGAACAGGACGATCAATCTTTACATCGGTTATGGACCTGGCGGCGCCTATGACACCTACTCGCGTATGATCGCGCGTTACATGCCCGCACATTTGCCCGGCAACCCGCGCATCAATCCCTCCAACATGCCGGGCGCGAGCAGCATGCTGATGGCAAATCATCTGGCCCGCGTCGCGCCGAAGGACGGAACTGCGATGGGCGCGGTGAATTCCGCGCTTGTCTTCGATCCGCTGTTCGCCGGGGCAAACTCCAAAGCGCAGTTCGCCGGCCCCGACCTCACGATGATCGGCAACATTGTCAGTTCGGCGTCCGTGCTCGTCGCATGGGCGACCTCGGGCGTGAAGACAATCGACGACGTGCGGGAGAAAGGGCTTCTCATCGGCGCGACATCGCCTTCAGGCGACACGTACCTGCTGCCGTTGTCGGTGAAGAATATTCTTGGTCTCGACAAATTGAAGATCGTGACGGGCTATCCCGGCACGCGCGAGGCGGCGCTAGCCTTGGAGCAGGGAGAGATCTCCGGCCGGGTGTGGGACATGGAGGGCATCAAGGCGTCGCGGCCGGATTGGCTGCGCGACGGCAAAATCAACATCATCGCGCAACTCGCGCCTCGGAAGATGCCCGAAGTGCCAAGCCAGGTACCGCTCATCAAGGACTATGTGAAGGACCCGAACGACCGCACTGCGCTGGATGTGATCTTCCTGAGCACGATCCTTGCGCGCCCCTATATCGGTCCTCCGGGCGTTCCCGCCGACCGCGTCCGGGCGTTGCGCGCAGCCTTCATCAAGACGGTGCAAGACCCTGAATTCGTCGCGGAGGCGAAGAAGCGTCAACTGACCATAGATCCGACGTCCGGCGAGGAGATGGAGAAGATCATCGCCGACGCCTACAAGTTGCCGCCGGCCACCGTTGAAAAGGTTCGACGCGCGCTGACTGTTCAGTGAGCGTTTGTAACAGCAGCGGCCACGCGGCAGTTGCTATGGTGCGCCTTGCTTCGCTGAAATCAGGCGAAGCTAGCCGCAGCGTCGGACTGCGCTCCTTTGGCCCCTCGATCCGACCCGAGGGCCAATTGCTCGCCTCCGGAACTGATGTTCATATTCAGCGTTCCGGGAAACGCCGGACTTCAAGACGAACCGATCGTCTATTCCTGAGTGGGCGTCGTGCGGGCCAGACCGCCCTTCCGGCCCGCTTCTGCGGCGTGCTGACTGTCGTAGGAGAACGTGCGCTTGCTCGCCGGAGTGGCAAGACCGCCGCGGCGGCCCGCTTCGCGGGCGAGATCCTTGTTCCGGGCAAACGAGCGCTGCTGCGAGGGAACGGCGCGTCCGCCCATGCGGGCGATTTCACGCTGGCGTTCCGGATCCATGCTCGCGAACCCGCGCGCGCTCTTTGTCTTCTGTTCTTCACTCACTGGACGACTCCGTGGCTGGTTCCCGTCGCCCGACCCTTGAGGAAGCCGGAGCGACGCCTAGACCTGTGCGATAACGCGGGACAGCCGTTCAGGTTCCGCTGGGATCGAGAGATTTTCGGAAATGACGGGAACAAACCGGCGCAACGCCAATGGTGTCCGCAAGGCCAAGGGAAACCTGCCGAGGAAGCTGTGCGCCGCCTGCGGGCGGCCGTTCGAATGGCGGAAGAAGTGGCGCCGAGACTGGGACAACGTCAAATACTGTTCCGGCCGCTGCGGCGGGCGAAGCTGACGCGCCGGCATGGCCCTTGCTCATGCCGGCGAGCCGTTATATCCGTTTGAATATAACGATTGGACGACTTCCATGCGGATTTCCAGGCGCCAGGCCCTCGTTCTTGCGTTGACGCTGCTCGCCGCATCGCCATACCCCTCCCCCGCGAATGCGGAGCCGGGCGGACCGTTGATCTTCGCCGCGGCCAGCCTGAAGAACGCCCTTGACGACGCCGCCGCGGCCTGGACCTCGTCTGGCAAGCCGGCGCCGCGCATTTCCTACGCGGGTTCCCCCGCCCTCGCCCGCCAGATCGAACAGGGCGCCCCGGCGGATATCTTCATCTCGGCCGACACGGACTGGATGGACTATCTCGCCAAACGAAGCCTCATCCGGCCCGGCACGCGCACCGATCTCCTCGGCAACGCCATCGTCATCGTCGCGCCCGCGGCTTCCGCGGCCAGTCTTCCCGCAGTCACCGCAGACGCTCTTTCGCGCGCGCTCGGCGGCGGCAGGCTGGCGGTCGCGGACGTGAAGTCCGTGCCTGCGGGCAAGTACGCCAAGACCGCGCTTGAAAAACTCGGCGCCTGGGATGCCTTGAAGCACCGCCTTGCGCAAAGCGAGAATGTGCGAGCCGCGCTTCTTTTCGTTGCGCGGGGCGAAGCCCCGCTCGGGATCGTCTACCGGACGGATGCGGCGGCGGAGCCAAAAGTGAAGATCGTTGCGGCTCTGCCGCGCGACAGTCACCCGCCGGTCATCTATCCTGCCGCTGTGACAAGCGCCGCCAGAAGTCCTTACTCAAGCGAATTCCTTGCGTTTCTGCGCAGCGCCCAGGCGCGCCCGGCTTTCGAGAAGCAGGGCTTCACGACCCTCGACGCAGTCAGCAAGTAAGCCATGGTCGCAGGCTGGCTTAGCGTGGAGGAATGGGACGCTGTCCGGCTGAGCCTTCAGGTCGCGACCGTCGCCGTCATCGCGAGCCTTCCCATCGGGCTGTGCGTAGCGTTTCTGCTGGCGCGCGGACGTTTCTGGGGGCGCGCCGCGCTCGACGCGATCGTCCATCTGCCGCTGATTCTGCCGCCGGTCGTCACTGGATATTTGCTGCTGCTGTCCTTCGGCCGCAACGGGCCGCTCGGCGCCTTCTTCGCCGATTACTTCGGGCTGGTGTTCTCATTCCGCTGGACAGGAGCCGCGCTCGCCTGCGCCGTCATGGGTTTTCCGCTGATGGTGCGCGCGATGCGCCTGTCCATCGAAGCGGTTGACCGTAAACTTGAGCAGGCTGCGGGCGCGCTCGGCGCAAATCCGCCGATGGTGTTCGCGACAGTAACCCTGCCGCTCATCATCCCGGGAATCCTCGCCGGAACGATCCTCTCGTTCGCGAAGGCCATGGGAGAGTTCGGCGCGACGATCACTTTTGTTTCCAACATCCCCGGCGAAACGCAGACGCTGCCCTCGGCCATATATGCGTTCACGCAGGTTCCCGGCGGCGACGCCGGCGCGATGCGGCTCACGCTTGTGTCCATCGCCATTTCGGTGTCCGCGCTTCTGGCCTCGGAGATCATCGCCCGCCGCGTTGCGCGCAGGATCGGGGCCTGATGAGCCTCTTCGTCAGCATCGATCACCGGCTGGGCGATTTTCGCCTGTGCGTGGATTTTGCCTGCGAGGGACGCCTCACCGCGCTCTTCGGCGCCTCCGGCTCCGGCAAGACATCCATTGTCAACGCGATCGCAGGTCTGCTGCGGCCGGACCGCGCGCGCATCGTGATCGACGGCGAAACTCTGACCGATACGGCGGCGGGCGTATTTCTCGCCCCGCACCGGCGCCATGTCGGCTATGTCTTCCAGGAAGCGCGGCTGTTCCCGCACATGAACGTGCGCCAGAATCTTCTCTATGCGCAATGGTTCGGCGGCAGACGGGGCGGCGCGGGGACTGGATTCGACGGCGTTGTGGACATGCTCGGCATCGGCAGCCTGCTGCGTCGTTATCCGTCGCATCTTTCAGGAGGCGAGAAGCAGCGCGTCGCCATCGGACGCGCGCTGCTGTCGCACCCGCGCGTGCTTCTTATGGATGAGCCGCTCGCCTCTCTCGACGCCGCGCGCAAGCAGGAAATCCTGCCCTATATCGAGCGCCTGCGGGACGAGGCGAATGTGCCGATCGTCTATGTGTCCCACGCCGTGGACGAAGTGCGCCGCCTCGCGGATTTCGTCGTGGTGATGGGCGATGGACGCGTCAAGGCGGCCGGGACGCCGCACCAGACGCTGGTTGACGACAGCTTGCGCCGGAGCGGCGCCGGAAACGTGCTCGAAGTCCGCGCCATGCACGTCAAGCCGGACGGGCTCGTCGCCTATACGACCCCAGCCGGCGTTCTTTGCGGCGCGCGGGGCGACGGGCATGCCCGCCAGATCAGCATCAGCCCCGAGCACATTCTGCTCACGTTGCGTGAGCCGGGACGGACGAGCGCGCGCAACGTGCTCGCCGGCGTCGTTGCCTCCATCCGGCCGGAGGGGCCGGGATCGGTCACCGTTCTCGTCCGCGTTGGGGACACGCAGCTTGTTGCGACAGCTTCATCTGCATTCGTTCACGACGCTGCGCTTCATGAAGGCGCGCCGGTGCGCCTGCTCGTCGCGGATTTCAGCGTGTTGTGACTCTCTCGATCCGGACGCTCGCCTGGCGTGCGCCGCGAAGCGCAGCGCAGGGCTTGCATCACAGCATCGGACGCCCGCCAGTGACCGGCAGCAGCGCGCCCGTCACGTAGCTTGAGTCCCCGCAGGCGAGATAAACGTACGCCGGCGCCAGTTCGCCTGGTTGCGCCGGCCGGCCCATCGGCGTGTTTTCGCCAAACTCGGCAACTTTCTCGCCAGAAAAGGACGAGGGGATGAGCGGCGTCCACACCGGCCCCGGCGCAACGGCGTTCACGCGGATGCCCTGCTTCGCAATCAGTTGCGCGAGGCCCGCCGTGAAATTGGCGATTGCGCCCTTCGTCGTCGCGTATGGGAGCAGCGCCGGGCTGGGGTCTTTCGAATTGATCGATGCGGTGTTCACGATCGACGCCCCCTTCTTCATGTGCCTCAGCGCTTCGCGGCTGAGTTAGAAGAAGGAATGGATGTTCGTGCGGAACGTCTTGTCCCACTCCGCCGGGGTGATCTCTTCGATGCTCTGGAAGCTCATCTGGTAAGCTGCGTTGTTGACCAGAATATCCAGGCGGCCGAACGACTCGAGCGCGGCGTCGACAAGGCGCCTGCAATGGTCGGGATCGCCGATGTCGCCGGGAACAACCACGGCCTTGCGCCCCGCCTTCTCGACCCATCGCTTCGTTTCGGCGGCGTCCTCGTGCTCATTGAGATAGGAGATCAGAACGTCCGCGCCCTCGCGCGCAAACGCGATGGACACCGCGCGGCCGATGCCTGAATCGGCGCCCGTGATGAGCGCCGCGCGGCCCGTCAGCTTGCCGCTGCCCTTGTAGGTTTCCTCACCATGATCGGGCTTGGGAGTCATTCGCGCTTCCGAGCCTGGCGGCGGCGGCTGCTGCTTCGGAATATCGGGCTTTCGATCGGTCCCGGACGCGGCGTTCGGCATGATGCGGCTCCTGCATGGGTGTTGCAGGACAACCGGCGCGCGCGCCTGCCGTTCCTTGCAGAGCGTATGCGCAGGAGACGCGCGGAACTCTCAGCCCTCAGCTTCGTTCCCCTACATCGCGGCGCGGGCATTCCGGGAAGGGCGGCGAAAGCGATCCTGTTCGCCTGGCATGCGCGTCGGAGGCTGTCCATCCAGGCCGCGATGACAGGAGTCACCGCCATGGAACACAAAAGCGCTCAGGAGCTGCGTGCATTTGCTGACATCACAACCGATCCGCCGCCGCCGCTTGGCCGCAAGGAGCGGCTGGAGCGGTGGGCGGCGCTTCTCGACCGGGATCCGCAGCGCCGGATCAACCTCGTCCACGAACTGGAATTCGCTTCCCGCGAATCGCAGGCGGCCATGCGCGCGCCGGAGTCCGCCCTGTCGGTCGCCTATGCCGATCCGCTGTTCCGCTCGCTGGGGTTGCAGAGCGATCGCGTCGGCGACGGCCAGGCCTTTTTCGGCCTCAGCGAGTCCCAGACGCACCGCCTGCTCTGCTCATGCATGCACGGGATGTCGATGAAGGCGGGCGATGCGGCGCGCCTGATCCGCTCCATCGCTAAACCGCTTCCCGGCATCTTCGCGAGGGGCGCCGTCGCCCTCGCAATCTGCGCTGGACCCGTCGCGATGTATTATCTGGGTTGAACTACCTCTGGTCGCCGGCCGGCGGGGGGGCGGCCATGGCCGTTGGCAGCTCGCTGAAGGCTGACGCGATTTCGCTGTGCAGGCGGCCAAGCCACGCCTCCGCCGCGGTCGCTCGCGACTCGGCGGCGCGCAGCTGATCCTGCGTCCGCTCGAACGCGCCGCGCAAATCGTCAAGCGCACGCTGGATGCGCTGGCGCTCCTCAAATTCCGTGTGAAGCTGAGCCTGCAGCTGGCGGATGGATTCCTCCTGCGCGGCAGTCTTGTTGTCCAGCTCGCGAATCACAGTGTCGGCGGTGGCGAGCTGAGACCGGTGATATTCGATCTCCTGCTGCGCGAAAGCCTCGACCTCACGGCAGCGGGCGCGCATCTTTTCCAGCGCGTCGGAGGCCGCGCGCACCAGCTCCAGCGCGGCGTTGAAGGGCGCTGGCTGCTCATCCGGCTGCGCGTCGGCCGCGGGCGAATCGGCCCGGACGGCGTGAAGCCGGGGAAGATTGGCGCGTCCCTGGCGCTTGGTTTCGTCCTCGCCAGCGGCGTCCACAGTGTCGTCCTGAGTGCGGGAGCTTTCTGCCACGGACAAATTCCTCTTTGATTGCGACTTGCGCTGGCGGACGGAGTTCAGGACGTCGACCGCCGGACCTTTCCGGGGCCGGCCCCGCAATGGCCGCCATTCATCAAACGAAAGTTTATCCGTATCGTCGGTCAAGCGCCAGCCCTGCAGAAGCTAAGCCATAGGGAATCAATATCTTAGATTGGCTTAACTGAGCCTTGTCCCGAGGGCCGGCGCCAGCGCCTCACCAGTACACGCGGCGCACATAAGTGCGGCGGCGGTACACCACCGGACGGCGATATACAACCACCCGTCGGCGCCGATACACAACTGGACGGCTGTAAACGACGACCCTGCGGCGCTGGCGCACCCGCCGCCGTTGATAATATTGGGCCTCAGCCGCGCCGGACGCCGGAAGGTCGCCGCTTTCGCTTGCCGCGGAATCCAGGGCCGCGTCGACGACGGGTTGAGCGGCTTCGGCTTTGGAGCCGGGAAGCGCGGCGACCGCCGCCAAACCGAGCAACGAGCAAAGGAATGAGCGTCGATTCATAACAAATTCCTCCAAACAACAACTTGATCATAGCCCCACGCGGGAGCTGCGGAAATAGTCATGCTCAAGTATGATTTACGCTGTGCGTTGATGCACGGCTCAGGAGACGCGGGACGAAAGCCCGTTGCGGGCGCCAATCGCGGCTAGGCCCGCGACGCCTGCCGAGATCACGGCGTTCCATCCCGCAAGCGAAAGTCCGAATATGCGCAGCGAAACCTCGTCGCATCGCACGAGTTTCGTCGTCTCGATCTGACGCATGAAATCGCTCATGTCGCTGGCGCGTTGCGTGGCGTCGCCCGTGCATCCGGCGGGTCCGGGCCAGAACCCCCATTCGACGCCGGCATGCCAGGCGCCGAACACCGCGCTCCCGGCGAAGATCAGCGCGACCACGGCCAGAAGCCCCCCGCCGGCCCTCGGCGCGCGCGCGGCCGTGACCGCCGCCGCCAGCGCCAAAGGCACGCCGATGTAATAGGCCCAGCGTTGTTGAAGGCAAAGTTCGCAAGGGCTGAAGCCAAGCCTTTCAAAGACCCACGCGCCGGAAATCGTCGCAGCCGTGACGAGGACGGTCAGCCAGCCCGTGAGAGCGGGCGGCACCAACCCGAAGGAGCGCGTCGGTCTTTCGGCGGCTGCATTGCCCATCGACGGCGATACCTCAGAACAGTTTGGCTGCGACCCAGATCCCTGCGGCCGCCAGGACGAGCACTGAACCTACGAATAGCGGAAAATGCTTGTCTATCAGAGGGCGCAATTGGTCGCCCCATGCGTTCATCGCCGCAGCGACCATGAAGAACCGCGCTCCGCGCGTGATCAGCGACAGCAGGATGAACAGCGGCAGGTTGTAGCCGAGCAGGCCGCTGACGATGGTCACCAGCTTGAACGGAATGGGAGTCAGGCCCTTGATGAGGATGAAGGCCCAGCCCCAGTGCGCGTAGAACTCGCGCAGCGCGTCGACCTTGTCGCTGTAACCGTAAATCTTGATCAGCCACGCGCCGACAGTGTCGTAAAGCAGGTAACCGATGAAATAGCCCGCAATGCCGCCAAGCACGGACGCGACGGTGCATACGGTCGCATACCACCACGCGCGCCGGGGCCGGGCGAGCGCCATCGGCACCAGCACCACGTCGGGCGGAATGGGAAAGAACGAGCTTTCCGCGAAAGAGACGGCGGCGAGCGCGGGAACAGCGCGCGGGCTTGCAGCGAGAGAAAGCGTCCAGTTGTAAAGGCCGCGCATGGCGAAGGGTCTCGTCCTGTCGCGCCCCGCGCGACCGTTCGGCGCGGATCCACAACGCCGCGGCAATATCACCGCGATTGAGGCGGCGGCAAGGACGGGCTCGTCTGGTATGTTGAGCCAGACATGGCGCACCGCGCAGCGAGGGAGCGAAAGATGAGTTCGGCGCGTCTGCGCTTTTCAGCCAACATTTCAATGCTGTTCTGCGAACGTCCGTTCCTTGAGCGGATCGATGCGGCCGCCGCGGCGGGTTTCGACGCCGTCGAATGCCATTTCCCCTACGAATTCGACCGCAGCGACATTTGCGCGCGCCTCGATGATGCCGGCGTCGTGATGAACGGAATCAACACGGCGCCCGGCGGGGACCGTGAATTCGGGCTCGCCGCGATGCCCGGACGGGAGAACGACTTCATCCACGCGATGGATCAGGCGCTTGAATGGGCCGCTGCGCTCCGGGCGTCGACAATTCACATCATGGCCGGATGCCCGCCGCCGCAGGATCGCGCCTGGGCGCTCGACGTCTACCTGCACAATCTGGAGCGCGCCTGCGCCATGGCGAAGGGGACGCCGGTCGAACTCCTGATCGAGCCGATCAACAAATATGATCGGCCCGGCTACTTCCTGTCGCGCTCCGACGAGGCCGCCGACATCATCGCGGACCTGCGCTGCAGGAATCTGAAGATGATGTTCGACCTCTATCACGTGCAGATCATGGAGGGCGATCTCATGCGCAGGTTCGCCCGGCATCGCGACGTGATCGGTCATATCCAGTTTGCGTCCGTGCCGCAGCGTCGCGAACCGGATGAGGGCGAGGTCAATTTTCCCGCGATCTTCAGGATGCTCGAAGAGACCGAATGGAAAGGCTTCGTGGCAGCGGAATACAGACCTCGCGGGAAAACCGAGGACGGGCTCGCCTGGCTCGCGGCGGCCCGCGCATGATCGCCGATGACAGCGAAAGCCGCCGTCGCTTCATCGCGCAGAACACAACCCTCGCACCGACGCCGTTCGTACCTGAAATTCGTCTGCACATGGCGAGCGAAGCAACCGAATTGTGGGAGAAGACGGAGAGCGAACTGGGACGAATCGGCTTGCCCCCGCCCTTCTGGGCGTTCGCGTGGGCAGGCGGGCAGGCGCTTGCGCGCCATGTGCTCGATCATCCGCAGATCGTGCGCGGCAGGCGTATTCTCGATTTCGCCGCGGGCTCCGGGCTCGTCTCGATCGCCGCCGCGAAGGCGGGCGCGTCGCATGTGACCGCCTGCGAGATTGACGCTTTCGCCATCGAGGCGATGGCGCTCAACGCAGCCGCAAACGGCGTCAGCGTCGATGCCCGGCTTGGCGACTTCGTGGATCGGGACGATCGATGGGATGTCGTGCTCGCAGGCGACGTGAGTTACGAGCGCGACATGGCGGAGCGCGTGACGCGATGGCTTTACGCTCTGCACACGCGCGGCGCCGAAGTCCTGATCGGCGATCCCGGCCGCGCCTATCTTGCGCGCGACCGTCTTGAGAAAGTCGCCGAACATGATGTGCCGGTGATCCGCGATCTTGAAGACGCGGACGTGAAGACGACGGCTGTCTGGCGCTTCCGGTAAGCAAGGGCTTCAGGCCGCCGTCCAGCCCCCATCCATCGAGATGTTGGCGCCGGTGATCTGCGAGGCGGCGTCGGAGCAAAGGAACACGAGCGCGCCCGCCACCTGATCGACGGTGACAAACTGCTTCGTCGGCTGCGCGGCGAGAAGCACCTTCTCGATCACGTCCTCGCGGCTCATGTTGCGCGCCTTCATCGTGTCTGGGATCTGCCGTTCGACCAGAGGCGTCCACACGTAGCCCGGCGAAATGCAATTCACCGTGACGCCATGGGCCGCCACTTCGAGCGCCACGGTCTTGGTCAGTCCAACCACACCGTGCTTCGCCGCCACATAGGCCGCCTTGAACGGAGACGCGACGAGCGAATGCGCCGACGCCGTATTGACGATCCGGCCCCATCGGTTCCGCTTCATCGCGGGAACGGCGGCGCGAATGGCGTGGAACGCCGAGGACAGGTTTATCGCGATAATCTGGTCCCACTTCTCGACCGGAAATTCCTCGATCGGGGAGACGAACTGGACCCCTGCGTTGTTGACGAGGATATCGACCGACCCGAACTCGCTCTCCGCCGCGTCGACCATCGCGGCGATCTGGTCGGGCCTCGTCATGTCGGCGCCGTTGTAGATGCAGCGCACGCCGAATTCCTTCTCGATCGCCGCGCGGGCGGCCTCGATATCGTCCGCCGTCCCAAAACCGTTGAGGCAGACGTTGGCCCCTTCGCGGGCGAGCGCGCGGGCGCAGGCGAGGCCGATGCCGCTCGTCGAACCGGTGACGAGGGCGGAGCGGGACTTAAGGAACATGGGCGCCTCGGAAAATGGGATGCGACGCCTCCTTATACCGCAGCGCACAAGAGATTGGGACGCTTCTCTCGTCGCATTAGCGCCGCGCCGCGACCCGGCTTATATTGTGGCCATGAATGCGACCGAAACCCATTCGAAGCACGGACGGCGGCGCGCGGCCGCCGGCCACGATCATTCCCATTGCCAGGGACACGGCGACCATGTGGCCGGCCTGAACCTGACGCCGGGACGCCAGGCGATCCTCGACATGCTCTGCACGGCCGGAAAGCCTCTGGGCGCATATGAAATGATCGACCGTCTGGTGGACGCGGACGGCCGCCGTCCGGCGCCGATTTCCGTCTACCGGGCGCTCGACTACCTCGTGGACAACGGCCTCGTTCACCGGCTGGCGACGCGAAACGCCTTCCTGGCCTGCGCGCACAGGCACAAGGGCGCGGACCCGACGGTCTTCCTCATCTGCGAAGCTTGCGGCCAGGTCGAGGAGCAGCCCTCGCCCTCCGTCGGCGACGGCTTGCTCGCGCTCTCGGCCCGTTATGGCTTCAAGCCGAGCGCGCAGATGATCGAAGTTTCCGGCGTTTGCGCCCGCTGCGCAGCCGCCCCGCAGGCCTGACGATTTTGAGCGCCAGACGAAAGACCGACCCGAGATGAACTCCATCGATCCCAAGACCCTGGCATTGGCGACCATTCCGGAGGCCGCGCCATCGCCCCGCCGCGCGACTGTCGGCGTTCGCGTGGGCGAGGGCCCCGGCGCAGTGGTGATTGGCGGCGGCGCCCCCATTGTCGTCCAGTCGATGACGAACACGGACACCGCGGACATCGAGTCGACCGTCCGGCAGGTCGCCGACCTCGCCCGCGCCGGCTCGGAGATCGTGCGCGTGACCGTCGACCGGGCGGAAGCCGCTGCGGCCGTCCCGCGCATCAAGGAAAGGCTTCTCGCACAGGGCGTCACGGCGCCCATCGTCGGGGACTTCCATTACATCGGGCACAAGCTGCTGGCCGATTATCCCGACTGCGCGCAGGCGCTCGACAAGTATCGCATCAATCCCGGCAACGTGGGCTTCCGCGAAAAGAAGGATCGCCAGTTCGGCGCCATTGTCGAACTCGCCATCAAACACGGAAAGGCCGTGCGCATCGGCGCGAACTGGGGTTCGCTCGATCAGGAATTGCTGACCGCGATGATGGACGAGAACGCGAAGTCCGCGCGTCCCTTCGATGCGCGCGCTGTGACGCGCGAGGCGCTGGTGCGCTCGGCGCTGTGGTCGGCTGAACGCGCCGAAGAAATCGGCCTCGCGCGCGACCGCATCGTCATTTCGGCCAAGGTGTCCGCGGTGCAGGATCTGATCGCCGTGTACCGGATGCTGGCGGAGCGCAGCAATTATGCGCTTCATCTCGGCCTCACCGAGGCAGGCATGGGATCGAAAGGCATCGTCGCTTCTTCAGCGGCCATGGGCATCCTGCTGCAGGAAGGAATCGGCGACACGATCCGCGTGTCCCTCACCCCGGAGCCCGGCGGCGACCGCACTCTGGAAGTGAAGGTCGCGCAGGAATTGCTCCAGACGATGGGTTTCCGCACCTTCGTGCCGCTCGTCGCCGCCTGTCCCGGCTGCGGGCGCACCACGTCAACCGTATTTCAGGAACTCGCCCGCGACATCCAGACGTGGATATCAAGCTCGATGCCAAAATGGCGCGAGACGCACCCGGGCGTCGAGACGCTCAACGTCGCCGTCATGGGCTGCATTGTGAACGGGCCCGGCGAATCGAAACATGCCGACATCGGCATTTCGCTGCCCGGCACCGGGGAAGCGCCGGCGGCGCCCGTCTTCATCGACGGACAGAAGGCGGTGACGCTGCGGGGCGCGGGCATCGCCGCCGAGTTCAAGACGATCGTCAGCGACTACATCGAGAAGCGTTTCGGGACCGGGGCCGGCGCGCGGTGAGTGCGCGGTTTCGCGTACCGGAGGCCGCAACGAAGCTCCATCGACAAGACGTTCTCGGACGACCCCTACCTGCATCCATTATGGAGCCGCCACATTTTCGGATCGTGGCCCGCGGGAACGCTGGCGCAGGGGTCGCCGACATAGCCGCGCAAATTGTTGTACAATTCAATCTGCTGAGCCGTGAGCAACGGCGGCGACGTCAGGTGGGCGGAAAGATGAATGTAGCGCAGAGCTGACCGGCTGGCCTCGATTTCGGCCAGCAACTTGCGCAGCGTCTCATCGGACACAGGCCCGGCGCGGAAGGCTTCTTCAAGAGCCCTCTCCCGCTCTATCAGGCGTTTGCCCTCGGCAACGGCCTTCTGCTGCATGTCCTTGAAAATGACCTCCAGCTTCGCAGCCTGCTCGGAGCTCAGTCCGATCTCTTTGCGCATTTCAAGAAGATGGGCCGGACCGGGCACGCCGTTCAGCTCCGCCGCCTTGGCGAGTCCCCAGCCGCCTCCGCGTTCAAGCTCGGCGATGTCCTCGGGGGACAAGCTCTTGATCGACCGCTGCTCCTGCCCTGCGTAGGGAGACGCATGGCCCGGCTGATGATGATGTCCCTGTTGCTGCTGCGCGGCTGCTGCAGAAGCGAAAAGCGACAAACCTAGAAAGACGGCCAGACCCTTCATCGAAATCTCCCGTGCGAACTATCCACTGGATCGCTCAAGGTCCGCCTGGCGGACATGATCATGAACATTGGCGACCGTGGCGCTGATCCTTCACCAACTCCGGACGCCGAGCCCTTGGCTGGCCGTCCGATTGCGCTCTAGTCATCAGTCCTTGGGCAACAGCAGCATTGCCCCTTTTTCCATGCCAAATGCGTCCAGGTGGGCCGTCCGCGTTCGTCCTTCGTCAATCCAGTGGAAATGAAAAGGCTCGCCGGGGTGAGTCAATACGGCGAACATGGCCGGCGGCGCATAGAACCCGACAACCGCTCCAGCAATCCGCTTATGGGAAAACTCATCCTGCTTCGCCATCGGAACGGCCGAGCCATGACCCGTAAACCCGGCGTTCGGCGCCTCTATCACATGCATCTTCACATTCACCAGTTGGCCCGAGAGCCGCACCGGGAAGGGCTTGGCGACATCCAGACTCCTGCTTTTTGCCTGCATGAGAATGAAGTCTTCGAGCGCCTTGCCCTCAAGCGTCTCGGTCAACACGATCGCGTCGTGCCAAGAGTTGACCCGAGCAGTGCCCAGCAACCCGGCTTTTTCCTCGTGCGGAGGCGGGCACGTGGCGCAACCGCCGCCATAAGAAACGATGTAACGGCCGTCGATCATGCTCACTTCGCCGCGCAGATCCGAAAGCGCGCCGACGGCGTCTGTCGGATTCGTGCGCCGCGCGGCGTCCAGCTCGATCTTTGCAGTGTAATCTTTCTTCTGGAAAAAAAGCCGGAACTCGCCGAAGGCGCGAACACCGAACAAACCCATTGGCGCTGGCGTTTCATCAGCCTTCTGCGGCAACGGGCTGCTATGGTGTTGTCCTGGGTGTTGCGCCATCGCAGTGGCGGCGAATACCGAACATGCCAGAAAAATCACCAGACGCTTCATAAGATGCTCCCCGCGCGCACTGGCTCTCGTATTGCACGACAGGCGTCCAGGGCACATGATAGCAATCATGTCCCGTGAACTGATCGAAAGTTTGCGTAAATTGGGCGGCCGCACCCGCAAGCTTAACGCGGGTGCGTTTCTGTTTCGCCGCGACGCCCCGGTGCGCTCCCTCTTTCTCGTGGAAACGGGAGAGGCGCATCTCGTCCGATTTCAGGCCGATGGAAGCCAGCTCATCCTTCAGCGCGCCGAAGCCGGCCAGGTTTTGGCGGAGGCTTCGGTCTTTTCTGCGCGCTACCATTGCGATGGGCTCGTGACGGCCCAAAGCGCGATCTTGGAGATCGAACGGAAAAGGTTTCGTACAGAGCTGCTCGCCTGCGAACGGCTTGCGGAGGAATGGGGCGGCTTTCTCGCGCGGGAAGTACAGTCCATTCGGCTGCGAGCCGAGATACTCGCATTGAAAACAGTGTCGGGCCGCCTCGACGCATGGCTGAGTTTCCATCCCGAGGGGTTCCCCGGCAAAGGCGAATGGAAAGTCCTGGCGGCGCAGATTGGCGTGACGCCTGAAGCGCTCTATCGCGAATTCGCCAAGCGGGCCAAAGATGCAGGTCGAAAAAGCGACTTCGGTTTCAAGAAGATTGGCAGCGCGTCCGGCCAAGCGGCAAAGGCGCCGCGCCCGCCTGCATCAACTTGACTCCGGGACGCTGAAAAGCCAGTTTCCCCGCCTTCTCCGCCCCGGGGGCATTCTGTCGAGTTCATGCGCGCCTATCTGGATTTCGAAAAGCCCGTCGCCGAACTGGAGGCGAAGGTGGAAGAGCTTCGCGCCGTCGGCCAGCGCGACGGAGGCATAGCCATTGGCGAAGAGCTGACGCGGCTCGAGGCCAAGGCGGCCAAAGCTCTCGCCGACCTCTACGGCGCGCTCACGCCGTGGCAGAAGACGCTGGTCGCGCGCCATCAGGATCGCCCGCATTTTCAGGACTATATCCGCGAGCTGATCGAGGATTTCACGCCGCTCGCCGGCGACCGGAAGTTTGGCGAGGACGAGGCTATCGTCGGCGGTTTCGGACGGCTCGACGGCCGCCCGATCTGCATCATGGGCCAGGAGAAAGGCTCCGACACCGAGGGCCGCTTGCGGCACAATTTCGGGATGGCCCGTCCCGAGGGCTATCGAAAGGCCGTTCGCCTGATGGAGCTGGCCGACCGGTTCAACCTGCCGGTCGTCTCGCTCGTCGACACCGCCGGCGCCTTTCCCGGCATCGATGCGGAGGAACGCGGCCAGGCGGAAGCCATCGCCCGCTCGACGGACGCCTGCCTCGCGCTCGGCGCGCCAAACGTGGCGGTCATCGTGGGCGAAGGGGGCTCGGGCGGCGCCGTGGCCATTGCCACATGCAACCGCGTGCTCATGCTTGAGCACTCGATCTACACCGTCGCGTCGCCCGAGGCGTCCGCCTCGATTTTGTGGCGCGACAGCAAGCGGCGGGAGGATGCAGCCGTATCCATGAAGATCACGGCTCAGGACCTGCTCAGGTTCGGCATCATCGATCAGGTGATTTCCGAGCCTGTCGGCGGCGCCCACCGCGCCCCGGAAGAGGCCGTCAGGGCCACGGGCCGGGCGATTTCGGCTGCTATCGCGGAGTTCGACGGCAAGTCCGCCGAGGAAATCCGCGCCGCGCGGGCGGAAAAATTCCTCGCCATGGGCCGGAAGATCTGACGCGAAATGCGGCCGGACCGTGACAATCAGCCCGCGTTAATGTAGCGTTCACCTCAAATTTGAATCGGCGGGACGGCGGTAATCCTTATGAAAGGATAACAGCCTTAACAGGTTGAAATCCTCGAGTGGACGGTTTCATGACGCGTTTCGGCCAAGCTGTTTCGACACTCGGAGCCTTCAGGGGCGTTCGCGCGGCGCGCGCCATTCTCGTGGCCTCGGTCGCGAGCCTCGCGCTGGCGGCGTGCCAGGATTCCGGCGGCCTCAACAGCGGCCGGGCGTGGAAGCCCATTCCTCGGGACACGCTTGCCCTGATGGAAGCGAAGGGCACGACCAAACACTCTCCGATCCTTGTTCGCGCCTTCAAGAAGGAGGCAGAACTCGAAATCTGGAAGATGAAGGCCGACGGCACCTACACGCACCTCAAGACCTATCCGGTCTGCCGCTGGTCCGGCCAGCTCGGTCCCAAGAAGCGCGAAGGCGACCGCCAGGTGCCGGAAGGTTTCTATTCCGTGTCGCCGGGGCTGATGAATCCGAATTCGAATTATTATCTGTCCTTCAACATCGGCTACCCCAACGCCTATGACCGCGCGCACGGCTACACCGGCGGGCTGATCATGGTGCACGGCGATTGCTCGTCGGCAGGTTGCTTCGCGATGACCGACGAGCAGATCGCGGAGATTTACGCGATCGCCCGTGAAGCGTTTGCCGGCGGCCAGCGCAACATCCAGGTCCAGTCGATGCCCTTCCGGATGACGCCCGAGAATCTCGCGCGCTACCGGCTCGATCCGAACATGAAGTTCTGGAACGAGATCAAGGAAGGTTACGACCATTTCGAGGTGACCAAGCGCGAACCGCAAGTTGCTTTCTGCGGCCGCAGGTACGTGTTCAACGCGACATCCGCCAATGGCGCGCCGCTGGACCCGAACGCCGCCTGTCCGCCGTTGAAGCAGGACGAGGAGATCGCCGGCCTGGTGGCCGAAAAGCGCAAGGCCGAACAGGCCCAGGTCGCAGAACTCGTCGGCAAGGGCGTTCGCCCCGTCTCGCTGAAGTATGCTGACGGCGGCCAGCATCCGTCCTTCAGGCATGTCACGTCGGTGAGCCGCCCCGAGGCGCTCGCCAAGGGTCCGATCGAGATCGCGCTTGACGAGCCCAGGACCCCCACATCGCCAGTGGTTCGCGTCGCCTCGGCCCGCGCCACGCAGCAGGCGGCCAACGCCACGCCGGCGCGGCTCAATGCCTCAGGCCCCGCGTCCCCGGAACCCGCCGCGCAGCAAGCCGCAACGAGCTCGTCGCAACCTGCCGCCGCCTACGCGCCGGAGACCGCTTCCAGCGCCGCCCCGGCGCCGTTCTACAAGCGCTGGTTCGGTCTGGGCTCTGCTGAAAAGCCTGCCGAAGCGCAACCCGCTCCGACTGCGGCGGCCCCTGCGGAGAGGGCGCAGCGCGGGGCTGCGGCGGCCACGCCCCAGCGGAATGTGCAGGGGGCGCCCGCGCCCGCCTCCCAGCCTCAGCGCACCTCTGAACTGCCCGCGATCATCCGCGGCGCGCAGCCCGTTCTCCCCGCCGGCTTGATGGCGTTCACGCCGGTCGATCGCTGAAACGCCAGCCCCTCTGCTTTGGCGCAGGGGACTCGTTTTCTCATTCGAACGCGAATGGACGCCCGAGGCGATCCAGACTTCAAGCCGGAGTGCGGGTGAACCTCGCGTCAGGCGCCGGCAGGCGATTACTCCGCGCCCCGCATCGTAACGACATTTGTTTCGGAGAATTCAGGCTTCGGACGCACCGGCTTCCGGATTTCGGAGTCCTTCTTGACCCCGTGCGTTGCGAAATCGGCGCGCTCCTTCATGCGGCCGGTGGCGTCCCGCCGCATTTCTGAGATCAGCTCCTGGAGTTTGATCCGGTCAGCGCGCGCCGCCTCGATCACGCCGTTCAGGTAAGCCGTTTCCGTCTGCTGCTTGAGCAGCCGGGATTTCAACTCCGACACTTCGTTCGCGCTTCGCGCGCTTGCCTCGTCGCTGCGCTTCTCCCATCCCGCAACGTCGCGTTCGAGGCTTGCAATACGATCGTTTGCCCGCGCGAGGAGCTCTCGGGCTTTTTCCACCTCGCTGCGCAGCGTCGCGGCCGCGGAGCCCCTTTCGGCGAGTTCCTCCCTCGCGGAGGACAAATCCTGCTCCAGGATCGCGTTCTTCTTCTCGACCTCGGCCAATTGGGCCGACAGGAACTCACGCTCGCGGATCTTTTCCTTCAGCTCGAGATCGTTCATTGCGAGGCGGGAGACTTCGTCGCGGGCTTGCTGAAGCAACTTGTCGCCGATCCTGACGCGCGAATTGAGCGCGTCGATTCGATGGGAGAAGAGGCTTTCGGACGACCTCAGCGTCATGACTTCTGAATTGAGCGAAGCGATACGATTTTGATGTTCCTGCAGCGATCTTGAGAGTTCGCTCTTTTCCTGCTCGTGGAGTGAACGCATGGTATCCCGCTCCTTCTCCACTTCGGAGAGCTGGGCGTTGAGAGCGGCGATCTTTCTGTTCTGATCGGATACCTGCGCGCTCAGCGAGTTTGCAAGGTTTGAAGCGTTGGCGCGCTCCTGCACTTCGACTGATATTCGGTTCCGCAGGTTTGCCCGCTCGTTCAAGAGCTCCGTCTTGTCCAGCTCCATTTTTCTCACGGCTTCAGCGAGCGAGCGGCATTCCTGTCCGAGCAGGTCCTTTTCTCTGTCGATGATGTCTATTTGGCTGGCAAGATTTCGGATCTCTGTCGCCTTGTCGTCGGCGGATCGCGCCAAGTCTTTGACCTCGGACTCCAGCGACTGAATCTTCAGCTCGTCGGCAACCTTCTTGATCCTGAGAAACTCCAGTTCTTCCTGCTCGGCCTTCGACGACACCAGCAAGGCTGCGAGATCTTTTTTCACCTGAATGTAATCGCTAGTTAGATTATCGATCTTCACATTCAGTTCAAAGATTGTCTTCTCCGCCTCCGAGAGGCTTGCCATGATATTGAAGATGTCGTTGAAGCCGTCGGAAAGCTCCTTGTGGAGCGAACTTATCGCATCCCAGGAAGCGATTATGTTTTGAAACTTCAGACGTGTCGCTTCATTGCGCCTCCCGAGCGCATCAAGCAGTTGCGTCCTCTGCACGTCAGGCGAGCCGTCAAGCGTTCCGCTCGATGGCTTGGCCGGGGCGTCATTCTTGTCATGAACGACGGGCGCCATATTGAGCTGCGTGAGGAACTTCCTGAACGCTGATTCCGTCGACATTCCGCCCCCCGAGCCTGGCGCTGTGCACAAGATGACCAGGCTCGGAATCATAATAAGAATGGCGTTACTGTTACGCTTACATAAATGGATTTTAACTTTTTTATCCACTTACGCGTATCCGCTGGCAGAAAAGGCGCCGTCTACCCCTGATCCACCCTGCGTAAAAAGGGTGCGCATGAATGCGCTCGAGACCGAGGGTCGCGCCATGACGATTGTTCCATCCTGCGCCGCGCTGCTGGCGTTCGGTTACATCTTCCTATCCTGGCGCGTTATCGCCTTGCGTAGAGCCCGCCGCGTTGCAATTGGCGCACAAGGCGATCCGGTGATTGAACGCGCCATGCGCGTTCACGCGAACTTCGTGGAATATGCGCCCTTCGCGCTGCTGCTGCTGTTCATGCTGGAAATGAACGGCGGCGACACAATGCTGCTGAACATGCTGTGCGCGACGCTCGTCGCGGGCCGGGCCTTGCATGCCTATGGAGTCGCGCTGTACCCGGAAGATTTTCGCGGGCGGGGCGCGGGCTTGGCGATGACCCTCGGGGTCATCGCCACCACATCCATTTCACTGATATGGCTCGCGGCGTTAGCGCGCGTCTGACGGTCAGACGAGCGCCCCGTGGCAGTGCTTGAACTTCTTGCCTGAACCGCACGGGCACGCCTCGTTGCGGCCGACCTTGCCCCAGGTGGCGGGATCGGCCGGATCGCGGTCCGTCGGCGCGGCGACAGCCTGCGGCGCGGCCATTCCGCCGAACAGAAGCGACGTCGGTGAGAATTCACCCGCCGAGATGCGCGCGTTGATCGCGTCGAGGTCGGACATCCCGTCGTCCGGCGCCTGCTGACCGCCGAAGTCGCCGCCGTTCGGCTGGCCCTCGAAGGAAATCTCGACACGCATCAATTGCTGCGTCGTCACCTCGTGCCAGCGTGCGATGAGATTGTTGAAGAGATCGAAGGCTTCGGACTTGTACTCGTTCAGCGGATCGCGCTGCGCGTAGCCGCGCCACCCGATCACCTGCCGCAGATGTTCGAGCTGCACGAGATGCTCGCGCCAGAAATGGTCGAGAACCTGAAGAACGATCTGCTTCTCCACCATGCGCATGACGTCCGGTGTATTTTTCTCGACACGCGCCGCGTAGGCTTCGTCCGCCGCCTTGTGCACGCGCTCGGAAATTTCTTCTTCGCCGATGCCCTCTTCCTTGGCCCAGTCCGCGACGGGAAGCTCGAGATTGAGCAGTTCGTGCAGGCTTGCGTGCAATCCCTCGACGTCCCATGTCTCCGGATAGGAATCCTTCGGGATGTGCTTGCCGATCATCTCGTCGATGACGTTGGCCCGCATGTCGCCGACCGTTTCCGCGACCGAGTCCTGAGCCATCATCTCGCGGCGCTGCTCGAAAACGACCTTTCGCTGGTCGTTGGCGACGTCGTCGTATTTGAGGATGTTCTTGCGAATGTCGAAGTTGCGGGCCTCGACCTTCTGCTGAGCCTTTTCCAGCGCCTTGTTGATCCAGGGATGAACGATCGCCTCGTCTTCCTTGAGGCCGAGGCGCGTCAGCATCGAGTCCATGCGTTCGGACCCGAAGATGCGCATGAGATCGTCCTGCAGGGACAGGAAGAACTTCGAGCGCCCGGGGTCGCCCTGGCGGCCGGAGCGGCCGCGCAGCTGGTTGTCGATGCGCCGGCTCTCGTGCCGCTCGGTGCCGATGATGTAGAGGCCGCCCGCCGCCTGCGCGCGCTCCTTCAGCAAAGCGACCTCGGCGCGGATTTCCTCTTCCTTCGCCTTCCGCGCGGCCTCGTCTTCGATGCCTGCGCATTCCTGCTGGACGCGCATGTCGGCGTTGCCGCCGAGCTGAATGTCGGTGCCGCGCCCCGCCATGTTCGTTGCGATCGTGATGGCTCCGGGCACGCCCGCTTCCGCGACGATGAACGCCTCCTGCTCGTGGAAGCGCGCGTTGAGAATGGCGAACTGCTTAGACGGCTTGCCTTCCCGGGCCGCGGCGTAGAGCTTCTGCAGGCCCCGGGGATCTTCGAAGTCGATCTGCTTGTAGCCGTGCTTCTTCAGGAACTCGCCAAGTTGCTCCGATTTCTCGATCGACGTGGTGCCGACGAGCAGGGGCTGCATCGTCGCGTTGGCTTCCTCGATCTCGCGGATGATCGCCTTCAGCTTTTCGTCGACGGTGCGATAGACTTCGTCGTCCTCGTCGATGCGGGCCACCGGCCGGTTTGTCGGAATCTCGACAACGTCGAGCTTGTAGATTTCCGCAAACTCGTTGGCTTCCGTCGAGGCCGTGCCGGTCATGCCGGCGAGCTTGCGATAGAGGCGGAAGTAGTTCTGGAACGTGATGGAGGCGAGCGTCACGTTCTCGGGCTGGACCGTCACCCGCTCCTTGGCTTCCAGCGCCTGGTGCAGACCCTCGGAGAAGCGCCGCCCGGGCATCATGCGGCCAGTGAACTCGTCGATGATGACGACTTCGTCGTTGCGGACGATGTAATCCTTGTCGCGCTGGAAAAGCGTATGCGCCTTCAGCGCCTGCTGCACGTGATGAACGATCGTCACGTTCGCCGCGTCGTAAAGCGCGCCTTCGCGCAGCAGGCCCGCCTGGCCGAGCAGTTCCTCGATGCGCTCGTTGCCGGCTTCGGTCAGGTTCGCGGTGCGCTGCTTCTCGTCGACCTCGTAATGCTCCTTCGTCAGCTGGGGAATGAGCTGGTCAATGAGCAGATACAGATCGGACTTGTCTTCCGACGGGCCCGAGATGATGAGCGGCGTGCGCGCCTCGTCGATGAGGATCGAGTCAACCTCGTCGACGATGGCGAACGCGTGTCCGCGCTGCACCATCTGCCCGAGTTCGTACTTCATGTTATCGCGCAGATAATCGAAGCCGAATTCGTTGTTCGTGCCGTAGGTGATGTCGCAGGCGTAGGCTTCGCGGCGCTGCTCGTCGTCGAGGCCGTGAACGATCACACCGACGCTCATGCCGAGAAAACGGTAGACCCGGCCCATCCATTCGGCGTCGCGCCTGGCGAGGTAATCGTTCACCGTGACCACGTGGACGCCTTCGCCGGCCAGCGCATTGAGGTAGGTCGCAAGCGTGGCGACGAGCGTCTTGCCTTCGCCGGTCTTCATTTCCGAAATGGCGCCGGAGTGCAGCACCATGCCGCCGATCATCTGGACGTCGAAATGGCGCTGGCCCAGCGTGCGCTTGGCCGCCTCGCGCACCGTCGCAAAGGCGGGGATCAGCAGGTCGTCGAGGGTCTTGCCGGACTTCAGCTGCTCGCGGAACTTCGTGGTCTGTGCGCGAAGCTCGTCGTCGGAGAGCTTGGCGATCTCGGCTTCCATCGCGTTGATCGCCTGCACGTCGGGCGCATAGGTCTTGAGCCGCCGGTCATTGGCGGAACCGAAAATCTTCTTCGCGAGTGTGCCGAACATGAAAAACCCTTCTGGACCGGCCGCGCGCCGAAGGCCGCGCGCCGCGCTTCGCCGGAGGATGGGGTGGGCGCCGTCCGCGCCTGCGCCGCCGTGCAGCCGCGCTTGCGCGCGACGGGACGCCTGCATTTCCGCCTGAAAAGCCGGGAGCAGAGATAAGATTGGGGTTTGGCCTTGTCAATCGAACCGGCAGGGCGCGGCCAGACGGGCGATGTGCCGGATTTTGTTGACTCGCCGCGGCCATTCCGGCATAGGAGGCGGGCTCAGCGCGGCGTCGGCCGCGCCTTTTCGTTTTGGCCCGGATCGGGGAACCGGTTCAGGTCGCGAAATCGGGCAAATCGCTGGTTCAACTGCCAAGAAGTCGGCCGCGGGCTCATCCGCAGGCCGAAACTGAACACGGGACAGAACGATGTTCGCAGTCATTAAAACCGGCGGCAAGCAGTATCGCGTTGCCGCCAACGAGCAGATTACGGTCATGCGCCTCGCCGGAGAGGCGGGTGAAAAGGTCACCTTCGGCGACGTCCTCATGGTGGGCGACGGCGAAACCATGAAGGTGGGCGCTCCTCTGGTCTCCGGCGCGTCGGTCGTCGGCGAGATCGTGGGGCAGGAGCGCGGTCCGAAGGTCATCGCCTTCAAGAAGCGCCGCCGCAAGAATTCGAAGCGCAAGCGCGGCCATCGTCAGGATCTGACGGTCGTCCGCATCACGGGCATCCAGGCCTGATAGCGCCGCGGGGCTCCGCCCCGCTGATGGACTTGAACCCGCCCGCTGCAGGCGCGGCGGAAGAATGGATGGAGTAGAGCGATGGCTCACAAAAAGGCAGGCGGTTCATCCCGCAACGGGCGCGACTCCGACGGTCGCCGTCTCGGCGTGAAGAAGTTCGGCGGCGAAAACGTGCTGGGCGGCAACATTCTCGTGCGTCAGCGCGGCACAAAGTGGCACCCCGGCCGCAACGTCGGCATGGGCAAGGACCACACGCTGTTCGCGCTCGTCGATGGCACGGTCGAGTTCAAGGCCGACCAGAAGCGCAGCTACGTATCGGTAGTCCCGGCCCAGAAAATGCAGGCCGCAGAATAGCGGCGAGCTTCGGATTTTCGAGGTCTCGCCGGTTTCCATAACCCCGGCGACCCTCGGACTTCATCCGGATAGGTCACCTCCGAGAGGAAACGGGGAGATGGAAACCATCTCCCCTTTTGTTTTGGGCCCCGAGGAGCCCGTTTCGGAGAGCGACCAATGTTTCCGGACTTGATGAGGGACGATGTGTTCCGGCTCGAAACGGCACGGCTTTGGCTGCGCTGGCCGCGCGCCGCCGACGCCGTATCTCTGTCCAGGCTGGCCGGAGACAAGGCGGTCGCTGAAATGACCGCCAGCATCCCGCACCCCTACACCCAGCAGGACGCCGCGAAGTGGATTTTTTCCGCCCGCGCCGGCAATGCGCAGGGGTCGAGCCTGGCGCTGGTCATCGCCCGAAGGGGCAAACCAACCGAAGCGATCGGCGCGGTTGGTCTGCACGAGACGCGGTCCGGCGTGGCCCTGCTCGGCTACTGGATCGGCCGTCCCCACCAGGGTCGCGGCTACGTCACCGAGGCGGTGGAGACCATGATCGAAGCCGCCTTCCGCCTGGCCGACGTCCACGAGATCCATGCCCAGGCGCGCGTCGAGAACGAACCGTCGCGCCGGGTGCTGGAGAAGGCGGGCTTCAAGAGCGAGGGGTCGAGCCGCATCGACCTGCCGGCGCGCGGCGGCCTCGTCGTGTGCGAGCGCTTCCGCCTGACGCGGGAATTCTGGATCGCGGGCAAGGCGTGCCCGCTGGTCGCAGCAGGCGCGCCCCGGGCTGCGGTCGGCTGAGATCAATCAAACACAACCGGAGCCGCCGGGGGCATTGCTCCTTCGGCGCCTCGCGGGTAGGCATTTGTCATGAAGTTTCTGGACCAGGCCAAAATCTACATCCGTTCGGGCAACGGCGGCGCGGGCGCGGTCTCGTTCCGGCGGGAAAAATTCATCGAGTTCGGCGGGCCTGACGGGGGCGACGGCGGGCGCGGCGGCGACGTGATCGCAGAATGCGTCGACGGCCTCAATACGCTGATCGACTATCGCTACCAGCAGCACTTCAAGGCCGGCACGGGCGTGCACGGCATGGGCCGCAACCGCGCCGGCGCAAAGGGCGCGGACGTCATCCTGAAAGTGCCCGTCGGCACGCAGATCTTCGAGGAAGACAACGAAACGCTGATCGCCGACTTGACGGAGATCGGGCAGCGTGTGGTGATCGCGCGCGGCGGCAATGGCGGCTTCGGCAATCTTCACTTCACAACGTCGACGAACCGCGCGCCGCGCCGCGCCAATCCGGGACAGGAGGGCGACGAGCGCACGATCTGGCTGCGCCTCAAGCTGATCGCGGACGCGGGCCTTGTCGGCCTGCCCAACGCCGGCAAGTCGACCTTCCTCGGCACGGTCACCGCCGCGAAGCCGAAGATCGCCGACTATCCCTTCACCACGCTTTACCCGGGCCTCGGCGTCGTGCGCGTCGACGACCGGGAATTCGTGCTGGCGGACATTCCCGGCCTCATCGAAGGCGCGCATGAGGGCCTCGGCCTCGGCGACCGTTTCCTCGGTCATGTCGAGCGTTGCCGCGTCCTGCTGCACCTCGTCGACGCCGGCGGCGAACATGCCGGCAAGGCCTACAGGACCGTGCGCAAGGAGCTCTCCGCCTACGGCCACGGTCTCGATGAAAAGCCGGAGATCGTCGCGCTTTCCCGCACGGACGCCGTTGACGAGGAGACGCTGAAAGCGCAGGTCGAGCGTCTGAAGCGAGCCATGCGCTCCTATGGGCCGCCGCTGGAGCCGGGCGAGCGCCGCCGCGCGCCCATGATCCTGTCGGCCGTCACGCGCACGGGCGTGCAGGACATCCTGCGCGCGCTCGCAGGCGTCATCGGCGAGGCCCGCGCCGGGGAAAGGGCCGCCGAGCCTGCGGCCGGCTGGCGACCATGACGCTCGCCCGGGATGTCCGTCGGCCGCGCTAGTTGAATTCGGCCGCCGCTATGCCTATTCGGAGCGTGCCCGCGCCGTTCCTGAACGCGGCCCTTTCCAGCGTTGAAGCCCGTGACCGTCGCACCCTCTCTCTCATCGTTCCGCCGTATCGTCGTGAAGGTTGGCTCTTCGCTGCTCGTCGACCAGGCGCGCGGCGAGGTGAAGCGCCGCTGGCTGGAAGCCTTGTGCGACGACATCGCGGGACTCCATCGGGAAGGCCGCGACGTGCTTGTCGTGACGTCCGGGTCCATTGCGCTCGGGCGCACGATTCTCAAGTTGCCGCGTGGGCCGCTGAAGCTGGAAGACAGCCAGGCGGCGGCGGCTGTCGGCCAGATCGCGCTGGCGCGCACATGGGCGAAGTCGCTGTCGGATCGCGACATTGTCGCCGGGCAAATTCTCGTCACGCTCAACGACACGGAAGAGCGCCGCCGTTATCTCAACGCGCGCGCGACCATCGCCCGTCTCATCGACATGCGCGCCGTGCCCGTGATCAACGAGAACGACACGATAGCGACGACGGAAATCCGCTACGGCGACAACGATCGTCTCGCCGCGCGCGTCGCGACCATGGCGAGCGCCGACCTGCTGATCCTTCTCTCCGACATCGACGGCCTTTACACCGCGCCGCCGCATGAAGACCCGCAGGCGGAGCTTCTGCCCGTGGTGCCCCGCATCAGCGCCGAGATCGAGGCCATGGCCGGCGGCGCCGCGTCGGAATTTTCGCGCGGCGGCATGCGCACGAAGATCGAGGCCGCGAAGATCGCGGTTGGCGGCGGGGCGCACATGGTGATCGCCGACGGGCGCGTCGAACATCCAATCGCCCGAATTGCGGATGGCGGGCGCTGCACCTGGTTTCTCACCTCGTCCAATCCCGTCACCTCACGCAAGAAGTGGATCGCAGGCTCGCTCGAACCGCGCGGCACGGTGCATGTCGACCCGGGCGCGGCGGCGGCGCTGTCGCGCGGCGGCAGCCTGCTGCCGGCTGGCGTCACGCGCGTCGAAGGCGCCTTCGCGCGCGGCGACTGCGTGCTGATCCGCGATGCAGCGGGCGGCGAGATCGGTCGCGGCCTCATCGCCTACGACGCGGCCGAGGCCGGTCAGCTCGTCGGCCGGAACTCCCGCGACATCGAGGCGGTGCTCGGCGCGCCGGGCCGCGCCGAAATGATCCATCGCGACGACATGGCGCTCGTCAGCGACTGACCGAACGGAGCCGGTCTATCGAACCCGGCCCCGACCTGTTATTCCTGTTCTGAGCATTACGGGTGAAGACATGACCACCGCCGGGATCAATGCGACCAACAGCGTCGGCGCGCTCATGCGCGAGATCGGCGTACGCGCGCGCGCGTCGGCGCACGCAATGGGCCTTGCTTCCACCGAGGCCAAGAACCGCGCCCTGAACGCCGCCGCCGCCGCGCTGCGCCGCCGCGCGAAGGAAATCGTCGCCGCCAACGCGCGCGACCTCGAAGCCGCCGGGAAGGCTGGCGCGTCGAAGGCGAACCTCGACCGCCTGATGCTGGACGACAAGCGCATCGAAGGCGTCGCGAAGGGGGTAGAGGACATTGCCGCGCTGCCCGATCCGGTCGGCCGCCTGCTCGCGACGTTCGAGCGCCCAAACGGCCTGAGGATCGAGCGCGTAGCGACGCCGCTCGGCGTCGTCGGCGTGATTTATGAAAGCCGGCCCAACGTCACCGCCGACGCCGGCGCGCTGTGCCTGAAGGCGGGCAACGCCGTCATTCTGCGCGGCGGATCGGATTCGTTTCACTCATCGACACTCATTCACGAATGTCTCGTGGAGGGCCTGCGCGCGGCGAACCTGCCGGAGGCCGCGATCCAGATCGTGCCCACGCGCGACCGCGCCGCCGTGGGCGAAATGCTGAAAGGCCTCGACGGCCATATCGACGTGATCGTGCCGCGGGGCGGCAAGAGCCTGGTCGCCCGCGTGCAGGAGGAGGCGCGCGTGCCCGTGTTCGCGCACCTCGAAGGCATCGTGCATGTCTATGTGGACGGCGCGGCCGACCTCGACATGGCGCAAAAGATCGTGCGCAACGCGAAACTTCGGCGCTCGGGCATCTGCGGCGCGGCCGAAACCCTGCTTGTCGATCGCGCCGTGGCGTCGACGCATCTCAAGCCCCTCGTATCGATGTTGCTCGACGAGGGATGCGAAGTGCGCGGCGACGAGGCCGCGCGCGCGGCGGACTCGCGCGTGAAACCCGCGAGCGAAGAAGACTGGAGCACGGAGTACCTCGACGCGGTGATCTCCGCGAAGGTCGTCGACGGACTCGACGCCGCGATGGAGCACATCGAGCATTATGGCTCGCATCACACCGATTGCATCATCACGCAGGATGAAGCGCGCGCCGAACGCTTCCTGCGCGAGGTCGACTCCGCCATCGTGCTGCACAACGCCTCGACGCAGTTCGCCGACGGCGGCGAATTCGGCTTCGGCGCCGAGATCGGCATCGCCACCGGGCGCATGCACGCGCGCGGCCCTGTCGGCCTCGAACAACTGACGTCGTTCAAATACCGCGTGCATGGATCCGGGCAGCTGCGGCCGTAACCAGGCGCGGGCCGCGCGCGGCCCTGGAGGAAGTAGAGTTTGGAGCCAGCCGCGGACCATGAGCCTTCTTCGCTTGGCGCGCCGCATCACGGCGGATTCGCCCGGCTTCCGCGTCACACACCTGGCATGCGCATCGGTCTCTTCGGCGGCACGTTCAATCCTCCGCACATGGGTCATCGTCTGGCGAGCGTGATCGCGCTGAAGCGCCTGAAGCTCGACGCGGTCTGGTGGCTGGTGACGCCGGGTAATCCGCTCAAGGAAAATTCAGGCCTGCCGCCGCTCGGTCTTCGGATGCAGGCAGCCCGGAAGCTCGCGGATCATCCGCGAATCGTCGTCACAGGGCTGGAAGCCGACATCGGCACGCGCTTCACCTACGACACGATCGAGTATTTGCACCGGCGATGCCCGGGTGTGCGCTTTGTCTGGATCATGGGCGCGGACAATCTGCGCTCGTTCCATCGCTGGCAGCGTTGGCGCGAGATTACGAAGCTCGCTCCCATTGCGGTGATCGACCGTCCGCAATCGACGCTGAAGGCCGCGCACAGCCGCGCCGCGAGCTATCTTGCGCCGTGGCGTCTCGATGAAGCGGACGGGTCGCTTCTGGCCGAGCGCGGCGCGCCCGGCTTCATTTTCCTGCACGGCCCGCGTTCGGACCTCTCGTCGACCGAACTGCGCGCGCGGGGACTTGGCCTTGCGAACGCGAACGGGTGAGATCAGCCGAACGACTTGCGCAGCTCGCCAAGCACCGCGTCGCCCATCTGTGTCGTCGAGACGGTGGTCGCGGCGTCGCCCTTGATGTCGGCCGTTCGCAGACCCGACGCCAGAACGTCGGACACAGCCTTCTCGATCCTGTCGGCGGCGTCGCCGAGGCCGAACGAATAGCGCAGGCACATGGCGAAGGAGCCGATCATCGCGATCGGGTTCGCGATCCCCTTGCCGGCGATATCGGGCGCCGAGCCGTGTACGGGCTCGTAGAGCGCCTTGCGCTTGCCCGTCTTGGGGTTCAACTCGCCGAGCGACGCAGACGGCAGCATGCCAAGAGAACCCGTGAGCATCGCCGCCACGTCCGACAGCATGTCGCCGAACAGATTGTCGGTCACGATCACGTCGAACTGCTTCGGCCAGCGCACGAGCTGCATGCCGAGCGCGTCTGCGAGCTGATGCTCGAGTTCGACATCGGGATACTCGCGCTTGTGCAGCGCGCTCATCACCTCGTGCCACAACACGCCGGACTTCATGACGTTGCGCTTCTCGGAGGACGTCACCTTGTTGCGGCGCTTGCGCGCGAGTTCAAAGGCGACGCGGCCGATGCGCTCGATCTCGTAGGTGTCGTAGACCTGCGTGTCGATGCCGCGCTTCTGGCCGTTGCCGAGATCGATGATCTCCTTTGGCTCGCCGAAATAGACGCCGCCCGTGAGTTCGCGCACGATCATGATGTCGAGATTCTCGACGATCTCGCGCTTGAGCGAGGATGCGTCGGCGAGCGCTGGGTAGCAGATGGCCGGGCGCAGGTTGGCGAAGAGCTCCAGATCCTTGCGCAAGCGCAGAAGGCCAGCCTCCGGCCGCACGTCATAGGGCACGCCGTCCCACTTCGGCCCGCCAACGGCGCCGAAAATCACCGCGTCGGCGGCCATGGCCATCGCCATGTGCTCTTCGCTGATCGCCTTGCCGTGGGCGTCGTAGGCGCAGCCGCCGACGAGGCCCTTCTCCATCTCGAACGTGGCGACGCCGGCGTCGCCCAGGAAATTGGCGACCTTCTCGACCTCGGCCATGACTTCCGGACCGATGCCGTCGCCGGGAAGAAGGAAAAGCTTGTAGGTCGCCATGAGCCCGTGTCCTGCCTGATGATGAAAATCGCGGCGATTGCTACCGGCAGGCGGGCGGATTGGCAAGGCTCGCGGGGGCCACGATTCTTGCGCCGGCGTCTTTCCGGGCGCCGGCCGGGGGAATAGACTTTGCGTGTAGAGCCCTGCGCTCGCATCCCTGCCGGAAGCCGCCATGCTGCGCCTGTCGTTCCTCCCCGCCGTCTTCGCCGCCTGCGTCGTCTCCGCCTCGGCGAACGCGCAGGCGGTGCGCCTCTTCAACGACTGGCATGCGGCCTGCGACAATCTGAGATCATGTTCCGCCATCGGCATGGCGCCGATGGACGCCGACAGCTACGCCTTCATCGAACTGCGCCGCGACGGCGCAGCGAACGCGCGCGCCCAGGTTTCGCTCGTTTTCACCTTCGAGACGGAGCTTCAGGAGCTTCCGCTTGAACTCGCTTTCGAGCCGCCGGGCTCCGACAGCGTGCTGCCGCGCAATGCGCGCGCCGAGATCGGCCGTGACGGCCTCCTGCGAATCGATTTGCCGCCGGAAAACCTGACAGCCTTCATCGCAGCGCTCCGGCGCGCAGACATTCTTCGCGTGCGCCGCCTCGACGACGCGCCGAAGGATCAGTCAACGACCGCCGTCTCCCTGAAAGGCGCGGTCGCGGCGCTGCGCTGGATCGACGAACAGCAATTGCGCAACAGCAACGCAACGGCGCTGATCGCGCGCGGCGAGCGTCCCGCGTCCGCCATTCCCGCGCCGCCATCGGCCCCGTCGGTCGCCCGCGCGACCTATCAGGTGCGCCCGATCGAGGCGAAGGCGCCGCGGGACGTCGCCGCCGCCCACGCGAAGGCGTGCCCGGATATTGAAGACGATTCGAAGGGCGAGGAGATCGGCTATCAGCTCACGCCCGACACGGTGCTGTGGCAAATGCCGTGCTCGCGCGGCGCCTATAACTTCGCGAGCGTCTTCTTCTTGCAGCCGCGGGCGGGAGCGCCGCGTCTCGTCGAATTTCAGCGCCCCGACGATGGCAAGCTCGTTCGCGACATGACCGAGATCGTGAACGGCGAGTTCATCGAGGACGATCGCGCGATCTTCTTTTTCTCCCGGGGTCGCGGCGTCGGCGACTGCGGCGCGCGCGGCGCTTATGTCTGGGACGGCCGCGCCTTCATGCTGACGAACTGGCAGGAGATGACCGCATGCCGCGGCGCCCCGCTCGACCTGTGGCCCGTCGTCTGGCGCACCGACACACGCGGCCGCTGAGCCGCAAATGAAAAGGGCCGGCTGAACGCCGGCCCTCACTTGTTTCTCTTTCGCGATGGTCAGGCCGCGGCGAGCTGACGAAGCACGTACTGCATGATGCCTCCGTGACGGAAGTATTCGAGCTCGTCCAGCGTCATGATGCGGCAGTCGAGCGGTATCGTCTTCTTCTTGCCGTCGGCGTAGGTGATAACCGCTTCCATCTTCTGGCGCGGCTTCAGACCTTCCCCGAGGCCGAGGATCGTCACCTGTTCGTCACCCTTCAGGCCCAGCGTCTGCGCAGAGACGCCCTGCTGGAAGGTGAGAGGAAGGACGCCCATGCCGACGAGGTTCGAGCGATGGATGCGCTCGTAGCTCTGCGCGATCACGGCGCGAACGCCGAGAAGGCGCGTGCCCTTGGCCGCCCAGTCGCGCGAGGACCCGTTGCCGTATTCCTCGCCGGCGAAGATGACGAGCGGAACCTGCTCCGCAGCGTACTTCATCGCAGCGTCGTAGATCGACATCTGCTCGCCGCCCGGATAGTGGATGGTGTTGCCGCCTTCCAGCACGTTGCCCGCCGCATCCTTGTTCATGAAGTTCTTGATGCGGATGTTGGCGAAGGTGCCGCGCATCATCACTTCATGGTTGCCGCGGCGCGTGCCGTACTGGTTGAAGTCGGCTTCCCGCACCTGGCGGTCCGCAAGCCACTTGCCGGCCGGCGACTTGTACTTGATCGAACCGGCCGGCGAGATGTGGTCGGTGGTGATCTTGTCGCCGAAGATCGCGAGGATGCGCGCGTCGACGATGTCCTTGACCGGCGCCGGCTCCATCGTCATGCCTTCGAAGTAGGGCGGGTTCTGCACATAGGTGGAGGCGTAGTCCCACTTGTAGGTCTTGCCCGCAGGCGCCTTCACCTTGCGCCAGTTCGTATCGCCCTTGAAGACGTCGGCGTAGCGTTCCTTGAAGATCTTCTTGGTGACATACTTCGCTTCGAAGGCGCGGATCTCCTGCGACGTCGGCCAGATGTCGCGCAGGAAGACGGCCTTGCCGCCCTTGCCCGTGCCGATCGGCTCCTTCGTCAGGTCCTTGGTCACGGTGCCGGCGAGCGCGTAGGCGACGACGAGCGGCGGCGAGGCAAGATAGTTCGCCTGCACGTCAGGGCTGACGCGGCCTTCGAAGTTGCGGTTGCCGGAGAGAACCGCAGCAGCGACGATGCCGTTCTTGTTGATCGACGCGGAGATCTCCTCCTGCAGCGGGCCTGAATTGCCGATGCAGGTCGTGCAGCCGTAGCCGACGAGGTTGAAGCCAACCTTGTCGAGGTCCTTCTGCAGGCCCGACTTGGAGAGATACTCGCCGACCACCTGCGATCCCGGCGCCAGCGAGGTCTTGACCCACGGCTTGCTGGTGAGGCCCGCCGCGACCGCGTTGCGCGCGAGGAGGCCCGCGCCGATGAGCACGCTGGGGTTGGACGTGTTGGTGCAGGACGTGATCGCGGCGATCACCACGTCGCCATGGCCGAGGTCGTAGTTCTTGCCGTCGACCTTGTAGCGCGAGGCCATGTCGGCGGCCTTGCGGTATTCCTTCTCCATCGCGTCGGCAAAGCCGCCGGCGACGTTCTCGAGCGCGACGCGGCCTTCCGGACGCTTCGGGCCGGCCATCGACGGCACGACGTCGCCGAGGTCGAGGCTCATCTCTTCCGTGAACACCGGATCGGGCGTCGTGCGCGTGCGGAAGAGGCCCTGCGCCCTGGCGTACTTCTCGACGAGCGCGATGCGCGCGGGCGCCCGGCCGGACATCTTGAGGTAGTCGAGCGTTTCGCCGTCGACGGGGAAGAAGCCGCAGGTTGCTCCGTATTCCGGCGCCATGTTGCCGATCGTCGCACGATCAGCGAGGCTGAGCGCCTCGACGCCGGGGCCGAAGAACTCGACGAACTTGCCGACCACACCCTTCTTGCGCAGCATCTGCGTGACGGTGAGCACGAGGTCGGTCGCGGTGACGCCTTCCTTCAGCTTGCCCGTGAGGCGGAAGCCGACGACTTCCGGCAGCAGCATGGACAGCGGCTGGCCGAGCATGCAGGCTTCGGCCTCGATGCCGCCGACGCCCCAGCCGAGAACCGAAAGACCGTTCACCATCGTCGTGTGGGAATCGGTGCCGACGAGCGAATCCGGATAGGCGACTTCAACCGTCATCGCCTTGCCGCGCGCCGGCGTGTACTTCTCCTTGCGGGTCCAGACCGTCTGCGCGAGGTATTCGAGGTTCACCTGATGGCAGATGCCGGTGCCCGGCGGCACGACGCGGAAATTGTCGAAAGCGCCCTGGCCCCACTTGAGGAAGTTGTATCGCTCGATGTTACGCTGGTATTCGAGCTCGACGTTCTTCTTGAACGCCTTCTGGTTGCCGTAGGCGTCGACGATCACGGAGTGATCGATAACGAGATCGACCGGAACCAGCGGGTTGATCTTGTCCGGGTTGCCTCCAAGCTTCGTCATCGCGTCGCGCATGGCGGCAAGGTCGACGACGGCGGGGACGCCGGTGAAGTCCTGCATCAGCACGCGCGCCGGACGGAACGCGATTTCCTTTTCGGTCTTTCCCTTGTTCTTCAGCCATTCGGCGACGGCGGCGATATCCTGCTTCGTGACCGAGCGCCCATCCTCGAAGCGCAGGAGGTTCTCGAGCAGAACCTTCATCGAGAACGGCAATTGCGAAATGCCCTTGAGGCCGTTCTTCTCCGCGTCCTTCAGCGAGAAGTAGTGGTAGGTCTTCGTGCCTACCGTAAGTTTCTTGCGGCACTTGTAGCTGTCGAGAGAGGCCATTGCGTTCCGTCCCGGGTGAAGAGGATTCGAAAAGACGCGCGGCTTATAGATAATTTCTGCGACAAGGGCTACACGAACATGGTCGAAGCCCGCAGTTCCGGCGCCGGAGCCCCCGTGTCCACTTCCGAGATGCCATGCCCGTTCTGCTGACCGTCGACCGCCTGACGCTGGCGCGCGGCGGGCGCAGGCTCGTCGCGGATTTGTCCTTCTCCCTCGCCGGCGGAGAGGCGCTCGTCGTGACGGGCCCCAATGGCGCGGGAAAATCGACGCTCCTGCGTGCGCTGGCGGGACTTTTGCGGCCGGTCGCAGGGTCTGTGGCCCTGAGCGGCGAGGGAATCGATCCGGACGATCCCGCCGCGGCCCACGCCCATTACGTCGGCCATGCGGATGCGATGAAGAGCGCGCTCACGGCGCGGGAAAATCTCGCCTTCTGGTCCGCCGCGCTCGGCGGGCGCGGCGCGCAGCCCCGCGCTTCGGCGTCGCCGGACGCCGTGCTCGGCCGGATCGGCCTGCCGCAGGTGGCTGATCTGCCGACGGGATGGCTTTCGGCGGGACAGAAGCGGCGCGTGGCGCTCGGCCGCCTGTTCGTCGCGCCGCGCCCGCTCTGGATTCTGGACGAGCCCGCCACCGCGCTGGACCGGGCCGCGCAGGGGCGGCTCGCCGGCGAAATGGCGGCGCACCGCCGCGGCGGAGGCCTCATCATCGCCGCGACCCACGCGCCGCTGGGCCTCGAGGACGCCGGAGAACTTCGCCTTGGGGAAAGCGCGTGACGGCGACCCTGCGCGCTCTCTTCCTGCGCGAGTTGCGCCTCGCCAATCGCATTGGCGGCGGTGCGGCCATGGGGGTCGTGTTCTTCCTGATCCTCGTGACCATCGTGCCGTTCTCGATCGGGCCCGATCTCAACCTGCTGTCGCGGATCGGCCCCGCCATCCTATGGATCGCGGCCCTGCTCGCGACGCTTCTCGGTCTCGACCGCCTGTTTCAGTCCGATCAGGAAGACGGCTCGCTGGATGCGCTGCGCATGAGCGAAACGCCTCTGGAGCTGATCGTCGCCGTGAAATGCGCTGCGCACTGGTGCGCCACATGCCTGCCTCTCGTGGCCGCAGCGCCCCTGTTCGGCCTGATGCTCGCGATGGATGGACAGGCGCTGGCGGGCGTCACCGCAACGCTGGCCGCCGGAACGCCTGCGCTGACCTTTCTCGGCGGCATCGGCGCGGCGCTGACGGCGACCCTGCGGAGGGGCGGTCTGCTTACGGCGATCCTCATTCTGCCACTGGCGATTCCAGTGCTCATCTTCGGCGTTTCGGCGTCCGCGGCGGCTTCCGGCGGCACAGTTCCGTTCCTGACGCCTTTCCTGATTCTCGTCGCGCTGTCGCTCGCCTCGATCGCGCTCGCGCCTTTCGCCGCTGCGGCGGCGCTGCGGGCCATGGGCGACTGAACCGCGCGGACGGCGCGGGCGACGGTTGCCGCTGCGCCTGCCCTCCTCTAGCTTCCCCGCCAGCAACGTGGGCGGGAATCATCGGCGGACATGGCTTACTGGCTTGTGAAGAGCGAACCCTTCAAGTGGTCGTGGGACCAGCAGGTCGCGGCGGGCGCCAAGGGAACTCACTGGGACGGCGTGCGCAATCACCTCGCCAAGCAGCATCTGATGGCGATGAAGCTGGGCGAACAGGCGTTCTTCTACCACTCGAACGAGGGCAAGGAGATTGTCGGCATCGTCGAGGTGATCAAGCTCTTTTACCCCGACCCGGGCGACGCTTCCGGCAAGTTCGGCATGGTAGATTTCAAGG
The DNA here is from genome assembly GCA_046295155.1 of Beijerinckiaceae bacterium. GTDB lineage: Bacteria > Pseudomonadota > Alphaproteobacteria > Rhizobiales > Beijerinckiaceae > Terripilifer. The sequence continues at coordinate 373,304 of JBKBNT010000002.1, forward strand.
CGGTCAGACCGCTGAAAAGGCCCGTGACGCTGGCGCAGGTGAAGGCGACTCCCGAACTTGCAAAGATGGCGCTCGTCACGTCGATGCGCCTGTCGGTTCAGCCGGTGACGCCCGCCGAATGGAAGCTTATCTGCAAGATGGGCGGACTCTGAGGAGGTTTCCATGGCCATCGACTGGATCGCCATCCTCGCCGCGGCGGTCGCCGCGTGGCTGTTCGGCGCGGTCTGGTACGGGGTTCTGGGCAAGGCATGGATGGCCGCCGCAGGCCTCACTGAAGCCGGCATGGCCGGCCACGATGGAAAGCGCAAGATCCCGGTTGCGCCTATGATCGTCTCGTTCGCCGCCGAGTTCGTCATGGCGCTGATCCTGGCCGGCGTCATCGCGCACACGGCGAAGAAGGGCGTGACGGTTAGTTCAGGGGCGCTCGTCGGCGCGATCTGCTGGCTCGGCTTCGTCATCACGACGCTTGCGACCAACCACGCCTACGGCAGGGCGAAGCCGTTGCTCACATTGATCGACGGCGGCCACTGGCTCGGCGTGCTGCTTATCCAGGGAATCGTGCTCGGCGCGATGCTCTGATCCGCATCCGTGCGCCCGACTGATCACCCAAGCAGATCAATCAACGGCGGAATAAGCGGCGCGTCGGCGGGCGGCATCGGGTAATCGCGCAATTCCCGCGCTTTCACCCATTTCAGCGCCTGTCCTTCCATCGGGCGCACAAGACCTTCCCAGCGCCGGCACACCCACAGCGGCATCAACAGATGAAAGTCAGGATAGGCGTGGCTCGCGAAGGTGAGCGGCGCGAGGCAATCCTCCTTCACGTCGATGCCGAGTTCTTCCTTCAGTTCGCGGATGAGGCACGCCTCGGGACGCTCGCCCGCGTCGAACTTGCCGCCCGGGAACTCCCACAGGCCAGCGAGCGCCTTGCCGGGCGGGCGCTGCGCGATCAGCACGCGATCGTCCGCGTCGATGAGAGCGACCGCCGCGACCAGCAGGATTTTCATGCGCGCTTCAGCTCCGGTAATCGCCATTGATGGCGACGTATTCCTTCGTGAGATCGCAGGTCCAAACCCGTGAGGCGCCGGTTCCGACGCCAACGTTCACACGCATGAGAATCGCGTCGTTCTTCATGTAGGCGGAGACGGTCGCCTCGTCGTAGGACGGATCGCGCAGGCCCTTGTGCGCCACGCGATACTCGCCAAACCAGATCGCAAGCTTGTCGCGGTCGGCCTTTTCGCCGGCCTTGCCGACGGCGGCGACAACGCGGCCCCAATTCGCGTCTTCGCCCGCCAGCGCCGTCTTGACGAGCGGCGAGTTCGCGATGGCGAAAGCAATGCGCTTGGCGGCCGCGGCGCTCGCGGCGCCTTCGACGGCGACCTCGACGAACTTGCGGCAGCCCTCGCCGTCGCGCACCACCTGATGCGCGAGATCGAGCAGAACGGCGTCGAGCGCGCGCCTGAAGTCCGCGAGCTTCCGGTCGCCCGCTTCCTCGATCTTCGGCGCGCCCCGCTTCGCGGCGGCGCCGGTGGCGAACAGCATCAACGTGTCCGACGTCGAGGTGTCGCTGTCGACGGTGATCGAGTTGAAGCTGCCCTGCACGGATTTCGACAACATCGCCTGCAACGCGGGCGCGGCGATGGCGGCGTCCGTGAAAACGTAGGACAACATCGTCGCCATGTCCGGCGCGATCATGCCCGCGCCCTTCGCCATGCCGTTGATCGTCACCTCGACGCCGCCGATCATCGCCTTCGCGGTGGCGACCTTGGGAAACGTGTCGGTCGTCATGATCGCGCGCGCCGCGTCGAGCAGCCCGCCGGGCGACGCGCTCTTCACCAGCTTGTCCATCACGCCGTTGAACTTGCTCGCGTCGAGCGGTTCGCCGATCACGCCAGTGGAGGCGAGGAAAATCTCGCCGATTGGCGCGCCGGTCGCCCTGGCGGCGATTTCCGCCGTCGCCTTCACGGCTTGCGCGCCCGCCTTGCCGGTAAACGCGTTCGCATTGCCGGAATTGACAACGACGGCGCGCGCCTTGCCGCCCTTCAGCTTCGCGCGGCACCAGTCGACCGGAGCCGAGGGGCACTTCGACTTCGTGAACACGCCCGCGGCCTGCGTGCCCTTGTCGAGCAGCGCCAGCATCACGTCGGTTCGGCCCTTGTAGCGAATACCCGCTTCGGCGGTCGCGAACCGCACGCCCTCAATATGCGGCAGATCGGGATAGGACTTCGGCGCAAGGGGAGAAACAGGTGCAGGCTTCGCCATCGAAATTCAGTCCGTCTTGAACAGGCCGCGCGGCGCGGCGCCAATCTGCTTACTTCGGCGCTGCGGGCGCCAAGGGAATAAGGGGAGCCGGGGCTGGAGGCGGATCGAGCTTTTCGATCTTCGCGGAGTCGCGCAGCTTCACGACCGCCTCGGCCTGCGCCTTCTGCACGACGAAGCGTTCGACCTGATCGCGGATTTCCTCCAGTTTCGGAAACGGCTTCTCGCGGCGTTCCTGAACCTGGATGATGTGCCAGCCGAACTGAGTCTTCACAGGCTCCGAAATCTGGTTCGGCTGCAACTTGAACGCGGCGTCCGCGAACTCCGGCACCATGCGGTCCTTGCTGAACCAGCCGAGATCGCCGCCGCGCGAACCGGGGTCTTTCGACACCTGATCTGCGACCTTCGCGAAATCCTCGCCGCTGCGAACGCGCTTCAACGCGGCGCGCGCCGCCGCTTCGCTCTCGACAAGGATGTGCCGCGCGCGCACTTCCTGTTCGCCGCCCTGTCCCTTGGCGGCCTGCGCATAGACCTCGCGCACCGCGGCGTCGGTGTTCGACTCGCGCGCGACCCTCGTGAGCATGCCTTCCATCAGGGCCTTGTCGCGCAAATAGGCCATGCGGCGCGCGAACTCCGCGCTATCGCCGATCTTGTCGGCTTCCGCCTTGCGCGCGACGAGACGCATGTCGATCAGGTAATCGACAATGTAGGCCTGCCGCTCGGCGCCCTCGAGCTGAGGAGGAATCTCGCCGCCGATGTCTTCCGCTGCGATCTTCACATCCTCGTCCGTGATGTCGACGCCGTCCACCCGCGCAATGGTGCGCGCGTCGGCGCTCGCCACAAGGAGCGCGCCCGCAATGAAGGCGGCGGCGGCGGCGGCGAGATACGGGCCGCCCGGGAGCGAACTCCTGCGGGCTGATCTGCTTGTCATGGAAAATCTCCGGCGCCGCCCCAGTGGCGGGCGGCGCGCAATGTCCTTCAAAACGCAGTATGGAGCAAGCGCCGGACGGCCGGACGCCGGATTAAATGATCGTCATCTGCGGCCGCGCGATCATCAGCCAGAGGATGCCGAGAACGGCCGCGAAAGCCGGAAAGCCGAAGGCGAACCAGATCCAGAAAATCCGGTGATAGCGCGCCGGAAGCGGCGCCCCGGCTGCGGCGGCGGCGGCGGCGGCGAGATACGGGCCGCCCGGGAGCGAACTCCTGCGGGCTGATCTGCTTGTCATGGAAAATCTCCGGCGCCGCCCCAGTGGCGGGCGGCGCGCAATGTCCTTCAAAACGCAGTATGGAGCAAGCGCCGGACGGCCGGACGCCGGATTAAATGATCGTCATCTGCGGCCGCGCGATCATCAGCCAGAGGATGCCGAGAACGGCCGCGAAAGCCGGAAAGCCGAAGGCGAACCAGATCCAGAAAATCCGGTGATAGCGCGCCGGAAGCGGCGCCCCGGCTGCGGCGGCGGCGACGGCGATGTTGCGCAACTGCATCTGCATCCACACGACCGGCAGCCAGAACAGCCCTGTGACGGCGTAGAGGAGCAGAGAGAGCACGATCCAGCCCTCGGTCATCGAGTAGCCCGCGACCCGTGCAAGCAGGTACCCCGTGATCGGCTGCGCGACCACAGCGGTTGCGGTGAACACGAAATCCGCGATCACGACGATGCGCGCGACGCCCGCCACCACGGCCGGCCGGCCGTCGAGATGCGCCAGAAGCATGAAGAAGGCGATTCCCGCGCCCGTGCCCAGAAGCACGCAGGCGCCGATGAGATGGAGGAACTTCAGCGCAAAATAGGTGGTCATCGGTCCTCCAGGATCGCAAGGAGGACGAGATTGAACGCAATGATGGGCCAGATCTTGAGCATGGGACCAAGCGGTTCGCGCCACAACTCCGGCAGCAGGATCGTCCCGATGACGGCATAGGCGAGCGAGATCGCCACGCCCGCCCATAGCCCAAGCCGGGCTGTGCGCCGCCACGCGATGGCGAGGCCGACGGCGATGTCCGCCAGCGCGCCTGCGACAACGACCATGCTCGCCCAGGGATCCGGCACGCCGCCGATCAGCATCAGCCCCTTGCCGATCCGCCATCCGGCCGTGAGCGACAGGATGCCGGTGGCGATCCAGAAAATGGAGAAAGCTGCGAAGCACAAAGGCTTGAGAAAATAGAGCCTTGCGAACCAGCGCTCTTGCACGCCCGCTGGCTCCGCCGCAAGCGCGGCGGACAGGGAGCGCGGCTCGATCCCCGTGATGCGGCGCCACGCGCCGCCGTCGCCCACCGCGCCGCGCGCGATCTCGCGACGCGCGGTGCTGCGAATCGGCGTCGGCCAGCCGAGCGCGCCGGCGAGATCGCCCGCCCGGTAAGCGAGGCCCGCCAGCCATTCCGGGACACGGAAAAGCCGCGGCGCCGGCCAGCCGAGCCAGCGGCGGTAAGCGAGCACGACATCCGTGAATGACTGGGGTTCAGGCCCGGCTACGTCGAGCGCCACGCGCGAGGGAGCGCCGGGCTGCAGGAAATACTCGATCGTGCGGACGAGATCGTCGAGTTGCACGACCTGCAGATCTCCGGACTTTGGCATGACCGGGAGGAGCGGCAACGCGGCCAGCCCGCGCACCAGCGCGCTGCCGCCATAGGCCGCGCGGCCGAACACGACCGAGGGACGCAGGATCACCCAGTCGAGGTCGCGCCCCGCCAGGTCGCGCTCGGCCGCGAGTTTCGTCCTGGAGAAATCGCTCGGCTGCGCGCGATCCACGCCCAGCGCCGAAATATGAACGACGCGGCGCACGCCTGCCCGTTCGCACGCGGCGAACAGAGCAGCCGGCCCGCGCGTGTGCGCGTCCTCCAGCGATTCGCCCGGCGCGTCCTGCAGGAGCCCGACGCAGTTGACGACCGCATCGACGCCTGCGAGATGCGCCGACCAGACCTCCGGCGCCGTTGCGCTGGACATGTCGAGCCCGACCGCGAGCGCCACCCCGGGCCTGCCGCGCAGTGCGCTGGCGGAGCGACTGACCGCGACAATCGCGTGACCCGTGGCCGCAAGACGCGCGACGACGGCCGAACCGATGAAACCAGTTGCGCCGGTGACGAGAATGCGCACACGAACCTCCGCTGGAAGAATGTCCAATGCGTCGGCCTGCTGAAGGTTCGGCTTGGGTGTTACGCGTCGTCGACGAGGCGGGCGCGGGCGCGCAGCTTTTCCGTCTCACTCTTCAGCTGTCCGCAGGCGGCCAGGATATCGCGGCCGCGCGGCGTGCGGACAGGACTTGCGTAACCTGCATTGAACACGATGTCGGAAAACCGCTCGATCGTGTCCCAGTCGGAGCATTCGTATTGCGAACCGGGCCAGGGATTGAACGGGATGAGATTGATCTTCGCCGGAATGCCTTTCAGCAAACGCACGAGTTCGCGCGCATCGGAGGGCGTATCATTGACGCCCTTCAGCATCACGTATTCGAACGTGATGCGCCGCGCGTTGGAGAGGTTCGGATAGGCGCGGCAAGCCTGCAGCAAGTCCTTGATCGGATACTTCTTGTTGAGGGGCACCAGCTTGTCGCGCAGATCGTCGCGCACCGCGTGCAGCGAAATGGCGAGCATCGCGCCGGTGCGGTTGCCAAGTTCGGGAATGTCCGGCACGACGCCTGAGGTCGACACGGTGATGCGCCGTTTCGACAAGGAAAGCCCTTCGCCGTCCGACATCACGGCGAGCGCGTCGCTGACGTTGTCGAGATTGTAGAGCGGCTCTCCCATGCCCATGAATACGATGTTGGACACGGCGCGCACGCCGTCGCCCGACGGGATCAGCCCGTTGGTCGGCGGGGTGAGGCCGGGAAAATCGCCGAGCTGGTCGCGCGCAACGACAAGTTGCTGCACGATTTCCTGCGCGCTTAGATTGCGCACGAGCTTCTGCGTGCCCGTGTGGCAGAAGGAGCAGTTGAGCGTGCAACCGACCTGGCTGGAAACGCACAGCGTGCCGCGGTCGCTTTCAGGTATGTAGACGCATTCGATCTCGGCGCCGACGGCGCGCCCGCCAACCAGCCGGTCGCCCGGGGCGGGCGGCATCCGGATCAGCCACTTGCGCGTCCCGTCGCTCGAAACCTGCTCCGTGACCACCTGGGCGCGTTCGAGCGTGAAATGCTCGCCGAGCTTCTGGCGCAGGATCTTCGAAACGTTGAGCATCCGGTCGAAGTCGCGCACGCCGTGAAAGTAGATCCAGTGCCACAGCTGGCCGACCCGCATACGGATCTCGCGATCCGGAACGCCGATGGCGCGCAGCGCCTCGCCGATCTGGGCGCGCGTGAAGCCGACGAGCGACGGCCGCGCGGGGGCGGGGGACGGCGCGGCCTGGTCGGTGGCGGTTTCCTGCGACGCGAGCATTCAGTCTGTCCGATGACGTGCGCGAAGCTATTGGCGCAATGTCGGTTATATGTCTATCCGGCGGGTGGGGCGCCACCGCCTCGGAGCGATGTCACCGCGCGGCGAATGTGTTGAAAGCGTTGGTGGAGCTGAGGGGATTCGAACCCCTGACCTCTGCAGTGCGATTGCAGCGCTCTCCCATCTGAGCTACAGCCCCGGACCTTTCGGTCGGCGGGGCGTGTGTACGCGCGCGGGGCCGCACCTGTCAACGTGATTTGGATCGAAAACCGCGGCTGCGGACCGTCTCCGCCCGCCCTTGCCGGGCGGAGGCGCTACCGCTAAACCCTTGGACGTTCCTCCACACACGGTGGCCCATGCGCGCGATCCTGGACGTCATTCTCCTGATCCTGAACCTCTATTGGTGGGTCATCGTCATCTCGGCCGTGCTGTCCTGGCTCCTGGCGTTCAACGTCATCAACTACAGCAACAATTTCGTTCGTGCGATCTGGGACGGACTGAATGCGCTGACCGAGCCCCTGTTGCGGCCGATCAGGAACCGCCTGCCGCAGATGGGCGCCATCGATATTTCGCCGATCGTCCTGCTTCTTGGCATCTTCTTAATCGAGCGGATCATCGTTTATTACCTTTATCCGGTCGGGCGCTTCTGACCGCCCCCGCCAACCGCCCCTGGTCGAGAACCGCGACCGGCGTCGCCGTTGACGTGCGCCTGACGCCCCGCGCCTCGATGGACCGGATAGACGGGGTCCAGGCGCTCTCCGATGGCCGAATCATTCTGGCCGCGCGTGTGCGGGCGGTCCCGGAGGACGGGCGGGCGAACGACGCCCTGCTTCGGCTTCTGGCGGGCGAACTCGGCGCGCGCGTCTCCGATTGTTCGCTTGCCGCAGGCGGCAAGAGCCGGCTCAAGTCCGTCCTGGTGACGGGAGACCCGGATGATCTGTCGCGGCGGCTCGAAAGCCTTTGCGCTTCGGCGAAAGGCTGAGTGGCGCAAACCCGCCGCACGGCTAAGGTGATCGCTCACGACTGATCGGAGCGGACGATGTCCCAAACCAGCGCCGGACGATTCTTCGAGGATTTCCGCATTGGCGAAGCAATTCGCCACGCCACGCCAAAGACGGTCACCACGGGCGATACCGCCCTCTACGGCGCGATTTATGGCGGCCGCTTCGCCGTTCAATCGTCCGACGCATTCGCACAATCGCTGGGTTATGAACGCAGCCCCGTTGACGATCTCCTCGTCTTTCACCTGGTGTTCGGCAAATCGGTTCCCGACATCTCGCTCAACGCCGTCGCCAACCTGGGCTATGCAGCTTGCCGCTTCCTGGCTCCTGTCTTCCCCGGCGACACGCTGACGGCCTCGTCGGAAGTCATTGGGCTGAAGGAAAATTCGAATCGCGAAACCGGCGTGGTCCATGTGCGCACGCGCGGCGCCAATCAGCGCGCGGAGATCGTGCTCGACTATGTGCGCTGGGTGATGGTGCGAAAGCGCGACCGGGCCGCTCAGGCGCCGGCAGCGCATGCGCCCGACCTGCCCGCCGCGCTCGATCCCGACGCGCTGGGCGACGCGTGTCCCATCATCGATGCGCGCGCCTATGATCTCCAGCTCGCCGGTTCCCCCTGCCGCTGGGGCGACTACGAGCCGGGCGAGCGCATTGACCATGTCGATGGCGTGACCATCGAGGAAGCCGAGCATCAGCTTGCGACGAGGCTGTACCAGAACACCGCGCGCGTTCATTTCGATCAACTGGCGCAAAGCGCCGGCCGTTTCGGCAAGCGCCTCGTCTACGGCGGCCATGTCATCTCGATCGCCCGCGCCCTCAGTTTCAACGGGCTGGCTAACGCATTTCACCTCACCGCGATCAACGGCGGGCGGCATGTCGCCCCTGCTTTCGCCGGCGACACGATCTACGCCTGGAGCGAAATCGTCGCGCGGGCGCCATTATCCGGGCGCGACGACGTTGGCGCGCTGCGCATCCGGACCATCGCGACCAAGAACAGGACCTGCGGCGATTTCCCGTTCCGCGACGACGCAGGATATGACCCGGCAGTCGTGCTCGACCTCGATTACTGGGCGCTGGCGCCGGCTTAAATTTTGAAGAGCGACGTAATCAGGCTTGTCGTCGTAATGTCGCGGTTCTGGCCGCGAACGCCGCGCCCGGCGATCGCCTGCGCCGGAAGGAAATGGCCGCCCCCCTGGATCCGCACGAGGCGCACGCTGGCCTTGCAGCCGCCCTGGCGCTCGATCACGATCCGGGAAGCATCCGTACGGTCGCGGTCCGGCAGATCCGTTCGGATGACCTTGCCCGAGCAGGCGGCGGCGCGTGCGAACGCCTGAACGGTTTCCTCGGCCGAAGCGACCTCGCCCTTGAAACTGTTCAGATCGGCTGCGCCGCCGCGAATGGGCATCCGCCTGTCGGCGTCGCCTACAATCAGCATCATGGCGGTCGGACGGGACGGCTGGCAGCGCGCCGGCTGATCTTTCGGAAGACTAGAGAGCGCCGCCGCCACCCCGGCGAAAAGCCGGGCGTCCGCGCAGGCAGCCTGAAGCGAAACGATCCCGCCCGAGCCAACGCCAACCAGATAGATGCGCCGCGGATCGGAAAGCGAATTGCGGCGAAGCTGCGCGATCAGCGCGCGAAGATAGGCGACCTCCCCGGGTGCGGCCGCGCTGGCGCCGACATTCCACTTGCCGCCGGCGGCTTCGGCGTAAACGAGCACGCCGCCGCGCTGGACGAAATTCTGGAACCGCAGACCGCGGCGGGATGCGGTGGACACGCGCGCTGCGTCGCCGAGCACAATGATTGTCGGACGCAATTTCCGCTTCGAGCGATAGCGCTCGATAACGAAGGCGGAGCGGGTCTGCTCCCCGACCTTCACGCTGATCCTGCCGCTGGCCGCCTCGGCGGCGGGCGCGGTCAGGTATAACGCGGCCGCGAGGGGCGCAGCGGCAAGAAGGCGAAAGAGGTTAGATGTCTTCATGGGGAGCAACCCGGAAGACCGCGGATCGCAAGAGTCTGCCGCCTAAAGGGCGCGACGCCAATACCAGGTTTTGTTAAGAGCGTCAGGTCTGGGCCTGCTGGGTCGCAACTCCAGCTTCGGACAGGTGCTGGGCCAGTTCGCCGGACTGGAACATTTCCCGCACGATGTCGCAGCCGCCCACGAACTCGCCCTTGACGTAGAGCTGCGGGATCGTTGGCCAGTTCGCATAGTCCTTGACGCCCTGGCGGACCGCCTCGTCATCGAGCACGTTCACACCGGCGTACTGGACGCCAAGGTAATCGAGAATCTGCACAACCTGGCCCGAAAAGCCGCACATGGGAAACTGCGGCGTGCCCTTCATGAAGAGCACGACGTCATGGGCCTTCACGGTCTGGTCGATCTGCGTCAGTACGTCGCTCATTCTGCGGTTCCTTTCGAGACGGAGGTCAAGGGTCCGTCCTTGGAAAATTCTACTATGGGCCCGCGCGCGTGGCTATTGCGGAGCGGATGTCGTCAACGCAAGCGCATGCAGCTCGCCGCCCATGCGGCCTTTCAGCGCCGCATAGACGATCTGGTGCTGCTGAACCCGGCTTTTGCCGCGGAACGCCTCCGAGATTACGGTCGCGGCGTAATGGTCCCCGTCGCCCGCCAGATCGCGGATCTCCACCTTTGCGTCCGGCAGGGCCTCTATGATGAGTCGTTCGATATCGGCGGCCTGCATGGCCATGCGGATTTCCTCGCTTCGTTCGTCAGGCCCTGGCGGGCGCCGCCATAAAGCCGGGGAACCACCCTTCATGGGCGGCGGACAATTCCGACACGGATATGGCGGCCTCGCCAGCGATGTTCAATGCGTCGCCGCCGGTGACTCCGATCCGACATGCTGGAACGCCCGCCGCCTCCAGTGACTTGAGGACGCCGCCCGCGGCGCTTTCGGCGCAGGCGAGCAGGTAGCGCGCCTGATCCTCGCCGAACCAGAAGCCGTGCGGGGGCGCGCCCGCCGGGGCCGCGTCAAGCGTTGCGCCGACCCGCCCTGCCATCGCCATCTCCGCGAGCGCGACCAGCAGGCCGCCATCAGACAGGTCGTGGCAGGACTCGACATCGCCCGAAAGGATCAGCTTGCGCACGGCGTCGCCGTTTCGGCGCTCGGCGGCGAGATCGACCGGCGGAGGCGCCCCCTCCTCGCGGCCGGAGACCTCGCGAAGATAAATCGACTGCCCGAGCCAGCCGCGGGTCTCGCCGACGAGGATTATCGCGCGGCCCTCGCCGCGGAACGCTACGCCGACGCTCTTTGCGACGTCGTCGATCAGGCCGACGCCTCCGATGGAAGGCGTCGGCAGGATGCCGCGTCCCTGCGTTTCGTTGTAAAGCGACACGTTGCCGGACACGATCGGGAAGTCGAGCGCGGACGCCGCCTCGCCGATGCCCTGCAGGCAGCCGACGAACTGCCCCATGATCTCCGGCCGCTCCGGATTGCCGAAGTTGAGATTGTCGGTCAGCGCGAGCGGCGTCGCGCCGCTCGCCGTGATGTTGCGCCAGGCTTCCGCGACCGCCTGCCGGCCGCCCTGCACCGGATCAGCCTCGCAATAGCGCTGCGTCACGTCCGTGGTCAGGGCCAGGCCCTTCGGCCCATCCCCGATACGGATCACGGCGGAATCGCCGCCTGGGCGCTGCACCGTGTTTCCGAGAATCAGATGGTCGTACTGTTCCCACACCCAACGCTTCGAGCACAGGTCGGGCGAACCGATCAGCCGCAGGAGGGCGTCGCGTATTGACAGCGGCGCCTGCACGGAAGCCGCGTCGATCACTGGCTGTGCGGGCGTGGGAACGTGCGGCCGATCATACACCGGCGCTTCGTCGCCAAGCTCCTTGATCGGGAGGTCCGCCTTCACCTCGCCCTGGTGCTTGATGACGAAGCGCAACGTGTCGGTCGTCTTGCCGATGATGGCGAAGTCGAGGTCCCATTTTCTGAAGATGGCCTCGGCCTCCTGCTCCTTCGCGGGATCCAGCACCATGAGCATGCGCTCCTGGCTCTCCGACAGCATCATCTCGTAGGCGGTCATGCCGGTTTCACGGCACGGAACCTTGTCGAGATCGAGCTCGATGCCGAGATTTCCCTTCGCGCCCATTTCGACCGCTGAAGACGTGAGGCCCGCCGCGCCCATGTCCTGAATGGCGATGACGCAGCCCTTCGCCATGATTTCGAGGCAGGCTTCCAGCAACAGCTTTTCGGAGAACGGATCGCCCACCTGCACGGTCGGCCGCTTTTCCTCGGCGTCCGTCTCGAAGGACGCCGACGCCATGGTGGCGCCATGGATGCCGTCGCGCCCGGTCTTGGAGCCGAGATAGACGATCGGGCGCCCTACGCCGGTTGCCTTGGCGTAGAAGATTTCATTGGCCTTCGCGATGCCGACGGCCATTGCGTTGACGAGAATGTTGCCGTCGTAGCGCGTGTGGAAATTCACCGAACCGCCGACCGTCGGGACGCCGAACGAATTGCCATACCCGCCGATGCCCGCGACGACGCCGCTGACGAGATGGCGTGTCTTCGGATGCTCCGGCGCTCCGAAACGCAACAGATTGAGGCAAGCCACCGGGCGCGCGCCCATCGTGAACACGTCGCGCAGAATGCCGCCCACGCCCGTCGCCGCTCCCTGATAGGGTTCGATGAACGAGGGATGGTTGTGGCTCTCCATCTTGAACACGCAGGCGAGCCCGTCGCCGATGTCGATGACCCCAGCGTTCTCGCCGGGCCCCTGAATGACCCATGGCGCCTTCGTCGGCAGCTTGCGCAGGTGAATGCGCGACGACTTGTACGAGCAGTGCTCGTTCCACATCGCGGAGAAGATGCCGAGTTCGGTGATCGTCGGCTCGCGGCCGATGAGCTTCAGGATGCGCTCGTACTCGTCGGGCTTGAGCCCGTGTTCTGCGACGAGTTTCGGCGTCATTTTCGGTTCGTTGGGCAGCACTTCGATGTCCCTGCGTGTCATCGCGTCAGGCGGCCTTCGCGGTCGCCGCTGCGAGGCTTTCGAACAGGCCGCGGCCGTCCGTTCCGCCCATCATCGTTTCGATCAGGTTTTCAGGATGCGGCATCATGCCGAGAACGTTCAGACGCTCCGAATAGACGCCGGCGATATCGTTCATCGAGCCGTTGCAATTGGCGTCGCCGCCGATAGCGCCGGCGCTGTCGCTGTAGCGGAACGCGACGCGGCCTTCGCCCTCAAGGCGCGCGAGCGTCTCGGGGTCCGCAGTGTAATTGCCTTCGCCGTGCGCCACGCAGACTTCGATGATCTGGCCTTTTGCGTACTTGTTGGTGAACGGCGTGTCGTTACGTTCGACGCGCAGATGCTGCATCCGGCAGATGAAGCGCAGATTGCTGTTGCGCATCAGGACGCCGGGCAAGAGCCCGCTCTCGCACAGGATCTGGAAGCCGTTGCAGATGCCGAGCACCAGACCACCGCGCTCTGCGTGGGCGCGCACGGCGTTCATGATGTTTGCTCGCCCCGCGATCGCGCCGCACCGAAGGTAATCGCCGTAGCTGAAACCGCCCGGGATCACGACAAGATCGGTGCCCTTCGGGAGGTCGGTGTCGGAATGCCACACGACTGATGGCTTCACGCCGCTTGCCTGCTGCAAGGCGCGCATGGCGTCGCTTTCGCGATTCAATCCGGGGAACAGCAGGACCGCTGCGCGCATGGGGCGAAACCTCAGAGAAGTTCGATGCGGTAATTTTCGACGACGGTGTTTGCGAGCAGGCGCTCGCACGCCTCCTTCAACAAGGCCTCCGCGCGCGCGCGGTCGCTCGTCGCGACATCGATCTCGAACATCTTTCCCTGGCGAACGCTGTCCACGCCGTCGACGCCCAGAGAACGCAGCGCGCCTTCGATGGCTTTGCCCTGCGGGTCGAGAACCCCGTTCTTGAGGGTGACGGTTACGCGCGCTTTCATCGATGTCTTCTCCAGAAACTGCCCGGCGCCGCGGCGCTTCCCGCCACGCGCGGCGCCGCCTCGAGACATCGGGGCGGAGACGCTAGACGCCGGAAGACGGTTACTTCACGAGCTTCGGACCGCTCGTGCGCACCGGTTCGTTATCATTCATTATGCCAAGGCGCCGCGCCACTTCGCTGTAGGCCTCGACCAGTCCGCCCATATCGCGGCGGAAGCGATCCTTGTCGAGCTTGTCGGACGACTTGATGTCCCACAGGCGGCAGGAATCCGGCGAGATTTCATCGGCGACAACGATGCGCATCATGTCGCCCTCCCACAGGCGCCCGCACTCCATCTTGAAGTCGACGAGCCGAATCCCGACGCCGAGGAACAGGCCCGAGAGAAAATCGTTCACGCGGATCGCGAGACCCATGACGTCGTCGATTTCCTGAGGCGTCGCCCAGCCGAACGCGGTGATGTGCTCTTCCGAGACCATCGGGTCGTTGAGCGCGTCGTTCTTGTAATAGAACTCGATGATCGAGCGTGGCAGGGGCGTGCCTTCCTCGATGCCGAGGCGCTGCGACAGCGATCCGGCGGCGACATTGCGCACCACGACCTCGAGCGGAATGATCTCGACCTCGCGGATCAGCTGCTCGCGCATGTTCAGCCGGCGGATGAAATGCGTCGGCACGCCGATGTCATTGAGGTGCTGGAAGATGTACTCGCTGATGCGATTGTTCAGCACGCCCTTGCCGTCGATCACCTCGTGCTTCTTGGCGTTGAAGGCGGTCGCGTCGTCCTTGAAATGCTGGATCAGCGTACCGGGCTCGGGCCCCTCGTAAAGGACCTTGGCCTTGCCTTCGTAGATTCGACGTCGACGGTTCATCTGGGCGGACCGTTTTGCTGGAGATGGAGGAAAGCCGTGACGCCTCCGGGGGTGAGCCCGGCGGCGCGCCGGCAAGCCGGTCGGCTGCGGATACCTGTAAACTGCCGCGCCGACAACCTATCCGATCGGCAGCCGGGGTACAATTACCGGCGGGCCTCTGACGGCTTCCAATCCCGCGCTGTCGCGCTTATATGCGTCCATGTCCCGCGCTGGCGGGTCCAGAGAGGAGAGTTTTTGGATGAGCAGCTTCGACAAGCGCGAGGAAGGTTTCGAGAAGAAGTTCGCTCTCGACGAGGAACTCCGCTTCAAGGCTGTCGCGCGCCGGAACAAGCTTCTTGGCCTCTGGGCAGCCGAAAAGCTCGGAAAGAGCGGCGACGAGGCTGACGTGTACGCCAGGAGCGTGGTCGCGGCCGATTTCGAGGAGGCGGGCGACGACGACGTGTTCCGCAAGATCCGCAGGGATTTCGACTCGGCCGCGGTACAGCAGTCGGACCACCAGATCCGCCGGACCATGGACGAGCTGATGGGCGTGGCGGTCGAGCAGATCAAGGCGGGCAAGTAATTACGTTGGGCTCAGCCCGTTCTTTCAATCCTCGTTGACGTTCATGGCCTAAGGTTGTGGCCATGAACGCGCAAAGGCGAACCATTCCCCCATCTTGCGGCATCGGCGACGAGATGGCCGCCGAGATAATGGCCTGGGCTCGCTACCTGGGCTCGGAGCGCCGGTGTTCGCCGCTGACCGTCGAAGCCTACAGCCGCGACGTGCGGCAATTCCTCACATACATGGCGGCCGATGGCGCGCCCGCCTCGATCGACCGGCTGGCCGTGCTGAAGCCCGCGGACATTCGTGGATTCATGGCGCACAAGCGGGCAGAAGGCTGCGGCAGCCGCTCGCTCGTGCGTACGCTCGCCGCGCTACGCTCCTTCGCCCGCCATCTCGAACGAAACGGCAAGGCGAAGCTCGCGCCGTTCAATGGCGTCCGGGCCCCCAAACTTCATCGCAGCCTTCCAAAGCCGCTGTCTTTTGACGCCGCGGTGCGCGTGGCTTCGGGCGACTCCCTGCCCGGAGATGCGGCCGAACCGTGGGTGACCGCGCGCGACGCCGCCGTCCTGTCGTTACTCTATGGCGCGGGTCTTCGCATTTCCGAGGCGCTGGCGATCAGGCGGCGGGAGATCGCGCCGGGAGTGGACGTGCTGACCGTCGTCGGCAAGGGACGAAAGACACGCAATGCGCCACTCATCGGCCCGGTCAGGGCAGCGGTGGACGAATATCTGCGGCTTTGTCCTTACGTCTTGAAGCCGGACGGCCCCCTGTTCGTCGGGGTGAAAGGCGGACCGCTTTCGCCGCGGATCATCCAGCTTTCGGTGGCGCGGATGCGCGGGGCGCTTGGACTTCCGGATTCGGCGACCCCCCACGCGTTGCGGCACTCATTCGCAACCCATCTGCTCGCGCGCGGCGGCGACCTGCGCGCCATCCAGGAATTGCTCGGTCACGCCTCGCTGTCCACGACGCAGATCTACACGGCGGTGGACACGACGCGGCTCATGGACGCGTGGAAGTCAGCGCACCCAAGAGCGCGCTGACGTCGTGTCTCGATAGGCTCAGGTGTGGATCGCGCGCTTCTCGACGGCGAGAGCGGCTTCTCTGACGGCTTCCGACATCGTTGGGTGCGCATGGCAGGTGCGGGCAAGGTCTTCGGACGAGCCTCCGAACTCCATCAGCACCGCCGCTTCGGCGATGAGTTCGCCGGCCCCGAAACCGACGATATGCACGCCGAGCACGCGGTCCGTTTCCGCGTCCGCAAGAACCTTCACAAAGCCTTCCGCAGCGCGCATGGCGCGCGCGCGGCCGTTCGCGGTGAACGGGAACTTGCCGACCTTATAGGCGATTCCTGCCGCCTTGAGGTCTTCCTCGGTCTTACCGACGGCGGCGATCTCCGGCATCGTGTAGACGACGCCGGGAATGACATCGTAATTCACATGACCGTGCTGGCCCGCAATGATTTCCGCGACCGCAACGCCCTCGTCCTCGGCCTTGTGCGCCAGCATCGGCCCGCGCACCACATCCCCGACGGCGTAGATGCCGGCAACCGAGGAGCGGAAGTGATCGTCGATCACCACGCGGCCGCGGTCGAGCGCGACGCCGGCCTCTTCCAGCCCAAGCCCTTCGGTATACGGGCGCCGGCCCGTCGCAACCAGCACGACGTCGGCTTCGAGCGTCTGCTTGTCGCCGCCCGCGACCGGCTCGAACGCGACAGACGCGCCGGCCTTCGTCTTTTCGACGGCCGTGACCTTGGACGACAGCAGGAACTTGAAGCCCTGCTTTTCCAGAATGCGCTGGAACTGCTTGGCGACTTCGAGATCCATGCCGGGCAGGATGCGGTCGAGATATTCGACGACGGTCACTTCCGCGCCGAGCCGCTTCCACACCGATCCAAGTTCGAGACCGATGACGCCGGCGCCGATGACGACGAGCTTGCCGGGAACCTTGTCGAGCGCGATGCCCCCCGTGGATGTGATGATCGTCTTTTCGTCGAACTCCACATTCACGCCCGGAGGCGTCGCCGCCTCGGAGCCCGTGGCGATGACGATGTTGCGGGTCTCGAGCGAAGTCGTCTTGCCGTCATCGGATATGACGTCGACCCTGCCCGCCCCCTTGACGACGCCGCGCCCGTGGAAAGCTTCGATCTTGTTCTTCTTGAGCAGGAAGGCCACCCCGTTGACGTTCGCGCCAACCGTGTCGTCCTTGTGCTTCATCATCGCGGGCAGATCGAGCTGCGGCTTGCCGACCACCACGCCGAGCGACGGGAGTTCGTGCGCGGCCTGAGCGAACATCTCGGACGCGTGCAGCAGCGCCTTCGAGGGAATGCATCCGACATTGAGGCACGTGCCGCCATGCGTCTTGCGCTTCTCGACGACAGCCACCTTCATGCCGAGCTGCGCGGCGCGGATGGCGCACACATAGCCGCCGGGGCCTGTTCCGATGACAACCAGATCGTAGGACATTGCTATCGCCTTCACTTGCGCGACGGTGCGCGCCTTCGTTGCATCTCAGTTCGGTGTGGCGCGCGGGAGTTCACCGGCGCGGCCCGGCATGCATGAGCCGCACGGACGGTATCCGGCGGCGAGCGCCGTCGCCTCGTCGGCAAAGAAAACGCGGCTCTTCTGATAAGTGCCGGCCGCGAGATAACGGCCGGCGGCCTTGCAGGTCAGCAGGCCATACACCTTCGTGCGGCGATTGCCGCCGAACTCGCCCTTCCCGGGCGACGCGTATGGCTTACCGTCAGCGCCGACGAGAGTGAACGTTTTCATCCCGCCGGCTCCCTGATCAGAGATCGAGCACGAGACGCGCCGGATCTTCCAGCGCTTCCTTGACGCGCACGAGGAACGTGACGGCCTCCTTGCCGTCGACGATGCGGTGATCGTAGCTCAGCGCCAGATACATCATCGGGCGGATCTCGATCTTGCCCCCAACGACCATCGGACGTTCCTGGATTTTGTGCATGCCGAGGATGCCGGACTGGGGCGCGTTCAGGATCGGCGTCGACATCAGGGAACCGTAGATGCCGCCGTTCGTGATCGTGAACGTGCCGCCCTGCATCTCGTCGATCTTGAGCTGGCCGTCGCGGGCCCGCTTGCCGAAGTCCGCGATGGTCTTCTCGATGCCGGAGATGGAGAGCTGATCCGCATCGCGAACAACCGGCACGACAAGGCCCTTGTCCGTGCCCACCGCGATGCCGACGTGATAATAATTCTTGTAGACGATGTCCGTGCCGTCGATCTCCGCGTTTACGGCGGGAAGCTCCTTGAGCGCCTGCACGCAAGCCTTCACGAAAAAGCCCATGAAGCCCAGCTTGGCGCCGTGCTTCTTCTCGAACACGTCCTTGTAGCGCGCGCGCAGGGCCATGACTTCCGTCATGTCGACCTCGTTGAAGGTCGTCAGCATCGCGGCGGTGTTCTGCGCTTCCTTGAGGCGGCGCGCGATGGTCTGGCGCAGCTTCGTCATGCGCACGCGTTCTTCGCGAGACTGATCGTCGGGCGCAGACGGCGCGCGCGCGGCGGCCGGCGCAGGCGCGGGGGCCGGCGTGGCCAGCGCGGCGAGCACGTCGCCCTTGAGCACCTGCCCGCGCTTGCCGGAGCCAGCGACAGTGGACACGTCGAGGTTGTTGTCAGCGGCGACCTTGGCCGCCGACGGAGCGGGAGGCATGGCGCTCGCGGGCTTGGCGGCTGGCGCCGGCGCGGAAGCAGGCTTCGGCGCTTCAGCGGCCTTCGCGGCGGGAGCCGCCGCCGCCACGCCGGCGCCGCCAGCCGAAATCTGCCCAAGCAACGCGCCCGGAGAGACCGTTTCGCCGTCCTTGGCGACGATTTCCGACAGCACGCCGGCCGCCGGAGCGTTCACTTCGAGAGTGACCTTGTCTGTCTCAAGCTCCACGAGCGGTTCGTCGGCCTTCACGGCGTCGCCGGGCTTCTTGAACCACTTCGCGATCGTCGCTTCGGAAACCGATTCGCCGAGCGTAGGAACTCTGATTTCGGTGCTCATTTGCATTCACGCCCGTAGGCGCCTCTGTGATTTCGAAGATCGTTGAAGGTCACTCAGCGAAGGCGTCGTCGAGGAACGCCTTCAGCTGCGCGAGATGCTTGGACATCAGGCCGGTCGCCGTGGCTGCCGACGCGGGGCGCCCGACGTAGCGCGCGCGCTTCGACTTGCCGCCCGCCTGGGTGAGAACCCACTCGAGGTAAGGTTCGACGAAGGTCCACGCGCCCATGTTCTTGGGTTCTTCCTGGCACCAGACGATGTCGGCCTTCTTGAAGCGCGACAGTCCGGCGACCAGCGCCTTGAGCGGGAACGGATAGAGCTGCTCGACGCGCACAATGTAGACGTCGTCGATGCCGCGCTTCTCGCGCTCCTCAAACAGGTCGTAGTAGACCTTGCCCGTGCACAGCACGACGCGACGGATCTTGTCGTCCTTGACGAGCTTCGGCCGTTCGCCGCGTACGCGTTCGCCGTCTTCCCAAAGCAGGCGATGGAACGTCGTGCCGGTGACGAACTCATCCAGCCTCGACACCGCCCTCTTGTGGCGCAGCAGCGACTTCGGCGTCATGAGGATCAGCGGCTTGCGGATGTCGCGCTTCAACTGACGGCGCAGGATATGGAAATACTGCGACGGCGTCGTGCAGTTCGCGACCTGCATGTTGTCTTCCGCGCACATCTGCAGGTATCGCTCGAGACGGGCCGAGGAGTGCTCCGGTCCCTGGCCTTCATAGCCGTGCGGCAGCAGGCAGACGAGGCCAGAAAGACGAAGCCACTTGCGCTCGCCCGACGAGACGAACTGGTCGAAGACGACCTGCGCGCCGTTGGCGAAGTCGCCGAACTGCGCCTCCCACATGGTGAGCGCGTTAGGCTCGGCGAGCGAGAAGCCATATTCGAAGCCGAGCACCGCTTCTTCCGAGAGCATCGAATTGATGACCTCGTAGCGCGCCTGCCCGTCGCGGATGTTGTTGAGCGGGACGTAGCGGTCTTCGGTCTGCTGATCGATCAGAACCGAGTGGCGTTGGGAGAACGTGCCGCGTTCGCAATCCTGACCGGAGAGACGAACCGGATGGCCTTCGTCGCACAGCGTGCCGAACGCGAGCGCTTCGGCCGTCGCCCAGTCGAGGCCCTCGCCGGTTTCGATCATCTGCCGGCGGTTTTCCATGAACCGCCCGATCGTGCGATGCACGTTGAAACCTTCCGGCACGACGCTGATCTTGGCGCCGATCTCCTTCAGCTTCTCCATTGGCACGCCGGTTTCGCCGCGGCGCGGATCGTCATGCACGGCTTCCGCCGCACGAAGACCCGACCACCGGCCGTCGAGCCAGTCGGCCTTGTTCGGCTTGTAGGACTGGGCGGCCTCGAACTCCGCGTCGAGGCGCGCGCGCCAGTCCGCGACCATCTTGTCGACTTCGCCCTGCGTGACCACGCCCTCGGCCACGAGCTTGCCGGTGTATATTTCCAGCGTCGACGGATGGCTGCGGATCTTCTGGTACATCAGCGGCTGCGTGAACGCCGGCTCGTCGCCTTCGTTATGGCCGAATCGGCGATAGCAGAACATGTCGATGACGACAGGCTTGTGGAACTTCTGCCGGAACTCGATCGCAACCTTCGCCGCGAACACGACCGCTTCCGGATCGTCGCCGTTCACGTGGAATATCGGCGCCTCGATCATCTTCGCGACGTCCGACGGATAGGGCGAAGAGCGAGAGTAGCGCGGATAGGTCGTGAAACCGATCTGGTTGTTAACGATGAAGTGAATCGAACCGCCCGTGCGATGGCCCTTGAGGCCGGAGAGGCCGAAGCACTCGGCCACCACGCCCTGACCTGCGAACGCCGCATCACCATGGATGAGCAACGGCAGGACCTTGGCGCGCTCCGTCACGTCGCCGAGCTGGTCCTGCTTCGCGCGCACCTTGCCGAGCACGACGGGATCGACGATCTCGAGGTGCGACGGGTTGGCGGTGAGCGACAGATGCACCTTGTTGTTGTCGAACTCGCGGTCCGACGACGCGCCAAGGTGATACTTGACGTCGCCCGAGCCTTCCACTTCATCCGGCGCGAACGAGCCGCCCTTGAACTCGTGGAAGATGGCGCGGTGCGGCTTGCTCATCACGCTTGCCAGCACGTTGAGGCGTCCGCGATGGGGCATGCCGAAGACGATTTCCTGCACGCCGAGAGCGCCGCCGCGCTTGATGATCTGCTCAAGCGCCGGAACCATCGCTTCGCCGCCGTCGAGGCCGAAGCGCTTGGTGCCGCGGAAGCGCAGGTCCGAGAACTTCTCGAAGCCTTCCGCCTCGACGAGTTTCGACAGGATTGCGCGCTTGCCTTCGCGGGTGAAGGTGATCTCCTTGTCCGGCCCTTCGATGCGCTCCTGGATCCAGGCTTTCTCGGCCGGATCGGAGATGTGCATGAACTCGAAGCCAATTGTGCCGCAATAAGTGCGGCGCAGAATCGCGAGCATCTCGCGGAGAGTCGCGTATTCGAGGCCGAGCACGTTATCGATGAAGATTTTCCGGTCGTAATCGGCTTCCGTGAAGCCATAGCTCGACGGATGCAGCTCCTCGTGATCCTTGCGCGGCTCGAGCCCCAGGGGATCGAGATCAGCGTGCAAATGGCCGCGCATGCGATAGGCGCGAATCATCATGAGGGCGCGCACGCTGTCGCGCGTCGCACGCTCCACGTCGGCCCCGCTCGTGGGCGCGCCCTTCGCCGCGGCCTTCGCCTCGATTTTA
Organism: Beijerinckiaceae bacterium; assembly: GCA_046295155.1. Lineage (GTDB taxonomy): Bacteria > Pseudomonadota > Alphaproteobacteria > Rhizobiales > Beijerinckiaceae > Terripilifer. Next base: position 394,977 of record JBKBNT010000002.1, read on the forward strand.
GCGCCGACGGCCTTTTCGATCTGCCCCCAGTTCCCATCGAGCGCCGAAACCAGTTCGCCATTGGCGTGAATGGGCCAGTTCGCCTTCTTCCATGAAGCGCCGCGGGCGTTCTGCTTCACCGCGCCCGCGTCGTCCTGCAGCGCGCCAAAGAATTCGCGCCACTCGCGGTCCACGCTCGACGGGTCCGCCTGGTAACGCGCATAAAGGTCTTCGATGTAAGCGGCGTTGCCGCCGTAGAGGAACGACGTTTGGAGAAGAGCTTCGTTCAGGTCCTGGCGCGCCATCCTTGGCCTCCGGAGAATTTGTCGCGCCGTGTTCGAGCCGCGGCGCATCGGCCAGTGCAGGTTGAGCGCCGCCCCGGCGATCCGGGGCGGCGAAGTTGGTTCAGCCCTTCAGGACTTCGACCAGCGTCTTGCCGAGACGCGCCGGCGACGGCGACACCCGGATGCCCGCGGCCTCCATCGCAGCGATCTTGTCTTCCGCTCCGCCCTTGCCGCCGGAGATAATGGCGCCGGCGTGGCCCATGCGGCGTCCAGGAGGCGCAGTGCGACCCGCAATGAAGCCGACCATCGGCTTCTTGCGGCCGCGCTTCGCCTCGTCGCGCAGGAACTGCGCGGCGTCTTCTTCCGCCGAGCCGCCGATTTCGCCAATCATCACGATCGACTTCGTCGCGTCATCGGCAAGAAACATCTCGAGCACATCGATGAACTCGGTGCCCTTGACTGGATCGCCGCCGATGCCCACAGCCGTTGTCTGGCCGAGGCCTTCCCGGGTCGTCTGGAAGACAGCTTCGTAGGTCAGCGTGCCGGAGCGGGACACGATGCCGACATTGCCGGGCTTGAAGATGTTGGCCGGCATGATGCCGATCTTCGACTCGCCGGCTGTCACGATGCCGGGGCAATTCGGGCCGATAAGGCGCGACTTTGAGCCCGACAGCGACCGCTTCACCTTGATCATGTCCGTTACCGGGATGCCTTCGGTGATGCAGACGATGAGCGGAATTTCCGCGTCGATCGCTTCGCAGATCGAATCGGCTGCGAACGGCGGCGGAACGTAAACCACCGTCGCGTCGGCGCCGGTTGCATCGCGCGCTTCTGCGACCGTGTCGAACACCGGGAGCCCGATGTGCGTGGTCCCGCCCTTGCCGGGCGTTACGCCGCCGACGACTTTCGTGCCGTAGGCCAGCGCCTGTTCCGAATGGAAGGTGCCGTTCTTGCCGGTAAAGCCCTGGCAGATGACCTTCGTGTTCCTGTCGATGAGAACGGACATTATGCGGCCTCCTTGACGGCCTTGACGATCTTCTGGGCGGCGTCGTCCAGATCGTCCGCCGGGATCACATTGAGCCCCGACTCGCGGATGATCTGCTTGCCTTCCTCCACGTTTGTGCCTTCGAGGCGCACGACGAGGGGAACCTGCAGGCCCACGGCCTTCACCGCGCCGATCACGCCGCGCGCGATGACGTCGCACTTCATGATGCCGCCGAAGATGTTCACGAGGATGCCCTTCACGTTGGGGTCCGCCGTGATGATCTTGAACGCCGCGGTCACCTTCTCTTCCGAAGCGCCGCCGCCGACATCGAGGAAGTTGGCGGGTTCGGCGCCATAGAGCTTGATGATGTCGAGCGTAGCCATCGCAAGGCCGGCGCCGTTGACCATGCAGCCGATCGTGCCGTCGAGCGCGATATAGGCGAGGTCATATTTCGAGGCTTCGATTTCCTTGTCGTCCTCTTCCGTCTCATCGCGAAGCGCCATGATCTCGGGATGACGATAGAGCGCGTTCGAGTCGAAGGAGACCTTCGCGTCGAGACACTTGAGCTGACCCTGCTTGGTGATGATCAGCGGGTTGATCTCGAGCATCGACATGTCCTTCTCGACGAAGGCGCGATAAAGCTGGCCGAGAAGCGTCGCCGCCTGCTTGGCAAGGTCGCCGGTGAGGCCAAGCGCCTTGGCTACAGTGCGGCCATGATGCGGCATAACGCCTGTCGCCGGATCGATCGAGAAGGTGATGATCTTCTCGGGCGTGTCGTGGGCAACCTGCTCGATGTCCATGCCGCCTTCGGTCGAGACGACGAACGAGACGCGCGACGTCACGCGATCCACGAGCGCGGAGAGATAGAATTCCTTCTCGATGTCTGATCCGTCCTCGATGTAGAGGCGGTTGACCTGCTTGCCTGCGGGGCCTGTCTGCACGGTCACGAGCGTCGCGCCAAGCATCTGCCGGGCGAATTCGACGGTCTCCTCGACCGACTTGGCGAGACGAACCCCGCCCTTCTCCCCGGCCGAAGCTTCCTTGAACTTGCCCTTGCCGCGGCCGCCGGCATGAATCTGTGACTTCACGACCCAAAGCGGGCCGCCAAGCTCCTTCGCAGCCGCTTCCGCATCTTCCGCCTTCAGAACCGGCACGCCGCGCGATACGGGCACGCCGTATTCACGCAGCACGGCCTTGGCCTGGTACTCATGGATGTTCATAGATTTATCCTCGTGTCGTTCCGATCGCTCGCGCGGATCACGCGGGTGCGCAATCCACGCCCGCCATTCAGGCGAAGGACGGATTGATGGTCTTGCAGGCGTCGACGAGTGTCTGGACCGACTTGACCGACGTGGCGAACATTTCCTTTTCGGCCGCGTCGAGGGTGATCTCGACGATCTTCTCGACGCCGTTCGCGCCAATGACGACGGGGACGCCGACATACATGTCCTTCACGCCGTATTGTCCGGTGAGGTGCGCGGCGCAGGGCAGGACCCGGCGCTTGTCGCGCAGATAGCTCTCGGCCATGGCGATCGCCGAGGAGGCCGGCGCATAGAAGGCCGAGCCAGTCTTGAGCAGGTTGACGATTTCGCCGCCGCCGCCGCGCGTGCGCTTGACGATTGCGTCGATCTTCTCCTGTGTCGTCCAGCCCATCTTGACGAGGTCGGGCAGCGGAATGCCGGCGACCGTCGAATAGCGGACGGACGGAACCATGTCGTCGCCGTGGCCGCCGAGAACGAACGCGGTGACGTCTTCAACGGAGACATTGAACTCTTCGGCGAGGAACCAGCGGAAGCGGGCGGAGTCGAGGACGCCCGCCATGCCGACGACCTTGTTGACCGGCAGGCCGCAGGCCTTCTGAAGCGCCCACACCATCGCGTCGAGCGGGTTGGTGATACAGATGACGAAAGCGTTCGGAGCGTACTGCTTGATGCCAGCGCCGACCGCCTCCATCACCTTCAGGTTAATTCCCAGCAGATCATCGCGGCTCATGCCCGGCTTGCGGGGCACGCCCGCGGTGACGATGATCACATCTGCGCCGGCAATGGCCGAATAGTCGCTGGCGCCGGAGAGACGCGAATCAAAACCTTCCACGGGAGAGGCTTCGGCGATGTCGAGAGCCTTGCCCTGCGGGATGCCGTCCGCGATGTCGAACAGGACGATGTCGCCAAGTTCCTTGAGACCGGCCAGCAACGCCAGCGTGCCGCCAATCTGTCCGGATCCGATCAATGCAATCTTGTTACGCGCCATTGTGGACGCTCCTCGCTCTAGCGTTGCCTCTGGGCGGACCTATCGGCCAAGCCCGATGCCGCGGCGTCTTTGACTCCACCGGCTTTCGCTGGCAAGACCGGAACGCATCAAGTTGGAAAGAATGCGGCCTTAAACGTTCGTTCAGGGTCGTCGGACCTATTGGAGATAAGCGCGCTAGAACAATGAGATGCAGCCCACTCCGGGACCCGGGACGTCGCCTCGAAGACCGCCTGAAATGGCATTACAAATATCAAATTTTGTAAATTGTTCCTCGGATTTCGCACTAGGCGAGCGCCCGGAGAACGACCCGCGTGATCCGCTCGAAACGTGCGTCGATCTGCTCGCGCGGCACGTCCCGGTCGAGTCTGATGGAGACCGGGTGGATGAATCGATGGAGGCCGTCGAACACCAGGCTGGTAGCCCGCCGCAGGTCGCCGGGGCGGAAAACTCCGCCGCCCATTCCCTCCTCCAGAACGCGCTGGATCTCGGCTTGAACGCGCCCCCGGTGTCGCCGGGCGAGCGCCCGCCCGGCCTCCACGGCTCCGGCGAAGATCGCAAAGAGGTTGGGGTCCGTCTCAACCTTGTTCCGGTAAGCCCGGTGGATCGCGGACAGGATGCGCTCAAGCTTGTCGTCAGCCGGATCGGGCGCGTCCGCGATTTCGTGAAGACCCGTCTCGATCGGTTTCAGCCAGTGATCGGTCAAGGCGTCCACCAGCGAATCCTTGGACGGAAAGTAGCGATAGACGTTTGCGTGACTCATGCCTGCCTCGGCCGCGATGCTCACGACCGTCGTGCGTTCCAGCCCGAATTTGCGCACATGGTCCGCAGCGATCCGGAGGATTCTCGAGTCGGTGGGCTCCGGTGGCGGGGTTCGGGCCATCTCAGGTGTCCGTCAGCCCGGTTGTGTCGCCGGAGGCCCGGGAATCGGCCCTGCCGTGGGGAAGCGCGAGATAGGTTTGCGATTGCATCTCGATCAGCCGCGAAGCAGTGCGTTCGAATTCGAAAGCTTCGCGTCCCTCCGTACCGGTGTAAAGCCCGGTGGGAGGCGCCTGCGCCGACGCGACGAGTTTCACATGCTGATCATAGAGCGTGTCGATCAGGTTGATGAACCGCTTCGCCTCGTTGCGCATGTGCTGCGGCATGACGGGGATGTCATCGATGAAGATCGTATGGAAGTTTTCCGCCAGCGCAAGATAGTCGGCTGAGCCAAGGGGGCGTCCACATAACTCGGTGAACGAAAAGCGCGCTACGTGCTCCGCCGCCTCCGGCACGCTGACCTCGCGCCCGAGCACAGGGAGGGACGTCGGCTCGCCGTGGGCCTTGCCGGTGAGGCGGTAGAAAATGCGATCCATCTGGGAATGGGCATTCTCGTCCGGCGGTGTGTAATAGACTGGCGAGCCGCCGATCTTCTCGAGCCGAAAGTCGGTTCGCGCATCGAGGCGCACGACCTCCATGCGCTCCTGCAACAGCGCGATGAACGGCAGGAACAACGCGCGGTTGAGTCCGTCCTCGTAAAGCCGCGAGGGCTCCACGTTCGATGTCGCAACCACGACGACGCCGCGCGCGAAAAGCGCCTCGAACAGCCGGCCCAGAATCATCGCGTCGGCAATGTCGGTGACGCTGAACTCGTCAAAGCACAGGAGGCGCGCCTCGCGCGCAAGCGCGTCCGCTACGGGCTGGATCGGATCGTCGCCCTTCACCCTTCCCGCCTTCTTCTCCTGCCGCCACGCGTGGATACGCTTGTGCACGTCGTGCATGAAGCTGTGAAAATGCGTCCGGCGCTTGCGGCGCTGCGGCGCCGCGTCGAAGAACATGTCCATCAGCATGGTCTTGCCGCGCCCGACTGAGCCCCACACGTAGAGACCACGAATGGACTCGCCGTCCTTCCTGCGGCGGAAAATCCTGCGGATGGCGGATGAGCGGCGCGCGGCCCTGCGTGCGGTGAGCGCATCCAGCAGGACATCGAACCGCGCGACCAGTTCCGTCTGCGCGGGATCTGCTTCGACCTGACCCGCGCGCACTTTTTCTGCGTAGGCGAGCGAAACGTTTTCGGTCACGGTTTTCGGCCAGGGAATAGAGCGCGGCCCGGCAGCCGCACTTGTTGCTTTGCGCTGGAATGCTTCCGCGCGCCCGTCACGTCAGACCTGACGCGCGATCATCATGTTCTTGATTTCGGCGATGGCCTTGGCGGGGTTAAGACCCTTCGGGCAGGTCTTCGCGCAGTTCATGATGGTGTGGCAGCGATAGAGGCGGAAAGGATCCTCGAGGTTGTCGAGGCGGTCGCCAGTCGCTTCGTCGCGGGTGTCCGCAAGCCAACGATAGGCCTGGAGCAGCGCGGCGGGACCAAGATAGCGGTCGCCGTTCCACCAGTAGCTGGGGCACGAAGTCGAACAGCACGCGCACAGGATGCACTCGTACAGCCCGTCGAGCTTGTTGCGGTCTCCGGGCGACTGGCGCCATTCCTTCTCGGGCTGCGGCGTGTCGGTCTTCAACCAAGGCTCGATGGACGCATGCTGCGCGTAGAACGTCGTCAGATCCGGCACGAGATCCTTGATGACCTTCATGTGCGGCAGCGGATAGATCTTCACCGCGCCCGAGATCGTGGACATGTCCTTCGTGCACGCCAGCGTGTTCGTGCCGTCGATATTCATCGCGCACGAACCGCAAATGCCTTCGCGACAGGAGCGTCGGAAGGTCAGCGTCGGATCGACCTTGTTCTTGATCCAGATGATCGCGTCGAGAACCATTGGCCCGCAATCGTCCATGTCGACGAAGTAGGTGTCGATGCGCGGATTCTGTCCATCGTCCGGATTCCAGCGGTAGATGCGGAATTCCCGCACGTTCTTCGCGTTGGCCGGGCGCGGCCAGACCTTGCCGGCCACGGGACGGGAGTTTCTGGGAAGAGCGAATTCGACCATCACTGCCTCTCCGGATCAGTACACGCGAGCCTTGGGCTCAATGTAGCTGACCTCGTTCGTCATCGTGTAGGTGTGAACCGGACGGAAATCGATCGAGACCTTCTTGGTGTCGTCGTTCGCCCAGGCGAGCGTGTGCTTCATCCAATTCACGTCGTCGCGGTCGGGGAAGTCCTCGCGCGCGTGCGCGCCGCGGCTTTCCTGCCGCTCGACGGCAGAGTCCATCGTCACGACGGCCTGGATGATGAGATTGTCGAACTCGAGCGTCTCGATGAGGTCCGAGTTCCAGATCAGCGACCGATCGGTGATCGCGATGTCGCCGATGCCTTCCCACACTTCGTGGATAAGCTTGGAGCCCTCTTCCAGCACCTCGCCCGTGCGGAACACGGCGCAATTGTTCTGCATCGTGCGCTGCATCTTTTCGCGCAGCACGGCGGTCGGGGTGCCCCCCTTCGACCATCGGTACTTGTCGAGACGCGAGAGCGACATGTCCGCCGAATCCTTCGGCAGCTCGGGCTGCTTCTCGCCGGGCTTGACGATCTCGGCGGCGCGAATGCCGGCGGCGCGGCCGAACACGACGAGATCGATCAGGGAGTTCGAGCCGAGCCGGTTCGCGCCGTGGATCGACACGCACGCCGCCTCGCCCAGAGCCATTAGGCCTGGCACAATGAAGTCGGGATCGCCCGCCTTCTTCGTGACCACCTCGCCGTAATAGTTCGTCGGGATGCCGCCCATGTTGTAGTGCACCGTCGGCAGCACCGGGATCGGCTCCTTCGTGACGTCGACGCCCGCAAAGATGCGCGCGCTTTCCGAAATGCCCGGAAGGCGCTCGTGCAGGATCTTCGGGTCGAGATGTTCAAGATGCAGGTGAATGTGGTCCGCCTGCTTGCCGACGCCGCGGCCTTCGCGAATTTCGATCGTCATCGCGCGGGAAACGACGTCTCGCGAGGCGAGGTCTTTCGCCGACGGCGCGTACCGCTCCATGAAGCGTTCGCCGGAAGCGTTGGTGACGTAACCGCCCTCGCCGCGCGCGCCTTCGGTGATCAGGCAGCCCGACCCGTAGATGCCGGTGGGGTGGAACTGCACGAACTCCATGTCCTGGCATGGGAGACCAGCACGCAGCACCATCGCGTTGCCGTCACCGGTGCAGGTGTGCGCGGACGTGGCGGAGAAATACGCACGGCCATAACCGCCCGTCGCGAGAATCGTCAGCGCGCCGCGGAAGCGGTGGATCGAACCATCATCCATCTTGATGCAGACGACGCCACGGCAGCGGCCTTCCTCGTCCATGATGAGGTCGATGGCGAAATACTCGATGAAGAATTCGGTCTTGTTGCGTACGGCCTGACCGTAAAGCGTGTGCAGGATGGCGTGGCCGGTGCGGTCGGCCGCGGCGCAGGTGCGCTGGGCGGTGCCCTGGCCATAGTTCGTGGTCATGCCGCCAAACGGGCGCTGATAGATCTTGCCTTCTTCGGTGCGGGAGAACGGCACGCCCCAGTGCTCGAGCTCGTACACCGCGGCGGGCGCGTTGCGGCAGAGGTATTCGATGGAGTCCTGGTCGCCCAGCCAGTCGGACCCCTTCACGGTGTCGTACATGTGCCAGCGCCAGTCGTCGGGGCCCATGTTGCCGAGCGCGGCCGAAATGCCGCCCTGCGCCGCGACCGTGTGCGACCGCGTCGGGAACACCTTGGAAATGCACGCCGTGCGCAGGCCCGCCTGCGAGCAGCCAACCGTCGCGCGCAGTCCCGCGCCGCCGGCGCCGACGACGATGACATCGAAAGTGTGATCCGTAATCGGATAAGCCGCGCCGTTCACGCCGGGCGCCGCTGCGCCGTTAGCCGAAGCATTGGCCATCTTTTTTTCCTCGTCTCGACTTTTCGGTTGCGCCGGTCAGATGAAGCTCAGGCGGAGGATCGCGTAGACACACGCGAGTCCCACGACGGCGCTGAAGAACATGTTCGCGATGAGCGACCACGACTTGGCGTGCTCGCCATGCACGTAGTCCTCGATGATTGTCTGCATTCCGAGCATCATGTGGTAGACGGCGGTCGGCACGAACAGCAGCATCACGATGGCCGCGAAGGGACTGCCGAGGGCTGCGCGAACGGTCGCGTGATCTTTGCCCACGAGACCGAGCACGATCCAGATGAAGGCGACCGAGAGCGGCAGAAGCGCAATCGAGGTGATGCGCATGCGCCACGCATGGCGCGTGCCGGAGCGCGCAGAACCGAGATATCGCACCTTGGACATCGGGGTGCGGATGGAGCCGGAGTTATCGCTGGCCATGATCTTGTCCCCTCAGCGCATCGTGTACGCGGCGATCCAGACGAGGATCGTAAGAACGAGGCCTCCGACGAGCGTCGCCTGCGCGAGATATTCCCGCTCGGGATGGTCCATGCCGTAGCCGGCGTCCCAGATGAAATGCCGAATGCCGCCGAGCATGTGATGGAAAAGCGCCCAGGTGAACCCGAGCAGGATCAGGCGCCCGACGATCGTGCCCATGAACCAGTTGACGTCGGCGAAGGCGCTTGCGCTGGTGGCTGCGGCGATGAGCCACCAAGCCAGCAGCAGAGTCCCAAGATACAGGCCCGCCCCGGTGATTCGATGCATGATCGACATCGCCATCGTGAGCGCGAATCGATAAACCTGAAGGTGAGGAGAGAGGGGTCGCCTCCGCTCATTCGCGATCGGGCTCTGGTCTATACCTGCCATCTGGCGCCTCGCAGTCGGAATTCATGTGGCGGCCTAACTAATGGAACTGGCGCGGCCGCGCAACGCAGCGCGCATCGCCGACCGGAGACGGCGATGGTTGAGTCTCAAATTTTGCGACTTGGCGGCAGATTTAGTTCTGCAACACCGCAGCGATGAGTCGCTTGGCGTCGTCCGAATCCCATTCTGCGGGACCCGCCATCAACCCAAGCTCGCAGCCGTTTGAGTCGATGAGCAGCGTGGTGGGAAGTCCTACGGCCTTACCGGCGCGCTTGAGCGTCTGGAATATGTCGGCCTTGGGATCCGCATAGAAGGTCAGCCGCTCGAGGCCAGTCTCTTTCCAGAATGCCTCTCGGCGCTCAAGGCGCGCTGTATCTATGTTTACGGTCACGACCTCGAACCGTTCGCCGCCGAGCTGGGCCTGAAGCCTGTCGAGGGCCGGCATCTCGGCGCGGCACGGGGCGCACCAGGTGGCCCAGAGGTTCAGGAGCACCGCCCGGCCACGAAAGTCCGCCATCGTGACGCGCCTCCCGTCGGGAGCGTCGAACGCGACATCGACGGCGGGGGTCGGCGACTTCGCGACCGACAGGGCCGCGACGTGTCCTATCGCAAGCGGCGAAATCCTGCGCGCGGTCGCCGCCGAGGCGGCGCATTGGGCGCTCGCGCCCGAGACTTCCTTGCCCCGCTCCGGCAAGGTTGCGTATACGACCGCAGCAATCGCAGCCAGAACGGCGGCGGCCGCGACCGGCCGGCGCCAGCGCGGCGGCGCGGGAACAGGGGATTCGTCGGTAGGCCTGCTATCGGTCATCAGGGCGGTCCCAGCGGGAAAGGCGGCACATGAGCAACAAGATGTGGGGCGGACGCTTCTCCAGCGGCCCCGATGAGATCATGGAGGAGATAAACGCCTCCATCGGTTTCGACTACCGCTTCGCGTCCCAGGACATCCGCGGCTCAAAGGCGCATGTCGCGATGCTTGCGGCCACCGGCGTCGTCAGCGCCGAAGACGCCGCCGCCGTCACGGCTGGTCTGGACCAGATCGCCGGCGAGATCGAGGCGGGTTCGTTCACTTTTTCGCGGGCGCTGGAAGACATTCACATGAACGTCGAATCCCGGCTTGCCGAAGTCGTTGGCGCCGCCGCCGGCCGCTTGCACACCGCCCGTTCGCGCAACGATCAGGTCGCGCTCGATTTCCGGCTGTGGGTGCGCGACGCCATCGACCAGATCGACGAGCAGTTGCGCGATCTCCAGACTTGCCTTGCGGAGAAGGCGAAATCCTGTGCGGCCATGGTCATGCCGGGTTTCACGCACATGCAGTCGGCGCAGCCGGTCACGTTCGGCCATCACCTGCTCGCCTATGTCGAGATGCTGGCCCGCGACAGGGGCCGTTTCGCGGACGCGCGCAAGCGGCTCAACGAATGCCCTCTGGGCGCGGCCGCGCTGGCGGGCACGTCCTTCCCGATCGACCGTCATGCTACGGCGGCGGCGCTTGGCTTCGACCGGCCGACGGGGAACTCCATCGACAGCGTGTCCGACCGCGACTTTGTCATGGAGACATTGTCCGCGGCCGCCATATGCGCGGTGCATTTGTCACGTTTCGCCGAGGAAATCGTCCTGTGGGTGACGCCGCAGTTCGGCTTCGTGAGACTGTCCGACAAGTTCACCACAGGTTCCTCGATCATGCCGCAGAAGCGCAATCCGGACGCGGCGGAACTGGTGCGGGGCAAAACCGGTCGCGTGGTCGGCGCGCTTGTCGGGATGCTCACGGTGATGAAGGGCCTTCCGCTAGCCTATTCGAAAGACATGCAGGAGGACAAGGAAGGGTCGTTCGACGCCCTGCACGCGCTCTCCCTGAGCGTTGCGGCGATGGCGGGCATGGTGCGCGACATGACGCCCGATCCGCAGCGCATGAAGGCCGCGGCGGGGTCCGGCTATTCCACAGCTACCGACCTCGCGGACTGGCTCGTGCGCAAGCTCGGCCTCCCCTTCCGGCAGGCCCACCATGTCACGGGGTCCATCGTGAAGCTCGCTTCGGATGCGGGCTGCGATCTGGAGACGCTGACGCTCGCGCAGATGCAGGCGATCGAGCCGCGCATCACGCAGGACGTGTTCTCGGTGCTCGGAGTCGAGCAATCCGTTCGCAGCCGCACGAGTTACGGCGGGACGGCGCCTGACAACGTCGCAGCGCAGGCGGCGGCGTGGCTCGATCGGCTCGGGGAATGCGGCAAATAGCCGCAGTTTGACTCACTTCGCGGCCAGACCTGCGCATCCTCGCCGGGATGGGTCCGCCGGGGTATATGTGACTGGATTGGAGATTCTTGTGCAGCCCGCCGCCCGACACCCCTCGATCTATCTTCTTGCGCCTGTGCTGCTGGGCGTGATTGCGCTCGCGCTGGCGGGTTGCGGCCGTCGCGGGCCGCTTGAGGCTCCGCCCGGAGCGCCGGCCGCCGCCAGCGCCCAGAATCAAAGTCCGAGGCTTGCCCCGGCCGGCGTCGGTTCGCGCCAGAACATCGCCGACCGCGATCCGCTCTCCCGGCCGCCCCGGACCGGCGACCTTGAAGAGGATGAGCCGCCGATCCCCGCGCCGAAGCGTCCTTTCATTCTCGATCCAATTCTCTGACGGCCACGACGCGCCATGCGCCATTTTCATCAGGTCAACGGCGTTCTGCATGCCGAGGAAGTCGATCTGCGGACGATCGCGGCCGAGGTCGACACGCCGTTCTACTGCTATTCGTCGGCGACGATCGTTCATCATTACAAGGTGTTTCAGGCGGCGTTCGCAGGACAGGACGCGTTGATCTGCTACGCCATGAAGGCGAACTCCAATCAGGCCGTGCTGACGACGCTCGCGCGCCTGGGCGCGGGCATGGACGTGGTGTCCGAAGGCGAGCTGCGGCGTGCGCACGCGGCGGGCGTGCCGGGCGATCGCATCACGTTTTCCGGCGTCGGCAAGACGGCCTCTGAAATCGCTTACGCGCTTGATCTCGACATCAAGTGCTTCAACGTCGAATCCGAGCCCGAACTCGTCGAGATATCGCGCGTTGCGAGTGAGAAAGGCCGCACGGCTCGGATCTCCATTCGCGTCAATCCGGACGTTGACGCGAAGACCCACAAGAAGATCTCGACCGGCAAGTCGGAGAACAAGTTCGGCGTGCCTCTGTCGCGGGCGCGCGAAGTTTATGCGCTTGCTGCGGGATTGCCGGGCATTGAGGTGTCTGGCGTAGACATGCATATCGGCTCGCAGATCACCGATCTTGCGCCCTTCGACGATGCTTTCGCGCTGTTGTCCGGTTTCGTCCGCGAACTGCGCGAAGATGGTCATCGCGTCGATCACGTCGATCTGGGCGGCGGACTCGGCATTCCCTACCACGAGGGCGATGACCCGGCGTCTTATCATCCCGAACGCTATGCGGAGATCGTCCGCAAACACACCAATTCGCTCGGATGCCAGCTCGTCTTCGAGCCGGGGCGGCTTCTGGTCGGCAACGCCGGCGTGCTCGTCACCCGTGTGCTCTACGTCAAGGAGGGCGACGGCCGCACGTTCGTCATCGTCGACGCGGGGATGAACGATCTCGTTCGGCCCACCCTTTACGACGCGCACCATGAAATCTATCCGGTCGCGCTCGATGCGAGCGCGCAGCTCATCGTCGCCGACGTGGTGGGACCGGTGTGCGAGACCGGCGACTATATGGCGCTGGGCCGGCGAATGCTGCGCCCGGCGCAAGGCGACCTGCTCGCCATCATGTCGGCTGGAGCCTACGGCGCCGTTCAGGCAGGCACTTACAATTCGCGCCTGCTTGCGCCGGAAGTGCTCGTGAACGGCGATCGATGGGCGATCGTGCGGCCGCGCCCCACCTATGACGAACTTATCGGCCTGGACAAAATTCCGTCTTGGTTGAAGGCAGAATAGCGTCTGGCCCTGTCGCATCTGTGATGTCGCGTGAGCCGTTCTGCGTGATACGCTCTCACCCGACGCCGATCAGGAGCCTGTGTTGGACGACGCGCCTCATCCAAACCGCACCAGCGCCACGCTTGACGCGCTGATCCTGCGCGCGCGACTGGCCGGATTGTGGGAGCGGCTCTGGCCCGCGCTCGTGGCGCTCTCCGTCGTCTGCGGCCTGTTTCTGGCGGTCTCGTGGGTCGGGCTCTGGCTGTACGTCCCGGTTTGGGGCCGCCTTGCCGGACTTGCGGCCTTTGCGGCCGCGCTCGCCTGGCCCGCCTGGCTGCTGTTGCGCGTGAAGCCATTCACCCGGCGGGAGGCGCTGGGCCGGATCGACCGCGACAGCGGCCTGCCGCATCGTCCCGCAGCCACGCTCGACGACGCGTTGTCTAACGCCAGCGCCGACGAGAGCACGCGCGCCCTTTGGCGGGTGCACCAGCGCCGCGCCGAGAGCGCCGCGCGCCTCCTCAAGGTGACTCGCCCCGAGCCCAGGACCGCGCTTCATGATCGCTTTGCCGTCCGCGCGGGCGTTCTTCTCCTCGTCGTCGGAGCCGCGTTCGTCGCCGGACCGCAAAAATTCGCGCGCCTGAGCGCCGCGTTCGATTTTCGCTCGCCGCCCGGCGCGGCCGCCGGATACCGGCTCGACGCCTGGATCGATCCGCCGCCCTACACCGCCCGCCCGCCAGTCCTGCTGCGGGGATCGGGGCCGGACACCCAGGCGGAGGTCCGGCGTGTCGAGGCGCCGGCGGGGTCGACGGTCGTTGTGCGCATGTCGCAGCGCTCGGGCGTCTCCGTCGAGGCGCAGGGCGGGCTGGCCTCGGTGGAGGACAAGGACAAAAAGTCTGACGCCGGCGCTCAACCCGCGCGCGCCTCCTCGACCGACGTTGAAGCGCGCTGGACGCTCAGAGGCGACGGCGTCCTTCAATTGCGGCGGCCGGGCGGCGTTCTAACGACCTTCCAGCTTGTTGCGATACCCGATCGCCCCCCGGTCGTAACCTTGCGCAGCGAGCCCCGCCCGAACGCGCGCGGCTCCCTGACCCTCGCCTACAAACTCGAGGACGATTACGGGATCATAGGAGCCGAAGCCGAATTCGCGAACCCGCGCGTTCGAGGAAAGCCCTCGCCGCGCTCGCTCGCCGAGCCGCCCCGCATGCCTCTGGGTCTTCCGGGCGGCGCTGGCGGAACAGGCGAAGCCGAAACGACCACCGATCTGTCGGAGCATCCATGGGCCGGCGCCCGCGTCAGCATGACGCTCGTCGCGCGCGACGAAGGCGGCAACACGGGAAAAAGCGAAACGGTTGATCTCGTCCTGCCGCAACGTCCTTTCGTTAAGCCGCTTGCGCGCGCCCTCGTCGAGCAGCGCCGCAACCTCGTTCTCGACCCGGACAACCGCACCCGCGTCGCAACGAGCTTCCAAGCCTTGATGATCGCCCCGGAAATGTTCGACGTCACCGCCGGTCAGTTCCTGGGCCTCAATTCAATTTCGGCGCGCCTGGCCGCGGCCGGGAACGACGACGACCTGCGCGACGTCGCCGACTTCATCTGGCAGATGGCCTTGCAGCTTGAGGAAGGCGATCTGTCACAGGCCGAACGCGATCTGCGCGCGGCGCAGCAGGCGCTGCGCGAAGCCCTGGAGCGGGGCGCGTCCGAGGATGAGATCAAGCGCCTCATGGACCAGCTTCGCGCGGCGCTCGACCGCTTCCTGCGCGAGTTCGCCGAACAGCAGATGCGCGATCAGAACAACGCTGAGAACGAAAGCCAGCAGGCCCCGCCGGATCGAACGATCACGTCACAGGACCTGCAACGCATGCTGGACCAGATGGAAAAGATGGCGCGCTCCGGCAACATGGCCGACGCGCAGCGCATGCTCGACCAGCTGCAGAACATGCTCGAAAATCTTCGCTCCGCGCGCCGCAACAACCAGAACCAGATGTCGCGCGAGATGAACCGCTCGCTCAACCAGCTCGACCAGATGATGCGCGAGCAGCAGGAGCTTCGCGACCGGACGTTCCAGCAGGGCCGCCGTTCGCCGCAGGATCAGGACGGCCAGCAGGGCGGTGACCAGCAATCGCTCCAGAAACGCCAGCAGGCGTTGCGCGAACAGCTTGAGGACCTTCAACAGCGGATGCGCCGCTTCGGGATGAAGCCCGAACAGGGATTCGGGGACGCCGAGCAGGCGATGCGCGAGGCGGAGCAACAGCTTGGACGTGGACAGGAAGGCCAGGGGCCGGCTGTCGACGCTCAGGGCCGCGCTCTCGAGGGGCTGCGTCGGGGCGCCCAGTCGCTCGCGCAGCAGATGCAGCGCGGAAACCAGCCGGGAGAACAGGCCGGAGAAGGTGATCCGAGTGGACCTGGCCGCGCCGGCCGGGAGACAGCCAATCCCGATCCGTTGGGCCGCGAATCCCGCGACCGGGGCGACAATTCACGCAGCGTTTACGACCCGGCGGGCGCACCCGCGGCCCAGCGCGCCCAGCGCGTCCTCGAAGAACTGCGCCGCCGCCTTGGCGATCCGGCTCGTCCGCGCGACGAGCTTGAATACCTTGAGCGTCTGCTGCGTCGTTATTGACCCGGCCGCGGCATTGCCCGCTCCGGCGCAACCCTCTAGTTAAGACCTTCTGTTTCCGTATCCGGGGATCGCGATGACTTTTTCGAACGCGGCAGTGGGGGTCGCGACCGGCGCGGTCGCCATCGTGCTGGTTCTTGGCCTTGTGAACATGTTGCGCGGCGGCGATCCTTCCGTTTCGCAGAAACTGATGCGCTGGCGCGTTGGCCTTCAGGCCGCTGCGGTCATCGTCATCATGCTCGTCATCTGGTTGAAGGCGGCCTGAAAGGTTTTCACATGGTCGTCCTCAACAGGATTTACACCCGCACCGGGGATCAGGGACAGACGTCGCTCGGAAGCGGCGAACGGCGGCCGAAATGGGATCTCAGGATCGCGGCGTATGGCACAGTCGATGAGACGAACGCCTCCATCGGCGTCGCGCGCCTGTCGACCCGCACGGAATCAAAGCTCATCGACGAGATGCTCGGTCGCGTCCAGAACGATCTGTTCGATCTTGGCGCCGATCTCTGCACGCCCGACACCGGCGCCGATCTCGGGTACGAGCCCTTGCGAATCGTTGCGTCGCAGGTGACGCGGCTGGAAAGCGAGATCGACCTGCTCAACAGGGACCTCGCCCCATTGCGGTCGTTCGTATTGCCTGGCGGAACTGCGGGCGCGGCGGCGCTGCACGTCTCGCGCACTGTCTGCCGTCGCGCAGAACGGCTTGTCGCCGAACTTGCGGCGCAGGAGGGCGAGAAGGTCGGCGAACCCGCCCTGCAATACGTCAACAGGCTCTCCGACTTTCTCTTCGTCGCATCCCGGCATCTCAACCTCAACGCGGGCGGAGACGTCCTGTGGACGCCCGGCGCGAATCGCTGATCAGAGACTGGAGCGCCGGTGTTCGTCCCGATCTATGACAAGGTTGGATATCGGCACATCAGGCGTCCCATCGGCGTTTACTGCATTCTCGCCGCAAACATCGCCTGCTTTATCTTTACGTCCGCGATGCCGGCCGCCAAGGCGGAGTTGTCATTCGGCATGATCCCGGCCGTCGTATTCGGCGAAGCGGTCCTGCCGGCGAACGTCTTCCACGCGCCTGCCTATCTGACGCTGTTCACAAGCCTGTTTCTGCATGTCGACGTCGAGCACATCGTCGGTAACATGCTGTTCCTCTGGGTTTTCGGCGACAACATCGAAGACGCCATGGGAACGCCTCGCTTCATCCTGTTTTATCTGCTGTGCGGCGCCTGCGCGGGGATGGCGCACGCGATCGCGTCGCCTGGCTCCGAAGCTCCGCTCATCGGAGCCTCCGGCGCAGTGTCCGGAGTCATCGCAGCCTATCTTCTGCTGCATCCGCATGTTCAGGTGTTCGCGATCGTCCTGAAATGGATCCCCGTCGTTCTGAAGGCCTCCTACGTGATCGTGGCCTGGATCACGCTGCAGTTCGTCTACGCCATTTTTGGCGGCGACCCCAACGTCGGCTGGTGGGCGCATGTGGGCGGGATCGCGGCCGGCGCAATCCTCATCGTCATCTTCAAGCGCTCCGACGTCGTCCTGTTCGACCGCGCGCTTGACTGAACGCCGATCCTCTCGTTGACTCGCCTAACCACGGCCTTTACGAGGTTTTTTGGACCTCTTGCTTCAATCGTGAGGAGAAGCCCGGGATGAAGATTGTCGTGCCGGCGAAGCGCGCGGTTGACTACAACGTCAAGATTCGCGTGAAAGCCGATGGCTCCGGCGTCGAACTCTCGAACGTGAAGATGTCGATGAATCCCTTCGACGAAATCGCGGTCGAGGAAGCGCTGCGGATCAAGGAAGCCGGTAAGGCCGATGAAGTGATCATCGTCTCCATCGGGCCCGCGCAGGCGGCCGAGACCATCCGCGCCGGACTTGCGATGGGCGCGGACCGCGGCGTGCTGGTGAAGACGGAGGGCTCCGTCGAACCGCTGGCCGTGGCGAAGATTCTCAAGGGCGTCGTCGCGGCGGAGCAACCAGGGCTCGTCATCATGGGCAAGCAGGCGATCGATGACGATTGCAACCAGACGGGGCAGATGCTCGCCGCTCTTCTCGGCTGGCCGCAGGCGACCTTTGCCTCGAAGGTCGTGCTTGGCGATGGGACCGTGGACGTTACGCGCGAAGTTGACGGCGGGCTGCAGACGCTTGAACTCAGGACGCCCGCCGTGATCACGACCGATCTGCGTCTCAACGAACCACGTTACGCCTCTCTGCCCAACATCATGAAGGCCAAGAAAAAGCCGATCGATGAAAAGGCGCCGGCGGATTTCGGCGTCGACGTGACGGCGCGCCTGAAGGTTCTGAAAACGTCGGAACCACCCGGACGCGCCGCTGGCGTGAAAGTCGGATCGGTCGCCGAACTGGTCGCGAAGCTGAAAGACGAAGCAGGCGTTCTGCAATGACAACTCTCCTGATCGCAGACATCGACGCGAACGGCCTCAATGGCGCGACGGCGAAAGCTCTCACCGCTGCGCGCGAACTCGGCGCCCCGGTCCATGTCCTTGTCGCCGGCAAGGACGTTTCGGGAGCCGCGTCCCAGGCCGCCGCGCTAGAAGGCGTGGCCAGAGTGCTCGTCGCCGATGCGCAAGCGTACGCAAACCAGCTTGCGGAATCGCTTGCTACGCTGATCGTAAGCCTCGCGCCGGATTACAGCGCAATCGTCGGATCATCGACTTCGACGTCCAAGAACGTGATGCCGCGCGTCGCCGCGTTGCTCGACGTGATGCAGGTTTCCGAAATAACGAAGGTGCTCGCGCCTGATACGTTTGAGCGGCCAATATACGCCGGCAATGCGATCCAGACGGTGCAGGCCACGGACGCGCGCCGGGTGATCACGGTGCGCACAGCGGCGTTCGCGGCTTCGCCTTCGGGCGGCGCCGCTGAAATCTTTCAGATTGCGCCCCAAGCGGCGTCGGACCTGACCGTCTTCAAGGGCGAGGCCGTGGCGAAATCGGATCGTCCGGAGCTTGCGTCGGCGCGCATCATCATATCCGGCGGCCGCGCCATGCAGAGTTCAGAGAACTTCGCGAAGTACATTGAGCCTGTGGCGGACAAGCTGAACGCCGCAGTTGGAGCCTCTCGCGCGGCGGTGGACGCGGGCTTCGCGCCAAACGATCTTCAGGTCGGCCAGACCGGCAAGGTCGTGGCGCCCGAGCTCTACATCGCGGTCGGCATCTCTGGCGCCATCCAGCATCTTGCCGGAATGAAGGATTCCAAGATCATCGTCGCCATCAACAAGGACGAAGAGGCGCCGATTTTCCAGGTTGCGGACTACGGGCTCGTGGCCGACCTGTTCAGCGCGCTGCCGGAACTCGATCAGGAACTGGGCAAGCTGCGTAAATAGCTCTGGCGCGTGTTGGAAGCCGCCTGATCATCGCATATGATCCGGCCACACACGAGGACCTGGTGGCGGGTATGACGTTTGAAATCAGGAAAGTTGGCATCATTGGCGCTGGCCAGATGGGAAGCGGCATTGCGCATGTGGCCGCGCTGGCGGGTTTCGACGTCGTTCTGAACGATGTGACGGAAGAACGGGTCCACGCGGGTCTGGCGACCATCAACGGGAACATGGCCCGGCAGATCGCGAAAAACCAGATCACCGAGGACGCCCGCAAGGCGGCCCTGGCGCGTATCGCGGCCTCCAGCGATTACACGGACTTTGCCGACTGCGATCTGGTGATCGAGGCCGCGACGGAGAACGAGGAGATCAAGCGCAAGATCTTCGCCAGGGTCTGTCCAATCGCCAAGCCCGAGGCGATCCTTGCATCGAACACCTCGTCGATTTCGATCACGCGCCTGGCCTCGACGACCGACCGGCCGGAAAAGTTCATCGGCATCCACTTCATGAACCCCGTGCCGCTGATGCAGCTGGTGGAGCTGATCCGCGGCATCGCCACCGACGACGGGACTTTCGACTCGTCTAAGGCGTTCATCGAGAAGCTTGGCAAGACCTCGACCGTTTCGGAAGATTTCCCGGCGTTCATCGTCAACCGGATCCTCCTGCCGATGATCAACGAGGCGATCTATACGCTCTACGAGGGCGTAGGCTCGGTCGAGGCGATCGACACGGCGATGAAGCTGGGCGCGAACCATCCCATGGGCCCGCTCCAGCTTGCCGATTTCATCGGCCTCGACACCTGCCTCTCGGTGATGCAGGTGCTCCACGAGGGCCTGGCCGACACCAAGTACCGTCCCTGCCCCCTTCTGGTTAAGTACGTTGAGGCCGGTTGGCTCGGCCGCAAAACCAAGCGGGGCTTCTACGATTACCGGAGCGGGACTCCGATCCCGACGCGGTGAGGCGATCTAGCGCCTTCACAAGCGGGTCATACAGCCTATAGATTATCTCGACGAGCGGGCGTGATTCCTGCCCGCGGCGCAGAGGTGGTCTTTGACAGTTCACTTCCAGCCGAACGTTTCGCCGGAGGCGTGTCCGGCGCTGGTCCTCAACGCAGACTTCCGTCCGTTGAGCTACTATCCCTTGTCCCTTTGGTCATGGCAGGACGCCATCAAGGCGGTGTTCATGGACCGGGTGAACATCGTCTCACATTATGACCGGGTCGTTCGCAGCCCCTCGTTCGAGATGCAGCTGCCTTCGGTTGTCTCCCTGAAAACCTACATCAAACCGGCCCGGCAGCCGGCTTTCACCCGTTTCAACGTATTCCTGCGTGACCGCTTCTCATGCCAATACTGTGGCGCGAGGGAGGAACTGACCTTCGACCATGTGACGCCGCGGTCAAAAGGCGGCCTGACCACGTGGGAAAATGTCGTTGCGGCCTGTTCGCCGTGCAATCTGCGCAAGTCCGACAGAATGCCCGCGGACGCCGAGATGTGGCCGAGAACCGCGCCTTTCCAGCCGTCCCTCGCGGACCTCCATCGCAACGGCCGGTTGTTCCCCCCGAATTACCTGCATGAAAGCTGGATGGACTATCTGTACTGGGACTCTGTCCTGGAGCCCTGACGCTCACCCCAGCGGGTAGGCGGCCTCCACGACGTATGGTCCGCCGCCCTGCGATGTTCTCGCCGAGTAGAGCACGAAGCGCCGGGCCACGAAGGCCATCGGCTGGATCGGCCGCTCGCCAAGAAACGCCGCGACAGCCGGCGCAGGAGCCCCTTTCAGCCGCGCAATCGTCACGTGCGGGGTGTATTTCCTGCGCTCAGGCTCTACGCCGGCGCGGCGAAGGGCCCGGTCGTTGTGGCCCTGAAGAGCCAGGAGATCCGAGGCCGGCTCGGCGAGCGCTACGATCGACCGCGGCCTCTCTCCGCCAAAAGAGCCAAGCTCATGGAGCCGGACGGTCAGCTCGGGTGTCTCGATCTGCGCCAGTTCGTCGTGGAGATCGGACGCCGTCCCCACGTCCACATTGCCGATGAAGCTTAGGGTCAGGTGATAGTCGGACGGCTCGATCCATTTCGCGCCGGATACGCCGCCGCGCAGCATCGACAGGCGGAAAGCGACGTCATCCGGCACTTCGAGGCCCGTGAACAGGCGGGGCATCGGACCTCCTATGGCTTGGCGGCAATTTGCCGAACGAAGCTTGCGACCGTCGGCTCCATCGCCCTGGCGATCGCCTCGACCCCGTCCTTGTTGGGGTGGAGTCCGTCGGCCAGGTTGAGCTTCCGATCGCGGGCGACGCCTTCAAGCAGGAACGGGTAGAGCGGAACGCCGTGCCGCTTTGCAAGCTCGGGGTAGATGGCGTTGAACCTGCCTGCATAATCCTGTCCGAGCGAGGGGGTCGCGAGCATCCCGACGAGCAGGACGCCGATCTTGCGCTCCTTCAGGCGCTTAAGGATCTCGTCCAGCGCAGCTTCGGTCCGGCCGGGATCGATCCCCCGCAACATGTCATTGGCCCCCAGCGCGACCATGACCCCGTCGACGCCTTCGCCCACCGACCAGTCCAGACGCTCGAGCCCGCCCGACGCCGTATCGCCGGAAACGCCCGCGTTCTCGATCTTCACGTCGAGCCCGGCCGCACGCAGATTTCGCTCGAGCACGGCGGGCAGGGCGGCGCTTGCCGGCAATTGATAGCCCGCCGTGAGACTGTCTCCCAGCGCGACGATCGTCACCGTCCGCCCGAGCGCGGGAGCCAGAAGAATGGCCGACAGGGCGACAGCTCCGGCCAGAATGTGGAATGATCGCACGCAAACACCATATGTTCGCCAACGGCGGAGCATGATCTCCGCCAGTCAGCCCGACAACATCAAGGACTTTATCTATGGCCGAACGGCCCGTCATCGAGATGAGCGACGTTCATTTGAGTCTCGGAAGCGGGCCATCGCGGGTCCACATCCTGCAGGGGGTGAGCCTGAATGTGGCGCGGGGCGAGGCGCTCGGCCTTGTCGGCTCGTCCGGTTCGGGCAAGTCGACCCTCCTGATGACCATGGCCGGACTGGAAAAGCCCGATAGCGGTTCCGTGAGCGTGGACGGCCATCGTATCGACCGGATGGGCGAAGACGCGCTCGCCCGCTTCAGGGGCGCGCGCATTGGCGTCATCTTCCAGTCGTTCCACCTTATTCCGACCATGACGGCGCTTGAGAACGTCGCCGTGCCGCTGGAACTGGCCGGCGCGCCAGACCCGTTCGGACGCGCGGCGAAGGAATTGCGCGCGGTCGGGCTTGAGACCCGGCAGTCCCATTATCCGGCGCAATTGTCCGGCGGCGAGCAGCAGCGCGTCGCCATAGCCCGCGCGCTGGCGCCAGATCCCGCCATCCTCGTGGCCGACGAGCCAACCGGCAATCTCGACGAGGCGACCGGACGCACGATCATCGACCTGCTCTTTCGCTTGCGAAAGGCCCGCGGCGCGACGCTTGTGCTTGTGACCCACGATCTGTCGCTGGCGCGCCTGTGCGATCGCGTGATTCGTCTGCGTTCAGGCAAGGTGGTGACGGACGAGGCGCAAACGGCAGTTGCGGGCAGCGTTCAGTGAAGCAGCGCGGCTCTTCCCTGTCCCTCGCCCTCCGTCTCGCGTGGCGCGACCTTCGCGGAGGTTTCCAGGGCTTTCGCATCTTCATAGCCTGCATCGCGCTCGGGGTTGCAGCGATCGTGGGTGTGGGATCGAGCGCGCGCGTACTTTCCGAATCCATCGCAAGGGAGGGACAGCGCATTCTGGGCGGCGACGTCGCGCTCGGACTCATCCATCGGGAAGCTGATGAAGAGCAGTTGATCTGGATGCGCGCGCAGGGCCGCGTGTCGGCGATCGCGACGCTTCGTGCGCTGGCGCGACTTGACGGCGGTCCGTCGGCGCTTGTCGAGCTGAAAGCGGTGGATGATTCATATCCGCCGCTTGGCGCGCTCGTCACCGACCCGCGCGCGTCGCTGAACCAGTTGCTTGCGCAACGTGACGGCCTCCATGGATTGATAGCCGAAGACGCCCTGTCCGCGCGTCTTGGACTGAAGGTGGGCGACAAGGTTCTTCTCGGCGATCTTGCGTTCGAACTGCGCGCGAAAATCGTTTCCGAGCCCGACAAGCTTGCAGGCGGATTCTCGCTTGGGCCGCGCGCGCTCGTTTCGCAGGAGGCGCTTGCGAAAACCGGCCTGTTGCAGCCGGGCTCTCTGGTGCGCTGGACCTATCGCATCACGTTGCCTGGGCCTGCATCCGGCGGCGCGGCGTCGGATGCGCAACTCGCGCGCTTCATCGCGGATGCCGGGAAACAGTTCCCGGACGCCGGTTGGCAGGTGAGATCACGCGAGAACGTTTCGCCGCAGTTCTCGCGCAATCTTGAACGCATGAGCCAGTTTCTCACGCTTGTCGGATTGACTGCGCTGATCGTCGGCGGCGTTGGCGTGGCGAATGCCGTGCGGGGTTACGTCGAGCGCCGGACGCCCGACATCGCGACGTTGAAATCGCTCGGCGCCACTGGGGGCTATGTATTCGGCTCGACGCTGCTGGAAGTCATGATGGCGACCGCGGCCGGCGTGGCGATCGGCGCCGCGGTGGGCGTTTCGCTTCCCTTCGCGGTGTCTGCTTTCGCCGGACCATTGATACCGATTCCATTCCAGCCGGAAATCTATCCAGGCGAAGCACTGTCAGGCGTTCTCTTCGGGTTTCTTACGGCGCTGACATTTTCGCTTGTTCCGCTTGGACGCACCCACGATATCGCGGTGTCGGCTCTATACCGGGATCGCATCGACGCGCTGACCCAGCGTCCGCGCCTGGCCTATATCGTGATGACCGCGTGTGCGGCGGCCGCTCTCATTGGTTCCGCAATCGTTCTGTCGAACGAAAAGCGACTTGCGCTCACTTATGTGGCTGCGACCGTTGGCGGCTTCGTTCTGCTGCGGCTCGTGGGCTTCCTGGTCGTGTGGCTTGCCCGCAAGGCGCCGCATGCCCGCTGGACGGAATTGCGCCTTGCGATCGCGAATATCCATCGCCCCGGTTCGGTGACCTACGCTGTCGTCCTTTCGCTCGGCCTGGGCCTCGCGCTTCTCGTGACGCTCACGCTCATAGACAGAAACATCCGCGTGCAGCTGCAGGAAGGATTGCCCGGCGAAACTCCCAGCTTCTTCTTCGTCGACATTCCGAGCCGGCAGGCGGAGGACTTCGATTCCTTCGTGAGGAGTCATACGGACGGCGCGACGATCAATCGCGTTCCCTTCATTCGCGGCCGGCTTGTGCGCGTGAACGACACGCCCGCCGAACAGGTGCGGGCAAAGGAGAACGCGGCGTGGGTTCTCGACGGCGATCGCGGCGTCACATATGCAACGGAGGTTCCGGCCGGTTCGGAAGTCGTCAACGGAGAGTGGTGGCCTACGGACTACAAGGGTCCGCCGCTTGTGTCGATGGAGGCCGACGTCGCCGAGGGCATCGGCGTCGCGCTGGGCGATACAGTCACACTCAATGTCCTCGGCCGAAACATCACCGCGAAGGTCGCCAACCTGCGGAAGGTGAACTGGCGCTCGATGGGGATCAATTTCGTCTTCGTGTTCACGCCCAACACCTTCGCCGGCGCGCCGCATATGTTCCTCGCGACAGCGGCGTTTCCCGACGGCGGCGACGCGCAGCAGGAAGTGAAGCTTTTGCAGCAGGTCGCGCAGGCGTTTCCAACGATCACCGCCATCCGCGTCAAGGATACGCTGGATGCGGTCGCGCGCATAACAGATCAGCTCGCCTTCGCGATTCGCGGCGCAACGTCAGTGGCGCTGCTGGCGGCAATACTTGTGCTGGCGGGAGCCATCGCGGCTGGACAGCGCGCCCGCATCTATGACGCCGTCGTGCTGAAGACGCTGGGCGCCACGCGCTGGCGCTTGATGCAGGCCTACCTGATCGAGTACGGCCTCCTCGGCCTTGCGACCGCAATCTTCGGCGTCATCGCCGGCGGCGCGGCGGCTTATGGGATCGTAACCCGCGTCATGCGTCTCGAACACTTCGTATGGGACTGGGGCGGGTCGGCGCAGGCGGCGGTCATCGCGCTTGGAATCACGCTCGCTCTTGGTCTCCTTGGCACATGGCGCGTGCTTGGACAGAAACCCGCGCGGCGCCTGCGCGATCTGTAATTGCCATTCTTCGTAAAACTACGGAGAAAGCGCACCGAAGTTCCTACATGACTGACTTTATTGCTATTACGCCCGTATTGAGCCCCTTGTGCGAAAAGGCTTGGCGCGACATATTACGGGCGACCGCCGGCCGACTACCCGGATCGGTTTGTGGGCGCCGGAAGGGCCCTTAGCAGACGTGAGGAAAACATGTCCGATTATGACCGTAACGCGACCGCCCGGTGGGGTTCCGCCGGCGTAGCCCGGTCGGCCGAATACGACCTGGGCCTGCGCTCGTACATGCTTGGCATCTACAACCACATGACCCTTGCGCTGGCGATTTCGGCGCTCGTGGCCGTGGGCGTGTTCATGCTCGGCCGCACCAATCCGATTGTGCAGACGATCTACCAGACGCCGCTGCGTTGGGTTGTGATGCTCGCGCCTCTGGCCTTTGTGTTCGTCCTCTCCTGGCGTTTTGAGAGGATGAGCTATTCGTCGCTTCTCGGCACCTTCTGGGCTTTCGCCGCCGTCATGGGCCTTTCCCTGGGCTGGATCGGCCTGGTGTTCAAGGTGGGCAGCATCGTGAACGCGCTGCTGGTGACGACGATCGCCTTCGGCGGCCTGAGCCTCTATGGCTACACGACGAAGCGGAGCCTGTCCGGCATGGGGTCCTTCCTCGTGATGGGTCTTATCGGTCTGATCGTCGCGTCGATCGTGAACATCTTCATGCAGTCAGGCGTCCTCGGTTTCGCCATCAGCATGATCGGCGTGCTGATCTTCGCCGGCCTGACCGCCTGGGACACCCAGCGCCTGAAGGGTGATTACGATTACCTGTCTCAGGACGGGCAGCTGATGCAGAAGGCCTCGGTGATGGGCGCGCTGTCGCTCTACCTGAACTTCGTCAACATGTTCCAGTTCATCCTGGCGCTGACCGGTTCTCGCGAAGAGTGACCAGTCGTCCAGTAGTCTTCGGATGACGGCGACCCCGGGCGAGAGCCCGGGGTTTTCTTATGGGCTTACAAGCCGGACCGATTTTTCGAGAACGCTGATGACGCGGCCCAGGTCGTTGCCGCGCCGCAGGATCATTCCGGTTGCGGCGACGACCGAATAGGCTCCCTGCTTGCGCGCCAGGTCCGGGTTTTTCTCCACGCGATAGAGCGGCGCCTCAGACGCTCGCCGGAAAATCGAGAACACCGCCCGTTGTGGCGTGAAGTCCAGTGCGTAGTCGCGCCATTCGCCCGCGGCGACCTTGCGCCCGTACACCCTCAGTATTTCCCCAAGCTCTCGGCGGTCGAATGAGACGACAGACGGACCTGTCGGGCGGGTTATCGTTACGGTTTGCGGGCTTGCCGCGGACGATCTCCGGGATGTGGAGCCCTGTCCATCCGCCCCCACACAGCGGTCGAGGAGACGCACATTATTCTTCGGTTCTTCGAGATCGCTCATCGCGCCTCCTTGAAGAGCATCATCGTGCGCTTCGACCGGTTGGGCAAGACCGAAGGCATCAACTTGACTATTGTATCGCAATTTTGCCGCGATTAGGCCGAACACGCGCCCGGATCAATGGCGATACTCCCGCCAGTCGCCTCTCGCGTCTGATCCGTGCGTTCCTGGATTTCGTCAGCCCCCCAGCCCCCTGGGAACGCGTTTGGATCTGGAGGCTCCCTTCGAGGAGACAGGCGATAGGCCGGTCGAAGCTTCGCTTCGGCCGGCCTTTTTTATTGCTCCGGCGCCTGCTCTTGATTCGCGCGCCCGCGCTTCAGATATGACTGGCGCGCCCGTCCCCTGGACGGCGACCAGTTTCCAGACGCATGCCGAGGAACGCCGTGACCGCCGAAACCCGTACCGCTCCCGCAGAGACTCACTCCTTCCAGGCCGACGTCGCGCGCCTGCTCCACATGATGGTGCACTCGGTCTATTCCGACAAAGACATCTTCGTTCGCGAACTCATTTCGAACGCGGCCGACGCCTGCGAGAAACTACGCTACGAGGCGATCTCGCGGCCGGAACTGATCGAGCGTGACCCCGCTTTCCTGATCACAATCACGGCCGACAAGGACGCCCGCACCCTGACCTTCGAGGACAACGGCGTGGGCATGGATCGGGAAGATCTGGTCAGCGCGCTCGGCACGATCGCCAGTTCGGGGACACGCGCCTTCATGGAGCGCACGCGCCAGATGAGCGGCGCGAAGCCGGACGACGAAAAAGAGATCGAAGGCGGCGCGGAATCCTCCGAAAAGCTGATAGGCCAATTCGGCGTCGGCTTCTATTCCGTGTTCATGGTGGCCGACCGCGTAGAGGTCGCAACACGCAAGGCAGGCGACACGCAGGCCTGGCTCTGGTCCTCCGCCGGCGCCGGTTCCTTCGAGATCGCGCCCATTGACCAATCCGATGCCCCAGCGCGCGGGACGCGCGTAACGCTGCACCTGAAGGAAGCAGCATCCCAGTACACGGACGAATGGACCATCGAGAAGATCGTCCGCGAGCATTCCGGCGCCATCGGCGCGCCAGTCGATTTCAGAAGCGCGCCGGGAGCCGAACCGAAGCGTGTCGCCGAGGGGCGCGCGCTCTGGAGCCGTCCGCGTGCGGACATCACCGAGCAGGAATACGTCTCGTTCTATCAGTCGATCTCGGGCCGTTACGACGAGCCCGCGTTGACGCTTCATTGGCGCGCGGAAGGACGCTTCGAATATACCGCGCTCGCCTTCATCCCGGGCGCGAAGCCGTTCGATCTGTTCGAACCATCACGCAAGGGACATGGACGTCTCTACGTCCGCGGCGTCCTCATCTCGGATGAATTCGAAATCGCTGCGCCGTGGCTGCGGTTCGCGCAGATCGTCGTCGATGCGACCGACCTGCCGCTCAACGTTTCGCGCGAAATCATTCAGCAAACACCGATGCTCGCGGCCATCAAGCGCGCGGTGACGAACCGAATTGTCAACGAGCTCGTCAAATGCGCTGAGACGGACGCCGAACGCTATTCGGGCGTCTGGGAGAATTTCGGACCGGTCCTGAAGGAAGGTCTTTACGAGGATCCGGAGAAGCGCGATGCGCTCTTCAAACTGGCGCGCTTCACCACGACGAACGGCGAGAAGCGCGGTCTCGCAGAATACGTCGCGGCGCTGCGCCCCAACCAGACCGCGATCTATTATCTCGTCGGCGACAACGCATCGCGTCTGGCGGCGAGTCCCCAACTTGAAGGCTTCCGCTCGCGCGGCATCGAAGTCTTGCTGCTTTCGGACCCCGTCGACGCTTTCTGGGTCGAGACCGCTGTAGGCTTCAACGGCAAGCCTTTCCGCTCCGTTACGCGCGGTGAAGCCGATATCGCGACGATTCCTCTCGTGGATGGCGCCGCGCCGGAGTCCGCTGAAGTTTCGGCGCAGGTCGCGACGCTCATCGCCTTTGTGAAGCAGACGCTTGGAGAACAGGTCGCCGACGTGCGCGCGTCGACGCGGCTTTATGACAGCATCGCTTGTCTGGTGGCGGATGCGAACGGGCCTGACATCCGGCTGCGTCAGATCCTTCAGGCGCATGGCCGTTTGTCCGAGGCCCCCAGGAGCGTTCTCGAAGTCAACCCGGGGCACGCTCTCGTCAAGGGACTGGCGGAGCGGCTGGCGTCTGGAAGCGACAAGGACTTTATTTCGGACGCGGCCTGGCTGATTTTCGATGAGGCGCGGGTGATGGAAGGCGAAGCTCCGTCCGACCCAGCGACCTTCGTAACGCGACTGACGCGAATCATGCAGAAGGCGCTCGGGTGAGCATGAATTCAGCTCACCCGTTTTCGGAATGCGCGACGATTGCGCAAGCATCCGGGAAGTTGAACGCCCTTCTACGCGACGCTGGCGTCGATGAGCACGAAGCCGATACGCGCCGGCTTGTGTGCGCAGCATTCGGCATAGCGCACATCGACCTCGTGCTGCGCCCGGACGTCAAGGCCGATGGGGTGATGCTGTCGCGCCTCGCGGAGTACACGTCGCGCCGGCTCAATCGAGAACCCGTTACGCGCATTCTTGGCGCGCGCGGATTCTGGAGCCTTGACCTCGCCGTGCAGCCGAATGTGCTCGATCCCCGTCCTGACACGGAGGTCCTCGTCGAAGCATGCCTCGACGCTCTGGGCCCGCGTGCGAAAGAGCCGCTCACCATCCTGGATATCGGGACGGGCTCCGGCGCGATCATTGCCGCCCTGTTGAGCGAGTGCCCGCGCGCGCAAGGCTGGGCGGTAGACGTCTCGCCGGACGCCGTCAGCGCCGCCGGCCAGAATCTTTCCCGGCTCGGACTGGCTGACAGGGTTACGGTCCTGCATCAATCATGGTCGGAAAGCCTGCCTTGCCGCTTCGATCTGGTGGCGTCGAACCCCCCCTATATCGAGACCGCCGCCATCGCGGGCCTGGATCCCGAGGTCAGAAACTTCGACCCGGCCCTGGCCCTGGATGGCGGGCCCGACGGGCTCGACGCCTATCGGGAGATCGCTGGCCGGATGCCGGTCTGGCTCAAGGACGATGGCGTGCTCGCAGTCGAGATCGGCTCCGGCCAGGCCAAACCGGTGCGCGCGATCTTCGAGGCTGTTGGCGCCCGGTTTCTCCAGCTTCGCCAGGACTATGCCGGAAACGATCGCGCGATGGTCTGGACGGCCGGGCTGGTTTAGCCCGGCATGATGTTTTTTCGGCCTGCCCCTTGGCGACGGCCGAGAAAGCGATTAGTTTGATCACAAGAATCGTCCTGCTTCGTCGTGTGGTCACGAAAAGCTTGGGACGCACCTCTCCAGACCCTAACGCCCCTGAAATGACGGGCAGGGACTTGAGCGCCACAGCTCAGGCTATGGTAATGGTTTGACGTAGGCCGGAGTGCCTGGGGCAAAAGACATCAGTCGGTCAAACGGCAAAGCCGGGAATGCTAACGGACATGTTGGCGGATTGACCGATGACTTCGCGGCGCCTCACGCCACCCAAGGATCATCTATGAGACCAGGTCAGAACAAGCGTATGCGCGGTCGCAACAACCGCAAGGGGCCGAATCCGCTCACCCGGACCTACGAATCGAACGGGCCAGACGTAAAGATCCGCGGAACCGCGCACCATATCGCAGAGAAATATCTGCAACTTGCGCGTGACGCCCATTCCTCCGGCGACCCCGTGATGGCCGAAAGCTATCTCCAGCACGCCGAACACTATTTCCGCCTGATAGCCGCCGCTCAACTGGCGCAGCAGCAAGCCCAGCAGGGCTACATGCGGCCCCAGAACGAGGCGCAGGAAGCCGAGGAAGGCGACGACGACGACGACTTTGGCGGTGTGCCGGACCGGTTTGCGTCGCCGCCGGAGCGCGCGCCGCAGCCGCCCTTCGCTCCTCAGCAGGGCCAGCCACAGCCGCAGATGGCGCCGTACGGCGCCGGACCGCAGCCCTACCCGGAACGCCCGCCCGGCGACCAGCGGCCACATCAGCAACAGGACCGCGGTCCCCGGCAGAACCGCCAGTTCAACGATCGCGGCGGGCAGGGCCGCCGGTTCGATCAGCGTCCTCCCCGCGACCCCCAGATGCGGGATCAGCCGGGTCGCGATACTGGTGACCAGCCCCAGCCGCGCTCCGAAGTTCGCCAGAGCGAAGATCCAGCGCCCGTCCTTCCGGCGTTCATTACCGGCGGCGCGCCTCGTCCGGCGCCACAGCCCGCGGACCAGCCGGCGCCGTTCCAGCCTGCGGCCGAGAGTGAAGTGGAGCAGGAAGGCGCCAACTACCATCTCCGCAGCCGCCGGCGCCGTCGTCGCCCGCAAGGCGAGGACGAGGTCCAGCAAGCGCCGGGCGAATTGCCGCTCGCCGAGTAAGAAATCCACTCAATCAGGCCGGGCAAGCGCCCGGCCTTTCTCATGAGCGCAGCTGCGCGCGAACTAATTCCGCGCTCCGCCCTGTGACTCCCCTTCCGCTTGCGCGGCCCTCCACCTACATCATGGACGACCGGCGCCCATCAGGGGCCGAAGCATTTGAACGGTTCACGTCGCCGGCAGGGACGAGAACGCGTCAGGATGGAGAGACAAGATGAATCTTGAGAAATACACCGAGCGGGTCAGGGGCTTCATACAGTCCGCGCAATCCCTGGCCCTGCGCGAAGGCCATCAGCAGTTCACCACCGAACATCTGCTCAAGGTGCTTCTGGACGACGATCAGGGCCTTGCTTCGGGCCTGATCGAACGCGCCGGCGGGCGATCCCGCGAAGCCCTCGTCCAGACCGAAATCGCCCTTTCCAAAATGCCGAAAGTGCAGGGTTCCGGCGCGGGTCAGTTGTATCTGGCGCCGACGACCGCCCGCGTTTTCGACAACGCCGAGAAGATCGCGCAGAAAGCCGGCGATTCCTATGTGACCGTCGAACGTCTGCTCCTCGCGCTCGCCGCGGAGAAGGGCTCGGAAGCCGCAAAAATTCTCGCCAACGCGGGCGTGACCCCGCAGACGCTCAATGCTGCGATCGAAGAGCTTCGCAAGGGCCGCACCGCCGACAATGCGAGCGCGGAGAACGCCTACGATGCGTTGAAGAAGTACGCGCGCGACCTGACCGAGGCCGCGCGGGCGGGCAAACTAGACCCCGTCATCGGGCGCGACGAGGAAATCCGCCGGACAATCCAGGTTCTGTCACGGCGCACAAAGAACAATCCGGTGCTGATCGGTGAGCCGGGCGTAGGCAAGACCGCCATCGTCGAAGGCCTGGCGAATCGCATCGTCAATGGCGACGTGCCGGAATCGCTGCAGGACAAGAAGCTTCTGGCGCTCGACATGGGCGCATTGATCGCAGGCGCCAAATATCGCGGCGAGTTTGAGGAGCGTCTCAAGGCGGTTCTCTCGGAAGTCACTGCGGCCGAAGGCGGCATCATCCTGTTCATCGACGAGATGCACACGCTCGTCGGCGCCGGCAAGGCCGATGGCGCAATGGACGCCTCGAACCTGCTCAAGCCCGCACTCGCGCGCGGCGAGCTGCACTGCGTCGGCGCAACCACACTCGACGAATATCGCAAGCACGTCGAGAAGGATGCTGCGCTTGCCCGTCGGTTCCAGCCTGTCTTTGTCTCCGAGCCGACTGTCGAAGACACGGTTTCGATTTTGCGGGGCCTCAAGGAGAAGTACGAACTTCACCATGGTGTGCGCATCGCGGACTCGGCGATTGTTGCGGCGGCGACACTGTCGAACCGTTACATCACCGACCGCTTCCTGCCGGACAAGGCCATCGACCTCGTCGATGAAGCTGCTGCGCGGCTGCGCATGCAGGTCGATTCGAAGCCCGAGGAACTCGACGAACTCGACCGGCGCATCGTGCAGTTGAAGATCGAGCAGGAAGCCCTGAAGAAGGAGACCGACCGCGCGTCGCGCGACCGGCTCGGCAAGCTCGAGGGCGAACTCGCCGAACTTGAGGAGAAGGCGAGCGCTTTCACGGCGCGCTGGAAGGCCGAGAAAGAGAAGCTCGGCGCCGCCCAGAAGCTGAAGGAAGACATCGAGAAGGCCCGCAACGACCTCGCCATCGCGCAGCGCAATGGCGATTATTCCGAGGCTGGCCGTCTCGCCTATGGCGTACTCCCGCAGCTTGAGAAGCAGTTGGCCGACGCCGAGTCGAAGGAAGGCGCAGCTGCTCTCGTCGACGAAGTGGTCTCGGCCGATCACGTCGCACAGGTCGTTTCCCGATGGACAGGCGTGCCCGTCGACAAGATGCTTGAGGGCGAAAAGGAAAAGCTCCTCAAGATGGAGGACGAACTCGCTCGCCGGGTTGTCGGCCAGAAGGAAGCGGTTCACGCAGTTTCGACCGCAGTGCGTCGCGCGCGCGCCGGCCTGCAGGATCCGAACCGGCCCATCGGCTCGTTCATGTTCCTGGGACCCACCGGCGTCGGCAAGACCGAGTTGACGAAGGCCCTCGCGGGCTTCCTCTTCGACGACGAAACCGCGATGGTGCGCATCGACATGTCCGAGTACATGGAGAAACATGCGGTCGCCCGCTTGATCGGCGCGCCTCCGGGCTACGTGGGCTATGAGGAGGGCGGCGCGCTCACGGAAGCGGTTCGCCGCCGTCCGTATCAGGTCGTTCTCTTCGACGAGATCGAGAAGGCGCATCCGGACGTATTCAACGTCCTGCTCCAGGTTCTCGACGATGGGCGCCTGACGGATGGGCAGGGTCGCACAGTCGACTTCCGCAACGTGCTCGTGATCATGACGTCGAACCTTGGGGCCGAACACCTCGTAGCTCAGAAGGATGGTGAGGATTCCGCGGCTGTGAAGCCAGAAGTCATGCAGGCTGTGCGGTCGCACTTCCGTCCGGAGTTCCTCAACCGCGTAGACGAGATCATCCTGTTCCACCGTCTGCGGCGCGAGGACATGGGCGCGATCGTCGACATTCAGTTCAAGCGCCTCGGGAAGCTGCTCGAGGATCGCAAGATCAGCCTCGAACTGGACCCGAAGGCGCGGACCTGGCTCGCCGACAAGGGCTACGACCCTGCATATGGCGCACGCCCGCTCAAGCGCGTGATCCAGAAGAACGTGCAGGATCCTCTGGCGGAAATGATACTCGCGGGCGAGATCGGCGACAGCGACGCGGTGAAGATCGGCGCGGATCGTGGCGCGCTGACGATCAATGGCAAGCCGGTTCACGGCGGAGCGGTCGAACTCGACGAGGACGAGCACGGAACCGTTGTCACGTTCCCGAAGGGATCGCTGAACTAGCTTGGGAAGGCGGCGCGAAAGCGCCGCCTTTCAGTTTCTGTCGTCGATGAGGTCGACGATCTCACGCATGATCGACGACAGATTGAAGCGCTTGGGCGTGTAGACCGCCGACACTCCTGCGTTCAATAACGACTTCTCGTCATCTGGCGGAATGATGCCGCCGATGATGACGGGCGTCTCTCGAAGCCCCGCATTGCGAAGCCCCGACACGACGTCCTGCGTCAACTGCATGTGAGCGCCGGACAGGACCGACAGGCCCACGCAGTGGACCTTCTTCTCGACCGCCATCTGAACGAGCTGCTCCGCCGTCATGCGAATTCCGTCGTAGGTGACATCGAATCCGATGTCGCGCGCGCGCACTGCGATCTGTTCCGCTCCGTTTGAATGTCCGTCAAGGCCGGGCTTTCCAATGAGAAGCGCGGGCCTGCGTCCCAATTTCTGAGCCAGCGCCTGCACGCGCTCGCGCAGATCATCAAGGTCGCCACCGACCTGACGCGCCGCGGGCGACACGCCCGTCGGCGCGCGATACTCGCCGAAAATCTCGCGCATCACGGCGGACCATTCTCCGGTCGTAACGCCAGCTTTTGCAGCGACAATTGACGCAGGCATGACATTGGCGCCGGCGCGGGCCACGCCTCTCAGCTCTTCGAGCGCAGCGCCCACTGCGCTCTCGTCACGAGAGGACTTCCACGCGTTCAGAGCAGCAATCTGCATCGTTTCAGTGGCCGGATCAGATTTTGCGATTGCGCCGGCGGAACCCGTGATCGGCGAAGGCTCGCTCTCCACGTACTTGTTGACGCCGACGACGATCAGATCGCCGCGCTCGATCGCCTCGATCCGTTGCGTATTGCTTTCAACGAGCTTCGACTTCATGTACCCTGACTCGATGGCCGCTACTGCGCCACCCATTCCGTCTATGACGGCGATCTCCGCTTTGGCCTGCGCTTTCAGCTCTTCGACCTTTGCCTGGATTGCGGGATTGCCGTCGAAAAGATCGGGAAATGAAAGCAGGTCGGTCTCATACGCGACGATCTGCTGCGCCCTGAGCGACCATTGCTGATCGATCGGGCGCGGCAGCCCCAGCGCTTCATTCCAGGCCGGCAATTGCACCGCGCGCGCCCGCGCATTGCGTGAAAGCACGACTCCCAGCATCGAAACGAGTATGCGATAGACATTGTTTTCCGGCTGCTGCTCGGTGAGGCCAAGGGAATTGACCTGGACTCCATAGCGGAATCGCCGGAACTTCGCGTTGCCGACAGCGAAACGCCCCCGTGTGATTTCGTCCCAAAGTTCCACGAAGGCGCGCATCTTGCAGACTTCCGTGACGAAGCGCATGCCGGCATTGACGAAGAACGACACCCGGCCGACAACCGCTTCAAGCTCATCCTGCGTGACGCCGCTGTCTCTGAGAGTTTCAAGGACAGCGATTGCATTGGCCAACGCGAAGGCGAGTTCCTGCGCAGGCGTCGCGCCGGCCTCCTGCAGGTGATACGAGCAGATGTTCGTCGGGTTGAACCTTGGCGTCTCATGAGCCGCGAAGCGAATGAGATCGGTCGCAAGCCGCAGCGAGGCCGCCGGTGGAAACACGTACGTTCCGCGCGACAGATATTCTTTCAGAATGTCGTTCTGCGTTGTCCCTTGCAGTGATGAACGAGGAGCGCCCTGCTCGTCAGCCAGAGCGATATAAAGCGCCATGAGCCATGGCGCGGTCGCGTTGATCGTCATCGACGTGTTCATCGAGCCGAGCGGCAGGCCGTCGAAGAGGGCGCGCATGTCGCCCAGATGCGCGATCGAGACGCCGACACGGCCAACCTCGCCCCGAGCCAGCGGGTGACCGGGGTCGTGCCCCGTCTGCGTCGGCAGGTCGAAGGCTACGGAGAGCCCGGTCTGCCCCTTTGCGAGATTGCGCCTGTAGAGCGCGTTGGACTGGGCCGCCGTGGAATGTCCCGCGTAGGTGCGAAAGAGCCAGGGGGGATCGGAATGGCCCGCCGAAGCGGCGCTCACGCCAGTCGCTTTCGCCTGCTCCACCATCGCAAAGCCCCCGCCCAGCCGCGCCCGCCTTACCGCTATGCTGCAAGGCACAATGACCGATCCGGCCGGATTCACCGACTAGCCATTGGTATGCCCTGGAATTCGAGTTCTTAGACCCTCGTATAAGGCATCTCTTGTTGCGCCGCGTCGAAGTCTAGGCTTCAATTGTGCGTCGCACAAGAAGGCGCGGCCAAGGGGCGCTCCAATGACAGAGCTGCACGCAAATGCCCAGGGACTTGTAAAGGATCTCTACGACATCGGAGAAATTCCCCCGCTGGGGCATGTTCCCGAAAAAATGTGGGCGTGGGTCATTCGGAAGGAACGCCACGGACCGCCCGAAACCGCCATGCAGCTCGAGGTGATCCCCACGTGGCCGCTCGACAGCCACGACGTGCTTGTCCTCGTGATGGCCGCCGGCGTGAACTACAACGGCGTCTGGGCAGCGCTCGGCCAGCCGATCTCCCCTCTCGACGGCCACGGGCTCGCCTATCACGTTGCTGGCTCCGACGCTGCAGGGATCGTCTGGGCGGTTGGCGCGAAGGTGAAGCGCTGGAAAGTCGGTGATGAGGTCGTCATCCATTGCAACCAGGACGACGGCGACGACGAGGAGTGCAATGGCGGCGATCCCATGTTTTCGTCGTCGCAGCGCATCTGGGGATATGAAACGCCGGATGGCTCGTTCGGCCAGTTCTGCCGTGTGCAGGACCGCCAGCTGATGAAGCGGCCACGTCACCTGACATGGGAGGAAAGCGCATCTTACACGCTGACTCTCGCGACGGCCTATCGCATGCTGTTCGGCCACGAGCCGCATCGGTTGAAGCCGGGGGACAACGTGCTCGTCTGGGGCGCATCTGGGGGCCTTGGCGTCTTCGGCGTCCAGCTTTCCGCCGCCGCCGGCGCGAACGCCATCGGCGTCATTTCGGACGAATCGAAGCGCGAATTCGTGATGTCGCTCGGAGCGCGCGGCGTCATCAATCGCAAGGACTTCAGCTGCTGGGGCCAATTACCCAAGGTGAACTCGTCCGAGTTCAACGCCTTCATGACGGAGGCGCGCAGATTCGGAAAGGCGATCTGGGACTGCACGGGTCGCAAGGACGTCGATATCGTCTTTGAGCATCCGGGCGAGCAG
Source organism: Beijerinckiaceae bacterium (assembly GCA_046295155.1). Classification (GTDB taxonomy): domain Bacteria; phylum Pseudomonadota; class Alphaproteobacteria; order Rhizobiales; family Beijerinckiaceae; genus Terripilifer. The sequence continues at coordinate 431,904 of JBKBNT010000002.1, forward strand.
ACCTTCCCCGTCTCCTGCTTCGTCGTGAAGCGCGGCGGAATGGTCGTCTTCTGTGCTGGCACCACGGGCTTCAATCTCACCTTCGACGCCCGCTTCGTTTGGATGAGGCAGAAGCGCATTCAGGGATCGCACTTCGCGCATCTGAAACAGGCGTCGGCGGCGAACCAGTTTGTGATCGACCGGCGGATCGATCCGTGCATGTCGGAAGTTCTGTCCTGGAGCCAAATCCCGCATGCGCACATGAAGATGTGGCGTAACGAGCATGCGCCGGGAAATATGGCGGTCCTCGTCAACGCGCCGAGACCAGGTTTACGGACGCTTGAAGACGCGCTTCACGCCAATGACTGAGCGGTTCCGCACGAAGGGCAAGCGGCGATGAAAGATGTTGGATTAGACTCAGACTTCGCCGGCGCACGGGCCGCAATAGACGCCGTCGACAATCTGTTCTCCGCCGCAATCGAATCCGTGCGGGCCATGGTCTTTGACAACGGACGCTTCGACGCCATTCTCGCCGAGCGTCATCAGCGCGCGACGCACGGATTGGCCTGGCTTGCGACATATCGTCAGGCGATCCGCGAATTGCTCGCCTATGCGCAGCGCGCCCAAGCGGCAGACGCGTTCGGCGAACTGGAGAAATCTGTCACATATCTCGGCATCGCGGAATTCGCGGCGCAATGCTTCGGCGGCATTCCCATGAGCCAGGGGGAACTCGTCCGCCCGGTTGACATGGGGCTTCCCCACGATCAGTCGCAGCGCCTTCTCACGTCAGCGGCATTGGCGTTCGTCGCACAGGCGAATTCGCCCGCGTCGCGAGAGACGCTTGGAGCATTGATCAGGCGCCTGCAACAGGAAGCTGTCATAGGCTTTGACGATGTAGACGAGACCACGGCTGCGATGCGCGAGGAGATTCGCCGCTTCGCATCGGCCGTCGTTCAGCCGTTCGCCCACGAGTGGCATCTCGCAAACGCCTACATCCCCGTCGAAGTGCTCGGGCGACTGGCGGAGCTTGGCTGCTTCGGACTGACGATCCCGGAAGAATTCGGCGGGCTCGGACTGCACAAGATCGCCATGTGCGTCGTGACGGAGGAACTATCGCGCGCCTACATCGGCGTCGGATCGCTCGGCACAAGATCGGAGATCGCTGCGGAACTCATCCTCGCAGGCGGGACCCAGCAGCAGAAGGACAAGTATCTTCCCCTCATCGCGTCGGGAGACTTGCTGACGACGGCGGTGTTCACCGAACCCAATACGGGCTCGGACCTCGCCAGTCTGCGCACGCGCGCGATCCGCGATGGCGATCATTACGTGATCACCGGCAGCAAGACATGGATCACGCATCCCGTGCGCGCCGACCTCATGACTTTGCTGGCGCGGACGGACCTGAGCGAGCCGGGATACAAGGGACTTTCGATGTTTCTTGTCGAGAAGCCCAGAGGATCTGATGAAAATCCATTTCCGCTGCCTGGCATGTCGGGCGCGGAGATCGAGGTTCTCGGCTATCGCGGCATGAAGGAGTACGAGATCGCGTTCGAAGGCGTCCGCGTGCCGGCTGAAAGCCTGCTTGGCGGCGTCGAGGGGCAAGGCTTCAAGCAACTCATGCAAACCTTCGAATCGGCGCGCATCCAGACCGCGGCCCGCGCCGTCGGCGTAGCGCAGAACGCACTGGATCTGGCCCGCCGATACGCCAGCGAACGCATCCAGTTCGGCAAGCCGCTCGAGGCTTTCCCTCGCATCAACGACAAGATCGTGATGATGGCCGCCGAGATCCACGCGGCGCGGCAGATCACCTATTTCGCTGCGCGGGCGAAGGACGAGGGCCGCCGCTGCGATCTCGAGGCGGGCATGGCGAAGCTTCTGGGCGCGCGGGTGGCCTGGGCGGCGGCCGACAACGCTCTGCAAGTTCATGGCGGGAATGGATTCGCGCTCGAATACGCAATCTCCCGCGTGCTCTGCGACGCGCGCATCCTCAACATTTTCGAAGGCGCGGCGGAGATTCAGGCGCAGGTGATAGCGAGAAGGCTTCTGGAAGCCTGACCGCAGGCAGGTCTCCAAGCAAGTCGGCCTTCAGTCGCGCCTTGAGGGGCGCCGCAAATGCGGGTTAGACCTAAAACGGCTGAATCGCCGGGGAGAGCGCCTCGCACGCCTCCGTCGCCGCTCGGGGATGGGTTTTGGTTCGTTTCGAGAATGTAGGACTGAGATACGGCGCGGGTGCAGAGGTTCTCACGGACCTGAGCTTCACTATCGCCCGCAACTCGTTCCAGTTTCTCACGGGGCCATCGGGCGCCGGCAAGACGACTCTGCTGCGGCTCATCTTGATGTCGCTGAAGCCCACGCGCGGCCTCATCACGTTGTTCGACCGGGATACGTCGACGCTCGCAAAGGATGAAATCACGGGAATTAGACGGCGCATTGGCGTCGTGTTTCAGGATTTCCGCCTTCTCGATCACCTCACGACCTACGAGAACGTCGCCCTGCCTTTGTTTGTGCAGGGACGTGAGGAGCGCGCCTATCGCGCCGAAGTAACCGAGCTTCTCAAATGGGTAGGCCTGGGCGAAAAGATCGACGCGTACCCGCCAATTCTTTCGGGCGGCGAGAAGCAGCGCGCCGCGATTGCGCGGGCCTTGATCGTACGGCCTGAACTTTTGCTTGCCGACGAGCCGACTGGCAATGTCGATCCAAGCCTCGCGCGCCGGTTGCTCCGTCTGTTCGTCGAGCTGCACAAGTCAGGTACGTCAATTGTCATCGCAACCCACGATCTGGGCCTCATGGATCAGTTCGATTCGGCAAGACGTCTCGTCCTCGGCGAAGGCCGCCTCCACATTTATGACTAGGGGAGCGGGGACCATGGCTGCAGCAAGACGGAGGATGCTGTTTCTGCCCGCGAGGGATCGCCTGACCGTCATCCCTGCTGATTCGATCGCCGGGCGCGCGCTCGTGACGGTCATAGCCATCATGACGTTCCTCGCCACGCTCACCGGCGGCGCGGCGATTCTCGTGCGCGAGGCCTCGCGCGACTGGAGCGCGACGGCCGCGCGAGAGATGACGATCCAGATCAAGCCAACGGCGGGCCGCAACACCGAAGCGGACGCGAGTAGAATCGCCGAGGCGGTTCGCGGCCTGCCGGGAATCGAGGAAGCAAGAGTTTTCGCCCGCGAGGACGCCGCGCGCATGCTTGAGCCATGGCTCGGCGCAGGACTTGACCTTGGGGAATTGCCCATTCCCACGCTCATCGTTGTGAAACTCCGAGCGCCCACGGGGGGCTCCGCTGTCGCGACCCTGCGCGAACGCGTACGCGCTATATCGCCGACCGCCGTGGTCGACGATCATCGCGGATGGGTGCAGCGACTGGAGCGCATGACAGGCGCTCTTGTCATCGTGGCCTTGATCGTTCTTGGCCTCGTATTGACGGCCATGGGGCTTGCTATCGCCTTTGCGACTCGCGGCGCGATGGCGGGCAGCCGGGAAATCGTGTCCGTTCTCCATTTCGTAGGAGCCTCGGACCGCTTCATCGCCCGCGAATTTCAGCGGCACTTCCTGCGCCTTGGCTTGCGTGGAGCCCTGGTCGGCGGCCTCGCATCCATCGTCGTGTTCCTGTTGAGCAGCTGGGTGACTTCGCGATGGGCTGCGGATCCCGCGGGCGAGCAGATCGAGGCGCTGTTCGGGCAGTTCCGGCTGGGCGGGAGCGGGTATGTTGTGATTGCGGTCATTGCCGGCATGATGGCTTTCCTTACCGGGATGATTTCGCGAAATGTCGTTTTCCGTCAGCTTCGCAGAGTCGGATGAGGGGTAATCGTGGTCTGGGTCCGCTCGGCTGTTTTCAACATCTGCTTCTTTGCTGTGACTGCGATCCTGATGATCGCCGGCTTGCCGACGCTTTTCGGGGACCGGCATTCAGTCTTCCGGCTAGCGCGCCTGTGGAGCCGAATCTCCCTGTGGTTGCTGGCGCGAATCTGTGGAATGCAAGTTGAGTTCCGCGGCGTCGAGAACATTCCTTCCGGTTCATTCATCCTTGCCGCGAAGCATCAATCGGCCTTGGAAACGTTCGCGCTGGTTGAACACGTCGACGACTTTTCGTTCATCCTTAAGCGCGAGCTCACGCTGATCCCGCTCTTCGGATGGTATTTGAAACGCGCCGAAATGATCGCGATCGACCGCGCAAGCGGCCGGGCGGCTCTTGAACAAGCGATTGAACGCTCGCGCGCCCTGCTTGCAGAGGGGCGTTCAGTCTTCATCTTTCCGGAAGGAACGCGCACGAAGCCCGGGGCCGACCCGAAGTACAAGACGGGAGTCACGCATATTTATGCGGCGACCGGGGCGTCTTGCGTTCCAGTGGCCTTGAACACGGGCCTTTACTGGCCCCGCCGCAGCTTCCGGAAATACCCGGGGACAGCCGTCATTGAATTCCTGCCGGTGATTCAGCCCGGACTGGAGCGACCCGAGTTTCTTCAGCTCCTGCAATCTCGAATCGAGAACGCCAGCAACAGGCTTATCGCTGATTCTCTGGCGACGGACCCGTCAGCGTCGTCACGGCTGGCCCGTTGAGCGTCTCGCCGGCGGAAGTTTCAAGCCGCATGGCAAGCGCGGCCAAAGTCGCGTCCCGGATTCCAAGCTCCATCATCTTCGCGTGCGACGCGAGGACATAGTCCAGGTTACGGCCGGATCTGCCGGCGCTTTCCTTGACATGCGCGACCATTGTCTCGACCGGCAGCGGGCCGGAGTACTGATGATGCTTTCTGTCGACGACGTAAGTGACGGCGCGAACGAGGCGTCCGTCGTCGAGTTCGGCGCCCAGCATCGTTTCGATGTAGATCGAGGTGACCTGTTCGCGCGCCCTCAGATATCTGAGTGTCGCCAGCCGCTGTGCAACGTCGACACGGTAGACAAGCCCTCGACATGCGCCGCCGCGATCGAGACCCAGCACGAGACCCGGGCGCTCGGGCGTACCGCGGTGAACATGCGAATAGACGCACAATGAGCGATGGTAACCGCGAATGCGCGCCGGTTGGCGCTCGACGTGTGAAAAGCCGGGGTTCCAGAGGAGAGAGCCGTAGGCGAATACCCATAGGTCGCGGGTTTCGTCGTCCATTTGCTGCATTCGATCCTGCTATAATGCCCGCGTGCCGCTCGCAAGCGCGCCTTTTATCCGCTTCAACCACCCGGGAAGGGACACTGACGAATGCGAAAGATTGTCTCTATCGTGGTGCTGCTGGGGGCAAGCGCAGCGGCATGGACAGCGGCCTGGTTCTGGGTTGCGGGCAAGGCTGACCAGGCGATCGACGGCTGGATCGCGGATGAGAAGGGACGCGACAGATTATGGGCCTGCGCCAACCGGAGTTCGGAAGGTTTTCCATTCGAACTCAGAATCAGTTGTGCGCAGCCGATATTCAGTTCGCAAGCCGGTCCACTCGCATCGGCGTCCGCCGTCCAACTGGTGGCGTCGACGGGCATCCTCGCCCCGCGTGATATCGCCTTCACGATTGACGGTCCATTGAACGTGCTCGGTCGAGACGGAACCGCGACTGCGAGCTGGAGTAGCCTCGAAGGTTCGTTCCGCGTCGGCGGAGAATCGCCCGACGTTACCGTTCGGGCAACCTCTCTGCGCGTTGCAACGGCGTCGGGCGCCGTTTCCACTTGGTCTGGCGCGACTGTGGGCGCTCTTGGGGTGAGGATGCACCGGTCGCCGGACCGCGCGCCCGGCGTCGACGCGCAGGCGCTGATGCTCAACATCGAGGGCGCCAGGGCAGGTCCGGTAGACGCCTTTTTTGGCAACGAGGCGTTACTGCGGGCGAGCGCATCCGCGATCATCCTGAACGCAAGCGTGGCGAACCTCGGCAATTTCGCCGAACGGGTGGAGCGGTGGGCCGCATCGGGCGGGCGTGTGCAGATTTCTACGCTGACCGTCGAAAAGGGCGGCTCACGCCTTGAAGCGAGCGGCGACCTCACGCTCGACGATCATCGTCGCCCGGCGGGTCAGCTATCGGTTCGGCTGGCGGGCATACAGCCAATCCTCGCGCGCCTCAACTTGCCGGCCGCGCCGCTCGCAATCGAAGGTCTGCTGCGCGGCGCCGGCGGCCGCGGTGGAGGCTCGAACCTGATCGAGAACCGGCAGCTTCCGCTCGAACTGCGCGGCGGTCGCATTTACATCGGCCCGCTGAGGCTGCCAGTTGTTCTGCCGCCGTTGATCTAGCCGCCCGGCGAACGATCGCGGCCGAAATCAGGAGCAACGGTTTCCTGGCCCTGTTCGATGATGCTGCGGCGGATCGCGCGGGTGCGCGTGAACAGTTCGAACAGGCCCTGACCGTCGCCCCAGCGAATCATGCGTTGCAAGGCTGCAAGATCTTCGTTGAAGCGGCCGAGCATTTCGAGGACGGCGTCCTTGTTGTTGAGGAATATGTCGCGCCACATGGTCGGGTCGGACGCGGCGATTCGCGTGAAATCGCGAAAGCCTCCGGCCGAGAACTTGATGACCTCGGACTGAGTGACTTCCTCGAGATCGGCCGCCGTGCCAACGATGTTGTAGGCGATGAGATGCGGCACATGACTTGTGATCGCCAGCACCAGATCGTGGTGCGAAGCCGTCATCGTCTCGACATTCGCGCCGCATTGCCGCCAGAACTCGAGAACCCGATCCACCGCCTCCGGGTCGGCGTTCTCGGGCGGAGTGACAATGCACCACCTGTTACGGAACAACGTCGAGAAACCGGCGTCAGGTCCTGAATATTCCGTGCCCGCGACGGGGTGGGCGGGAACAAGATGAACGTTCTTCGGGAGGACAGCCGACAATGCGTCCACAACGGCGGACTTGACCGAACCGACGTCGGAAACGATGGCGCCGTCAGCAAGCGCAGGCGCGATGGCGCTCCCCACCTCGGCGTTGGCGCCCACCGGAACGCAAAGAATGACGAGATCGCTCCCGGCAACCGAATCGGCAGGATCTTCAATGACCCGATCGGCAATCCCCAATTGCCGCACGCGCTCGCAAACGGGCCCCGAGTGATCGCTGACGATCACTTCCCGGGCAAGGCGGCGCTGTTTCGCCACGCGGACGATCGACGAACCGATCAATCCCGCGCCGATGATTGTAAGGCGGTCGAACAACGGCGCGGGCGCAGGAGCGAATTGGGCGTCAGCCACGGCCGGATGTCCCGTCGCCGCGAATGAAGTGACTGAGATACTCGACGACGGCGCGGTTAGCTTCTTCAGAGCCTATGGTGATGCGGATGGCGTGAGGAAGGTTGTAGGAGGCGACGCCGCGAACGATCACGCCGCGGGCCCCAAGATACTCCTCCGCCGCCGCAGCAGTGTGAACGCCAGATTCGGGGAAGTGGACAAGAATGAAATTGGCGACGCTCGGGGTGACCCGCAAGCCCAGGCTCCGGACCTGGTCCGTCATCCAGGAAAGCCATTTTTCATTGTGCTCGATAGCATATTCCACGTGGGCGGCATCTTCCATCGCCGCCACCCCGGCCGCCATCGCCGGCCCACTCACATTGAATGGACCACGAATGCGATTGATCGCGTCGCAAACATGCGAGGGCGCATAGGCCCAGCCGACACGAAGGCTCGCCAGACCGTAGATCTTGGAAAAAGTGCGGGTCATGACGACGTTCTCGGATGTCGCGACAAGCTCGAGCCCCGCGGAATAATCGTTCTTTCGCACATATTCCGCATAGGCGGCGTCGAGCACCAGAAGCACGTTCGGCGGTAGAGCCGCATGCAGTCGTTTCACCTCCTCGAATGGAAGATAGGTGCCCGTCGGATTGTTCGGATTGGCTATGAAAACCGCTTTCGTCCTCGGCCCGACCCGCGCAAGGATCTCGTCAACGGATGCCGTGAGATTCACCTCCGGAACAATGACGGGCTTACCGCCTGCCGCAAGAATTGCGATCTTGTAGATCTGGAATCCGTGGACCGTCATGATCCCCTCGTCGCCGGGGCCGATGTAGGCGGCGGCGAGAAGGTGGAGAATGTCGTCGGAGCCATTGCCGCAAAGGATGCGCGCGGGATCGAGCCCAAAACGCGCGGCTATCGCCTCGCGAAGGGCGCGCACGGACCCGTCCGGGTAAATATCCAGTTTGGCGCCGGCGGCGCGATACGCCTCCAGCGCGGCGGGCGAGGGGCCGTGCGGCGTTTCGTTGGAGGAGAGCTTGTGAACTTTCGACCCACCCTTTGCCGTGCTCTTTCCGGGCACGTAGGCTTCGATCTCCAGAATCCCCGGGCGAGGAGTGGGACGGGGGTCGACGCGCGACATTTTTGCTCCGAGTTCTTTGCGCCTGGCGCTTTTGCCGCTCGTCCGGCGGCGGCATCGTCATATCAAGAGGCCCGTGCGGGTCAATGCCTCAGCAAGCGCTGGCATTCTTGACTCCGAGGGCCGTGCGCACCTATACAACGCACGGATCGTTCGTCAAACCGAACGAAAGGGAGTGAGCGGGCAAGTGACCGTTTCGCAGCGAGCTAGCGTCCTGAGCGAGGCGGATGCACCCCACAGCCTCGTGGCGCACTTCAACGCGTCGTCGCCGCTCGCAATGGATTGCGGCATAAATTTCGCCCCGTTTTCAGTAGCTTATCAGACATACGGGGTGCTCAACGAAGCACGCTCGAATGCTATTCTGGTCTGTCACGCGCTGACGGGCGACCAGCACGTCGCCAATACGCATCCTGTGACCGGCAAGCCGGGCTGGTGGGAAACGATGGTAGGCCCCGGCCGCCCCGTCGATACGGATCGCTTCTTCGTCATCTGTTCAAATGTCCTCGGCGGATGCATGGGCACCACCGGACCGGCGTCAATCAACCCAGAGACGCAGCGCCCCTATGGCCTCGACATGCCTGTTGTAACCATCCGCGACATGGTTCGCGCCCAGGCGATGCTGATCGATCACCTGGGGATTGAGCAGCTCTTCTGCGTGATCGGCGGCTCGATGGGCGGCATGCAGGTGCTGCAGTGGGCTGCAAGCTATCCGGAGCGCGTCTTCACCGCAATTCCGATCGCGGCCGCGGCGCGCCATTCATCCCAGAATATCGCATTCCATGAAGTCGGCCGGCAAGCCGTGATGGCTGACCCGAACTGGCATGGCGGCCGCTATCACCAATGGGGCGTAAAGCCCGAGAAGGGTCTCGCGGTCGCACGGATGGCTGCGCATATCACCTACATGTCCGACGACTCCCTTCACCGGAAATTTGGACGCAAGCTCCAGAACCGTGATGCGCCAACCTTTTCGTTCGACGCAGACTTCCAGATCGAGAGCTATCTGCGCTACCAAGGCTCGACCTTCGTGGAGCGATTCGACGCCAACTCTTATCTTTATGTGACGCGGGCGATGGATTACTTCGACCTGGCCGCCGATTACGACGGAGTGCTCGCGAAGGCGTTCAAGGGATCAAAAGCGCGCTTCTGCGTTGTTTCCTTCACGTCGGATTGGCTCTTTCCAACCAGCGAATCGCGTTCGATCGTGCATGCGCTGAACGCAGGGGGCGCTTCCGTTTCCTTCGTCGAAATCGAGACGAACAAGGGTCACGACGCATTTCTGCTCGATGTTCCCGAGCTTTTCTCGACGACCCGCGGATTTATCGATGCGGCGGCGAACGCGCGCGGCATCCATCGCGCTGAGAATGTCTGAACAGGCGGCGCCGTGACAGACGAACAGGAAAAGCGCCTCGATCTTCGCAACGATGTTCGCGTCGACCACCTTCTCATCGCGAAGATGGTCGACGCCAATTCGCGCGTTCTCGATGTGGGTTGCGGAGACGGCACACTGCTTCGGCTGCTTGCGACAGAACGCAATGTCGACGCGCGGGGCATTGAGCTGTCGCAGGCTGGCGTCAATGAATGCGTCGCCAAAGGTCTTTCCGTCATCCAGGGCGACGCGGACACGGATCTTTCGGACTATCCGGATGATGTCTTTGACTACGTCATCCTGTCACAGACGCTACAGGCGACGCGCCGCCCAAAAGTCGTGCTTGAGCACATGCTGCGCATTGGCCGCCGCGCCATCGTCTCCTTCCCGAACTTCGGTCACTGGCGCATACGCATGCAGTTGATGTTCAGGGGACGTATGCCGGTGACGGACACCCTCTCCAGCCCGTGGTACGAAACGCAAAACATTCACTTCTGCACCGTGCGGGACTTTGTCGAGCTCGTCGATGAGGTCGGCGCAAGAATCGAGAAAGCTGTCGCAATCAACCATTTCGGCGCGCCGTTGCGGGTCAGCGCGCCGTGGTGGGTTTGGAACATGTTCGGCGAGCAGGCGGTCTTCCTGCTCAGCAGGAAGGAGAAGTGAGCGTCAGGCCTTAGCTGCCTTCGCTCGCTCCAGCGACTCCGAGACAATCTGGAACGCCTTGTCGGCGTCGCCCCAGCCTAGTACGCGGACCCATTTCCCCTTCTCGAGGTCCTTGTAATGGCTGAAGAAGTGCTCGATCTGCTGGAGCGTGATTTCGGGCAGGTCGGAATAGTTCTCGACCCTTTCGTACCGGCGAGTGAGCTTGTTCGAGGGCACCGCAATGATCTTCTCGTCCCCGCCCGCTTCGTCTTCCATCAGGAGAACGCCGACCACGCGGCAGCTCATGACGGCGCCGGGGACGATTGCGCGTGTATTCGCGACGATCACGTCGCAGGGATCGCCGTCGGCGGAAAGGGTATGCGGAATGAACCCGTAGTTCCCGGGATAACGCATAGCCGTGTAGAGAAAGCGGTCGACGATCAGGGCGCCCGACGCCTTGTCCATCTCGTACTTGATGGGCTCGCCGCCGATCGGAACTTCGATAACGACGTTCACTTCCTGCGGCGGGTTCTTTCCGGATGAAATTGCATCCAAACGCATGCTTTGCTCCAGGGCTCACGGTTTGGGCAGAGTTATGGCGCCGTCCGCTCCGGCACAAGACCGACTTTGTCGCTACGCGCCGACGAATCCAAACGCCAGCCGATCAAGGGGCCGGTCTCCGAAGTTCTCGCGAGCCTCGCTAACCACCACGCCTCCCATTGCGTTGTAGAAGCCGATCGCCGGTTCGTTGTCGGCAAGAGCCCAGACAAGGGTCGAGGAATGCCCGTGGGCCCGGAGCTTCCGGCGCGCAACATTGAAAAGCCGGCGCCCGAAGCCGAGCCCCTGATGCGCCGGGGCGACATAAAGCTCGAAAATCTCGCCGGTAAATGGCAGGTAACGCGTACGGTTGCGGCCAAAACTGACATACCCTGCAACGGCGCCGTCGAATTCAAGCACGAGTAAACCTGATCCGCGGACGATCGCGCTGCGCCACCACCTGGGTCCCCGCAGGGAAATCAGCCGCTCCAGCTCACGGCCCGGGATAACGCCGCGATAGGCTGTGCGCCAAGCATCGTCATGCACCTCGACGATCTCCTCGACGTCCGAGATTTGCGCGGGCCGGATGGCGATGACGATCTCATCCATGAGCCTATGCTAGCCGCTTATGCGCAGCGGGCAATCTGAAAATCCGGCCTTGCTGCACTCGAGCCGGATGGCAGTAGCACTTCGTCAACCATGCTGCGCGATCTTGGGCGCGGCTGAACGCCCCCCTGCGCTCAGACCGCCCCGGTATCAGGACCCAAGGATGACCTCGGCCACCGTCCACGAACTCGATGCCGTTCCTCGACCGGGCGCACGCAATAGAGCCTTCGCCTCATACGCGGTATCCGGACGCAACTTTCTTTTCCTGTTGGCGGTAGTCCTGCTGAACTACACGCTGATGCGCCCTTCGCCCGTTGATGTGTCGTTCACGCTGGCGTTGCTGGCGTCGATTTTCTGCAATCAGAGATTCACCGCGTCCACCCTGGTCTTCCTGACCCTCGTCTTCGTTTGGACGTTCGGTCTTTATTCTTCCTCGATGCCCTATGCGGGCGACGAAGACGTCGCCCTGCAACTTTTCAAGATCACTTACGCGATCTCGATAGGGGTATGCGCATCGCTGGTTGTCGCCCACTGGAACAAGGACAATCTGGAGCGCTTCGTGCGGGTCTGGATATTGTCCGCCATGATCGCGACAACCCTCGGCGCGATCGGTTTTGCGACTGGCTCCAGTGCTTTAACCTGGGATGGCCGAGCAAAGGGATTCTTCGACGATCCGAACATGTACGGCGCTTTTCTCATTCCGGCCGTACTTGGCTCGCTCTACTTCTTCAACAGCGGGCGAAATGTCCGGCTCTACGGTGGATGTTTTCTGTATCTCGTATTGGGGCTGCTGCTTTCGTTTTCCCGGGTCGCCGTCGTCGCTGGCCTGGCGCTCTGCCTGGCCTTCGTGTTCATCGTGAACCGCAAGGCCATGTTCAAGACCGTCATTTCACTGTTTGGCGGGCTGTTTGCGGTGATGATTCTCGCGGCGCTCGCCGGCGTTCTGATGGAGGGCTTCGACGACAAGGTTCTGGACCGGCTCACTTTGGCCAAGGAATACGACCTCGGGGAACAGGGTCGTCTTCACAGGTATGTCCTGAGTTTCGACCTGATGATGCAGAAGCCACAGGGACTCGGCACGCTCCAGTTCGCTCTCAAGTTCCCCGAGCCCATACACAACATATGGTTGAGCTCGTTCATGAATTACGGCTGGGCGGCTGGCGTTGCGTGGTGCTATCTGATCCTTTTCGGGGTCGTGAAGAACATCCGGAGCTACCGGCTGACCGACGATCCGATCTTCCTGCTCTTGATGTTTTCGTGGCTTGGAATCGTGTTGTGCGCCTCACTTCACGAGGCGGAGCGTTGGCGGCACTTGTGGCTCTTCACCGGACTGATCTGGGTCCTGAGCGTCAAAAATCTGGAAGATCGAAGAACGGGCGCCTGAACTGCCCGAGAGCCGGATCGGGTCTGTCCCCGGATCGTACAGCGGCTAACTGGAGCGGGCGAAGGGATTCGAACCCTCGACCCCAACCTTGGCAAGGTTGTGCTCTACCCCTGAGCTACACCCGCATCCTGCGCCGCCGGCGCGCCCGGTATATGCCGGAAACCGGGAGCAGATGCAAGAGGCCGACACGCGTCACGTTGAATTCGCACTTTGAGGCGGGAACACGTTGTCTCCGTGCGCCAAACACCCCATTTTACAAGAATGTTTATGGCCGCGCCCGTGGGGCGCTGTCACAGGGAGTACGAGAATGGTGGGGCTCGGCGAAATGACGGCATTCAGCGGCGGGGAATCCGACGGGCTGATCAAGGACACGACCACGGCGACGTTCCGCGCCGATGTCATTGCGGAATCGGCCCGCCAGCCTGTCCTCGTGGATTTCTGGGCGCCTTGGTGCGGCCCTTGCAAACAGCTGACGCCGGTCCTCGAGAAGGCGGTTCGCGCAGCCAAGGGCCGGGTCAAACTTGTGAAGATGAACATCGACGAGCACCCCCAGATCGCTGGTCAGCTCGGCGTCCAGTCGATACCGGCTGTTTTCGCCTTTGACCGGGGCCAGCCCGTCGACGGCTTCATGGGCGCCCTTCCTGAGAGCCAGATCAAGAGTTTTATCGAGCGTCTGATCGGGCCGGTGTCGGGGGGGGCCGACGATCTTATAAAGGCCGCGGAAGGGGCGCTGAGCGAAGGACGCGCGCAGGAGGCGGCTGACGCCTTCCAGCACGCACTGGAACTCGAACCGGAGAGCGATTCGGCGCTCGGCGGTCTAGTGCGTGCGCAAGTCGCGCTCGGAAGCCTGGATCTGGCCCGGGAACTTCTTGCGACGGCTGAAGACCGCATCGCCAAAAGTCAGGCTCTAACAGCAGCGCGTGCGGCGCTCGAGGTGGCCGCGCAGGCCGGCGCAGTGGGGGAGGTAACCGCGCTTCAAGAGAAACTCGCAGCCAATCCGCTCGACCATGCAACCCGGCTCGAACTCGCGATTGCGCTTAACGCGCGCGGCGACAGGGAGGGCGCGACAGACGCGCTGATCGAGATCATCCGGCGCAACCGCACGTGGAACGACGATGCGGCGCGCAAGCAGCTTCTGCAATTCTTCGAAGCCTGGGGAGCGATGGACGCCGACACGGTCGCCGCGCGCCGCAAGCTGTCGTCCGTTCTCTTTTCGTAAAAATCGGATGGGAGCCTCCGCTATGGGACTCAACCGGCCTTACGAGCGCACCGAAGAACTTCCAGGCGTCATACCGATCTTTCCCTTGGCAGGCGCGTTATTGTTGCCGCGCGGGCAAATGCCGCTGAACATTTTCGAGCCGCGCTATCTGCAGATGGTCGACGATTCGATGCGCAACCATCGGCTCGTCGGAATGGTCCAGCCGGATGAAGGCTCCGCGCCCGCACGCGGCGGCCCGTCGGTTCATGCGGTCGGATGTGCAGGAAGAATCACGCAATACGCGGAAACAGGCGATGGACGGCTGCTAATCACCCTGACCGGCGTGTGCCGGTTCCGCATCCTCGACGAACTTTCCGTGGCCACCCCCTACCGGCAGTGCACCGTCAATTTCGAGCATTTCGCAGCGGATCTGGATGGAATGGCTGGTGAGGATCAGGTCGATCGCCAAAGCGTTGTGCGCATGTTGCGTGCGTTCGCAGAAAACAACCGGATCAAGCTCGACTGGACGGAAATCGAGAGGGCTCCGAACGAAGCGCTCGTGAACGGGCTCGCCATGATGAGTCCCTTCGGCAGTGTCGAGAAACAGGCGCTTCTCGAGGCAGAAACCTTGAAGGCGCGCGCGGAAGTCCTTGTTGCGCTGGCGGAGATCGAGTTCGCGCGCGGCGGAAACCCGTCGTCACCGCTTCAGTAACGCGCGCGCCAGCCATGGAAACTCGTGTGGATCGTGACGACGAAAAAGGCGGGGAGGCGTCGCGGATTGATCCGCGTCTCCTTGAGATCATCGTCTGTCCGTTGTCAAAAACAGTATTGCACTACGACGCTCGGGCGCAGGAACTGATTTCGCGCGCAGCCAAACTTGCCTTCCCCATCCGCGACGGAATTCCGATCCTGCTGCCGGAAGAAGCGCGAAAAATCGACTGAACGCTAGCGGAAGAGTTCCGGCGTTCCGCCCAGCAATCCACTTGCTTCACGATTAAGGATGCGCTTCAGGCCATCCATTCGTTCCAGCGCGCTCATGCCCACGCGCCGCGCGGCCCGGGCTGCGGGAGTATCGAGGGCATACCCGCCGTGCATGAAATCGAACGTCGCGGCGCTCGTCGTGGCGTCGAAACGGCGGCGGCGCTCGTATTCGTTCAGGACATCTTCCGCTCCGGGATCGAGACCTAGCCGCGACTGCTCCACAATCAGCTCCGCGAGCGTCGCTACGTCCCGCAGCCCGATGTTGAGGCCCTGACCGGCGAGGGGATGAACGCGGTGAGCGGCGTCCCCGATCAGCGCGAGGCGAGGGGCAACGAAGCGGCGGGCCAGTTGAAAGACGAGTGGGAATCCCTGAGGCCCCTCCTCGATGTCGAGGGCGCCCAATCGCGAACCGAGGCGCGCCTCGAGCGCTGCAGCCAGTTCACCGGGACCCGCGCGCAAATACCTCTCGCCGAGCGCCGTGGGCTCCGTCCAGACGATCGAGGATCGCCGCCCCTGCACCGGAAGAGACGCGAACGGGCCTCCCTCCAGAAAATGCTGGATCGCGATGCCGTCGTGCGACTCTTCGTGAGCAACGGTCATCACCAGCGCCGTCCGATGGTACGGCCACGACACGACCGGAATTCTCGCCGCGGCCCGCATCCGCGATCGCAAGCCATCCGCCCCGACGACCAGCCTGGCGGCGACGGGGGCTCCGGAAGCCGTTTGCAACAGGGCTTTCGAGCCGTGAATCGCGACCTCGACTATGGCTTCGCGAAGCACTTCTACGCCGCGCTGCTTGGAGGCCTCCAGAAGCTGCGGCTCTAGATCACGATGGAACAGCATGTGGGCGAGGGGCTCGCCTTCAAAATTCGAGGCGAAGGTCAAAAGCGAGGCCTTGACGGCGTCGGCAAGCCGCGTGTCGGAGATCTCCATCCGCCGGATCGGCTGGGCGGATCCCTCAAGCCGGCCCCAAACCGAGAGCTTCTCGAGCATACGCCGTGGCCCTTCCGCCAAGGCTGATGTGCGGGGCCCCGAACGTTGAGCGGGATCGGACTGGTCAATCAGGATGACGCGGAGCGTCTCCCGGGAAAGCACGCGCAGCGCAAGCGCCAGCGTTAGACCCGTTGCGCCCCCGCCAGCAATTGCAACGTCCCAAACCTTGGTCACAGCAAATCTCCCGCCGAGCGCTTTTGATAGCGTGCGCCAGCCAATTGTCCATCGCGGCCCGGCGTCAGCCGGAGTTTCGTCGACAAGGCGAGGACGGGCCGCCTCGCCCCTCGCGCGCACAAAAGTTGGCCCCTGTGCCTAAATATTGTGCGCGGCGACCGGCGAGAGGCGCCAAGTCTGAGTCAATTTGCCCGAAACAGTCACACAAGCAGGCCTGCAGTTGGCACGCCCCTTGATTGCTGCGAACTGGCGCGTCTCGACCGGATGAAAGTCGCGGCGCTCTCCAACCGAGCCCAAGGGGGCGGCGCCGTCTCCATCGGAGCGGCAGCCTAGCGGGGATCACGAGATGAAAATTGTTATGGCTATCATAAAGCCGTTCAAGCTGGACGAGGTGCGCGAGGCGCTTACCTCGATCGGCGTGCACGGCCTTACCGTCACGGAAGTAAAAGGTTACGGCCGGCAAAAGGGCCACACGGAGATCTACCGCGGCGCCGAATACGCCGTCAGCTTCCTTCCCAAGCTGAAGATCGAAGTCGCAGTGTCGAGCGAACTCGCCGACGCGGTCATCGACGCCATCGTCACATCCGCGCGCACCGGCCAGATTGGCGATGGAAAGATCTTCGTTTCGTCTCTTGAGCGCGCAGTTCGCATCCGGACTGGCGAAAAGGACGACGACGCACTTTGAGAATCTCATCGGCTAGGAGCAGAAAATGATTTCGGTCTTTCAGCGTAAAGGGGCAGGGGCGGCCCTTGCCTCAATAGCGCTCGCGGCGAGCGCTTCGGCCGCCTTCGCAGCGGATGCGCCCGTGCCCAACAAGGGCGACACGACGTGGATGCTCGTCTCCTCGGCGCTCGTTCTGATGATGTCCATCCCCGGCCTCGCACTCTTCTACGGCGGTCTCGTCCGCTCGAAGAACATGTTGTCGGTCCTCTCGCAGGTGTTCGCGATTGTGTGCATCGCGGCGCTCATCTGGATCATCTATGGCTACTCGCTGGCTTTCACCGCCGGCGGCGGCCTCAATGACTTCGTGGGCGGCTTCTCGAAAGCATTCCTCCTCGGCGTGACTCCGGAATCAACGGCGGCGACCTTCTCAAACGGCGTGGTCATTCCGGAATTCGCCTACATCGTTTTCCAGGCGACCTTTGCCTGCATCACGCCGGCGCTGATTGTCGGCGCATTCGCGGAGCGCATCAAATTCTCCGCGCTTCTGCTTTTCACTGTCCTCTGGCTAACCATCATCTACTTCCCGATGGCACACATGGTCTGGTACTGGGCGGGCCCGGATGCGATCGGCGACGCGGCGAAGGCCCTTGCCGCGGCGACTGACGAAGCGTCGAAGGCCGCGGCCCAGGCGAAGCTCGACGAAGTCAAGGCGGACGCCGGCCTGCTGTTCCAGTGGGGCGCGCTCGACTTCGCCGGCGGCACGGTCGTCCACATCAACGCGGGCATCGCCGGTCTGGTCGGCTGCATCATCATCGGCAAGCGCATTGGTTATCCGCGCGAGATGATGGCGCCGCACTCTTTGACGATGACCATGATCGGCGCGTCACTGCTGTGGGTCGGCTGGTTTGGCTTCAACGCTGGTTCGAACCTTGAGGCGAACGGAACGGCGGCGCTGGCGTTCATCAATACGTTCGTCGCTCCGGCAGCAGCGGGTCTGGCGTGGCTGTTTGTTGAATGGGGCGCGAAGGGTAAACCTTCCATGCTCGGCCTCGTTTCGGGCGCCGTGGCGGGTCTGGTGGCAGTCACTCCGGCAGCGGGCTGGGTCGGGCCTCTCGGCGCGATCGTGATCGGTGCGGTCGCGGGCGTCGTCTGCTTCTACTTCGTGGCCTATGCCCGCTCGAAGATCGGCTATGACGACTCGCTCGACGTGTTCGGCATCCACTGTGTCGGCGGCATCGTCGGCGCGATCGGCACCGGCATCTTTGTAAGTCAGTCACTGGGTGGCGTCGGAATCCCCGACTATGAGGCCAAGCCAGGCGAACTGGTTGTTGGCGCGTACGACATGGGAACGCAGGTTTTCGCTCAGCTGAAAGCCGTCGTCTTCACGCTGATCTGGTCTGGTGTCGGTTCTGCGATCCTCTTCAAGATCGTTGATCTGATCATCGGCCTGCGTGTCGCTCCCGATCAGGAGCGCGAAGGCCTCGATCTCGCGGAACATGGCGAACGTGCCTACATGATTTGATGGGTCGGCATATAACCGAATCAGGCGGCGCCCTAAGGGGCGCCGTTTCTGTTTCCAGCGCAGGCTGTCGTTTAGGCGCCAGCGCCGATAATTTGTGCGCCGGACGCCGATCACTCAGCGGGTTATTTGATGGATAGATCGTGGCAAGTCGTTTAAAGTAAAAAATAATTAGCTCCTGGACGGAAACGCCAAGAATGCGAGCGATCGACTGACATGAAGTTTCTCGTTGTCGCAGACATCCATTATTCGCTTCCACAGTTCGACTGGCTCTTGAAGGAGGCGGCCAAGTACGATCTTGTCATTATCGCCGGCGATCTTCTCGACGTTGGCTCGATAGTGGACTTCCGTGCTCAAACGCTTGTCGTGCAGAAATACCTGCAGAAGCTTACCGAAGCGACCCGCGTTTTCGTTTGCTCGGGAAATCATGATCTCGATTCTCGAACGGAAGCGGGCGAGAAGTTTGCGCGCTGGCTTGGAAGCATCCGTGACATCGAGATTGGACGCGACGGCGACACAGTCGTAATCGACGACATTCTTTTCACTATCTGTCCGTGGTGGGATGGACCGGTCGTGCGTGAAAATCTGTCGTTACAGCTTGCTGCCGATTCGCGATGCCGTGACGGCTATAGATGGATATGGATTCATCATGCTCCGCCCGCCAATGCGGCAATCAGCTGGTCGGGTCGCCAGTCCCTTGGCGACAGGGATCTTTTATCATGGATTGGAGAGTACCGGCCGGACATAGTTTTCTCGGGACATATTCATCAATCGCCCTTCGTTGCAAACGGTTCATGGGCCGACCTTGTCGATAAGACGTGGTGCTTCAACGCGGGCCATCAGTTTGGGTCGCCACCAGCCTATGTGGCGTTCGACACCGAGTTGAATGAAGCTGTCTGGGTGTCCGCGATGGGCGTGCAATCCGTGCAGCTTCTGGCGCCCTTGCAACGCCCGATTCCGGCGCTGTCGCGACTTCCGGATTGGCTTCATGCGTTACAGGAAAACGCGGAGCGCTTGTAACGCTGGTGGTTGCGTCCTGCGGGAGTAAGGCTAAGCGCGGCCAGGATCCCGGTCGGAGCCGGGAGAGAAATCGCGCTCCTGCTGATGCATCAGGCTCTCGAGAATTTCGCCGACCATCTCAAGGTGATTCCCGTATCCCGAAAACTGCCGCTTGAGATCGACCAGATAAGTTGTAGCGGCATTGAGACGGTTTGCGAGCAATCGAGCAATCAGCCACGACAGGTTTGGATTGTCGGCGAAAAACTCTCCGCCGCTTCGAATGATGTGCAGCTTGGCGTTCCCCATAGCCCTTACGGTGGCGGTATGAGGCGCATGGAGCAAGAGCGACATTTCGCCGACGATTGAGCCGGGCTCGTCGAGAACCGCGACCTGGGTGTCCCCCCGCAAGATCTCGAGCTGACCCTCGACAAGGACGCAAACACGTCCGGTTGTCTCGCCTTGGGACATGAGGACTTCGCCATTCGGCACCTCTTCCACCGGAAGGGCGCCGCAGAGTTCGAGGATTGCGCGCATCTGTTTATCTCCAAGATCGTGATGTGCATTCAAGAATGGCGCCGCTGCCGCGCCGATGGCCGATTCTGCTTCGATTATTATCCGGATGCGCAAGAACGCGCGGGATTAAGCGTCGGCCGGTCAACAAGGTTAAACCGGCGTTAACTCGCCGCCATTAGCCTCTGGCAACTCAGGTTTCCATCCAGAACATGCGCACGACAACATCCTCTACCTTCGACCGAATCCCGGACGCTGCACAGGAGTATCTCCTGAGGCGGGGTATGGAGTTGATCGGCCTTTTGCTGGCGGCCGTCATCATGGCGCTGGGGCTGGCTCTCGCCACATGGTCGGCGCAGGACCCGAGCCTCAATTATGCAACCGACGGATCGGTCAGGAATATCCTGGGCGCCCCCGGGGCGCTTGTCGCCGACGTGCTGATCCAGATGCTTGGATTAAGCTCGATCATACTCCTCATTCCGCTTGGATGCTGGTCGTGGCTCCTCGTAAGCCATCACAAGCTTGACCGGATAGGGACACGCACGCTCCTTCTTCTTTGCGGCGTGGTATGCGCGGCTGCGGTGGCCTCGGCTTTCCCGGCGACAGGCCGCTGGCCATTGCCAACAGGTCTTGGCGGCGTCGTCGGAGATGCGGCCCTGGCGCTTCCGCGCCGTCTGGGCGGCGGCTCCGTCATTGGCCTTGTCATTGGCGCCGCCGCCTTCGGGCTTGGCGCAATTGTCTCGCTTTCGGCCGCCGCGAGCTTCCGCACGGAAGGCTCCGACACGTCGGATATCGACGAAGCTCCACCCGCCAGGCGAGCGAAGCCATCGTCCGAAGAGGAAGACAGCGCTGGAGAGCCAGGCTTCGCTCTGGTCTCCCTCGGCGCGCTTGCGCATGTCTTCCTGAGCCTGAAGGCGCGCATCCGCCGCGCCGTCTCTGAACGTGTGGAGCACAAAGCCTACGGGAAGCCGCCAGCCGCGACCGAGGTCGACTACCGGGACGAAACGTCAATCGCGACGACGGAGCCGCCGCGCGGCTTGCGTGCTGAACCGCGTGTCGCAGCTGCTCCCACCCCTGTTCCGGTCATTTATGAAGGAAGGCAAGAGCAAGCCGATGTCCGGCGCGTCGCACCGCCACCGTCGCCAATCAAGCCCGGACGACGCGCGGAACGGGAAGCACAGCCTTCCATGCTCGACAAGGCGTCGTTCGAACTGCCGCCGCTGGCGCTGCTGACGGAGCCTAAGAAAAGCGCGGCTGGAAAACTGTCGCCAGACGCGCTGGAACAGAATGCGCGCCTTCTGGAAGGCGTGCTCGACGACTTTGGAGTCAAAGGCGAAATCATCAATGTGCGACCCGGCCCGGTCGTCACGCTCTACGAACTCGAACCTGCGCCTGGGATCAAATCGTCTCGCGTGATCGGGCTTGCTGACGACATCGCGCGCTCGATGTCGGCAATATCTGCGCGCGTCGCCGTAGTTCAGGGCCGCAATGCAATCGGCATCGAACTGCCAAACCAGCGGCGCGAGACGGTCTATCTACGTGAACTGTCCGCATCGGAAGATTTCGAGAAAACAAAGCACAAACTCGCCATTGCGCTTGGCAAGACGATCGGCGGCGAGCCGGTTATCGTCGACCTTGCGCGCATGCCGCATCTGCTCGTCGCTGGCACGACGGGTTCCGGCAAATCTGTCGCCATCAACACATTCATTCTGTCGCTGCTGTATCGGCTGCGGCCTGATGAGTGCAAGCTCATCATGGTCGATCCCAAGATGCTCGAACTGTCGGTATACGACGGCATACCGCATCTCCTCACGCCAGTGGTCACCGATCCCAAGAAGGCTGTTGTCGCTTTGAAATGGGCGGTCCGCGAAATGGAGGACCGCTACAAGAAAATGTCGAAGCTCGGCGTTCGCAACATCGACGGCTTCAACGCCCGCGTCGCGGAGGCCCGGGCCAAAGGCCAGGTGATAGAGCGCACCGTTCAGACCGGCTTCGATCGCGAAACGGGAGAAGCGATCTACGAGCGCGAAGAAATGGACCTCGCTCCGCTCCCCTACATCGTCGTGATCGTCGACGAAATGGCGGACCTGATGATGGTCGCCGGCAAGGACATCGAAGGAGCCATCCAGCGGCTGGCCCAAATGGCCCGCGCCGCCGGCATTCATCTCATCATGGCGACCCAGCGTCCATCAGTCGACGTTATCACCGGAACGATCAAGGCAAACTTCCCGACCCGCATTTCCTTTCAGGTCACGTCCAAGATCGACAGCAGGACTATCCTCGGTGAGCAGGGGGCAGAACAACTGCTCGGCCAAGGCGACATGCTCTACATGGCCGGAGGCGGCCGCATTTCGCGTGTCCACGGCCCGTTCGTGTCGGATACTGAAGTCGAGAAGATCGTCGCTCACCTGAAGACGCAAGGACAACCCGAGTATCTGGAAGCGATTACCGCTGACGACGATGTTGAAGGTGGCGAAGAGCGCGATTTCGCGGCCGGCAGCATGGACGCCGAGGAATCCGGCGATCTATACGACCGCGCGGTCGCCATCGTGCTTCGGGACCGGAAGTGTTCCACCAGCTACATTCAGCGCCGCCTCTCGGTCGGCTATAACAAGGCGGCTTCCCTTGTCGAGCGTATGGAGCAGGAAGGCGTTGTCGGCCCGGCGAATCATGCCGGGAAGAGGGAAATTCTGGTCGGCGGCGGCGTTGACCGGGGCGCATTCGAACCCTGAAGGGGGTCAGTTGCTGCCGAAACTTCGCCACAACCAGCGCATAGCTAAAGAGACCAAATTGAGGATCACAACCATGTTCAGGCCGGTCCACATGGCTTTCGCCGTCGCGCTTCTGACGCCCGCGACCGCCCTCGGTCAAGGCGCGCCCCTCCAGCTTGGCCAAAAGCCCGGCGCGGCACAGTCCGCGATCCAGAAGGCGGCCCCCCCCGCCCGCGTCGCAACGCCTGACGCGGCCACGGCGATCAAGCGCGCGAACGCCTATCTGAACAGCGTCAACACGCTTGTCAGCGACTTCGTACAGACTGGAGCGGATGGGCGCACGATCGGCGGCAAGCTGTATCTTCACAAGCCCGGCAAGCTCCGCTTCGAATATGCGCGCCCTTCGCCGCTGGAAATCATCGCGGACGGCACGAGCGTTGCGGTGCGGAATCGGCGTCTCAACACCCAGGACGTCTACTTCATCAGCCAGACGCCGCTGAAATTCCTGTTGAAGGGTAATATTGATCTCGCCCGGGACACGAAGATTCTGGATGTTCAGAGCATCGGCGACACAACATCGATCATGATAGAGGATCGCGCGACGCTTGGCGGCACATCACGCATCACGCTTGTCTTCAGGACGGCCGACTTCTCGCTCGTTCGCTGGGCCGTGAACGACGCACAGGGCGGCGACACGAAGGTCGTGTTGACAAATGTGAACCTGCAGGAGAGGCCTGACCCGTCCCTCTTTCGCATCAACTACGAGCGTCAGGACACCTTCTGATACGCTGAAGCCTACTTGAAGCCAGCGCCGCTCCATGGCGCCAGTCGGCTGCGATGGAGCCTGGAATGGCGTTGAGAATTGCGACATGGAACATAAACTCGGTGAGGCTTCGCCTCCCGCTCGTTGAACGTTTTCTAAGCGAGGAATCGCCTGACGTCCTGTGCCTTCAGGAAATCAAGTGTCGCGAGGCAGAGTTCCCATCCTCCGCACTGAAGAAACTCGGCTACAAGCATATCGCGGTCAATGCGCAGAAGGGGCACCACGGCGTCGCAATACTTTCTCGTCTGCCGCTTGAGGCGATCGAACGCCGAGAGTTTTGCAACAAGGGCGACGCGCGCCATGTTGGCGCTCGCGTTAACGCCAGCGACGGTCGTTCGTTCATCGTTCACAATCTTTACGTCCCCGCCGGCGGGGACATTCCCGATCCCGAGCAAAACGAAAAATTTCGTCACAAGCTCAATTTTCTCGACGAGCTGAAGGATGTCTCCCGGGCATGGGGTTCGATGGACCATCCCTCGATCATCACCGGCGATCTCAATGTCGCACCATATGAATCCGACGTCTGGAGTCACAAGTCGTTGCTGAAGGTGGTGAGTCACACGCCAGATGAAACGCGCCGACTGATCGAGATTCTCACCCGGGGAGAATGGGTCGATTCAATGCGCGCCGTGGTGCCAGAGCCGGAAAAACTATACACGTGGTGGAGCTATCGGTCGCCAAACTGGCAAGTCGCAGACAAGGGGCGCCGGCTCGACCATGTTTGGCTCTGCCGGAAATTCGCGCCCTCTATATCAGCGATGCGAATCCGCAAGGATGCGCGCGCGTGGGACAAGCCATCCGATCACGTGCCGGTCATTGTCGATCTCGTCTGACAAGATCGTTTCTATGGAAGCAGCTTGTATCCACCCGCATCGGTCACGAGCAGTTTCGCGTTTGCCGGATCCCTTTCGATCTTCTGCCGCAGGCGATAAATGTGGGTTTCAAGCGTATGCGTCGTGACGTTCGCGTTGTAGCCCCACACCTCCCGCAACAATACATCGCGCGTGACCACACTGGAGTTGGCGCGATACAGGAACTTGAGAATCGCGGTTTCCTTTTCCGTCAGCCGAAGCTTTCCGCCCTTTTCGTTTACCAGATGCTTGGAGCTCGGCTTGAAGATATATGAACCGATCTGAAAGACGGCGTCGTCGCTCGCCTCGTGCTGGCGGAGATGCGCCCTGATGCGAGCGAGCAGCACCGCGAAACGGAAAGGCTTCAACACATAATCGTTGGCGCCCGAGTCGAGACCGGTCACAGCGTCCTCGTCACTGGCGTGCCCCGTCAGAATGATGATCGGATTCTTGAAGCCCTCATTGCGCAAGTGCTGAACAGCCTCCCGGCCGTCCATGTCCGGGAGGCCAACATCCATGATGACAAGATCGGGCGCCTGCTCGCGGACTGCGGCGATCGCTTCCTCCCCGCTTCCAGCCTGAAGCGTCCGAAACTCTTCGGAGAGGTCGAGTTGTTCGGCCAGCGTCGAACGCAACTCGTCATCATCGTCGGCGATCAGAATCTTTCTGACTTGCGGCATCCGGTTCAATCCGTTCACATCTCTGCGAAGTAAGGAAGACGCCACGGGGGCGCCGGTCCGTCTCGCGCTCGGTGAAACAAGGAATTACAACATGCCGGCGCGGCCAGCCAGTGCCCGTACAGTCAACCTGCCGCGGGCCACGGAAGTGTGATGAGCCAACTGATCACTATCATCCGGGTTTCCCGATGCTTCCCCGGCCTTCGGCCAAGCGCTGGGTTCGCAATGGTCGGGAATATGCGCCTCTCGTGTTCATTGGGACGGAGCGGAATCACCGTCAGGAAAAGAGAGGGCGATGGCGCCACGCCGCGCGGTGAGATGGTTATCCTTGGGGGCTATTTTCGCGCCGACCGGTGGAAGCGGCGGCGCGCCTCCATTTCCATGCGTCGCACCAGGTCCGACGATGGATGGTGCGACGATCCCGGAAGCTATCTTTATAATCGGCCGGTCAGGCTTCCAACCCGCGTGCGCTGCGAGCGAATGGCGCTGGAGGACAATGTTTACGACGTCGTACTGACGACCAGCCACAACATGAAACCGCGACAGCTAGGGGCCGGTAGCGCGATTTTTGTTCACTTGCGAAGGTCGGATGGCGGTCCCACCGCCGGCTGTATCGCCTTCGCGCCGGCCGACATGCGCCGCCTCCTGCCACGGCTGTCAAAACGTGTTCGCGTGATCGTGGCCTGATTAGCCGGTTCGCACCCCGAAAATCGCGGTCCCGATCCGCACATGCGTGGCTCCAAGCTGGATCGCGAGCGGATAGTCGGCTGTCATACCCATCGAAAGGTCGGCAAGTCCGTTCCGCTTGGCTATTTGCCCGAGCAGCGCGAAATGGGGGGACGCCTGCTCGCCGACAGGTGGGACGCACATCAGCCCCGAAATGACCAGGCCGTACTCTTCCCGGCACTGCCGAATGAAGGAATCAGCATCGCGGGGACTGATGCCAGCCTTCTGCGGCTCGTCGCCGGTGTTAACCTCAATATAGAGCCTTGGCGCTTTGCCCTGGCGGCCGATTTCGTCGGCAATGGCCTTGGCGAGCCGTGGCCGGTCAATAGTCTCGATGACGTCGAAAAAGGCCACCGCCTCCCTTGCCTTGTTGGATTGAAGCGGGCCAATGAGGCGGAGCTCGAGATCAGGGAACTCGGCGCGCAACGGCGGCCATTTGGCGATAGCTTCCTGAACGCGATTCTCCCCGAACACCCGATGACCTGCGGCCAGCAGAGGCCGCAATTCTTTTTCCCCCTGCGTCTTCGAGGCGACCACCAGCGTCACCTCGGCTGCGCCGCGCCCGCTCGCCAGCGCGGCCCGTGAAACCTCGTGCCGGACCTTCGCGAACCGGTCGAGAATTGACTCAGATCCGCAAGCGGCGGGGCCTGGAATCATAAGATCCTGATTCTGCATATCTTTTTACCTTGATTGTCAGATCAGGTGGCGGTCCCGGCAAGCCCGTTGACCCCATCCGTGAATAATGCTCATTGCGCAGGAATTGCTCATCCACAACTGGCCGCCAGAGATACGATGTTTTCGGATCGTTACAACCCGCGCGAAGCGGAACCCAAGTGGCAAAAGATCTGGGAGGAACGTCAGATCTTCCGGGCAGACAACAACGATCCGCGCCCGAAGTACTACGTCCTGGAAATGTTTCCGTATCCGTCCGGGCGCATCCATATGGGGCACGTCCGCAATTACGCGATGGGCGATGTCGTCGCGCGTTATAAGCGCGCAAGAGGCATGAATGTCCTGCATCCGATGGGCTGGGATGCGTTCGGCATGCCGGCCGAGAACGCTGCGATGCAGAACAAAACGCATCCCGCAACCTGGACCTACCAGAATATCGCGACGATGCGCGCGCAGCTCAAGTCTATGGGCCTGTCGCTCGATTGGTCGCGCGAGATCGCGACCTGCGACCCGTCCTACTACAAGCACCAGCAGAAAATGTTCCTGGACTTCTTGAAGGCAGGGCTTGTCGACCGGAAGAAAGCGAAGGTGAATTGGGATCCGGTTGACCATACCGTTCTCGCGAACGAGCAGGTCATTGACGGACGTGGCTGGCGATCCGGCGCGCTCGTGGAGCAACGAGAGCTGACCCAATGGTTCCTGAAGATCACCGATTACTCCCAGGAACTGCTCGACGCATTGGGAACGCTGGATAAATGGCCGGAAAAAGTCCGGTTGATGCAGCAGAACTGGATCGGCCGTTCCGAGGGTCTGCTTGTTCGCTTTGAGATGGATAGTCCGGCGCCGGCTCCAACTGAAACACTGGAGGTCTACACGACCAGACCGGATACATTGTTCGGCGCTAAATTCCTGGCTGTCGCGGCTGACCACCCCGTGGCGCGTAAAGCAGCCGAGAATAACGCCGAGTTGCAGGAGTTCATCAATGAATGCCGGCGCACAGGCACCTCGGCGGCGGCTCTGGAAACAGCCGAAAAGAAAGGCTTCGACACCGGGTTGCGTGTCCGGCATCCGTTCGACCCGGAGTGGAAGCTGCCTGTTTTCGTCGCCAATTTTGTTCTCATGGAGTACGGCACGGGCGCGATTTTCGGTTGCCCGGCCCATGACCAGCGTGACCTTGATTTCTCCAACGCCTATTCGCTCGGCGTTACGCCCGTGGTCTGCCCGCCCGCTCAGGATCCGGTGACTTTCGTGATTACCGATGTTGCCTATGATGGCGACGGAAGCCTGATCAATTCGCGTTTTCTTGATGGGCTTTCGGTCAAGGAGGCTCAAGAGCAGGTCGCCACGCGCCTAGAGGCAACACAGATCGCCGGGCGGCCGCAGGCCGAACGACGCGTCAATTTCAAGCTCCGCGACTGGGGCGTTTCGCGCCAGCGTTACTGGGGCTGTCCGATTCCCATCATCCATTGCGACGCGTGCGGCGCGGTTCCCGTTCCCGAAAGCGATCTTCCCGTGGTTCTTCCCGAGGACGTGACATTCGACCGTCCGGGAAATCCTCTTGAACGGCATCCAACCTGGAAGAACGCCGCCTGTCCGGCTTGTGGAAAGCCCGCACGGCGCGAGACGGACACAATGGACACTTTCGTCGATTCGTCCTGGTATTTCGCGAGGTTCACGGATCCGTTCAACAAAACCAAGCCGACGACTCGCGAGGCGGCGGACGAATGGCTGCCCGTTGACCAGTATATTGGCGGAATCGAACACGCGATATTGCACCTGCTTTATTCGCGGTTTTTCACCCGGGCCATGAAAGCCACCGGGCATGTCGGCGTTTCCGAGCCATTTAGTGGCCTTTTTACGCAGGGCATGGTCGTCCATGAGACTTATCGGGACGGCTCCGGCGCCTGGTTGACGCCCGCCGAAGTTACGATCGAAGCGACCGCCTCCGGCAGACGGGCGAAAGCCAGAAGCGACGGCCGGCCGGTTGAGATCGGCTCCGTCGAGAAGATGTCGAAGTCGAAGCGGAATACCGTCGACCCCGATGACATCATCGGAGATTACGGCGCCGACACGGCTCGTCTGTTCATGTTGTCCGACTCCCCGCCTGATCGCGACGTGATCTGGAGTGAGGAAGGCGTGCAGGGCGCGGCCCGCTTCGTTCAGCAGCTTTGGCGTCTGGTCGGAGAGATCGAGCGGATTTCGGCTCCCGCGGGCGCCTCTCCGGCAAACGTTTCCGAACCAGCCGCCATCGATGTCCGAAAGATTGCGCACCGTCACCTTGGCCGAATTCAGGATCATATAGAACGGTTGCGCTTCAACACCGCGATCGCCGAAATCCGTAAGTTGGCCAACGCCCTCTCTGCGGCCGTGGGAGCTATCGACATGGAAGTCGTGTCACCGGACGTAGCCGCGGCCTATCGCGAAGCGGGGGAGTTTCTCGTTTGCGCTTTCGCACCGATGATGCCGCATCTCGCGGAGGAGTGCTGGCGCAGACTTGGCCACGATGATCTCTTGTCCAACGCGTCATGGCCAGCGGTGGAGCTGTCGCTCGCTCGCGAGGACGAAATCACGATCCCGGTTCAGGTCAACGGCAAGAAGCGGGCGGAGCTGGTCGTGCCGCGCGAAGCGGACGCCAAAGTTCTCGAAGAAGAGGCGCTGAAGCTGGAAGCCGTGCAAAAGGCGCTCGAAGGGCGTATGGTTCGCAAGGTCATCGTCGTCCCCCAGAGAATCGTGAATGTTGTCGGCTGACTTCAGAAGCGCCGTCCGGGCCCTCGCTATCTCTACCCTTCTGGCAAGTCCTTTGGCGGGTTGCTTCCAGCCCATGTACGGAGGCTCTGCGGGCCAGGCGCTCGTGCAGGACTTGCGCGGGATAAAGGTCGAGCCAATTCCAGACCGTATCGGTCACTACCTCGGCAATGACCTGATTTTTGCCCTGAATGGGACGGGAGAACCGGTTGCGCCGAAGTATCGGCTTGTTGTCAACGTTCGGCAGCGGGTGCAGGCCCCACTGGTCGACACGGTCAGCGGCCGCGCAACGTCCGGAATGCTGCTCGTGGATGCGGACTATCGTCTGCTGCCCGTCGCTGGCGGTCCCGCAGTCGCGTCAGGCGTCGCATTCGTGACTGCAAGCTACGATCGATCGAGCCAGCGGTTTGCGAACCTTCGTGCGGCGCGAGATGCAGAGATTCGCGCTGCGCGCAGTCTCGCAGAACAGATCCAAACGCGCCTCGCAATTGATCTGCGCCGGACGTGAGCCGACGTGGTTGCGATCAAGAACCACGAGGCCGATCGTTTTTCGCGAGGTCGATCACCCAATATCTGGCTTTATCTGTTTTGTGGCCCTGACGCAGGGCTCGTGTCCGAGCGGGCGCAATCGATCATTCGCGGATCGGTATCCGATCAGCACGATCCTTTTCAACTGCTGCGCATTGATGGCGACGCACTTGCAGCTGATCCCGGCAAGCTCCTGGACGAAGCCAACACAATCGGATTGTTCGGCGGAAGCCGTTGCGTCCACATCGACGCTGGCGCAAGGAATTTCTCGCAAGCGGTGGAGTCTCTTCTGGAGGATCCGCCGAGCGATTGCACGATCGTGATCACCGCCGGCGATCTCAAGGCGGACGCTCCACTGCGTCGGCTGGTTTCGCGCTACCCACAAGGCGCTGCTGTCGAATGTTATCCTGACACAACACGGCAAATTGAGCAGATCATCGACGAGGAGATGAAGCGTTCGGGCCTGACGATTACGCCCGGCGCCAGAGAACTTCTGGCTGGGCACCTTGGCGCGGACCGGCTTGTCACGAGATCCGAGATCGAAAAACTCCTCCTCTACATGCATGGCCAAAAATCAGTGGGGGAGCCGCAAGTCGAAGCGATCATCGCGGACGCAGCGTCTCTGAACCTCGATGAAGCGATCTTTCTTGCGTTCACGGGCGATTATCGGGCTGCGACGGAAGCTGGGTACAAAACCCTGGCTCATCTGGATGCAGGTGTATTCATCGGGTTCATTCTGCGCCACGTCCTGCTTTTGCACCGGCTCCGAATCGAAATCGAGAAGGGAGCTTCTATCGACAGCGTCAGCGAACGTTTGCCGAGAAACTACTTCGGACAGAAGAAGACGCAGATGCAGAGCCAACTGCGCGGATGGAATTCCGCACGCCTTCTGCAAATTGCAAACGAACTCGCCGCCGCCGCCGCTTCGGCGCGCCGCGACCCGCGAGGCGCCGAACGACTGGCCATCAGGGGCCTTTGGTGGATTGTGCGAGGATCCCGCCGAGCCGCCTAGTTTCGCAGCCGGTTCAAAATAAGATCGAGCTGTTCCAGCGTCTTGAACGTCACGGACAGGCGCCCTGACTCGCCTTGGGACTCTATCGTGACTGCAAGGCCCAGCTCATCCGAAAGGTCCCGCTCGAGAGCGCGGATATTGGGATCCTTGTCCGCTGACCTGGAGCGCACAGGGCGGGCTTGGCCGGGCGAGGAAGTCTCCTGCGCCATTTTCTCGAGATCGCGCACGGTGAGCCCTTCGGCGATGGCGCGCCGCGCCGTCGCTTCCGGATCTGGAAGCGCGAGCAAGGCGCGAGCGTGGCCTGCGCTCAGAGCGCCGTCCGTCACGAGCTTCCGCGCATTTTCAGGCAGATTAAGCAGGCGTAGTGTGTTGGCCACATGGCTGCGGCTCTTCCCGATGACACGCGCAAGATCGGCCTGCGTGTATTGAAACTGATTGATCAGTTGCTCGTAACCCAAGGCTTCGTCGATCGGATTCAGGTCCGCGCGCTGTACGTTCTCAATGATGGCTAGCTCGAGGGTTTCCCGATCGCTTGCCTCGATGACGATGATGGGGACGTCATGAAGCCCGGCCCGCTGCGCTGCGCGCCAGCGGCGCTCACCAGCGATAATCTCGTAGCTGTTTGAGGTGTTCGGGACCGGGCGTACCAGAATTGGCTGGATAACGCCCTTCTCACGCACTGAAGCCGCGAGGCTCTCAAGCTGTTCCTCGTCGAACGTCCGGCGAGGATTTCGACTGTTCGGCCTAAGATACTCTATCGGCGCCTTTCGCGCCCCGCGAGAGACTTCAGGAGCTGGTGGCGCAACGGCCGCATCTCCCAGCAGCGCCGCCAGTCCGCGCCCGAGCCGCGGGCGATTTTCTTCTGCCATGTGATGCTCGTTACGATTGCGAATCAAGCTGCCTTAAGGCGCCGCTCACGCTGGATGACTTCGGATGCGAGCTTCAGATAGGCCTGACTTCCCGCGCATTTCAGATCGTACAAAAGAACTGGTTTCCCGTGGGACGGCGCTTCCGACACCCGCACGTTTCGCGGGATGATTGTGTCGTACACCTTGTCACCCATGAACTGCCTGACATCGGCCGCAACCTGTGTCGCCAGGTTGTTTCGGGGATCGTACATAGTCAGGACCACCCCATGGATCGCCAGCGTCGGATTAAGGGTCTTCCGCACCTGCTCGATGGTGGATAATAGTTGAGACAAGCCTTCGAGCGCAAAGAACTCGCACTGGAGCGGAACCAGAACGCTGTCGGACGCCGCGAGCGCGTTGATGGTAAGCAGGTTCAACGACGGCGGGCAGTCCAGCAAAATGTAGCTGAAGGGGTCTTCATCGTCGGATGATTGCTTAGACAGCTCCTGGATCGCCTTTCTGATCTTGAAGGTCCGATCGCTGTCACCGGCGATCTCCAGCTCCACACCCAAGAGGTCGAGTGTGGATGGAGCCACAAAAAGGCGGGGAACAGCTGTCGGCTGCGCCACGGAAAGAAGGGATTTCTCACCCACCATGACATCATACGTGGACGAGATCCGGCTTCTGCGGTCGATTCCAAGGCCAGTGGATGCGTTACCTTGCGGATCCAGGTCGACAATCAGCACTTTTTCGCCAATTGCCGCGAGCGCCGTCCCGAGGTTGATTGCGGTTGTGGTTTTCCCGACGCCGCCCTTCTGATTGGCAAGGACAATTACACGCATCGGGACGTCCATCTATGACAAGGTTCAAGCCCGCGCATGGGGTCCGCGGATAACAATGATTGCAGCTCCCTCCTCTGTCTGGCTGGGAACGGCATCGACGGAGAAGGTAGATGGCAGACTGAGTCGCGTCAATTCCGCGCGAAACTCCCGCCCTTTCGGAAACAGTCCAGTAGCTCCGTTTTCGAGGAGCGGCATTGCAATTTCCACAAGTTTGTCGAGCGGCGCGACAGCTCGCGCTGTAACAACATCAACCACCGGGAGCAACGCAACGATATTTTCGGCGCGGTCATGAACGACCTTTGCGGGAGCGCCCGTTGCACGAGCCACTTCTCGAAGGAAAGCACATTTGCGATTATCCGATTCGATCAGCAGGACCAAGGATCCGGGCTCGTTTCTTGACGCAATCGCGATAACCATCCCCGGGAACCCTGCCCCGGCTCCGATATCGACCCAGGTCTTAGCCTCTGGACAAATTGCCTTGAGCTGGAGACTGTCGCGGAAATGTCGCTCCCAAACGACTGCTAAGGTAGTCGGCGCAACAAGGTTTTTGACGCCCTGCCACCTTCTAAGCAGCGCCTCATACGTGTGAAGCAACTGCCTCGTTTCACGTGAAACATCGAACGGCCCAAGTGGATCGGGGTCAGTAGGCGACACTAGGCAACGTCTTTTGTTCTGGGGCCGAATCGGCTATCGCGCAGCGCCGCGGCTATAAGCGTGACTGCAACTGGCGTAACGCCCTCAACCCTTGAGGCATGCGCAAGCGTCCTTGGCTTGACCATGGTCAGCCGTTGCTTCAACTCGCTGGAAAGCCCCGGCAGCAAGAAATAATCGAAGTCCGGCGGAATAGACTGCTCTTCGGCGGACCTCAGACTTGCAATTTCGGCAGCTTGTCTCTTCAGGTAGACATCGTATCGGGCGTCGTTCGAAACCGGGTCGCGTACGGAACTCGGAACTAGGCGCAATGTGGGAAAGGCCTCCGCCAATCGGTCGAACGAGATGTCCGGACGGGAAAGAACTTCGAACAAGCTGCGCTGGACGCCGTCTTGATTAACCATGATTCCGCGTCGTGCATACTCTTGCGGCGTATAGGATTCGGATTCAAGCTGCTTTCGGGCCGCGGTTATTGCGTTCATCTTGGATCTGAATGCATGCGCCCGCTCGCTTCCGACGCAACCGAGATCAATGCCCAATCCGGTCAGACGCTGGTCTGCGTTATCCGCCCTCAGGCTTAACCGGTACTCGGCCCGTGACGTAAACATCCGGTACGGCTCCGTGATACCCCGGGTCACGAGGTCATCGATCATGACGCCAATGTAGCTCTTGTCACGGTTTAGCGTTACCTCAGGTTTACCGGCCACAGCGCGCGCCGCGTTGATGCCGGCGAGAACGCCCTGCGCGGCAGCTTCTTCATAGCCGGTGGTCCCGTTGACTTGTCCCGCCAAAAAGAGCCCATTTACGCGCTTTGTCTGTAGTCCGAGGGTCAACTCCTGCGGATCAACATAATCATATTCAATGGCATACCCGGGTCGCAAAATACGCACGTTTTCGAGACCAGGTATCGTTCGAATGAATACGGTCTGGACATCCGCAGGCAGCGAGGTCGATATCCCGTTCGGGTATACGGTTGGATCGTCGCGCCCCTCGGGTTCGAGGAATATCTGGTGCCCCTCACGGTCAGCGAACCGTGTAACCTTGTCTTCGATCGATGGGCAGTACCGCGGCCCTCGCCCGGTGATCGCGCCAGAGAACATCGCCGACAGTTCCAGATTCTCGCGAATGATCCGGTGGGTCTCGGGAACGGTCGTGGTAATATGACAATCGACTTGGTTTTGGAGGATCTTCGCCGTGAGAAAGGAAAATGGTTCCGGAGACGAATCGCCGGGCTGACGAATCAGCTTGGAATAGTCGATCGTTCTGCCATCAAGACGAGCGGGTGTTCCGGTCTTCAGCCGCCTCAAGGCAAAGCCTTGTGCCAAAAACGATTGGGCAAGGGCAATACTTGCTGGGTCGCCTACTCGTCCCCCGGCACTTTGGTCCCTACCGATATGCATGACGCCCCTGAGGAACGTGCCGGTGCAAATAACGAGCGCGCCGACGTGGATGAGTTCTCCCGCGGCCGTGCCAACCGCGGCCACGCGACCATTCTCGACGACGATTTGCGCCGCCTCCCCCTCGAGCACTTCAAGGAGGGGAATAGACCGGATGGCAGATTGCATCGCTGATCGGTATAGGCCGCGATCGGCCTGAGCTCGCGGCCCCCGAACCGCCGGCCCCTTTGATCGGTTGAGTAGCCTGAACTGTATGCCAGCCTCGTCCGCAACCCTTCCAATCAAGCCATCGAGGGCATCGACCTCGCGTACCAGATGCCCTTTGCCCAATCCGCCGATAGCCGGATTGCACGACATGACCCCAATCGTCTCGAAACTATGGGTTAATAATGCGGTCCGAGCGCCCATGCGAGCTGCACCAGCAGCAGCTTCACAGCCAGCATGTCCGCCCCCTATCACCAGCACGTCGAAATAGCGTCTCACCGGCACGTCTCCATTTGGTATCGCCGCCGAATCGGTTTGATTGTTTCACGTGAAACTACTTTCCAAGACAAAACCGACCAAAAACCTCATCAAGGAGAGCATCGTTGGAAATCACGCCTGTCAATTCCTCCAGGCGTTGCGACGCTAGCCGCAATTCTTCTGCGGCCAATTCAAGCTCCTGCTGCGACATGTGCGCCGATGCCTGGGATACGCTGGTCAAGCCGGATTGAACGCAATCGAACTGCCGCTGCGTCGACAACAAGGACGATTCCGCGCGATTCAGGTTCGGGAAGATCAAATCACAGACATGATCCAAAAGCTCCAGAACCCCAGCGCCTGTCTTGGCCGAGATCGACATTCTCCCCGGCATCGCAGGCGAGATATCACACTTCGAAGCGACGCGGACCAGTACAGGATGAACGATCGAGGACGCATTAGAAACATCCGGCGGCGCTTCCAGCCAAATCACCGCGTGAGCTTGCGCCGCGCGGGCACGTGTCCGCGCAATTCCCTCCGATTCGACTGGATCCTGGGTTTCACGTATGCCGGCGCTGTCAATGAACGTCACCGGTAATCCACGAATATCTATCGTTATTTCAATAAGATCACGCGTCGTTCCTGGAATATCTGAGATTATCGCCACGTCACGTTCGGCGATGCGGTTTAACAACGTAGACTTTCCAGAATTTGGCGGCCCAGCAATCAAGACGACCCCCCCGTCGCGGATGATCTCAGCCCGCTCTCGCCCTTTGAGTGCGGCTTCAAACGACCCAGCCAGCTCCTTGAGGTCGCCGCGAATTGAGTCAGTCAGATCGGCGGGGATTTCTGCTTCGTCAGGAAAATCGAGACATGCCTCAATCAGAGCGCGCGCATCAATAAGCTTTCGCCGCCATTCCGCGGCTCTTTTGCCAAGAGCCCCCGAGAATTGATTGAACGCTTGCCGCCGCTGCAACTCGGTATCGGCGGATATCAAATCCGCGAGACCTTCAACAGACGACAGGTCAAGTCTACCGTTGGCGAAAGCCCGGCGCGTGAATTCGCCTGGTTCGGCAACGCGAACGCCTTCCACGGTTGCAAGCGAGTCGAGAGTCGCTGCGACGACAGCTCGTCCCCCATGGACGTGAAGCTCGAGCACGTCCTCTCCCGTGAAACTGTTTGGGCCGGGAAACCAGAGCGCCAACGCCCTGTCGATAGGATCCGCGCTTACGGGATGACGGATGTCAACAAGCGCGGCTTTTCTGGCGACCAGTTCTCTATTGGCCATGAGCCGCGCGATACTCGCGGCGCTGGGCCCCGAGATCCGGATAACCGCTATGCCAGCACGGCCAACTCCGCTGGAAAGCGCATAGATGGTATCGGGCATGACATGGGGACTGCCGTTTGCGGTCCGCGCTTGTCGCGCGAACCGCGATCTAGCCGCGTCAGGTGTTCATTGAATCGAAAAAGCTCGAGTTGCCCTTTGGCGTCTCACGCAACTTTCCAAGCAGGAACTCGATGGCGTCAACTGTGCCCATCGGATTCAGAATGCGCCTCAGCACATACATCTTCTTCAAGATATCGCCAGGCACAAGCAATTCCTCCTTGCGAGTGCCGGAACGCGTGATGTCGATTGCCGGAAATACCCGTTTGTCAGCCACCTTGCGATCAAGGATGATTTCGCTGTTTCCGGTGCCCTTGAACTCTTCGAAGATGACCTCGTCCATCCGCGAACCGGTATCGATCAGAGCAGTTGCAATAATGGTTAGAGACCCGCCCTCTTCGATGTTTCGAGCGGCTCCGAAAAAACGCTTCGGACGTTGAAGCGCGTTCGCATCGACACCGCCTGTCAGCACCTTTCCGGACGATGGCACGACCGTATTGTAGGCTCGCCCGAGACGAGTGATCGAATCCAGCAAGATCACCACGTCGCGGCCGTGTTCAACGAGACGTTTCGCCTTCTCGATAACCATCTCCGCGACTTGCACGTGGCGGACAGCGGGTTCGTCGAACGTTGACGAGACAACTTCGCCCTTCACCGATCGCTGCATGTCGGTGACTTCTTCCGGACGCTCGTCGATGAGAAGAACGATCAGATAGCATTCCGGGTGATTTGTCGTGATCGATTGAGCGATGTTCTGCAACAGAACCGTCTTGCCGGTTCTTGGAGGCGCGACAATCAACGCACGCTGGCCCTTCCCGATTGGGGAAACGATGTCGATAACGCGCGAGGACAAATCCTTTCGCGTCGGATCTTCGATCTCGAGCTTGATACGCTCGTCTGGATAGAGCGGAGTCAGGTTGTCGAAATGGACTTTGTGACGGGCTTTCTCCGGATCCTCGAAGTTGATCGTGTTGACCTTGAGAAGTGCAAAGTACCTCTCGCCTTCCTTGGGACTGCGAATCAGGCCTTCGACAGTATCTCCAGTACGCAAGCCGAACCGTCGTATTTGCGACGGCGAGATGTAGATATCATCCGGGCCGGCAAGATAGTTCGCATCCGAAGAGCGCAAGAACCCAAAACCGTCCTGAAGGACCTCGACCACGCCCTCGCCGATGATTTCAATGTCTTTGCTCGCCAGCTGCTTCAGGATTGCGAACATCAACTCCTGTTTGCGCATGATCGAGGCGTTCTCGACCTCATGCTCTTCGGCAAAGCTCAAGAGCTCGGTCGGCGACTTCTCTTTCAGTTCATGAAGCTTGATTTCCCGCATGGGGGAGGTCCTTGGTGGGCCCGGCGACAAAAATTGTCAGTCCGAGGTCGTATGGAATGATGACGCCATCTGGCGATCGCCGATCCAGGCCGCACAAACGTGACAGCTCAACAGGAATTCGGCTCCCGGGGGAGAGGGGCTCTTGATAGGACGATTCCGCAGCGCTGACAAGGATGGACGCCGGAAAACGACTACCAGGGCTTGACGATGACGAAAACGACAATCCCGATCATGAGGAGCGTAGGGATCTCGTTGAGAATTCGGAAATACCGCTCAGATTTCTCGTTTGAGTCCTCCGCGAAACTCTGCCTCAGGCGACCCATGTGCAGATGAGATGCGGTCAGGGCGGCGACCAGGGCGACCTTGGCATGAAGCCAGCCGTCCCAAATGAATCCCCCAAGCCAAACGAGCATTCCGCCACTGAGCCATGCGACAATCATGGCAGGGGTCATGATCGCCCTGAAGAGACGTCGCTCCATCACCTTGAAAGTTTCGCTCTGAACCGAGCCCGCCGTGGCTTTGGAATGGTAGACGAAAAGCCGGGGCAGGTAGAGAAGTCCCGCCATCCATGAGATTATGGCAAGCACGTGTAACGCTTTGATCCAAAGAAACATTCGGTGCCCTAGCCGCTCTCGTGCCCGTCGCTGCATTCAATAAAGGAATCTTTTAAAGAATCTTATTCTTAGACTCCTGTACGACCCATAAGACTCATGCATCGAAGCCAAGGGTTCGTCCACAGGTTCGCAGTTTATTAATCTTTCGGTCGATAAAGCCCACAGCCTCTGGAGATTTCAGAAAATATAAGAAAAACAATATGTTCGCATAAGCGAAGCCGGTGAATTAACGCTTCATTAACTTTAATAAACCGTATACAGGGACCCGATCCTGGTCTTGCCCACTGCTTCTGGAACTGTTGATGGAAATCCGACTTTCGGGCAACAGTTCAGCCTTCCCGGTGTGAGGCAGCATTTGTCCACCGCTTTCCACAAGGGTCCAGCAGAATGCGAAAACGAGGCCCGACTTGAACCGCAACTATTTTCACCTTCATCTGGTTTCCGACGCGACGGGCGAAACATTGATAGCGGTCAGCCGGGCTGTAACGGCGCAGTTTCAGGGCGTTGCGTCAATCGAGCACGTTTATCCGCTCGTCCGAAACCGCACGCAGCTTGACCGCGCGATCGCCGAGATTGCGGCGGCGCCCGGCGTTGTCCTCTACACCCTCGTTGACAAGGAACTTGCCAACGAACTCGAGCGGGCTTGCGCGGAAACCGGGAGCCCTTACCTGTCGGTTCTTCAGCCGATTTTTGGCCTCTTCCAGTCCTATCTTGGGGCCGTGTCGACGTCCCGCCCGGGCGCGCAACACATGCTCAATGCCGAGTATTTCAAGCGTATCGACGCTTTGAACTTCACCATGATGCACGATGACGGGCAGTTGCCTGATAATCTGGATCAAGCCGATGTGGTGCTTCTCGGGGTCAGTCGCACCTCCAAGACGCCCACCAGCATCTATCTTGCGAACCGGGGCATCAAGACAGCGAACATACCGCTCGTTCCGGGCGTCCCGATCCCGCCGGAAGTTCACGCCGCCCGCAAGCCCTTGATTGTAGGGCTCATCGCCTCACCGGAACGCATCGTCCAGATACGGCAGAACCGGTTGTTGACCCTTAACGCAGATCCGGAGAGCGCTTACGTCGACCGCATGTCGGTCGCCGAAGAAATTGCCGGTTCGCGCCGCCTTTTTCAGCAACATGGCTGGCCGTCGATTGACGTTACGCGCCGATCCATCGAGGAGACCGCGGCGGCGATTATCGATCTTCTGAAAGAACATCGTCTGAAGTTCATCGCCCAGGGATGACGTCGGGAAAAGCAGAATATGCCGAAACTCTGGCTGGATGATCGGAACCTGATCCTCGCATCGGCGAGCAACGCGCGTCGTCAAATTCTTCGAGCTGCAGGGGTTCCTCTCGAGGTCCACCCCGCGCACATCGACGAAAGAGAAGTGGAGAAACGCCGCGGCGCCGGACTGGAAGCAGGTGGGTTAGCCGCACTCCTCGCGGAAGCAAAAGCGGTATCCGTGTCGCTCCGGTTTCCAGATCGCCTCATTCTCGGATCGGATCAGACGCTCGAATTCGAAGGCGCGATCCTTGCCAAGCCCGGCAGTCTTGCAGAAGCCGAAACCCGGCTGCGGTTGTTGTCAGGCGGCATGCATACGTTGCATTCAGCGTATTGCTTCGCCCGCAACGGCCGAGCGGTGTCGGCGGGCATGAGTTCGGCGCGAATGACCATGCGACATCTTACTTCGCCCTTTATCAAAGCGTATGTGGCCGCTTGCGGTGAGTCGGTTCTGGAAAGCGTCGGCTGTTACCAAGTGGAGGGTCTTGGCGTGCACCTCTTTGAAGAAATTCAAGGAGATTGGTTCACAATTCTTGGCTTACCCTTGGGCGATGTGCTCGCCTACTTGCGTGAAGAGTGCTTGTTGCTCACGTGAAGGAGCAAAGATTTTGCTGGTCGTCGGGCTGACGGGATCCATCGGAATGGGCAAGACCACGACGGCCGAAATGTTTCGCCGGGCTGGAGCGCCAGTTCATGACTCGGATGCCGCCGTGCATGAACTCTACGCGACTTCAGCGGTGGCGCCGATCGCAACGGAATTCCCTGGCGCCATTGTCAATAACGTTGTGGATCGTCAAATCTTGGCGAAAGCAGTTCTCTCTGATCCAGCTGCGCTCAGAAGACTGGAGGGCATCGTCCATCCGCTGGTGTCAATGCATCGTGAAACGTTCTTGCAGAATGCGCGAAACGCCGGGTGCCAGTTTGCGATAGCCGACATCCCACTTTTGTTTGAGACGGGCGCTGATCGCCTCGTCGACATTATTGTTGTCGTGACGGCTTCATCTTCTGTGCAAAAAGAACGCGTGATGGCGCGGCCAGGCATGACCAACGAGAAATTCCACGCGATACTTTCCAGACAAACGCCAGATTCGGAGAAGCGCCGGAAGGCGCACTGGTTGATCGACACATCCTTTGGTTATGAAGCCGCGCAGCGGCAGGTGGCCGGATTGATGCGAGCCCTGTCACGCTAGAATGACGGAAGAGATGCTCAAATGAATGTCCGCGAACTGATCCTCGACACCGAGACAACCGGTCTTGATCCGGCATTTGGCGATCGGATTGTCGAAATTGGCTGCGTCGAGGTCCTTAACTCGGTTCTGACCGGGCAGACCTTTCACGTGTATCTCGATCCCGAACGCGACGTCCCGGAAGACGCGTTCCGGGTCCACGGTCTGTCACGTGAATTCCTGACCGGGAAGCCGAAGTTCGCGCAGATCGCAAACGAGTTTCTGGCGTTCCTGGGCGATGCGCGCCTCGTAATCCACAATGCCGAATTCGATATGAAATTCATCAACGCCGAATTGTCGCGCTGCGGGGTGGCGCCAATCGGCATGGATCGCGTGGTTGATACGCTCTCAATCGCCCGCAGAAAGCACCCGGGCGCCTCCAACAGCCTTGATGCCCTCTGCGCCCGCTACAAGATCGACAATAGTCGCCGCACCAAACACGGGGCTCTTCTCGACGCGGAAATCCTGGCGGAAGTCTATGCGGAG
Source organism: Beijerinckiaceae bacterium (assembly GCA_046295155.1). GTDB lineage: Bacteria > Pseudomonadota > Alphaproteobacteria > Rhizobiales > Beijerinckiaceae > Terripilifer. The sequence continues at coordinate 472,986 of JBKBNT010000002.1, forward strand.
CTGATGGGAGGCCGTCAGAAGGTCCTCGAACTGGCTTCGAATGACGACAGGATCATACAAACGGTCGATATCGCAACGACGGTCCTCGCGCGCACGGAGCCGCTCGGCATTCTCTTGCAGGACAATGAGGATTTGGCCCACAGCGCTCTCATTGAGAAGATGGGAGAGAAGGCGCTGTGGACCAAATACGTCTAGCTTTTCCGCTTAGGCCATGTTGGCCGGGGCGCCCTGAGCTTCGAGGCGCTGGCGATAAAGCGCGACGAAGTCGATAGGCTCGAGCATGAGCGGAGGGAAGCCGCCGTTGCGAACGGCGTCAGCGATGATCTGCCGTGCAAATGGGAAGAGAAGACGCGGGCATTCGATCATGATCACTGGATGGAGATCGTCCGCCGGGATGTTCACAAGCCGGAACAGGCCGGCATAGTTCAGCTCGAACTGAAAAAGGAGACCAGCGCCTTCTCCAGCCGAGCCCTCGATCATGAGGCTCACTTCGAAGTCATTCTGGTCAATCTGGTTGGCGTTGACGTTCACCTGAATGGAAATGTTCGGGCTCTGCTGTTGCGGCGCAAGAGAACGGGGAGCATTCGGATTCTCGAATGACAAATCCTTCACATACTGCGCAAGGACGTTCATCTGGGGGAGGGCGCCGTTGCCTCCGTTACCGTTTTGATCGCTCATTCACCGCTCCCGCTTTTCCACGCCTGTCCCGGACAGGTCCGTCTTGATCGCGCCGCCTTACACGGATCGCAGGGTCAAGACAACCAACCGCAACGTCTAACGCCGTGATTCGTCGTCTGGCAGCCGCGTCCATTCACCACGCTCAAGATCGAACTCGCGCGCGGCCCCCGGGCCCTCTGCCCTCCGGAGAAACGCACGGTAGCCGAGAAGCGCCAGAACGAGGCCTAAAAGATCGGAAAGAAAGCCGGGCAAAAGCAGGAGGATGGCCCCGATCAAAGCCAGGGGGATGGCCCTTAAATCCGCCAGGGTCGCAAACTCCTGCAAATCTGCACCAGACTTGCGGAGGAATTGCCGTCCGATGACCCGCAGGGCTACCAGGCCGAGAGCCGTTGATCCGACGCCGATCGCCAAGGCGGACAAGAGCGACACGTGGCTCAGAACCAAGGCGTAAGCGAAGACTTCGGCGATCACCCAGATGGCAACGATCGTCTTGCCCGTAGCGCCGCCCAGTATGACTATCTTTCCGTTCAGCACACGCATCGGAAACTTGCTGGCGTTGGACACGCCCCCCAATGAGCACATATATAGGCTGCGTACGTCCAGCGCGGCAGACAAAGGCGGTTACGGGAAGCTCATGCAGGAGCCTTTCGACATCTCTACGATCATTTTCGCATTGCTTGCGGCCTTTGTCGTCTGGAAGCTGCGGTCCGTCCTTGGCACAAGGACCGGCCATGAGCGGCCGCCCCAGGAGCGTAAGAGCCACCCGGAGCGAAATGACGAATCCCGTTCCGAAGGGAAGGTGATCCGCTTGCCTGGGGCAGCCAACGACGCTGGCGCTGGAGATATGGCGAGGAATTCCGCCGACCGTTGGGCGCCTTTCGCCGCTCCTGACACGCCGCTTGCGAAAGGCTTCGACCAGATCGCGGCGCTCGACTCCGGATTCAGACCCCGTGACTTTGTGGACGGGGCAAAGTCCGCATATGAGATGATCATCGGTGCGTTCGCCGCGGGAGATCGGCAGACGCTGCGCGGACTCCTTGCGAAGGACGTATACGAAAGCTTCGCCGCGGCAGTGTCGGACCGGGAATCTCGGGGCGACTCCGTGGAAACGACGTTCGTGTCGATTGACAAGGCTGATTTCGTCGATGTTCAGGTTCGCGGAAAAACCGCAAATATAACGATCAAATTCCAGTCGAAGTTGATTACGGCGACCCGTGACAGAAGCGGCGCCGTTATAGACGGAAACCCGGACAAGGTCGTCGACATGGTCGATATCTGGACCTTTGCGCGCGAGGTGACGTCGCGCGATCCGAACTGGCGGCTGGTCGCCACCGAGGCAGGGGCCTGAGGCCGCGGCCCCTGGGCAGGGTGTCCAATGCAGGATATTCTCGCCAGAGCGCCGGCGGACTTCGACCCGGTTGGTCTGGACGAATTGCCCGGATATTCATCGGACCCACTTGTCGACGGGTGGCGGGCATTCCTGAAATCCTGCCAGCGTTTGCTCGATGATCAATGCGTTCTCCGGTCGGCGTGTCCCGTTCCTGATGGACTTTTCGCAGCGGCGGAACTGGCCATTCGTCGGCCACAGCCGACGGAAAGCGAGGTCCGGGCGTATTTTTCCGGTCATTTTTCGGCATTTAGGATACGACCGCGAAAAGGATCCAATCCCTACCCACACGGCTTCGTCACGGGCTATTTTGAACCCGAGGCGCTGGGTTCCCGTGTCCGCGCTGTGGGCTTTCAGGAGCCTGTGCGCGGACGTCCGCCGGATCTCGAAAATATCGCCATCACTCTGGATTCCGTAACATATTCGGCATCCCGCGTGGGCGAGAACGGGCGTCTTGCTCCCTATTGGAGCAGGGCGCAGATCGATGCGGGCGCGAGTGCGGCGCCAACGATCCTGTGGCTCCCTGACGCCATCGAGCTTTTCATGATCCAGGTTCAGGGGTCGGCGCGGGTTGTGCTTCCGGACGGGTCGAGGATGCGACTCGTTTACGATGGAAGAAACGGACATCCATATGAATCCATTGGCCGCATCCTGGTGAGCGAAGGTCATCTGCCGATTTCGGAAATGTCTCTAAATTCGCTCAAGGCTTGGGTGCGCAATGCGGGCCAGAGGCCGGGAGAACCGGGTCGGGCGCTCCTTCATAGAAATCCTTCATACGTCTTTTTTCGTTTGGTTGAGGAGACCGATCCGGCGGCCGGCCCCATCGGGGGCGAGGGGATTCCGTTGACCAAGCTCCGGTCCCTGGCGATTGACCGTGCGATATGGTCCTACGGCCTTCCATTTTGGGTAAGCGGACGCCTGCCTGCGGACGGGGGTGCAGAGGCAGAATTTCAAAAGCTCATGATTGCGCAGGATACGGGATCGGCGATTATTGGCGCGGCGCGCGGCGATATCTTCTTCGGCAGCGGAGATGCAGCCGGCCAGACCGCGGCGCGCGTTCGTCACGAGGTCGAGATGTTCGTTCTGCTACCGAAAACCTGATCTTCTCCATGAACGCAGGTGAGAGGAAAGCTCGAATCGGGCGCCAGCTGGAGCGCCATGAACTCGAGCTATGGCAACAAGTGACCCGGCACGTGAGGCCGATTCCAGGCAAGGCGGCTACCCCGCCATTGGCTCCTGCCCCGGGCGTTCGGGCTGTTCGTCCGGCCCAGACCGTTGCTCCGACCGCGGCCACGGAGTCTGCCACTCATCTCAAGCCTCTGGTTCCGCTGGACAATGGCGTCCGGCGACGTTTGTCTCGGGGTGGCAGCGATCCCGAGGCGAAGCTAGATCTTCACGGAATGCGGCAGGCGGAAGCGCATCAGCGCTTGCGGGCTTTCCTCCAGCGCGCCCACGCGGACGGACTTCGGCTGATCCTGGTGGTGAGCGGCAAGGGTGCGGGTAGCCCCTCGTACTCGCATCAGGATGAGCGCGGGGTCCTTCGCCGCATGCTGCCTCACTGGTTGGGGGCGCCCGACATGCGGCATATCGTGCTTGGATTTGCTGTAGCGATGCGGCGGCATGGCGGCGAGGGCGCCTTTTACGTTCAACTTCGCGCTGCGAACCGGCGGTCCAAATGACCCCTTTTGGCCAGAAAATGAGGCAGATGCGCGCGAGCCGCGGGATCGCGTTGAAGACCATGGCGCATGAGATCGGCGTTTCCCCGGCCTACCTTTCGGCCCTGGAGCACGGCAGGCGGGGCAAGCCCACTTGGTATCTCGTCCAAAAAATCATTTCGTACTTCAATGTCATATGGGACGAAGCCGAAGAGCTTGAGCGTCTGGCGGAGATATCTGATCCAAAGGTGAGCCTCGATACTGCTGGACTGAGTCCTGCAGTGACCCAAGCAGCCAATATCTTCGCGAGAAGCGTTTCAGCTCTGACGGAAGACGACGCCCGCGAGATCATGCGAATCCTCGATCAAGCCACACAGCGGCCGGCTACTTGACCCACCTGCCTCAGGGTGCGAGAGACCGGCCATCCCCACGCAAGGAGCAGGTTATGTCGGATATGCGTTTCGATGTCGTCGGATTGGGCAATGCGATCGTCGACGTCATCGCCATGGCGGAGGACGACCTGCTTGTGCGCGAGAATCTCCACAAAGGCTCGATGACGCTGGTCGATGAGGCCCGCGCGGATCAGCTTTACGGCGCGATGGGGCCCGCCACGATCATTTCCGGCGGATCGGCGGCAAACACAATTGTCGGCGTCGCATCTTTCGGCGCGCGGACCGCCTTTATCGGAAAGGTTCGTAACGACGACGCCGGCAAGGCCTTTAGTCACGACATTCGATCCATCGGCGTGCATTTCAGCACGGCTCCCGCCCATGACGGACCCGCCACCGCGCGTTGCCTGGTAATGGTCACGCCCGATGGCGAACGCACCATGAGCACCTATCTGGGCGCCTGTCAGAATTTGACTTCGGACGATGTTGATCCAGACCTGATCCGCGCCTCCGGCATCACTTATCTCGAGGGCTATCTCTGGGACCCTCCGGCCGCCAAGGAAGCGTTCGTGAAAGCCGCCGACATCGCTCATGGCGCGGGGCGGAATGTGGCGCTTACGCTCTCCGACTCGTTCTGCGTCGACCGCTATCGGGAAGAATTTCTCGGCTTGATCAAGAACGGAACACTCGATGTCGTGTTCGCAAACCAGCATGAACTGAAAGCGCTGTATCAGACCTCCGATCTCCAGAGCGCCATCGACTCGTTCCGTTCCGAGAAAATCATCGGCGTTGTAACGTGTTCGGCCCAGGGCTCGATCGTCGTGACCCGTGAGGAAACCCATGCGGTGCCCGCTTTTCCGATCGAGAAACTGGTCGACACGACGGGCGCCGGCGACCTGTTTGCGGCAGGCTTCCTCGCGGGCCTCTCCCGTGGCTCGGATTACGTGACCTGCGCGCGACTGGGCGCGCTCGCGGCCGCGGAGGTTATCCAGCACGTTGGCGCCCGGCCGCAGGCCCGTCTGTCGGACCTCGCTGCGGAAGAGGGGCTCGGCGTCTGACGCTCAGAGCTTGCGCAACGCCACTTCTTCAATCCTGTGATCCTGTCCCTTGGTCAGGACGAGGCTTGCACGTGCTTTCGTCGGCAGAATGTTTTCGCGCAGGTTTCGGAGATTAATGCGCGTCCAGATGTCGAGGGCCGTGGCGCGAGCCTCCGCGTCGGTCAGTTCCGCGTACTTGCGGAAATACGACCGTGGATCCCGGAAGGCCGTCTCACGCAAACGCATGAACCGTGAAACATACCAGCGAGCAAGGTCGTGTTCCTCGGCGTGGAGATAAATCGAAAAATCGAAGTAATCCGATACAAAGGGAATATCGCGGCCCGGCCTTGACGGCTGGAGCACGTTCAGACCTTCGACAATCAGGATGTCGGGCCGGTCGACGGTCGTATACTGGTCGGGGACGACGTCGTAGGTGAGATGCGAATATGCGGGCGCGGTGACGTTGTGCTCGCCCGCTTTCACCTGGGAGAGGAACCGCAACAGGGCCGCGCCATCGTAGCTTTCCGGAAAGCCCTTCTTGTCCATCAGGCCTTCGGCCTCGAGGACCGCGTTCGGAAGAAGAAACCCATCCGTCGTGACGAGTTGGACGTTTGGCGTATTGGGCCAGCGAGACATAAGCGCCGTGAGCACACGGGCCGCGGTCGATTTGCCGACCGCCACCGATCCCGCGATGCCGATGATGTAAGGCGCCTTCCCGTCATCAGCCCCGAGGAATCGCCGCGTCGCCTTGAACAACCCCTGTGTCGCCGCGACGTAGAGCGCGAGCAGCCGCGATAGCGGCAGATAGATCGCAACAACCTCCTCGACCGAGATGGGGTCGTTCATGGACTGTAGGCGAACCAGATCGTCAACGGTCAGCGTCAGCGGCGTGTCTGCGCGAAGCGCAGCCCACTCAGATCGAGTGAAGCGATGATAGGGCGACAATTCCGCCGGCGCGATCGGGCGCTCGTCCATATGCGCTCCTGAACTGGCGGGTCAGGACCCGCGAGACGCTTTCTCCGCGTGTCCGGATTGGGCCGTCCTGCTGTCCAGAATAGCCATGACGCGTTCCAAAGGCACGTCAGCACAACGGAGCATGACGAGGAGGTGATAGAGGACGTCGGCCGCTTCAGCGGCGAGGCTGTCGCCATCCTTCTCGCTCGCCGCGATAACGGCCTCGATGGCTTCTTCACCGAATTTCTTTGCGGCGCGTCCGACGCCTGCTTCCAGCAGCGACTTCGTGTACGACTTCGCGGCGTCCGATCCGGCGCGCTCCCCGATGATTCGGTCGAGATCCGTCAGCGTGAATTGTGTCATCGCTATCTCCCGCCTAATCCAGCCGGACCGGAATTCCGGCGTTCGCCATATAGGCCTTCGCCTCGCGAATGGAGTACTCTCCGAAATGGAAGATTGACGCCGCGAGCACCGCGGTTGCATGTCCGTCTCGGACGCCTTCGACAAGGTGATCAAGATTGCCGACGCCGCCAGACGCGATGAGCGGGACATTTACAGCGTCAGCTACCGCGCGCGTGAGCGCGATGTCGAAGCCCGCCTTGGTTCCGTCACGATCCATCGACGTCAGCAGGATCTCGCCGGCTCCCAGCTCGACGACCTCGCGCGCATAGACGATTGCGTCGAGACCGGTTGGCCGCCGTCCGCCGTGGGTGAAAATCTCCCATCGGCCCGGACCGGTCTGCTTCGCGTCGATGGCGACAACGATGCATTGGCTGCCGAACTTTTCCGCCGCTTCGCGCACGAAGGTCCGGTCGTTGACAGCGGCAGTCATGATCGAAACCTTGTCGGCGCCCGCCAGAAGCAGCTTTCGGATATCCTCCACCGTCCGCACGCCTCCGCCGACGGTGAGGGGCATGAAGCAGGCCTCGGCCGTCCGCTGGACAACGTCCAGCAAAATGCCCCTGTCTTCGTGGCTGGCGGTGATGTCAAGAAAGCATAGCTCGTCCGCCCCAGCCGCATCGTAGGCGATGGCGCAATCCACTGGATCGCCCGCATCTCGCAAGTTGACGAAGTTGACGCCCTTGACGACGCGGCCGTCCTTGACGTCGAGGCAGGGAATCAATCGAGCTTTAAGCACGTGGTCCCTCCCCGCGCGCCTTCTTGATGAGCTCGAGCGCCTCTGCCGGATCGAGACGTCCGTCGTACAGAGCGCGGCCCGTGATGGCCCCGGCGATTTTTGCGCAGTCGGGCTGGAGCAACCGCTCCACGTCTTCGATGGACGCGAGTCCTCCCGATGCGATGACGGGAATCGCAAGCGCGTCGGCCAGCGCAAGCGTTGCCTCGATATTGAGGCCCTTGAGAACGCCGTCACGCGCTATGTCCGTATAGATGATGGCGCTCACGCCTGCGTCTTCAAACCGGCGCCCGAGATCGAGCGCCGACATCTGTGATACGCGCGCCCAGCCTTCCACTGCGACGAGCCCATCCCGGGCGTCTATGCCGACAGCGATTCGCCCGGGATTCAACCGCGCAGCCTCGCGCACGAGATCGGGATCGCGAACGGCGGCTGTGCCGATGATGACGCGGCGAACGCCCTTCCGAAGCCAGCCGTCGATGGTTCGCATGTCGCGAATCCCGCCGCCGAGTTGCACCGGAATCTTGATGCGCTGGAGTATCTGCTCGACCGCGAGGGCGTTCATAGGCTGTCCCGCGAACGCTCCGTCAAGGTCGACGACGTGAAGATACTCAAAACCCTGGTCTTCGAACGATTTCGCTTGAGATGGGGGATCGAGGCTGAACACCGTCGCCTGCGCCATGTCCCCACGCACGAGGCGGACGCACTGTCCTTCCTTCAGGTCGATTGCGGGAAACAGGATCACGGTCGCCACCTCAGAAAATTAGCGATGAATGCGAGACCAAGCTTCTGGCTCTTCTCGGGATGGAATTGACTGCCGACGATATTGTCGCGGCCGACGATCGCTGTAACGGATCCGCCGTACTCTGTATCGGCAATCACGTTGCGTGCGTCCTTCGGCTTCATGTGAAACGAATGCACGAAATAGGCGTGCAGTCCTGTATCTCCGGTCGATATACCGTCAAGAACCGGATGGCTGCGCTGCACGCGCAATGTGTTCCAGCCCATGTGCGGGATGCGCAAGTCCGCCCCGGCAGGTTCGATGGCCACAACATCGCCGGCTATCCATCCGAGGCCCTGCGCGACCTCGTGCTCGAGCCCACGCTGGGCCAGCAATTGCATGCCGACGCAAATGCCGAGAAATGGACGTCCCCGATTCAGGACCGCCTCCGACATCGCCTCGATCATCCCGTTGCTGTTGTCGAGGCCGCGTCGGCAATCTGCAAACGCGCCCACACCGGGCAGAACAATACGGTCTGCCGCGGCAACGACGTCTGGCTCGGAAGTGACGACGACCGGGCCGGTCACGCCGGCCTCATGACAGGCGCGCTCGAACGCCTTCTGCGCCGAATGCAGGTTTCCTGATCCGTAGTCGATGATTGCTACTGACACGACTCAAGTTCCGTTGAAGAAGAGCCCGACGGGCTCCGCGCGGTATGGAGCCAGACGCGGCGCCGGGCTGCCGGGCGCGCCAACCGGCGCTTCCGAGTACCGCCGCGCGAGGAAGCGTACTTCGGCTTCATTCCCGCTGTGCGCTTCGACGACGTCCACGAGACGGTAGCCCCGGCGAACGAGCGAACGCCGCCGAAACTCGCTGGCTTCGAGCGCCATCAAGAGCGTGAACGTGAAAATTGCGCCCGCGATCAATTCAGCACCCATACCCATGACCCGGGAAATCGTGATGATCGCGGCGGCGCCGGCGATCCACATGACGAAACCCAGCCAGGCGCGTGTCCATGCAAACCAGAACGGTCCGAAAATGAAAGCTGAAAAGCTGAAGCCGTCCCGCACCAGCGACAGGCTGGCGGGAGCGTCTCGCGTGAGGACGCTGAAGCTCGCCATGATCAACCCGACAATGTGCCCTTCGTCGAAGGGATTCGATCCTGCTGACGCGGGTCCACCTCGGCAGCAACACGCAGCGCACGGGCGACGCCTTTGAAGCAGGATTCCGCGATATGATGTGAGTTGAAGCCGTATAGCGTCTCGACATGCAGCGTCAGGCCGGCATTCATGGCGAATGCCTGGAAGAACTCGCGCACAAGTTGCGTATCGAACTGCCCGATTTTGTCGGTCGGGAATTCCGTCCGGAACACGAGAAATGGCCGTCCGGAAACGTCCAGCGCCACGCGCGTCAGGGTTTCGTCCATGGGCAAGAGTACATCGGCGTAGCGAGTGATGCCCTTGCGGTCGCCCAGCGCGGCCTTGACCGCCTGACCGAGCGCGATGCCAACGTCCTCCACCGTGTGGTGATCGTCTATGTGAAGGTCGCCCTTCGCGGCCAATTCTATGTCGATGAGGCTATGGCGTGCGAGCTGATCCAGCATGTGGTCGAAAAACCCCACGCCAGTCGAGATCGCCGATTGCCCGGCGCCGTCGATGTTCACAACGACCGAGATTTCCGTTTCTCGCGTCTTGCGCTCAACGCTTGCACGCCTCATGGATGCCCCTTGTGTTACCCGCGGCTTCTAGCAAGCGCCGACATTCGTGGCTACCCTTCCCTGCTTGTATGGCGAACGCGGCCGCCATAGATGCCGCACCGAGACATTCTTGATGCGAGAACCTGACATGAACGGTCCCGGTCCGGGCTGGCACGCGACGACCATCATCATGGTCCGGAAGGGCGGACGTGTGGTCATCGGCGGCGACGGTCAGGTCAGCCTGGGCTCGACGGTCGTGAAGTCGAGCGCCCGAAAGGTCCGCCGCCTTGGCCGGGGAGACGTCATAGCTGGCTTCGCGGGGTCTACCGCCGACGCCTTCACCCTTTTCGAACGGCTCGAGGCCAAGCTCGAGCAATATCCCCAGCAGCTCACACGCTCCTGCGTTGAACTCGCGAAGGACTGGCGAACCGATCGTTACCTTCGTCGTCTGGAGGCCATGATGCTGGTTGCGGACCGGCAGGTCGGCCTGGTTCTCACCGGCTCAGGAGATGTGCTGGAGCCCGAAGCCACTGCCGATGGCAGCGTCGCCGCGATCGGTTCCGGGGGGAACTATGCTCTGGCTGCGGCTCGAGCCCTCCTCCCGATGGAGATGGACGCCGAGGCGATCGTGCGGCGCTCGATGGCGATTGCAGCGGACATCTGCGTTTACACCAACGCCAATCTTGTTGTCGAAATCATTGAAAGTGCTTGAGTATGTCGGATTTTTCGCCGCGCGAGATTGTCTCGGAGCTTGACCGGTACATTGTCGGCCAGAGCGATGCCAAACGGGCCGTTGCGAACGCCATGCGCAACCGCTGGCGCCGGCTGCGCCTCGAAGGCCCCATGCGGGACGAGGTGATGCCGAAGAACATCCTCATGATCGGGCCTACCGGCTGCGGGAAGACCGAAATCGCTCGCCGGTTGGCCCGATTGGCGGGCGCGCCGTTCCTCAAGGTCGAAGCGACGAAGTTCACAGAGGTAGGCTACGTCGGCCGTGACGTCGAGCAGATCGTCCGCGACCTTGTCGAGGTCGCTATCGGGCTCATCAAGGAAAAGAAGCGCTCCGGTCTGCGCGCAAAGGCGCATCTGGCGGCCGAGGAGAGAGTTCTCGATGCGCTTGTGGGCGCGACAGCCTCGTCCGCCACCCGTGATGCGTTCCGGAAGCGGCTTCGCGGCGGAGAACTCGACGACAAGGAGATTGAGGTGGAGATCGCGTCCCAGGGGGGCGGAGCGCCGATGTTCGAGCTTCCGAACATTCCGGGCGCTTCGGTAAGCGCGATCTCGCTGGGCGATCTGTTCGGCAAGGCCATGGGTGGGCGCGGAAAACCGCGCCGGATGACGGTTCGTGAGGCCTATGAGCCTCTGATCGCGGAAGAATCCGACAAAATGCTCGATCAGGATCAGATCGTGCAGGAGGCGATTCGCGAGACCGAGAACAATGGCATCGTGTTCCTCGACGAAATTGACAAGATCTGCGCGCGGGAAGGCCGCTCGGGGGGCGACGTGTCGAGGGAGGGGGTGCAGAGAGACCTGCTGCCGCTGATCGAGGGAACGACGGTCGCGACCAAGCATGGGGCGGTGAAAACCGATCATATCCTGTTTGTCGCGTCGGGCGCATTCCATGTCGCGAAGCCCTCCGATCTGCTCCCGGAATTGCAGGGCCGCCTGCCCATCCGCGTCGAATTGCAGCCGCTGGGCGAGGAGGATTTTCGCCGGATACTCGTCGACACGGAGGCGAGTCTCGTCAAGCAATACGTCGCCCTGATGAAAACCGAAGGCGTGGATCTGGTGTTCACGCCTGACGCCATCCAGGCGTTGGCCCGCATAGCCGTTCAGGTGAACGCGACGATAGAGAATATCGGCGCCCGGCGCTTGCAAACTGTGCTGGAGCGGGTTCTGGACGATATCGGCTTCACGGCCCCCGACCGCGCCGGGGAAATGATCACGATTGATGCTGCGACAGTGCAGCAAAACGTCGGAGATCTGGCGAAGAACGCCGACCTGAGCAGGTTCATTCTCTGATTGCGAACGCTTGCCTATCGGTTCGTCCGCTGCGATAACGCCGATCCTGCTGGATTGGAGTCTCTCAGGCATGTCACGTTTTCCGCAGCGCGTGTTCTCGGGCGTTCAGCCCACGGGCAACCTGCATCTGGGGAATTATCTCGGCGCCATCAGCAGGTTTGTCGCGCTGCAGGATACGCACGATTGCATTTATTGCGTCGTCGATCTCCACGCAATCACGGTGCCGCAAAAGCCTTCCGAGCTTGTCTCCAACATTCGAGAAGTGACCGCTGCTTTCATTGCTTGCGGAGTCGATCCGAAGCGTCACATCGTCTTCAATCAGAGCCAGGTCGCCGAGCACGCGGAACTGGCGTGGATCTTCAATTGTGTCGCCCGTATCGGTTGGTTGAACCGAATGACGCAATTCAAGGAGAAGGCTGGCAAGGATCGTGAGAACGCGTCCGTTGGCCTCTATGCGTATCCAACTCTTATGGCTGCCGACATTCTTGTGTATCGCGCAACCCACGTCCCTGTGGGGGAAGATCAGAAGCAGCATCTGGAGCTCGCGCGCGATATCGCGCAGAAGTTCAACAATGATTTCGCGGAATCGATCGCGGCCGCAGGGTTCGGGGAAGATTTCTTCCCGCTGCCCGAGCCCCTGATTCAGGGTCCCGCCACGCGGGTGATGAGCTTGCGCGACGGATCAAAGAAGATGTCCAAGAGCGATCCGTCCGATTATTCGAGGATCAATCTGAGTGACGACGCGGACACAATCGCGCAGAAGGTGCGCAAGGCGAAGACGGATCCCGAAGTGTTGCCTTCGGCGACGCCCGGGCTCGAGAGCCGGCCGGAGGCGGACAATTTGGTCGGCATTTACGCCGCCCTCGCAAACATCGCGAAGCAGGACGTTCTGAACGAATTCGCGGGCGCGAACTTTTCAACCTTCAAGGGCGCTCTTGTGGATCTCGCCGTTGCCCGCCTCGGCCCGATTGGCGCGGAAATGCGGCGTCTGCAGGCGGATCCCGCGTACATCGACGAGGTGCTTCGCGACGGTGCAGCGCGCGCTCGTGTGCTCGCGGCCGAGAACATGAAGGCCGTCAAGGAAATCGTCGGGTTCATAAGCTGAAGCCGGGCCGCCAGGCTCGAAGTTGGCGAGGAACACAAGATGCTGGGCAAGAGACGCAGGTCGTACGAAGCCGGACATCGCCCCAAGTTTCTCGTCATCGTCGACGAGACCGAGGAGTGCGACCGCGCGATCTACTTCGCCGCGCGTCGGGCGATGCGCATGAACTGCGGTGTTTCATTGCTGGCTGTGATCGATCCAGCTCGAGTGCACGAATGGCTTGGCGTTGGCGACGTTATCCAGCAGGAGGCGGAAGAGGCAGCTTCCGCCATGCTGAATCGCGCGGCCAAACGCGCCCGTGAAATTTCGGGTATTCAGCCGGATGTCGTCGTGCGGCAGGGGCCGAGGTCCGAGCAGATCATGCAGCTGATCGATGAGGACGAGGACATTTCTTTCCTGGTTCTGGCCGCGTCCAGCAGTTCCGAAGGGCCCGGTCCGCTCGTCTCGACCTTGGCTGCGAAGTCGTCCGGGACGTTTCCGATCCCCATCGTGATCGTTCCGGGCGCGATGTCTGACGAAGAGATCGAGGCGCTCGCCTGAAACGGCAAAGGCGCCATTGATTTGCGCGTCAAAAGAGCAAATATCCGTTACGAAACGCATTCTCGATTGCCAGAGCGACCAATGTTCATCCAGACGGAAGCTACGCCCAATCCCGCCACCCTCAAGTTTCTGCCTGGACGCGATGTTGCGCCCGGGCAGCCTCTGGAGTTTTCCAGCCGGGACGATGCGGGGCGCTCGCAACTTGCCGCCGCGCTCTTCCAGGTTGACGGCGTTAGCCGGGTGATGTTCGGCGCGGATTTTATTTCGGTGACGAAAGGGGCCGGCGAATGGCAGCACATCAAACCTGCCGTCCTTGGCGCGATCATGGAACATTTTATGTCGGGCTGGCCCCTGCTCGCGGAGACCGGCGCGCCGCCGAATGGCGCAGAGGACGAGTTTTACGAGCAGGAACACGCGGAAATCGTTGACGCCATCAAGGAACTCCTTGAGTCGCGGATTCGGCCTGCCGTCGCCGGCGATGGCGGGGACATAACGTTTCGCGGTTTCCGTGATGGCGTCGTCTACTTGACCATGAAGGGCGCTTGTTCAGGTTGTCCTTCTTCGACCGCGACCCTCAAGCACGGGATCGAAAACCTGCTCCGCCATTACGTGCCGGAGGTAGAGGCCGTCGAGCAAATGTGACGCGCCCGCTCTCTGCGGCCCGGGGGAACCATGCTGATTCTTGCCATTGACACCGCCCTAGGGGCTGTGGCGGCGTGCATTTATGATCGGAGCGAAAACCGGGTCCTGGCGAGTGAGCGCCTCTTCATCGACCGTGGCCACGCGGAAGCGGTCATCCCACTGATAGAGCGCATGTCCACCCGGACGCAGGGCGAGCTGTCGGCGGTCGCCCGCGTGGCGGTGACGATCGGGCCAGGGTCCTTTACCGGGATCCGGGTCGGCGTTGCGGCAGCCAAGGCCATCGGCACAGGGCTAGGGGTCGATGTTGTTGGAGTATCAACGCTTTCCGCCTTTGCTGCGCCACTGCTTGGTCGTCAGGGCTTGAATGTTGGGTGCGTGATCGACGCGCGGCACGGCAATGTCTACTTCGAGTGCTTCGACCCCAACGGGTCTGTCGTTCACGAGGCTGCGATCCTGCCGGTGAAGGAGGCGGCGGCCCGTCTTGGCGATACGCCAAGCCTTCTCACTGGTCCAGGCGCCGCGCTTGTGGCCATTGAGGCCTGGTCGCAGGGCAAGAAGGTTGAAGTTGCCGGCGAATCCGCCTCGCCCGCGATAGAATTCGTCGCGAAACTGGGCGCCATGGCCGAAATCGCAGAATCTCCTGCGCAGCCCTTCTATCTCAAGCCTGCGGATGTTACCCCTAAACCATTGAACCTTGTGCAGGCAAAACCCTGAAATTCTCCGCCCTGAATATCTTTTGGAAACAGCCCCAAATTCTGGTGCGGCCGCTCGAGGCGTCCGACGCCGCGGTCTGCGCCGGGATCCATCGGCAATGTTTCGCTCATCCGTGGCCGGTTACGGAATTCGAATCTCTGGCGCTATCCGCCAGTTCGATCGCGCACGCGGCTGTCGATGACCGGTCTCATGCAGTCTTGGGCTTTATCATCTCGCGTCGCGTTCTCGACGAGGCGGAGGTCCTCACGATCGCAGTGGATCGGGAGCGCCGTCGCAATGGCGTAGGCTCCGCCTTGCTTGAATTTCACCTCTCGACGCTGGGTCTTCAGCGAGTCAGCCGGTTGTTCCTCGAGGTCGATGAAGGCAATGCCCCGGCGCGGGCCCTCTACGCCCGGTTCGGATTCGTGGAAAATGGGCGCAGAGAAGGATATTACAGAACCGCGGATGGCGACCGGGCGGCCGCGCTGACCATGCGCAAGGATGTATTCTGAGGGTGGCCCCTCAGGTGTGTGGCTAGCCGTACCGGGCTGATCGGCGGGCGTCACCGGAAGGACAGGGATGCAACAGCGTACGAACACGGGTGAATCCGGCCGAGAAGGCTCCAAACGGGTATTCGTGAAATCCTACGGTTGCCAGATGAACGTCTATGACGCCCAGCGGATGACGGACATCCTCGACGCCCGGGGTTACTCGGAGACAGATGGCCCGGAAAAGGCGGATCTCGTCATCCTGAACACTTGCCACATCCGCGAAAAGGCCTCGGAGAAGATCTTCTCCGAACTCGGAAAACTTCGGCTTATGAAAGCTGCGGCGGAGGCGGAAGGGCGCGCGATGCAGATCGTCGTCGCCGGCTGCGTGGCGCAGGCGGAGGGGGCTGAGATCGTCAGGCGTCAACGTGCGGTCGATCTCGTCGTCGGACCGCAGAATTATCACCGCCTACCTGACCTCCTGGACCAATCGTCTGCCACGAAGGGAATCGTCGACACGGATTTCCCCGTAGAAAGCAAATTCGATCATCTGCCGGACCCTTCCACCGAACGTCTTGGCGCCCGCGGCGTGAGCGCATTCGTGACGGTGCAGGAAGGTTGCGACAAGTTCTGTTCGTTTTGCGTGGTCCCTTATACGCGCGGAGCGGAGACCTCCCGTCCCGTCCAGGCAATATTGGATGAGGTCGGGACCTTGGCGTCAGCGGGCGTGAAGGAAATCACGCTCATCGGGCAGAACGTGAACGCTTACCATGGGAGGGACGCGAATGGCCGCGTCGTATCGCTTGCGGGACTGATCACGCACGTCGCGGGCGTGCCTGGCGTTCAGCGCATCCGTTACACGACGAGCCATCCTCGTGATATGGCGGACGACCTCATCGAAGCGCACAGGGATATTCCGGCGCTCATGCCTTACCTGCATCTGCCCGTACAATCTGGTTCTGACCGGATATTGGATGCGATGAACCGCAAGCATACGGCTGAGGCATACCTTCGGCTTGTCGAAAGAATAAGGAAGGCGCGGCCTGATATCGCGTTCTCGTCGGACTTCATAGTCGGCTTCCCGGGTGAAACAGACGCCGACTTCCAGGCCACGATGCGTCTGATCTCCGAGGTGCGGTTTGCAAGCGCCTACTCTTTCAAATATTCGCCGCGTCCTGGCACCCCTGCATCGGAACTTGGCGCCCAGCTCCCGGAAGACGTGAAGTCGAGCCGCCTCGCCCAACTTCAGCAGCTACTTGACGCGCAAAGGCGCGCTTTCGACACGTCCGTTGTGGGTTCGCGCTTGCCTGTCTTGTTCGAGAAGCCGGGGCGGCATCCGGGGCAGTATGTCGGCAAGTCACCCTATCTGCAGGCTGTCTATGTCGATGGGCCTGATGATCTGATTGGCTCTATCGCCGATGTGAACGTCGTCGAAGCGATGCCGAATTCCTTGAGAGGCGCGGTCGCCCCTGTGCAGCAAAAGCGCGGAGCTTTCCTGTGAAGTTACCTGAACGTTCCGCAACCCAGACGGACGCCAAGGCGCGCTCCGCAGGCTCCTTGCCGGACTCGCCCAGCCAGCCCGCGCCAGCGGAAGTTACACTGGCCTTCGATGACAACCGCCACGCCTCCGCAGTGCTGGGCCAATACGATCAGAACATTGCAAGGGTCGAACGTCGCCTCGGCGTTTCGGCCCACGCGAACGGCAACCGCATCACCTTGAAAGGTCCGCCGGAGAGCTGTGAAAACGCGCGTCGCGTTCTCGAGACGCTTTATGCGCGTGTAAAACTCGGCCAGCATGTTACGCCGGGCGATGTCGACGGCGCGATTGAGGAGAGCGCCTTGCAGGGCAGCCTGTTTCCGAACGAGCCGGAAACAGGACGTAGTCAGTTTGACAGCGTAGGCACGCGCAAGAAGGGTCTGGTGCGCGCACGCAACGCCGCTCAGGACCAATATATCCGCGCATTGAAGCGTTTCGAACTCGTCTTCGCCGAGGGGCCCGCCGGCACCGGGAAGACATGGCTTGCCGTTGGCCATGCCGTCTCGCTCCTTGAGCAGGGTATCGTGGAGCGGCTGATCCTGTCGCGCCCCGCCGTCGAGGCCGGGGAGCGGCTTGGCTTTCTGCCCGGTGACATGCGCGAGAAGGTGGATCCGTATCTTCGGCCGATCTTCGACGCGTTGCACGACTTCATGGACGGCCGGCACGTCGAGCGGGGCCTGCAAACCGGCATGATCGAGGTGGCGCCGCTGGCTTTCATGCGCGGCCGCACGCTGACGAACGCATGCATTCTGCTTGATGAAGCGCAGAATGCGACGTCGATGCAGATGAAGATGTTCCTCACGCGATTGGGCGAAGGATCGCGAATGATCATCAATGGCGACCCGACGCAAACGGATCTGCCTCCTGGTCAGAAGTCGGGACTGCGCGAAGCGATTCAGTTGACAAAGGGGCTCGAGGGCATAGCTCAGGTCGTCTTCGCGGAAGGAGATGTGGTGCGCCACGATCTCGTTCGCCGGATCGTTGCGGCATACGAAGGCGCGTCGCGCGCATCGCCGGAATCGAACAGATGAGCGTAACCTGCGACATTCTGATCAACGACGCCCGCTGGGATAAACGTCTCGATCTGGATCGTCTGGTGCACGCCGCCGTTGCGAAGGCGGTGGAGGTGACAGGCGTACATCTTCATCCTCAGGCCGAGGCGAGTTTTTCATTCGCCGATGACGAACGCGTGCGCGCGCTGAATGTCGCCTGGCGCATGAAGAATGGCCCCACGAACGTACTGTCTTTCCCAGCGAGTCAGGGGACGGATCTCGTAAAGGCTCCGCTGCTCGGCGACGTTATCCTTGCGTACGAAACGGTCGAGCGCGAAGCGGACGAAGAAGGTAAGGATTTTGCGAACCATACCGCGCATCTCATTGTCCATGGGTTCCTTCATCTCATTGGCTACGACCATGAGTCCGATGAAGAGGCCGACGTGATGGAGAGCGTGGAGAGCAAGGTGCTTCTCGGCCTTGGAATGTCCGATCCCTGGGCGATTGCGATCGAAGCGAGGAAGGACTGAACGTGTCTGATCCGGTGAACCGAGCGAGAGATCCTGGCCGGGGCGAGAGGCCCTCGCTCTTCGATCGGCTTCGCTCTCTCTTCGTCCGGGAAGAAACGTCTGTTCGCGGCGACATCGAGGAGGCCCTTGATGATGAATCACTGGCGAGCGATGTATCGCCGCAGGAAAGGGCTATGCTCCGCAATGTCCTCGATCTCCATGAACTGAGAGTGAGCGACATCATGATCCCGCGCGGCGAGATCGTCGCGGTGAGCCTCGACGATGAGCTTTCGAGGGTCGCCGAGGTGTTTCGTACGGCGGGGCACTCGCGAATTCCGGTTTATGCCGAGACGCTAGACGATCCCCGCGGCATGATTCACATTCGTGACTTTTTCATCTATCTCTCCAGCAGGAGCGACGCATTGCCCGATGGACGCGTCGTCACGGGCAATCTCGCCGAATCCCTTGCGGGGGCAAACGTAATTCGCCCGGTGCTTTTTGTGCCCCCGTCGATGCCCGCGCTCGAGCTTCTCGTGAAGATGCAGGCGGCGCGCACGCATATGGCGCTTGTCATCGATGAGTATGGCGGCACGGATGGATTGGCGTCGATCGAAGACATCGTTGAACTGATTGTCGGTGAGATCGAGGACGAGCACGATCCGGTTGAGGGTCCGCTGTTCGCCAGGACCGAGGAAGGCGCGTGGGTTGCGGATGCGCGCGCGCCGCTGGAAGACTTGGAGGATGCTTCCGGCTTCCCATGGTCCGAGCATCCAGACGCGCAATCGGTCGAGACGCTTGGCGGACTCGTTACGATGATCGCCGGGCGCGTGCCGGCCAAGGGCGAAAGAATCCGGTTCAGGAACTCCGTCGAGTTCGAGGTTCTCGACGCAGATCCAAGAAAGGTGAAAAGGGTGCTCATACGGTTCATCGAAACCGGCGGCGCCCACGACGCTGAGACAAAGCCCGGCAGTTCCGATTCGTTGTAAAGCGCAGCCTGCTTTTCTTCCTCCAAGTGATTCTTGAAAAGTGCGGGAATTGATCATCGGACGACTCGGCGTGTTCGCCGACAACATCAGATTGTCTTCCGGCTGGCGCCGGTTACTGATCGCGTTCCTCGCAGGCGCGGCGGGCGTTCTCGCCCTGCCCCCCTTCGGGCTCTTCCCGTTGTTGATTGTTCCGATGACGGTTGCTGTCTGGTTGATCGATGGCGCCGTTGGAGCCCCGTCCGGCGCAGCCCGGAATCGGGTAGCGAGCGCCGCATGGGAAGCCGCAAAGATCGGCTGGTGGCTCGGATTCGGATACTTCCTCGCCGGGCTCTGGTGGCTTGGCGTCGCCTTTCTGGTGGAGGCCGATCAATTCGCATGGGCGCTACCCCTGGGCGTCATGGGGTTGCCAGCAGTGCTTGCCGTGTTTGTGGGGATCGGCTTCGCATTGTCGCGGCTGGTCTGGTCGAGCGGTCCAGCACGCGTGCTTGCGCTTGCTGCCGGCCTTGGTTTGGCGGAATGGCTCCGTTCCACCTTGTTTACGGGATTTCCCTGGAACAACTTCGGCATGGCCTTGGGCGGCAACCTTGTTCTCGGTCAGGGAGCCTCCATTGTCGGATTGCACGGCCTGACGATCGTCGCTGTTGCGCTCGCTGCAACGCCGGCCCTGCTGGCGGATGGGCGCGGTCGCCGTCTCGCGCTGGCTTCCTCGGCGCTGGCTTTACTGATTATCGCCTCCTTCGGCGCGATCCGTCTCGCGACCGGCGCCGTCGCCTTTGTGCCCGATGTCAAGCTTCGGATCATGCAGCCGAACCTGCCTCAGGACGAAAAGTTCCGGCCTGAAGCGATGCCGCAAGTGCTTGCCCGCTATCTTGATCTGTCCGGCAAGGCGACCCCGGCGCAGCCTGAGGGCCTCACTGGCGTCACGCATCTCATCTGGCCCGAGTCGCCATTCCCCGTGGTTCTCGCAAGAGATGCGACATCATTGCAAATGATTGGCGACTTTCTTGCGCCCAGAACGACGCTGATCACCGGCGTGGCGCGTGCCGAGGCGGCGCCGGATGGCCGTTCCACGCGCTACTTCAATTCCATTCAGGTGCTGCGGCCTGGCGGGGTAGTTGTCGATGGATACGACAAGACACACCTCGTTCCGTTTGGCGAGTATCTGCCGCTGCGATGGGCATTCGAGGCGCTGGGCCTCCGTCAATTCGTGCACATACCTGGCGGGTTCGAGGCCGGAGCGTCTAAGTCCCTTCTCTTCGCTCCGGGACTGCCGCCTGCTGTTCCGCTCATTTGCTACGAGGCTATTTTTCCTGGCGAAGTCCTGCCGGCGAATGGGCGCGCGCTCGGCGCGGCGCTTCTCCTGAACGTCACGAACGATGGCTGGTTTGGTGATACTCCAGGTCCCCGCCAGCACTTCGCGCAAGCGCGATTGCGGGCGATTGAAGAGGGACTCCCCCTCGTAAGGGCCGCGAATACCGGAATCTCTGCCATTGTAGACCCCTATGGACGATTGCTCGAGGCTCTGCCGCTTGGCGTGGAAGGCGTGCTTGATGGCGGGCTTCCGCGTCCGGCGGATGCGACGCCCTATTCGAGGCGGCCGTTCCTTTTCCCGGCGGGGCTCTGGCTTCTGGCGCTCTTGGGGGCGGTGATCGGATGCCTGAAACGTGGACGCATGACGTAACGTTGCAAGTAGTTTAGCTCATGTTTAGACTGTCGCGGATACTTCGAGAGCGGCTTCGACGGAAAGAGAGCGAGAGTGAAGCGCGGTCCTAACAATGTGGACGTTAACGTCGGAGCGCGCGTCCGAACGCGACGGCTCGCGGTGGGGCTTACGCAGGATAAGCTCGCCAAGGCTGTCGGGATCACCTTCCAGCAAATTCAGAAGTACGAGAAGGGCGTCAACCGCATCGGCGCCGGGCGCTTGCAGGATATTTCACGTGTCCTCGGCGCCCCCGTGAGCTTTTTCTATGCAGATTTGCCGGACGTCATGAACGAGCGCGTCCGGGAAGCCCGTCCAGATGAACGGCCTCCCGCGCCGAAGGCGCCGGAGCCCTCAGAGCAGTCAGCGGAGGCGCTCCGTCTCATCAAGGGGTTCCTCAAGATCAAGGACCCCGAGGTTCGGCGTCACGTGATGGCGCTGGTGGAGGCGTTGAGCAGGCAGGCTCCGAAGTGAATGAGGGACGAGAGTTCGGCGCAAAAGCCCAACGTCTCGCGTTCGGTTTATAGAACGCTTTCAGCAAAACGGCTTGACCAAACGAACGCTCGCTGCCATGAAGTCTCGCTTCCCGTCGGGGCGAGACGACGACTCCGCTTGATGGCTCGATGACGCGGAAGGGACGAGTAGGACAAATCCGGAGATACGTGCGTGGCCCGTCAAAATTATCTCTTTACGAGCGAGTCGGTTTCGGAAGGGCATCCCGACAAGGTTTCGGATCGCATTTCGGACGAAGTGGTCGACCTCTATTTTCGCGAAGGCGCAAAAGCCGGGATCGATCCGTATCAGATCCGCGTCGCGTGCGAGACCCTCTGCACGACCAATCGCGTCGTAATCGCCGGCGAAGTTCGCGGGCCGAAGCTTTCTGAAGATACGATTACGCACCTCGCCCGTCAGGCCGTTCGCGAGATCGGCTATGAGCAGGATGGCTTCCACTGGGAGCGCGCCAAGATCGAAGTGCTGCTTCATGCGCAGTCCGCCGACATCGCGCAAGGCGTCGACGCCAGCGGAAACAAGGACGAAGGCGCTGGCGACCAGGGCATCATGTTCGGATACGCCTGCCGCGAAACGCCCGAACTGATGCCGGCGCCGCTGCACTATTCACACAAGATTTTGAAGCTTCTTGCAGATGCGCGCCATTCTGGGGCCGAGAAGGGACTGGGTCCTGACTCAAAGAGCCAGGTGACGGTTCGCTACGAGAATGGCAAGCCGGTCGGCGTCAGCCAGATCGTCGTATCGCATCAGCACACCGTCGAGAACATGAGCTCGGCTCAGGTTCGTGAAATGATCGAACCCTATGTCTTGAAGGCGCTGCCACAGGGATGGGTGACGAAGGACACTGTCTGGCACATAAATCCTACGGGCAAGTTCTTCATTGGCGGTCCCGACGGGGACACTGGTCTCACGGGGCGCAAGATCATCGTGGACACCTATGGCGGCGCCGCCCCTCACGGGGGCGGAGCATTTTCCGGCAAGGACCCGACGAAGGTGGACCGTTCCGCCGCATACGCCGCGCGTTATCTCGCCAAGAACGTGGTCGCTGCCGGACTGGCGGACCGTTGTACGCTGCAGCTCGCCTACGCGATCGGCGTCGCCAAGCCGCTTTCGATCTATGCGGACCTTCACGGCACCGGAAATGTCGACGAGGGCAAGCTTGAAAACGTGCTCATGGAGGCAATGAACTTGTCACCGAGGGGCATCCGTGAGCATCTCCAGCTTAACAAGCCCATCTACGCGCGCACATCTGCGTACGGCCACTTCGGTCGCGAGCCGGATGCGGAAGGCGGCTTCTCCTGGGAGAAGACCGATCTGGCTGACAAGCTGAAATCCTACTTCTCGTAAACGGAAATCGAAGGGGCGCCAGCGGGCGCCCCTTCTCATGTCTCATGGCAGAGCGATCGACATCGCATTTCTTTGGCCGTCGAAAAGGCAAGCCGCTTCGCTCGTGGCAATCCTCGCTGATTGAAACTCTTCTCCCGCGTCTGCGAGTGAAACCGGAGGATTTAGCGCAAGCGCCGCTGAACCTCGGAAGCGCAGCGCAGCCGCAGGAGCTTTGGCTGGAGATTGGATTCGGCGGCGGCGAGCATCTCGCCAGCGACGCCCAATTGCATCCGGAGGTCTCCTTCATTGGATGCGAGCCGTTCGTGAACGGGGTGGCGAAGCTGGTGACCGCCATCGATAACAAGCAAATCAAGAACATCCGCATCTACGATGGCGACGCGCTTGAGATCCTGGCCGCTCTTCCCGCGGAAAGCCTGGGACGGGTCACGATCCTGTATCCTGATCCTTGGCCCAAGTTCCGGCAGCGCAAGCGCCGCTTCATTTCGACCGAAAGCGTTGACCACATGGCGCGCACCCTCCGCCCGGGCGGAGAGGTGCGCTTCGCGACGGACGTCGACGATTACTCCGGCTGGACGCTCAAACGGTTTCTCGCGTCTCGGCATTTCGAATGGAAGGCGAAGGAGCCGGCTGACTGGAAGCGTCCATGGGCGGACTGGCCTGGCACACGTTATGAGGCAAAGGCGATCCGCGAGGGACGGACGCCAGCTTACCTGACGTTCGTGCGCGTATCGCGCGCCTAGTCTTCCCCGCGCGCTTTTCCGTACCGGTAAAGTTGTGGCCCGTGCGCGTTGAGCCATGCCTCGGCGCGATCCGTATCGGCGCAGAGCTTCTTCGTGAGCTCCCAGAACTTTCTGGAATGGTTCATGTGAACGAGATGAGCGACCTCGTGGGCCGCGAGGTAATCGAGCACGAAGGCGGGCGCAAGGATCAGTCGCCAGGAGAAGTTCAGGCTCCCGTTCGCGGAGCACGATCCCCAGCGGCTGGTCGTATCGCGCACCGTCACCGGGCGTGACGGCGTATCGAGCAATGCGCAGTAATGGTTGACCGCCGTTTCAAGATCATGTTTCGCGCTGCGCTTGAGGTAATCCGTAAGCCGCCGCGCGAGGTGCGGAAGATCACCGGCGACACAAAGCAACGGCTCTTCGGGCACATCAGCCGCCGACGTCGGGGTCTCGACCCAGACCGTTCCCCGTCTGTCGGGCGCATGAACGATGCGGTGGTGAAATCCGCGAATTGGAATGAGCGCGCCGGGAACGAAGGGCGCCGGCTCCGGCAATCGGCGCAATCGCGCGCCGATCCAGGCTGCATGCCGTTGTGCAAACGCTGTTGCATCCGCCAAAGGGACGCGGTGCGGCAGGGTTAGCACGACGTCGCCGGTTGAATGACTTACGCGCAAGGTAAGGCGCCTCGCCGTGCGCGCTGAGCGCAACTTCACGCGGTAAGTGTCACCCGCATGCTCCACATCGATGTGCTGTATGGCTCTCGATTTAGAGGAGCCACGACTCGCTCTGCTCCAGATCATGAAGCAATGCTAGCGCACGCATTCTACCTGCGCAAAGCGCCCGCCGGCGCTATTCGCCAGCCATTTTTGTGAACTCGAGGATTTTCGGCGCAATTTCCCTTCGGAAGCGCGACCCGTTGAATACGCCGTAATGTCCGACTCCGGCCTGAAGATGATGCAGCTTCCGGCTCTCTGGAATATTCGGGCAGAGGTCGTGCGCGGCAGCGGTCTGGCCAACACCGGAAATGTCGTCCTTCTCGCCCTCAACCGTCATCAGTGCTGTTGAAGTGATGGCGCCGAGATTCACAAGACGTCCGCGATAGGTCAACTCACCCTTTGGAAGGGCGTGCTGCACGAAAACCCGTTCGACTGTTTGCAAGTAATAATCCGCGTCGAGGTCCATGACGGCAAGGTACTCGTCATAGAACTCCCGGTGCTTTTCTGCGGAATCCCCGTCTCCCTGCACCAGATGATTGAACATCTCGAGATGCGCGTTCACATGCCGGTCCAGATTCATGGCCATGAAGCCGGACAATTGCAGGAACCCCGGATAAACGTCGCGCCCCATGCCCGGGTATGGGAAGGGAACGGACACGATGCAATTCCGCTTGAACCAGGCGACGCCGCGTTCTTGCGCGACGATGTTGACGGCCGTGGGACTGCGCCGCGTATCGATCGGGCCCCCCATCAAGGTCATGGAATCGGGCGCGCTCCTGTCCGCGTCTTCCTGCATCAGCGCCACGGCCGCGATCAACGGCACAGACGGCTGGCAAACGCCGAGGGTGTGCAATGGAACATTGCAGCCCTCCGGCTTGAGCGTTCCACAAATGGCGATGAGATACTCGATATAGTCGTCAAGCTCGAAGCGGCCTACGGATAGCGGAACCATCCGGGCGTCGGTCCAGTCGGTGATGTAGACGTCAAAATGCGGCAGGAACGCCTCGACTGTTCCGCGCAAGAGCGTCGCGTAATGGCCAGACATCGGCGCAACGATCAGAAGCTTCGATTGTTGCGGGCCCGTATATGCTGGTCGGTGGAACCGCACCAGCCGGCAATATGGCCGCTCCCATACGACCTGCTCTTCCACGTCGTAAATGGCGTCCGCAATCGAGGTCGCGCTCAGTCCGAAGGCGGGTTTGCCGTATCTGCGGGTCATCCTCTCGAACAACTCGGCCGAGGCTGCGAGATTCCTGCCCACATGAGTGTGGGTCCACGGGTTGACGGGGTTCTTGAAGAATAGCCGCGTAGCATCGGAAAGCGCCCGGGCGGGAGCCAGAGCCAGATGGGCCATCTCATAAACGTGGTAAGAAAATCTATTCATATCAGTACCAAAACATCACACGGTAGATAAGCATGTTGCGTTGCAGCACAATAGACCGAGGCGTCGCCCGCAACAACGCCGCAGCGGCACCGAATCCGTCGCTTTTGGGCCTTTCAGGAGTTATTCTCACCTAATGTCGTATTTTTCCCGCATAGACTTTGGCCGAAGGGCGCGCCAGCTACGGGTCGACACGCTGATTCGGCTTCGCTGGCTGGCGGTCGCCGGACAGTCGATTGCAATCCTGGTCGTTCATTTTGGGCTCGGTTTTCCTGTCCCGTTAGGTCTTGCATTCGCTGCGATTGCTGCCTCGGTCTGGCTCAATATCGGGCTTCGGCTTCGCTATGGCGTGAACCATCGGCTCGATGACGACCCTGCGACGATCCTCCTCGCCTACGACCTTTTACAGCTGTCCGCGCTCCTTTACCTGACCGGAGGGCTGCAGAATCCCTTCGCGATGCTGTTCCTCGCGCCGATCATGATCTCGGCGGTTTCCCTCTCGGTGCAACGCACGCTCGCGCTGGTCGCTCTCGTCGTGCTTGCCGCTACGCTGCTCGCCTTTTTCTATCTTCCCCTGCCATGGGCTGGCGGCGAGTTGAGCTTCCCCCTCTTGTACCGCGCCGGGGTTTGGCTCGCATTGGTGTGTGGAGCGATCTTCGTTGCGGCGTACGCCTTTCGCGTAGCGGAGGAGGCCCGCCGGTTGTCCGACGCCTTGACCGCGACCGAACTGGTGCTCACCCGCGAGCAACATCTTACGCAGTTGGATGGCCTGGCGGCCGCCGCCGCCCATGAGCTGGGCACTCCTCTCGCAACCATCACTCTTGTCGCCCGCGAGCTCAAGAAGGCGTCGGGCGACACAGGGCCCTATGCCGAGGATATCGCGCTGCTCGTGCAGGAAGCGCAACGATGCCGGTCAATCCTCGGAAAGCTGGCGTCGATGGGCGCCGAGGAAGCGGCCGATTGGCAATCGATGAGCCTGCGGCATCTCCTTGAGGAGGTCGCTGAACCCTATCGGCACTTCGGAGTCGACCTGTCGATCGATGCGACGGGGGAGGGGCCCGAACCGCGTTGCGTTCGCAACCCGGGCATCATCTATGGGCTTGGCAATCTGATCGAGAACGCCGTCGACTTTGCGGCGTCCGGCGTTCGTATTGAGGCGCGATGGACGCCAGGCGCCGTTCGGGTGGAAATCGCGGACGACGGCCCGGGCTTTTCGCCGGAGGTTCTGGCGAAGCTTGGTGAGCCATACGTCACCACGCGAGCAATGGAGCGCCGCGCCCGCAACGAAGAAGGCGGCCTTGGCCTGGGACTTTTCATAGCGAAGACGTTGCTTGAGCGCTCTGGAGCGATCGTGTCGATGTCCAACTCCGAATGGCCCGCGATCGGCGCGCGGATCGTCATCGCATGGCCCCGCACGGCGTTCGACGCTCGGGACGTGGCGGGCGGTGATGTCAGCCAGTCCCGGGTAGAAATTGAAGATGTTCGATCTAAATTGAGCGCAAATGTGACATCTGTACGCGAAACCTGATAAAGGCGGGCCATGGACAGCACCCCTCCCTCTGTGGGACAGGAAAAGACATTGCTGATCGTCGATGACGACAAGCCGTTTCAAACGCGCTTGTCTCGCGCGATGGAGCAGCGCGGGTTTGCCGTCAGGACGGCGGACAGCGTGGCGGAAGGGCTGGCGGCCATCTCGCAGTCAGCGCCTGCCTACGCCATTATCGATTTGCGTCTTCAGGATGGAAGCGGCCTGGACGTCATATCCCGGCTTAAGGAGCGTCGTCCGGACGCGCGCGGCGTTATTCTTACAGGGTACGGCAATATCGCGACCGCCGTCACCGCCGTAAAGCTCGGCGCATTCGATTATCTTGCAAAGCCTGCCGACGCAGACGAAATCTATAACGCGCTTGTTGCCTTGCGGCACGACAAGGCCGAGCTGCCTGAAAATCCCATGTCTGCGGATCGCGTTCGCTGGGAGCATATCCAGCGCATCTATGAATTGTGCGGACGAAATGTTTCGGAGACCGCGCGCCGTCTGAACATGCATCGCAGGACATTGCAGCGCATACTCGCGAAGCGCGCCCCGCGCTAGCTAGCGGCTCCGTTCGACTGTCTGTGGATCCTGCAGGCGATGCAGACGTTCAGCTGCGTGAATGGCGAACGCCAGAAGCATGGCCCGCCGTTTGGCGGCGGCGATCCGCAGCAGAGGAGCGTTCCGCACGATCTCGCCGGCAAAACCGTCCGCCACGATCAGTCCCGCTTCGGCGGGAATTAGGTCGGCCGGGCCGTCGGGAGCAACCGCGAAGAAAAGCTGGTCGCAATAGTCGGCATACTCAGGCCACTTGTGGTCCGACCGGAAGTCCGCAACCGATGATTTGATTTCGATGATGGCGATCCGGCCTGCGCCCGAGATCGCAACGATGTCAGCGCGTCTTCCATTCGGGAGAACAAGTTCACATACGGAGGAATAACCCAACGTGCTCATCATACGCCGGGCGCCGCGAAGGATACGCGTTGCGATCAACTCGGATCCACTGGAGCCTTGCGCCCCAAACGAGATGACTGGGCTCATCGAGGAGCTTCCAATTTAGGTTTCACGAGCGCAACGACCGGGCCGTCCGCCGTCTCATAAACGTGGAACGCAATGCCGAATGCTTTCGTCATGGCCTTGCTGAGTATGACCTTGAACGGTTCGTCGTCGGCAACCTTCCGGCCGCGTTCCAGAAGTATCACGCGCGTGGCGAAACGCGCAGCAAGAACGACATCGTGGAGAACGGCGATAACCGGTCTGCCGGACTGCGCCCTCGCCGCCAGAAGTTCGAGCACTTTGACTTGCCCTGCGGGATCGAGCGCCGCAGTTGGTTCGTCCGCCAGTAGGAACGGAGCGCGGCTCAGGAGCGCGCGCGCCAGCAGAACCCGCGATCGCTCTCCGCCCGAAAGCGCGTTCGCCGGACGGTCAGTCAAATGCTCCAGCCCGCATTGCCAGAGAATTTCGGACATGCGATCGGCGTCTTCGCAGGTCGGATTGATCGTCACACCCGGTTGATTGTCGAGCCCCATGGCGACCACGTCGCGCACCGGCATGGGCCACGCGATCTCCCGGCCCTGAGCGAGATAGGAGAAGAAGCTGCGCCGCTCACGACCGCTCAGGCCCGCGACGGGCCTGAACATGGCCTTGGCTCCGCCCTTAGACGGGATGATGCCGGCAAGCGCCCGCAGCAGCGTCGATTTTCCGGCGCCGTTGGGGCCGAGGATCGCGACGAAATCCGTGCCGCCTATGCTGAGATCGACATCGCGAAGAACCCATTTGCCGCCGAGCTCGACGCTCACGCCCGTCCAGGTCACGAACGCGTCGCCGCCCGACGTTACTGTCTCTGACGCCGGGCCGCTCATCACTGTGTGCTCCCGAACATCGCGCGGCGGGCTGTGACCAAATAGAGGAAGAACGGCGCTCCGAGCAGCGCGGTCACAACGCCCACCGGAATTTCGTTAGTTGAGGGAATGAGCCGGACAAGTATGTCTGCTCCGGTTGTGAGGATCGCGCCTGCGAGGATCGAAGGAGCCAGGACCGCCTTGGGGTCGCCACTGCAGAACGGTCTCACGAGGTGCGGCGCCATCAGTCCGACGAAACCGATTGAGCCGGACACAGCTGTGGCGCCGCCTATGGCGAGCGACAGACCCGCAGCGGCAGCAGCGGTCGTTCTGCGCGGATTGAAGCCGAGAGAGACAGCCGTGTCCTCGCCAAGGGAAAGGGCGCGAAAGGCGTTGCCGCATATGAAGAGAATGAGGCATCCAGTCAGCACGATGGGCGCCGACAAACCGACGTGAATGAGCGACCGGTCCGCGAAGGAGCCCATGAGCCAGAATACGATCTCCGCCATCGCGAAAGGATTCGGAGAAAGGCTCAGCGCAACCGATACCCCTGCGCTGCAGAGGCTGCCGAGCGCAAGGCCCGCCAGCAGAACGGCGATCACTGAAAACCGTCTCCGCACGAGCAGGAAGACGAGAATGAGGCACAGCGCTGCTCCACCAACAGCGGCAACCAGAAGGAGCGGGGAGTTCGCCTCCGCGAATCCGAAATAAAGCATGGACACTGCGCCGAAAGCTGCCGCTTGTGGCGCTCCGAAGATTGAGGGGTCCGCGAGTGGATTTCTTGTCAGCGATTGCGCGGCGGCTCCACACAAGCCCAATGCGCCGCCGACTATTGTTGAGAGAAGAACGCGCGGCAGCCTGATTTCTCTTGCGATTACGGCCTGCTCCCCGGCGCCCCGAACGAGCGAATCGAGAAGCTCCATGGGCGGGATGTCGACCGGCCCGGTCGAAAGCGAGATGGCGACCAGCAACGTCAGTAAGGCCGAAAGGGCGAACGTGAGCGCCCGGCGATTGCGAGCCGCCTGCGAAAATTCATCCAGAAGGCTCTGCGCATTGCTCTTCAAGTCGCCGCCCCGGGCCGTACTCATTTCACCAGGTCACTTTAACCCCGCCGTAAATCGATCGACCGGCGGTCCCGTAGTTCAGGACCTCTTCATACCGCTCATTCGTCAGATTTTCGAGCCGCAGGTACGCCTGAACATTGTCGTTGATGCGGTAATTGCCCCTGAGGTCAACGCGCAGATAGCCGGGGTTATAGACATCCGGCGCATAGGCGGAGTCGAGCCTCTCGCCTACTAGTATGAAGCGCGCCTCCACTTCAACCTTCGGAATGCCGATGTAAGTCAGCGCGAAACCGCCCTTGTTCTTCGGGCGCCGTGGAAGCGGGTCTCCAGTCGTCTCATTGATGGCGGACATGTAGGTGTAGGAAAGGCGCGCCTTCCACTCGCCCGGAACAAGCACGACGTCGGCATTCGTTTCCAGTCCTTTGATGCGCGCTTCAGCTACGTTGTAATACTTGTAATTATTGGAGAATGGGTCGAACGCTATGTCGATCAGGTTCGTGTACCTGGTATTGAACCATGTCGCGGACAGGCTGACTCTGCCGTCGAACAGGCGCTGGTCAACGCCAATGTCATATCCGATGTTCTCCTCCGGTTTCAGCCCAAGATTCCCGTACTCGCTGAAACGCTGGTAGAGCGATGGCGCTTTTGCGCCCGTTCCGGCGCTGGCGCGGAGCTTTGTCTCGCTTTCAAAGAGGCGATATGCAGCCGTCGCTCTCCACGTTGGAAACACGTCGACATTTTCCACCGCATCGACCCGGCCGCCAAGCGAAAGATCCAGCCGGGACCCAATGGAAACCTGGTGCAGGGCGAACGCGGAACTGGTTGTCTGAGCCCCCGACAATTGCTCGACGTTGAAAGAAGATCCTTTGAGTCCGAGCTGACGGTTCTCGGCCTCCTCCCGTTCTGTCTTGCCGCCGAGGATCAGCGTGCCGGGCGCGCCCAGCTTGATATTGCCTTGATACTCGAGCCCATATCGGCGGCTGTTGAAAGTGGAGCGGCAATCGATCGTCACGAAGCCTATGGGATCCCAACAGGATCGATCGGTCGAAACGCGGTCATTCCAATCTCCGTAGACCGTGAGCGCATTGCGCAGCCGCCCTTCAAATGCGTCGGCCGTCACTTTCGAGAACGCGGTCGTTATCTCGGATCTGGCCCGATTGAAGGGCGTGTCCCGCAATGCTTTCTGAACCGTCGCATTCGGATCGTATGCGCTGGGATCGTCGTAACGAAGCCAAAGCTGGTGCCTCGAGAATCCCAGCTCGATGTTCGCGTCTCCCAGCTTGTGTGATACGCGCGCGCTGCCTGCGATCTTGTCCGCACTGTCACGCTCCATCCCGCCGGGATATTGCGACTCAATGCGGGGGATTCGATATCCGTAGCTCGAGAAACCGTCCGAATGAAAACTGGAGACCGCGAATGCGTAGGATGTCACGTCTGTCGCGCCGGACATCTCCGCGCGCGTGAAAATCGTTCCATAGCTGCCGCCCTCAATCGTGACGGATCGGGTGGGCGCGCGGGATCCCTTTCGGGTGATGATGTTGATAACGCCGCCCATCGCGTCCGAACCATAAAGAGCCGATTGAGGTCCGCGGAGAACCTCGATCCTCTCGATGTCGGTCAACGCCATCGAGGCGAAATTGAATTCGCCTGCCGTTGAAGACGGATCGCCGATGCGAATGCCGTCTATGAGAACCAGCGTTTGGCCAGCTGCGCTCCCACGCAGGCGGACAATGGAAAGCCCACCAGCTCCGCCCTGTTCGCTGACGTCCACGCCCGGCGTCAGCCTTAATGCGTCGGCGAGGTTCCGGACGCCATAGGCGTCAATCTCCTCCGATGTGACGACCGAAATAGCGCTTCCAGCGCGTTCTATCGCCAAGGGAGATCGGGTGGCCGTAATGACCAGTTCTGGAGCCGACGACGCCGGCGCGCTAGTTTCTTGGGAAAGAGCGACGCTGCCGAGCGCGCACACGAAGGACATTGTTGCCGGCAAGCGGTCGTAACGAATCATGTATCCTCCCTGCCGTCCCGCCGACGGCCGAGTGAGTTTCACGTTCGTTTGGCCGGTCTCCTGGCTTACGGCTCCGCGCCCGTTTGCGTCTTCCCGGAAAGAAGCTTCCAGTGACTTGTTGCAAACATGGCTCGCCGACTACAGTTGCGGGGGCAGCTGCGGCATTGGGATCGATCCCTTACCGCATTCCCGTTTCACCCTGTGGGCACCAAACGCGCATTCAGCTTAGAACGTCGAGTGGTCATTGGCAATGAGGCTCAGATCCGGGCGGCGCCTATCATTTGGTTTGAGAGTTCAACTCGCGTCTGCGTTGATGGCCGTTGCGTTCTCATCCGGCTTCGCCGGCAGCGAGGAAATCGTTGCGCCAAGGAGAATTGCGTCGGTCAACCTGTGCGCGGATCAGCTTTTGCTCGCGCTGGCGCCGGCTGAGAAGATCGCCGCGCTCGGGCCTTTCGCGAGAGATCCTGCGTTATCGTTCCTTGCGCAAATCGCTGATCGTTTTCCACAGTTGAACGGCCGGAGCGAGGAGCTTCTTCGCGTGAAGGCCGACGCGGTGGCTGTCGGGCCGTTCGACAACAAGTTCATGCGCGCCTCTCTGGGTCGGCGCGATATCGTAGAGATTGTCGTCGACCGTTGGACGAGCCTCCGCGAGGTTCGCCGCGGGGTCGAGGTTTTCGCCCGCCAGATTGGCGAACCCGCGAAGGGGGCGGTCTTGTTGGGCGAGATCGACAGTGCGTTGCGCGAGTTCCGTGGAGGCGGCCCACCGGCCGGCCTCGTTTCCTTCCTGATCCTTCATCGGCGCGGCTTCGTCGGTCAGGGCGGCCTCGTCTCCGAAATTCTTGAAACAGCCGGGCTTCGCGATGTTGCGAAGACAGCGTCAGCCCGGTTCATGGGAGCTGAAGACGTCATCGCCCTGCGTCCGGACTTTCTCGTCGTTACCGAGCGGCATTTCAAGGCGGAGGACAGGGGTCAGGAGTTGCTGGAGCATCCCGCCCTTCGCAGTCTGTATCCGGACAGCAGACGTTTGATTGCCCCTGATCGACTGACCATTTGCGCCGGTCCATCGACGCCGGCGCTCGTTCGCGCCCTGAAAAGCGAGCTTGACCAGAAGCTGACCCGTCAATGATCCTCCAGCCTCTGTGTGCTAGGCTTCTCCCCGCTCATCAACATTTGTGCTGACCAACATGAACCGGATCTTTTCGGAACTTCCCACCACGATCTTCGACGTCATGTCCGGGCTTGCGAGAGATCTGAACGCGATCAACCTCGGTCAGGGATTTCCTGACGATCCTGGCCCCGAAGACGTTCGCCAGATAGCCGCCGCCGCCGTTCTCAACGGTTGGAACCAGTATCCGCCCATGATGGGTCTGCCGGAGTTAAGGCAGGCGATCGCGGCGCATTATGCCCGTTTCCAGGGCGTCGAGCTCGATCCCCTGACGGAGACCATGGTCACATCAGGAGCGACCGAAGCTCTTGCGGCCGCAATTCTCGCCGTTGTATCGCCGGGCGACGAGGTCGTTCTTTTCCAACCAATGTATGATTCGTATCTGCCGATGGTTTTGCAGGCCGGCGGGCGGCCTCGGTTCGTCAACCTCAAGCCGCCCAACTGGACGTTCACGCGCGAGGACCTGGAGGCGGTCTTCACGTCCCGCACGAAGGCCGTCGTTTTCAACAATCCCCTGAACCCCTGCGCGACGATTTTTCCGAAGGATCAGATCGAGCTCCTCGCGGAGTATTGCGAGCGCTTCGACGTAACGGCGATCTGCGACGAGGTTTGGGAACACGTCGTGTTCGATGAACGGCCGTTCATGAGCGTCATTGCCGCGCCGGGGATGCGTGAGCGTACCGTCAAGATCGGTTCAGCAGGCAAAATTTTCTCCCTCACCGGCTGGAAGGTTGGCTTGGTGACAGCAGCGCCGCGTCTGATGAAGGTCTTGGCGAAGACGCATCAGTTTCTGACCTTCACGACAGCGCCAAACTTGCAAGTGGCAGTGGCCTTTGGACTCGCAAAGGACGACGATTACTTTGCGAGGATGAGAGCAGGTTTTCAGCGCAGTCGCGACCGTTTCGTTACCGGGCTTGCCAGCATGGGATTCGACTTAATGCCCAGCCATGGCACGTACTTCGTGAACGTTGACCTTCGGAAGGTCGGGGTCGACGATGTCTCGTTCGCCGACCGTCTCGTCCGCGAATTTGGGGTCGCCTCAATTCCTGTGTCGGCCTTTTACGCAGAGCAGGCGAACCGCTCAACTGTCAGGTTCTGCTTCGCGAAGAAGGATGCGACCCTGGATGAGGGCTTGAGCAGGATCAGACGGGCGGCCAGAGCTTTTGGTTTGCGAGGGTGAACATGAAGAGATTTCTATGCCTCCTCGGCGTATTCGTATTCTCGGTTTGCGGAGCCATAGCGCAAACGCGCGCCGTGCATGTCTACAACTGGTCAGATTACATCGACCCGAGACTTCTCGATGAATTTACCAGGGAAACCGGAATCAAGGTTGTTTACGACACCTACGACTCGAACGAAACGCTCGAAGCCAAACTGCTGGCTGGCCGAAGCGGCTACGATATCGTGGTTCCCTCCGGCACATTCCTGCAACGCCAGATCCAGGCGGGAGTGTACCAGCCGCTTGATCGCACACGACTCCCGAATGCGAAGTTCGTCTGGCCTGAGATTGACGCGAAACTTGCCGTCTACGACCCTGGCAACCGCCACGCCGTCAATTACATGTGGTTCACGACCGGGATCGCCTACGATGTCGCGAAGGCAAAGGCCCGGATGGGCGATCAGCCCATGAACACCTGGGATGTCATTTTCAAGCCAGAGGTGCTGCGGAAGTTCGCTGACTGTGGCGTCTATGTTCTCGATAGCCCCGAGGACCTGTTCGCAATAGCTTTGCGTTACTTGCGTTTGAATCCGGATTCGAAGGCGCCAGGAGATCTCGCGAAGGCGAGTTCGCTACTTCAGCGCATGCGCCCGCACGTCCGCCGCTTCCATTCCTCCGAGTACATCAACGCCCTCGCCAACGGTGACATCTGTCTAGCCGTTGGCTGGTCCGGCGACAGTTTCCAGGCAAAGAACCGTGCGCGTGAGGCGTCGAACGGCATTGACGTCGAGTATGTCATCCCGCGCGAGGGAACGCTGATGTCGATGGACAATATCGCGATACCGAAGGATGCCGGCAACGTCAATGAAGCATACGCCTTCGTCGATTTTCTCCTGAGGCCGGAGAACGCGGCACGAAACTCGCTCGCGTCGAACTTCGCCAATGGAGTGTTGGCGTCGAAATCGCTCATTCCCGATGAAATCACCGGCAACAAGGCGATCTATCCTGATGAGGAAGTGATGAGCCGCCTTTTCACGGTTGCGCCGCCCGATCGTCAGGCGCAACGAACCATGACGCGCGAGTGGACGCGCATCAAAACCGGCCGGTGAAGGATGCCCGTCCCGAAGGGCGGGCATCCTGCTGCAGGCCTCTACTGTTCCGTCAGCATGCGCTTGAGAAGTTCAATTTCTTCCGAAAGAGCGCCGTCTGTCTTCGACAGCGACTCGATTTTGCGGACTGCGTGAAGGACGGTCGTATGATCCCGGCCGCCGAATCGGCGGCCGATTTCGGGTAACGAGCGAAGTGTGAGCACCTTCGAAAGATACATGGCGATCTGTCGCGGCCGCACGACGGTCGCGGTCCGTCGTGACGAAAGGATGTCGGGTCGCGAGATGCTGTAATGGCTTGCGACCAGTTTCTGGATATCCTCGATCTTGACGCGCTTGGGCTCGCGAACACGGATCAGATCGCGGATCGCTTGCTCCGCAGTTTCAACCGTCAACGGAACGCCAGTCAGCGTTGCGTGCGCAATCAGCCGATTGACAGCGCCGTCGAGGTCGCGGCCGTTGGTCTGGATCGCGCTGGCGATATACTTGACCACTGTGGTGGGAACATCGAATCCGGGTTGAACGGCTTTAGCAGCCTGGATGCGGGCTTCGACGACTTTCAAGCGGAGTTGTTCGTCGAAAGATTTCATCTCGACGCACAAGCCTCCAGAGAGGCGCGAGCGCACGCGCTCGTCCAGGCTGTCGAGTTCCGACGGTGGTCTGTCGGCAGCGATAACGACCTGCTTGCCTGCGTCGATGAGCGCGTTCAGCGTGTGGCAGAATTCCTGCGGGATGGACTTGCCGCGCAGGAACTGCACGTCGTCGATGATGAGCTTGTCGATAGAGCGCAGACGCTCCTTGTAGGCGATTGCCGTGTGCGCGCGCAGCGCGGACACGAAGCCGTACATGAATTTCTCGGCAGTCAGGTAGATCGTGCGCTGGCTGTTAGCCAGCGCGGTCTGTGCAATGGCCTGAATGAGGTGCGTTTTGCCAAGACCAACGGAAGCATGGATATAGAGCGGATTGTATTGAGCTGGCTCATGCGCGCTCGCATTCGCGATACGCAGCGCCGCCGCATGGGCAAGGCGATTTGAATCGCCGACGAGGAACGCGTCGAAGGTGAAGCGGCGATCGAGCGGGGCGCCGATGAGGCCGTTGTCTTCCACTCCGTGCAGTGGCGAACTGACTGATGCTTCAACACGCAGCGGCGGAACGCGCGTCCCGCCTGACTCCTCCGGCCTTGGCGTTGTGGCGGGTACGAGATGCGCCTCCGCTCGGCCCGCGGGACGGCGCGCGACCGCCCGCACGTCGATGCTTACGCTTCGTACGTCGGGCAGTTCTGCCGACACAACCGGCGCAAGACGATCATTGTAGTGCGACTGGATCCAGCTCTTCAGAAACTTTGTGGGAACGGAACAGTACGCAATTCCCCCCTCAACGCGATCGAGTTCAAGTCTCGCAAACCAGGATGAGTAGACATCTTCTCCGAACTCCGCTCTCAGGCGCTGGCAGACGCGAGCCCATGCCGCGTTCAACCTGGCTGGTTCTGGAGGGATGTTGTCGAAAAGTTCTTGTCCGTTGGTGTCGCGTAGTGCCGCCATTTTGTTTGTCCGACGATTTTTGCCCGGTGCTGCAATGAGCGACGCGGTCGTTAATTCTGATGGAATTGACAGACAAGAGACTAGCGCCACAAAGCCGACTGCGTCGTGGCCCGTCTACAACTGACAAATGGATTTGATCGATAGGAGCGCGTCAGGAGGAGGATGTTATGTTTCGAGAGTTTCGCAGCGCGGACAGATCGACGAACCGAAAACGTATCGCTCTGATACATGCCGCATTTGCGATAGTCATAGCTCCCCCTTCCGTGGAAGTGAAACCACGGTCCAGTTTCGACTGACGTTCAAATCAATCGCACGAACTTGTCGCGCGTATGGCCCCCAAGAGCCGAGTCGTTTGGCGGTGCCACCGGACCCAGACAATGCGCTTCGCAATCTCGATGTTGCGCTTGAACGCAGGTCAGTGAACCGGACGCCGTGAGGACTCGAAAGCTCTCGACCAAAAAAACAATACACGCCGATACAGCGACCGCAACATCGCGTGCGAGGGGCTTTGCCTGCTCAACGACGCCTCGGCGATCGCATTAGGCGTTGACGGTGATAAGCGATTGATTCCGTCGCAGATGAAAGAACAACGTTGTCATCTGCGCGTCACTCGAACTTGCGTCACGGCGCCCAACCTGACGGGCTTGCGAAGTCCGGATCAGCCCGGCGCGAGCAGGCGAAGCTCCTTTACACGGCAAGTTCTTGAATCACATTCAACTTGGTTGAGCGATCATCCACCGTTCTCTACCGTTGCCAGTTTGCATCAGGCGCAAAACAAAAAGGCCCGGACAATCTCCGGGCCTCTGCAAGCGACGAGCTCTGAAAAGATGGTCAGCCGGCGAGGGCCTTCACCCGCCGCGTAAGCCGAGAGATGCTGCGGGAAGCGGTGTTCTTGTGAACCACGCCTTTCTGGGCGGCGCGCATCATGATCGGCTCCGCCGTGGCGAGTGCGGAGCGGGCCGCATTCGCGTCGCCGCTCGCGATGGCTTCTTCGACCTTGCGGACGAATGTGCGCATCTTGCTGCGGCGCGACCGGTTGACCGCCGTACGGCGCGCAATCTTACGGACGGCCTTTTTTGCCGAGGTGGTGTTCGCCATGTCTCCGAACCTCTAGTTCCGGCCCCGAGGTCTGTTCGGGGCGTAAAAAAGAAAGCGCTCGCCGAAGGGGCGAGCCGTTGGCCGTGCTTATACCGGCGAAAGGGCGGCCTCGTCAATCGGGAGAGCGGGGCCGCCGCTCAGGCCTAAAGTCCCTCGAACAGAGCGGTCGAAAGGTACCGCTCGGCGAAGGAGGGGATGATTATTACGATGTTCTTGCCGGCCATCTCCGGGCGCAAGCCGATCTCGATGGCGGCAGCCACGGCGGCGCCGGACGATATGCCGACGGGAATGCCTTCCGTTCGGGCGACAAGCCTCGCCGTATCGAACGCCGTCTGATTGCCGACCGTGA
Organism: Beijerinckiaceae bacterium; assembly: GCA_046295155.1. Classification (GTDB taxonomy): domain Bacteria; phylum Pseudomonadota; class Alphaproteobacteria; order Rhizobiales; family Beijerinckiaceae; genus Terripilifer. Next base: position 511,386 of record JBKBNT010000002.1, read on the forward strand.
CCACCTCGTCGATGACGGCGCGGTCGAGTATGGGTGGCACGAACCCGGCGCCAATTCCCTGGATTTTGTGCGGCCCGGGGGGGCCGCCCGACAGAATTGGAGAGTCCTCCGGCTCAACCGCAACGATCGTGACGCCAGGCTTGCGCGACTTAAGCACCTGCCCGACCCCGGTTATGGTGCCGCCGGTTCCAACCCCGGAGACGAGGACGTCGACGCCGCCTTCCGTGTCGTTCCAGATTTCCTCCGCGGTGGTCCGCCGGTGAACTTCGGGATTCGCGGGATTTTCGAATTGCTGCGGGATGATCGCGTTCGGCGTTCCGGCAACGATCTCCTGAGCCTTCGCGATCGCCCCCTTCATGCCTTGGGCCGCGGGGGTCAGAACGAGCTCGGCGCCAAGCAGCGCGAGCATCTTGCGCCGCTCCAGCGACATCGATTCGGGCATCACGAGCATCAGCCGGTAGCCCCGCGCCGCGGCGACAAACGCCAGCGCGATGCCAGTGTTGCCCGATGTGGGCTCGACCAGGATCGTCTTTGTCGGGTCGATCCGGCCGGCGGCCTCGAGGGCGTCGATCATGCTTACGCCGATGCGATCCTTCACACTCCCGATGGGATTGAAGAACTCAAGCTTTGCAAGCAGGTTCGCGGCCACGCCGCGTTCGCGCGCGAGACGCTCCATCTTTACCAGAGGCGTGTCGCCGATGGTTTCGGTGATCGACCGGTAAACTCGCCCTCGACCGGGTTCCGATTTCTTCATGGCTTCCTCTCCCTGATCGATATGTAAATTATACATCATAGATATGTTGAGGCAAGCAAGTCCGATTTCAGATCGTAAAATCCATAGCGCTCGACGCGCCTTCGAATACCCCTGACTGTTGGGACTTCTTGCAGAGGTCTTCCACCGTCACCGCGTCCAGGGCGGCCATTAGGCTTTCTCCAGCGCCTGCAACCATGGGCGCGACCACCAACGAGATGAGCTTCGAGGCGTTCGCCGCGGTCGCATCGTCGGATTCCTCGCTCAGGATGGCTACCCGCACAATCTCGCCCATGGTTATGCGGCGGCGTTCCCGCGCGAGTTCATATCCGCCTTTGGGGCCTCTCACGCCCTTGAGAATGTTGGCGCGGACCAGTGACTGGAGGAGCGTTTCAAGGTGGCGCGGCGGCAGATTGTGCCTGCTCGCGAGCGCCTTCGCCGCGACCGGAGCCGGCCGCGCGTGCATGGCGACGTCCACCACGGCGGCGACCGCAAGCAAGGCGCGTTTCGATAGAAGCATCATCCCTTCGGCCCCTCCTTGCCGACGCCGGTTGATCCGAATCCTTCCGATCCGCGATCACTCTGGTCGAGTTCCACCGCCGGCGCAAACGCGCACGCCGGTGTAGCCGCGATCACAAGTTGAGCGATGCGGTCGCCGCGCCGGATCTCAAACGGCCGTGCGCCATGGTTGATCAAAATGACCCCCACCTCGCCGCGGTAATCGGGGTCAATGGTGCCGGGCGCGTTGAGGACCGTGACGCCAAAGCGCAGCGCCAGCCCGGAGCGCGGCCTCACCTGACCTTCGTAGCCATGCGGAATAGCCATACTCAAGCCGGTCGGCACGAGATCGCGCCCCCCGGGCTCGATTACGAGGCTGCTGCCCTCCGGGATCGCAGCCCGCAGGTCGAAGCCTGCCGCGCCCGTCGTCGCCCTCGAAGGCGGCTCAAGCCCGGCTCCGTGCGGCAACACCTTCAGCGAAATCACGGCGCTCAACGCTTCTTTCCCTTCAGGAGTGCAGCGCACTTTTCAATGATCGCCCGTGCGACCAAATCCTTGCCCTGACGCGGCAGCGACTCCACTGCTGACGCGCTGATGAGATGGACGCTGTTTTCAAGCCCGCCCATGACGCCGGTCCCAGGACTGACGTCGTTTGCGACGATGAGGTCGCAACCCTTCCGGGCAAGTTTCGCCTGTCCGTATTCGATGATCTTTTCAGTCTCGGCCGCGAAGCCGACGACGACGGGCGGACGTTGTTGCTTCCGCTGCGCGACGCTGGCGAGAATGTCGGGATTTTCGACGAGCGAAAGCAACGGGGGCCCGCCCGACGTCTTTTTGACCTTACCGTCGTTTCGCGAACTGACGCGCCAGTCGGCGACGGCTGCGGCGCCGATGAACACATCCGCCGGGAGAGCGCTCTGGACAGCGGCCAACATCTCTTCGGCGGTTTCCACATGAATGGTCTTCACGCCTGCAGGATCCGGGATGGAAACCGGCCCGCTGACGAGAATGACGTCCCCGCCGGCTTCTTGCGCAGCGGCGGCGACGGCATGGCCCTGCCGTCCAGACGAACGGTTGGCAATGTAGCGCACCGGATCGATTGGCTCGTGCGTCGGACCAGACGTGACGATGACGCGCTTGCCGGCCAATGGACGCGGGGACGAATTTGCGCCGAGCGCCGTTTCGATCGCCGCGACGATTTGCAGCGGTTCCACCATCCGACCCGGTCCGAATTCTCCGCAGGCCATCTCGCCTTCGTCCGGCCCCGCGAAAAGAACGCCGTCCTCACGTAAACGGGCGACGTTGCGCGCCGTCGACGGATGGGTCCACATGCGGACGTTCATCGCAGGCGCGACGAGCGCTTTCTTGTCGGTTGCAAGCAAGAGCGTCGAGGCGAGATCGTCGGCGAGACCATTCGCCATCTTGGCCATCAGGTCGGCCGTCGCGGGCGCAACCACAAGGAGGTCTGCGGCGCGCGACAATTGTATGTGACCCATTTCGGCTTCGTCCGTCAGCGAGAAGAGATCCGTATAGACCTTCTCGCCAGAAAGGCTGGAGGCTGACAGAGGCGTGACAAATTTCTGCGCCGCCTCCGTCATGCAGACCGTGACCGCAGCGCCCCGCTCCTTCAACCGCCTGATGAGCTCAAGCGACTTGTACGCCGCAATTCCGCCGCCGATGATCAGAAGGATTCTCTTGTTCTTCAGCATCTGTTGAGCCCGCGAGCAGCACTTCGGTTTTCGCCAGCCTAGCGGATCAGCAGCATTGCCGCCAAAGCGGCCGCGATGACCCAGAGCGCAGCGTTGCCCCAGCGCGCCCGCCTTGCTTCAGCGCGGCCGATGGCCTCGATGCTGGCGGGCGACAACTCCAGGCCCGAGCGAGCCATTCGCGCGAAGTCGTCCGCAAGCGCCTCGGCGCGCTCCGCCAGCTCCGGCAATTGGCTCATGACCCGCCCGATCGAGGACACGCCGCGATGCGCATCGTCCAGAATTCCGGCGGGCCCCAGTTTCTGCCTGATCCATTCGGAGACAACGGGCTCCGCGGTCGACCACATGTCGAGGCGGGGATCGAGGGAGCGCGCAACTCCTTCAACGACCACCATCGTCTTCTGCAGAAGCACAAGTTCGGTTCGCGTGCGCATATCGAAAAGCGCGGTGATCTCGAACAGGAGGGACAGCAGTTTCGCCATGGAGATCTGGTCTGCTGTCCGCGAATGAATCGGTTCGCCGATGGCGCGGATCGCCTGGGCAAAATCCTCGACCCGATGTATCCGCGGAACGTATCCGGCCTCGAAATGGACTTCCGCAACCCGTCGATAGTCGCGCGTGATAAACCCGTAGAGTATCTCCGCGAGGAACCGGCGCTCCTTCGGACCGAGCCGCCCCATGATTCCGAAATCGACCGCCGCCAGCCGCCCCTGCGAATCAATGAACAGGTTGCCCTGGTGCATGTCCGCATGAAAAAAACCGTCCCGCATCGCATGACGCAGGAATGACTGTATGACGATCCGTCCAAGCTGCGGCAGTTCAAAGCCCGCCTGGGTTAACGCGGGAAGGTCGGAGAGGTGCAGGCCGTCAATCCACTCGATGGTGAGAACGTCTTTCGCCGTTCGATCCCAGTCCACCGCTGGCACCCGAAAATCCGGGTCGTTGCGCGTGTTCTCGGCATATTCGGAAGCGGCCGCGGCCTCGAGACGAAAATCCATCTCCATCTTCACGGTGCGCGCAAGCGTTTCGACGACATCGTAGAGCCGCAGCCGCCGCGCTTCGGGAGAATAGCGTTCCGCCAGCGAAGCCGCGAAGTACATGTCTCGAAGGTCGCGCCGGAAACGGCGCTCGACGCCAGGCCGCAGGACTTTGACCGCGACCTCGCGCGGGCCGTCTGGCGTCGTCACCTTCGCGCGGTGCACCTGCGCGATGGACGCCGCGGCGATCGGCTCGCCGAACGCGATGAAGATGGCGTTCAGCGGCGCCCCGAAGGAAGCCTCGATCGTGGCGACAGCCTGATCCCGTGGAAAAGGCGGAACGCGATCCTGAAGCTCTTCGAGCTCACGCGCGGCGGCGACGCCGACGATGTCCGGGCGCGTCGCAAGGAACTGCCCCAGCTTGATGTAGGACGGGCCGAGCCGCGCCATGGCGCGGGCGAGCCTCTTCTGATCGTTGCGTGCGCTGCGCCGCGCGATCAGCTTGGCGAAGCCGAGCGGCACGCGCGCCGCCGGCGGCAGGATCCCTGGATCCACATCGGTGAAGACGCCTTCCCGCGCCAGCACCCAGCCGGAGTGGGCCAGCCTCGCGATATGACCGAGAGCGCGAAACACGGGCGGCCGACCTCAGAGCTTCCAGCCGGAATGGATGGCGACCACTCCACCGGTCAGCTTTGTGTACGAGGCGCGCCGAAAGCCGGCGGCGGCGATCTCGTCACGGAACGCGTCCGCCGGCGGGAACTTGACGATTGATTCGACGAGGTAGCGATATGGTTCTCCGTCGCCCGTCACCATCTTCCCCATGGCCGGAATCGCAGTGAAGGAATAGGCGTTGTAGACGGCGTCCATTACCGGGACGTCGACATCGGAAAACTCGAGGCACAGGAAGCGGCCGCCTCGTTTCAGCACGCGATAGGCCTCCTCAAGCGCTTTCCGCCTGCGGGGCACGTTCCGGATGCCGAACGCGATCGTATAGGCGTCGAATGTCTTTTCGGGAAACGGCAGATCTTCCGCGTTCGCCTCGACGAAATCGACTTTATGATCGAGCCCGCGCTTCACGGCGCGCTCCCGGCCGACCCCGAGCATGGCGGCGTTGATGTCGGCGACGGTCCCTTGCGTCGACGGACCGCCAGCCTCGGCTACCCGGAACGCGACGTCACCCGTTCCGCCCGCCACGTCGAGATGGCGAAACGGACGAGCCCGGGATGGCGCCGCCATGCCGACGAGTATGTCTTTCCAGGCCCGATGGAGACCAGCCGACATGAGGTCGTTCATCAGGTCGTAACGTGCGGCGACGGCGCTGAACACCTCGTCCACAAGGTGCTGCTTCTCGTCCAGCCGGACGCGGGAGAAGCCGAAGTCGACCTCCGCATCCTGCCCGCCGCCCGGGGATTGATTGATCATGCCCAACTCCAGTTGCGCGACCATAGCGCCTGCAGCTCCCCGTGGCTATGTAGGGGAGGGATCGTCCGGGACAGCCTTATGCCTGAATTGCCCGAAGTTGAGACCGTTCGTCGCGGGCTGGAGCCGGTCTTTGCCGGCGCCAGGATTCGGCGCGTCGAACGCCGCCGCGCCGACCTGCGGTTCCCCTTTCCTCCGGACTTCGACCGCCGCCTCGAGGGCGCGCAGGTGATCGGCCTGGGCCGGCGCGCGAAATATCTGCTTGCCGACCTCGACAGCGGCGACGCCCTTGTCATGCATCTCGGCATGAGCGGGTCTTTCCGGATTGAATCGTTTTCTGGGCCCGATACTCCGGGCGTTTTCCATCACGACCGGTCCAAGGACCCGGCGCACGATCATGTCACGTTCCATCTCTCGACGGGCGCCCGCATCGTCTACAACGATCCGCGCCGCTTCGGATTCATGGATCTCGTCACGCGGCGCGATATTCCCACGCATCCCTTTTTCCGCGACCTCGGCGTCGAGCCTCTGGGCAATGAACTCGACGGCGCCCTGCTCTCGCGACTTTTCGCCGGCAAGAGAGCGCCTCTCAAGGCGGCGCTGCTGGATCAGCGCCTGATTGCGGGCCTTGGCAACATCTATGTCTGCGAGGCCCTGCACCGCGCCAGCCTTTCGCCCAAGCGCCTCGCGGGCACGCTATCCCGCAAGGACGGCGCCGCATCGCCCCGGACAGACCTTCTGGCGATGTCGATACGCGCCGTACTCGAGGAAGCTGTCGCGGCCGGCGGGTCTTCCTTGCGCGACCATCGCCAGGCGGATGGAGCGCTGGGCTATTTCCAGCACTCGTTTCGCGTGTACGACCGCGAAGGCGAACCCTGCACCAAGGCGGGCTGCGGAGGGATCGTCAAACGCATCGTCCAGTCCGGTCGCTCGACGTTTTACTGCGGCGTTTGCCAGCGTTGATCAGCCGATCGCGCTGGATCCCCCGAAGCGCTCTTTCCAGCGCGGTATGACTTCGGTGTTGTAGACGTTGTCGGGTACCTCGCCGCGCAGCGCCGTCAGCACCGATTTCACCGCCCAAACCATCCCCGGGCGCAATTCGCCGCCTTCGTTGTAGGAAGCCGCGTGTGGCGAGAGCAGGATGCGGTCGCCCAGTTCGCGCAAGGGCGAGTCCTTCGGCAGCGGCTCGAATTCGAATACGTCGAGCGCCGCCCCGCGCAGCCGCCCCTCCTGAATGGCTCTCGCCAGAGCCGCCTCGCGAATGACCTTGCCGCGCGCTGTATTGATCACGATGGCCGTCGGCTTCATCAGCGCAAGTTCCTTCTCGTCCATCATGAATCGCGTTTCCGCCGTCAGCACCACATGGAATGAAACCACGTCCGACTCGCGCAGCAACGTTTCATAATCCACCTGTTCGACGCCGGATAGGAGGAAGCGCGCCGGCGGCGCATAGGGATCGTACGCGATGACGCGCACGCGCCACGGCGCGAGAAGCTGCGCGACGCGCTGACCGATTCGTCCGAGGCCGACAAGCCCCACCGTGATGCCCGGCGCGTGGTCGGAGAGCCGCCCGCCGACATACGTCGTGGCGAGGGAGGGCTGACGCCAGCCGAAGTTGCGCACGTGCTGATCGCGCTCACGCACCTTCTTCAGGATCGTGAGCATCAGCGTCATGGTTGTCTCGGCCACTCCAAAGCAATTCGCTTCCGTAGGCGCATGACAGACAAGAATGCCTAGATCGGTGGCCGCCTCGATGTCCACGTCATCGACGCCGACTGTGTACTTCGCGACAACGCGCAGGCGCTGGGCCGACTCGAGAACCGCGCGCGTGATCGGCGCGCACCGCACCATGGATCCCATCATCGCCGCGGTGTCGCGCGCGGCCGCTATGAATTCAGGCTGGTGATCGCGCTGTTCCCACTGCCACGCAGGATCGCCTTTTTCGATCGTGACGCCTGCATTTTCGATCGGTTTCAGGAGCGCCGCCGGCTCGTCGCGTGGAGCGAAAATGAGAAGCTTGCAATCGGCCATGAATTCCTCCCGCGAACCGTCTGTGCGGTCCGCGGAAGCATCCTAGCCGGTGCGCAGAAATATGGAAGCGGCTTAGCCGACCGCCGCTTCCTTGGCGCGCTCGGCGCGCTTGCGGTCGTTGGGGTCGAGAAGCGCCTTGCGCAGGCGGATCGACTTTGGCGTTACCTCGACGCGTTCGTCGTCCTCGATGTAGGCGAGCGCCTTCTCAAGCGTCATGCGGATCGGCGGCGTGAGGCGCACCGCTTCGTCCTTGCTCTGGGTGCGGATGTTCGTAAGCTGCTTGCCCTTGAGCACGTTGACTTCAAGATCGTTGTCGCGGGTGTGTTCGCCGACGATCATGCCGCGATAAACCTTCCAGCCGGGCTCGATCATCATCGGGCCGCGATCTTCAAGCTTCCACATCGCGTAGGCCACCGCCTCGCCCTGATCATTCGAAATCAGGACGCCGTTGCGGCGACCCTGAATTTCGCCGCGATAGGGGCCGTATTCATGGAACAGCCGGTTCATGATGGCCGTGCCGCGCGTGTCGGTCAGCAATTCGCCCTGATAACCGATAAGCCCGCGGGTTGGAGCGTGGAACACGAGACGCAGGCGGTCGCCGCCAGACGGCTTCATCTCGATCATGTCGGCCTTGCGCTCCGACATCTTCTGCACGACCACGCCGGAATGTTCCTCGTCGACGTCGATCACGACCTCTTCGATCGGCTCGAGAGTCTGGCCAGTCGCTTCGTCCTTCTGGAACACGACGCGCGGACGCGAAATGCTGAGTTCGAAGCCTTCGCGGCGCATTGTTTCAATGAGGATGCCGAGCTGTAATTCCCCGCGGCCTGAAACGATGAAGGACTCGCCGCCTGGCGAATCCTCGACCTTGAGGGCCACATTGCCTTCCGCCTCCTTGAACAGCCGGGCGCGGATCATGCGGCTCGTCACCTTGTCTCCCTCGGTGCCGGCGAGCGGCGAGTCGTTGACCATGAACGTCATCGACAGGGTCGGGGGATCGATTGGCTGCGCCTGCAGCGGCTCGGTCACGTCGAGCGCGCAGAGCGTGTCGGCGACGTTGAATTTGGTCAGGCCCGCGATGGCTACGATGTCGCCGGCTTCCGCCTCGTCGATGGGCTGGCGTTCAATGCCGCGGAAGGCGAGAATCTTGGATACGCGTCCCTGCTCGACGACGTTGCCGGCCCGATCAAGGACCTTCACGGCCTGGTTCGGTTTGATCGCGCCCGCGAACACGCGGCCGGTGATGATACGGCCGAGATAAGGGTTCGCTTCAAGCAATGTGCCGAGCATCCGGAACGAGCCGTCCTCGACCTTCGGCTCTGGCACGTGCCGCAATACGAGGTCGAACAGCGGCGCCATGCCCTGGTCCTGCGGACCTTCCGGCGCATCCGCCATCCAGCCCTGCTTTGCGGAGCCGTAGATGATCGGGAAATCGAGTTGCTCGTCGGTGGCGTCGAGCGCTGCGAAGAGATCGAACACCTCGTTGACGACCTCGGTGACGCGCGCATCCGGCTTGTCGACCTTGTTGATGCAGACGATCGGCTTGAGGCCGATTTTCAGCGCCTTGCCGACGACGAATTTCGTTTGCGGCATCGGACCCTCTGCCGCGTCCACGAGAACAATGGCGCTGTCGACCATCGAGAGGATGCGCTCCACCTCACCGCCGAAATCCGCGTGGCCGGGCGTGTCGACGATGTTGATGCGCACGTCCTTCCATTCGACCGACGTCGCCTTGGCGAGAATCGTGATCCCGCGCTCCTTTTCCAGATCGTTGGAGTCCATCACGCGCTCGGCGACGCGCTGGTTCTCGCGGAACGCGCCGGACTGCTGCAGCAGGCGATCGACGAGTGTGGTCTTGCCATGGTCGACGTGCGCGATGATGGCGATATTTCGCAGTTTCATGGTTCGAACAATCCAAGGTGCGCGTCATGCCGGCCCGGCGATCTTGCCGGGTCGGCTGTGTCTCAGACGGAGACGTGTGACGGAAACGTGTTTTCGGGCGAACAGGCTCCGAATTTGCGCCCTCGCCTACACGAAAATGCTGCGAAATGGAACCCTTATCCGGCCCACCCCGGGGGTGGGCCGCCGGGCGGCAGCCGTAAATCAGCCGCGCGCGATCTTCCGGTCGCGCTTCCCGAGCGTGCGCAGCCGCAGGGCGTTCAGCTTGATGAAGCCCGCCGCATCGCGATGATCGTAGGCGACCGCGCCTTCTTCAAAGGTCACAAGGTCCTGATCATAAAGAGAATAGGGGGATTCGCGACCGACCACGCGCGCCGTGCCCTTGTACAGCTTCAGGCGGACCCGGCCTGTGACGAACTGCTGGCTCTTGTCGATCAGCGCCTGCAGCATCTCCCGCTCCGGCGAGAACCAGAAGCCGTTGTAGATGAGTTCGGCGTACCTAGGCATCAACTCGTCCTTGAGGTGCGCCGCGCCCCGGTCAAGCGTTATGGACTCGATGCCGCGATGCGCCTCCAGAAGGATCGCGCCGCCGGGCGTTTCGTACACGCCGCGCGACTTCATGCCGACGAACCGGTTCTCGACGAGGTCCAGGCGGCCGATGCCGTTGGCCTTGCCAAGTTCGTTGAGTTTCGTCAGCAAGGTCGCCGGGGACATCTTGACCCCGTCAATGGCGACCGGGTCGCCCTTCTCGAAGTCTATGGTGATTTCCGTCACAACGTCCGGCGCATCCTCCGGCGAGATCGTGCGCATATGGACGTACTCGGGAGGCTCGGTCCACGGGTCCTCCAGAACCTTGCCCTCCGAGGACGAGTGCAGCAGGTTCGCATCGACGGAGAAGGGCGCCTCGCCGCGCTTGTCTTTCGCGATCGGGATCTGGTTCTTTTCGGCGAACTCGATCAGCGCCTCGCGGCTCTTGAAGTCCCACTCTCTCCAAGGGGCGATGACCGTGATTTCGGGCTCAAGCGCGTAGTAGCCAAGTTCGAAGCGAACCTGATCGTTGCCCTTGCCGGTAGCGCCATGGGAGACGGCGTCGGCGCCGACCTTCCGCGCAATCTCGATCTGCTTCTTGGCGATGAGCGGGCGGGCGATGGACGTACCAAGGAGATAAAGGCCCTCGTACTGGGCGTTGGCGCGAAACATCGGGAACACGAAGTCGCGGACGAATTCCTCGCGCAGGTCCTCGATGAAGATGTGCTCAGGCTTGATGCCGAGCATCAGCGCCTTTTCCCGCGCGGGCTCCAGTTCCTCGCCCTGCCCGAGGTCGGCCGTGAAGGTAACCACTTCGCAGCCATAGGTGGTTTGCAGCCACTTGAGGATGATGGACGTATCCAGCCCCCCAGAGTAGGCGAGAACGACGCGCTTGATGCCTTGGCTGGACATGTGACCACTCATCAGGATGTTGGCGGCCCTATAGGGCTCCGGGAAGCCGCGCACTATAGTTAGGCGCGTTCCCGGCGCAAGACGGCGCCGGCGCCGCGGCCGCCTCCAGAAAAGGTTGACCCATGTCCCTGTCCAGCGACGAGATCGAGCGTTATGCGCGGCACATCGTGCTTCGCGGCGTTGGAGGACCCGGTCAGCAGAAGCTGAAGCAGGCGCGCGTTCTTGTGGTAGGGGCGGGAGGCCTGGGCGCGCCCCTCCTGCAATACCTCGCAGCCGCCGGCGTCGGCGAACTCGGGATCGTGGACGATGATGTCGTGTCCCTTTCGAACCTGCAACGGCAGGTCATCCATGGGACGCGGGATGTCGGCCGCCGGAAGATCGAGAGCGCCGCGGACGCTATCGCCCGCCTCAATCCGCATGTGCGGGTCATTGGCCACGATGTTCGGATGGACCCGGAGAACGCCCGCGCCCTCGTCGCCGCGTACGACGTCGTCGCGGACGGATCCGATAATTTCGAGACGCGCTACGCGGTCTCGGACGCCTGCTTCCACGAGGAAAAGCCCCTCGTGACCGGGGCTGTTGGCTCATTCGATGCGTCGCTCACGACGCTCCGCCCATTCGAAAAGGACGCCGAAGGCCGGCCCAACCCCACATACCGGTGCCTTTTTCCGGAGCCGCCTCCAGCGGGAACAGTCCCTGCCTGTTCTGAGGCGGGTGTGCTCGGCGCCCTCACGGGGGTTCTCGGCGCCCTGATGGCGCTGGAGGTCATCAGGGCAATTTGCGGGTTCGGCGAACCGCTCGTCGGCAGGCTGCTCCTGCTCGACGCCATGGGTATGCGCTTCGAAACGCTCGCCTACGATTGGGATCCGTCGAACCCGTTGAACGGGCTCACTTCGCCGCGATAACCGCGATTTCGACCTTGTATTCCGGGGCCGCCAGTTGCGCCTGGACAGTCGCGCGCGCAGGCGTCGCGCCCTGAACCACCCAGGCGTCCCACTTCGCGTTCATTTCCGCGAACGTGGACATGTCCGTCAGCCAGATGGTCGCCGAGAGGATCCTGGTCTTGTCCGACCCTGCCTGCGCGAGCAGGCCATCAATTATTCCCAGGATTTCGCCAGTCTGTTCAGCGACGCTCTTTCCCTTGGTCTGGTCTGCGACCTGACCCGCCAGATAAACTGTATTTCCGTGCACGACCGCCTTGCTCATGCGCGGACCGGCCCCGATGCGTTCGATGGACATTTCCAACCTCCTACCCTGCGAAGACCGCGTGGCTTACCCGGGGCTGGACGCGAGTGTCAAAGCGGCCCGCCGCCCTCGGTTTCAGCTCTTGGAGCCGGCGCTGATCAAAAACTGTAGACCGTGTGAGTTTTACTTCTAAGATTTTACTGAAAAAACAGATAATTATGTATTTTAGATCACATTTTTTCCACATGTGAATAAATACTGAAAAAATCGCCCGATGCATCTCGCCTGTTGCGCCCCCTTGCGCCGCCGCCGCAAATGGGCGACGAGCTTTCGGGATCAATTCATAAGGCGCGGGAGATACGCATGACGAAGGATGAGGCGAAGCAGACCCTGATCGACGCGGGCCTGGTGCTCGACATGACGGGCATGGGCGATTTCACGCGCGGCCACGTTTCCGTGCGCGTCCCCGGCGATCCGAACCATTTCTACATGAAGCCCCACAGCTTCGGCCTCGACGAGATCACCATGGAGAACATGGTCACCTGCAATCTCGAGGGCGAGAAAGTCGCGGGTGGCGGCCCGCGCCACAGCGAGGTCTACATCCACTCGGAGATCTTCAAGGCCCGGCCGGACATCAACTCGGTGATCCACGCGCACCCGACGCACGCCGTGGCCCTGTCGGCCCTGGGCAAACCGCTGCGTTACTACAGCCAGCCGAGCGCTGTCTTTGCTGACGGCCTGGGCAATTACATCGACACGATCGATCTCATCCGCTCGAAGGAGATGGGCGCGGGCGTGGCGCGCGCGCTTGGAAATCGGAAGGCGACTTATCTTCGCAACCACGGTGTCGCCGTCGCGGGGCGCTCGATCGAGGAATGCGTGATCCTGACCCTCATGCTGGAGAACGCCTGCCAGATCCAGCTCCTGGTTGAGGGGGCTGGGGGCGGCGGCACGGAGTTCCCGCTGTCCGATGTGATGAAGCTGCACGACAAGCTCGAACGTCCCGAGCAGCACAAGATCAATTTCGATTACCTCGTGCGCAAGGCAAAGCGCCTGCGCGGCATCGGCTGATCGTCACAAAAGACCCGCGGTGATCGCGGCCACGGCGAGGTATCTCCCCGTCTTGGCTGCGATCACCACGGGGATGAAAAAGCGCAGCGGCTCACGCATGAAGCCTGCGACCACGGTCAGCGGATCACCGATGATCGGCGCCCAGCTCAGGAGCAGCGACCAGCGGCCGTACCTGTGATACCAGCCCTCGGCGCGGTTAAGACTGGATCGCTCGATCTTGAGGAATTTGACTGTGCGGTCATTCGACAGCGCACGCCCGATATACCAGTTGACGATCGATCCGAGCACGTTACCGGCGCTCGCGATGGCGATCAGTGCGATCCATGGTTCGCCGCTTGTCGTCAGGGCGGCCGCCAGCGTGACTTCCGACGAAAACGGAACAATCGTCGCCGCCAGGAAGGCGGCGAGGAACAGTCCCGCGAAGACGCCGCTGATCACGCGCGCTTACGCGATCGAGACGATCATGTGGCCTGACCCTGTCTGTGATTCGGCCTCCCGGTGCGCGCGGGCGAGTTCGGCGAGGGGTACGACGCCTGCGATTCGGTGGATGAGTTTTCCGCTCGCGGCCGCCGCGACGATTGCATCGCACGCGGCCTGCGCGATGGCGGGCGCGAGCGTGTAGACGAACACGACCTGTAGCTCGAAGTTCCTCGCGCGCCGCGGCGACAGGGTGAGCACGGCTTGCGGCTTGGGGCTAGAACCATAGGTTGCAATCGAACCGCCGTCCGCGAGCACGCTCTCGTCGAAAGCGATGTTCCGGGGCAGGTCGATCTCCACGATCCGGTCGACGCCGCGTCCTCCGGTTTCATCGAGAAGTTTTCGGGCGAGATCCGCATCGTTCCTGTCGACCGCGACATCAGCGCCGAGCGCTCGCGCGACGTCAAGCTTGGCCTGACCGCCGGCGCTGGCGATCACCCTCGCGCCGCCAAGCTTCGCGAACTGGATCGCATAGGCGCCGACGCGCCCGGCCGCGGCCGGAACATAAACGGTCTTGCCCGCCACGGGGCCGCCGCCCATGGCGCAGCGATAGCCGGTCATCGCGGGGATGCCGAGGCAGGCGCCCTGTTCGAAGGTCACATTCTCGGGAAGAGGCTGGATCAACGCCTCGGGCAGCGCGACGAACTCCGCGGCCGTTCCATTGGGCCGGCCCCACTGCGCGTGATAGGTCCAGACCCGTTCTCCCACCTTCGCCCTTGTGACGCCGGCTCCCACCGCAGCCACCACACCCGCACCGTCCGAGTGCGGGATGACGCGGGGAAACTCCATCGCGGCCTTTATGTTGCCGCGCCTCTTGTAATCCGATGGATTGATGCCGGAGGCCTTCAGTCGTACGAGGACTTCGCCCGGTCCGGGGGTCGGCTCGGGCGCTTGCCCGACCTCGATGACTTCGTCCGCGGGACCGCACCGATCGTACCAGCCGGCAAGCATGCATTTCCTCCTGTCGCAGAGCCCTTCTATATGCATAGCTGCCGCAAAATAGGAACGCCCGCGCTGCTGTGGGCCGCCTGATTGTTCGCGAGGTCAGGATCATCGATGACGCAGGCTCAAGGCCCGATTATCGCATTCGAGCACGTGCGACTGCGGCGCGGGTCCCGTCTTGTCTTCGACGACCTGCGCCTTGAAGTAAGCGAGCGGCGCGTCGGCTTGCTGGGCGACAACGGCGCCGGCAAAAGCTCCTTGCTGCGCCTCATCAATGGCCTTCTGCTGCCCGAAAGCGGCGTCGTGCGCGTCGACGGGCTCGTCACCTCCCAAGCCCGCCGGGATCTGCCTGCGAAGGTTGGCTTCGTTTTCCAGAACCCGGATCACCAGATCGTTTTCCCGACCGTGCTTGAGGAAATCGCCTTTGGTTTTCGTGAACGCGGGCTGAAGCGCGATGATGCGAATGCCCGCGCGAGAGAGGCGCTTCAGCAATTCGGGTGCGCGGACTGGGTCGATGCGGCGGTTCACGAACTCTCCGAGGGACAGAAGCAGCGATTGTGCGTCATCGCCATCGTTGCACTGGAGCCGGACATCCTTGTCATGGACGAGCCCTTCGCCAGCCTCGACCTGCCGACGCGGCTGGAGCTTTCCGACTTCCTGATGGACCTGCCGCAGCGCCTGATTGTCGCCAGCCATGAAATGGATCTTCTGTCGCTGATGGATCGGGTGATCTGGCTGGAAAGGGGAGAGATAGCAGGCGACGGTTCGCCGGATCGCGTCATTGCCGCCTACAGGGCCAGGGTGATGGCGTCGCGCAAGCAAGCGGAGAGGACGCCATGATTGGCGGGCATCTCGCAACGCGGACGTGGCTGCATGGCGTCCCCGCGCGTCTCAAGCTTGCCGCCCTCGCAGTGACGACGCTTGGCGTCTTCTGGATCGACGATGCGGCGGTGCTGGCGGGCGGCTTTGCGCTGGCGCTCATGACGTACCTGTACCTGGGCCGTGAAGCGCGCGCGCGGTTGAAACTTTTGTCGTCCCTTGCGCCGGTTCTTGTCCTCATCGGCCTGTTCCAGTTCTGGAGCGTGGGCGTCGAATCCGGTGCGGCGATTCTGCTGCGGCTATCCCTCATGATCCTGCTTGCCGACATGGTTTCGATGACGACGCCGATGCTCGACATGATGGACGCGATTGAGCCGGCCTTGCGCCCGCTGTCGTATCTTGGTCTCGATGCCCCGCGAATTTCAGTCGCTGTGGCGCTTGTCGTACGCTTCGCTCCGGCGTTGATGGACGAGTGGAGCAGACGCAACGAAGCCTGGCGCGCACGCACCGGAAGGCGCGGTTCGCTTGGCTTGCTTCCAGGTTTTCTTGCCAGCATCGTGAGGCTGGCGGACCATGTTGCCGAGGCTCTTGATGCGCGCGGCTTCGGACGGCGGAGCAACAGATGACCGAAACGCGTTCGATTGTCAGAGCCGCGCTCTTCGCCGCGTTGATTGCCGCGCTCGGGCTTGTCCCGCGCATCGACATTCCTGTGGCCGCGGGCGTGCCCATTACAGCGCAGACACTTGGCGTCATGCTGGCTGGCCTGCTGCTGGGTCCTCGCGCGGGCGCGGCCTCGGTGCTCCTTTTTCTTTTCGTTGTCGCGCTGGGTGCGCCATTCCTCTCAGGGGGCAGGGGCGGAATCGGCGTTTTCTTCGGGCCGACAGCGGGATACCTCGCCGGCTGGATCTTTGGGGCCGCCGCGTGCGGGTTTCTGATGCAGAAACTCCCGATCAAGGCGGTATTCGTTCGCGCCCTTATCGCCGCTCTCATTGGAGGGGTCGTCGTAATTCACTTGTTTGGTGTGCCCTATCTGGCGTTTGCAGCGCGTCTTACGTTCGAAAAAGCTTTCATCGCAGGATCGGTCTTTGTTCCCGGCGATATACTCAAGGCGCTTCTCGCCGCCCTCGTCGCGAAGTCCTATTTTGTCTCGCAGGCGCAGAGGACATGACGATTGGTGCGCCTGTTGCGCTTTTCGCACAGCGCAAGCCTGACGCCCCCGCTATTGTCTGTGATGATGAGATCATCACATGGCGGGAACTGTCCGGGGCGGTTCAGACAATCGCGCAGGGCTATGAGGCGCGCAATTCCGCTCCAGGCACCGTAGCGCTCATTCTGAAGAATTCGCCGTCCTTCATCGCCCACTTCATCGCTTGTGCGATCACGGGGCGAGAGGCCGCGGTTATCGACGCGACATGGCCGCTCCAACGCATTGTCGAAACAGTTCGCGAACTCGCTCCGGCGCTTGTCTATGCCGATGATCGCCTCCCGGCGATGGAGGCGATACAGGTCGACCCACGCGCCCGTTTGCCATGCGGCGCCGCGTTCGTGGCTGAGAGGGTGGTCGATCCGCACAGCTCGTTCTACGTGGGCTTCACATCCGGATCGACCGGCCGTCCGAAAGGCTACCGTCGCAGCCATCATTCATGGCTCACGAGTTTCGAGGGCGACCGGCGCGAGTTCGGCGTCACGGAAAATGATGTCGTCCTCGCGCCGGGATCGATGACCCACTCGCTCTTTCTATACGCGGCGATCCACGCTCTGCAGGTGGGCGCGACGATTATCATGTCCCGGATGTTTCATCCCGCGCGTACCCTGCGGATGGCGCGCGATTACGGGGCGACGATCGCCTATGGGGCGCCGACACAATGGCGGCTGCTTCTGGATCTGAAGTCGGAGCCCTTGCCGAAGCTGCGATGGGTTCTTTCATCAGGCGCCAAATGGTTCGCCCACGCTAGCGATGAAGTCGCTCGCCTTGCCCCGAACGCCGAGTTCGCGGAGTTTTATGGCGCTTCGGAGCTCAGCTTTGTCGCTGTTCGGAAGTCCGGTGAGGCCTGTCCGGAGACTTCCGTCGGACGCGCCTTTGCGAACGTTCGCATACGAATTCGCGATCATTTGGGGCGTGAACTTCGATCCGGCCAATCTGGTCGGGTCTTTGTTGAGAGCCCTTACCTGTTCTCAGGTTACGCGACCGGCGATGAGCCAATCATGACGCACGGCGCTGAGATGAGCGTAGGAGACGTCGGTTATGTCGATGACGCCGGCTTTCTCCATCTCGTCGGGCGCCATGACCGCATGATTGTTACGTCAGGCAAGAACGTCTTCGCCGAGGAGATCGAACGCGCTCTGGAGAGCGCGCCCGGCGTGCGCGCTGCGGCGGCGTTTGGCGTAGCCGACGACCTCCGCGGCCAGAAAATTGTGGCCCTCGTTCTGCAAGATGGATCACGTCAGCTCGTCCGTGCTGATATCATGTACGCGCTTCGTTCGGTCCTGCCCGCGCCGTTTCTTCCGCGTATTCTCGGCACGTGTCGAGAATGGCGCTGGACAGCCTCGGGCAAGACCGACTTCAAGGCGCTTCGGGACCAGTGGGACGCCGGCGCATGGGATGAGTTGCCATGAGGGAAGCGTTCGTCATCGCGGCTCGCCGGACGCCAGTTGCGCCGCGCAACGGCCCTTTTCGCAGACTGGAGGTGACTGATCTCTGTGCGCCGCCCATTCGCGCGGTGCTCGAGGATTCAGGTCTTGCGCCGCGCGAGGTCGATGATGTCATTCTTGGAAACGCCCTGTACGCGGGGGGCAATCCGGCCCGCCTCGCTGCTCTCGCCGCGGGCGTTCCCGAGAGCGTTCCCGCGCTCACCGTCGATACGCAATGCTGCGCCGGGCTGGACGCGATCTTGCTTGCCGTGACCCGTATCCGTGCCGGTGAAGCGCACGCAATTCTCGCGGGCGGCGTGGAAAGCTTCAGCCGCTCGCCGCTGCGCGCCCGGCGTCCTGTCTCGATTGAGGAGACTGCGGCGCCCTATGATCGGCCTCCCTTTTCACCTTGGGTGGATCGTGATCCAGATCTGATCGAAGCCGCCGCGGCCCTGGCGCAGGAGCGGAGGATCCCGCGCGATGCGCAGGAGCGCTTCGCCATGGTCAGCCACGCGAAAGCCGCCGAGTTTCGCGCATCTGACGAAATCGCGCCGGTCGCCGGATTGCGGGCGGACCCGTTCACGCGCGATCTGAATGCGCGCGTGTGCGCGCGTATGCCCGTGATTGCTGGCGACAGCGTGCATGGTCTCACCGCCACGACGACGGCGGTTGAAGCCGACGCAGCAGCGATCGTTCTCATAGTTTCGACCGAAATGCTGGCGCATCTGCGAGTGAATCATGCAGTTCGCCTTGCCAGCGCGCGACGCGTCGGGCTCGATCCCGCGCAACCTGCGCTGGGGGCGCAGGCGGCAGCGCGCCCGCTCATCGGAAGCGTCGGCCGAGCGCCCGCGGTCGTCGAACTGATGGAGTCGTTCGCGGCGCAGGCAATGGCGGCTATCGAGGATCTCGGCCTTGATTCATCTATCGTGAATCGCGGAGGCGGCGCGTTGTCGCGTGGCCATCCCATCGGGGCGTCCGGCGCTATCCTCGCTGCGCGGTTATTTCACGAAATGAAAAGAGAGGAGCCCGGCGCGATTGGTCTGGCGGCGATCGCTGCGGCAGGCGGTTTAGGCGCCGCCGCAATGTTCGAGCGCGTTTGACGACAGCTAAACGTCGAGGTTTGCGACGCTCAACGCGTTCTCCTGTATGAACTCGCGCCGCGGCTCCACGACGTCGCCCATAAGCTTCACGAACAGATCATCCGTGTCGCTCACGTCCTTCACCTTCACCTGCAGAAGCGAACGGACATTGCGGTCGAGCGTCGTCTCCCAGAGCTGGTCCGGGTTCATTTCGCCAAGACCTTTGTAGCGCTGGATTTGCGAAATGCCCTTCTGTCCTGCGCTCATGACCGCGTCCAGCAACTGGCCGGAGCCGGCGACGACGGTTTCGTCGGCGCGGCGCGCAAAGATCGCAGGCCGCGCGAAGACGTCGCGCATGGCGGCCGCGTGTTCGTCGAGCTTGCGCGCTTCGGCGGACGCCAGCAATCCCTGATCAAGCGTGTGCGACTGCCGGACGCCGCGAACGACACGGGAGAAGATATAGCCGCCGTTGTCAACGCGACCCTCCCACCCCCGTTCCGTCTCTTCGGACAGGAGATCGAGACGCGCCGCGATGTCGGCGGCAAGGCGCGCCGCTTCTTCCTCGCCCATGGCGGCGATGGGTTTGAGGCCCCCCGCCAGGGCCGTCTGCTCCACAGACACGCGATCATAGCGCGAATGCAATTGCTGCATCACGTGACGGATGATGCGCGATTCCTCGATCAGCGTGCGAAGGTCGGCCGCCGCCCGAACTTCGCCATTGTACAGGCGAAGCGAGGCTCCTTCGAGCCCGTTCTCGATGAGGTAGTCTTCCTTGGCCCGTTCATCCTTCAGATATTGCTCGGACTGCCCGCGCTTGACCTTGTAGAGCGGCGGCTGCGCGATGTAGAGGTGCCCGCGCTCGATCAGTTCCGGCATCTGGCGGAAGAAGAACGTCAGCAGCAGCGTGCGGATATGCGATCCGTCAACGTCTGCGTCCGTCATGATGATGATTTTGTGGTATCGCAGCTTGTCCGGATTGAAGTCGTCGCGGCCGATGCCCGCGCCAAGCGCCGTGATCAGCGTTCCGATTTCCTGCGACGACAACATCTTGTCGAAGCGCGCGCGCTCGACGTTGAGGATCTTGCCGCGCAGTGGAAGAACGGCCTGATATTCGCGGTTGCGCCCCTGCTTTGCGGAGCCGCCCGCCGAGTCGCCCTCGACGATGAAGAGTTCCGCCTTCGCAGGGTCGCGCTCCTGACAGTCCGCGAGTTTGCCGGGAAGATTCGCCACGTCGAGCGCGCCCTTGCGGCGCGTCAGTTCGCGCGCCTTGCGCGCCGCTTCGCGCGCGTGGGCGGCCTCTACGACTTTGGTGACGATTGTGCGCGCTTCCTGCGGATGTTCCTCGAACCACTGGCCGAGCATCTCGTTGACGAGATTCTCGACGACGGGCCGAACCTCTGAGGAAACGAGTTTGTCCTTCGTCTGCGAGGAAAATTTCGGGTCCGGCACTTTCACCGACAGAACGCAGGTGAGGCCTTCGCGGCAATCGTCACCGGAGAGATCGACCTTCTCCTTGCGAGCGATGCCGGAGGTCTCGGCGTAGCTTGTCACCTGCCGGGTGAGCGCGGAGCGGAAGCCCGCGAGATGGGTGCCGCCGTCGCGCTGCGGAATGTTGTTCGTGAAAGCCAGCACGTTCTCGTGGTAGCTGTCGTTCCACCACAAAGCGACTTCGACCGTGATGCGGTCGCGTTCGCCACGGATCATGATGGGCGCTGACATTGTCGAATGCTTCGTGCGGTCGAGATACCGAACGAAGGCTTCGAGTCCGCCCTCGTAGAACAACTCCTCGGTCTTGATTTCCGCATGGCGCGCGTCGGTGAGCACGATACGGACGCCGGAGTTGAGAAACGCAAGTTCGCGCAAGCGGTGTTCGATCGTGCCGTAGTCGAACTCGATCATCGTGAAGGTTTGCGGAGACGGCAGGAACGTGACTTCCGTGCCGCGCTTCGGCGCGCCGTCGACGAGCGGCGCAGGGCCAATGGTTTGAAGCGGCGCCACAGCGTCGCCGTGCGCAAATTCGATCGAGTGCTCTTTGCCGTCGCGCCAGATGCGCAGGCGCAGCCACGTCGACAGAGCATTGACGACCGACACGCCAACGCCGTGCAGGCCGCCGGACACCTTGTAGGAGTTCTGGTCGAACTTACCGCCTGCGTGCAACTGGGTCATGATGACCTCGGCTGCGGAGACGCCTTCCTCCGGATGAATGTCGGTGGGAATGCCGCGGCCATTGTCGGTGACGGTGCACGAACCGTCCGGGTTCAGCGTCACGGTGACGAGCGTGGCGTGGCCGGCGAGCGCCTCGTCGATGGCGTTGTCCACCACTTCGTAGACCATGTGATGGAGGCCGGAGCCGTCGTCCGTGTCGCCGATGTACATGCCCGGCCGCTTGCGCACGGCGTCAAGCCCGCGAAGAACCTTGATGGACTCTGCGCCGTATGCAGAAGGATCAGAAGAATCTTGAGGCGAAACAGCAGGTTCGGCCATTGAGCAAAGTGCTTTCCAAAGGGCGCCGGCGGGCGATGTCGGGATGCCCGAATCAGGCGGATAAATCTACCCTGAAACGACCCGGAATCGCAGCGCTTTCAGGGGACTTCCAAGCTTCAAGGATATAGGGTTCGCGAACCGTTTCCGAAAGGCTTGCCCCGTTCAGTGGCGGGAGATTCGGCCCGGAGAGACGGCTAAAAGTTCAGCTCGTCCGGCAAGCTCCGAAAACGCTTGCGGATCCGCGCCCGTCATCCAGACCTGCCCCCCGAGGGCTTCAAGCAGGCCGAACAGGGCCGTACGCCGCCGCGGGTCGAAATGGGCCGCGATTTCGTCCAGCAGCACAAGCGGCGCAATGCCGCTCATCGCCCGCACGAGGCTGGCGTGCGCCAGCGTCAGCCCAACCAGCAGCGCTTTCTGCTCGCCCGTCGAGCATTGGCCAGCCGGCGCTCTCTTTGGGCCGTGGCTGACGACCAGATCGGAAACCTGGGGGCCGGACAGGGTGCGGCCGGCCGCAGCGTCGCGGGCGCGAGTATCGTGCAGGGTCTTGCGCAAGCGTTCTTCGGCTTCAAGCGAGGTTGCTT
The DNA here is from genome assembly GCA_046295155.1 of Beijerinckiaceae bacterium. Lineage (GTDB taxonomy): Bacteria > Pseudomonadota > Alphaproteobacteria > Rhizobiales > Beijerinckiaceae > Terripilifer. The sequence goes on from JBKBNT010000002.1 coordinate 533,376, forward strand.
CCGCGACGAGGCGATCGACCTCTCCGTCCATGGCGACCTCCGCCCAGGGGAAGGGTGTGGTTTCGTCACGGGTCGCAAGGATCAGCGCCTGAAGCCGCTCGATGGTTTCCTTGCGCGCGAAGGCGACGGCGATACCGAGTTCGGCGACTTCGCGTTCCGTCGCCGATAGCCAGGCGGCGTCGCTTGATCGCTCCTCAAGCAAGCGATTGCGGTTGCGCAGCGCGCGCTCCAGGGCCGAGACGCGCGCCCCGTGGTCCGCATCGACCGCGAGAACCATGCGATCAACAAAACGCCGGCGCTCCCCCGGCGAACCAGCGAACAGCCCGTCCATCGCCGGCGTGAGCCAACAAACGCGGACGTAGTCCGCGAACAGTCTCGCGGACGCCGCTGGCGCGCGATTGATGCGAAACTTGCGTCCCTGCACGCCGTCGCCGGGATCGTGGCCGACGCCGAGTTGCACCGTCCCATCCGGCGTACGAAGCTCGACGGAGACGGCGAAGCCGCCGCTGCCGCCTGCACGCGCCATTTCGCCGATTTCCGCCCGGCGCAAGCCGCGCCCGGCGGCGAGCAGCGACAAGGCCTCGAGCACGTTCGTCTTGCCAGCGCCATTTTCCCCAACCAGCGCGACAAGGGGCGCGGGCGCCAGCGACAGGTCGAGACGCGGATAGGATCGGAAGTCCGAAAGGATCAGGCGGCTGACAGACGCCTCGGGCAAGGCGTTCAGGGCCACAGCGTCGGCAGGCATGGGCAATGTGTCGCACGAAAACAAAGAGGCGGAAAGCGTTGGCCTTCCGCCTCGAATGAGGAAATCGAAAGCGCAAACGGCGCTTACACACGCATCGGCATCAGCACGTAGAGCGCGGATGAACCTTCGCGGTCCTGCACGAGGGTGGGCGAGCCCGGATCGGCGAGCTTGAAGAGCGCAGTGTCGCTGTCGAGCTGGCCGGTGATGTCCAGCAGATATTTAGCGTTGAAACCGATATCGAGCGGGGACGCGTCGTAGTCGACTTCAAGCTCCTCGATCGCCGAACCAGAATCCGGATTGGTGACCGACAGCGTCAGCTTGCCGTCGCCGAGCGCAAGTTTCACAGCGCGCCCGCGCTCGGACGAAATCGTTGAAACACGATCCACGGCCCGCGCGAACACATCACGCTCGACGACGAGTCGCTTGTCGTTGCCGCTCGGAATCACTCGCGCATAATCGGGGAAAGTGCCGTCGATCAGTTTGGACGTGAGCACGACGTGGCCGAACGTGAAGCGCGCCTTTGTGGTCGACATCTCGATGGCGACGTCGGCGGCGGCGTCCTCGATCAGCTTCTGAACTTCCGCCACGGCCTTGCGTGGAATGATCACGCCGGGCATGCCGGCCGCCCCTGCGGGAGAAGGTATTTCGACGCGCGCCAGCCGATGTCCGTCCGTCGCCACGGCGCGCAACATCGTGTGTCCCTCGACGTCGATGGTGTGCATGAATATGCCGTTGAGGTAGTAGCGCGTCTCTTCCGTGGAGATCGCGAACTGCGTCTTGTCGATGAGTTTCTTGAGCTCACCGGCGGGCAGCGAGAATTTGTGCGTAAGGTCACCCGTGGCCATGTCCGGGAAATCGGTTTCGGGCAGCGACTGGAGCGTGAAGCGCGAACGTCCCGACCGCAGCAGCAACTGTCCCGCGTCGCCGGAGGCCTCGAGCGAAACCTGCGCTCCATCGGGCAGCTTGCGCACGATGTCGTAGAGCGTATGGGCCGGCAAAGTCGTTGCGCCCGCTTGCGCGACATCGGCCGTCACGCTCTCGGTGATCTCGAGGTCGAGATCCGTCGCCTTGAGCACGAGCGATGTCCCGTTCGCCTGCAAAAGCACGTTCGAGAGAATCGGGATCGTGTTGCGCCGTTCGACCACGCGATGCACGTGACCCAGAGATTTCAGGAGCGCCGCTCTCTCCAGAGTGACTTTCATCGATTCGACCCAGCTTGATCTGCCCGTGAGGGCTCTTTTTCCAAAAGAGGCGAACTGTGGCAAGGCTGCCGCGATCATGCAAGGCGTGGCGGCTCGATTGTCGCCATTCCTCCCCAATTATCGGCCAGAACGCGGCCATTGCAGCCGCTGGCTGGCTAACGCGCCCTTAATCTCGCCGGACTAGGTTGGGCGCGCGAGGGTTCGCGTAAGCTGGCGATGCGGCGAGAGAAGGCGTCAGGGGTAATCATGGGTCGGAGAAAGCAGCCGGATGCTCTTCGCGCCGATCCCGAGGACCGAGTCGGCTCGCGAAACGCGCGATCGAAGTCTTCCAGGCGTCCGAGTACGACAAAGCGAGGCTTCCTTGCCCGCGTGCTGACGGGATCCCGTCCCTCCGACAAGCCGAAGCGCCGCCGGCGCGGCCTGTTCTACTGGCCCTTCGTTCTGTCGTTGTGGGGCGCGATCGGCTTGGTCGGCGTTGTCGCATGGCATGCGGCCCAGCTTCCGCCGATTGATCAGCTCGCGGTTCCCAAACGGCCGCCGAACATCGCAATTCTCGCCGAGGACGGGTCGCTGCTCGCGAATCGTGGCGATACCGGCGGCCCGGCGGTCCATATGCGCGAATTGCCGGCCTATCTGCCGAAGGCGTTCATCGCCATCGAAGACCGTCGCTTCTACGATCATTGGGGCGTCGATGTCGTGGGCGTCGCTCGCGCCATGTCCCGCAACCTGACTGGCGGGTCTGTTCAGGGCGGTTCGACGATCACGCAGCAACTTGCGAAAAACCTGTTCCTGACGCAGGAGCGCACCCTGTCGCGCAAGATTCAGGAAGCGATTCTCGCGATCTGGTTGGAGAAGCGGTTCACCAAGGACCAGATCCTCGAACTCTACATGAACCGTGTTTACTTCGGCTCCGGGGCCTATGGGGTCGAGGCTGCCGCGCAACGTTATTTCGGGCGCAGCGCGCGCAACATCAGCCTTGCGGAAAGCGCTGTGCTGGCCGGTCTGATGGTGGCTCCGTCGCGCCTGGCGCCGAACCGGAACCCCCGCGGCGCCGCCGAGCGCGCCACGCTCGTCATCGCCGCCATGGCGCGGGAAGGTTTCATCACCGAGGGCATGGCCAAGATCGCGCTGAGCAATCCGGCCGGGTCGGTTCGCCACAATGGCGCGGGATCCGTCAATTATGTCGCGGATTACGTCGTTGATCTGCTCGACGAAACCATCGGCGCAATCGACAACGACATCGTCGTGCGCACGACGATCAGCCCCTCGTTGCAAGCCGCCGCCGAGAAGGCGCTCTCCGAGGAGCTCGACAAGTCCGGCCCAAAATATGGCGTGTCGCAGGGCGCGCTGGTCGCCATGTCGCCCGGCGGGGCGCTGCGGGCGCTTGTCGGCGGCCGCAACTACGCCGACAGCCAGTTCAATCGCGCCGTCGCCGCGCGCCGTCAGCCCGGCTCCGCGTTCAAGCCGTTCGTCTACCTGACGGCGATCGAGCGCGGACTTACCCCCTCCGATACGCGGGAGGACGCGCCGATCAATGTCCGGGGGTGGCGGCCCGAGAATGCGAGCCGGGCATACCAGGGCGCCGTGACGCTTACGAACGCGCTGGCGCAGTCCCTGAATACGGTTTCGGTTCGACTGGCGCTCGAAGCCGGGCCGCAGAAGGTCGCGGCGACCGCTCAGCGTCTGGGCATTCAGTCGAAACTGCAAACGAACGCCTCCATTGCGCTGGGAACATCCGAGGTGACGCCGCTCGAATTGGTGACGGCCTACGCGCCCTTCGCCAATGGCGGCATTCGTGTCCAGCCGCATGTGATCACGCGCATCGAAACGCCATCCGGCAAAGTTCTTTACCAGCGCAAGGGGAGCAGTTTCGGCCGGGTCATCGAGCCTGCGCATGTTGGAATGATGAACAGCATGATGCAGCAGACGCTGCTCACCGGCACGGGGCGGCGCGCCGAACTGCGCGGAATTCAGGCGGCGGGAAAGACCGGCACAAGCCAGGATTATCGGGACGGCTGGTTCGTCGGCTACACGTCGCAGCTGGTGGCGGGCGTCTGGCTCGGCAATGACGATTCCTCGCCCACGAAACGACTGTCCGGCGGCAATCTGCCGGCGGAAGCCTGGGCGCGCTTCATGCGCGAAGCGGTTCGCGGCGTCCCCGAAACGCCGCTGCCGGGCGCTGACGAGTGGCGCGCCCCGCCCGTGCCGGCCCGGCCGGAGGCGGTCGCCGGCGGGCCGCCGATAGCGCCGCGTCCCCCGGGAGCTCCCCCAAGGGCGCTGCCGGGCGCGTCCGCCGCCTTTCCGCCCTCGCCGTCGCCCGCTTCATCGAATGATCTGCTACCGCCAGCCGATATCGGGGCGACCCGGGCGCCTCCCGCACGCGAACGCGGATTCCTCGAGCGTCTGCTTGGCGGATAAACGAAACGCCCGGCTTTGGGCCGGGCGCTTGATGCTCTGAGCCATCTCAAGGCCGCGTCAGTGAACGCTTACGGTCTGCAACTCGTTTTGCCACGCGTTCGCGATCGCCGCGTCCTTCGAGTCCGTCAGCATGATCGGAGAGCCGTCGGCGCCGAGCAGGGCGAACAGCTTCAAACCCGGCTGGATGGTTCCAATCTGCGGAAAAAGGCGCGCCGCGTCTTCCGACCGGATTGGCTTGATGTAGGCGATGGCTCCGTCGCCAAGGTGGGCGAGCTGCTCGGCTGTTAGTGTGGTCTTCGCGTCCTTCACTTCGTCGATCATCTGATCGTCTCCTTCTCCTGCGTCTCCTTGAGGAGCCCGCTTTGTGCGCGCGCCATCAGCCACGCGCGGTGATGTTGATTTTCTGGATCACGCGCTCCGGTTCGGGCCGGGCGAGATCCACCGACAAAAGCCCGTTGACCAGATCGGCGCCCTGCACCTGCATTCCTTCCGCCAGAAGGAAAGCGCGCTGGAACTGCCTGGCGGCGATCCCCCGGTGCAGGAAAATCCGTTCCTTGTCGTCCTGCTGCCGCCCACGGATGACAAGCTGGCGCTCCTCGAGCGTGATTTCCAGCTGATCCTGGGTGAAGCCAGCGACGGCCAGCGTAATCCTTAGGCGCTCGGGCGCGCTGTCGGTCTTGGGGAGGCGCTCTATGTTGTACGGCGGGTAACCGTCCGAGGCGCTTCGGGAGACCCTGTCGAGGGCTCTTTCGATATCGTCGAAGCCCAGAAGAAACGGCGAATTAAGACTCGGTACGCGTGACATCGGCGAAGCCCTCACGAGGCGCCTCGGTTCGGAGCCCGGATGGCGCTCCGGCGGGGACCGCTTTCGAAATATGGCGATCCCGCGCCCCGGTTCAAGAGGCCTCCCGACCCGGCTCTGATCCGCCGCCGAGGGCCAATTTGCCCTGTCTTTCATTCGTGTCATTGTTGGGCCCTCTCAGGAGGCTCCCATGGCCCAGTTCGCGCGCCGGTTCATGCTTTCCGCCCTGTTCGGTCTGGGGCTCGCCGCCAGCCTTCAGGGGGCCGCCTGGTCCAGGGGAGGACCGGTCGAGGTTGATGTCGAGCTTGTTCTGGCGGTCGACGTCTCCTACTCGATGGACCCCGAGGAGCAGCGGCTGCAACGCGAAGGCTACATCCGCGCGATCACGTCTCCCGAATTCCTCCGCGCCATCGCGTCAGGCGCCTATGGCAAGATCGCCATCTCCTACATGCAATGGGCTTCCGCGACGGATCAGGACGTCCTGCTTCCCTGGACTGTGATCGATGGGCCTGAGAGCGCCCGCGCCGTGGCGGACCGGCTGGCAGAAGCGCCCTATCGCCGCGCGCGCAGAACGTCGATTTCGGGCGCCATCGACATGGCGATCCGGATGTTCGAGAACAACGGCTTCAACGGCATGCGTCGCGTTATTGACGTATCGGGCGACGGAACCAACAACAGCGGCCGCCCAGTCGGAGAGGCGCGCGACGAAGCGGTGCGCCAGGGCGTTACGATCAACGGTCTGCCGCTTCTGCTGCGTCCGTCCTCATGGGGCTTCAACGACATTGCGAACCTCGACGAATATTACGAAGATTGCGTCATTGGCGGCGTGGGCGCCTTCTCCATCCCGATCAAGTCGCGCGACCAGTTCATAGAAGCCACGCGCACCAAGCTCGTTCAGGAAATTGCTTCGATCCCCCGCATCCGCATAGATACGCCGCGGAGCGAAATCATGCCTGCGCAGGCTCGCCGGGCGCGGGTTGATTGCATGGTCGGAGAATCGCTCTGGCGCGACCGCTGGGGCAACTGAACGAATGACGCATTCATTTCTCGTCAGGTTCGCCGTCCTCGCCTGCGTGGTCGGCGCAAGCATCGCGCCGCAATTCGCGCAGGCGCAGCCAGTCGACAGTTCCGCCCCCATCCCCAGCGGCTGGGCGCGCGCCCTCCCGGCTCTCGGCCGAAACGCGATGGTCGCTACCCAGGAGGCGAAGGCCTCGAAGGTTGGCGTCGATATCCTGAAGAATGGCGGCAACGCCGTCGACGCCGCGGTCGCCGTCGGGTTTGCGCTCGCGGCCACTTTGCCTCGCGCAGGCAATCTCGGCGGCGGCGGGTTCATGCTGGTTCGTCTTGCGGAAACAGGCAAGACCGTCGCCATCGATTACCGCGAGACTGCGCCGGCCGACACGCCGCGCGATGTGTTTCTTGACGCGGAAGGAAATTTCGTCGCGGCCCGCTCGCAGACGACCGGCCTCGGCGTCGGCGTGCCCGGCACGGTCGCTGGTCTCGCGCTTGCGCACCAGAAGTACGGCTCGGGCCGCTATACGCTGGCGCAACTCATTGCGCCCGCCATCGCGCTTGCCCGCGACGGGTTCATTGTCGAAGACGATCTCGCGGAATCCCTGGCGCAGTCCGAGCGTCGTCTCGGGCGTTGGCCATCCTCCCGCGCGATCTTCTTCGGGAAGGACGGCAAGCCTCTGCAACGCGGCGAGAGGCTCGTTCAAAGCGATCTGGCGCGCATGCTCCAGAGCATCGCTCACCTCGGGCCCGAATGGTTTTACACCGGCGCCGCCGGAGAACGGATCGTCGCGGCCGTGCGCGACGCTGGCGGGCGCATGACGATGGACGATCTTCGGGCCTACCGCGCCATCGAGCGCGAGCCGCTGCGCGGCTCCTTTCGCGGCCGGGAGATTCTCGCGATGCCGCCGCCGTCGTCCGGCGGCGTTCACGTCATCCAGCTCCTGAACATCCTCGAGCCATTCCCCCTGAGGGAAATGGGCGGCAATTCGGCGGCTACGATTCATGTGATGGCCGAAGCTATGAAGCTCGCCTATGCGGACCGCTCGGAATATCTTGGCGACCCCGATTTCTTTCGCGTGCCCGTACAGGGTCTGCTGTCGAAAGAGTATGCGGCGAAGCTTCGCGCGCAGATCTCGCTCGAGCGCGCGCGCCCCAGCGCGGAAATCAAGCCGGGCGATCCCCTCGCTTATGACAGCGATCAGACGACGCATTACTCGATCGTTGATGCGCAGGGCAATGCGGTCGCCAACACGTACACGCTGAACTTTTCCTATGGACTTGGCCTGGTGGCCGACGGCACGGGCATCCTGCTCAACAACGAACTGGATGATTTCGCCGCCCGCCGCGACGCCTTCAACGCCTATGGCATGTTGGGCGGAGACGCGAATGCGCCCGGTCCACGCAAGCGGCCCTTGTCGTCGATGAGCCCCACAATATTGTTGAAGGATGGACAGGTGGAGCTCGTCACAGGTTCGCCAGGCGGCTCGCGCATCATAACGATCGTTCTCCAGACGATCCTCGACGTTATCGAACATGAGATGAATCCCGCCGAGGCCGCTTCGGCGCCGCGCATTCATCACCAGTGGCAGCCGGACGAATTGCGCGTCGAGCGCGGCGTTTCCATCGACACGATCCGGCTGCTCGAAGGCAAGGGGCACAAGGTGCGGGTGCAGCCGACCATCGGCTCGGTGCAGACGATCTATCGCAGCAACGGCTGGCTGATGGGCGCCAGCGATCCACGACAGCGGGGCGGCGCCGCGCTCGGCTATTGACCGTCAGTTCCAGGGCGTGCCGCTGGCCGGCAGGCGGAGGCCCAGGTGTTTGGCGACGCTCGCGCCGACATCCGCAAAGGTTGACCGCTCGCCGATCTCCCGTCGCACCCCTTCCGGCTCATATGAAAGAACCGGGACATTCTCGCGCGTGTGATCGGTCCCGCTCCACGTCGGGTCCGTACCGTGATCAGCCGTGATGACGCAGAGATCTCCCGCGGCGAGGCGAGAAACGAAGCGCTCGATAAGCGGATCGAGTCGCTCGAGCCCAGCAGCATATCCCGCTACGTCCCGGCGATGGCCATAGTCGGTGTCGAGATCGACAAGGTTGGCGAACAGCAATCCGCCGTCAGGCAGGCTGTCCGCCGCCGCGAGCATTCTATCGAGCAAGTCGACGTCGCTTTCGCCTTTGATCTCCTCTCCCGTGTTTCGATGCCCGAAGATATCGCCAATCTTGCCGACGGTGATAATGGCGCGCCCGGCGTCATGGGCGCGGTCGAGGATATTGCCGTCCGGCGCGGGCATCGCAAAGTCCCTGCGGCGCGGCGTTCTACTGAATCCTTCCGCAGAGGAGCCCGCGAAGGGCCGCGCAATCACGCGGCCTATGTTCAGGGCGTCCACGTGACGGCGCGTAATCTCGCAAAGCCTGTACAGATTTTCGAGCCCGAACGTCTCCTCGTGCGCCGCGATCTGGATTACGGAGTCCACAGACGTGTAGACGATGGGCTTGCCGGTGGCGACGTGCTCGGCGCCCAGTTCATCGATGATGGCGACGCCCGCCGCGTGACGTTGCCCGATGACGCCGGCGATACCCGACTCCGCGACAATTTCCGCAATCAGCCTCGGATCGAACGCGGGTTGCTGTTTCGGAAAAAGGCCGAACGATCCCTTAAGCGGCGCGCCGGCCATTTCCCAATGGCCCGAAGGCGTATCCTTGCCCGATGAAACTTCGCAGGCGAAGCCGGTTGCCGCGCCGGGACGCAGTACGTTGCCGAAGCCAGGAGGCGGCGCGCCGGTGGAGAGCTCCGCAGCGACGCCCAGTCCAAGCGAGTCGAGGCAGGGCGTACGAAGCGGTCCTCGCCGGCCCCCACGGTTGGCGGAACCGGATGCGCAGGCGGACGCAACGTGGCCGATCGTGTTGGCCCCTGCGTCGCCGAACAGCGCAGCGTCACGGGCGCCGCCGCAGCCAAGCGAATCGATGACGATGAGGAATGCGCGCGGCATCTACTGCCGGAGCGCGGCGGACTCGTCGGCTTCCATGTGGAAGGCGGCGGCGAACAGCGCCCGCGTGTAGTCGGATGTCGGGTTTGCGAACACTTCGCTTGCGATTCCCTGTTCCACAACCTTGCCATGCCGCATGACGATCAGCTCCGACGCCAGCGCCCGCACGACTTTCAGATCATGACTGATGAACATGAACGCCAGCTTGCGACGTTGCTGAAGATCGCGCAGGAGGTCGACGATCTGCGCCTGCACGGACATGTCGAGAGCCGATGTCGGTTCATCGAGCACGATGAAACGCGGCTCCAGCGCCATGGCGCGGGCGATGGCGATACGCTGGCGCTGCCCGCCCGAGAATTCATGCGGGTATCGGTCCATGCTGGCGGGGTCGAGGCCCGTGTCGGCAAGCGCGCGCGCAACGATTTCGCGCCGTTCGAGATAGCCGGTCGAGGGGTTCTGGACGCCGATGCCTTCCGCGACGATGTCGGCGACGGACATGCGGGGCGACAGAGAACCGTAAGGATCCTGAAAAACGATCTGCATGTCGCGGCGCAGCGGCCGCATCTCCTTCGAGGAATAGCGCTCGATGTTCTGGCCGAGGAACAGGATCGGCCCCTCCGAGCGGATGAGGCGCAGCATGGCGAGGCCAAGCGTCGTCTTTCCAGATCCCGATTCGCCGACGACGCCGACGGTCTGTCCTTCGCGCACCGTGACGGAAATGCCGTCCACCGCCTTTACATGGCCGACGGTCCGCCGAAGGAACCCGCGCCGGATCGGAAACCATACTCTCACGTCCTGCGCTTCAGCGATGACAGGCGCGCTTTCGTCGAAGCGCGGCGGGACGCCTTTCGGTTCGGCCGCCAGGAGCATTTTCGTGTAAGGGTGCTGAGGCGCGCCAAACACCTGCGAGACAGGACCCGCCTCGACGATTCGACCGCTCTGCATCACGCACACGTCGTCCGCGATCTTGCGCACGATGCCGAGATCATGGGTTATGAACAGCATCGCCATTCCGAGCCGCTGCTGAAGCTCCTTCAGCAGCTTCAGGATTTGAGCCTGTACGGTGACGTCAAGCGCCGTCGTCGGCTCGTCGGCGATGAACAGTTCGGGGCGATTGGCGAGCGCCATCGCGATCATCACGCGCTGCCGCTGACCGCCGGACAGCTGGTGTGGATAGGAGCCAAGTCGCGTTTCCGGCTCCGGGATGCCGACTTCGGCCAGCAATTCGACAATGCGATTTCGAATGTTGTCCGCGCCGCGCGCGCCGTGAAGTTCGAGTATCTCGCCGATCTGCTGCGCAATGGTGTGCAGCGGATTGAGCGAGGTCATCGGCTCCTGAAACACCATCGTGATCTTGTTGCCGCGCACCGAGCGGAGCTTCGCTTCGTCTGCTCGCAGCATGTCTTCGCCGTCGAACAGAATTTGTCCCGATGGGTAGGTGGCCGAGGTAGATCCGAGCAGTCGCACGACTGACAGAGCGGTGATCGACTTGCCGGACCCCGACTCGCCGACGAGCGCCAGCGTGCGGCCCCGGTCCACGGTGAACGACACGCCTTTGACCGCTGTGCTCGTGCGTCCGCCCTGATGGAAGGCGATGGAGAGATCCTTGACGGAAAGGAGAGGAGGCTTGTCGTTCATCCCTGCCTCCTCAAGCGAACGTCTTGCGGGGATCGAAAGCGTCGCGCACGGCCTCGCCAACGAACACGAGCAGCGACAGCATCGCCGCGATCACGAAGAAGCCCGTCAGCCCAAGCCACGGGGCCTGCAGATGCGATTTGCCCTGCAGCAGCAATTCGCCCAGGGAGGGCGAGCCTGGCGGCAGGCCGAAGCCGAGGAAGTCGAGGGAGGTGAGCGTCGTGATGGAGGCGTTCAGCACGAAGGGCAGAAAGGTCAGCGTCGCCACCATGGCGTTCGGCAGGAGGTGACGGAACATGATCTTCGCGTTCGACAGACCGAGGGCTCGCGCGGCGTTGACATACTCGAAGTTGCGCGCCCGCAGGAACTCGGCCCGAACGACGTGAACGAGCGACACCCATGAGAACAGAAGAAGGATGCCGAGCAGGATGAAAAAACTCGGCGTGATGATCGAGGAGACGATGATAAGAAGATAGAGATGCGGCAACGACGACCAGATCTCGATGAACCGCTGGAAGATGAGGTCCGTCCAGCCGCCAAAATAACCCTGAACCGCGCCGGCGAATATGCCGATGACCGAGGACAGGCCCGCGAGGATCAATCCGAAAAGAACCGAGATGCGAAACCCATAGATGAGACGCGCCAGCACGTCACGGCCCTGATCGTCCGTGCCGAGCCAGTTCCATTCAATGTCACGGCAGCCGCCATTTTCGATGCCGCGTTTGGCGGCGATCGGCGCGCACGTGGAATCCGGAAGCATCCATGTCGGAGCAGACGGCGCCGGCGTGGGCAGGTCGTAATTGTGCGTACGGTAGGAAAAGCGAATCGGAGGCCAGATCATCCAGCCGTGCGAATCGATCTCGCGCGCAATGGTCGGATCGCGATAGTCGGTCTCGGCAAGGAAGCCGCCGAACTTCTCTTCCGGATAGTCCTTGAAGACCGGCGTGAGGATTTCACCCTTATAGGAGACGATAAGAGGCCGGTCGTTGGCGATGAACTCGGCGCCAAGCGAGAGAATGAACAGGACAAGAAAAATCCAGAATGACCAGTATCCGCGGCGGTTGGCGCGGAAGTTCGAAAGTCGGCGCTGGTTCATTGGCGTCAGGTTGAACCAGCCGCCGCCGGGTAGCGGGGGCGCGAGCGGCTTGCCGGAGGCGTTGTCGAGCGACGTCTTCGCCATCATTGCATCGCTCAATCAGACCTCCCGCGTCTCAAAATCGATTCGGGGATCGATCCACGTGTACGTGAGGTCCGACAGAAGGTTCACGACCAGTCCCAGCAGAGCGAAGATATAAAGGTTGGCGAAGACCACGGGATAGTCGCGGTTGACGATCGATTCGAAGGAAAGCAGACCAAGGCCGTCGAGGCTGAAGATGTTCTCGATCAGCAGCGAGCCCGTGAAGAAGGCGCTGATGAAAGCGCCGGGAAAACCTGCGATCACGATCAGCATGGCGTTCCGGAACACGTGGCCGTAAAGAACCTGGCGCTCCGTCAGGCCCTTCATCCTCGCCGTCTGGACGTACTGCTTGCGGATTTCATCGAGAAACGAGTTCTTGGTGAGGAAGGTCGAGGTCGCGAATGCGCCGATGGTCATTGCGATGACTGGCAGCGTGATGTGCCAGAAGTAGTCGGCGATCTTGGCGCCGAGCGACAGTTCGCTCCAGTTGTCGGATGTGAGCCCGCGCAAGGGGAATATCTGCCAGAATGACCCGCCTGCGAAGAGCACGACGAGCAGCACGGCGAATAGAAAACTCGGGATCGCATAGCCTACGATGACGACCGCCGATGTCCATGTGTCAAACGGCGTTCCATCGCGCACCGCCTTGCGAACGCCCAGCGGAATGGAGATCGCGTAGGAAAGCAGCGTCATCCAGAGCCCGAGCGAAATCGAAACGGGCAGCTTTTCCTTGATGAGCTGGATCACCGGCGTGTCGCGATAGAAGCTCTTGCCGAAATCGAACACGAGATAATCGCCGAGCATCTTCAGGAAACGCTCATGCGCCGGCTTGTCGAAGCCGAATTGCAGGTTCAGCTCCTCGATGAGCTTCTGGTCGAGTCCCTGCGCGCCCCGGTAGCCTGTATCCGCCGCCTGCATTTGCGCGGAGCCGAGGTCTCCCGCCCCGCCGCTGAAACGCGACGTCGCGCCCGAATCCATGCCCTGAAGCTGCGCCATGATTCGCTCGACCGGCCCGCCGGGCGCGAATTGCACGATCGCGAAGGAAATGAGCAGGATCCCGAGAATCGTCGGGATCATGAGAAGAATGCGTCGGGAGATGTAAGCGAGCATCGAGGCTCCGTTTCCTCACCTGCGAAGGGCAGGACCGCAGGACTCAGGAATATCCGATCTTGCGCGCTTTGTCGGCGTCCCACCACCACAGGCCCGGCGCGCCGTTGCCGTACTTTGGCGTTTTCTCCGGCCTGCCGAACACGTCCCAGTGCGCGATCAGCGCGCGATCCTTGTACCACATCGGAATCCAGTAGCGGCCGGCGCGAAGCACCCGGTCGAGCGCGCGAGCCGAGACGTTGAGTTCCTCCCGGGTCTGCGCCCGCGCGATCCGTTCGACGAGCGCGTCCACGGCGGGTGAGGCGATGCCGCCCAGGTTGCGCGATCCCGGCGTCTTCGCCGCCTGAGAACTGTAGATGTTCCGCAGCCCGTCACCGGGCGTGAGCGAGCCGCCAAGCGCCATGGTGATGATGTCGAAGTCGAAACCGTCCAGCCGGCGCTTGTATTGCGCCGCATCGACCTGACGGAACTGCGATTCGATGCCGAGCCGCCGCAGGTTCGCCTGAAAGGGTTCGGTATGCGGCTTCAGCGCGCCCTGGGAGTCGAGAAACTCGATCTCGAACGGAGAGCCGTCAGGAAGCCGTATCCGCGACCCCTCTCGCTTGCACCCGGCGGCCATCAGGAGATCGTTGGCGCGGCGCAGAAGATTGCGGTCGGAGCCGGAACCGTCGCTGACCGGCGGAACCCAGGGCTCCCCGAAAACTTCCTCGGGGACCTGGCCGCGGAAGGGCTCGAGAAGCGCAAGCTCCTCGGGGCCAGGCTTGCCCCGGGCTTTCATGTCGGAGTTTTCGAAATAGGACGTGAGGCGCCGGTACGCCGAATACATGATGTTCCGGTTCGTCCACTCGAAGTCGAATGCGTAGTTCAGCGCTTCGCGGATACGGGGGTCGGAGAACTTTTGCCTCCGCGTGTTGAAAATCCAGCCCTGCGTGCCGACCGCGCCGCCCGTCGGCAATTCGACGCGCTGGACGCGTCCGTCGCGCACCGCCGGAAAATCGTAACCCGTCGCCCAGAAACGCGCGGTGAACTCCTCCTGGAAGTTCATCTGGCCGGACTTGAACGCCTCGAAAGCGATCTGTCGCTCGCGGAAGTAGTCGTAGCGGATGCGATCGAAATTGTTCTGGCCGATATTCACCGGGAGCTTTGCGCCCCAATAATCTGTCACGCGATCGAATTCGATGAACCGGCCGGTTTCGAAACGTCCGACCCTGTAGGGTCCAGAGCCGAGCGGCGCGTCGAGCGTGGTCGCTTCGAAATCGCGTCCCTTCCACCAGGCCTCGGAAAAAATGGGCAGACCGCCGACGAGCAGATGCACGTCGCGGCCCCGCGTTGGCGCAAAGCGCACGGTCAGGACATGATCGCCTTCGGCTTCCCCGCCTGCGAAATCCCTCAAAAGCGAGCGGTAGATCGGGTGGCCTTTCTCCTTGAGGGCCGTGAAGGAGAATACGCAGTCGCGGGCGGTCAGTCGGGAGCCGTCATGAAAGCGCGCCTCCGGACGCAGGGTGAAGCGGTAGGTGAGCTTGTCGTCCGAGACGCGCACCGATTTCGCGACAAGCCCGTACATCGAGTTCGGTTCGTCGCTGCTGCCCGCCATAAGCGTATCGAAGGTGGCGTCCATGCCGGCTGCGCCATCGCCCTTGAACGAGAAGATGTGCAGCGTGTCGAACGTCTCGAAATTCTGGTTGCCGCCCGTGTTCTTGATCTGGATGCGCAGGACGCCGCCCTTGGGAGCATTGGGGTTCACGTAAGGGAAATGCTTGAAATCCGGCGGCAGCATGAGGTCGCCAAACGTCGAGAGGCCATGAAGCTCCGCCTCCTGTGAAAGCGCGATCCGCGGCGAAGCCAGTCCTGCGGCGGCGCCAGCCGCAAGCTTCAGGGCGATTCGGCGCGAAATTGTCATGACGGAGCTTCTCCCAAGGCGACTGGGGACGATTCGCCCCGGATTATGTCGCTTTTTGGCTCACCTGCCAGTCAGCCGCATGACAATTGCATTACAAATAAGAAAGCCGGCCCAAAGACCGGCTTTCGTTGATCAATGTTGGTTTCGCTCAGGGCGCCGGCGGAGGCGGCGCATTCGGCGAGATGGAGCGCAGGTAGGCGATGATGTCGCCGCGCCGGCCATCATTCTTGTCGCCGCCATACGCCATCTTCGTGTTGCCGGCGTAACCCTTCGGGTTGTGGATGAAGGCGTTCAGGTGGTCGTAATCCCACGTCTTGTCGGTCTTGGCGCGATCCTGCAGCGAAGAGGAATAGGCGAACCCCGCGACGCTGGCGATCGGACGTCCGACGATCCCGCCGAGGGTCGGCCCGATCTTCGAGGCTGCGCCCACTTCGAAGCTGTGGCACGCGCCGCAAGCCTGCTTGGCCGCCTTTTCGCCGCGTCCAACGTCGGCGGATGCAAGGATCTGGGCGGCCGGAGCCAGCTGCGCGGCCGCGGCGGTCGCGCCCGCTCCCTGCGCCTCGCCGCCGCCGGCGTCCGGCAGAGCGTAGCCGGCGGTCTTCGGCGCGGGGGCGTGGTAAATAATGCTGGAGAACATGCCGAGGAACATCAGAAACAGCAGGGTGCCGAGGACGGCTCCCATGATTTTGTTGAATTCGTACGAATCGATCATGTCTTCAAGGCTCCGCCCTGGTCCCCAGCGAGCCGCTGCTTCGCCCGGCGCGTACGCGCGCGGCCGCGAGGCGCGGCAAGTCGCCGCGTTGGATACAGGGATTGCGCCCCGCTTGGCAACACGTAATAACCGCGCGCCCCTTGCTACCTTTTGCCGCCCGAGGGCGGAAATCGTCGGATGGTTTGCGTGAATCCACTTGTCCTTGTTCCGGCGCGAATGGCCTCCACCCGGTTGCCCCTCAAGCCGCTCGCCGACATTCATGGGCAGCCGATGATCGTGCATGTCTGGCGCCGGGCATGCGAAGCCGGGGTTGGAGAGGTCGTCGTCGCCGCGGACTCGGTCGAGATCGTGGAGGCCGTCACGCGGGCCGGCGGCCGCGCGGTGCTCACCGACCCCGCCCATCCATCCGGTTCAGATCGTATTTTCGAGGCGCTAGGCGGCGTCGATCCTGACGGCCGGCACGATGTCGTCGTCAACATCCAGGGGGATCTGCCCACCATCGACGCGGCGACGATCCGCGCCGCCCTGACGCCGCTCGCCGACAAGGACGTCGCCATCTCGACGCTCGCGGCCGTGATCCGCCGGGACGAGGAGCGCGAGGACCCGAACGTGGTGAAGGTTGTCGGGACGCAGGTCGCCCCCGGCCGGCTTCGGGCGCTTTATTTCACCCGGGCGACGGCCCCGTGGGGCGAGGGCCCCCTGCTGCACCACATCGGTCTCTACGCCTATCGCCGGGACGCCCTGACCCGCTTCGTCAGCCTTCCTCCATCTCCCCTGGAGGTCCGCGAGCGGCTTGAGCAGCTGCGGGCGCTGGAAGCGGGCATGCGTATCGACGTCATGCTGGTTGACACCGTCCCTCTCGGCGTCGATACGCCCCATGATCTGGAAAGGGCGCGCGCGATCCTGGCGGGCGCCTGATCCCGACAAGCACGCGCGTTTACACGACCGCCGGGGCGGTCAGCGGAGTGACCCATGGCCCAGAATGGCAAGCGGATCATCGCCTATCAGGGCGAGGCCGGGGCGAATTCTCACATCGCCTGCCGCGACGCGTATCCCGAATGGGAGCCTTTGGCCTGCGCCACCTTTGAGGACGCATTCGCGGCGATCACGGAAGGGGTGGCTGGCCTCGGCATGATCCCGATCGAGAATTCGATCGCAGGGCGCGTCGCCGACATTCACCATTTCCTGCCGGGTTCCGGCCTTCACATTATCGGCGAATACTTCCTGCCCATTCACTTCCAGCTGATGGCCGTGAAGGGCGCCACTCTCGCGACGATCAGGTCCGTCTACAGCCATATCCACGCGCTGGGTCAGTGCCGGAAGATCGTGCGCCAGCTTGGCCTCACGCCCGTGACGGCCGGGGACACGGCGGGCGCGGCGCGGGAGGTTTCCCAGTGGGGCGATCCGACGAAAGCCGCCTTCGCGCCCGCGCTTGCCGCCGAGATTTACGGTCTCGATGTCCTTATGAGCGACGTCGAGGACGAGAAGCACAACACGACGCGCTTCATCGTCTTGTCGCGCAGTTCGGAATGGGCCAAGCCCAACAATGGGCCGACGATCACGACGTTCGTTTTCCGGGTGCGCAATGTTCCCGCCGCGCTGTACAAGGCGCTCGGCGGGTTTGCGACGAACGGCGTCAACATGACGAAGCTCGAAAGCTATATGGTCGGTGGCGAGTTCTCCGCCACCATGTTCCTCGCTGATGTGGAGGGCCATCCGGGCGACCCGCCGCTCGCGCGCGCTCTGGAGGAACTCGAGTTTTTTTCCCGCGAGATGCGCATTCTCGGCGTTTATCCGGCGCATGAATTCCGCCGGACGGTCGCATCCGAACCGCTCGAGAATCCGTCCGCCTAGAACTGCGGCGCCTCGCGCCGCATCCACGCGTGAAGAAGATGATGCGCGATCGCGGCCGGATTGGGCGCCAGGAAGCCCGACGGATGCATGCGCGCGAACATCGTTTCGACCTCGGCGCGCGAGAACCACCGGCAGTCTTCGAGTTCGGTCCTGTCGATCTCGACACGGCTCGAGATCGCCTCCGCGATGCAGCCGATCATGATGGATGAGGGGAAGGGCCAGGGCTGCGAGGCGTAATAGGCGACGCGTCCGACCTGGATGCCGGATTCTTCCAGGATCTCCCGGCGCACCGCGCTTTCGATCGTCTCACCGGGCTCGAGGAAGCCGGCGAGCGCGGAATACATGCCCTTGTTGAATCGCGGCTGGCGCCCGAGCAGGCATTCCTCGCCACGCACGGCGAGCATGATGACGACGGGGTCGGTGCGGGGGAAGTGCTGTGATCCGCACGCCTTGCAGTCGCGCCGGTAACCGGCGGACGCCGACTCGGTTCGTCCCCCGCACATGCTGCAGAAGCGATGGCGCGCATGCCAGTGCAGGAGGCTCTTGGCCTGTCCCAGCGCGCCGATCTGGCTGGCCGGCAGCGCGCCTTCCATGGTGATCGCACGCAGGTCCTTGAGCAGGATGTCGGGGCGCGCCGGAATCACAAGCTGATTCGTTTCGACGAACGCGCCTTCGTCCGCGGCTTCGCGCGCGATCACGACCCCATCGTCGAGCAGACCGCCAAAATAAGTATGATTGTCGTCGCGTCCGAGGAGCACGGAATCGCGGATGCGGCCGAGCGTCGCGACCTCGTCGCGCGTGAACAGCGCCTCCTGGGCGCCCTCGACAAGCTTCAGCGCCGGCCGGTCCTTTCCTATGATGAGCCAGCGCGTGTCGGGCGCCTGCATAAGCTCGGCGATGAAGGCGGGATCCTCCCGCCTGGCGGAATAGCGATCCAGCGGATTGAGCGCGTAGCCCGTCAGGGCGGACGGTTCGGGACGGTTCCTGATCATGTGTGGAGAATAGGCCCCGACCCCGCCTGCGCGCCACTGGCTATTGGGGCGGATCGGGAAATCCTGTGGGCGGCGCTTGCGAAAGTGCGGCCCTGCTGCCAAATAGGTCCCCGGGAGGTTGGCGTTGGACGTTCCACTCGCCAACCGGGTCAGGTCCGGAAGGAAGCAGCCCTAACGAGAATGGGCGGGTCTCCGTCCAGCCTCCCACCTCACGCGGACTTCGTCGCCTGGCAGGTTCGGCGCTCCGGTCCGGAGCTCAAGGTTCGCAGCCGGGCGCGCCGCGCTCAGCGTCCAGCGACTGTCACACTCTCGGTAGATCGGATGAACGAACCGCGCGAGCAGGATCAGAAGCCGGCAGGGTCCGACCAGGGCGGCTTCGACCTCGGCGCGCCGCCGGATCAGAAGGCCGGCGCCTACAGGGTCCTCGCCCGGAAGTATCGGCCCTCCACTTTCGACGATCTGATCGGCCAGGATGCAATGGTGCGCACATTGCGCAACGCCTTCGAACTGAACCGCATCCATCAGGCCTATATCCTCACGGGCGTCCGCGGCGTCGGCAAGACGACGACGGCGCGCATTCTTGCGCGCGCCTTCAACTACGAGCTGCCAGCGCGCGGCGAAGCGCCCGCGATCACGCGCCCGACCATCGACATGCCGGAACCGGGCGTCCATTGCCCGGCGATCATTGAATCGCGGCACGTCGACGTTATCGAGATGGACGCGGCGTCGAACACGGGCATCGACGACGTGCGCGAGATCATCGAGAGCGCGCGCTACAAGCCGGTGATGGCGCGTTACAAGGTCTTCATCATAGACGAAGTGCACATGCTCTCGAAGGCCGCCTTCAACGGTCTTCTGAAGACTCTCGAAGAGCCCCCCGAGCATGTGAAGTTTCTGTTCGCGACGACGGAAATCGAGAAGGTTCCGGTCACCGTTCGATCGCGCTGCCAGCGTTTCGACCTGCGCCGCATCGACGCCGACCTGATGATTTCGCATCTGTCGTCGATCTGCGATCGGGAGGGCGTCAAGATCAGCGACAAGGCGCTGGCGCTGGTCGCCCGCGCGGCGGAAGGCTCGGTGCGCGACGCGCTGTCCCTGACCGATCAGGCGATCGCGCATGGATCGGCGGGCGGCGAGGATGCGATTTCCGAAGCAGTCGTGCGCGACATGCTGGGCGTCGCGGATCGCTCTCGCGTCATCGACTTGTTCGAGTCCGTGATGCGCGGCGACGTTGCGCCGGCATTGGCGTTGATGAAGGAGCAGTACGATCAGGGCGCCGATCCCGGCCTCGTGCTCTCCGATCTCGCCGAGTTCGTTCACTTCGTCACGATGCTGAAGATCGCGCCCGATACGCGGCTTGACGCCTCGATCACGCAGGACGAGGCCGAACGCGGCCGCCGTTTCGCGGCGGGACTCAGCGTGGCTGTGCTGACGCGCGCGTGGCAAATTCTGACCAAGGGCATTTCGGAGCTTCGCGACTCTCCGCGGCCGCTCGCATCCGCAGACATGGTTCTCGTGCGCATCGCCTATGCGGCCGACCTGCCCTCGCCCGACGATGTGATCCGCCGGTTGACCAATGGCGGCGGCGACGCGCCGGTTGTGCCGGCGCCGCAATCGCAGCCGGGCGGCGGCGCCAGCGCATCCGCGCAGCGCGTGCAGCCAATGGCATCCGCGCAGCCGCGCGCAGCCGCGCCGCAGGCGCGGACGGTGGTCTCGGAAGCCCCGCGCGTCCGGTTGGCGCGCTTCGAGGATCTCGTCGCGCTTGCGCAGACCAATCGCGACATCCAGCTCAAGCTCGCGCTCGAGCGGGATGTCCGCCTCGTGCGCTTCGAGCGCGGGACGGTGGAATTCGCGCTCGCGCCTGGCGGCTCCCCGCAGGTCGCCGCGCATCTCATGCGCCGGTTGCAGGAGTGGACCGGCGAGCGCTGGATGGTGGCGATCTCGTCTTCCGAGGGCGCGCCGACGCTTCGCGAACAGACCGACGCGCGCAACCGCGAGCGGGCGACAGGGGTTCGCGCGGATCCTCTGGTGCAAAGCGTCCTCGAGCACTTTCCTGGCGCCGAAATCGTCGCGGTGCGCTCCCTTGCGCCGGATGCTCCCGAGCCCGTCGCCGGAGGCGGCTCCTATGCTGGCGACGAGGTGGCCTATATCGACCAGGTCGAGGAAGATGACGATCTCTGACCGGAACTACAGGAACGCACGATGAAAGACATCATGGGATTGATGAAGCAGGCTCAGGCCATGCAGGCGCGCATGCAGGAAGCCCAGGCCGAAATGGAGCGAATCGAGGTCGAAGGTCAGTCCGGCGGCGGCATGGTGCGCGTCACCCTGACCGTGAAGGGCGCGATGAAGGGCGTCTCCATCGACGCGTCTCTGATGGCGCCCGGCGAAGGCGAGATCCTCGAGGACCTGATCATGGCCGCCCACGAGGATGCGCGCAAAAAGGCGGAAGCGGTCATGGAAGAGAAGATGAAGGCGATCACGGCGGGACTGCCGCTGCCGCCCGGCATGAAGTTGCCGTTCTGATCGTTGGACGTTGAGCGGTAGGATTAAATGGCCGAGCGCGTCGCTGGACCGGAAATCGAACGGCTGATCCAGTTGCTGGCGCGCCTGCCGGGGCTCGGGCCCCGCTCGGCCCGCCGGGCGGCGCTGCACCTCATTCGCAAGCGCGAGGAGTTGCTTGGGCCTGTCGCCGACGCGATGCAGGTCGTGCGCGACCGGATCGTCGTCTGCTCCGCCTGCGGCAATGTCGACACAACGGATCCCTGCACGATTTGCGCCGATCCG
Source organism: Beijerinckiaceae bacterium (assembly GCA_046295155.1). Classification (GTDB taxonomy): domain Bacteria; phylum Pseudomonadota; class Alphaproteobacteria; order Rhizobiales; family Beijerinckiaceae; genus Terripilifer. Next base: position 554,711 of record JBKBNT010000002.1, read on the forward strand.
CGCCGCGATCCCTCGATGATCGTCGTCGTCGAGACGGTCGCAGACCTCTGGGCGCTCGAGCGCGCAGGCGCGACACGGGCGCGCTATCACGTGCTTGGCGGCGCGCTTTCGCCGCTCGATGGCGTGGGCCCGCAGGACCTGAACATGGAGGCGCTGACCGGGCGGCTCGCCGCAGGGGGCGTCGAGGAAGTGATTCTCGCCGTCAACGCCACGGTCGACGGCCAGACCACTGCCCACTACGTGACCGATATGATTTCCCATTTCGGGGTGCGCGTGACCCGCCTGGCGCATGGCGTGCCCGTTGGCGGCGAACTCGACTACCTGGACGAGGGCACGCTCGCGGCCGCGCTGCGTCAGCGAACGCCGTTTTGAAGCGGCAAGTTCGGCTCTGGTTATGATCTTGGTCATAGCGACAGAGCGCCGCGCCGAACATTTGCGTCACCGGACTGGCTAAAGCGCGTCGGCGACCATAAATATTGGCGCGTTGCGATTCTGTCGCGGATGCGCGGGTTTATGTGCGTCGCACAATTTGCTTGCTGCAACGCAAAAAATACGGCATTCTGCATCGCAATGAAGGAAGGAAGGCTTACGCCATGAAGCGCGCTCAGAAGAAGCGGGCGGTCGATCCGAAGACCCTGCCGCCGATTCGCATCAAGCAGTGTCCCCCGACGATCGAGGAAGCGATCGCCGCCGCGCAGGGCCTTGCCGACGAAATCGATGCGCAGGTTGAGATTGCGGCCGGTTTCATGGGCGTCGACCCCGACGAGGTCCGTCCACACGTCTTGCGCGCCGCCGAGGAGGCGAAGTCCGTCGAGAAGCTGGTGGTTGCGGACCGTCGCGGGGCCGAGCGCGCCGTGATCGTCGAGCGCGCCCGCCCCCGGGCGCCGGTCGTCGTTGAGCGCGCCCGTCCGGCCGTCGTGGTCGAGCGCACCCGTCCGCGAATCCAGTTGACGCCGCGCGTGCGCACCTTCGACTTTACCCGTCGCCCGGCAGGTTGAGCGCCGCCAACGCGGCTTCCATTGATTATCGGGGTCCGTCTGGCTATCTCAGGCGGACCTTCTCTTTTTTCCGCTGTGAAACCACGAAGTCATGTCGCTGCGCCCGATCATCACCCTTCCCGACACGCGGCTTCGCCTCTCGTCAGCTCCCGTCGCGGGAGTCGATGATGACGTTCGCGGGCTTCTCGACGACATGCTCGAAACCATGTACGCAGCGCCCGGCATCGGGCTCGCAGCCATCCAGGTTGGCGTCGCCAAGCGCGTGGTCGTCGTCGACGTGGCGAAGCGTCAGGGCGAAGAAGAGGAAGAGGTCAAGGACCCGATCTTCCTCGTCAATCCGGAGGTGGTGAAGGCCTCCGACGAAATGTCCGTGTATGAGGAAGGCTGTCTGTCGATCCCGGAATACTACGCTGAGGTCGAGCGGCCAGCGCGTGTGCGCGTCCGTTATCTGGACCGCATGGGCGCGATGCAGGAACTGGATGCGGACGGCATCCTCGCGACATGCCTGCAACATGAGATTGATCATCTCAACGGCGTGCTGTTCATCGATCATATCTCGCGCCTGAAGCGCGAGCGCGTCATCAGGAAGTTCGAGAAGGAAGCGCGCCGCCGCGACGGCTGAACACGCGCGTCTTGCAGGGAGTGGAACGGGCATGGCCCTGCGCGTCGTCTTCATGGGTACGCCCGCGTTTTCTATTCCGACGCTTCAAGCTATCATCGCCGCTGGCCACGATGTAGTCGCGTGTTACACGCGCGCGCCGAAGCCCGCTGGCCGGCGCGGCCTCACGCTCACGAAATCTCCCGTGCATGAAGTCGCCGAGGCAAGAGGTGTTCCGGTTTTCACGCCGCGAACCTTGCGCGAGGAGGCGGAGATCGCGCGCTTTGCGCAGCACGCCGCCGACGTCGCCGTGGTGGTCGCCTATGGGCTCATCCTGCCGAAGGCTGTGCTGGATGCGCCGCGTGACGGCTGTCTCAATCTCCACGCGTCGCTTCTGCCGCGCTGGCGCGGCGCGGCCCCGATCCAGCGCGCGATCATGGCCGGCGATTCCGAAACGGGCGTGATGGTGATGCGCATGGAGGAGGGGCTCGACACCGGCCCTGTCGCAATGACGCATCGCATGAAGATCGAGGCCGACGCGACTGCTGGCGAAGTCCATGACGCGCTCAGCGCATCCGGCGCCGAGCTCGTGGTGCGGGCGCTCGCTGCGTTGGCGCGTGGAGAACTCGTCTTCACGCCGCAGTCGGATGACGGCGTCGTTTACGCGCACAAGATCGAGAAAGCCGAAACACACATCGACTGGTCGGCGCCGGCAAAAAGCGTTCACGATCACATTCGCGGATTGTCGCCGTTTCCGGGCGCATGGTTCGAGGGTGATTTTGGACGCGGGTCCGAGCGCGTGAAGGTTCTGCGTTCGACGCTTGCGCAAGAGGCCGGCGCGCCGGGCGCGCTGCTCGGCGGCGAACTTGTCGTCGCGTGCGGAGAGGGCGCTGTTCGATTGCTGACGGTGCAGCGCGCGGGCGGCAAGCCCGTCAGCGGCGCGGAATTTGTGCGGGGCCTTGCCCGCCTGCCGGTATCGTTCGCCTGAATGACAATCGAAAGGGGCGGGTTTCCCCGCCCCTCGAACATTGCTTGCGAGGTCCTTACGACCCGAGCCTGATCGTCATCTCGTCGAAGAGCTCTTCTGGCCTGTAGAGCTTTTTCACCACCTTCTGTTCGTAGGCGTAGCGCGCGATCAGTTCGAGCGACTTGCGGCAATTCTCGAAACCGAACGGCAGCTGATCGATTTCACCCGGCTTCGGCAGGCCGCCCTTCGCCTTGCTTTCCGCGAGCACGCGGAAGATCTCGCGCACCACGTCGGGGCGTTCCTTCGGCAGGTCGCGATGAACGGCGAACATGTGGTTGATGTGTCCGCAGCCGTACTTCTCGCCCCACTTGCGGCCCGTCTCGTCCGGATTTTCGATCACCGTCCGCATGTCGGGATGCGCAAGTAGATCGGCCGCCGGGATCACGGCGTCGGCTTCGCCGGATAGCGCAATGTCGTTGAGCTGCGGGCCGTCCTTCGGCGCGCGCTCCACGAGTTCCGCGGGGTCGGTGTATTCGGCGAGGTGCGGGTCGTCCCAGCACAGCCACTTCAGCTTGCTGAGGTCGACGCCGTATTCGTCCTGCAGGATGCCGCGCACCCAAACGCCCGTCGTCTGCGTATATGAACGCACCGCTACCCGCTTGCCTTCCAGCGTCTTCGGGTCCATCGGCGACCGCTCCTTGCGGCAAACGAAGAACTGATGCTGGAAGCGGCCGACCATGGTTGCTGGGAGGAGCACCAGCGGTTTGCCGTAGTCGAGCGCCTGCATGTACGTGACGACGGCGAGTTCGCCCGCGTCGAACTTGCCCTCGCGCACCATGGGCTTGAAGCCCTGGTTTGCGACCTTCGGGCCGCAGAAGTCGAACTCGACGAGGCCGGAGCCGACCTCGCCGTTCTTGAGCGCATTCGAGAGCTGCGAATCGGCCAGATTCGTCCGCAGCCGCACCGGACCCGTCGCAGGGAATGTCGCCATGGGCGTCGAAGCCTCAGCGGCCCGCGGCCGCAAGGCCCGCTTCGAGCGCCTTGAAGGTGCGCTCCGGCGCCGGCATCAGGAAGCGGAAGCCTTCGTCGAGAACGCGCTGCACGTTCTTCTGGTCGACGTGCGGATGGCCGACAACGACGTTGTTCGCCTTGGCGATCTTCACGATCTCGGCCATGTGCTTGAGCACCACCGGATGCTCGTACTGGCGTGGATAGCCAAGTTCCTGCGACAGGTCGCCTTCGCCGATCAGGATAGCGCCGATGCCCTTCACCTTGGACAGCATCTCTTCGAGGTTATGGATGCCCTCCAGATCCTCGATCATCAGCATGCAGAAGATTTCGCCTTCCGGATTGAGCGGCCAGACGTCGGCCTTCTTGTAGTATTCCTGCTGCGACAGGCCCCAGTAGCGCACGGCGCCGTGCGGGCCGTCGCCGCGCTGGCCGAAGGGCTCATGCAGCGGGTGGTCCTTCATCGTCGGATAGCGGCAGGCGGATACGGCGTTGTAGGCCTGTTCCGCCGTGCTGACGTGCGGCCACACAATTCCATAGGCGCCGAGATCAAGCGCCTGCTTGGCGAACCACTGGTTCATTTCCGCCCCGTTCGGCGGGATGCGCACGATCGGCGTCACCTTCGGCGCGAGCGAACCCTGCTTCACGATCTCGCTTCGGTTCAGCAAATACTGCAGGGCGTGGCGGACGTTCGTGCCGTCCCACACGTTGTGTTCGGTTTCGAAAACGACGCCGTCGTATTTCGTGCCCTGGATCGCAATCGCCGCTTCGGGGCTCGCGGGTGAGAAGGTGGCGAATGCGGGCTTGCCCGCTTCCAGCGCGCGGATCACGCCATTCAGTCTGTCAGCCATGGTGTCCTCTTGTCAGGCGATCGTCCCGGAAGCCGTTGGGGCGCAGATCGGGATCATAATGGAGATCATTTCAGGAAAGACGCCCCGGAGCGGATGCCCGGAGCGTCGTTTTGGCGCCGGACCTGTCAGATCAGGCCGCGCTTCTTGAGCTGGCCGTCGAGGCGGCCATAGACCTTGCGGGCGTTCAACTCGAAGATCTTGCGCTTGTCTTCCTCGCTGACGGCAAGCTTGTCGATGTAACGCTTGGTGTCGTCGTATTCGAAGCCGGTTTCCGGATCGACGCCCTGCACCGCGCCGATCATTTCCGAGGCGAACAGGATATTGTCGACCGGGATCACCTGCGCGAGCAAGTTGATGCCGGGCTGGTGATACACGCAGGTGTCGAAGTAGACGTTCTTCAGCAGGTGCTCGGTGAGAAGGGGCTTCTTCAGCATCTGCGCGAGGCCACGATAGCGGCCCCAGTGGAACGGCACCGCGCCGCCGCCGTGCGGGATGATGAACTTCAGAGTCGGGAAATCCTTGAAGAGATTGCCCTGGATGAGTTGCATGAACGCGGTGGTGTCGCCGTTGATGTAGTGAGCGCCCGTCGCGTGGAAGCACGGATTGCACGAGCTCGACACGTGGATCATGCCGGGAACGTCGAGCTCCACCATCTTCTCGTAAAGCGGATACCACCACTTGTCGGTCAGCGGCGGCTCCTTCCACCACCCGCCCGAGGGGTCGGGGTTCAGGTTGCAGCCGACGAAGCCGAGTTCATTCACGCAGCGCTCGAGCTCCGGAATACAATTGCGCGGGTCGACGCCCGGCGACTGCGGCAGCTGGCATACGCCGATGAAGTTCTTCGGGAACATCTCGGAGACGCGGTAGATCAGGTCGTTGCAAACGCGCGACCAGTTCTCGCTGGTTTTCTGGTCGCCAACGTGGTGGGCCATGCCTGCGGCGCGTGGCGAGAAGATTGTCAGGTCGCTGCCGCGCGACTGTTGAATCCGGAGCTGGCCCTTCTCGATTGTCTCGCGCAGCTGTTCGTCGGTGATCTGCGGGGCGGGAGTCGGCAGCGTCCTGTTGCCATCCGCGAGGCCGGCGAGCTGGCGGTCGCGCCAGGATTCGAGCGCCGGCGGCGCTGTCGTGTAGTGGCCGTGACAATCGATGATCATCTTGGGGTACCCTCTCTATGATCGTTTTGGTTCGTCGTTTCTGGAGCGAAGAGTGCGCCGGACGCATGCGTCCGCCCGGCGCGCCGCCCGGATCGAGCCGGGCGGCACAATGGCCGGATCGATCAGAAAATGCAACGGTTCGAGCCGCGCATCGGCGCGCGGGAACGGGTTGATTCAAGGCGTCTTTGCCGCATCCCCGGCGCGCATGCGCAGCGGCTTCCAGCACGGCTTTCCACCAAAGCGTGAATCGCCTGGCGGTGATTAGTCCCCCGCTCCCGCAGGGCGCCAGATGGCGAAGCCGAGCCCGGTGCCGGTCAGCGCCTCGGTGCGGTATCCGGGCGTGTAGCTCACCCACGTAAGGTCCAGCTTCTGGCAGGCGCCGGCGAGCACGAGCCAGTTGCGGATTTCGGAACTGCCGGCCTGCAACCGTTTCACATCCATGGCTTCAAGCCAGGCGAGGTCCTTGCGCCGCAGCGCGTCGATGACCGCCTGGTCGAGATCTTCCTCGGCCTGGAAATGGCTCAGGCCGCCCGAGGCCATGAATCCGACCCGCCTGTCGCCTGGAAACGATTCGACCAGTTCGCCGATCGCCCGGCCCAGATCCACGCAGCGCTTCGGCGTCGGCTGGTTTGGCGGGAAATAGGTGTTGAGAAAAACCGGGACGATGGGGACGACCGCGCCGTCGAGGAAGAAGCGGTGCATGAACGAGAAGGCGTGGCCTTCGTGCTTGTCCTCCGGCATGCCGCCGAGAGCGGCGACGTCGAAACCGCGTTCGACGAGCCCGTGGATGAAATGCAGCGCCATGTCGTCCGCGACAGGATAGTCGACGGGACCGTTGTCTTCGAGGCGGCGCATCTGGGCGCGCTGGTACCATGCGTCCGGCGGGACGTCCTTGCGCTGCGCGTTGCCGATGGTCCTGCCGTGATAGATCCCCAGCGCAGGCTGCAGGTTGGCGCTGAACAATTCGTTCTGGTCGTCGCCGCAGATAATGAGCGCGTCGAGCTTCGCCGTCTGAACCGCCTCGCGCATATGCTTCATGGCGCGTTGCGTTTCCTCGAAGCGCCTGGCGATGGCTGCGTCGCTGACGAGTTCCGCGGCGTTCGGCGGCGCCATTGCGAGCAACTCGTCATAAGTGACCGGATTGCCCTTGCGGTCGTAAAATGTCCCTTTTGGATCGAAGGCGCGGAAATTCCTCTGCCAGTCCTCGAGCGTGCAGGTCAGCATCACGCTGTGCGAGGCGGCGAAGGCGGCGACCAGGCTGGCCATGCGTTCCTCCCGGAGCAAGACTTGCGGCCGGCAGGGTGACCCGAGAACGGACGCTTGGCGGCACAATCGCCATGCGCGCCCGCCGCGTCTTTGACCTGAAGCAGGTTCAGGGACGGATTACGCGCCCCAGACTTCCCGGGCGGTTTCCACGACAAGCTTCAGTTTCGCGTTCTGCTGGTCGATGGTCATCGCCATGCCCTCAATGCCGCTTGCGAAGCCGCATTGCGGCGACAGCGCCAGCTGGTCGAGCGGGACGATCTTTGCCGCTTCCTCGATCCGCCGCTTGATCACGTCCTTCGATTCGAGCGCGCCGTTCTTGGTGGTGATGAGGCCGAGCACGACCGTCTTGCCCGGCGGCAGATGGCGAAGGGGCTCGAACCCGCCCGCGCGATCGCTGTCGTACTCCATGAAATAGCCGTCAGCCCTGATGTCCTGAAGCAGCACTTTTGCAACCGGTTCGTAGCCGCCTTCCGCCACCCAGGCGCCGCCGTAATTTCCGCGGCACAAATGGATGCACACCGCCATGTCGTCCGGCTTGCCCGAGATGACGTCGTTGAGAAGCTCCGCGTAGGTGCGCAGCAGCGCGTCCGGGTCTTCCCCAATGCTGCGCGCGTGCTCGCGCAAGGCCGGGTCGCAGAGATAGGCCAGGTTGGTTTCGTCGATCTGGAGATACCGGCAGCCCGCCGCGGCAAGGTCCGCGATTTCCTCGCGGTAAACGCGCGCCAGGTCTGCGTAGAAAGAATCGAGCGTCGGATACGCCGTCCTGTCGATGGCGTCGCGTCCGCCGCGGAAATGCAGGATGGTTGGCGAAGGAATGGTGATCTTCGGCGTCGTTCCTGGCGAGATGACGCTTTTCAGGAACTTGAAGTCGTCGACGAAGATCGGCCTGACGCGCGCGAGCTTTCCCGTGATCTGCATCGTGGGGGGCTGCTGCAGCACGACACCGTCGGCGGTGTGGAAATGCACCGGCACTTTCGACGGGATCAACGCCACGTTCTCGAAGCTCAGGAGAAAGTCCCGCTGCCAGCCGCCGCGATTGTATTCCCCGTCCGTGACCGCCTTGAAGCCGAGGTCTTCCTGTAGCTTGACGACCGCAGGAATCGCTGCGCGCTGGATGTCGCGCAAGGCGTCTTCCGAAAGCCTGCCCGCCTCGAAGTCCTTGCGGGCGTGGCGGACGTTGTCTGGGCGGACGAGCGAGCCGACCTGGTCGGCGCGAAACGGCGGCTTCGATCTGTCAGACATGCAACCTCCCCAAACGGCTCCGCTGTCAGGCGTCCGTCATGAGCGTCCTGATAATGCAGCACGCGCAAGAATCAAATGGGCGCCGTTGTGGCGTCATATTCAAACAGCCAGTCGTAGCGCGTACGGGTTTTCTCCGGCGTCCATTCCTGCTGGACATAGGCGCGCGCGGCGGCGGACTCTGCAAGCACGGGATTGTGGAAGCGTTTACCGGCGGCGGTCGATCCGAGGACGATCTTCGTCGCGCGCTCCACCCGCGCCTGCTGGAATCGCTTCAGAGCTTCCTCGACCCCCGCCGACGCATCGAGACAACGGGCGAGAACGAATCCGTCCTCGATCGCCATGATCGCGCCCTGGGCCAGAAACGGCAGCGTGGGATGGCACGCATCGCCCATCAGCGTCACGCGCCCGTCCGTCCAGATTTCAAGTGGGGCGCGGCCCACGAGCGCCCATTTGTAGGGTTGGTCCACCTTCGCGATGATCTCATGCACGAGCGGGTGCCAGTTGCCGAAATCCGCCGCGCATTCCTCCTTCGTGCCCGGTGTCGTCCACGATTCGACTTTCCAGTCCTCGCGCTCGCCGAAGCCCACGAAATTCATGAGTTCGCCGCCCCGCAGCGGATAGGTGATGACGTGCCCACCCGGTCCAACCCAGTTCGTGCCCACCATGCGTTGCAGGTCGGAGGAAAGGTCCGCCCGCCGCGCCAGGCCGCGCCAGGCGATGATTCCCATGAACTCGCTGCGGCCTTCGCCATGCATCTGCTGGCGCAGGCGCGAGTGCACGCCGTCGGCGCCCACGACGCAGTCGCCCGCGAGGGTGCGGCCGTCCTCCAGCTTCAGCCGTGCGCATCCAGCGGCGTTCTCGTAGCCGATGCAACGCGAGGACGTGTGAATCGCGTCTTTCTTGAGCGCGAGAACCGCATCGCGCAGCACCGTGTGCAGGTCGCCGCGATGCACGAACCAGTAGGGCGCGCCGAAGCGTCTGACCGAATCCTGGCCGAGGTCGAAGAGTTTGAAGGTCTCGCCGGTGTTCCAGATACGCACTTCCTTTGCCGCGGCCACGCACACCACGCGCTCCATCGCGGCCTCGAGGCCGAGCGCGCGCAAGACGCGCGAACCGTTCGCGGCGATCTGCACGCCGGCGCCGAATTCCGCGAGCCGGGGCGCCTGCTCGTAAACATCGACATCGTAGCCGCGCTGCAACAACGCCAGAGCGGCAGTCAGCCCGCCGATGCCGGCTCCTGCGATCAGCACATGCGGTTTGCTCGCCAAACTGCTTCTCCGCGGTGAATGGGGAGGCGGGCGGTTGACACCGGCGAGCGCCCCCCGGAAGGATGCCGTCAGACGAATACACGGAGGAGACATGCCCCGCCAGATCCGCCGGGTCATCACCGGGCACGACGGCCGCGGCAAGGCGATCGTTGTGGAAGACGCCAATGCGCCGAACGTGAAGGTGCGCAAGGTCGGTAATCTGACCTCGACGCTTGTTTGGGTGACGGACGAAACGCCTGTGCAGATCGACCGCGACGGCGACCCGTCGATCCGTGAAATTGGCGTCGCGCCTCCGCCCGGCGGCTCGATCCTGCGCATCGTCGACTTTCCGCCGGCGGCGGAGGCCGGGGAGGTCGACAATTCCGCGATGCTTCGCGAAATGGGCCTCGATGCGAACGGGCCCGGCGCCGCGCCCCGTCACGGTTCGATGCACCGCACGCGGAGCATCGACTACGCGATCGTGCTGGAAGGCGAGATCGACATGCTGCTGGACGACTCCGAGGTTCATCTGGCGGCGGGCGATGTCTTGATTCAGAAGGCGACCAACCACGCCTGGGTGAATCGCGGCGACAAACCCTGCCGCATCGCCTTCGTTCTCATCGACGCCACCGAGCCGTCCGCATGGAAGGCGGCGAAGGCATGACGCAGGACGTGAATGACGGAGCTGGCGGCTCGCGCCCCTGGGTCGGCCGGCCCCTGCCGCGTTTCGAGGACGAGCGCCTCGTTCAGGGCGCGGGGAGGTACTCCGACGACATCGCGTTTGATGGGCAAACCTACGCGCTTTTTCTGCGTTCGCCCCATGCGCACGCGCTGATTCGCTCTGTCGATGCGCGCCGCGCCACGGACGCGCCCGGGGTGCTGGCTGTCTACACGATCGCTGACTACATGGCGGACGGAGGCGAGAGCATTCCACTCATGCCGGTGCCCGCAGGCGCCTTGAACGTGGATGACCCGGCGTTCAAGGCGACGGGCGAACGGCCGATCTTCATTTCGAAGCAATGGCCGCTAGCAAAGGATCGCGTTCGATTTCCGGGCGAAGCGGTCGCTATGGTGATCGCTGAAACGGCTGCCCAGGCTCGCGATGCGCTGGAGCTGATCGAGGTGTCCTACGAACCCCTGGCGGCGGTTACGGACGCCGAGATTGCCGCCCGCTCCGGCGCGCCGCGTCTTTGGGATGAAAGCACTGACAACGTCGCCTTCGACAACGCCTTCGGTGATCGCGGCGAAGTGGAGGCGGCGATTTCAGGCGCGCATCTCGTTGTCGAGGAAACCTATCGCAATCCGCGAATCGTCGTGGCGTTCATGGAGCCGCGCGCCGCCAACGCGCGCATGGAAGATGGCCGCCTTGCGCTCTACACAGGCTGCCAGGGCGCGCATCGCGTCCGTTTGGGCGTGTGCGGCGCGTTGAAGATGAAACCCGATGAGGTGCGCGTCGTGTGCCCGGACACTGGCGGCGGCTTCGGGGCGCGCAGCGACCCGTATGCCGAACAGATTTGCGTCGCCTGGGCGGCGAAGAAACTTGGCCGGCCTGTCAAATGGACCAATGACCGCACGGAGTCGCAACTGACCGATTATCAGGGTCGCGACATCACAACGCGCGTGCGCGCGGGGTTCGACGCTGATGGCGCCATCGTCGGCATGGATATCGACATCCTCGGCGGGCTGGGCGCGCAGACGCTTTCGTTCGTTCAACTGCACAATTCCTATCGCATCACGCCGACGGTTTATCGCGTTCCCGCGGCGGTGGTGCGTGTGCGCGGCGTCCTCACCAACACCACGCCGACCGGGCCGTTTCGCGGCGCGGGCCGGCCGGAGGCGACGCTTGCGATTGAGCGAACGCTCGACATCGCCGCGGGAAAGCTGGGCGTGGACCGCATCGAACTGCGCCGTCGCAATCTGATCAGGCGCTCCGATCTTCCCTACGCGACCGCGACGGGTTTGAAATACGACAGCGGCGATTTTGCCGGCAACATGCGGGCGGTCCTGAAGGCTGCGGACTGGAGCGGTTTTGCGCGGCGGAGGAAGGACGCGGCGAAACGCGGCAGGATCGCCGGAATTGGCATCGCGAATTATGTCGAATGTCCTGTTGGCGCGCCGCATGAGCGCGTCGGCCTGCGCGTGCTTGCGAACGAGGAGCGGATCGAACTCGTCATCGGCACGCAGTCCACCGGACAGGGACATGCGACGTCGTTCGCGCAGGTCGTCGCTGATCTCTTCGGCGTCACGCCACATCAGGTGAAATTCGTCGCCGGCGACACCGACAGGGTGGCGGTTGGCGGCGGCTCCCATTCGGACCGTTCCATGCGCATCGGCAGCGCGCTCATGCATCAGGCGGCGAGCGAGATCGTCGCGAAGGCGCGCGCGCTTGCAGCGGAGAAAATCGGCGCTCCCGTTCTGCAAGTCGATTTCGAGGACGGATTGTTCTCGGCCTCCGGCAGCAATGTCAGGCTGTCCATTTTCGATGTGGCGCGGCTGGCGCAAACGCAGCTTGCGGCGACGGCTGCGTTTCGCGGCCGGATACCGGCCTATCCGACGGGCGCGGCGGTGTGCGAGGTGGAGATAGACCCGGAAACGGGCGCTGTGGAAATCACCCGTTACACGGCGGTGGACGACGCCGGCCAGCCGATTAATCCGCTCATTCTCCACGGGCAGGTTCATGGCGGCATCGCGCAGGGCGTCGGTCAGGCGCTGGTCGAGCAGCACCGCTATGATGAGGCCGGGCAGGTTCTGACGGCGTCGTTTATGGACTACGCCATGCCCCGCGCCGATCTCCTTCCATCGTTCGAGGTTCATCTCGCCGAAGATCCCACGAAAGGCAATCCGCTACGCGTGAAGGGCGGAGGAGAAGGCGGGACGACCCCTGCGCCGGCCGCCGTGCTGAACGCGGTCTGCGACGCGCTGGCGAGCGTGGGCGTCGACCGCTTCGAACCGCCTGCGACGCCTTCCCGCGTTTGGGCCGCGCTCCGCGCCGCGCGCGCTGTTGCGCCGTCGGCGTCGCTCACCTAGAGAATTGTCTCGTGCGGCCCCTGCCGCCCCCGCAACGCCACCCAAGGGACGAAACATGCTGCGCAGCACCGAACGGATTCTTACAACCCACGTCGGAAGCCTCATCCGGCCGCAATCCGTGGTGGATTATCTCCGCGCGAAACAATCGGGGGCTCAGGTTGACGAGAACGCCTATCAGGCGACCCTCGCGAATGAAGTTACGGAAGTCGTCCGGCAGCAAAAGGACATTGGCGTCGACATTCCCAGCGACGGCGAGTTTGGCAAGGGCATCTCCTGGTCGCAGTACGTGATCGAACGCATGAGCGGCTTCGAGCGCCGTCCCTTCCAGGGCGAGAACTCGTGGCGCCGCGGCGCGGACCGCACGAGGTTCGCAGCCTTCTACGACGAGATGGACGCGAAGGAAGGCATGGCGACGACCATGGACTCCGTCTGCGTCGGGCCGATCGAATATACAGGCTTTGCCGCCGTACAACGCGATATCGACAACATGAAGAGCGCCCTCGCCGCCAACGGCGTTGCGGAAGGGTTTCTCCCCGTCGCGTCGCCTTCGAGCGTCATTCCCGACCGGCGCAATGAATATTACAAGAGCGAAGACGACATCATGCACGCCATCGCCACGGCGATGAACGCGGAATACAAGGCGATTGTCGACTCGGGGCTGCTCGTGCAGCTCGACGACGCGCGTCTCGCCGTCACCTATGATCGCATGGCGCCTCCCGCCAGCCTCGACGACTATCTGAAATGGGTCGGCAAGCAGATCGAATTGATCAACTATTCGCTGCGCGGCATCCCCGAGGATCGCGTGCGCTACCACGTTTGCTGGGGCAGCTGGAACGGCCCGCACACCACGGACGTCCCGCTGCGCGATCTCATCGACCACATTTATCAGATCAAGGCGGGTTGCTTCGTCATTGAGGGCGGCAATCCCCGTCACGAACACGAGTGGAAGGTGTGGGGCGAGAAGAAGCCGCCGGCGGGCAAGATTCTCGCGACGGGCGTCATCAGCCATTCCACCAACGTCGTCGAACATCCCGAACTTGTCGCCGAGCGCATCGTGCGCATCGCCAAGCTGATCGGCCGCGAGAACGTCATGGCGGCGACGGACTGCGGCTTTGCGCAGGGGCCATTCTATCGCCGCGTTCACCCCAGCATCATGTGGGCGAAGCTCGAGGCGATGGCGCAGGGGGCGCGCATCGCGAGCAAGGAATTGTGGAGCTGATCAAGTCCGCCTAAAAAAGAAAGCCCCGCAATCGCGGGGCTTTTTCATTTGGCGTTGCTGCGGACCGCTTCGTCCCACCAGGGACACACGCCCGGCATCAGATTGTAATTACCCTCGATCACCTGAATGGGATGGCGCAATCCGTTGGCCGCATTGCGCAACACCATTTCACGGGCTTCCTTGCGCTTCTCGGGCGGGAGCCAGAGACGGTCGTGTCCCCAGATGCTCGGGCCGACGCTGCGCTCCCCCGGAACCCAGGTTGCCGGATCGATGCACTTCCCGCCCCAGCCGGATTCCACCATGAAGCCGGATGGCGTCCATGTGTAGAACGAGGTCATGTCGTCGCCGGCGTGCCGGCCGAGCGTCACCGCGACGCGGTCTTCCCCCTGCGCGATGTCCCAGCCGTGGCCCACGTCATCGAACGCGAAATACTCCATCATCAGATGATGGACCATCGACTTCTCGTTCTGGATGAGCGCGAACGAATGATGACGTGGATTGACGTGGAAGAAGCACGCCTTGAACGGCTTGTCGTAGAAGTCGCTGACGCCGAAGCCCATGACGTCTCGGTAAAAGGCGATCATCGGATCGATGTCGGCGGACTGCATCACGACGTGGCCGAGGCCCTGCGCGCCGGTGCGAAAGCCCGCTATGTTGCGGCCGGGCTGAAACGGTTCGCTTGCGATTTCCGGCCCGTGGAACAGTTCAATCCGGTTGCCGCCAGGGTCGTTCGCGACGACCAGGTCGGCCACGCGCCGCTCGTCGGCGAGGGCGCGCGAACCGCGCGAGACGGCGACGTTGTTGCTTTCGAGCCGGGCCGCCATGGCGTCGAGCGCGGCGGAGTCGGCCATTTCCCAGCCATAGGCGGAGATGGTCGTCGCGCCGTCCTCGTTGATGACGAGTCGCTGCTTTCGGTCGTCCATCCGGAAGGAGAGCGTCGAACGGCTCCGGTCGACGCCCTGAAGGCCAAGCTGGCCGGCTCCATACGCGGCCCAATCATCGAGACTTTTGGCGCTGACGACCAGATAACCGAGCGCTATCGGACGCATCGTTCTTCCTTACGCCTTCTCGGCCTTGATCGGGTTGCGAAGGACGCCGACGCCTTCGATCTCGATCTCGCAGATGTCGCCGTCCTTCATGAAAAGCGGCGGCGTCTTGCGCGCGCCCACGCCGCCCGGCGTGCCGGTCACGATGACGTCTCCGGGAACCAGTTCGGTGAAGCGAGAAATGAAAGCGATGAGACGTGGAATAGAATGCACCATCATGTCCGTCGTCGCCCGCTGCATCTCCTTGCCGTTCAGGCGCGTGATCAGCGTCAGCTTGGTGCTGGCCGGTAACTCGTCGCAGGTTACGAGCCAAGGGCCGAAGGCGCCGGTCGCGGGGAAGTTCTTGCCCGTCGTCCATTGCGTCGTCGCCCATTGCAGGTCGCGAATGGAGCCGTCGTTGTAGGGAGCGTAGCCCGCGACGTAATCGTAGGCCTTGTCCTCCGGAATGCGCCGCCCGGCCTTGCCGATGACGAGCGCGATTTCGCCTTCGTAATCGAGCTTGTCCGATTCGAGCGGAAGGAGGATCGGCTGATTGTGTCCGACCTGACTGTTGGCGAAGCGGACGAAAAGCGCAGGATCCTCCGTCTTGTCGCGCTTCGTCTCGCGCACGTGCTCATCGTAGTTCAGACCGACGCAGATGATCTTTTCGGGATTCGTGACGGGCGGAAGGAAGGTGATTGCCTCGAGAGCGTAATCGGGCTTTGCGCCAGCCGCTGCATCCTTCGCCTGGTCAATGGCGCCCGCGGTTATCAATGAGCGGACATCTGGGTATGCCAGCTTGGCGCCGAGATCGATGACTCCGCCTTCGACGGCCGCGCCCCAGGACGTTTTCCCCGCAACGGTGAAAGTGACGAGTTTCATGCGTTCCTCCTGCGTCTCCGGCCTGCGCCGCCAGGCGTTCGCGGCGCTTGATCGGACAACCGCGCGATGTCTACTGTCTGCCGCCAATCTTGGCAAATTGCGCCGGAGCTGCCCCGGCGCCGGTCGGCGGGAGTTAGGCCTTGGATTTCAGCTTTACCGAAGAACAGGACATGCTGCGTGACAGCGTGCGCCGTCTCATGGAGCGGCACGCGCCGCCGGAGACGCTTCGTGCGCACGACCGTGACCAGACGTTCCCTTATGACGTGTATGCCGCCTGGGCGGAGGCGGGATTGCTCGCCCTTCCGTTTCCGGAGGAGATCGGCGGGCTCGGAGGATCGGTCGTCGATCTCGCCATCGTCAGCTTCGAACTTTCGCGCGTCAGCGCCGACCTGGCGATGGCTTATGGCGGGAGCGTGTTCTGCGGCCTCAACATCCTGCGCAAGGGTTCCGAAGAGCAGGTTCGACGCTTTCTGCCGCCCATGATGAAGGGAGAGACCCGATTCGCCATCGGCATTTCTGAGCCTGACGCCGGCTCCGATGTCGGCGCGATCAAGACATTCGCGCGACGCGACGGCGACCAGTACGTCGTGAATGGACAGAAGCTCTGGATGACGGGCGGCGGCCTCAGAAACACAATCATCAGCGCCTATGTGAAGACGGACCGCGAGGCGCACTACCGCAAGGGCATGTCGCTTCTTCTCATCGATAACGACACGCCGGGCGTCGAATGCCGCAAGCTGGAAATGCTCGGCCGGAAATGCGTCGGCACATACGAAGTCTTCTTCCGCGATGTGACGGTCTCCCGGGACCGGCTCATCGGCGGCGAGAACAGGGGCTGGGATTGTCTCATGGCTGGCCTGCAAATCGAGCGCGCCGTTTCCGCGGCGGGGTCGTGCGGCGCGGCGCAGGCTATCGTTGATCTTGCGACCTCATATGCGCGCGAGCGCGTGCAGTTCGGCCGGCCGATCGGCGAGTTCCAGGCCATTGCCCACATGATCGCCGACATGGCGACGGAAGTGGACGCTGCGACGATGCTGATGTGGCGCGCTGTCTGGCTCGCGTCCGAAGGCAAGGACGCGCTGCGCGAAATCACGATGGCGAAGCTGTTTTCCTCGGAAGTCTACGCCAGGGTCGCCAACATGGGCGTTCAGATCATGGGCGGCTACGGTCTCAGCGCCGAGTTCGACATGCAGCGCTACTTCCGGGATGCGCGAAGCGCGACGATTGCGGCCGGGACCTCGCAGACGCAGCGCAACCTCATCGCCGGACTGATGGGGCTGAAGGCGCGCTGAACAGAACCGCATGGTTAATGATTCATTGACGATCATGGCGGAAGGTCGAACCAATGGAGCTTTTCATGCGAAGGACAGCCGGATTGGCGCTCGGCGTAATCGCGGTCGCGAGCGCTGCCGCATGGGCGCAGGACAAGGGAACCGTCAATCCGAAACCTCTGCCGCCGCTCGCCAATCCTGACAATCCCTCGACGCCGGCAAAGGAACTGTTCGCGCGCCGCACGCAGCCGGCCAACATGGCCGCGCGCTCGATCGGGTTCTATTCGCGCGGATGCCTCGCCGGCGGAACCGCGCTGCCGATCGACGGCGAGGCGTGGCAGGTCATGCGGCTGTCGCGCAACCGAAACTGGGGCCATCCCGACCTGATCAGAACCGTCGAGCGCATCGCCCGCCAGTCCAGGGCGGAGG
This sequence comes from Beijerinckiaceae bacterium, assembly GCA_046295155.1. Classification (GTDB taxonomy): domain Bacteria; phylum Pseudomonadota; class Alphaproteobacteria; order Rhizobiales; family Beijerinckiaceae; genus Terripilifer. Next base: position 571,895 of record JBKBNT010000002.1, read on the forward strand.
GCGTCTGGCCGGGGCTTCTCGTGGGCGACATTTCGCAGCCGCGCGGCGGCCCGATGCTGACGGGGCACGCCTCGCATCAGATCGGACTCGATGCGGACATCTGGCTTACGCCGATGCCCACGCGCACGCTCACTCGGGTTGAGCGTGAAGAAATGTCCGCAACCGATATGGTGCGCGCGGATCGGCGCGATGTCGATCCGAAGAACTGGACCCCTGCGCATGTGGAGATCCTTCGGATCGCGGCGCAGCAACCGAACGTCGAACGCATCCTCGTCAACGCGGCCATCAAGAAGGCGGTGTGCCGCGAGGCGAAGGGCGACCGCCGCTGGCTCGCGAAAATAAGGCCCTACTGGGGGCACAACTACCATTTCCATATCCGTATCGGCTGCCCGGGCAACGATCCCGCGTGCCGGTCCCAGGATCCGCCGCCCCGGGATGAAGGCTGCGATTCGTCGCTCGACTGGTGGTTCACGGATGCGGTTCTCAATCCGAAGCCGGATCCCAATCGGAAGCCGAAACCGCCGCTCACCATGGCGCAACTGCCCAACGAATGCCGGGCTGTGCTGACCGCGCCCTGATCGGCTTCGTTCGGCGACGCGCCCTGGAGCTTTCCATCGGGCGCGGGCGGCGCGCCGTTCCGCCATTGATCAAGCTGCGGGATCGCTGGCCTTACGCGCCGGCGCCCACGGGGCAGGAGACCCCCGTTCCGCCGAGGCCGCAATAGCCGCCCGGATTTTTCGCAAGATATTGCTGGTGATAGTCCTCGGCGAAATAGAAGGGTCCAGCCTCGACGATTTCAGTCGTGATCGGCCCGTACCCGCGCGCCGCTATGGCGGCCCCATAGGCGTCGCGGCTTCTTTCTGCCGCGCTGCGTTGCGCCGGGGATGTGAGATAGACGCCGGAACGATACTGCGTTCCGATGTCATTGCCCTGCCGCATGCCCTGGGTCGGATCGTGGTTCTCCCAGAACGTTGCGAGCAGCTTTTCGTATGGAATTTTTTTCGGGTCGAACACGACGAGCACGACCTCGTTGTGCCCGGTGCGGCCAGAGCAGACTTCCTCGTAAGTCGGGTTCGGCGTGTATCCGGCGCAATAGCCGACCGCCGTGATGTGAACGCCCTCGCCCAGTTGCCAGAATTTTCGCTCTGCGCCCCAGAAACAGCCCATGCCGAAGATGGCCGTCTCGCTGCCATCCGGCCAGGGCGGCGCGAGCGCGCGCCCGTTCACGAAATGCGTTCGCGCGGTGGGGATCGGCTCGGTCCGACCGGGCAGCGCCTCCTCGGGGCGGGGCATCTCGACTTTCTTGCGCAAGAAAAACATCGGACTCTCCTGTCGCGTTGATTGTAGCGGGGTTGGCGTCGGTCGCCAGAGGGGCTCAGGCGCCTGGATCGAAGCCGATCTGGGGACGCCTGCGCGCCAGCCAGAACAGGAGCAGGCCCAGGAATCCGAGCACGATCCACGCCGGGGTCAGGAAAAACGACAGGAGGAACGGGTCCCACACGGCGGGGTGCAGGCGCTGCTCCACCACCGGTTGCAGCTTGGGAAAGGATTGCGGGAACAGCCGGTACATCGTCTCGCCGAAAGCGGTGACGACCAGCCGCGATCCGGAAATCGAGCGAACGCCGTCGATGACGAGCGCCGCGAAACCGCCGGCCAGGAGAAGAAGCGCTACCGTGCGCGTCAGGAACCGTGCCATTGCACAGAGATGATGAAGTCCGACGGCGGATGCAAGCGCAGCGGGGCGGGCTGCGGCATTCCGGTGCAAGGGACGGCGCTCCGGACTCGGCATTCGCCTCGCCCCTTGGCGAGGGCGGTCATTTGGTCTATTGGACAGCGCCTGCATGGAGGGGTGGCCGAGTGGTTGAAGGCGCACGCCTGGAAAGTGTGTATACGGGAAACCGTATCGCGGGTTCGAATCCCGCTCCCTCCGCCAGTGCAGCCCAGTCGAACATTCTCCGTGCGCAGACGCCGGGCTGAAATGCCAAGAAACCGCGCGGTTCGGGCGACGACCTCTGTACTCCGCCGCCGGCAAAGTCTTCTTCGAGCGTTCTCTCTCCGCCTTTTTTCTCCCGACCTCTGGACTGAACCGGGGCCAGTACGGAGTTCTAACCCTCAGAAATCAAATCAAAAACCACTGCCGATTCACGATGTGAATTGATATCCCCGTCGCCGAGCGTCAGCCTCTAGAAGAATACTCGTCTATTCATTTGAACTCCAGCACACGGCTGGAGCGCACTCCGACAATGGTACGACCATCAGCTCGGTCAGCGGCACGGAGGTCTCGGCCTTGGCTACTACCTCCCGAACCGGGCGCGTGCGGGATTGATAGTCCGGGATGGCCATTATTCGATCCCCTCATCGGCGGTGCTCGTAGCTCCCGCTGAAGGTCTAAGCTTGCGATAGGCCTCCGACGAAAGCCAGCCGGTGACGACTTTCTGGAACGACTTATCGTTCATGAACCGCGCGAAAATCTCTTCGTTCTGGTCCATGCGTTCTACAAACAGCGCCTCAAGCAGATTCTTGAATACGAGCTCGAACTTGTCGCCTGGATTGACGGCTGCCGCCTGCTTCAATGCCACATCGGAGATTGCTGCTTCCACGATCTGGTCAAAGAACAGCTGATCGGCCTGATTGAAATCAGTGCCGAATCGATCATTGACGACATCAATGAGCCGCGAAAGCGGTACGGCTTCCTCGTGCAGCACACCGGTTCCGACCTCGGATGGTCCGTCCAGCCGATTGGCCTGGCCATCGCTCAGGCTGATCGAGCCTTCGCTGATCTTCTGCAGGCGGTAATACTCAAGCCGCACCCCGTCATCGAACTGGTAGGACGGACCGGCACCGCGCTTGGGCAGCTTGGTCGCGAGGTGGCGCAGAAAGACATAGAGGCGTTCGAGATCCGTGTCCTGATAGGGAATGATCTGGCTGAGGAACCCATAGAGGTTGCAGAAGGCCATCGACTTGCCGCGCCACAGCTCGGCCTCGTCGGGCTTGTCCTGTTGAAGCTCTTTGAAACGGGCCACACACGGATCAAGCGCGGCGTTCATCAACTGATGATCGTTTGGGCTCTGGCGTTGGCGCGGCTTGAAATAGACGGCACTGAAGCGTTCAACGTCCGCGACGACGTAGATGCCGTCGGCGTCGAGTTCGCTCTTAATCTTATACATTCGCGCCGGATCCACGTCCTCGCCGACCTCCGCGCCTTCGAAATAGGTTTTGAACGCCTCGCGGATTTCATCGCGCTCGTTGACGAAGTCGAGGACGAAAGTGTCCTCCTTCAGCGGATGGGTGCGGTTCAGGCGGGATAGTGTCTGAACCGCCTGGATGCCGGCAAGCCGCCGGTCGACATACATCGTGTGGAGAAGCGGCTGGTCGAACCCCGTCTGGTATTTCTCGGCGACGAGCAGCACCTGATATTCCTGCGTAGCGAAGACCTCCGGCAGTTCCTTCTCACGGACGCCGAGATTCATGCCCTCCTCGGTATAGGTGACATCCTTCAACTTGTCGTCTGTGACGACGCCCGAGAAGGCCACCAGCGACTTGATGGCATAACCCTTTTCTTTGATGTAGCGGTCGAAGCTCTGCTTATAACGCACCGCTTCGAGGCGAGAGCCCGTGATCACCATCGCCTTGGCTCGGCCGCCGATCTTATGCTGCGTAGCGGCATGGAAATGCTCGATCATCACCTCGGTCTTCTGGGCGATGTTATGCGGATGGAGCTTGAGGAACCGCGCCAGCGCGCGTGCCGCCTTTTTCCGCTCGACGTTCGGATCGTCCGCGCTCGCTTTGAGAAGCCGGAAATAGGTGGCGTAGGTCGTGTAATGCTTCAGCACGTCGAGGATGAAGCCTTCCTCGATCGCCTGCCGCATCGTGTAGCGGTGCGCGGGTTTGTTGTCGCGCCCGAACACTTTCAGAGTCTTGTGCTTCGGCGTGGCGGTGAAGGCGAAGAAACTTAAATTCGCCTGCCGCCCGCGCTTCGCCATTGAGCGGTAGAGTTCTTCGACATCCTCTTCGTCATTCTCTGCCATGTATTTAGCAGCTTCTTCGCGAAGGCCTTGGCCGCCCAGGACCTCCTTGAGATCGGTTGCCGTTTCGCCGCCCTGCGAGCTGTGCGCCTCATCGATGACCACGGCACAGCGCAGCGCTTTAAGGACGCCGCCATCAGCCTCACCGCGCTCTTCGGCCATTTTTGCGAGCTGGCGCGAGACGAAGGGGAACTTCTGCAAGGTGGTGATGATGATTGGCACGGCGCTTTCAAGCGCTTTGGCAAGCTGGCGTGAACTCTCGTCGATCTTCTGCACCACGCCGTGCTTGTGCTCGAACTGGTAAATCGTGTCCTGCAACTGCTTGTCCAGCACCACGCGATCGGTGATCACAATCACGCTGTCAAAGACGCGTGCGTTCTTGTCGTCATGCAAAGACGCCAGCCGGTGTGTGAGCCAGCCGATGGTGTTGCTCTTGCCGCTGCCAGCCGAATGCTCGATTAGGTAGTTGTTGCCGACGCCCTCGCGCTGCGCCTGATCCACCAGCGATCGCACCGCTTCGAGCTGATGATAGCGCGGGAAGATCATCGTCTCCTTCTTGACCTTCCGGCCCTGATCGTCACGCTTCTCCTCGATTTGCAGATGGATGAAACGTGCCAGCAGATCGAGCAGACTGTCCCGCTGCAGCACCTCCTCCCAAAGATAGGCCGTGCGATAGCTGCGCCCCTTTGGATCGGGCGCATTGCCCGTGCCGCCATTGTTGCCCTTGTTGAAGGGGAGAAAGTGCGTGGCCTGTCCCGCCAGCCGTGTGGTCATGAACACCGTGTCGGTGTCAGCCGCGAAGTGGACCAGCATCCGCCGCTTGAACTCGAAGATCGGCTCGCGTGGGTCCCGATCATTGCGGTACTGTCGCAAGGCATGCTCGACCGTCTGCCCGGTCATCGGGTTCTTGAGCTCGACCGAGGCGACCGGAATGCCGTTGACGCTGAGCGCCACGTCCAGCGACTTCTCCGACGCCTCCGAAAAACGCAGCTGCCGGGTGATGCCGACGCGGTTGGCCGCGTAGCGCGCCTCAAGTTCGGGGTTGAGCCCATGCGCCGCCTTGAAGAAGGTTACGCGCAAGGTCTTGCCATAACACTTGAAGCCGTGGCGCAGGGTGGCGAGTGAGCCTTCGCGGTCCATCCATTTGGTGAGGTCGGTCAGGATCTGCGCGCCGGTCTTTTCGCCGTGCAGCGCTTCCAGCGCCTTCCATTCCTTGGGCTGTGTGGTGCGGATGAAGGCCAGCACCGTCTCCGGAAAGATCGCACGCTCTCGGTCAAACCCCGTCGCAGGCTCCGGGTCGGCGCCATTGGCCAATAATGTGGTTTCAATGACGGTCTCGAACGCGCCTTCCGAATGCCGGGCTTGCTTCATGACCGCCTCTTCTTCGAGCTGAGCTTTGCTAATCGATCAATGTGCTTCTCCAAAGCGCTTATTAGCGCAAAAGAAAATTGCTCCAAGTTCAGTGATCCCCGATCCTTTGCTTGCAAGCCGTGAAGTCGTCGCCGTGCTGTGTTTGTATCTAGAAGCTTCGGACGCTTCCCCGGCAGCTGAATTGTTCGGCGGATTGCTTCGCGTCGAAAGCCTATTAGAATACTATGATTCAATGCCAAGCGTTCAATCGTCGAGACTGCAGCATTATCCATGGGATTCTTAGCTTCGATTTCACCCTTGAAATTAAAAGCAAACCGTTGTGAGCACCCGTTACTAAGTGGCGAAACGAACGTGTTTGCTTCGTTTTTCGGAGGCCAGTTATCCTTTTGCTGCGCTCCATAGGGAAGCCTCGGCGCATTAGCCTGCGGCACTGCCGCGACGAGATTTCGATAGTCAACATCCTCAAGGTGCTCGCAATGCTCTTGAGGCATCAAGTGCTCAATATGACACGTCTCGACATCGATCTTCCGGCCAGTATACGCGCATAGACCGCCTTGTTCAGCAACAAGAGCTTCGCGAATAACGCGGCGCAACTCGCCATCGACCGACCGATAGTTACAGTTCGGCCCGCTCCGATTCGCAGCGATCCATTCTCCCAGCGCGTTAGGCTGCGCTAACTTCCTAATCTGCCTCATCGGCCAACGCTTCTAGGTTGTTGATTGCCGCTTCAAGACCGACCGAGGTTGGGTCATCGCCATGCTGCAAATCGCGCACTTGTGCCAACTTCTCGCGCGCCAGCTCCAGATCTGCAGCTTCCAGCGCATCTTCGACCGCACCAATTGCGGCGCTTACTGCCACTGGGCGCGAGGGTGTCCCCATGATCTGTTCGAGCACATAGTTCGCGTCGAGCCCATACGCCTGGCCGCATCGCTCGGCAATGATCTGGCCGTTCTTCAGTTGAAGCAGGATGATACGATCAGGTTGCGTCTCGCTGATGATCTGCGGTGAGTGCGTCGTAGCGACAAACTGGCAGTTGGGAAACGTGCCGGTCAGTAAGGACATAACTTGCCGCTGCCACAGCGGGTGCATGTGCATATCGAGCTCGTCGATGAGCACGACGGCGGCGCCGTCGCGTACCGGATCGTCAAGGCCGGGATTTGCCTGGGACAGACGCTGGGCAAGATCCAGTACGAGGGCTAGCATGCTGCGTTCGCCATCGGATAGCTGCCTGACATCGAGGGAAATGCCACCCTTTGTCACGAGCAACCTGGGCCTTTCACTATTGTCCTTCTCGGCACGGAGGCTTTGGCAATCGGGAAGGAAGCGTTGCGCAGCAGCGCGAAACGCCTTCAAGTGCTCGGCAGCGCGTGGTAGTTCCGGCGAAAGGCGCTCCTGCGCTAGCATCCATTCCGCCAGATAGACAAGCCGCAAGGGGCGCGGCGCAAGTGCATAAGCAAAGGATGTCGCTTGCCCACCGCTGGCTTTTCCAATCTTGACCTGCTCATCTGAGACCATCGATCGGCGCGTAGCGAAATAGAGCGCTATCGGTTGGGTTTTGGCTGACTTGAGCGCTCTTGCCTCCTTGCCGAAAGCGGGCGAGATGGCCTCGCGGTCGGGCGTTTCCAGTGTTTGCTCGCGCACGATCCCGTCCTTGTGCGGGACATTCTGAACACGCTGCTTGTGCAGCAACCAATGTCGCTCAGTGCCTTCCATGATGAAGTCGAGATCGACGGTCAGCGACGGATCACCAACCCGGATATCTTCAGTCGTGAACGCTTCAGGCCTGCTCTTGCTGGCGGTGAACTGCGGGAGAAGCCGGGAAAGCCCAATCCGCAAGGCTTCAAGCACCGTCGTCTTGCCAACACCATTGACGCCGACCAGCAGCGTGAAGCCTGGATCGAAGTCAAAGGACGCCTGCTCGAAGGCGCGCAGGTTGGCGACACTGAGCCGCGTGATCTTCATGCCGCCTCCGTGATGTCGATTTGGCCGGTGACAGCGGCGGCAATCAGCGCGCCGCGGCGCTCCTTCAAGAGCGTGATGGAGTGCTCGGTGGCGGCGCGAAGGCGGTCGATCTTGGAGGTTTGGGTGGCAATATGGCGGATGATCTCGCGTTGTTCGTCGAGCGGCGGCACGGGCCACCACGTTTCGAAGAAGCCTTCTGGATAAAGCCGCAGGCGCGAGGACCAGACGCCTTTGGAGTAGCGTGTAACCTCCTTAGCAAAGACAGGGATACGTACCAGCGCATCGACGTAATCGGGCAGAAGACTGGGGCTAGGAGTATAGACGTTGTAGGCGGGGCTCACGATGCCATCGACGCGGGCCGAGCCCATGGCTCCCATCCAGGCCCAGAGGGTGTTGATTGCGAGGTCGCCAGCAAAGCACAGCTTGTACCCTGCCGTGCTCTCAGCCTCGAACATGTTCACGTCCTTCTCAGACCGTGGGGTGACACCGGTCAAATGAGAGACTGTCAGCATTTCCTCTTCGCCGGTCTCGGACCGCTGATCTCGCTCTGTGAATAGCCAGCGCGCGCGTTCTATCTCCCAATGCGCGGGGATGTCGCCGAGCCAATCGATGCCTGAGGGGCGCAAGGCTGCGTCGACGGCGAGGCCGCGCATGACTGCCTCGGCGACGATTGCCCGCCGCTTCTCGGCCAGCAGGTTGAGCAGCCGCTGTTTTGCGTCGATCAGTGCGTCTATCTGTTTAGTTTCACACTGCAGGAACGCCTCGACCCGGCGCTGGTCTTCGGCTGGTGGAATAGGTACAGGAAACGAACCGAAAGCATCAGCGGTCAAGTGTTGCATTGTTGAGCCGTGAACGTAGTTCTTCAACTGCTCAATGAACCAAGTAGCGACCCAAGGGAAATAGGCTCTCTCTAGGATGCTCGTATCGACCGATACTTTAAAGATATGCTGATTCAGCCAAGCGGGTCCCCGCTGCCAAACAAATACACCCAGCGAAGCTGACCAAGAAATGAGTATGTCGCCATCCTTGAGAAGATAGCGTTCTGGCGCTGTGCCATTATAGAAGTTCGGCTGGTTGTCAGTATTAGTAAGATCCTGAATCCTGACAATTGGTACACCCTCCGGCGCCCAGTCATCAGGCTTAAAGGGATAGCCGTTAAGGTAACTGGCTATATATTTGACTTTGCTGATACGCCATTGCCCAGGAAGCGACTCCACGCCGTACTTTTTTAGGCGTTCCCGTGTGTCGTCTGTCACTCCGTCACCTCCCGCAGTAAGAGGAGGATTTCGTCTTCCGCCTTCTTTAGGTCCGCATCGATCTCGGACAGCTTGCGCGGCGGCGTGAACTTGTAAAAGTGGCGGTTGAAGTTGATCTCGTAGCCGACCTTGTCTTTGCTGCGGTCCATCCAGGCATCAGGCACATGGGGTAGCACCTCGCGCCTGAAATAGGCGTCGATATCCTCCTTCAGCGGTACGTTCTCGAAATCGCGCTGGTCCGCATCGGCCTCGAAGCCTGAACCCTTCTTCACGGCGGCGCCCTTAGCGTCCTTCACGGTAAAGACCGCGCGGAACAGCTTTTCCTCCGGCGCCTTCCAGCGCGAGCGCGTCTTTTTCAGGAGCTTTTCAATGCTGGCCCAGACGGCGTTCCAATCGAAATGCGGCTCACGGCCAAGCGCCTTGTCGATGGCCTGGATGTCGTCCAACAGGTGCGGCGCGGCATCAAGGAAGCGCGCCTTGTCCTCCACGCTCATCTGGTAGCGCAGCTTCAACGGCCGCTCGATGGTGACGCGGGTGTAGCCGAAGTCCGCGTTGTCGAAGAGCTTCGATTTCTCGTTCGCCTCGAATCCGCCATAGAGCCGGACGATATCAGCAATCTGGTCGGGCTCGTCAGCGCGATCGTCGCCTTCCAACGCCGGGCCTTCGCCGATCTTGCGGCGCTTGTCGCCCTGACTCCGGCGCATGGGAATCCACGTCTCGCGCGCATCGACGAGCTGGATTTTGCCCTTGCGCTCCTTGGCCTTCCGGTTGGTGACGATCCAGATATAGGTGCCAATGCCAGTGTTGTAGAACATCTGCTCCGGCAGGGCGACGATAGCTTCCAGCATGTCACGCTCGATGATCCAGCGACGGATTTCGCTCTCGCCGCCGCCCGCGCCGCCGGTGAACAGCGGCGAACCCGAGAACACTATGGCCGCGCGCGAGCCGTATTTCTGCGCCTTCGGATCGACGTCCTCGAATTTCGAGATCATGTGCTGAAGGAACAGCAGCGAGCCGTCATTGACGCGCGGTAGGCCGGCACTCCATGGGCTCTGCTTCGGGGCCTTTTCATGTCGCCGGGTGATAATCGTCTGCTGCTTTTTCCAATCGACGCCGAAGGGCGGGTTCGCGATAAAATAGTCAAAGCGCTGCCCCTCGAATTTGTCGTCGAGGAAGCTGTCACCGAATTGAACGTTCTCGCCACCGCCGTTGTGGTCGACCTCTTTCATAAGCATGTCGGAGGCAGCGGTGGCGAAGGCGCGCTTGTTGTAATCCTGACCGTACACGTAGAGCTTCGCCTCCCCGTGATGCTCGCGCATGTACTTCTGCGCCCCGGCCAGCATTCCGCCGGTACCACACGCCGGATCGAGCATGCGCATGGCAATGCGCGGCCGGCTCAAAAGGTCATCCGCATCAACGAACAACAAATCGATCATCAACGTGATGACCTCACGCGGCGTGAAATGATCGCCAGCCGTCTCGTTCGCGAGTTCGTTGAAACGGCGGATCAGGTTCTCGAACACCAGGCCCATGTCCTGGTTAGTCACTTTGCGCGGATGCAGGTCGACGTCGCAAAATTCCTTGATGACGAGGTATAGGATGTTCGCCTCATGCATCCGTTCGATTTCATTTTCGAACTCGAAATACTCAAAAATGCGTTGAACGTTGGCAGAAAAGCCCTTGATGTAGCTTACAAGGTGCTTGTTCAGGTTGTCAGGATCGCCTTTCAGCTTTTGGAAATCTAGAGCCGATCTATTGTGGAAGCGATGGCCTGATGCCTTGTTCAAGATACTGTCGAGCGCATCTCCATCAAATTTGCTACCTTTGCGGCGCTCGAATGCGGCTAACACTTTGGGCTTGGTATCCGCCAGCACGCAATCGAAGCGGCGCAGCACGACGAGCGGCAACATCACGCGCTCGTACTGGGGTGGCCGGTAGGGACCGCGCAGCAGGTCCGCTATCTGCCAGATCAGGTTGACGAGATCAGAGTGGCTCGCCATGTCAGGTCACCTTTTTCGACGGCCTGCTGGACCGTTTCTGATTTGACACCAATTTCTTGTCCCCATCAGGCTCTTTGCGTCTCGAAGCGGAAAGCTTCGTGCCCGCCTTGCCGGAGAGACGCTCATACTCTTCAACAGCGATAACCACGACGACAGAACGACCGTATTTTTCGATCGCGACGGGCTCGGCCCTTGCCAGATCCATGAGCCGACCGAAGCCGTTCTTGGCATCGCGTGCCGACATGCGATGCATGAATCACCCCCAGCCAGTTGGAGCTACTTTAGCCATCAATTTCGCGGCTGGATAGGGAGAAGATCGGACGGCGCTGGTCAGGCAAAGCGAGGGTTCGCCTTTGTTCGGGCCATTCGGTCGGGGTCGGCCCCAGAAGGGTGTCCGTCTGCAGTTCGGGCGGCTGCCGCCCATCCAGAATCGCCTCGACTATATCCGGCGCGAGCAGGGTCAAGCGCAAGACCCGGCACAGATAGGACTGATTGATCTTCTCGGCCTCGGCCAACTCGGTCACTGACACGAATCGACCGCTCTCCAGGAGCCGCTTCCAGCGGTGAGCGCGGGCGATGGCCTTGACCATGGTGTTGTCGACGCGCGGCCGGGGCCCGCCCCAGCTAGCGCCCTCAGCCGCCACGACCTGTTTTCGTCCGCCGCGTTTGCGGAATGTCATCGGTACGCGGACCGTCAGCGTGCGGCCGTCATCCGCGGTGGTGCCGCGAGCCATCAGGCGGCCCTCTGCGCGTCGACGGCAATGCCACCAAGCTCCTGAACCAGACCTGCCAACCCGTCGACGCGCAGTCGGATGTCTGCGCCCTCCCGTCCAACTTCGACACGTTCGACGAGCAGCTGGACGATCCGCGCCTGTTCGACCGGAAAGAGCTCGTCCCAAAGCGGGTCCAGCCCTTCCAGGGCCTCCCGGACCTCCGCCTCTGAGAGCCCATCAATCTCCGGTCTTGCCGATCGCCATGTGCCGACGATGATTTCCGGTGCGCGAAGGAGACCGCGCAGCTGGTCGACCACCGCGCCCTCGATCTCGGCCGCGGGTACCCGACTCTCCGGGCAGGCGTCGGCGCCGCGCTTCAGGACCGACTGGCTCACATAGTAACGATAGAGCTTGTCGCCGCGCCGCGTATGGGTCGGCGTCATGGCGCAACCGGTCGGGCCGAAGATGAGGCCCTTCAGGAGAGCCGGTGTCGCGGCGCGTATCCGACCGGCGCGCACCCGCGGGCTCTCGCCCATGATGGCATGAACCTTGTCCCACACGGCGCGCGTGACAATCGCCTCGTGCTCGCCGGGATAGGCCGTGCCCTTGTGCACGGCGTCGCCGACGTAAACGCGATTGTTCAGCAGCTTGTAGAGGAAACCCTTGTCGATGAGCCGACCTTTACGCGTTCGGACACCCTCGGCGGCGAGCGCCCGGGCCACCGCCGTCGCCGACCCGACCTCCACAAAGCGCTCGAAGATCATCCGGACGGTCGCGGCTTCCGACTCGTTGATGACGAGCTTGCGATGTCTGACTTCGTAGCCGAGAGGGACATAACCGCCCATCCACATGCCCCGCTTGCGCGAGGCCGCGAACTTGTCGCGGATGCGCTCGCCGATCACTTCGCGCTCGAACTGGGCGAAGGACAGGAGGATGTTGAGCGTCAGGCGGCCCATGGAGGTCGTCGTGTTGAATGACTGCGTCACGCTGACGAAGGTCACGTCGTTGCGGTCGAATACGTCGATGAGCTTTGCAAAATCCATCAGCGCGCGGCTGAGACGGTCGATCTTGTAGACGACCACCACATCGACGCGACGCTCCTCGATGTCGGCGAGCAGGCGCTTCAGGCCGGGCCTCTCGAGAGTCGCTCCCGAGATCCCGCCATCGTCATAACGCTCGGCAAGCTCGACCCAGCCTTCCGAGCGCTGGCTGGCGATATAGGCGCCGCAGGCGTCGCGTTGCGCATCAAGCGAGTTGAACTCCATGTCGAGTCCTTCCTCGCTCGACTTGCGGGTGTAGATCGCGCAGCGCAGCTTGCGGGCGCCTGCCTTCGGAGCGGCGACCTTCGTCATGCGCCCCTCCGATGGCTTTTCATGCCAAAAAAGACCCAACCGTTCCAGCGCGTGCCGGTAATGGCGCGCGCGATCGCGGAGAGCGAGCGATACGGCCGGCCCTGCCATTCGTACCCGTCGCCCAGCACGGTGATGGTGTGTTCGACGCCCTGCCATTCGCGGATCAGCCGCGTGCCAGCGATCGGCCTGTCATCGGCGCGGATCCGGCGCAGAATGATGTTGCCGCCGTCGAGCTGCTCACCGAGCGCTTCGAGCCGCTCGATGGTCGACGGCCTCAAGCCGCCGTAGGCCAGCTCCTGAATCCGGTAAGCGAGCCGGCTCTCCAGGAAGCGACGATTGTAGGGCGGCGGCTCGGTGTCGAAGAGTTCGCGCCATTGCTTCTTGAGGTCGGGCGTCGGCGTCGTCTTCAGCGCCGCCAGCCGCGCCAGGATGGTGTCCGTCATGGTTATGTATTTCTCCGTCGCGTCGGAGTTGCATGACCGCTCTGGTCGGGTACGAAGTGTAGAGAACTTTCTCCACGGTCGTCAGATACTTGCCTTGACTGCTCTCGCGCATTGAGCCGGACCAGGCCGCGGGCGAGAATCACGCACAGCTCGGCGATGCGCTCTGCGGGGGTCATGCTCTCAGGCGAAAGCGGATTAGGGCTTTTCATGCATCTCTCCATTCCGAAGAAATGCCGCTTTGGTCCGCCAGATTGGACAATCCGCTGTCAATTTCCGATCATGACGCTAGCTTTTGAGCTGACCCAGTAAATTAGATCTTTCGGAAACTTACATGGTACGTGCCCCGACCAAGACCTGCCCCAACCTCTCAAGGCTATTCGAGGACGCGGAGCCGACGCTTCTCGCGGCATTCCTCAGAAGGAAGACATTCGAGAGACTAACTTGGCTTGAAAGCTATAAGTTCGACCCTCAGGATCCAGACGGTCCCTTGGCAGCAAGCAACATGCTACGTCATGAAAACAAGGACCAGCTTAGCCCGCTCGAAGCCGAAGCGGCCCGGATTGTCATGATCGCGAGCGATCGCGGCGAGTACATCCTCGAAGGCCTCGCGCAAACCAAACTCGAACCCGAGCGCGCCAGGGAACTTTTGAACCAACGGGACAAGCTCGCACGAAGCTTATGGGCCTTTGCTAACGAGCATGGCTTGTTCGAAGCGGCAGAAAACAGCCTGCACCTGCGTCTATATCGGCGCTATGACAAGCACTACCAGACATTCATGGCGGAGCCGTCTGCCGGCGGTGGCCCGGACGCCGGCAACGCAGTTCTCAAAGAACTCCTTGCCGACCTCAACAAGCGCCTCGATCGCGGCGACGGCTACAGCATCGACAGATTCGACATTCCCGAGTACGGCGATGAACCAGCTGCGGAAATGTACCTGCTGTTTCATCCCGATCCCCCCACGAGCGTTCGAGAGATCGATGACGATGGCAATCGGTCGAGCATCTATTTTCGGCCGCCCGGAGAGGCGATGATTGTCTATACGCCGTCGACCGGGCGGGTCCATGTCCGTGCAGGCAGCAGAAAGCTGCGGCATACCATCGCCGAGCGCTTCATCGAGACGGCTCTCAACCAAACTTATTCCAGCCAGCCGGTCGACTTCCAGGCCTACGACATATCGCGGTTCCTGCAGCGGCTTGATCTTGAACTGCCGGAACTTGACGACGTGGAGATCGACCGCGCGCAAGTGATCCGCGTTGACATCAGCATCGGGAATCTCGCCAACCGCCTCTCGCTTTCCACCACAATTGATCAGGACATCTCCAAAATCATTGAGAGCCAGCCGGGGCTCCCGAGGATTTTTGAGCGGGCGCTCGCGATCCGATTTGTCGAGATTGCGGTCCGGTATTTCCGCGCCGGACGGGATGATGCCCAAACCCTCAACTTCACGCTCACCGACCGCAACACGAGCAGCCTTCTCAGCCTCGACGACCACTTCGAAAAGGTTCTGGGCCATCGCCTGCTTCGACACTGGAAGATCCTTCGTGAGGGCCGCGCGCCCGACGATAAGGAGAGCATGGCGGTCATCCCGGCTTTGCTGGCCATCTGGGACATCGGAGCTGACAGGGTCACCGGCGCGTGGCTCCAAGTTCGCGGTGTCGATCCCGGGCTCCTCACGGAGCTGGGTTTTCTTGTGTCAGCAGGCTGGGAAGGCGACGACCTCATCGACGATGAACACGAGGTCGGCCCTGTCGCGGCCAAAGTGGTGGCCCGGGTCGAAGAGCTAGATGGGGAGGAAGGACACCACAAGGTGGCCGACCTTAAGGTCGCTGACGGACAGGTGACGCCGGCGGGCAACCCGGATCGCTACAGGATATACCGGGTGCGCGATGACTGGGTCGCGCAACACTTGAGGGCACATCTCGAACAGGCGCTAGATGCGCCGGCGATCGAAGAGCTGACCGATCATCTACTCTACCTCGGAACGCTCCGTATCGACGGTGGGGATGTTCCGATCTATCTCGCGCGCAGTCTCGACCAGGAGAAGGTCCGGTCGGCTGTCGATACAGAGCTTCGGGCACGAAACCACCTAGGTATCGGACTGGTCCTACAGGCCGGCGACGCTCCCGGGCCGTGTCTGGCGGCCAATGTCCTGACGCCGCTTGTCGATCAGATCGACACCAATCAAGCCGAAATCGCGTTGGTTGCAGGCAAGCTCCGGTCCGTGTTCCGGCGGCACCGAATACTGGCCCGCGGCGGCCAGACCGTCGGACTGACGCGGTCCGGGAAAAACTTTGCGACCCTCCTCGTTCCAGGAGCGGGCACCATCGACATCAGGGGCGAGAACCGCATCGAGATCATTCAGCGGCTGGTCGATGCTTACAACAACGGCCCGATGCCAGTGGCGACGAGAGATCTTGTCAAGGGCATCGCCGAAGACCAGTCCCTGGCGAATATCTTCAAGCAGCCTCTGTGGGACAAGCTGAAGGTCAAGTTCGTAAGAAGTCTCGGCCCGAAGGGGCCTTGGGAAATCGCTATCTGACGGCTGGCTCCGATCCGGCTCCGATTGGGGGGTCTGACTAGCTCCGATTCTCCCGGCCAATAGGGGTGCTCCACATCAGAGGAGCACCCCAATGCCGACTCCCTTCCCCTCGCGCCAGGCAGCCCAGACGAGCTGGTCCAGCGCCGCGACTACCGAGCCCCCTACCTCCAACGCAGACTGGCGCTGCACGCGCTGTGACAAGCTGCTCGGCGTCTGCCGGGACGGCCGCATGCACCTGCGCTTTGCGCGGGCGCACGAGTATCTCGTGTGCTTTCCGGTTCAGGCCACCTGCCGCGGCTGCGGGACGCTGAACCAGGCGACCTCCCCCTCGCGCTGACGCGCGCATCACCAACCCCCAAAAATCGCTGAGACGCGCGACGTCCTGACCTGGCCACGAGAAGGCGCCGGACGCCTGGCCGCATGGCAGGCGTCCGATGTCTCTCGCGTGGCACGCGATCCGCGATCACCTCATGCATTCATCCACGAACCTTCACTTCCAGCGCAGTTTCGACGCGCTCCGGCGTGCGCAGGCCGCCCTTGCGGCGTTCCGGGATCCGGCGGCCCTGCTGGACGGGTTGCACCGCACCCCCGGCGATCCCGCCCAGAAGAACGTGATCCTCTCCGCGCTGGTCGAGGCGGCGCAGGGCGACGAGCCCGCATCCGACTGCGCCCTGACCCTGCTGTTGCTGGCGCTCTGGCCCGGGCTCGACGCCATCCGGCGTCGATCGATCTGGCGCAGGATCGGCACGGCAGAGGAGATCGCGTCCGACGTACTGGCGCGCAGCACCGAGGCGGTCAGCAGCCTCGACCTGAGGCGCGTCAACTGGATCGCTGCCACGGTGCTGCGGAACGTCGAGCGCGACATGATCCGCGCGCGTCAGCGCGACGCTGCGCGCGAACAACTCGCCAGCGGCGCCGATCCCGACGAGGTGGCGGACACCGGCGACAGCGGCATTGGCGCGGCCGGGTACGCGCGACTGAACGGCGCCGTGCGGAAGCTGCTCGGCGACGACGCCCTGCTTGTGATCCGCGTGGCGATCGAGGGCTTCTCGCAGGCCGAGGCAGCCGTCGAACTGGGCCTCACCGAAGTCGCCGCCCGCAAGCGGTACCAGCGCGCCATGCACAGGCTGCGTGATGCCCTCGCGGAATCCCCTGAGCCGATGTCCCGATCCGGTCTCGTCGGGGGCTTTTTCCACTCGAGCGCCCCGAGCGCCTTTCCTCCAATCGAAAGCAGAAACGCATGAACAGCACTGCCGATCTGTCGCTCGAAGACTACAGGCGTCTCCCGGGGCTCTACCGGCGCTGGGAACTCACCGAGGTCTGCGAGCCCAACCGCAACTACCAGATCGAGGACGCCGGCGCCCATGCCGACGGGACGCCGCTGCTGGCGATCTACGTCGCCGAGCCGACGCCTGATGTCCGCGAGGCCGCCTGATGCGCCTCCTCGAACACCTCATCTGAAGGAGAACCGCCATGCCGGACCAGCAGGACGCCCTCACCCGCGTTCGCGCGACGAACTACGGCCTCGAAGACATCCCCGAGACCATAGGCTTCCCGCAGCGTCCCGGAGGCGAGCCGCGCGAGCCGTTGCCGGTCGTCGAGGCGACCGTCGACGAGATCGCCTTTGCGATCGTGGAGGCGGAGCGGGAGAGCTCGGCCGCCTACCGCCGCGCCGCCGCGCTCCAGCGGCTCTACAAGCTTGCCCGCGAGGCGGGGTGCATCGGCGCCGAACGCGCCGCGCCGGCGGTGCTGAACAAGGAGGGCAAGTGATGGCCCTTCCCATTATCGGCGCCGACGAACGGCTCGCGCAGCGCAAGGGCATCAAGGGCGTCATCTTCGGCCGGTCTGGCATTGGCAAGACGAGCGTGCTGTGGACGCTGAACGCCTCGACCACGCTCTTCATGGACCTCGAAGCCGGCGACCTCGCGGTTGAAGGCTGGGAGGGCGACACGCTCCGACCCCGCACCTGGAAAGAATGCCGCGATTTCGCGGTGTTCATCGGCGGGCCGAATCCGGCGCTGCGCGAGGACCAGCCCTACAGCCAGGCGCATTTCGACGAGGTCTGCGGCCGCTATGGCGATCCGGCGGTGATCGCGAAGTACGAGACCATCTTCATCGACTCGATCACCGTCGCCGGGCGGCTCTGCTTCCAGTGGTGCCGCGGCCAGCCCGACGCATTTTCGGAGAAGACCGGCAAGCCGGATATCCGCGGCGCCTACGGGCTGCACGGCCGCGAGATGATCGCCTGGCTCACCCATCTGCAGCATGCGCGCGGCAAGCACGTCTGGTTCGTTGGCATCCTCGACGAGAAGCTCGACGACTTCAATCGCAAGGTCTGGTCGCCTCAGATCGACGGCTCGAAGACCGGACTCGAACTGCCCGGCATCGTCGATCAGGTTATCACCATGGCCGACATCCCCGATGCGAACGGCCAGCCGCAGCGCGCCTTCGTTTGCCAGACGCTGAACCGCTGGGGCTTTCCGGCCAAGGACCGATCCGGCCGCCTCGACCTGGTCGAGCCCCCGCATCTCGGCCGGCTGATGGAGAAGATCCAGCGCCCGGCGGCGCCTGCCTCCGAACGCCTGACCTGGCCTCCGGTGACCCCGGCCGATCCCGCCCCCACGCCGGAGCCCGGCCATGGCTGAGCGAATCTCGCCGCCTCCGGTGTCCCGATCCGGTCAGCGGGTTGGCTTTCTCGGATCGACGCCGCTGCGCGTCTCACCCTCAACCTGAAAGGAACCGCGCCATGTCCGGACTCTGGAACGACTACAATTCCGCGCAATCCAATACGAACATCATCCCGAAGGGCACGTTGGCCAAAGTGCGCCTCACGATCCGTCCCGGCGGGTTCGACGATCCCGCGCAGGGCTGGACCGGCGGGTACGCCAAGCGCGGCACGACGGGTTCCGTCTACCTCGACGCCGAATTCACCGTGGTTGAAGGGCCGTATGCGCGCCGCAAGATCTGGTCGCTGATCGGCCTGTACAGCCCCAAGGGTCCTGACTGGGCCAACATGGGGCGTGGCCTGATCCGCGGCATCCTGAACTCGGCGCGCGGGATTTCCGACAAGGACAATTCGCCAGAGGCGCAGGCGCGCCGGCGCATCAGCGGCTTCAGCGAACTCGACGGACTCGAATTCGTCGCCCGGATCGACGTCGGCCAGGACGCCAACGGCGACGACAAGAACGAGGTGCGCGGCGCCGTGACGCCCGATCACCGGGACTATGCGGCGCTGATGGGCGCGATCAGCGCTCCCGCCGCGACGGCGCAGGCGTACGCGCCGCCGCAAGCGAACGTCGCGCCGGCTCAGCCCGCCGGATTTCCGGCTGCGCCACGCCCGCAGCACGCCCCTGTCGCGCAGCCGCCCGTCGCCCGCCCGAGCTGGGCTCAGTAAAGGGAACGCTGATGCGCCTGCGTCCCCGCCAGAAAACATTTGTCGAGCGCAGCGTTGCTGCGCTCGTCTCCCGCGATAACACGCTGGGCGTGGCGCCCACCGGCGCGGGTAAGACCATCATGCTCTCGGCGGTCACCGCCGAGATGATCGGCGCCGACGACGTCAAGGTCTGCATCCTGGCGCATCGCGATGAGCTGACCACCCAGAATCGGGCGAAGTTTCAGCGTGTCGCGCCCGGGTTCGTCACGTCGGTCGTGGACGCCACACAGAAGTCGTGGGGCGGTCAGGTCACGTTCGCCATGGCGCCGACGCTGGCGCGCGCGCCCAACCTTGCGGACATGCCGTGCCTTGATCTTCTGGTCATCGACGAGGCGCATCACGCCATTGCCGAAAGCTATCGGCGGATCATCGATCGAACGCTCCAGAACAATCCACGCGCGAAAATCTTCGGCGTCACGGCCACGCCGAACCGGGGCGACAGAAAAGGCTTGCGCGAGATTTTCGACAATGTCGCCGATCAGGTGCGCCTTGGCGAGCTGATCGCCTCGGGGCATCTCGTGCCGCCCCGGACCTTCGTGATCGACGTCGGCGTGCAAGATGAGCTGCGCTCGGTTCGAAAGACGCTGTCGGATTTCGACATGAACGAGGTCGCGTGGATCATGGATCGCGCGCCGGTGACCGACGAGGTGGTCCGCCACTGGACGGAAAAGGCCGGAGATCGGCAGACCGTCGTGTTCTGTTCGACCGTCGCGCACGCCGAACATGTGACCAAGGCGTTCCGGACGGCGGGCGTCGCCGCCGCGCTGATCCACGGCGAGCTGGCGTCGGAGACCCGCAAGGCGATCCTCGCGTCCTATGCCGACGGCGAAATCCGTGTCGTCGTCAATGTGGCCGTGCTGACCGAAGGCTGGGATCACCCGCCGACCTCCTGCGTCGTGCTGCTGCGCCCCTCCTCCTACAAGTCGACGATGATCCAGATGGTCGGGCGCGGCCTGCGCACCGTCGATCCGCAGGAACATCCCGGCGTCGTGAAGACGGACTGCGTGGTGCTTGACTTCGGAACGTCGAGCCTCCTCCACGGCACGCTTGAACAGGACGTCGACCTCGACGGCCAGACCGCCGTAAGCGATGCGCACACCAAATGCTGCCCGGCCTGCGAGGCGGTGATCCCGCTGGCCGCGACGGAATGCCCGCTCTGCGGCGCGGAGTTTTCGCGCGACGCGGCAAACGGGGAGGAGAGCACCGGCGGCGCGCCGCTCGCAGGCTTCATCATGACGGAGATCGATCTTCTGAAGCGCTCCAGCTTCGCGTGGGTCGATCTGTTCGGCGCCGACGATGCGCTGATGGCGGCCGGGTTCAACGCCTGGGGCGGCGTCTTCTGGCTCGACGGCGTCTGGTACGGGATCGGTGGCGGCAAGGGCGCGCGCCCCCATCTTCTGGGCGTGGGCGAGCGGGTCGTGTGCCTGGCGCAGGCCGACGACTGGCTCAACACCCACGAGAGTGATGAGAGCGCCTTCAAGACTAAGGGCTGGCTGCGGCAGCCGCCGACCGAAAAGCAGCTTCAGTACCTGCCGCCTGAGCGCCGCAACGACTTCGGCCTGACGCGCTACCACGCCTCGGCCCTCATGACCTTCGGCTTCAACAAGCGCGCCATCCGCCAGCTTCTGGAGACAGCGGCAGGGCCGCAACGGAGGGCGGCATGAGCCATGACTGCATTCACACCCATGACGGCCGCCGACCGGCAGCGCCTCTGGCATCCGCGCGGAACGCTCTGCGCCGTGTGCCGGCGTCCCGCCCGCGGCTTTGGCTGGCGCGATCCGCTGCGGGCCCCGCGGCTCGGTCCATCCGCATGGTTCTGCTCGATGCGCTGTCAGCGCTTCTTCTGGGCACGTGCGCGGAGGTCCGCCGCCATGGTTGATCTCACTGAACAGGAGAAAGCGGCAATTCGCGGCGCCATGAAGCGGGTCGCCGAGATCATGGAGGAGATCGGCTGGGAGACCCGGCTGATCGACCTCAGCGAGCATCATGTCCTCACCCTCATCGAAGTCGCGGTCGCAGGCTTTCAAGACGCCATGGCGGAGATTGCGGCCGCGCAGCCCAATCGCTGGCCGGAGGTCCCATTCTGATGCTCGACTATAACCACTCCCAAAAGTTTGCTGACGTTCTGAACGCAACGGTCGACGCGGCCTTGGCCGCCGAGAACGTGACGCGGGCTCGACGCGATTATCTCGGGGGATCTCGCCTCGGTCACCCGTGCGAACGCGCGCTTCAATTCGAGTTCGCGGGCGCGCCAAAGGACGAGGGCCAGAACTTCGACGGCCGAACGCTGCGCATCTTCGCCATCGGCCATGCGCTCGAAGATCTGGCTGTCGCCTGGCTGCGCGCGGCGGGTCTTGATCTCTACACCCGCAAGGGCAACCGCCCCGACGGCGGCCAGTTCGGGTTCGAGGTCGCGCGTGGGCGCATCCGCGGTCATGTCGACGGGATCATCGCAGGCGGTCCCGATGAATCCGGTCTTGCGTTTCCCGCGCTGTGGGAATGCAAGACGATGAACGCGAAGAACTGGCGCGCCTGCGTGAAGGACGGGGTCGCCAAATCCAAGCCCGTCTACGCCGCGCAGATCGCGCTCTATCAAGCCTACATGGATGCGAGCATTCCGGGGCTCGGGAGCAATCCCGCGCTGTTCACCGCCATCAACAAGGACACCGCCGAACTCCACCATGAGCTCG
This sequence comes from Beijerinckiaceae bacterium, assembly GCA_046295155.1. Classification (GTDB taxonomy): domain Bacteria; phylum Pseudomonadota; class Alphaproteobacteria; order Rhizobiales; family Beijerinckiaceae; genus Terripilifer. The sequence goes on from JBKBNT010000002.1 coordinate 593,679, forward strand.
TCCCCTTCGACGCCGATCTGGCGCAGCGCATGTCGGACCGGGGCGTGCGCATCCTGCAGGCGACGGACGCGGGCGAATTGCTGCCGCGTATCGCGACGAGCGCCGACTTCTTCGAATGCCGGATGTGCGCCTGGGCAAACCGCTGCTGGAGTCTGCCGCAATGACGGACGAGCGCGACGACAGCATGCAGAGCGAAGGCGCTCCCACGGGCGAGATCATCCACTTCAATCCGTGGCGCGACTTCAACGATGCGCCGCCAATCGAAGACCCGTTCGGCGTCGAGCCCGATCGTGAGCAGATCGCCACGTTCCTGGACGTGGTCTTTGGCTATTGCGACGGCCTGATTCCCGTGCGCGGGTTCATCGACAAGGGCCAGGGATTTGATGGCAAGCCGCACAACATCTGGATCGACGCCGATGCGGGCGCAAGCGACAAGCTCGCCACCTTCGCCGCATGGGCCTGGCGTGAAGGCGCCGCCGTCTATGTGATCCCCGGCACAGTGGCCGAAAACGGACAGGCGCGCGCGGCTGACGTTTTGCAGATGCAGGCGATCGTCGTCGATCTCGACGCCGGCGACGTCAACGCCAAGCTGCGTCACCTTGTCCAGCACCTTGGGTCCCCGACGCTGCTCGTCGAGAGCGGAGGGCGCACGCCCGAGGGCGCGATGAAGCTGCACGTGTGGTGGCGGCTGAGCGAGCCGGCGACGGGGGAGGATCTGGCGACGCTGTGCCGGCTGCGCGGCGACATCGCCTTCAAGGTCGGCGGCGACTCGCATTTCCGCTCGGCGCACCAGCCGATCCGTGTCGCCGGCAGCGTCTATCACAAGGGAGGTTTTCAACGGATCGTCACGATCCTCGAACATCGGCCGGCTCTGGAATGCGAGCTGCGCGATTTTGCCGAACTCGTCGACGCCATGCCGCTGTTTGCAGGCTCTGGCCGGGAGCGTGTCGAAGTGTCTGGCAAGCCCTCGCTCGACGATGTCCTGACCACGCCCGTGCACGAGGGCGGCGGCGACGAGTGGACCCGCTTTGCCGGCGCCAGCGCCGCCATCGGCCACTACATCCGTCTCGTCCACGAGGGCAAGATCAGCCCGGACGAGGGCTGGGAAGCGATCTGCCAGTACAACGCCGCCATGCTGCGGCCGGCATGGGCTCTGGAGCGCCTGAAACGCGAGGCGGATCGGCTGTGGGCGAGGCATGTCGAGAAGAACGGACCGCCGTTGCTGCGGCTCGAAGCTATATCGCCGTCGCCATCATCCATTCCGGTGTTTTCGTTCGGCGCGCTGCTCGACGACACGAGCCCGATGCCTGCCGACATCATCGCGCCCCGGGTGCTGACGCCAGGCGGGCTGCTCGTGCTTGGCGGCGCGCCCAAGGTAGGCAAGAGCGACTTTCTCATCAGTCTGCTCGTCCACATGGCGGCCGGCGCGCCATTCCTCGGCTTCACGCCACCGCGTCCGCTGCGCGTGTTCTATCTACAGGCCGAGATCCAGTACCATTACCTGCGCGAGCGGATGCAGGCGATCCGCATCGACCCTGCTGTCATCGCCGCCGCCCGCGGAAATCTTTTTGCGACGCCGAAGCTGAAACTGATCCTCAATGAGAGCGGGCTCGCTGTCGTCGCCGAGGCGATCCGCCAGCACTTTCCAACTGACGCGCCCGACATCATCTGCCTCGACCCGATCCGCAACCTATTCGACGGCGGGCCGGATGGCGGCGGCGAGAACGACAACACCGCCATGATGTTCTTCCTGAAGGACCGCGTGGAGGCGCTGCGCGAAGCCGTGGCGCCGGAATGCGGCGTCATTCTCGCCCATCACACGCGCAAGATGAATCGCAAGCTGGTCGCCGAGGATCCGTTCCAGGCGCTGTCGGGCGCCAGCGCGCTCAGGGGCTTCTACACCACGGGCCTGCTCATGCACCGGCCCGATGAGGACAGCACCGTCCGCAAACTCGAGATCGAACTGCGCAACGGCCCCGCGCTCGCGGGCAAGCTGATCGACAAGGTGAAGGGCGAGTGGGTGGAGCTCAACCCGCTGAACGAGCGTCTCGTGCGCGCCGAGGTGGGCGCAAAGCACGACGCCGAGCGGGACCGAAAACGCGATGTGATCCTGTCGATCCTTCTCGATGAAGCCGCCAGCGGAAAGCTCTACACCTCGATGCAGTTTCGCGAAGCGTTTGAGAACCAGCGGGGACTCGGCAGCCAATCCACCATTCGTGATCGGATCAGCGTCCTCACCACCAAGGGCTACATCCGCTTCGTGCGCGACGGGCGCCCCTATGGCTATCCCGCGGTTCGATCGCGCTTCGGCTATCTCTGCGTGGAAGGGATGGTCATGCGCGGCGACGAGGAGGTCGACCCGGAAACCGGCGAGATCACCTGCGCCCGAAAACCTGTCCTCCCGACGCACTACAAGTCGCCGATGACCGGCGCCTGTCTGGAGATCGAGGACCCCTCCGACTGGCCGATCGAGGAGGGCGAAGATGCCTGATCGGCGCTTGTGCGACCTCTGTTCGACCTCAGGACAAACATGTTCGTCCTCCGCCGTTGTTCGTCCTCACCTCAATGAAATCAGTCGGTTAAGCGAAGTCGAGGTCGAACATGTTCGTCCTCTTGTTCGACCTCTGTTTGTCCTCGTGAAACGCTTGGATTCAGCGGCTTATGCTCAAAACGAGGACGAACAATGAAAGCCCCCATACTACGTATGGGGAGGCCAACCGGCAGGTTTGGCCTCTCCTCCCATACGTCGACGGGTATTCGCGCGCGCGGGCCTCCTGCGCGGCGCATCTGATCAGACGGCGGCGGCCCAACCGCCAAGCCAGAACCGCCGCCGTCCTCCACCACAAGCAATCCCCTTTGACGGAGACCATCCATGGCTTCGACGACTCTGACTCTGCCTGACGCCAATGCAAGCCCGCCCGCTATCTCCATGCTCGGCTCGGCGCGCGCCGCCATTCTCGCGCTTGATCTCGGCACGACCACCGGCTGGGCGCTGCGAACGGCCGATGGCCTGATCACCAGCGGCACGGTCTCATTCCGGCCGAGCCGCTATGACGGCGGCGGCATGCGCTACGTCCGCTTTCGCGCCTGGCTCGATCAGCTCGCAAAAGATGCCGGACCCCTCTCGTCCATCCACTTCGAGGAAGTGCGCCGGCACATCGGCACGGACGCCGCGCACCTCTACGGCGGCTTCCTGGCGACGCTGACCGCCTGGTGCGAACAGCGCGACGTCGCCTACCAGGGCGCGCCGGTCGGCACGATTAAGCGCTTCGCCACCGGCAGGGGCAACGCCGACAAGGCGGCTGTCCTCGCCGCGGTGCGCGCGCGTGGGTTCACTCCAGCAGACGACAACGAGGCCGACGCCATCGCCATCCTCCTGTGGGCGATCCAGACCAACGGGGGCGTGGCATGAGGTGGGCCCCGTACGGCTTCGGCGGCAAACGCCGCGATCCCGAGCAGGTCAAGCGCGAGGGCTGGCGCGAACAGGGGCTGCTTGCAGTCTGCGCCGATGATCACCGTCTCACCTGGCCCGAGCGCGAACTCATCCGGCAACTGGGTGAAAAGCTCTATGGCCCTCGACCCGACAGAAAGGAGGCGCGTCATGGCTGATGGCGAGTGGACTGCGGAGCGCGTCGCCGAGCAATTCGAGGAGGCGTTGCGTACGCTGCGCAAGCTCCCGCCGGTGAAGGCGCGGGGCTATTTCAACGTGTGGCCGCAGGTCGTGCACACCGCACGCGAGATTGCCTTCATGGAGCCCGAGCCGATGCGGATCTGGCCATCGCCTGAGGCGATCACGCGGCTGGAACAGACCTCGGACTGGGTGCTCTGGATCAGCATCGATGAACGCAAACTGGTCTGGTCGCGCGCGGCGCGGGTGCCATGGAAGTACATCAGCGGGGAACTGGGTTGCGATCGCTCAACCGCGTGGCGGCGCTGGCAGCTCGCGCTGACGAAGATCGCGGCGCGCTTGAACGCGCGTTGATCCAAAGAAGTGTTGCAACACTTTTGTATTCGACACCTGCAACATGATCGTGCTAGTTTTGAGGCAAGTTGGGGAGAGTGCGCCGAAGGGCTCGCTCTCCCCTTTGCTTTGGAGAGGCGGACGATCCACCGCATGAAGCAATCCCGCCGCATGTCGTTGGTCGAGTCGATCGCCAATGTGGTCGTGGGTTACGGGGTAGCGGTGGTCACTCAGATCCTGATCTTCCCGGCCTTCGGTCTGCATGCAACTTTGGAGCAGAACCTGCAGATGGGCGCCGTGTTCACGCTGGTGAGCATTGCGCGATCGTTCACATTGCGGCGCGTGTTTGAAGCGCTGCGTGTCGGAAAGGTCAAAATGAAAGCCGCCGCCCGGTAGGGCCGCGGCCATGATCGTTTGGAGCGGGCGCGTCAGGCTGCGGGCAGCCGGTACACTCGGCCCCGCCCATCGACCTTCTCGGACATCACTTCGAGCCCGAGCTTCTTCTTCAGTGCCCCGGCGATGGCGCCGCGAACGGTGTGGGTCCGCCAGCCGGTCGCAGCTGCGATCTCGGCGATCGTCGCGCCGTCCGGCGCGCGTAGCATGTCGATCAGGGCCGCCTGCTTGGTGCCGTCCCGCACCTTGCGCGCCTGAGCCTCCGTGGCGGGCGCTGGCGGGCTTGCGAGGTCGGGCGCGGCGTCGGTCCCCTCGGCCGCCACCTCGGCGCCGGTGGCCGCCTGTGGCGAGCCGTCGGCCTCAATGCCAAGGGCCGAGAGTCCCGCCGGCGTAATGGCGAGCGTGACGCCGTGACCATCCCCGGTCTCGCGCCACTCGGGCTCGCCGAGGCGGCGATCAGCGTGGACCTCCTCGAGCAGACCTTTTTCGATCAGTGGGTGAACCACCTTGTGCGCGGCGCCGCCCTTGAGATTCGGCGGCAGCGGCAAGGCCAGCAGCGTCGAGCGCTGTGCGGCGGCGGTGAGGACGATGAGTTGCGTGTCGGTGAGGTTGGTCATGATTGGCTCCGTTCAGGATCGCAGGATCGCGGCGGCGCCGCCCTGCTACGACCCTGAGCCCCGCATGCGGCGGGGCGGAGCCTCGAAATAATCTGCGCCTATTCGGCGTGTTCGCCTTCGCGGAAGGCGGCGGCGGTGATGCGCTTCAGAAGGCTTGCGTAGTGTTCGAGGTTGCCGACGTGACCCCAGTTCAGCGTTTCGACGTCGACGTTGAAATGGTCCTCGCTGAGCGCCGTCAATCTGGCGAGCATGGCGTCAATCTCGGCCTTTTTGGCGATGAAGGCGGCGACCGCCTTGCCGTTGTCCGTCGCCCTGCGCGCTGAAGTCTGCATGATCGCCTCCGTTCGTTGCGGCCGATACATGCGTAATCCGCGGCGATCATCAACGGCTAAAATGCTGATCTCGTGATCTTTCTTCGTCGCAGGCAAAGAGTGGCGATTTGGGAAGTCTGGCATGCGCATCGAGATCAGGACGGACGCCGTTCTCGCCCGCTTCAGCCGCAGCATGGACGCCCTGGGCGACAAGGCCAAACAGGAGATGGCGCGTGGGCTCGCCCGCGGCGGCGAGAAACTGCGCACGCCTGTGCGCCGCGCCTTGAAAGAACAGACCAGCGTCAAGCGCTACGGGACGATCGTCTCCAACACCCGCGGCTGGCTCGACGCCGGTGCGCTGCAATACACGATCGAAGCTTCCGGCAAGGGACTGCCCCTGTCGGAATTCCCGCACAAGGCGAGCCGCTCGAAGCGGCTGGCGCTTCGCTGGTCAGCGAAAGAGCATTGGAAACTTCAGAAACGGGATGGAGGCGGCCGCTTCGGCGCGCTGCCCGACATGAACGACAGCGGCGTCTCGGCGACGATGTGGATGAAGAAGCGAGGCTTCGTGCGCTCGTTCGTTCATCCACAGCGCGGTCCGCTCATGCAGCGCGTCGCCGGCAAGAAAGGGATGCGCAAGATCTACGGCCCGTCGTTGCCGAAGGAGCTGACGATTGGCCGCACCGCGCAGACATTCCAGCGCCTGGCCCGCAGCATCGTCGTGCACGAGATCGAGAAACGCCTGCAGCGCTTGCTGCCGAAGTGACCGCGCGCCGCGCGTCAGTGTTGCACACGCGAGACAGCGTTGCATTCGTGCAACGCACGGGTCCTTTCTCGGCGCCTCGAGCCGCGGTGCGGCGGCAGCCCGCCTTTTGAGCGTTTTTCGCTCTTTCGATTTTGCATTTGGTTTGGGTGGGAGCCCGCATGCCCAAGGACGCATCGCAGCCTGATCGCGGCATCTTCGGACCCGCGCTCGAGGCGGCGGAGATGCGCCCGCTCGCGGATCTCGTTCCCTACGCCCGCAACAGCCGCACGCACTCGCCCGAGCAGGTCGATCAGATCGTCCGCTCCATGGAGACCTACGGGTGGACGGTGCCGATCCTCGTCGATCCGGACGGCGGCGTGATCGCCGGCCACGGACGATTGCTGGCAGCCGAGAAGATCGGATGGACGCGCGTCCCGTGCCTGGTGGCGCGGGGCTGGTCGGAAGAACAGAAGCGGCTCTACGTCATCGCCGACAACCAGCTCGCGCTTAACGCCGACTGGGACGAGGAACTGTTGGCGCTTGAACTGGGCGAGCTGCGCGCCGCCGGCCTCGACATCTCGCTCACGGGCTTCGATGCTGACGCACTTGCAGCTTTGCTGGACCCGCCGCCGGAACGCGGCGATCCGGAAGCCGTGCCGGAGGTTCCGGTCGTCGCCAAGAGCCGGATCGGTGATCTCTACGTTCTCGGCGAACATCGTCTTCTGTGCGGCGATGCGACTAACGCCGGCGACGTCGCCCGGCTCCTGGGAGATGTGAACCCGCACCTGATGGTGACCGATCCACCCTATGGGGTGGAGTACGACCCTGCGTGGCGCGAGAAGGCGGGCGTCGCCGGTTCCGGCGCAGCGAAGGGCAAGGTGCTGAACGATGATCGCGCCGACTGGCGCGCCGCCTGGGCGCTGTTTCCGGGTGACGTCGCCTATGTCTGGCACGCGGGCCTGTTTGCTGGCGCGGTCGGTGACAGTCTCGTCGCCTGCGACTTCACGCTGCGCTCGCAGATCATCTGGGCGAAATCGTCCATGGTTCTGTCGCGCGGCGATTATCATTGGCAGCACGAGCCGTGCTGGTATGCGGTGCGCAAGGGAAAGCCCGGCCATTACGAGGGCGGTCGCAAGCAGACAACGCTCTGGCAGATCGACAAGTCGCAGAAGTCGGAGACCGGCCACAGCACGCAGAAGCCGGTCGAGTGCATGCAGCGCCCGATCGAGAACAATTCAAAGCGCGGCGACGCAATCTATGAACCGTTTTCCGGCTCGGGAACGACCGTCATCGCCGGCGAAATTACAGGGCGGCGGGTGTTCGCCATGGAGCTCTCGCCAAATTACGTCGATGTCGCGGTGGAGCGATGGGAGCAGTTCACGGGCCGAAAGGCCGAACTGATCCGCGCCGGAGACCCGACGAAGTCGGGCGAAAAGCAACAATCCTCAAGGGCCGCCATGAAGCGGACACGCAAGCGCGAGCAACGCGCCGATGCCTGACGCGGGCGCACAGCGCCAGGTGCTGCTGACCACAGCCCAGGCGGGCGCGCTGCTGGAATTGTCCGCCGAGCGCATCCGGCAACTCATCGGCGCGGGCTACATCGAGAAGCACGGCAAGGACCAGGTGCCGCTGGTCTCCGCCGTGCGCGGCTACATCCGGTTTCTCAAGGACGACGAACGCAAGGCCAGCAGAACGGCGGCGGTGAGCCGGGTCCAGATCGCCCGCGCCCGCGAGATCGAGCTCAAGATCGCCGAACGGGAACACCGGCTCATCGACATCGCCGAGCACGAGGACCTGTTCGCCGAAGCATTCGGCTCGATCCGGTCGGGGCTTGCCGGCGTGCCCGCACGCGTGACGCGCGACGTGGAGCTGCGCAGGCAGATTGAAGCGGGCATCGATGACGTCCTCCGCAGAGCCGCCGATCGTTTCGAGGAAGGGACGGCGAACCTTAAAGCTTCTGGCGCGGATATTGCGCCCGACGAAGGAGACGACGCCTGACGAATGGGGCGCGCGCAATCGTGTCTATCCGCCGTCGGCCGGCGTGCCGGGCCCGCGCGATCCGTTTCTGACGCCCTACGCCGTCCCATTCGGCCGCGCCGTCGGATCGAGACTCTATCGGCGTGGCGTGATGTGCATCTCGGCCCAAAGCGGCAAGACCGATACGCTTCTCGACATCATCGGGCAGCGTCTTGATCAGCGTCCCGTCCCGATCCTCTACGTTGGCCCCAACCAGCAGTACCTGCGCGAACAGTTCAATCCGCGCCTGATGGACCTCATCGACGAGGCCCCCGCGCTCGCCGGAAAAGTCGCCCGCGGCAAGCGGATGACGAAGACGCGCAAGATGATCGCCGGCGTCCCGCTGCGGCTCGCGCATGCCGGCTCGTCCACGGCGCTGAAGTCGGATCCTGCTGGCCTTGCGATCACGGACGAGGCCGACGAACTGATGCGCAACGTCAAGGGCCAGGGCGACCCGGTCGGGCTGGTGGACGCCCGCGGCGACACCTATGAGGATTTCGTCCACGCGATGGTCTCGACCCCGTCGCGCGGCCTGAAGGAGACGGAGATCGATCCCGTGTCGGGCCTCGAGTTCTGGAAGGCGCAGGCGCCTGAGGACATCGATTCGACGATCTGGAAATTCTGGCAGGCCGGCACGCGGTATCACTGGACCTGGCGCTGTCCGCACTGCGGCGAGCGCTTCGTGCCGCGATTCTCGTGCCTCGAATATGAAGGCAAGGGCCGGGAGCTCGAGACGAGCGCGCATGCGGCGCGCGAGACCGCGATGGTCGCCTGTCCGCGCAACGGCTGTCTCATTTGCGACGAGCGAAAGCCTGAAATGAATGCGTCCGGCGCTTATGCCGCGCCGGGACAGGCCATAGGACCCGACGGCGAGATCATCGGCGATCCGCCCTCATCGGACACGGCGTCGTTCTGGGTGTCGGGGCTCGCCTCGCCCTTTCGCTCGTTTGGCGATCGCGCGGCGGCCTATGTCGAGGCGGTGCAATCGGGCGATCAGGAGAAAGTTCAGACCGTCATCAACGCCGGGTTCGGCGAGCTCTGGGCCCCGACCGCCGGCGAAGCGCCCGAATGGGCCGAGGTCGCGGAGCTGAAGCTGCCGTACCGCTTCCGGGAGGTTCCCGATGGCGTACTGTTCTTGACGGCAGGCGTCGACGTGCAGGGCAACCGGCTCGTTTATGTCGTGCGGGGCTGGGGCGTCCGGCAGGAATCCTGGCTCATCGAGCATGGCGAATTGTTCGGCTCAGGCGACACGCGGCTCGACGACGTCTGGATCGATCTGTGGACCCAGGTGCTCGACGGGGAGTACGGCGAAGGGCTGCGCATCGCCCGCGCGTTCATCGATTCCGGCTTTCGGCCGGACAAGCCCAATGAGGGCTTCGTTCACAAGGTCTATGATTTCTGCCGGCGGCACGCGCGCGTCTGCTACGCGACCAAGGGGTTCGAGCGCCGCGCAACGCCGATCTCGGTCAACCGGATCGACGTGACGCCGAGCGGCGGAAGATCGAAGTTCGGCCTCGATCTGGTTCGGCTCGACACGGATTACCTCAAATCCTGGGTGCATTCCCGGGTTCGCTGGCCGAAGGATCAGCCAGGCGGCTGGCATCTGCCGCTCGACGCGGACGAGAATTACTGCCGGCAGATCGTAAACGAGGCGCGGGTGCGCAAGCCCAGCGGCGGCTACACGTGGGTTCCGCGTGGGCCCCGCGATTACCTCGACGCCGAGGCGATGGCCTATGGCGCGGCGAAGATGATCGGGCTCGATCGCGTCTCCGACCACGCGCAGCGCCGTCCGTCCCCGTCGCCCAAGCCGCCGCGGATCGTCGAGGAAGACATGCCGCCGCCGTCGCCCGCGCCGCCGCCAGTGGCGCGCTCTGCACGGTCGAGGCGCAATTGGCTGGGCGGCCGGCGCAACGATTGGCTCAACGCGAGGTGAAGGCGCGATGTACACGGCGGAGGATATCGCGACGCTGAAGCGGGCGAAGGCGAGCGGCGCGCTTAAAGTTCGATTTGCCGACGGGCGCGAGACAATGTTTCGGTCGCTCAAGGAGCTCGACCAGATCATCGCCGACATCGAAACCGAGCTTGCAGGCCAAAGCCGCATCCGCCGCTCGGTCACCCGCTTCTCGTCGGGGCTTTGAGGGTTGAGCACGTTTCTGGATCGGGCGATCGGCTGGATCAGTCCGGCCCGCGGTCTGTCGCGGCTAGAGGCGCGCGCCCGCATCGCCGCCGTCGAGCGCGTGCGCATGGTCTATGACGGCGCGACCACGGGCCGACGGTCGCACGGCTGGCGGGTGGCGGCGAGCGACGCCAACAGCGAGGTTCGCCTTGCGGCGATGCGCCTGCGCAACGTCAGCCGCGACATGGTTCGCAACAATCCGTTCGCCTCGCGCGCCATTCAGGTCATCGACCAGAATGTCGTCGGCGCCGGAATCGTCCCGAGCGTCAAGACGCGCTCGAAGGCGCGCGCCGAGCGCGTCCGGGATCTCATCCGAGCGCATCTGGAGACAACCGATTGTGACGTCACTGGGCGGCATGATCTCTACGGCCTGCAGGCGCTCGTGATGCGGACGATCGTGGAGAGCGGCGAGGCGCTCGTGCGACGGCGGTACAGCGCCGACCGCACGCTTGCGCTGCCGTTCCAGATGCATGTGCTGGAGCCCGATTATCTCAACGCTCTGGTGGACGGTCCGCTGCCTGGCGGCGGGTTCGCCGTGCAGGGGATCGAGTTCGACGCCCGGGGCAAGCGCGTTGCCTATCATCTTTATAACGAGCACCCGGGCTCCGCGCGGATGTCGTTTGCGGCCAGCTCCACACGCGTGCCGGCGCGAGATATCGCGCATGTCTTTCGGGTCGATCGTCCGGGGCAGGAGCGCGGCGTGACCTGGTTCGCGCCGGTCATCCTGCGCATGCGCGACCTAGCGGACTTCATCGACGCGCAACTGATGCGCCAGAAAGTGGCTGCGTGCTTTGCAGGCTTCGTCACCTCCGAGCGGGACCCGAGCGCCGCCCTGTTCGCACCGAGTGCCGACGAGGGCACGGGCCGTCCGATCGAAACGGTCGCGCCGGGCATGTTCGAATACCTGCGGCCGGGCGAGAAAATAGAGTTCGGCGCGCCGCCCCAGGTCGGCGACTTCGACCCCTACACCCGCGCCACACAGCGCGAGATCGCGGTCGGGCTCGGCGTCACCTATGAGGCGCTGTCCGGCGATCTGTCCCAGGTCAATTATTCCTCCGGCCGCATGGGCTGGATCGAGTTCCAGCGGTCGATCGACTCGTGGCGCTGGCGCATGTTCATCCCGCAATTCTGCGCCCGGGTCGCCGATTGGACGCTCGAGGCTGCGGGCGTGATGGCGCCAGGAAATTCAAGCGAGGCGGCGGCGATCTCGTGGACGCCGCCGCGCCGCGAGATGATCAATCCGAAGGAAGAAGTGCCCACAGCGCGCGACACGATCCGCGCCGGACTGAATTCATGGTCGGACGAGGTGCGCACGCTGGGGCGCGATCCGGAAGAAGTCGCCGCCGAAATCAAGGCCGACCAGGATCTGTTCGATCGACTCGGCGTCAAACTCGACAGCGACGGGCGCTATCCCGCGAACGCGCCGATCAACATGATACGGGACAGTTCAAAGCAAGCTGAACTGCCCCGCTGACCGATACGCGTCCTCATTTCGAGAGGATGATCTCCTGAGTGCGTTGGATGACTTTCGGCGGGAATTTGTGCAAGCGCTCGACCAGTTCCTGCACATCCTCCCCGCTGGTGTAATCGATTTCGAGGCTCATCTTTTGAGCGGTCGCAATCAGATCCGGGTCCTTCATCGCAGAAGTGAAAGCGCTTCTGAGAACTTTGACCGTTTCAGGTGGCGTCCCCGGGGGCGCCACGAACGGCCGGCCCATGGTCTGACGCGCGAAGATCAGTTCCAAAACCTGGCGTTCGTCTTCTGCTTTAACCATGTCCATGATGAGTGGAATATGTTCGAGCTCAGGATGCTTCTTCAATGCGAGCTGCAGAACGACGTTCAGCTTTCCCGATTTCAGCAAACTGGCGCTGCCAGTCCGCGCCGCGCCCCACGAGTAGCCGACCAAACCGTCGACCTCGCCTCTTTCGAGAGCGAGAAGGATTTCAGTCGTTCCAGGATACCCATCGATGATCTTCAGGCGTGCGCCAAGGATCGAGTTCATCACCAATGCAAAAGCGGTGAGATCACTTGCTGCGCCCGCAGATCCGACGTTTAGTTCCTTGCCGGCGAGAACCTCCTTCAAGCTCTTAACGGGCGCGGTGTCTGAGATATAGAAGCCGCTCACCTCGTTGTTCATGCTCCCTAGCCAGTTCAGCTTTGTGGCATCGAAGCGAGCGGCGGACTTGTCGCCGTAGACAAGGCGATCCATGGCTACGCCACGACCTATCAGAGCAATCTCGGACCCGTCCTTAGGCCCCACGTTTGCGATGTAGTTCGCCAGCGTCATGGAGCCCGCGCCCGGACGATTGGAAACAGTAATCGTGGGGTTTCCCGGCACGTACTTGCCGAGAAATTGTGACAGAACGCGCCCGTAAGTATCGTAGCCAATGCCGGATGTGACCGAATAGCCTACGAAGATCGTGATTTTTGCTGGTACAGGGTTCGACTGGGCTGATGCCTTCCATGCAGGCGCCAATCCTGCGAACGCGAGACCGATACTCAACAGCAGTGTGCGGCGCAACGTTCTCATCACAGTTCCCTCCCTTTGCTCAACTACTTGTTTCAACGCTGAAGCAGGTGAACTGACATCCACGTCTAGCTTTGCGCGCAACAATAACATCGCCTTTGAGCTCAAGACTGCCTCGGCTCGCCCGATTTGACAATCTGATCCCGCAGAGCGCGATGCCGATGCGCTTTCGATTAAGCCAGATGGACCCGGTTCGGTCGGCGTGAACCGTGGAAGGTGCGCGTGCCGCGACAACCCGGAAGGAAATGCCATGCATTGGCCCGCTCTGCTCGTCGATGGGCAGCTCCTGCTCTACGGCGACGTCGGCGACCCGTTGGGATGGGGTGACGGCTTTACTCCGACCGATGTCATTCAGGCGCTGGCTGAACATGGGCCCGGCGACATCACCGTGCGCATCAATTCAGGCGGCGGGATCGCGATGGACGGCATGGCGATCTACTCGATCCTCAAGTCGCATCCGGGCGAGGTCTGTGTGCTGATCGACGGCGTTGCCGCCTCGGCGGCGTCACTCATCGCCATGGGCGGCGCCCGGATCGAAATGCGTGACGGCGCGGTGATGATGATTCATGACGCCGCAACAATCACGTTCGGCGACGCCGGGCGGCACGAAAAGAACCGCGACTTCCTCGACAAGCTTTCCGACAATTACGCCGGCGTCTACGCGGCGCGCGCCGGCGTGTCGCGCGAGGACGCGCGCGCCCTGATGAAAGCCGAGACATGGATGACTGCCGACGAGGCGATTGAGAAGGGCTTCGCCACCGCCAAGATCGAGGAGGCCGCGCTGCCGACCGCGGCCTTCGACTATCGGATCTACGCCCGTGCGCCGAAGGACTTTCCTGTGCGCTCGCGCGAGCTTGCCATCCCCGCGGCGTCCGCCGCATCTTCGAAAGGATCGGACATGAACACCGAGTCTTCTGCGGCGGCGCCTGCGGCTCCTGCAATCGCAGCTCCTGTCGCCGTCTCGGCGCCTGGTGGCCCGAGCCCGGCCTCGAGCCATGGGCCAACTTCTCCGCCGGCCGGTGCGCCATCCGCTGCGCCGGCGCCCGTCGCCACGGCGCCGGGCGCTTCCGCGAGACCTACCGAGGCCATTCTCCAGGCCTGCGCTGCTGCCCATCTTTCGCTTACTGACAGCCTCGCCATCCTCAACGGCTCCGAGACGCTCGAGGCAGCGCAGGCGCAGGTTATCGCGAGGCTTGCCGCCAGGGACGCTGGCCCTGTGAACACGCCAGGTCCTCAGGCGCGCGTCGTGGCGGACGGGCGCGATCGCTTCAAGGAAGGCGTCACCCGATCGCTCCTGCACAAGGTCGGCATCGAGGGCGGCGAAGTGAACGAGTTCACCGGCTGCAACTTGCAGACGCTGGCGCGTGACTATATTCGCATGATCGATCCGAAGGTCTATTTCGCGGACCCAATGGCGCTCGCCGGCGCGGTGCTGGGCATGCGTGGGCTTTCGGGCGGCGTCATGCTGTCGGGTAACCACTCGACCAGCGATTTCGTCGAGATCCTCGCCAACATCGCCAATAAGAGCATGCTGAAAGGCTATATGGAGGCCGAAGAAACCTTCCATCTGTGGACCGCCAAGGGCGTGCTGGTCGATTTCAAGCCGCAGAAGCGGGTCGACCTGAACCTGTTCCCCGCTCTGAGCGAAGTGCCGGAAGGCGCCGAGTACAAGAGCGGCACGATCGGCGAGCGCGGCGAGACGATCCAGCTTGCGACCTACGGCAAGATGTTCGCCATCACGCGGCAGGCGATCATCAACGACGACATGAACGCCTTCTCCCGCGTTCCCATGCGCATGGGCCGCGCCGCCAAGCGCACCGTCGGAAATCTCGCCTATGCTGTCCTGACCGCGAATGCCGCCATGGCCGACGGCGTGGCGCTGTTTCACGCCGACCATGGCAATCTGGCGGGCGCGGCCGCTGCGCCATCGGTCGACAGCCTCGACGCCGCGCGCGCCGCCATGGCCAAGCAGAAGGATCCGGACGCGCACGCGACCGCGCTCAACATCCGGCCCAAGCACTTCATCGTCCCCGTGGCGCTCGAGGGCAAGGCGCGGGTGTTGATGACAGCGGAAAAGGACCCGAACGCCTCCAACGTCAATTCCGCCAAGCCAAACCACGTGAACGGACTGGCGACCGTCGTCTCCGACGCGCGCCTCGACGCCGCCTCGTCCACCGCTTGGTATCTGGCGGCCGACGCGAACATGCACGACACGATCGAGGTGGCCTACCTCAACGGCAACGAGACGCCGATGATCGACCAGCAGGACGGCTGGAAGGTCGACGGCGTGGAGTTCAAGGTCCGCATTGACGCGGGCGTAAAGGCGATCGATTTCCGCGGACTCTACAAGAACGCCGGCGCGTAAGTCGTCATTCGATTCTCGTCCGACGACGGGCCTCGCTTGCGGGGGCCCTTCGTCGTTTCAGGTCCGCTTTCTCTGTCCGGAGACATCCCGTGAAGAACTACATCCAGCCAGGAGACATCCTCACCCTCACCGCGCCTTACGACCGCGCGTCCGGACAGGGCGCGCTCGTCGGCTCTGTGTTCGGCGTCGCGGTCAAGGACGTCACCAATGGCGCGCCGGGCCAGTTCCAGACCGTCGGCGTGTTCGAACTCGCCAAGACATCCGCGCAGGCCTGGACGGAGGGCGCGCTCATCTACTGGGACAACACCAACAAGCTCGCCACGACGACAGCCACCAGCAACAAGCTGATCGGCGCAGCTGTGGCGGCTGCGGGCAACCCTTCAGCAACGGGTCTGGTTCGCCTAAACGGCGTCTTCATTTCGTAAGGCGCTCTGGCTCATGGCCTCGCCCTTTGACGCCGCGATGCGCGCGGCCGACGCGGTCGTAATGGCGACATTTGGCGAACCGGTTCTCGTCACGCCGCGAGTCGCGGTCCCAAAGCGTGGGCCTGTGTTCGATCCGAACCGTGCAGCAGGGACCGTCGCCGGCGTGTTCACACTGACCTCCGGCGAGACGCCCATCGAGGGCTCGCGAAGGGGGTCTGAGCTGATGGGCTTTGGCGCTGTCGCCGTGGCGGAAGGTCAGCTCTGGCTCTCCGCGGCGTCACTCGCCGCGCTCGGCTTCCGGCCGCGCAAGGATGACGCGGTGTCGTTCCCCGACCGGGATCCAACCAGGACCTATGTGATCATACGCGTCGATCCCACCGACATCGGCGACCTCGTGCTCCACATCAATCTGGAGCACGGCGGCTGATTAACGATGCGTCAGCTCAATCCGTCTTAAACCGGACTTCACAGTTTCGCACCCGGTAATCGCCGATGTAGAGATCGGTCATTTCGGTCTTTACGCGCTCTCGGGCTTCGGGATTGTTGGCCCAGTTGCGCATCTCTTCCTCGGTGTCGAATATCGATATGGCGAAGCCAGCGTCCGGCTCGTCGAGATCGCGCACGAGCCAGCGGCGTGTCGGTCCGCCCTGCTTGATGTTGTCCAGGGCGAGTTTCTTGAAACGCTCTTCGTACTCGAGCCACCCACCCTCACGGATGCGGCCCCAAGAGATGCGCATGAACATCAGCTCCTCCTCATCTCGGTCAGAGTTTTCATCCACGCTGCTGCGGCTGACCATGTTGTGAGCCGCCGGTGGCGCGCCGCCAGCCCAGGCGATGGCTGTGTCAACCTCATTGAAGCCGAACACCTGTATGTCGGGTGAAAGCAGCTTACCCGCCGCGCGTACGGCGCTGCGCAGAATAGCGCTATCGGACGCGACGGCGACCCGTTCGAGCTGGCGATGATGCGCGCGAACGAATTGTAGATGATCGCGAAGGGCGCGGAATGTGGCCCAGCCGGGGAAGGTCTTCGAGTGGATGACCAGGGCGCGGATGCGACGGCCCGACGCCTCGCGTGCTTTGATTGTTTCGGACAAGCGCTGGAAATCGTCGTGCGTCAGCGCCCCGTCAGGGGACAGCACCAGGACATTACCGTCCAATTTTTGATCGATGCTCAACATGATACTGCGCGCCTCCCAACGAGCAGCTTGCACCAGCATTAGGCTAGCAGGTCCTTTGGCTTTGTCACCGGGAGCGGTCTCGAAATACTATCAGCGAAGCCTTCGCAGTTTAGCCAACCTGGCAACCGACGGTAATTGATGAGCCTCGTCGCCTACGCCGTGCGCACGACGCTCTGGCGCGCGTTGCTGGGTAAGACCTATGCGCAGGATCGCGTCTACGATTCGCAGGTCGCGCCGATCGACGAGACGGTGCAGGGGCAGCCCGAGCCCTTCATTATCGTCGCCACCGACGACGAGACCTCCGAAATTTCGGGTCACGACTACATTGGCGCGAGCCGCGACCTCGACGTCGTCATCGAGATTGCGCTGGCGAGCGAGTTGCGGCGCGACGGCGGGATCAACATCCCGCACACCGACGAGGGCCTCGAGATGGCGCTCAACTTCATGACGCGCCAGGTCATGCGCGTGCTGCAGGCTGATGACGATCCATGGGCCGAGCTGTTTCGAACCTTTGCGCTCTCGACGAAAAAGATGGCGACGCGCCGCGGCGCTTCGGTGGAAAAGGGCGTGCGCTTCGCGGCCCGGCAGATTGTCCTAAGCGTTGCGCCGCTGCATGAGCCGGAGTTCGGGCGAGCGCCGTGTGGCGCATGGGCCGATCTGATCGCCGCGATGCGCGCCGACGACATCCTGTCCGTGTTCGCCGACGGGCTCGAGGAAGAAATCACCGGGATCGCGATCCCCGACTGGGCGCGGCTCAAGGCGCGGCTTGGCCTGACGAATGTCGGCGCGTCCGCCGTTGGGCTTGGCCCCTTGGAGCAGGGAGAGGCGCCCGCGCCAGCGAGCGAGCTGTCGAGCAATGGCGAGCGACTCGGCTTCGAGGTGAAGGCTGAGGAAGGCGCGGATTGATGTTCTCGGCCGAGGAATTTTCAGACCTCGTCGCCATCGTCGTTGATCTCAAGCGTGAGATCGCGCAGCTGAAGCGCGAGATCGCCGGCATGGTGAAGGTCGGATCGGTCGAGGAGACCGACGCGCAGAAAGGCTACAGGCTCAATTTCGGCTCAGACGAGAACGGCGAGGCCAAACTCAGTCCCTGGCTTCCGCATCCGGAAGCGGGCGGCAAGGCGAAGAGCTGGTTTCCGCTGAGCAAGGGACAGGTGGTCGCGATGATGACGCCGCCAGGCGATCCCCGGCAGGGATTTCTGCTGCGCGACGGCTTTACCGATCGCTACGCGCAGCCCTCGCAGAACCTCGACGAGAACGTGTTCGAATACGGCGACGTCCGCTTCGAGGTCCGGGAGGGCCGGGTTCTCCTGAAAGTCGGCGCGACGGAAATCATCGTCACCGGCGACAAGATCACGATGAAGGGCTCGACGGATTTCGAGGGCGATTACGTCCGGCACAAGACCACGCCGATCGACCGCACACACGTCCACAGAAACGTCCAGTCCGGATCGGGCGTCACCGGCGAGCCGCGCGGTTAGCGCCAGTTCGCGCCGTCAAACGAGGGATCCATGAAACACAACAGATATCTTGTGCTCGACCCGTCCGCGCAGGTCGTGGCGGGCGCGCCCATCTCAGCCGACCGCACGGTCGATCTGACCGCGCGCGCGGCGCGCTATCCCCTCGATCAGGGACTCATTGCGCCGGCGCCCCTCGAGAGCCCGCCGCTGGTCCCCGCTGATCCGCCGCGCCACCCGCTCGACCATGACGGCGACGGCAGGCCGGGCGGCAGTTTGCCTGGTCCGCAGCGGCGAAGGGCTGCGCCTGAGGCGGGCTTCGATGCCGAAGGCTGATCGCTCATGCCTGAGGCTAACCCAACAGATGATCACTCGAGCGCGCCATCGGTGCGAGGCGCTGCGCCATGACCGCCGGTCAGCCGCGCCGATTGCGGATGCTCGATATCAACTTGATGAGTCCGAAATAAAATCCGGCTTGCGGCTTGCGTTCGGGCGAAACCTCGCGCGACTCTGGCCCGCTCTGTTGTTGTCGTCGGAGGCGCGGTCGCTGTGCTTTGGCCATCCAACCCTCCTTCGCGGAGCGCGCGTCTTCAGCTCGCGCGCTCGCCTGACGGTTTGAATTGTCCGCCTTTCCGACCCGCTGTCTTGGCGAGCGTCCGATCAAGCGCAAAAGAGCGCTTCTCAGGCGTCACGCTCTTGCCGCCTTTGCTCGCAATCTCGCGTTGCCGTTCAGGCGATATGGAAGCAAATCCGCGCAACGACTTTCCCTTTGCAGGGGACTTCATATCGCGTTCTCCAAATCCGGACCGGCAAGTTCTTTATCAGCTG
This sequence comes from Beijerinckiaceae bacterium, assembly GCA_046295155.1. Taxonomy (GTDB): domain Bacteria; phylum Pseudomonadota; class Alphaproteobacteria; order Rhizobiales; family Beijerinckiaceae; genus Terripilifer. The sequence continues at coordinate 612,679 of JBKBNT010000002.1, forward strand.
ACGCACGCTGTGGCGTCGCCCGCGTCGCCGTTCTCGTTTGCTTGCATACGCAGCATTCTGCAATGCCGCGTACGAAATCCGATGTCGTTCCAAGCGCGGCCGTTGTTGCATTGGCTTGCGTGACCGATCGGAAATTCAACTCTGCGCTGATACAAATATCACAGACAGGATTTGGATACTTGCTTGAAATGTACCTGTTCACGCGAAGCGCGCTGTGCATCGGCTCCCTCCCCCATTTAAGTCTTCTCTAACATGCTGACGACATGGCGGATAGCTGCCGACCGCGACGGATGCATTCTGAAATCCTGGTCTTGCCTTCGTGGGCACGCGCGTGCGGTGACACGGTCGCTTGAGCCGGGCCACAAAAATCCATCTCCTTGATCGTGACAGCAAAGAAAGCTGCAGCCCGCTCAAGGCAACACCGACATTTCTGACCCGAAAGGCTGATCGATCATGACCGGCGTCGACCGCACGAACGGGCGCCCGCTCGAGGGCTTCGCGCATGTGGTGCAGTCGGTCGACGTGATCTTCTCGACCTCGATCGGCGAGCGCGTGATGCGACGGCATTTCGGCTCATCCGCGCCGATCCTGCTGGGACGGTTGATGACGGCGAACACTGTGCTGCGGTTCTTTCATCTGGTCGCCGTGGCGCTCGAGATCTGGGAGCCGCGCTTCAGGATCGCTCGCGTGAGCGCCGTCAATCCCGGCCCCGAGCAGATCCGGCTCGGCGGCTTCGCCTTCGTGATCGAGGGCGAATACCGGCCGCGCGGCCATCTCGGCGATCCGACGCCGGAGGGCCATCTGCGGCGTCTGATTGTGGCGGCCAGCGATGCGCGCTTCATTATCAGCGAGGCGAGCCCATGACCATTGGAATGGCCGACATCGATCTCGATGGGCTGCCGCCGCCGCAGGCGATCGAGGAATTAGCCTTCGAATCCATCCTCGCCGAACTCGTCGCCGATTTCCGGGCGCGCTGGCCGGACTGGGACATGGGCGCGCTGGAGACCGATCCGATCCTGATAGCGCTCCAGGTCGCGGCCTACCGCGAACAGAACATCCGTGAGCGCATCAATGAAGCGGTGCGTTCGAACATCCTGCCATTTGCGATCGGCGGCGATCTCGACCAGCTTGCGGTGTTCTACGACGTTGTGCGGCTTGAGGGTGAAAGCGACGCGCAGTTTCGCCGACGCGTTGTTCTGGCCATCGCCGGCCGCTCGCCGGGCGGCACCGCAGAGCGATACCGGTCGATCGCGCTCTCGGCCGACGCTCGGATCGCCGACGTCGTGGTGTGGACCAATCCGCTCGATCCGTATGTCCGAGTGTCAGTGCTGAATACGCTCAACAATGGCGTGCCTTACCCAGAAATGCTCACGGCGGTGCGCGAGGCGCTGAATGCGTCGGGCGTGCTGATGGTCAACGACACGCTGATCGTGACGGGCGCGGTCAAGACGATGGTCGATGTCGCAGCCGACGTCTGGCTGCTGCCGAACGCGCCGCAGGCGACTTTGGACACGCTTGCGCAACACTTGCGCGACGCCTGGGCCGCCGAGGGAGGCCTCGGGCGCGATCTGACGCCATCATGGCTTGTCGCGCGCCTGATGCGCCCCGGCGTTGCTCGGGTGGACGTGGCTGCGCCCATGAATGGCGCGGCTGCGGAGTTCTATGAGGCGATCGCGCTCGGCGCCATCACGCTCACCGACAAGGGCCGCGCGTACTGATGAGCGAGGATCATCTGCTACCCTCCAACGCCACGGCGTTCGAGAGGGCGCTGTCGCTTGCGATAGATGTTGCGCCGCGCGTCGAACTGCCGATCGTCGAGATGCGGGGTCTCAAGCTGCGCCAACCGCCGCCCTCCTTCCTGCCATATCTTCTCTACGAATATGGCCTGGGCCCGATCTCCCGGTTCTTCGATGATCCACGCGAATGCATTGCAGAGGGCATTGCCTGGCAGCGCGTGCGCGGCACGCAGGACGCAATCACCCGCGCGCTCGGCTGGCTCGGCTACGATGGCGCCCACGAAAACATGCCGCCGCGCCGGCGTCGCTGGAATCTCTTCATGCTCGAGATGGACCGGCTGCGCGACGTCGAGGCGCCCGACCTCGACGACATCGCATATCTCGCGCAATTGTCGGCCGCTGAGCGATCCCGCTTCTGGCGCGGGTTCAGGGACTACGATATCCGCCCGGTCGACTACGGGCATTTCGCCTGGTCGGGCGCGATCTGGTCGGATTATTCCGGCGCGCGCATCCACTCAGATAGCGCGAAATGGTCGTTCGGGCGCACGCATGAGCGCGATTATGCGCCGACGCAGGCCGATCTCGAGGCGCTCGAGGTTTGGCTCGATGAGGATAGCGGCGGCCTGTCCTGGGGCAATTTTCCATGGGTCTCGGAGGGCGTGACGTGGAATTCGGCGCCGTTCGCCACGCGCGCGCAACTCATGGCTGCGGGCGTGCTGGCGAAAGCCTGCTGGGTGCGGTTTCGCGACGCGGACGGCGCAATCATCGGCCATCGGCGTGGGCGCGCGTTTCGATCGGTCATCGAGGACCCGCATGGCGTCTATGGGTGCGGGTCGCTGCGTTACGCGCCGCAAGGCTCATCCCCGATCCTCTACGTCGAGGCGCTGACCGACTTCGGCGACGGCTTCGGATCTACGGTCGCGTCCTGGTCGCTGCTGTTCGCGCCGACGATCGTCGCGCCCGCCAAGCCTGGAATCCTTTGGGCCGACGCAACGCAGCTCTCCGGCGGCGTCGAGATCATGCCCACCGCCACAACGATTCCATTCGGCCGCACGGTCCGCGAACGCCTGCGCGCAATCCTTCGCTTCCAGACGTCCTGAATAACCATCCGCTGACACGGGTCCCTCAGAATGCCGCCACTCTTCAACCATTCCTCCGGCCTGCCGGCGGTCTACGACCGCACGCCCGACAAGCCCGGCTGGACGCGCCTGCTGTTCCGCGAGGGCAAACTCGGCCAGGCGGCCGAACTCATGGAATTGCAGTCGATCATGGAAGGACGCGGCCGGCGCGTCGGCAATCTCGTCGCCCGCGACGGCGACCGGATCGCCGGGGCCGACGTTCTCGTTGATGGCAACGCCGGATCGGTGCAGCTCGCCGCAGGCCGCGTCTATGTCTCCGGCGACGTCCGCTCGATTGACGCCCGCATTCTGACCGGCGTGCCGATGACGGGCGATGTGCAGATCGGCATCCGCATCGTGCGCGCCGTCATCACCGAGGAGGACGATCCCGCGCTTCTGGGACTTCATCCGGGCTCGGCTGCGGAAGGGGAGCCCGGCGCCGGCCGCGAAGTCGAGACGCTGGCCTGGGGGTTTTCAGGCGATGGTGAAGCGGGCGAACTCTATCCCGTTTATTTTTTGAAGGACGGCGCGGTCATCGACCAGACGCCGCCCCCAAACCTCTCCGGCATCAATCAGGCGATCGCGATCTATGACGATGACGCGCACGGCGACTACGTCGTGCGCGGCTGCCGCGTCACGGCGTTGGGCAAGATTTCGGGATCCTGGCACTTCGCGATCTCGGAAGGGGTCGCCAACATCAACGGCTTCAAGCGCACCCGCGAGGCGGCGCTGCGCCACGTGCAGGCCGATGAACCGGATCTGCGCACGATCACGTCCGAGCCGCACACGTTCGCAGGGACCAGTCCCAACGTCATCGCCACGACCTACGGCCCCATCGCCTCCATCACCGCGGCTGTGGTCGAGAAGGAAGTCACGCGGACGATCACCAAAGGCGTCGGCGCCGGGACGGACGCGTTCCCCGACGCTTCCGTCACGACGATCGTCGAGGTGAAGCAGGGCGCGACAACCTATGCCCCGACGACGGATTATGTGAAGTCCGGCGATGGCGTCTCGTGGGCGCCAGCGGGGACGGAGCCGGCGCCTGGATCCTCCTACACCGCCAAATACCGCTACCTCGAAGCGGTCACGCCGGACGCTACAACGAGCCGTACGGTGACGGTCTCCGGCGGCTTCAACGGCGGCGCCGTGTTTCTTTCCTATTCGTACAAGCTGCCGCGCCTCGACCTTCTCTGCCTCAACCAGGAGGGGTTGAGCGTCTACATCAAGGGCGTGTCCGCCATCAGCCGGCCGCTGAAGCCGCGACCGCCCTCGACGCTGCTCGGGCTCGCCTGGATCCACAACATCTGGGACGCGCCGCCACAGGTCGAACAGGTCGGCGTGCGCGCCGTCGCCTATGAGGAGCTCTGGCATTATCTGCGAAAGCTGTGGGATACGCTCGATCTCGTCGCTCTGGAGCGTCTGCGCCGGGATGTGGATTCGCGCGAGCCTGTCGCCAAGAAGGGCGTCTTCGTCGATCCGTTCGAAAGCGACGCCTACCGCGACGCCGGCGAACCGCAGACCGCCGCGCTCGTCGACGGGTTCATGCGCCTCGCCATTGATCCGACGTTTCATCGTCCGGTCATCACGCAGCCGATCATGCTCAATTACACGGAGGCCGTGTTGATCCGGCAGGATCTCGCGACCTTCTGCATGAAGATCAACCCCTACCAGAATTTCGAACCCCTGCCGGGCGCGATGCAGCTCTCGCCCTCATCCGACTTCTGGGTCGAGAGCGCCACGGAATGGCTCTCCGACCAGACGCGGGAGTTCGTTGGCGCGGTGAACCGCGCTGAGAGCGTCATCCAGCTCGAGGCCGAGCGCACGCAGCGCATCGAACTCCTGCGCCAGATCCAGGTGCAATTCACGATCCGGGGCATGGGCGCGGGCGAAGTCTTGAGCACGCTCACCTTTGACGGCGTCGATGTTCTGCCGATTGGCCCGCCGGTCGCCGATGGCTCGGGCGTCTGCACGGGTTCGTTCATGATCCCGGCGAACGTCGCCGCCGGCGTCAAACAGGTTTTTGCGGAAGGCGCTGGCGGAACTACCGCATGGGCGCAGTTTGCAGGTCAGGGCGTGCTCGAGATCGACGTCATGCGCCGGGTGACGACGATCTGGACGGCCCCGCCGCCCGCGCCCCGTCGCGTCGATCCGCTGGCGCAATCCTTCACGCCGGCGGCCTCGCGGCACATCACCGGGATCGACGTGAAGTTCTGCCTGATCGGCGACACGTCAAACGGCTGCATCATTCAGTGCCGGGCGATGGAGAACGGCTGGCCGACGCAGGAGGTTCTGGCCGAAGCCTTCGTCGATATGGCGGCGGTCGTCGTCAACGCCTGGACCCAGGTGCGATTTCGTTCACCCTTGTTCGTGGCGTCCGATCGCGAGTTCTGCTTCGTCCTGATGACGAACGACGCAGATCATTCGGTCTCGGTCGCGCGCATCGGCGATTTCGACGCGGCGAACCAGTCATGGGTCGGAGCGCAGCCCTATACGATCGGCGTGCTGATGTCGTCGTCGAACGCCTCGACCTGGACGCCGCAGCAGACCGACGACCTGACGATGCGGGTTCCGGCGTGTGTGTTTTCGCCGACGAGCCGGACCTTGAATCTCGGATCGTTCGCCGTCACGAACATGAGCGACCTCATCATCCGGGCGGCGGTGGAGCTGCCGACCGGCGATTGCCGCGTCACCTTCGAGGTCGAGCGGGCGAGCGGCGCTAAAATCTTTCTGCTGCCGAACCAGGCTTATGAGTTCGCGGAATATGTGACCGAGACGATCATCCTACGTGCAATCCTTCTCGGCACGGCAAATGTCAGCCCGACGCTGTTTCCGGGCGTGCTCATGGTGGCAGGCACGCTGCGCGCGAGCGGGACCTATGTCAGCCGGGCCTTCGAGATGGGCTCCGCCATCCGCATGTCGGCTTTCTACAAGGCGCTGCTGCCGGCGGGCGCCACCGCCACCCTCGAGATTGACGCGGCCGACGATGATTGGGATGCGGTCCCCGTGCACGAGACGAAGGTTCTCAACGACGGCAGTGTCGAGCGCGAACATCGGGTCGATCCCTACACGGCGCTCACGGGGCGGCTTCGGCTCACGATCACCGGGACGCCGGCGGCGCGTCCGCTCATCTCCGATCTGCGCGCCGTGTCGATCTGAGGGCGTGATCCATGAGCGTCGAAAACGTCACCGCCAGCCGCGGCTATCAGCTTCCCTATCCTGATAACGATCTCTCCTTTGACGTCGGGCGGATCATCGCCGCGATCAATGGCCTCGATGTGGATGTGGCCACGCTGATCGCCAGCCTGTCGGGCAAGGCGGCGACCACCCATACGCACGCCATCAACGACGTCTCTGGCCTGCAGGCGGCCCTCGACGGCAAGATCGGCACGGGGACCGAGCTGCCGATCTCGCAGGTCACGAATCTGCAGGCCGCGCTCGACGCGAAAGCGCCGATCAACAACGCGGCGTTCACCGGCACGACGACCGGCGTCAGTCCATCAGCTGGCGCCAACAACACCCAGTTCGCGACGACGGCCTGGGTGCGCACGCAAGCCTATCTCACGTCCGTGGCGACAGCGAACATCGCCGATGGGGCGGTCACGGAGATGAAGATTGCGGCTGGCGCCGTGACGGAAGCGAGGCTTGGCGCGAGCGCCGTCACCGAGAGCAAGATTGCTGCGGGGAGCGTAACTGAGCCCAAGATCGCGACCGGCGCGGTCACGGTCAACAAGATCGGCGATGGCGCCATCTCCTTCATCAAGGTGGCGTCCGCCGCGCTGGCGACGGTGAGCGAGTTTCTCAGCCAGACGGCCTCAAAAATCCTGACCGCCGACCGGGTGTGGAGCGCCGCCGTCCCCGTCGCGATCAGCTATTCGGCGACGCTCACTCCGAACTTCGCCGGTTTCATCAATGCGCGCACGACGCTCACCGGCAACGCCACCCTCGGTCAGCCGACAAACGTCAAGAAGGGCCAGATGGGCGTGTGGGAGTTCCAACAGGATGCGACGGGATCGCGTACGCTTTCCTACAACACGGCTTACTGGAAGGCGGCGCCCGGCTTCTCTTTATCGACGGCCGCCAACGCCACCGACTACGTGTCCATGTACGGCTGCGACGACGGCAAGGTGCTCTTGAGCATCGTCAAGAACCCGGCGTGAGATTGACATGATCCCTGGCCTCTTCAATCCGATGCTCGCGAGCGGCGCGGACCCGATGCTCTTTGCCGGATCCTTCGCCTACACGAATCCGAGCAGCCTCGGGACGCACACGATCAGTTTGCCCGGGGACAGGCAATCCGGCGACAAGGCGTTCCTGTTTGCGGCTCACCCCGGGTTCCATAATCTGATCGCCACGCCCTCGGGCTGGACGAGACGGTGGTACGCGGGTCCCGCGAGCAACGCCGCTTATACCGCGCGCATGTATTGCTGGGAGTATACGGCGGGCGGCGCGCCGCCTGCGAGCGTGTCGATCAGCACGCCAGACGTCGTCTCGGTCGAGGCCGTCACGCTGCTCTATCGCCCCTTCGGGTTGGCGACCGTCAGCGCGCCGCACGGCACGACCTACCCCGCGGGGCCCACGATGACGGCGCCAAGCGTCCCGGCGTCAGCGGAACTCGTCTTCGGCTTCGATATCCGCGCCTACTGTTCGCGCGAAAGCGGCCTTCATCAAACGCTTTCGGGCTTCGACGAGATCGTGCGCAATCTGGACAACAACGGCACGCGCAAGATGTCGATCTTTCACAAGCAGATTGCGGTCGGAGGCGCCCTGGGCAGCCAATCGGTCCTGTGCGACGCACCGTCTGGCAACTGGGTGGCGGGGACTGTCGCCATCGGCGTGACCGGATGATCCGACAATCGCATGTCAGCTCAAAGAGGCCTTCATGTTGACCGATCATCTTGGCGCGCAGGTCCGTCCGCCGTTCATCATTAATGGCGTGCGTCACCCGGATTCCATTGAGCATCTCTGGAGCGCCGCCGAGCTCGAAAGCATCGGCCTGACGCGCCAGCCCGACCCACAGCCTGAGCCGCCCGCAGCCGCCGTTCCCGACGTCATCAGCGATCGGCAATTCATTCACCAGCTCCGAAAGCTCGGACTGGTCACGCAGGCGCAGGCCCTGGCGTTCGTGAAGACGGGAACGGCCCCGCCGATCCTCGCCGACGTCGTCGCGCAGATCCCCGACCAGGAAGAGCGTGACGACGCCGAATTGCTGCTGTCAGGCGCCGTCGAGTTCCGCCGCGCCCATCCGCTCGTCGCTTTGTTCGCGGCCTCACAGGATCCTCCCTGGACAGACGAACAGGTCGATCAATTTTTCAGGGACGCCTCGGCGCTCTGAGCGTCCGCCGCATACATTGATCTTACGCGACCCCCCGAATCCAGCCCCGCCTTTGCAGCGGGGCTTTTCTTTTGAGCGAGGAGCAAAGCCATGACCGCGCCCGTATTCGGAATCATCAACGAGCGGCCCGAAAGCGAGCCCATCCCCGTCCTGGGTTCGGATTTCTCGAAGATTGGCATCATTTCGACCAGCGAAGACGCCGACGAGACCGTGTTCCCGGCGAACACGCTCGTCAACTTCTCATCGTCGGACCCGGTCTTCACGGCCGCCTTGGGCACAGGCTATCTCGCCGACGCCATTCGCGGCATCAACGATCAGCTCGGGCCCCTTGGAACCGCCGCCGACGTCACAATCGTGCGCGTGGCGGAAGGTGTCGACGCCGCAGCGACGCTGACCAACGTCATCGCGGGCGTGAACCTGATGAAGACGGCGCCCGAGGTCGTCAACCGTACGCCGCGCATCATCCTGTGCCCGGGCTATACGGCGGCGCGTCCGGACAATGCCGCCAACCCGGTCGTCGCCGCGCTGCCTGCAGTGCTGAATGCGCTCCTCGCCGTCGCCGTCGTTGATGGCCCGGACACGAGCCGCGTTGCCGCGGAGACCTGGCGCGAGGACATCCAGTCCGAGCGCATCATCCCGGTCGCCGTCTCCGCAAAGGTCTGGGAAGCCGACGAGGCCGTCACCCGGCCGATGTCGCCGCGCATCGCCGGCCTCCTGGTGCGCATCGACAACGGAAACGGCGGCAAGCCCTTCCATCCGATCGCCAACCGGCCGATCTGGGGCATTGTCGGGACGAACCGCCCGATCGCCTTTTCGCTCACCGACGGCGCGGTCGAGGGCCAGCTCATGCTCGCCGCGGATCTTGGCGTCGTCGTGCGCGGCGAGATCGGCGTCGATACAGCGATCGCCGACGGAGGCTTTGTCTACATCGGCACGGAATCCTGCGCCGAAGGCGAGCTATGGTCGCAGTTCCATCAAATCCGCGGCGCCGATTACCTGACCGTGAAGATGATGCGCATCACGCGGCAGTTCCTTGGCCGCGCCATCAACGCCGACATGGTCGAGGCGTGGTTGAACTCGATCCGCTTCATGCTGCGCGACCACAAGGCCGCCAACGACATCCTCGGCTACGATCTTCACTTCCCCAAGAGCCTGAACAGCGCCGAGCAGATCCGCCTCGGCCGGCTGGTCGTTCGGCCGCAGATCGAGCCTGCGCCGGTGTTCCGCGTCGCCACCCACGAGGTGCGCCGCTACCGGCCCGCCATCGACGAGCTGGTCGCGACGATCATCTCGCGCCTGTCCGCCACGGCGTGAAGCGCACTTTCCGATCGATCCTTCCGTTCCAGGAGATGTGAACCATGGCGCAGCCTCTTTATGTGCTCGAGGCGGTCGACGTGCGGCGCGCGGACGAGCCTGAATCCAGCCGCGACGTCACCCTCTCGAAACTCGCCCTGCCGGAAATCAAGCGCAAGACGTCCGGCTATGCGCCAGGCGGCGGCGTCGGCGAGGTGAACTTTTCATTTCCGCAGGTCGATCCGATCGAGCCGAAGTTCGAGCTGAAGGGCCTCGATCCCGACATGCTGCGCAAGATGGGGTTCGCCGCTGGCCTCTATGACAAGTGGACGTTTGCCGGCGCCGTGCGCAACAAGCAGGGTGGCCAGGTTCTCAGCGCCCGCGCCATCATCCAGGGCGTCGTCTCGGCGTGGACCCCGGACGAGTTCTCGGTTGGCGAGTTCTTCGGCTGCAATTACCTGCTGCACGAGGTCACCCATTACGAGTTCCATCTCGATGGCGAGGAGCTCTGGTACTGGGACTTTTATGAGCGCGAGGGCCGCTCCGGCGGCGTGTCGTGGTTTTCCGACATCCGCACGGCGCTTGGCGGCGGCTGATCCCTACCGGTGGCCGTCGCGCCGCCTGATCCTTTTCAATCCAGCACCCGGTGACAGATGAGCAAGGTGGTTCTCAACACGCCCGTCGATCATGACGGAAAGACTTATGCAGAATTCCCGGTCGCGGAGCCCACGATGGGCGCGATCGAGGCGATGGAGGACGCGCGCCGCGACGGCAGGTCAGACGCCTCCGCCTTCGTGGCGTTCCTCGCGCACGATTCCGGCTGGCCAACTGAGGCCATCCGCAAGATCAGGGCCTCGGACTTCCGGAGGATCACGGAAGCCTTCGCCCCTTTCGCGCAGGAGACGGAGATTGGTGGTTCGCCGTCGATGTGATCGCGGCCGACATTGCGCACGTCCTTCACATCCCCATTCGCGATCTGCGGCCCGAGAAATGGTCGAAGGTCATGATCTGGCACGCCCAGGCGCGCCGCATCGCGGCAAGCGTCGGCGTTCCGCTCCTCCAGACAGGACCATCTCCCGATGACGACCCTCACCTCCAGGCTGGTCGTCTCGCTGATTGATCAGGTGAGCGCGCCGGCGCGCAAGGCTGGCGCCGCGATCCAGGGTCTGGCGCGCCAGGCCCATGTGGCGGTCGCTGCGCAGAACCGGTTGGCCGCCGGGCTGCAGCGCCAGATGACGATCGCCGCCAGTCAGGCGCGCGCGACGATGACCCGGCTGGGCGAGCAGACGACCCGGGCCACCGCCGCCTTCGCCGCGCCGCTGGCGCTCGCCGGACGCTTCGGCTTCCAGGCGGCCTATGAATTCCAGAAGGTCGGCAACAACGTCCAGGCCGTCACGCAGATGACGGAAGAGCAGCGCCGCAGTCTGGAGGACTACGCTCAGTCGCTCAACAACCTGTTCCCCTACACCAACGCCGAAATCATGAAGGCGGCCTTCGAGCTCGGCCGCGCCGGCCTCAATTTTCAGCAGATCATGGGCGCGCTGCGCGGCACGCTGAACCTGGGGCTCGCCGGCGACATCGAACTTCAGCAGGCCTCCGATATCGCCACCAACGTGATGACGGCCATGGGTCTGCCGATGAAGACGGCGCAGGAGGCCTCAGAATCGCTGACCCGGGTCAACGACGCGCTCGCCTATTCCGCCAGCCGCTCCAACACCGACGTGCGCCTGATGGGCGAGACGTTCAAGTACGTCGCGCCGATCGCCCGCGTCACTGGCCTGAGCATCGAGCAGGTCGCCGCCGCAGCCATGGTCATGGCCAATAACGGCATCAAGGGTTCGGAGGCTGGCGTCGCGCTGCGCTCGATGCTGGTGCGGATGGTCAAGCCGACCAAGCCGGCGCTGGCCGCCCTCGAGCGCCTGAACATCAGCCTATCCGAGTTCGTCACCCACAAGCGCGAGATCGCGGCCGCCGATATCGCGTCCTCCCTGCAGCTCGAGGGCGTCGAGCTGCCGAAAGGCGCGCTCACGCAGCTCGACCAGGCGCTGAAGGATCCGCGCCTGAAGAAATCCGTCGGCGCGATGACGGCGGCGCTCACCAGGATCGTCACCGACGCGCTTGGCTCTGGATCGATCCTCGACAAGGAGAAGATCGCCGAGTCCGTCTCAACGGCGTTGACGTCGGCTGGCAGCGAGGTCGACCTGTTCGGTTTCATCCGCGCCCTCAAAGACCGCGGCGCGACAGCGGGCGATATCGCCAACATCATCGACGCCCGCCAGGCGGCGCGGCTTCTCGCCCTGTTCGGACAGAACCTCGACGAGGTGGTGCGCGATGTTCTCGAGAAGTCGGCGGGCGCCGCCGACAACATGGCCAAGATCCGCATGCAGGGCATCGTCGGCGAGGTCGCCCGCTTCAAGGCCGGCTGGGAAAACCTCTGGATCCAGATCGGCAAGTCCGGGGTGCTGAGCGACGTCGGCGCCGGGCTCACGAAACTCGCTGAAGCTATGGAGCGGCTGGCGAAGTCCAATCCAGGACTGCTGCGATTTGCAACTTACGCCGCCGGCGCGCTTGCGGTGCTGGGTCCTCTCGGGCTCATGGCGGGCGGCGTCGCGGCCTCGATCAGTCTGCTGGCCGGCGGTCTCAAGCTGATTGGCCTCGCTGCTGCGGCGAGCGCTTCCGGCGCGCTGCTGGCGCTGCTGCGGCCGGTGCGGGCGCTCGGGAGCGCGTTTCGGCTGCTGCGCGTGGCGCTGTTCGCCGGAGGGCCGATCGGCGTCGCGCTTGGCGCGATCGCGGCGGCCGGAACGCTCATCGCCAACAACTGGAGCGGTCTGGGGACGTTCTTCACCTCCTTCGGAGAGGCGTTCAGCAAGGCCGTCGGGCCGGCGCCGCAATTCCTCGAGCCGCTCACAGCGGGGCTGCAAAAGGCATGGGATCTCTTCACCGGGTTCTTCGGCGAGATCGACGCCTCCGGCGAAAAATGGGCTGCGTGGGGCGCGGCGGCGGGCGAGGCCATCGGCAAGCTCGTGCGCGCCATCATGTCGATCCCTGAAGCCCTTGGCGCACTGCCTGGCAAGCTGCAGTCCCTTCTGGGCTTCGGCGCGAGCAATCCGGCGCATCCGCAGTCGAGACGCGGCGATTACACGCTCGGCTCCCACGGGACCCTCCAGACGGGCGCCGCGACCGAAATCGGCACGGGGAGTTTCGGGCCGATGAGCGCGCGCACGGCGCGGCGCGCGGGTTCCTCGCCGTTGGGTCAAATGCGATTCGAGATCGAGGATGTAGGCGCCAGGGCCGACGCGGCGCGCGGAAAGCTCCAGGGTTTAAGCGCGCCGGTGAAGCCGAACGTCGACGCCTCAGATATCATCAACCTGCTGCGCCTGATCACGCAGGCCGACGCCGGCCTGTCGCGTCTTGGCCAACGAGCCTCCGCCATGCGACGCGAGGTCGGCGAGGCGCTCCGCGCTGGCGGCCAGGTGCGCCAGGCCATGCGCGGCGTTCACGCCGACACGAGCGGCTGACCGAGGCGCCATCGGCTTTAACCCCGGGATAAATCGCTGCAACCGCGCAGCATCGGAGACGCGCCATGCTCTACCAGCTCGGCCCGGTCACGATCGACACGTTTCCGTTTTCGATCGATGCGGTGGAACGAGAGGCGGAGGCGGATTTCGCCGCCAAGGACCTGCTCGGCCGACTGAAAGGGCGGGAGTTCGTCGGCGAGGGCGACGACAAATACACGTTGAAGGGCAAGATCATCCCGTCACGCACGATGCTCAACGGCCTGCCCGAGCTCGAGATGCTGCACGGCGCGCGGCGCGCCGGCGAGCCTGTGTTCGTCATGCGCGGCGACGGGGCGGCCGTCGGCTGGTTCGTGATCGAGGGCATCCGCGAGAGCCACGAGATGCTTGGACCCCGTGGCGTCGGGCAAGTCATCTCGCATGAGGTCAGGATCACGCGCGTCGATGGGCCTGGCGGTGACAACGCCTTCGGTCTGATCGGCTCGCTTTTCTCGCTGTTTGGATGATCCATGCCTGAGACAATCCTCGTGCAATCGGAGGGAATGATGCTCGACCTGTTGCTGTGGCGTCGCTACGGCCGGCGCGGGCAGGCGCTCGTAGACGATGCCTATCGCTTGAACCGCAAGCTTGCGGATGAGGGTGTGATCCTGCCCGTGGGGACGGTTCTTTTGCTGCCCGAGCTGCCCGCCACTCCCCGCGCGCCGCTGCGCCGCGCCGTGTCCCTCTTCGACTGAGCTGGTGTCCAATGGCGTGGAGCGTCTCCTGGGCCGTCACCGTCGACGGCGCCAACATGACGGACCGGTGGAATCCCTACCTCACCTCGATCGAGGTCTCCGACAAGGATGGCACGGCGAGCGACACGGCGAACCTGACGTTCAATGATTCCGATGGCCAGTGCATCCTGCCGCGCGACGGCGGCGGCGTCGTGATCGAGCTGGAGGGCGTGAAGGTGTTCGAAGGCACGGTCGATGAGGTGCGCTCCACCGGGGCGCGGGGTCAGGGCCGCTTGCTGACCGTCTCCTGCAAGGGGTTTGACAGCCGTGGCAAGGTCAAGGAGCCGCAGGAATTCCATAAGGATGACGCAAGCCTGCAGGAGTTCATGGATGACGCCGCCAGGCGGGCCGGCCTGAAAAGCGTCCGTATCGATCCCGACTTCGCGCAGATTAGGCGGGACTACTGGTCGGCGGATTCCGAGAGCTTCATACATCTGGGCGAGCGTCTCGCGCGCGAGCTCGGGGGCACGTTCAAGATCAGGGGCAGGACGGCGGTGTTGGTGAAGCGTGGCGAAGGCGCCTCGCCCGCAGGTAGCGCGATGCCGATCGTGCGCGGCGTCTGGGGCGACAATCTGATTTCCTGGGACATCGCGCCCTTCGTCGGCCGGCCACGGCACACGAAGGCCCGCGTGCGCTGGTTCGACCGCAAAGCGGCGCGATGGAAGGAGGAGGACGTTCAAGTCGACGGGCAGACCCCGCCGGCCGCGACGTCGCCGAAGTTCACCGCGGGCGACAAGGAAACGGCCCAGCGCCGCGCCAAGGCGAAGAAGTCGGAGAGCGAGCGTGACGGCGGCGAAGGATCCGCGCGCATCCTGCTCAATCCGACCGCGCAGGCCGAGGGGACGTTCGTCCTTGTCGGTGCGCGGCCGGGGATAGATGGCGCTTATCGCATCGCCGGCGTGACGCATGCCTGCGACCGCTCAGGCGGTTCGCAGACATCGCTGGACCTGAAACAGCCGCAGGGCGAGGCAGGCAAGGATGGGCGGTCGGCCACACCAGCCGGCACGCAATAGGGTGTCCACAATGTGATCGTCAAACGTGCGGAGCCTTGCTGAATCCGCTCCGCGAGCAGCCTCACGATCAGTGGACGCGACGCCCGTAACTCACCCTCTGATCATCTTGCACACACAGGCCCGCCCGCTCGGCGGGCCGTTTCTTTTTGGAGAACGCCTCATGATCAACGCCGACCGCATCAAGCGGCTGGCCCCGTCCGCACGCGCGGATCTGGTCGCCGCCATCATCGAAAATTGGCCCGATGCGCAGGAGCGCGGCCTCACAACGCCGGTCAGGATCCGGCATTTCATGGCGCAGATCTGCGTCGAGACCGGCGGCCTGCGGTCGATCGAAGAGAACCTGAACTACTCCGCAAGGCGCCTGATGCAGGTCTGGCCTACGCGCTTCAAGAGCCTCGCCGCAGCTAAGAGCCCATCCGCGAAGTTTTGATTCATGAACAACCAGTTGGTCTCGTGAGGCGTCTGAGCATGAGACGGATCATAGCGAGGCGAACGAACGCGGCGGCCGTTCTAGAGTAGCGTTCGAACTCTCGCATCAGTCGTCGATTGCGACTGATCCACGCGAAGGTCCGCTCAACGATCCAGCGCTTCGGCAGCACGACAAAGCGGTGAGCGTCAGAGCGTTTGACGATCTCGATTTTCCAGCATCCCGTGGAGCGAACCATCGCTGACGTCTTTGCTCCGGAGTAGCCACCGTCGGCAAAGATGCGCTCGACGAACGGGAAGCGGGAACGGGTCCGCTTCAGAAGGTCAATGGCTGCATGTCTGTCCTGAATGTCGGCAGGCAGGACGATGACGTTCAGCAGAAGTCCGAGCGTGTCAACGAGGATATGGCGCTTGCGTCCCGTGACCTTCTTGCCTGCATCGTAGCCTTGCGCGTCCAGCGCAGAGCCCCTTTTTGAGCAGCCTTGGCGCTCTGGCTGTCGATGATCGCAGTGGTTGGGCTGACTTCCTTGCCCGCCTGTTCGCGGGCGGCGATGTAGAGCGCCTCATGGATACGCCTCAGCGCGCCACTGCGATCCAGCATGATGAAGTAATCATGCGCCGTGCTCTTGGGGGCAAGGTCCTTCGGCAGGGCGCTCCACTGGCAGCCTGTCGCCAGAACGTAGAAAATCGAATTGAGCACTTCCCGGACATCCACATGCCGTTTACGCCCGCCGTGCCGCGCGGGCGGGATGAAGGGCTCCACGAGACACCATTCATCGTCGCTCAGGTCGCTCGGATAACGAAACCCCTTACGAGAGGCATTTCTGCGATGCTCGGCTGTCCACATGATCGGCGCTCCTGACGAATCAAGCGCCTATCAATGAATCACAACCGATTCATCGGAATCAAACTCTTCCCGGATCGGCTCT
>JBKBNT010000003.1:0-602938 GCA_046295155.1 Beijerinckiaceae bacterium
ACCCCGAGCCCCATCGCGCCACGCTGCTTTACGCGATGAAGCTCACGTCATGGGGCGGCGAGACCTGCTTCTCCAACATGTACGCGGCTTATGACAATATCCCGCGTTCGCTCCGCGACCGCCTGGAAGGCCGCCGCGTGCTCCAGATGCACGACTACAAGCGCCGCGAGCGGCTCAACGTTGAAACGGCCGACCTCTCCAAAATCCGGCACAATTGGCAGCCGCTCTTCATCACACATCCGGCGACGGGTAAGAAGGCGTTGTACGTGTCCCGCCTCATGTCGGCCAAGATCGAGGGTCTTTCGAGCGAGGAGAGCGAGGCCGCGCTCGAGCAGCTGTTCGACATTTCCGAAGATCCCTCCATCGTCTACGAGCACAAGTGGGCGCTGGGCGACATGGTGATCTGGGACAATTGGTGCTCGATCCACGCACGCAAGGACTTTCCCCGCGAGGAGCCGCGCCTCATGCGCCGGCTGACCATCGAAGGGCAGGCGATGCAATTTTAAATTCGGTTCGCTCCACGGGCGGGGGCTTGGCGAGGCCCCGCTCCTCTCCTAACTTCGTCGTCTGGAAAGCCTGACGCCCTGGGAGGGGAGGGGCCGCCGCGCAATGCGGGGCCTGGCTTTCGGGAGGGGACATCGATGGAAAGCACACGCAGAGCATTTCTGGGGGGCGCGGCCGCCGTGGGCGCCGCGTCCGGGTTCGGTCTCTCGGTTGCGCCGGCGTTCGCCGCGGAAGAACTGAAGCTCGCGACCTTCGTTCCGAACACGCACATCATCATGGCCAAGGTGCTGACGCCCTGGGCCGAGAAGGTCGCCAAGGACAGCGGCGGGCAGCTATCGGTGCGCATGTTCCCGTCGATGCAGCTGGGCGGCAAGCCGCCGGAGCTTTATCGCCAGATGGCGCGCGGCATCTCCGACATCTGCTTCACGCTGCCGGGCTACACGTCGGGAGACTTCCCGATGATGGCGCTTACCGAACTGCCGGGCATGGCCGACAGCGGCGCGGACGGAACGAAGAAACTCTGGGCGAACTTCGACAAGTTCCTCGCGCCCCAGTTCAAGGAAGCTAAGGTGCTCATGCTCTGGAATTCCGATTCCGCGGCGCTCATGAGCAAGAACAAGCCGATCCGCCGGCTCGAAGACCTTCGCGGCATGAAGGTTCGCACCCCGTCCGCAGCGCAGTCCGCGCAATTGACGGCGCTGGGCGCCACGCCGATCGATATGCCCGCGAATGCGATCTACAACAATCTGGATCGCGGCGTCGTCGACGCGGCCATGATCCCGATGTCGGCGGCGATCGATTTCAAGCTGATCGAAGTCGCGCGTTACTTCACCATCGACGCGCCTCTCGGCCGTTCGAACTTCCTCGTCGCGATGAATCGCGCGCGTTACGAGCGGTTGCCCGCCAACCTGCGGAAGATCATCGACGCCACGACCGGCCTCTCGCTGAGCTTGCAGGGAGCCGCGACCTACGACGAGCAGAACGATGCGGGCGTCGCCGCCGCACGGAAGGAACGTGAAGTGATCACGCTCGACGCCGCCGAGCGCAAGCGCTGGCTCGAAGCCTTCAAGCCGCACATCGAGGCGGAAGTGGCCTCGGGCGAGAAGGCGGGCCTTCCTGCGCGCGCTCTCGTGTCCGCCTACGGCCTGCTCGGCTGACGCGCGCAAGCGAAGACGCTTGCGGACAGGGATCGGAGGAGCCGGGGGCTTCTCCGATTGCAAAAAAGGGGCGGCGGGGGAAAGCATGAATCTGTTTGGAGGTTTCCTGCGCGCGATGGCGTTGCTCGCAGGCGTGTTTCTCCTGCTCCTGATGGCGTTCACGGTTCTCGACGTCGTGATGCGCTATTTCTTCAATGCCCCATTCCGCGGCTCGCTCGAGTCGACGGAATTCGCGATGGCGGTCATAGTCTTTCTTGGCCTCGCCTATTGCGGCTGGGCTGGCGGCCACATTGGCGTCGACCTGTTCGAGAAGCTGCTCGAAAAGCCCTCCATGCGTTTCGTGCCGGTCATGGTGCATCTTGCGGGCGCCGCGCTGTTCGCGGTGATCGCCTATCAGGTCGTCAACGAAACGCTCCATGCATGGACGCAGGCTACCAACATGTTGCGGGTGCCTCATTGGCCCTTCCGTCTCGTCGCGGCGTTCGGTTCGGGGCTATTCGCAATCGTGTTGCTGATCCACGCAGTCCAGGCTGCGCGCGGCGTCCATTCCAAGGCGTCGGAGGCCTGAACCGATGTCGCCAGAATGGATCGGCTTCCTCGGCATCCTCGCGATGCTTTTCCTCCTCACGCTGCGGATGCCCATCGGCATCGCGATGCTGCTTGTCGGCAGCGTCGGCTTTGCGATTCTCAACGGACCGCAACAGGCGCTGATGGCTCTGGGCACATATCCTTATTCGTACGCGGCTTATTACGACCTCGCAGTCATTCCGCTGTTCGTGCTGATGGGCAACGTAGCCGCCGCCTCGGGCATGGGACGCGCACTGTTCGAGGCGGCCTATGCGTGGGTCGGCCACTGGCGCGGCGGGCTTGCCTCGGCGACCATCGTATCCTGCGCAGGGTTCGCGGCCGTGTCCGGATCGAGCGTCGCCTCGGCGGTCACCATGGGCAAGGTCTGCCTGCCCGAGATGAAACGGTACAAGTATGACGACGGGCTGGCGACCGGCACTGTGGCCGCAGGCGGCACGCTGGGCATCCTCATTCCGCCGAGCACGGCCTTCATCGTCTACGGGATCCTGACCGAGCAATCGATTGGCCGCCTCCTGCTCGCCGGCTTCTTCCCAGGCCTTCTGCTGACGGCGATGTTCGTCGCGACGATCGCGCTCCTGACCCGCTTCCGCCCGCATCTGGGGCCTCCGGGACCGCGCGCGGCCATGAGCGAACGCTGGGCGACGCTGGGGCGCGCGGGGCCGATGATGTTCGTGGTCCTGTTCACCATCGGCGGCATATACATCGGCGCCTTTACGCCCGGGGAGGCGGCTGCCGTCGGCGCGTTCCTGGCTATTCTCTACGCGTGGTGGAACGGCACGCTCGGCCTAAAGATGATGGAAACCGTGCTGCTCGACACGATCAAGACGACCGCGATGGTCTTCCTCATCCTGATCGGCGCGCTGGTCTTCGGGCCGTTCCTCGCGCTCAGCGGCCTGCCCATGCGGGTCGCTGACATCCTCCAGGGCCTCGACCTCAACGCCTACGTGATCCTCGCGATCATCATGCTGATCTTCGTCGCGCTCGGCATGTTCCTCGAAGGTTTTTCGATGCTCGTGCTCACGCTGCCGATCGTGATCCCGATCGTGAAGGCGCTGGGCTTCGACCTGATCTGGTTCGGCGTGTTGATGGTGATCGTGCTGGAGCTGGGCCTCATCAGCCCGCCAGTGGGGATCAATGTGTTCGTGGTGAAGGGGCTTGTCCCCGACGTCTCGCTCTCGACCGTTTTCCGCGGCATCTTCCCGTTCGTCCTGGCGATGGCGCTGTGCGTGGTCATTCTGGCGGCCTTCCCGCAGATTGCGCTCTACCTGCCGAACTCGATGATCAAATAGCCGGGAAACCGCAGGCGGGCGTCCGGGCGCGGCCATTTTTCACTCGCATCCCGCGCAGCCCGTGGTATAGAGCCGCACCCGGCGGCGAAGCAGTCGGGGCGCAGCGTCGGATTGGCGGGTTTCCGCCGTGGGCGCGGGCGTGGCGGAACTGGTAGACGCAGTGGATTTAGGTTCCACCGCCGAGAGGCATGGGGGTTCGAGTCCCTCCGCCCGCACCAAGCTCCGAGGTTCGCCGCATCCCGAACGTCATGCCAGTGCGCGGGCCCGGCCCGCTACGGCCGCAGGATTTTGAAGAAGGCAGAGCAAGATGCAGGTCACCGAAACCCTCTCCGAAGGCCTCAAGCGCGCCTACAAGGTCGTGCTGCCCATGCAGGACCTGGCCAAGCGCCTCGAGGGTGAACTCGAAAGCATGAAGGACAAGGTCCGCATCAACGGCTTCCGTCCGGGCAAGGTGCCGCTCGCTCACCTGCGCAAGATGTACGGCAAGCAGGTGATGGGCGACGTGCTGCAGAACGCGGTCAACGAGGCGAACCGCAAGATCGTCGAGGACCATGGCCTGCGCCTCGCCAACGAACCGCGCATCGACATTGACGGCGGCGACGAGGGCGTGAAGAAGGCGATCGAGGTTGCCGGCGACCTCGCGTTCACAGTCAACATCGAGGTTCTGCCGAAGTTCGAGATCGGGACCTTCGATGACATCTCGCTGGAGCGTCCCGTTGTCTCCGTGCCGGATGAGGACGTCGCCCAGGCGCTCGAACGCATGGCGTCCCAGTCGCGCCCGTACAACGCCAAGGAAGGCGCTTCGGCAAGCGGCGACAAGCTCACCGTCGATTTCGTCGGCAAAATCGACGGCGTTGAATTCCCGGGCGGCAAGGGCGAGGGTATCGACCTCGTGCTCGGCTCCGGCCAGTTCATTCCCGGCTTCGAGGACCAGCTTGTCGGCGCTTCGGCCGGCGAAGAGCGCGTCGTCAACGTGACCTTCCCCGAGAATTACCAGGCCGCCGAACTCGCGGGCAAGGCTGCTGTCTTCGACGTCAAGGTGACGGCGGTCGCAGCGCCGGGCGAACTCGTCATCGACGATGAATTCGCCAAGGGATACGGCATGGACAGCCTCGACAAGCTCAAGGACGCCATCCGCTCCACGATGCAGCGCGAGTTCGATTCGGTGTCCCGCGCCAAGCTGAAGCGCGCGCTCCTGGACGAACTCGACAAGCGCTACTCCTTCGAGCTTCCCGAGACGCTCGTGGAGCAGGAATTCAGCACGATCTGGCAGCGCGTCCAGCAGGAACAGCAGCAGACCGGCAAGACCTTCGCCGACGAGAACACGACCGAGGAGGCCGCCCGCGCCGAGTACCGCAGGATCGCGGAGCGCCGCGTGCGCCTCGGTCTCCTGATGGCGGAAGTTGGCGAGCAGGAGAAGGTGCAGGTCTCCGATGACGAACTGTCGGCAGCCATCGTCGAGCAGGCCCGGCAGTATCCCGGTCAGGAAAAGGCGGTGTGGGACTTCTACCAGAAGAACCCGCAGGCTGTCGCTCAGGTCCGCGCTCCCATCTACGAGGAGAAGGTTGTGGACGTGATCGTCGGCAAGGCCAAGGTGACCGACAAGACCGTCTCCAAGGAAGAATTGATGAAGGACGACGACGACGAGGCGCCCGCGTCCTGACCGGCGGGCTGATTCGTTCAGCTTCAGCTAAGTATTTGAGAAATGGCATGACGCGGCGCCCATTGCGCGCCGCGTTTTGCTGACTATGTTGTGGAAGCCGCCGCCCGGCGCGGCCCAGAGACAGAGCCCGATGCGCGATCCCGTCGATCTTTACAATTCGTTTGTCATTCCCAGCGTCGAGGAAGTCACCTCGCGCGGTTCCTACCGCTACGACATTTTCTCCAGGCTACTGAAAGAGCGCATCATTTTCCTCGCCGGACCGGTCGAGGACCAGATGGCGACCCTCGTCGTCGCGCAGCTTCTCTTCCTCGAGGCGGACAACCCCAAGAAGGAAATCTACCTCTACATCAATTCGCCCGGGGGCGTGGTGACGTCCGGGCTGTCGATCTACGACACGATGCAGTTCATCCGCCCGAAGGTGTCGACGCTGTGCATCGGTCAGGCGGCCTCCATGGGCTCGCTCCTGTTGTGCGGCGGCGAGAAGGACATGCGCTTCTGCCTGTCGAATTCTCGCGTGATGGTCCACCAGCCGTCCGGCGGATTCCAGGGGCAGGCGTCCGACATCCAGCGCCACGCCGAGGACATTCTCAAGATCAAGCGCCGCCTGAACGAGATCTACGTCAAGCACACGGGGCGCGATTACGACACGATCGAGCGGACGCTCGACCGCGACCACTTCATGACCGCGGAAGAAGCGAAGGCTTTCGGCATCGTCGACCAGGTTCTCGAGAAGCGTCCGGACGAATTGGCCGAGGCGCGCTGACCCGGCCGTTTTCATCCCGGCGGGCCAAATGCCGCAAGCGGCGAATTCCGCTTGCGGCGAAACATCAAAGCATTCAAACACCTACGTCGTCGGCGGCCTGGCGGTTCGCCGATGGCGGGATGGCGGCCTCCGACTGTTGATTGACGCCGCTGCGCTTGATCCCCGGCGAATCCCGTGATTGCATCGCAGCATGTTCGGTGATGCGGGCGGCGAGCCAGCGAGACGCGGGGCTACAGTTTCTTAAATCCGCCGCCTATATTCTGGAAAATGGCCGCCATTCCAATGTTTCGGTTGGCGGTCTGCACGGAGAACGAAATGAGCAAGGTCAGCGGAAGCGACTCGAAGAACACGCTCTACTGCTCCTTTTGCGGCAAGAGCCAGCACGAGGTTCGCAAGCTGATTGCGGGTCCCACGGTGTTCATCTGCGATGAATGCGTCGAACTCTGCATGGACATCATCCGCGAGGAGAACAAGTCCTCGCTGGTCAAGAGCCGCGACGGCATTCCCACGCCGCGCGAGATCTGCAAGGTGCTCGATGATTATGTAATCGGTCAGCAGCAGGCCAAGCGCGTCCTCTCGGTCGCGGTTCACAATCACTACAAGCGCCTCAGCCACCAGACGAAGCATAACGACGTCGAACTGGCGAAGTCGAACATCCTTCTGATCGGCCCCACGGGCTCGGGCAAGACGCTCCTCGCGCAGACGCTCGCGCGCATCCTCGACGTGCCGTTCACGATGGCGGACGCCACCACGCTTACCGAAGCCGGTTACGTGGGCGAGGATGTCGAGAACATCATCCTGAAGCTGTTGCAGGCGTCCGACTATAATGTCGAACGCGCGCAGCGCGGCATTGTTTACATCGACGAGATCGACAAGATTTCGCGCAAGTCCGACAACCCGTCGATCACGCGCGACGTGTCGGGCGAAGGCGTGCAGCAGGCGCTTCTGAAGATCATGGAAGGCACGGTCGCGTCCGTTCCCCCGCAGGGCGGCCGCAAGCATCCGCAGCAGGAATTCCTGCAGGTCGACACGACGAACATCCTGTTCATCTGCGGCGGCGCCTTCTCCGGCCTCGAGAAGATCATTTCCGGCCGCGGCAAGGGCGCATCCATCGGTTTCGGCGCGAAAGTGCAGGGGCCTGATGAGCGGCGCACGGGCGAGATCTTCCGTCAGGTCGAGCCCGAGGATCTGCTGAAGTTCGGCCTCATCCCCGAATTCGTCGGCCGTCTGCCCGTCATCGCGACGCTGGAAGACCTCGACGAGCAGGCGCTGAAGACCATCCTCACGGAACCGAAGAACGCGCTCGTGAAGCAGTACCAGCGGCTGTTCGAGATGGAGAACACCGAGCTCACGTTCCAGGACGAGGCGCTCAACGTGGTCGCCCGCAAGGCGATCGAGCGCAAGACCGGCGCGCGCGGCCTGCGGTCCATCATGGAAGGCATCCTGCTCGACACGATGTTCGAACTGCCGGGCCTCGAGGGCGTCGAGCAGGTCGTCATTGGCCCGGAGGTTGTCGAGGGCAAGGCGCGGCCGCTCTACATCTATTCGGAGCGGGCGGAGAAGTCGGGCGCATCCGCCTGAGGCTCCGGCCGTTTTGCGGCCCTGCCGGCGGCGTCGCGAAGCGGTCGCGGCGCCTTGAAAGCAGGGTGGCCGGGGGCCATTTCTTGTAAGACGAGGGCGGCTTCGGCTTTACGTCGAAGCCGCCTTTTTCATCCCGCCGCCGGGGGCGCCTATCTGGGCCTTCGGCAGATGCCTGGCGCCTCTGGACAGTTTCCCGCCGCAGCGCGAATCTGATCTTCTGTGCGCAAGGCGTCCCGCCGCCCATCGGCCGCAAGGAGTCGGGCGGCGCCGCAACAGGACAAAAAAAGATGACAGCAGAGAAGCGTGCACTGGCGAAGCCCGGCGTTGTGGAGACCTATCCGGTCCTGCCGCTGCGGGACATCGTCGTTTTTCCTCACATGATCGTGCCGCTGTTCGTTGGCCGCGAGAAGTCGATCCGCGCGCTTGAAGAGGTGATGAAGGGCGACCGGCACATCCTCCTCGCCACGCAAAAGAACGCGACCGAGGACGATCCAGCGGCCGACGCGATCTTTTCCACAGGCACGCTCGCGACAGTTCTGCAATTGCTGAAGCTGCCGGACGGCACCGTGAAGGTTCTGGTCGAGGGCGCCGCGCGCGCTTCCGTGAAGGCCTACACGCGCACCGACGAGTACTACGAGGCCGAGGCCGCGGTCATAGCGGAAGACCTCGGCGACGGCGTCGAGGTCGAGGCGCTGGCGCGCTCCGTGGTTTCCGAGTTCGAGAGCTACGTGAAGCTCAACAAGAAGGTGTCTGCTGAAGTCGTCGCGGCGGTTGGCCAGATCGACGACTTCTCGAAGCTCGCCGACACGGTCGCCTCGCATCTGGCGATCAAGATCGGCGACAAGCAGGAGATCCTCGAAACGGCGTCCGTCGCGAAGCGGCTTGAGCGGTGCCTTGGCCTGATGGAGAGCGAAATCTCCGTGCTCCAGGTCGAGAAGCGCATCCGCACGCGCGTCAAGCGCCAGATGGAGAAGACGCAGCGCGAGTACTACCTCAACGAGCAGATGAAGGCCATCCAGAAGGAACTCGGCGACGAGGACGGCCGGGATGAGCTGGGCGAGCTCGAGGAGCGCATCAAGAAGACAAAGCTGTCGAAGGAAGCAAGCGACAAGGCGATGGCGGAGCTGAAGAAGCTGCGCCAGATGAGCCCGATGTCGGCGGAAGCGACGGTTGTGCGCAATTATCTCGACTGGCTGCTTTCGATCCCGTGGGGCAAGCGCTCCAAGGTGAAGAAGGATCTCAAGCTCGCCGAAGACGTGCTCGACGCCGATCACTTCGGTCTCGAGAAGGTCAAGGAGCGCATCGTCGAGTATCTCGCCGTGCAGCAGCGCGCTAACAAGCTCACGGGTCCGATCCTGTGTCTCGTCGGCCCTCCGGGCGTCGGCAAGACGTCGCTTGGCAAGTCGATCGCGAAGGCGACCGGCCGCGAGTTCGTGCGCATGTCGCTTGGCGGCGTTCGCGACGAGGCGGAAATCCGCGGTCACCGGCGCACCTACATCGGCTCGATGCCCGGCAAGATCATCCAGTCGATGCGCAAGGCCAAGACGTCCAATCCGCTCTTCCTGCTCGACGAGATCGACAAGATGGGCATGGACTTCCGCGGCGATCCCTCGTCGGCCCTGCTTGAGGTCCTCGACCCCGAGCAGAACCAGTCGTTCAACGACCATTACCTCGAGGTCGACTACGACCTGTCGAACGTGATGTTCGTGACGACGGCCAACACGCTGAACATTCCTGCGCCCCTCATGGACCGCATGGAGATCATCCGCATCGCCGGCTACACCGAGGACGAGAAGGTCGAGATCGCGCGCAAGCACCTGATCCCGGCCGCCGTGCACAAGCACGGTCTGTCGCCTACCGAGTGGAGCATCGACGACGCGGCCCTTCTGCAGCTCATCCGCCGCTACACGCGAGAGGCGGGCGTGCGTAACCTCGAACGTGAAATCTCCAACCTCGCCCGCAAGGCGGTGAAGGAGCTGCTCACCTCGAAGAAGAAGAAGGTGCAGGTCAACCTCGACAACCTCGCCAACTACCTCGGCGTGCCGAAGTATCGCTACGGCGAGGCCGAGTCCGAGGACCAGGTCGGGGTGGTGACGGGTCTGGCGTGGACCGAGGTCGGCGGCGAACTGCTCACGATCGAAGGCGTCATGATGCCCGGCAAGGGCCGCATGACGGTGACCGGCAACCTCAAGGACGTGATGAAGGAGTCGATCTCGGCTGCCGCGTCTTACGTCCGGTCCCGGTCGATCGCCTTCGGCATCGAGCCGCCGACGTTCGAGCGCCGCGACATCCACGTGCACGTGCCCGAAGGCGCGACGCCGAAGGATGGCCCCTCGGCCGGCATCGCGATGGCGACAGCCATCGTGTCGATCCTCACCGGAATCCCGGTGCGCCGCGACATCGCCATGACCGGCGAAGTGACGCTGCGGGGCAGGGTGCTGCCGATCGGCGGCCTCAAGGAGAAGCTGCTCGCGGCGCTGCGCGGCGGCCTCAAGAAGGTGCTGATCCCGGAAGAGAACGCCAAGGATCTGGCGGACATCCCGGCCTCGGTGAAGAACGCGCTCGAAATCGTGCCTGTCGCGCGGATGGACGAGGTGCTCAAGCACGCGCTGGTGCGCCAGCCCACGCCCATCGAATGGGACGAGGAGAAGGAAGCTGCGGCGGCCGCGAAGGCCCGCCGGGACGAGGACGCCGCCGGCGTCGTCGCCCACTGAGCGCATATATTTCTGCTGAAAACGACCAGCCGCCGGGCGCAAGCCCGGCGGTTTTGTTTTGCGGACGGCCTTCTGGCGCGCGCAAGCCCCATGCTCTACACAGGCCGCGAAAGAACCGCACGAATCCCGAGGCCGAGGCAAAATGTACGACATCCGCTGGATCCGCGAGAACGCAGACGCCTTCGACGAGGGCCGCCGCCGCCGCGGGCTGGAGCCGCTTTCGGGCAAGCTGATCGAACTCGACGACGCCCGCCGAGCCGCCATCGCCAAGTTGCAGGCCGCCCAGGAGCGCCGCAACGCGGCGTCGAAGGAAATCGGCCAGGCGATGAAGGACAAGAACGCCGCCCGCGCCGAGGAGTTGAAGGCCGAGGTCGCGCGCATCAAGGAAGACTTCCCCAAGTGGGAAGAGGAAGAGCGCGCCGCCGTGAAGGCGCTTGAAGATGCGCTGTCGAAAGAGCCCAACACGCCGCTGGCCGAAGTGCCGGTGGGCAAGGACGAGCACGACAATGTCGAGACGCGCGTCGTCGGCGCCAAACCTTCGTTCGCGTTTCAGCCGAAAGAGCATTTCGAGATCGGCGAAGGCCTCGGCCTCATGGATTTCGACACAGCGACAAAAATATCAGGTTCGCGCTTCGTTATTTTGAAAGGCGCCCTCGCGCGCATGGAGCGCGCGCTCATGCAGTTCATGCTCGATCTGCACACGGATCATCACGGCTACACGGAAATCGATCCGCCGCTGCTCGTGCGCGACGATGCGATGTTCGGCACTGCGCAATTGCCGAAGTTCAGGGAAGATCAGTTCTATGGCGCTTCGATGATGCCCGAGAAGCCTATAATCCCACATGATGATTACAACGAGTTCGCAACGAAGTTGAAGGTAGAGTCAGCTTCAGAGTCCGAGTTGATCGCGGTATTAATGTCAATACATGAGGGCGATATCGCGGACATCTGGCCAGATGTGCAGGTGTTTATTCGGCAGATTGCGCAAACTAAAGCTAGTTTCGGAAGCAGTCTGACGACTTTTGCCAACGAAGTTGCTCGTTTGGAGAAAGAGCATCACTGGCTCATTCCCACCGCCGAAGTGCCGCTCACCAACATCGTGCGCGAGAGCATTCTCGACGAGAAGCAATTGCCGATGCGCCTCACCGCCGGCACGGCGTGTTTCCGCGCGGAAGCGGGCGCCGCGGGGCGCGATACGCGCGGCATGATCCGCCAGCATCAGTTCCAGAAGGTGGAGCTTGTCTCCATCACCACGCCCGAACAATCGCTCGAAGAACACGAGCGCATGACCGCGTGCGCGGAGGAAGTGCTCAAGCGTCTGGGCCTTCACTATCGCGTCGTGACGCTGTGCACCGGCGACATGGGATTTGCGTCGCAGAAGACCTACGACATCGAGGTCTGGCTGCCGGGACAGGATCGGTTCCGCGAGATTTCATCCTGCTCCGTGTGCGGCGACTTCCAGGCGAGGCGCATGAACGCGCGCTACCGCCCCACCGAAGGCAAGGGCCCGCGCTTCGTGCATACGCTCAACGGTTCGGGCGTCGCAGTGGGCCGCGCGCTCGTCGCCGTGCTCGAAAACTACCAGCAGGCCGACGGCTCCGTCGTCGTGCCGGAGGCGCTTCGCCCATACATGGGCGGCATGGAGGTTATCCGGGCGAAGTGAGGGCGCTTTTCTTCCCTCTCCCGCGCGCGGGAGAGGGTGTCGCGCCGAAGGCGTGACGGGTGAGGGCGCCTCGGCCTTTGCGATGCGTGCCGAATGAGTCGCCCTCATCCGTCATGCTGCGCATGACACCTTCTCCCGCCGGCGGGAGAAGGAAGTCGCGCCTCACTCCACACGCATCAACACGTGCTTCTTCTTGCCGAGGGACAGTTTTGCGACGCCATCCTTGAAGTCGGCGGCCGACAATGACGCGCGTTCGTCTGAAACAGCCGCATCGTTCAGGCGCAGGCCGCCGCCCTTGATCTGGCGGCGCGCTTCGCCCGTCGAGGCGACGAGGCCTGCGCGCACGAAGGCGGTGAGCACGCCCATGCCGACGGCTTCCGACGACGGCACGCCGATCGTCGGCAGGCTTTCGGCCAGCACGCCTTCCTCGAATGTCTTGCGCGCGGTCTCCGCCGCAGCCTCCGCCGCCGCGCGTCCATGCAGCATGGCGGTCGCTTCGTTGGCGAGTATCTTCTTCGCTTCGTTGATTTCCGCGCCGCCGAGCGCAGCAAGCCGCGCGATTTCGTCCATCGGCAGTTCGGTGAACAACTTGAGGAAGCGCGACACGTCGCCGTCCTCCGTATTCCGCCAGAACTGCCAGTAATCATACGGTTTGAGCATGTCGGCGTTCAGCCAGACGGCGCCCGCCGCCGTCTTGCCCATCTTCGCGCCCGAGGATGTGGTCAGCAGCGGCGAGGTGAGCGCGTAGAGTTGCGGCGCGCCCATGCGCCGCCCGAGGTCTATGCCCGTGACGATATTGCCCCATTGATCGGAGCCGCCCATTTGCAGGATGCAGCCGTAGCGCCTGTTCAATTCTACGAAATCGTATGCCTGCAGGCACATGTAGTTGAACTCGATGAAAGACAGCTCCTGATCGCGCTCGAGGCGGAGCTTCACTGAATCCATCGACAGCATACGGTTGACGGAGAAGTGCTTGCCGACGTCGCGCAGGAAATCGATGTAGTTGAGCGCGGTCAGCCATTCGGCGTTGTCGGCCATGGCCGCTCCGGCGCCGAAGTCGAGGAAGCGGTCGAACACCTTGCGGATCTCGGCCTTGTTCGCGTCGATGGTTTCGACCGTGAGGATGCGTCGCGTCTCGTCGCGACCGGAGGGGTCGCCGACGCGCGTCGTGCCGCCTCCCATGAGCGCGATGGGCTTGCCGCCGGTCTTCTGCAGCCAGCGCAGCATCATGGTCGGCAGCAGGTGGCCGACATGGAGGGAGGGCGCCGTCAGGTCATAGCCCGTGTAGGCGACGATCTCCCCCGAGAGCGCCTTCTGATCGAGGCCGGCGAAGTCCGAGCATTGATGGACATAGCCACGCTCGATGAGAACGCGCAGGAAATCGGATTTCGGCGTGAAGTCGGCGGTCATGATGTGCAGGCCTTTCGGGTCGCGCGTGGTTTAGGGGACCGCGCGCGCGGGCGCAACCGGGCGATGGCTTTGGTGTTATGCTGGCAGCCGAAACCCGGCGGGATTCGGATGCATCTCTACCGCGCCATAGGCCTGATGAGCGGCACGTCGATGGATGGCATCGACGTCGCGCTTGTCGACACGGACGGACGCGCGCTGGCGAGTCCCGGTCCGGCGAGCTTCTACCCCTATGACGACGCCGAGCGGGCGCTGCTGCGCGCCGCCATCGCGGAGGCCGCGCGGCTTGATGATCGTTTCGCCCGGCCCGGCAAGCTCGGTGAGGCCGAGCGCCTCATCACCACGCGCCACGCCGAGGCGGTCGACGCATTCATCCTTGAACATGGACTGAGCCGGGCGTCCATCGGCGTCGTCGGCTTCCACGGGCAGACGGTGCTGCACCGGCCGGAGAAGCGGCTGACCATCCAGATCGGGGACGGCAAGACGCTGGCGACGGCGTTGGGCCTCAACGTCGCGTGGGACATGCGCGCGGCGGACGTGGCGGCAGGCGGGCAGGGCGCTCCGCTGGTGCCTGCCTGGCACCGCGCCCTCGTCGATGCCGCAAGGCTGAAGGGACCGGTCCTGGTGATCAATCTCGGGGGGGTGGCGAACGTCACCTTCGTGCCGGGCGGTGATGCGGACCCGATCGCCTTCGACACCGGCCCCGCCAACGCGCTGATCGACGACCTGATGCTGGAGCGCGCTGGCGTCACGATGGACAGGGACGGGGCCGCAGCTTTGGCGGGCAAGGTGAATGCGGCGGCGCTGAAGAGTCTGCTGGCCCATCCCTATTTCAGGGCGCCCGCGCCCAAGTCGCTCGACCGCAACGCGTTTTCGCGTGATGCGGTGGCGCGCCTTTCGACCGCGGATGCGGCGGCTACGCTTACGGCGTTCACCGCGCGCTCGCTGTCGCTGTCGCTGCGCCTTCTGCCGGCCGCGCCGGTCCGCGCCATCGTTTGCGGAGGCGGGGCGCGCAATCCGGCGTTGATGGCTGCGCTCGCCGATGCGCTGCCGTGCCCGGTTCAACCCGCAAGCGCATTCGGGTGGAACGGGGACGCCATCGAGGCGCAAGCCTTCGCCTACCTCGCCGTGCGGGCGCTGGAAGGCCTGCCGCTGACGTTCCCGACGACAACAGGGGTACCGTCGCCGTTGACCGGCGGGATTGTCTCGCGCCCCTGATCAGGCCTCGGCGGACGGCCCCTTCAGCGCCTTGGCGGGCGTCGGGCGCTTCGGCGGATTGTCGAGACGGCGGTCGAGATAGGCGCCGACTTCCGCGATCAGCTCGTCCACGCGGTTCTCGAAGAAGTGGTTCGCGCCGGGCACGACCGCGTGCTCGATGACGATGCCGCGCTGGGTCTTGAGCTTCTCGATCAGCCCCATGACCTCCTTCAGCGGCGCCACGCGATCCTGGTCGCCGTGGACGAACAGGCCCGACGACGGGCAGGGCGCGAGGAACGAGAAGTCGAAGCGGTTGGCGGGGGGCGCAATCGAGATGAAACCCTCGATCTCGGGGCGGCGCATGAGAAGCTGCATGCCGATCCAGGAGCCGAAGGACACGCCCGCGATCCAGCAGGCGCGCGCGTCCGGGTTGATGGACTGCACCCAGTCGAGCGCCGCGGCGGAATCGGAAAGCTCGCCCGCGCCGTGGTCGAATGAGCCCTGGCTGCGTCCGACGCCCCGGAAGTTGAAGCGCAGCACGGAGAAGCCGCGCTCCGCAAAGGCGTAATACATCTGGTAGACGATCTGGTTGTTCATCGTCCCGCCGAACTGCGGATGCGGGTGAAGCACGACCGCGATGGGCGCGCCGCGCTGCTTCGACGGATGGAAGCGGCCTTCCAGGCGTCCCGCGGGACCGGTGAAGATGACTTCAGGCATCGTGACTCCAGACGTTTCGCGCGTGCATCCAACCCCGGCGCAGCTCGCCGGAAAACCCCTCGAAATCCGCGCTTTCCTTGACTTGGACGCCGCAAACCGTCAAAATAATCCTGTTAGAATTATTCTAAACTGAGATTGCCGGAGTGACCGGCGAACTCGTCGCGGCGCCTTTCGCTAAGCGTGTAAGAGGCTGGTCGGCTTCTAGCACGCCGCATGGCGCCGGATGCAAGGATTTTCAACGGTCCGGCGCCGGGCGGGTGCAAGGAAGGGTGCAGCATGGCGCGCGGGCGCGTCTATCTCGACTGGAACGCCACGTCGCCGCTTCTGCCGGCGGCTCGCGATGCGCTGGTCGCCGCGCTCGACGCCTTCGGCAACCCCTCGTCCGTCCATGGGGAAGGTCGCCGCGCGCGCGCGCTCATCGAAGCCGCCCGCTCGCAGGTGGCGGCGCTGGCGGGCGTTGCTCCGGGCAGGGTCATTTTCACCTCCGGCGGCACGGAGGCGGCCAATCTCGCGCTGACGCCCAACCTCGTGAGCGTGGGCGAGAGACCCTGCGATCTTCTGTTCGCCGCCGCCGGTGAGCACGCCTGTGTCCTTGAAGGTCATCGTTTCCCCGCGGAGCGCGTGCGGATCGTTCCCCTGACTGTTGACGGCGTTCTCGATCTCGACGCGCTGGCGTCCATGCTTGATGAGGCGGGAAACGCGCGCGTCATGCTTGCGCTGCAGGCCGCCAACAACGAGACCGGCGCCATTCAGCCCGTGCGGGAGGCTGCGGCTCTGGTCCATGAACGGGGCGGCGTAGTCGTTTGCGACGCCGTTCAGGCTGCTGGACGCATCGACGTCCGCGCGCAGACTCTGGACGCCGACGCAATCATCCTCTCGGGGCACAAGATTGGCGGCGCCAAGGGCGTCGGGGCCCTTGCGTTGCGGGCGGCGGATGCAAACATGGATATGCGAATGCTTCGCGGCGGCGGGCAGGAGCGCAACCTGCGCGCGGGCACCGAGAACTTCAGCGGAATTGTGGCGTTTGGCGTCGCGGCGGAGTGGGTTTTGCGAGAGCGCGAGGACGAAATGCGTCGCCTCGCTTTCCTGCGCGACGGGATGGAAGACAGGCTTGCCTGCGCGCTTCCCGGACTGACGGTCTTCGCGGGCGGCGCGCCGCGTCTCGGCAACACAAGCGCCTTCGCGCTGCCAGGCGCGCCTGCGGCGACCCTGCTGATCGGCCTCGACCTTGAGGGGTTCGCCGTTTCTTCGGGTTCGGCCTGTTCGTCGGGCAAGGTGAAGGCCTCGCACGTGCTGGCCGCGATGGGGGTAGCGCCCGATATGGCGTCCGGAGCAATCCGCGTCAGCCTCGGTCGCGAAACGTCGGCGGCTGATGTATCGGGTTTTGCGGACGCCTTCGCTCGAGTCGCGTCGCGCATCGCGGAGCGCCGCAAGTCGGCCGCATAGGGTCTTGCGCCCGCCGCGGCGGGCGCCTGGAGTGATCGGACCGGGCGACCGGTTCGTATGAGCAATGGTCCACCAGCGGTCCTTGAAACCGCCAAGGGGGAGAAGGGTATGCCGGCTGTTCAGGAGACCGTCGACCGGGTCAAGTCGGTCGACGTCGACGCCTACAAGTATGGCTTCGTCACGGACATCGAGTCCGAGAAGGCCCCCAAAGGCCTCAACGAAGACATTGTGCGTTACATTTCCGCCAAGAAGAACGAACCCGCGTGGATGACCGAATGGCGTCTCGACGCCTTTCGCCGCTGGTTGACGATGACCGAGCCGAAATGGGCGCGCGTCGACTATCCGCCGATCGATTTCCAGGATTTGCATTACTATTCGGCGCCGAAGTCGATGTCCGGCCCGAAGTCGCTGGACGAGGTCGATCCGGAGCTGCTGAAGACATATGACAAGCTCGGGATTCCTCTACGCGAGCGCGAGGCGCTCCTCGGTATTCCAGGGAGCAGGGTCGCCGTCGACGCCGTGTTTGACTCCGTCTCCGTTGCGACGACCTTCAAGGCCGAACTTGCAAAGGCGGGCGTGATCTTCTGCCCGATCTCGGAAGCGGTCCATACGCACCCCGACTTGGTGCGGCAGTATCTCGGTTCGGTGGTGCCGGTGACCGACAATTTCTACGCCACGCTTAACTCCGCGGTCTTCTCGGACGGGTCGTTCGTCTACATCCCGCCAGGCGTGCGCTGCCCGATGGAATTGTCGACCTACTTCCGCATCAACGAGCGCAATACGGGGCAATTCGAGCGCACCCTCATCATCGCCGACAAGGGCTCTTATGTGAGCTATCTCGAAGGCTGCACGGCGCCGATGCGCGACGAGAACCAGCTGCACGCGGCCGTGGTCGAACTGATCGCGCTCGACGACGCCGAGATCAAGTATTCGACCGTGCAGAACTGGTATCCCGGCGACAGCGAGGGCAGGGGCGGCATCTACAATTTCGTGACGAAGCGCGGCGACTGCCGGGGCGCGCGATCGAAGATTTCGTGGACGCAGGTCGAAACGGGCTCCGCGATCACGTGGAAATACCCATCGTGCATCCTGCGTGGCGACGACTCGCGCGGCGAGTTTTACTCCATCGCGATTTCAAACGGGAAACAGCAGGTCGATAGCGGCACGAAGATGCTGCACCTCGGCAAGAACACGTCGAGCCGCATCATCTCGAAAGGCATCTCGGCCGGGCGGTCGAACAACACCTATCGCGGTCAGGTGTTCGCGCATCGCAAGGCGCAGAATGCGCGCAATTTCACCAATTGCGACTCGCTGCTGATCGGTCACGACTGCGGCGCGCATACGATTCCCTATATCGAATCGCGTAACGCCAGCGCCGTGTTCGAACACGAAGCGACGACGTCGAAGATCTCTGAAGACCAGCTCTTCTACTGCATGCAGCGCGGTCTTTCCGGCGAGGAGGCGACCGCGCTCATCGTCAACGGCTTCGTGCGCGACGTGCTGCAGCAACTCCCCATGGAGTTCGCCGTCGAGGCGCAGAAGCTCATCGCCGTGAGCCTTGAGGGCTCTGTCGGCTGAGCGCCGGATTCAATGTTGGATATGCGCGGCGCGGGCGCCGCCAGAACGGAAACCGAAATGCTGAAGATCGAAAATCTCCACGCCGGTGTGGAAGACCGTGAAATCATCAAGGGCTTGTCGCTCAGCGTGAAGGCGGGCGAGGTCGCCGCAATCATGGGGCCGAATGGCTCTGGCAAGTCGACGCTCTCCTATGTCGTAGCCGGCCGCGACGGCTATGACGTCACGCAGGGCGACGTGTCGCTCAATGGGGAAAGCCTGCTTGGCATGGAGGCGAACGAACGCGCGGCCAAGGGCCTGTTCCTCGCCTTCCAGTATCCGCTCGAAATTCCCGGCGTCACGACGATGACCTTCCTGAAGGCCGCCATGAACGCGCAGCGCAAACAGCGGGGCGAGCCGGAGATGTCGACGCCCGATTTCATGAAGACGGTGCGCGCCGCCGCCGACAAGCTCGGCGTCAAGCAGGACTTTCTCCGCCGCCCGCTCAATGTCGGATTCTCCGGCGGCGAGAAGAAGCGCATGGAAGTTCTGCAGATGATGTTGCTGCAACCGCGTTTCGCGATACTGGACGAGACCGACTCCGGCCTCGACATCGATGCGCTGCGGATCGTCGCGGAAGGCGTCAACGCGCTGCGTTCACCTGATCGCGGTTTCCTCGTGATTACGCACTACCAGCGTCTTCTCGATTACATCAAGCCGGACTCGGTGCATGTTCTCGCCCATGGCCGCATCGTGAAAAGCGGCGGACCGGAGCTCGCGCTCGAACTGGAACGCAACGGCTACCGCGATTATGTCGCGGACGCGGCGTGAGGGACCGATGAACGCAACCGTCAAACCTCCGCGATCGCCCGTCGAAGCGAGTCTTGCGGAAAGCTTTGAGGCGCTTCGCGCCTCGGGCGTTTCACCCGCGCAGGAATCCGCGTTCGCGCGCTTCCTCGACAAGGGGCTGCCGAGCCGGCGCATCGAGGCATGGCATTACACCGACCTGCGCACGCTGTTGAAGAGCGCGCCGCCGCCTGCAATAGGCCCGGACAAGGCGGTCGCCGAGGACAGCGATCTCGTATTTGTCGATGGTGTTTTGCTGGCGTCGGCTGCCCCTGCTGGCGTCGTCATTGAACGGGCGGCCTCGGGCCGTAAACTTGCCGATCACGTCATTGACGAGAGCGATGCATCGGTCGCTCTCTCTCGCGCCTTCGCTCGGGAGACGGTCACGATTGCGATTGGGCCGAACGTACAGGCAGGCGAGCTTCGGCTTGCTTTCCGCAACGGAGAGAATGCGGCGACCTCCTCGGCGCATGTGATCGTTTCGGTTGCAGCTGGAGCGTCGATCACGATCGCCGAGAGCCACGAGAGCGCACCTGGCGCGGCGCATCTTGCGCAGACCCTCTTCGAGTTCGATGTCGGCGAAGGCGCGCGCGTCAACCACATCCGCATCAACGCGCTCGATGCCGCATCGTCATCGGTTTCTACGCTTGGAGCCGATATCGGAGCGGGGGCCAATTTTGAAACGCTGTCGCTTACGACCGGCGCAGGAGTGTCGCGGCATCAGGTATTCGCGCGCTTTTCCGGCGAGCGCGCGCAGGCCGCCGTTCGAGGCGCGACGCTGGTGCGCGGCAAGCAGCACGCCGACACGACGATCTGCATAACGCACGCCGCCGCGCACTGCGAAAGCCGCGAAACCTTCAAGACGATCATCGACGGCGAGGCGACCGGCGTTTTCCAGGGGCGCATCAATGTCGCGCAGGGCGCCCAGAAGACCGACGCGCGCATGGCGTCCAATGCGCTGCTCCTGTCGGAGGGGGCGGCGATGTACAACAAGCCGGAGCTGGAAATCTTCGCCGACGACGTGCAGTGCGCGCATGGCGCCACCTGCGGCGAACTCGACGAAGACCTGCTCTTTTACATCATGGCTCGCGGCATTTCGCGCCGCGACGCCGAGGCGCTGTTGCTGGAGGCGTTCGTTGCGCCGGCCTTCGATGGCGTCGAGGACGACGCCTCACGTGAAATGCTTATGGAAAGGGTGCGCGGCTGGCTCGCGCAGCGCAAGTGATGACTGATGCAACGGCGGCCGCAAGGGCCGCGCCCTATGACGTGATGAAGGCGCGCGAAGATTTCCCGATCCTCGCTGAGCGGCCGTACGGCAAGAAGCTCGTCTACCTCGACAACGCCGCGTCCGCGCAGAAGCCGCGTCAGGTGATCGAGCGTCTGACCCACGCTTACGAGCATGAGTATGCGAACGTGCATCGCGGCCTGCATTACCTTGCAAACGCCGCGACGGACGCCTACGAGGCCGCCCGCGAGAAGGTGCGCGCGTTCTTCAATGCGGCGTCGACCGAGGAAATCATCTTCACGCGCGGCGCCACGGAATCGCTGAACCTTGTTGCGTCCTCGTTCGGCCGCGCCCATATCGGGCCGGGCGACGAGATCGTCCTCACGATCATGGAGCATCACTCCAACATCGTGCCGTGGCATTTCCATCGCGAGCGCAATGGCGCGGTGCTGAAGTGGGTCGATGTGGACGATGAGGGAAACTTCTCGCTTGAGGCGTTCGAGAAGGCATTGACTCCGCGCACGAAGATCGTCGCGATTACGCACATGTCGAACGTGCTTGGCACGATCGTCCCCATCGACAAGGTTGTCGAAATCGCCCATGGTCGCGGCATTCCGGTTGTTGTCGACGGTTCGCAGGGCGCCGTTCACCTCGATGTCGATGTGCGCGCGCTCGATGTCGATTTCTACATTGCGACTGGCCACAAGCTTTATGGACCGACGGGAATCGGAGTCCTTTACGGAAAGCGAAAATGGCTTGAAAGTTTGCCACCTTATGCTGGCGGCGGGGAAATGATCGAGACAGTTACGCGCGACACGGTGACCTATAATACGCCGCCGCATCGCTTCGAGGCCGGCACGCCGCCCATCGTCCAGGCGATCGGTCTTGGCGCCGCGCTCGACTATATGGAGAGCATCGGGCGTGACCGCATTCGCGCCCACGAGGACGCGCTTCGCGACTACGCGCATGAGCGTCTGTCGAAGCTCAACTCCATTCGCATCATCGGGACCGCGCGCGAGAAGGGCGCTGTCGTCTCGTTTGAGATGAAGGGCGCACACGCGCACGATGTCGCGACGGTGATCGATCGCTCCGGCGTCGCGGTTCGCGCGGGAACGCATTGCGCCATGCCCCTGCTGCAGCGGTTCGGCGTTACCTCGACCTGCCGCGCATCCTTCGCGCTGTACAATACGTTCGAAGAAGTTGACGCGCTCGCCGATGCGCTGCAGCGCGCCGAAGCCCTGTTTTCGTGAGGTTCGCCGATGTCTGAAGCATCCGAGACAACGAGCGCCGCGCCAGCCGAGGCTGAAATTCAGCCCAACCGGCCAGAGATCGACTCAACGTCCGGCATTCCCGCGGGGGAGCTTGACGAACTCACCGACAAGATCGTCGCCGCGCTCAAGACCGTGTTCGACCCCGAAATCCCGGTGGATATTTATGAACTGGGCCTGATCTATCGCGTTGGCGTGGACGATTCCCGTTTCGTCGACATTGACATGACGCTTACCGCACCGGGGTGTCCTGTTGCTGGCGACATGCCGAAATGGGTGGAGGACGCCGTCAGCGCCGTGCCGGGCGTGTCCGGTGTGAATGTGCAACTCGTGTTCGATCCGCCGTGGCACCACGGCCGCATGTCCGATCAGGCGAAGGTCGCTCTCGACATGTGGTGAGGCGCGGCTGTTTGAGCTAAAGTATTCTTGTTGCTTCGCCGGACCTTGAACCCGGCCGGAGGATGAAGATGGAAACGATGAAGCCCGCCCGCAGGCCGCGCCCGCAGGTGATGCGCATAACGGACGCCGCCGCCGAGCGTGTGCGTGAGATCATTGCGAATTCGGAAAAGCCCATCGTCGGCGTTCGCGTTGGTGTGAAGAACGGCGGCTGCGCCGGAATGTCCTACACAATGGACTTCGCCGAGGAGATCGCGAAGTTCGACGAGGTCGTCGAGGACAAGGGCGTAAAGATCGTCGTCGATCCAAAGGCAGTGATGTTCCTTCTTGGAACCGAGATGGATTACCGGACGGAAAAACTCTCATCCGGCTTCGTTTTCAATAACCCGAACCAGACCTCGGCCTGCGGATGCGGCGAGAGCGTCGCCATAACGCCTGTTTCGGAGGATGCGGCGTCCTGACGCGGGTGACGGTGTCGGTTGTAGCCTTGCACAATTGTGACACAATCTTCAGGCTTAGCCGTTGTCCGTAAATCTACTACCGCATGAGTCGGGGTCGGGCAGGGCGTCGGCTAATGACAAGACTTCCGGGAATTGGACCGGGCGCTCTCAGCGCCGCAGTCTCCCTTTTCATCGTCCTCGCCCTGAATGGGACGCTCTGGTCGCAGTTCTATGGCGTGGTGGAGCCGCGCGGGCTAGCCGACTGGCTGTTCCTGAGCAGTTTCGCGCTCTTTCAGGTGGCGGCCTACTATTTCTTCCTGCGCCTCCTTTCGCTGCCTTTCCTCCTGAAAGTTGTTTCCGCGCTGCTCATCGTCGTTGCGGCCGCGGCATCGCACTTCATGGGCGAGTACGGCGCGGTCATCGACGTGAACATGATCCGCAACGTGCTTCAGACGGACAGTGCCGAGGCGCGCGACCTTACGACATTCGCGCTTGTGATGCGCGTGTTCGTGCTGGGTGTCGTTCCGGCGGCGTTGATCCTGTTCGCGCGCATCGACTGGCCGGCGTGGAAGCCGCTTCTGCGCAGCAATCTCAAAGGAGGCCTGACGGCGCTGGCGGTCGTCGGCGTCAACTTCGCGGTCTTCTCCGGCGCCTATTTCTCCGTGATGCGCGAGCACAAGGATGTTGTCTTCAAGTCGACGCCTGCGAATGTCGTCATGGCCGCGAGCAAGTTGGGGCTACGGTCCCTGCGGCATTACTCAGGGCCGGTCGCGCCGATCGGAATTGACGCGCGACTAGAACCGGCGCCCGCTCCGGATGGGCGGCCGCTGGTCACCCTCCTCGTCATCGGGGAAACCGCGCGTGCGGAGAATTTCTCGCTTTTCGGATACGCCCGCGACACGAACCGCGAGTTGAAAAAGATACCCGATCTTATTCCTTTCCCGCACGTGTCGTCCTGCGGCACCGACACCGCCGTGTCGGTGCCCTGTATTTTTTCCGGTCTTGGGCGATCGAGGTACTCGCTTGCCGCCTTCCAGCGTCGCGAAAACCTGCTCGACCTCGTCAGGCGCACCGGACTTGACGTTCTCTGGATCGAGAACCAGGGCGGCTGCAAGGGCGTCTGCGCGCGCATTCCAACGGTAACGCTGACGGATTCGAAGGACGCGCGCTTCTGCGGGGATGGCGAATGCCACGACGAGATACTGCTTGAGGGACTCGAACAGAGAATCGCCGCCATGCAAAATGGCGGCGTCATTGTGCTTCACATGATGGGCAGTCACGGACCGGCGTATTTCAAGCGCGTGCCCGGGGCGTTCGCACGCTTCCAGCCCGTTTGCGAAACCTCCCAATTCTCCAAGTGCACGAGCGAGCAGATCGTCAACAGCTACGACAACACGATCGCCTATACAGACTTTGTCCTCTCAAGACTTGTCGCGCTGCTGCGCAAGCAGGATGGCGTTGACACGATGATGCTTTACGTTGCGGACCACGGGGAGTCGCTTGGCGAAAACGGCGTCTATCTGCATGCGATGCCCTACTTCATGGCGCCGGTGCAGCAGACGCATGTGCCGATGTTGATGTGGTTCTCTCAAGGCGTGTTCGGTTCGCTCGCGATCGATAACGGTTGTATCGCTGACCTCGCCCATGAAGGTCATTTCTCGCACGACAACGTGTTCCATACCGTGCTTGGAATGCAGCGTGTCCAAACGTCCGTCTACAATCCCGATCTCGACATCCTGCAGCCGTGCCGGCGGCGAAAGACACTGTAAGGATATTGCGTCAGGGTCAGGCCCGCTCAGCCGGCGGGACTGACCATGTCCTTCCTTGGCGCGATGCGGCCGCGCCTGTCGACTCCGATCGCGTAAAAGCGGTCGTTGGAGCATCTGACGATGTATCCGTAGCCGCCGGCTCGCTTGTAGGCGTCGAACTCCTTGCCAAAGGTCAGGTCCTGCCGCAGCACGACGGCGGGGCAATCGTATCCGTACTTCTGGATGGCTTCCGCGTAGGGCCTGTACCGCGCCGAAGGCGGGGGCGTGAGATCGGCGTGGGCGGCGCCCGCGCCAGGAAGGAGGGCGGCGAACGGCAGGAGGAGGGCGGCGGCTTTCATCGCGAGGCTTTCATACTGGCGCGCTAGGGAGCATAGCTTGGGCCATGAGCCAGATCGAGGCCCTTGCGTTGTCGATGCAGATAGAGGCGTTCGTCGCCGCATTAGCCGTGGGCGCGCTTGCATGGGGCTCCGCACGACGTGCGGCGCTTATTGCCGCCGCCGCAACGCTGACGACCCATTGGGCGGTCTGGGCGTTTGTCCTCAACGGTGCGCCGTCTCTCGATTACTACGCCGCGGCCGCGACAGCCGAATTCGGCGCTGTGGTCGTTGAAGCTGTTCTTTATGTGATGGCGTTGCCGGCTTCGGCTGCTCGCGCGCTGGCGCTATCTCTGTCGGCGAATGGCGCTTCTTTCGCCGCCGGACTGGTGTTCGCGTCGTAAGCCGCATCGAGCGCGAGCAGCAGGACCGGAATCTCGATCCAGGCATGGGCGAGGGCCGCAATTCCGTAAACCGTCTTCGCGGTCGCGTAGTCCATGACGAACGCGCCTGTCAGAATCGCGGATGTGAATGCGAAGGCGATGACTGCAAACCGGTCGCGCGGATGCGGCGGCGTCATGGCGGGCAGTACCCGGATCGTCGCGTAATAGTGCAGGCACTGGGCCATCACGGCCGCCGAGAAGGCGTCGAGCGCCCATGATCGCTGCGCGAAAATCGGCGGGACATAGGCCGCGATCGCGGTGTCGAGTTGACCAGCCGGCAAGGGCGACCAGTGCGGCGCCGTCCATCCGGCTGTGTCGAGCAGCGCAAAGGGAAGTCCCGTCAGCAGGACCAGCGGCGGCAGGAGAAAGATTGCGGCGGCGCGAAACGCCGTCGCGGCCTTCCGGCCGGTTGGTGCGGCGTCCGCCAGGAGTGCGACGGGCGTGAAGTTGTGGAGGAGGGCGAGGATCAGGAGGGTCGCCGGCGCCGAGACATAGGCTCCGGCGACGATTGCCGCGGCCAGGAGAGCGCCAGTCGCGCGCCGCCTCTTCATTGCGCATACGGCGACAAGGGCGAGCGACGCGCCGCTGACGAGTTCCACGGCTCCGGAGCGTTCCGGCGAAATCAATTGCAAGGCAGTCGCGGCGCGTGCTGCGATCGCCAGAAGGAGAGGCGGGCCGAGCAGCCATGCGAGCGAGCGCAGCCGGACGCCGAAGCGATGCGCCACATAGCGCATCTCCATGAGGACGTGCGGGAGGCCGAACAGAGCGATGGCGACCGCCCACGTCGCGAGCGGTAGGCAAACGCAAAGGGCGGCCAAGGGTGCCAGCCAGACGAGGCCGGCGCGGGGGCGAACCGAATATCGGGTGGACCTGGAGGCGGCGATGAGGGTCATCGCCGCCAGTGTCAGCCTTCAGCGAGCCAGCGCAAGCTCACTCTTCGGCGGCGACCGGGATCTGTTCGTTCTGCTTTCGCGTGGGCTTTGTCAGGCGAACCGGGCGCAGCATGAACGAGGGGACGTGATCGCCCATGCCGACGACGGGCGGGCCTAGATCGTCGTCGCGGTAGCGGCGGCGCTGCTCGTCGCGGGGACGGGAAACGTCGCGCTGACCACCATGCGCGCGCTGTTCCTGCTGCGGACGCTCGTTCGAGCGTTCCTGACGGACAGGGCGTTCCTGACGTTCCGGGCGCGCGGGGCGGCGGGAACGGGGCGCAGGCGCTTCCGCCGCGACGGCTTCCACGACCTCCGCTTGCGGCGCTTCGGCCTCGACGGGCTCCTCGCGGCGCGGGCGGCGCTCGCCGCGCCCTTCACGACCTCCGCGCGCCTCTCGACTGCGTCCGCCGCGCTCGCCGCGACGGCCCGAGCGTTCGCGGTCGCCACGGAAGCGGCGCTCTTCGACCGGCGCATCGCCGAGTTCCTCGAGCTTCGGGCCTTCCCATTTCACATCGAGCTTGATGAGCTTCTCGATGGCCGCGACGTGCTTGCTGTCCTCGTCCGTGATGAGCGTGATCGCCACGCCCGACTTGCCCGCGCGGCCCGTGCGGCCGATGCGGTGAACGTAATCGTCCGGATGAATCGGCACGTCGAAGTTGAAAACGTGGCTGACGTCGGGAATGTCGAGGCCGCGCGCTGCAACGTCGGAGCAGACGAGAAGCGCGACATCGCCGCGCTTGAAGGCGTCGAGCGAGGCCATGCGGGCGGGCTGGTCCATGTCGCCGTGCAGGGCGCCAGCGGAAAAGCCGTGCTTGGTGAGCGACTTGTGCAGGATAGCGACATCGCGCTTGCGATTGCAGAAGATGATCGCGTTGCGGAAGTCGGGCTGCTCGCGAAGCTGTTTGCGCAGCATCTCGCGCTTGGCGCCGCCGCCGTGGGTGGCGACGAAAATCTGGTTGATGAGCGCCGCGGTCGTGCCGACGCGGGCGACTTCGACGCGCACCGGGTTCTGCAGGAATTGCTCGGTGAGGCGGGTGATCTCCGGCGGCATCGTCGCCGAGAAGAACAGGGTCTGGCGCGTGAACGGCACGAGCTTGCAGATCTTCTCGATGTCCGGGATGAAGCCCATGTCGAGCATCCGGTCCGCCTCGTCGATGACGAGGATCTCAATGCCGGTCAGGAGAAGCTTGCCGCGTTCATGGAAATCCAGAAGGCGGCCCGGGGTCGCGATCAGCACGTCGGCGCCGCGCATGATCTTGGTTTCCTGATCCCCGAAGGAGACGCCGCCGATCAGCAGGGCGACGTTGAGCTTGTGGTTGGCCCCGTACTTCACGAAGCTTTCTTCGACCTGCGCAGCCAGTTCGCGGGTGGGCTCCAGAATGAGCGTCCGGGGCATCCGGGCGCGGGCGCGGCCCGTTTCGAGCCGGGAGAGCATGGGAAGCGTGAATGCGGCTGTCTTGCCGGTGCCCGTCTGGGCGATGCCGAGA
Source organism: Beijerinckiaceae bacterium (assembly GCA_046295155.1). Lineage (GTDB taxonomy): Bacteria > Pseudomonadota > Alphaproteobacteria > Rhizobiales > Beijerinckiaceae > Terripilifer. The sequence goes on from JBKBNT010000003.1 coordinate 27,364, forward strand.
ATATCCCGGCCCTTGAGAGCGTGGGGGATGGCTTGCGCCTGGATCGGCGTCGGTTCCGTATAACCGGCGGCCTCCACGGCCGCTTGCACCTTGTCGCTCAGTCCTAGTTCTTTGAAAGACATTCCTCGGCCTTCGTATGGCCCGAGCCCCGTTGGGCGGTCGCGGCGCGCATGTCAGCGCGAGTCGCTTGTTGATGGCGGGCCATCTACGCGTCTGATCGGGAGAATTACGCCACAGTATTGCGACGGAACGGGCGGCGGGCACGCGCGGGCCTCTGCATCACCGAAGCGAGACATATGCAGATACTGCGTAAAGTCAACCAGAATCGCGCGGCGCCGCAGCATAATTGCCGCGCAATCAGGTATTTTCTCCTGCGGCTTGATGGCTCGCGGAGCGGCGTGGGCGGTGGGACCAAAAAGAAAATATTCGCCTTTTCAGGCTCTTATCCCGATCACGGGAGCCGGGCTTCGCATTCTGCGCCGCGAACTCGCGCGTCGCGCTTCCACGTGCTCCGGTCGGGGACGCCGTGTTCGCGGGAGGCGTATCCCGGCATCCGATATCAAGCCTGCTGACGGTGAAGCGCGCCCTCGCGCGTCTCACACGATGTCGACGAGTTCGCGTTCGGCGGCGAACTTGGCCCGCTCCTGGATGAAGGCGAAGCGCGCCTCGGGCTTGTTGCCCATGAGACGATCCACGCTGTCGGCTGTCGCCTCGCGATCTTCCGGCAGCACGGCGACGCGCAGCAACGTCCGCTTGCGCGGGTCCATGGTCGTTTCTTTAAGTTGCGCTGGAAGCATTTCTCCCAGGCCCTTGAAACGACTCACCTCTACCTTGCCCTTGCCCGTGAAGAATGACTTCATCAGTTCGGCCCTGTGGGCGTCGTTGCGCGCATACGCCGTCTTCGGCCCCTGCGTCAGCTTGTAGAGGGGCGGCACGGCGAGATAGAGTTTTCCGCCCTCGATGAGCTTCGGCATCTGCCGCCAGAAGAAGGTGATGAGCAGCGAGGCGATGTGCGCCCCGTCGACATCGGCGTCTGTCATCACGATGATCTTGCCGTAGCGCAGATCGTTCTCGCGGAAGTGCGCGCCGGTGCCCGCGCCAAGCGCCTGCACGAGGTCGGTTATCTGCTGGTTTGACGCGAGCTTGTCGCGCGTCGCCGAGGCGACGTTGAGGATCTTGCCGCGCAGCGGCAGCACGGCCTGCGTGGCGCGGTCGCGGGCCTGCTTGGCGGAGCCGCCCGCGGAATCGCCTTCGACGATGAAAAGTTCGGTCGTTTCGGGCGAGTTGGACGAGCAATCCGCGAGCTTTCCCGGCAGGCGCAGCTTGCGGCCCGGCGTCTTGCGCGCCACGTCCTTCTCCGCCTTCCGGCGGAGGCGCTCCTCGCAGCGCTCGATCACGAAGTCGAGCAGCTTGTTCGCCTGCGTCGGCGAATCCGCGAGCCAATGGTCGAACGCGTCGCGCAGGACGCCATCCACGAGGCGCGTCGCCTCGCTCGACATCAGCCGGCCCTTGTTCTGGCCCTGGAACTCCGGTTCGCGAATAAAGACGGAGATCAGGGCCGCGCAGCCGCTCATCAGGTCGTCGGTCGTCACGTTCGCCACGCGCTTCGACTGGCCGATGCGTTCGGCGTGGTCCTTCAGGGCGCGAAGAAGAGCGATGCGCAGGCCGGCCTCGTGCGTGCCGCCGTCCGGCGTCGGAATCGTGTTGCAATAGGAGTGGACGAAGCCGTCATCCTCCGACAGCCACGCGACCGCCCATTCGACCGAGCCGTGCCCGCCAGGCTTCTCGACCTTGCCCGAGAAGGCGTTGTCGACGACCGTATCCTTGCCTTCGATGTCGGTGGCCAGATAGTCGCGCAGGCCGCCGGGAAAGCGGAACACCGCCTCGGCGGGGATGGTCGAATCGTCCTTCAGCAGGGACGGGTCGCACTTCCATCGGATCTCGACGCCGCCGAACAGATAGGCCTTCGAGCGGGCCATGCGGAACAGCCGGGCAGGCTTGAAATGCGCTCCGGCGCCGAAGATTTGCGGGTCGGGCTGGAAGCGAACCCGCGTGCCGCGCCGGTTGTGGACCCGGCCCATGTCCTTGAGCTTGGTGACCGGGACGCCGCGCTCGAAGCTCTGCGTGTAGAGCTGTTGGCCGCGCGCAACCTCGACATCGAGGCGCGCCGCCAGCGCGTTCACGACCGACACGCCGACGCCATGCAAGCCGCCCGACGTCTGGTAGGCGCCGGAATCGAACTTTCCGCCCGCGTGCAGCGTCGTCATGATGACTTCGAGCGCCGACTTCTTGGGAAACTTCGGATGGGGGTCGATCGGAATGCCGCGGCCGTTGTCGGTCACCGTCAGCCAGTCGCCTGGCTCGAGCAGAACTTCGATCCAGGTGGCGTGGCCAGCCACCGCCTCGTCCATCGAATTGTCGAGAACCTCCGCGAACAGATGGTGCAGGGCGGTCTCGTCCGTGCCGCCGATGTACATTCCCGGCCGGCGGCGGACGGGCTCCAGGCCCTCGAGCACCTCGATCGAGGCGGCCGTGTAGCCGGCTTCGCCCGGCGTGCCGCGCACCGGTTCGGGCGTCTTGCGGGAGGAAGTCTGTGCCTTGGCTGCGGGCTGTTTGCGCGCCGCGCCGCCGCCGAAGAGATCGCCGTTGGAAGCCATTCATCCGCTCATTTGGGGAACGATTCGCTTATCGCCGCCACGGCGCCCGATTGCAAGCAGAACGTGAACGGAACGAAAACATTTCCACGCTTTCCGGTGATCGGGCGTTAATCAGAGGCATAAACGAGGCCATAAGAAATTGCGTGTGAAGATCCTGTCATCAAAGGGGAGGAACATGACGCCAGCCTGGGCGTTACCCCGGCGATGAAAAGCGAGACCGTCAGAATGAACGCCAAGGCCAGTCGCTCCACCCGCCAGCCGCCCCGGTCCATGCTTCTCTTGCGCCGCGCCGCGGACGCCGCGGGTTACGCCGTCGCCGCCGCCCCCGAGGAAGAAGCATCGCGCATTCGCTCTCCCGCGCCCGCCCTGTTTGTCGTCAGCCTCGTCTGCGTCGCCGGACTCGCGCTGGCGATTTATTGACCCCGTCCCGGTAGCGCGAAGGGGCGCCGAGCCCTTTCTGTTTCATTCGCGTGTCATCCCTCCATCCGATTGTGCGACCGGCGTCGCTGTGCCAACGTGCCTGCACGCCGGCTCGCAGGATCCGGAAAAACGAGGAGGGAAGTATGTGGAGACCGTTGGCGGCAGCCGCCGCGATCGTGGCCGCCCTTGGAATAGGCGCGGCGTCGGCGCAGACTGGGAAGGTGACTGTCGTCACGTCCTTCGCCAAGGATGTCACCGATCCATTCAAGCGCGCGTTCGAGAAGGCCAATCCGGGCCTCACGCTTGAGGTCCAGAACCGCAACACGAACGCCGCGGTCCGCTTCATCGAGGAGACGAAGGGAAACAATCAGATTGACCTGATGTGGGCCTCGGCGCCAGACGCCTTCGAAGTGCTCAAGAACAAGAAGCTGCTGCAGCAATACAAGCCGAAGGCGACAGGCATCGCCGAGAAGGTCGGCTCCTATCCGATCAATGACCCCGATGGCTATTACTTCGGCTTTGCGGCCTCCGGCTACGGCATCATGTGGAACGAGCGGTATGCGAAGGCGAACCGCCTGCCGGACCCGAAGGAATGGCAGGACCTCGCCAAACCGGTCTTCTTCGATCACGTCACGATCGCCGCCCCGTCGCGTTCGGGCACCACGCACCTGACCATCGAGACGATCCTGCAGGGCGAAGGCTGGGACAAGGGCTGGCGCACCATCAAGGAAATGGCTGGTAATTTCCGTAACGTCACCGAACGCTCCTTCGGCGTTCCGGAAGCTGTCAACTCCGGGCAGGTGGGCGTCGGCATCGTGATCGACTTCTTCGCCTTTTCCGCGCAGGCGGCGGGCTTCCCTGTGAAGTTCAACTATCCGAGCGTGACGACCGTCGTGCCCGCCAACATCGGCATTGTCGCGAATGCGCCCAACGCCGCAGGAGCGCAGGCCTTCATTGAATTCCTGCTGTCGCCCGCCGGACAGGAGGTCCTTTTTGATCCTGGCATCCGCCGTCTTCCGGTGAATCAGGCCGTCTATGCGAAGGCGCCGAAGGATTATCCGAATCCGTTCAAGGACCCGCAGTTCCAGAAGATGATGCTGTTCGACGTGGACAGGTCCGAAGCGCGCACGGCGGCCGTGGACGTGGTGTTCGACCAGCTCATCTCCTTCCAGCTCGACGGACTTAAGGCCGCGACCAAGGCGATCTACGACGCCGAGGCTGCGATCGCCAAGAAGGCGAACCCCAAGGCGAGCGCGCTCGTGAAGGAAGCGCGTGATCTGATCGCCGCCATGCCCATCACGGAGGCGCAGGCGTCGAGCCAGGAGATTCGTTCCGCCTTCACCGGGGGCAAGGAAAAGGGCGCGCGTCAGGCCGAACTCGAACAGCAATGGGCGAGCTTCGCGCGCGATAAATACGCGCAGGCGAAGGCTAAGGCCGAGGAGGCGCTGAAGCTGGCGCGCTAGAGCGCGGCCGCTACGCTTGTGACCTTCTCCCCGCTTGCGGGGAGGAGGCGTCCAAGGGACACTTGAGGGGCCGCCTGAATTTCCGCAGGATCGAGCAGCCCCTCAACGGGCGCTTCGCAGCGCCTGCTCCCCGACCAGGGGGAGGACCAAGCAACAGGATCCACCTCAAGGATTGTACGTTGACCGCCATTTCAACGCCGCTGCGCGCATGGCGCATGTCCGCGACGCCCGGCCAGATGGCGCTCGCCGCGGCCATCGCCCTTTTCCTGATTTTCTTTCTGGTCGTTCCCGTCGTCACGGTTGTCTACGTCGCCTTCACCGAGCGCGGCACGGGCGAATTCACGCTCGTCAATTTCTACGACTTCTTCAACAACGACCTGTTCCTCCGTTCGACATGGAACTCGATCTATGTCGCCGTCATGACGGTCGCCTGGGCGTCTGCGATTGCTCTGCCGCTCGCCTACATCACCACGCGGTTCGATTTCAAAGGCGCGCTGATCATCCAGACGCTGGGATTCCTGCCGCTTGTGATGCCGCCTTTTGTCGGCGCCGTGGCGATGCAATTGCTGTTCGGACGTAACGGCACGTTCAACCTGCTTCTTGACGATTACTTCGGCTTCAAGATTCCTTTCATGGAAGGCCTGTCCGGCGTCATCTTCGTCGAGGCGTTACACTACTTCCCGTTCATTCTCGTGAACCTGTCCGTCTCTCTGCGCAATATCGACCGCAGCATGGAGGAGGCCGCGCAGAACCTGGGTTGCTCGGGATTCCGCCTGTTCCGCCGCATCGTGTTTCCGCTGGCCATGCCTGGGTATGTCGCGGGCGCGGCGCTCGTCTTCGTGAAGGTGTTCGACGACCTCGCGACGCCGCTCCTGCTCAACGTGAAGGACATGCTGGCGCCGCAGGCTTACCTGCGCGTGACTTCCATCGGCATCGACGACCCGATGGGATATGTCATCTCGGTGGTGCTGATCATCACGTCCGTTCTGGCGGTCTGGCTGACGACGCTATCCCTGCACGGAAAGGACTACGCGACGGTGCAGCGCGGCGGCGGCGGTCTTTCGCGCCGCAAGCTCACGCCGCTTGGCGCGCTCGGCGCCTACAGCGTCGTGATCTTCCTTCTGGCCCTCGTGCTGATGCCGCATGTCGGCCTGCTGATTCTGTCTTTCGCCACTGTCTGGTCGTTCAGTCCGCTGCCCGACGGGTTCACGGTGGCGCATTACGCGCGGGTGTTCGACGACTCCTGGGTCTACATCAAGAATACGCTGCTTTATGCGTCGCTCGCCGCCGGCATCGACGTCGTGATCGGCAGCGCCATCGCCTATCTCGTGCTGCGCACCAAGCTCATCGGGCGCCACTGGCTCGACTGGGCGGCGACCGCCTCGCTTGCCGTGCCGGGCGTCGTCATCGGCATCGGCTATCTGCGCACGTTCTATGACGTGACGCTGCCGAACGGCGCGCCGCTCGCGACCTTCTGGTTCGTGATCGTTCTGGCGCTCGCCATACGCCGCCTGCCTTACGCGTTGCGCGCGGTCTTCGCCGCGCTCCAGCAGATATCGGTGTCGCTCGAAGAGGCGGCCGAAAATCTCGGCGCCACAAAGGGTCGCACCATGCGCCGCGTGCTCATTCCGCTGATGATGGGCGGTATGCTCGCCGGCTTCGTAACGAGCTTCGCGACGGCGGCGGTCGAACTGTCCGCGACCCTGATGCTCGTGCAGTCGAACGCCGACGCGCCGCTCGCCTACGGCATCTATGTCTTCATGCAATCTGCCGCCGGTCGCGGCGCGGGCGCGGCGCTGGGCGTGGTCGCCGTCGTCTTCGTCGCGATCTGCACCTACCTTTCGCATGTGCTCGTGGAGCGCAGCCAGAAATCCCGGGGGCTCGACCAATGACGCAGGCAAGCGTGCTCGACGCGCCGAAATCCGTCCGCGAACAGCGCGCGGTGGGCGTTTCGATCAGCAACCTCAACCTCTCCTATGGCAAGAACCACGTCCTCAAGGACGTGAGCCTCGAAATCCAGCCGGGAGAATTCTTTGCGTTCCTCGGGCCGTCCGGCTGCGGCAAGACTACGCTTCTGCGGCTCATCGCGGGATTCAACACCGCCGACACGGGCTCCGTTCGCATCGGCGGCGAGGACGTCGGCAATCTTCCGCCGTGGAAGCGCGACGTGGGGCTTGTGTTCCAGTCCTACGCGCTGTGGCCGCACATGACCGTGCGCAAGAACGTCGCATTCGGTCTTGAAGAGCGCAGGCTGCCGCGCGCCGAGATCGAGAAGCGCGTCAATGCCGCGCTGGAGATCGTCGGCCTTACGCATCTCGCTGAACGCAGACCCTCGCAATTATCGGGCGGCCAGCAGCAGCGTGTCGCGGTGGCCCGCACAATCGTCATCGAACCGAAAGTGCTTCTGCTCGACGAGCCTCTGTCGAACCTCGACGCGAAGCTGCGCGTGCAGGTGCGCCGCGAATTGCGCGACCTGCAACGCCGTCTGGGCCTCACCACAATTTTCGTCACGCACGACCAGGAAGAGGCGAACACGATTTGCGACCGCATCGCCGTGATGAGTGAAGGCGTCGTGCAGCAAGTGGGCACGCCGATGGAATTATACGAACACCCGGCCAATCTTTTCGTTGCAGGGTTCCTTGGCGCGGCGAACATTCTTACGGGCCAGTTCGTGGAGGAGGGCGGCGAACGGCTGTTCGAACTCGATGGCGGGATGCGCGTTCGCGCGCCTGCGGACGCCCCCCGTGGCGCGCGCCTCGTCTTCCGCCCGCAGCACGCCTCCGTTGCGCCGGTCGGCTCGGGCGGCGCATTGTCAGGCGAAATCGTGCATCGCGAATTCCTGGGCTCCATCGTCCGCTATTCCGTGCGCGTCGGCGGCACGGACGTCACAATCGACGCGCCGTTCGTGACCGGCGACAGTCTCTTCGCTGACGGCGAACGCGTAGACGTGACGCTGCCGTCCGAACGGACGCTGTGGTTGGCGGAGTAGGGCGCGCGCGACCGCGGCGCCGCCTGCGCGCGTAACAAGAAAGCCCCGGAGTTTCCTCCGGGGCTTCGTGATTTCTGAAACCTGCGGTCTGAAAATCAGACCGAGTAGTACATGTCGAACTCGACCGGATGCGGCGTCATTTCGAAGCGCATCACGTCCTGCATTTTCAGCTCGATGTAGCTGTCGATGAAGTCGTCGTTGAACACGCCGCCGGCCTTGAGGAACGCGCGGTCCTTGTCGAGGTTCTGGAGAGCCTCGCGAAGCGAGCCGCACACCGTCGGGATCTTCTTGAGCTCCTTCGGCGGCAGGTCGTAGAGGTCCTTGTCCATCGCCGCGCCGGGATCGATCTTGTTGGTGATGCCGTCGAGGCCGGCCATCAGCATCGCCGCAAAGGCGAGGTACGGATTGGCGGTCGGGTCGGGGAAGCGAACCTCGATGCGCTTGGCCTTCGGGTTCGACGTCCACGGAATACGGCAGGAGGCCGAACGGTTGCGCGCCGAGTAGGCGAGCAGCACGGGGGCTTCATAGCCCGGGACGAGGCGCTTGTAGGAGTTCGTCGACGGGTTGGTGAAGGCGTTCAGCGCCTTCGCGTGCTTGATGATGCCGCCGATGTACCACAGGCACTCCTGCGACAGGTCGGCGTACTTGTTGCCGGCCATCACGGGCTTGCCGTTCTTCCAGATCGACTGGTGCACGTGCATGCCCGAGCCGTTGTCGCCGTAGATCGGCTTCGGCATGAAGGTCGCGGTCTTGCCATAGCTCTGGGCGACCTGGTGGATGCAGTACTTATAGATCTGCATGTGGTCGGCCATCGTCGTCAACGTGCCGAACTTGAGTCCGAGTTCGTGCTGCGCGGAGGCGACTTCGTGGTGGTGCTTTTCAACGACGGCGCCCATCGACTGCATCGCCGCGAGCATCTCGCCGCGCATGTCCTGGGCCGAGTCGATCGGGGGAACGGGGAAGTAGCCGCCCTTGGTGCGGACGCGGTGGCCGAGGTTGCCGCCCTCGTATTCCGTGTCCATGTTGTCGGGCAGCTCGATGGAGTCGAGCTTGAAGCCGGTGTTGTACGGATCGGCCTTGAAGCGCACGTCGTCGAACACGAAGAACTCGGCTTCCGGGCCGAAGAAGCAGGTGTCGCCGATGCCGGTCGACTTCAGGTAGGCCTCGGCCTTCTTGGCGATGCCGCGCGGGTCGCGGTTGTAGGGCGCGCCGGTCGAGGGCTCGAGGATATCGCAGTTGATGACCATGGTGGAGGCCGCGAAGAACGGGTCCATGCACGCCGTCGTCGGGTCCGGCATCAGGATCATGTCGGACTCGTTGATCGCCTTCCAGCCGGCGATCGAGGAGCCGTCGAACATCGTGCCTTCCGAGAAGATGTCCTCGTCGACCAGCGACACGTCGAACGTCACATGCTGCCACTTGCCACGCGGGTCGGTGAAGCGGAAGTCGACGTACTTTACGTCATTGTCCTTGATCGCCTTAAGGACGTCCTTGGCGGTCTTCATGTCTCAGCCTTTCTGGTATTGCGAAGTCGATGGGTAGAGAAGTTCTGCGTTCCTCAAGGTCGCGAGCTAGATCGCGTCTGGGCCGGTTTCGCCGGTCCTGATCCGTATCGCCCCCTCGATATTCGATACAAATATCTTGCCATCGCCGATCCGGCCCGTCTGGGCGGCCTTGCGGATCGCCTCCACGGCCTTGTCGAGCATTTCGTCGTTGAGGACGATCTCGATCTTCACCTTTGGCAGGAAGTCGACCACGTACTCGGCGCCGCGATAAAGTTCGGTATGGCCCTTCTGCCGGCCAAAGCCCTTGGCTTCCGTGACGGTTATGCCTTGCAGACCAGCTTCCTGCAGAGCCTCCTTCACTTCGTCCAGCTTGAACGGCTTGATGATGGCCTCGATCTTTTTCATGTCGCCCGCTGCTCCGATCGCCGATGCGCCGTTTTCCGTCCCGGGCGGGACGTCGCGGCGCGACAGCGGTCTTAGCAGCAAGCATGCCAAGATTCTATCCACCAAATGGCGGCGGGCGCTTGCGCACAGGGCGCCGCCATGGCAGGCGCATGCAGCAAAAGAGGCAAAACGACTAAAAAATATGCAGACGTGCCGAAAGTGTGGGCGCAAGGAAAACCCTCCGCCGAAGATGCTGCGGAGGGTCCGCGCCCGCGCGCTTTGGCATGGGCTCGATCAGGCGAATTCAGGCGTGAATTTCATCGGTTCGGTATGTTCGATCAGGATGGGGATGGTGACGCGCACGCCGGTTCCCAACTGCTGGAGGCTGATTTCCTTGCCGTTGTCGAAGCGAAGGCCATCGCGATAGGCGCCGGCCTCCAGACGCACGAAGGTTGCGTCGGCGGCTTCTCCGAGGCCAAGCGGCCGGCGAACGGCCGGCGGAATGTTCTCGAGAGACAGGCGAGTGTCATACTGGACGCAGATCGCGGTGCCGCAGTCTCGCCCCGCCGCCAGACCGATGCTGCCGGATGGGAAGCGCGTCGTCTGATATATTTCGCCCTCGCGCGCAGGGCGTGACGCATACATTTCCAGGGAGTAATCGCACATGGCGGACGCTCCTATTCGAGCCCGCCCAGCCTTGTTCCCGCAAGTAGCGCCGGCATCGTCCGCGTGAAGGGGAGCACCTCGAAAAAAGCGAGCCTGACGGCAGCTTTTTTCTCCTTATATCAAAGCTCTAGGCGCCTTCTTTGGTACGGATTGGTCCGTTGCGGACCACCCATTCCGTCCAGGAGCCGTCATAAAGCCGGGCGCGCGGCTTGCCGGCGGCGGCCAGCGCCAGGTTGATGATCGCCGCAGAGACGCCCGAGCCGCAGGACGTGATGAGCGGCGCGTCCGGGTCGACGCCCGCTCTTGCGAATTCGGCGAGCAGCGCGTCCGGCGGCTTGAGCCGCCCGCCAGCGATCAGGTCGGATGCCGGGAGGCTTTGCGCCCCCGGCATGTGACCGGAGGAGACGCCCGGCCGCGGCTCCGGCGCCTCGCCGCGGAAACGGGCGGCGGGCCTGGCGTCCGCCACCTGCGCCGAGCGCTGCGTCAACGCCTCTCGCACGTCTTCGAAGGAGGCGACGGCGGCGCGGTCGAATCTGGCGCGGAAGGCGGCGGGCGCAGGGTTGGCTTCTCCGCTTTCGGTGGGGCGTCCCTCGGCCAGCCATCGCGGCAGGCCGCCATCGAGGATGTGGACCTTGCGGGCGCCGAAGATCGTCAGGGTCCACCAGACGCGGGGCGCCGAAAACAGGCCCGCGCCGTCGTAGACGACGATCTCCATGTCCTCGCTGACGCCCAGCACCCCCATCGCCGCGGCGAAATCCGCTTCGCGGGGCAGCATGTGCGGCAAGTCGGTGGATCTGTCGCTGATGGCGTCAACGTCGAAGAACACCGCGCCGGGGATATGCGCGGCGGCGTATTCGCTTTTCGCGTCCCGCTGCATGGCCGGCAGATACCATGAGGCGTCGATCACGGCGACGCCGGGCTGGCCGAGCCGCGCGGCGAGCCAGTCGGTTGAAACGAGCGGGGGCGGCAAGGCTAGAATAGAATTGTTTTCCGTCATGGTTTCCTAACTCTTTCCTCGTGTGCGTTAGAGCACACCCGCCCCGGGGTCGTCACGGCATACTCCAATCATCGAAAGGAGACGACCGATGACCACCGCCCGCCAGAACCTGATCGCCCCGATCTTCTTCTTCGCCTCCTGGATCAGCGCATTCAGCTGGATGATCCTCCACGTCGGCTGATCGGCTCGAGACGGCCCCACACCGCCGCAGGCGCTTCGCCTTTCCTCTTCACACAGGCGGTGGTTCGGGAGTAACTCGCTACCGGGTCAGGTTCGAACCCGAAGCGAGGAAACGAAGTGAAGAGGAACGGCGCGGCGTTGATCGTCGGCGGCGGAATTGGCGGGCTCTGCACCGCAATCGCCCTGGCTCAGAAAGGTTGGATGGTCCGCGTCCTCGAACAGGCGCCCCAGTTCGGCGCAATCGGGTATGGCATCCAGCTCGGCCCCAACGTTTTCCCTGCATTTGACCGCCTTGGCGTCAGCGAGGCGGTCGTCGCGAAGGCCACGCTGCCGCAGAATGTGTGGATGTTCGACGCCTTCGACGGCCAGCCCGTCACCCGCGTCCGCACGGACGATGAATTCAGGCGACGCTACGGGGCGCCCTATGTCGCGATCCACCGCGTGGACCTCCACAACATTCTGGTCGAGGCCTGCAAGCGGCATCCGGCCATCATGCTGGACGAGAACGCCGCCGTGAGCGAATTCCAGGATCGCGGCGACCACGTTGTCATCGCGACCCGGGACGGCCGCCGGATGGAGGGTGAATTTGTCGTCGGCGCCGACGGGCTGCGCTCCAGCGTCCGCGCGCAAATGTTCGGCGAGAGCGACCCGAGCCTCATTGGCTATGTCGCGCATCGCACCATCGTTCCCATCGAGAAGGCTCCCGGGGGATTCCCGCTCGGGGACGTGGCCTTGTGGGGCGGGCCGGGCTTCCACATCGTCCATTACCCGCTGCGGGACATGAGCCTCTTCAACATCGTCGCGGTGTTCCGCACGGACACGTTCTCGCAGAAGGGCGATGTGGAGAGCTATCGCGCCGAACTGCAGCGCACTTATGCGAAGGCCCATCCGGTCATGCGCGAGATGATCGGGCTGCTCGATCTCGAACGCCGCTGGCCCATCGGCGACCGCGAGCCGCGCCGCGGCTGGTCGCAGGGCAGGGCGTGCCTCATCGGCGATGCGGCGCACGCCACGCTGCAATCGCTGGCGCAGGGGGCAGGCATGGCTATCGAGGACTCAATCGTTTTCGCCGATTGCGTCGAGGCGGGGGGCGAAGACTATCCGTCGGCGTTCGCCGCGTTCGAAAAGGCGCGCTTCACACGCACCGCGCGCGTGCAGCTCGAAAGCCGCTTCATGTGGTTTCATCTCTACCACACCGGTGGCGTCGAAACCGACGTGCGCAACGACGCCTATCGCGCACGCTCGGACGAGGACGTGTGGCGCTGCCTCGACTGGCTTTACAGGGATTGCCCCGGACGCGCCTAGACGAGGCCGGGGTCGATCGAGACCTCGCGCTCCATCCATTCCGGCACGGGGAGGTTCTTTTCGCGCAGGAACGCAGGGTTGAAGAGCTTCGAGGCGTAGCGCACGCCCGAGTCGCACAGGATCGTCACGACGGTGTGGCCCGGGCCGAGTTCTTTCGCCAGCCGGATCGCGCCTGCGACGTTGACGCCGGACGAACCGCCGAGCAGCAGGCCTTCGTTCTGCGCAAGGTCGAACACCACAGGCAGAGCTTCCTCGTCGCTGATCTGGAAGGCCAGGTCCACGGGCGCGTCCACCAGGTTCGCAGTGATGCGCCCCTGACCAATCCCTTCCGTGATCGACGTTCCCTCGGCCTTCAGCGTTCCGGTCGTGTAGTAGGAATAGAGCGCTGCGCCCATCGGGTCCGCCAGCGCGATTTTCACGTTCTTGTTGCGCGCTTTCAGCGCCATGCCGACGCCGGCGAGTGTTCCGCCCGTCCCGACCGCGCAGGTGAAGCCGTCCACCTTGCCGTCGGTCTCGTCCCAGATTTCCGGTCCGGTCGTGTCGATGTGTCCCTTCCGGTTGGCGATATTGTCGAACTGGTTTGCCCAGATGGCCCCCTCAGGCGTCTCCTTCGCGAGGCGTTCCGCGATGCGTCCCGACACCTTCACGTAGTTGTTCGGATTGGAATAGGGGACAGCGGGCACCTCGATCAGTTCGGCGCCCTGCAGGCGCAACATGTCCTTCTTTTCCTGCGACTGCGTTTCGGGAATCACGATTACCGTCCGGAAGCCGAGCGCGTTCGCCACCAGCGCGAGGCCAATCCCCGTATTGCCGGCCGTGCCCTCCACGATGACGCCGCCTGGTCGAAGCTCTCCACGCGCGATGGCGTCCCTGACGATGGCGAGCGCGGCGCGGTCCTTGACCGACCCGCCGGGATTCATGAACTCCGCCTTGCCGAGAATGGTGCAGCCCGTTATCTCCGAGGCCTTGCGCAACTTTATCAATGGGGTGCGGCCGACGGCTCCAATAACGTCCCCGGAAAACTGCATGTTTTAATCTCCCTTCCGCGGCGGCAAGCTAGGTGGAGCGTGGGTCCGGCGCAAGCCTTGCGAATATCAGGGCCCTTGTGATCCACCGGCCGGGTCCCGCCGTAATCTCGTCACCCGGCGCTTCCCGGGAAGGCTCACATGGCAAGTGAGGCAGGACACGTGAGCAGCACAGACTACCAGCTTGATAATTCCCGCGCGGTTGACGACCTCCTGGCGTCGTATGGCGCCGGTTCGCTTGACCCCGCGCGTCACGCGCTCGTCGCGTCCCATCTGCTGCTGAGGCCCGAGAACCGCAGGTTCGTTCGTGCGGTCGAGAACACGGTCGCCGACGAGATCGCGGCGGGCGCTCCGGCTGCTGCTCTCGCGCGGCGGGATGCGCGGCTCGCGGCCATCTTCGACACCGTCGACGAACCGCCGGCGGCGCTTGAGCCCGCCGGTTTCCAGGTGCTGCCGCCTCCGCTGCGGCGCTTTATCGGTTGCGAGATCGACGATGTGTCCTGGAGTTTCGTCGTTCCGGGCGTCAGGGAATGCCGCCTTGGCGACGTCGGCAGGGGCTCGGCCAGCCTCCTGCGCGTCAAGGCCGGGCGCCGGTTGCCGCAGCACACGCACGAAGGATCGGAAATCACCCTGGTCCTGACTGGCGCCTTCGCGGACCCGCTTGGCCGTTATGCGCGGGGCGACATCGCCGTAGCCGATGGATCGATCGACCATAGTCCTGTCGTCGATTCGGAGGAGGAATGCATTTGCTTCGCCGTCACCGACGCGCCGCTGGTCCTCACGGGGCCGGTCGGGCGCATCGTGCAGAAGCTGTTCGGCCGCACGCACTGACCGCGCTGGGCCGCGGCTATTCCGCGGCCGCTCCGAGCGACTGGAAAGCCCGCAGCGCCCGCTCGCGGGCCTTTCCATGTTCGACGATGGGCGCTGGGTAGCTCGCGGGAACCATCCCCTTCGGCGCGTCCCAGGGGCGATGAACAAAAGCGTCGGGAACATCCGACAGCTCGGGAACGAACCGTCGCACATACACGCCCCGGGGGTCGAATTTTTCCCCCTGAAGAAACGGATTGAAGACCCGGAAATAGGGCGCAGCGTCCGCGCCGCTGCCGGCGACCCATTGCCATCCGGCGGGATTGTTGGCGACATCCGCGTCGCACAGCGTATCCCAGAACCAGTCCTCGCCGGCCCGCCAGTCGATGAGGAGATGCTTCACGAGGAAGGATGCGACGATCATGCGCACCCGGTTGTGCATGAAGCCGGTTTGCCAGAGTTCCCGCATTCCGGCGTCGACGATCGGGTAGCCTGTGCGCCCGCGACGCCAGGCGTCCAGATGCGCAGCGTCCGAGCGCCAGGGGAAGGCGTCGAAACGGTCCTGGAAGTTGCGCGTGGCGAAGTCCGGGAAATGATAAATCAGATGATAGGAGAACTCGCGCCAGCCGAGTTCGGAGGCGAACTTGGCGACGTTCTTCGCAATTTCCGGGTTTTGCGCCTCCAGATGCCGGGCTGCGTGCAACACACGCCGGACCGAAATCTCTCCAAAGCGCAGATGCGGCGACAGCATGGAAGTCGATGACTTGTCGGGCCTGTCGCGTTCGTCTGCATATTGGGCGAGTCCGCCCCCGAGGAAGTCCGCAAGCCGCTCTTCCGCGCCTGTCTCGCCGGGCGTCCAGGTCGCACGCAGCCCGCCCGCCCAATCCGGTCTCCGCGGCAGGAGCCTGAGGTCGTCGAGCATGACGCGCTTCGGCGCTGACGCCGGCCAGTCCGCAGCGGCGAGCTTTCTGGGCGCGGCCGCGGGCGCGGCGACGTCGCCGAGGGCAAGGCTTGCCTTCCAGAAGGGCGTGAAGACGCGGAACGGCCCGCCGGTCTTCGTGGCAAGCTCCCACGGTTCGCGAAGCAGTTGGCCGTTGAAGCTCTCGGCCCGCACGCCAGCCTCCGTCAGCGCCTTTTTCACGCGCTGGTCCACGGCGATCTGGCGCGCATCGTACCGGCGCGTCCAGAACACCTCCGCCGCCCCGAGCTTGTGCGCAATGGAGGGAAGCTCGTCGTGAGCGGCGATGACGAGGTCGAGTCGTCCGCCGATCCGGTCGAGCGAGGCTGACAACGCAGCCAGCGAATGATGGAGCCACCAGCGTTGCGCGCCGCCCAGCGCCCGCCCGCAAGACTGGCCGTCGTCGTGGAGGAAAAGGCAGACGACGGGGCGGCGCGTCCTGGCGGCTGCGAGCAGGGCGGGCTGGTCGGAAAGCCGCAGGTCGTCGCGAAACCAGACGAGGGCTGGCGCATCGGTTCTGCCCGGCTGGGCCATCGTATTTCCTCTGCGGTGGGTCGGATGAGCCGATTACGAATTGCCGCAGCGTTTGGATGTCCGGTCGCGGTTGCGCCGTGAGCCTGGGCGGACGCTCACTCGCCAGCCTTGTTGAGTTCTACGATCGCGCGTTCGATGAGAGGACGCGGAGAGGCATAGATCTTCTCGACGAGCGCCTTCACCTCATCGCCCGTGTTGAAGGTGATCTCGGCCTGCCGCTTGTCTGCGTCGGCAAGGAAGTTCTTGTCTGCGGCCATCTTACGAAAGGCTTCCTGCAGGGCCTTTGCAGAAGTCGCGGGAATGCCGGGCGGCGCGGCGAAGGGCCGCCCATAAATCTGCCGCGCCAGCACGACTTCAAGCAGCTCGCGATCCTCCGGGCGCTTCACGAGGCTTGAGAGGTTCGGCACGCCAGCCAGCTCCGCGTGCGAATCGAAGGACACCTGAAGCAGGACGCGCGCCTTCCTGTCGCGCACCCAATCAGATTTCGTCGCCTTGAAACTGTCCCATGACGTGCCGAGCAACCCGTCCACTTCACGACGCTCCATGGCGAGCGTCACGTCGTTCGTGCTCTTGTAGCCGGCGACGACCTTGAATTTTGTGCCGAGAAGCGAATTCAGGATGTTCGGCATTGTGCTTGTGTTGCCGCCGCTGCTGCCGAGCACGATCTCCCGCGAGAATATGTCCTGAACGTCGGCAAACGGCGTTTCATGCCAGACAAGACCGATGTTCACCAGCCGGTTGAGGCTTGCGAGCCAGGTGAATTTGTCGCCGGCGAACTGCGCCTGCGCGACGCCGAAGAGTGGCGCGAAGGCGGTGCCGTTCTGCAGGATGGCAAGTGCGGTTCCGTCGCGCGGCGCGGAATTGTAAAGCCAGTTCGCCGCCACGATCGAGCCGCCGCCCGGCATGTTGCGGGCAACGACAGCGGGTTGCCCAGGCAGGAACCGGCCAAGGTGCTGGGCGGCGAGGCGTCCGTAAAGATCATATCCGCCGCCAGCGCCCGTCGCGATGACGAGCGATATCTGCGACGGCGTCTGCGCCATGGCCCCCGTGCAGAGGATTGTCCCGGCAGCGACGGCAAGTCCGTGGGCAAGCGCCGCCAACGCTTTCATCCTATCCTCCCGGTCGCGCAGTCATGGCGCGCGTATGGCGCCGAGCCTAGGCAAACGGGGACGCTTCAGCAATCGGAAATCGACGATATGCGATCACAGCGGGTCGATCCGTAAAACGACCTTTCGATTGCGCTCATCTCTTTGAACCTGCGCGCCTGCCTGTGCGCTCAATCGCTGCATGAGCTTCGACTCCGCCTCGTGGCAGAAAGTTGTGTCCGCATCGGCATCCAGCGCCTCGATCTCGATGCTCGTTTCACTGGGGCCGCTGTGGACGGCTACGCGCAGTTGATGCGCGCCATCTTCGCCCGCCATCGAGGAAAGGATTTCATTGATCATCAGGCCAAGCGGAACCGCGCGGGCCAGCGGCATCAATAGCGGGTGGTCAGGACGGACGACGGCGACGCGCTGGCCCGGCGGCGCGTTCCGCGCTAGGGAGGGCACATATTCGGCAAGGTCGATCTGCGCCTTTCCGGTTGGATCGAGAAGCAGCGATTGAGCCTTCGCGATGGAGCGCACGCGACCGGCGACGAGACCGAGCGCGGTCCGGCTGGAGGGATCCGCCCGCGCCTGCATGTCGATGATCGAGAGAATGAGTTGAAGGTTGTTGCGGACCCGGTGCTGTACTTCGCGCAGCAGGTGATCGCGTTGCGCGACTGCTTCGGCGCGCTCCCTCCATGCTTCCCGCAGGGCTTCGTTCGCCTTAACCATGTCGTCAACGTCGGTGCAGGAACCGAAGCAACCGGCGATCTCTCCATGTTCGTTCATGATCGGCCGCGCATTGTCGAGCATCCAGCGAAACGCGCCGTCGGCGCGGCGTAAACGATAGGTGAGGGAGAAAGGCTTGCCGCGCGAGAACGCCTGCTTGTACGCATCGACGCATGTGTCCCGGTCGTCGGGGTGGAGCGCCTCGACCCAGCCAAATCCCAGCTCCTGCTCAAGGTTGCGGCCCGTGAAACCCAGCCAGGCGCCATTTACCCAATTGCACGCCATCGTCTCGTCGGCGCGCCACATCAGAATGGGCGCTGTATCCGCCAGTTGCTGAAAGCGGCGTTCGCCTTCGCCTTGTTGATCCATTTTTGGCATCCTCACCGCCGCTCCAACGGCGCCGGACACCGATTGTTTCAATCCGTACCGTTTTGAATTTGTGGGCGCGATTGCGGCGCCGCTGAAGCCGCGACGCCCATGACCGAGGCGGGGCGCGTGTCCCGCCTTGCCTTGCGGTGCAAAGTCAATACGCTGCGCGGGGGCGGGGAGGCTCGGGTCGATGACGGCGAAAGGGCTCAGGCAACGCATGCCACGCTGGATGCGCGTGAGCGTCGTGCTCCTTTTTGTCGCTACCTCGATCATGCTCGGGTATTTCATCTACGACTACACGACGAGACCGAAAATTCTGAGCGTCGCGATCGGCGCCGTTGACGGCGATGCGGTTCGGCTGCTTGGCGCACTGGGAACGCGCATGGCGGCGACGAACGCGCCGGTTCGCCTGCGCGTCGTGGATGCCGGAACACCGCTCGGCGCGGCCGAGCAATTCGCCAAGGGGCAGGTCGATCTCGCCGTCGTGCGCGCCGACCTCGGCGACCTCGGTGAGGCGCGAACCGTCGTCACGATCGCCAATGCGGCGATGCTCATTCTTGCTCCGGCCGGCTCCGGGGTCTCTGACATGGCGAGTCTGCGCGGCAAGACGGTCGGCGTCGTCGGTCTCGACCCAAACCAGAAGATTGTCGAAGCGCTGTCGCGCGAATATGACCTTGTGACGCACAAGAGCGTGTTCAAGCCGCTTCTGCCTTCGGAAGTCATCGAGGCGTTCAGGCACAGGCGAATTCAGGCCGTCATCGCCGTCGTGCCGCTGACGGAGCGATACATGTCTGCGATCCGTGTGCTGGCGCAGGGGATGCCGAAAGGCCGGATGGTCATCGTTCCCATCGACTCCGCCGCCGCCATCGCGGAACTCGAAAAGGCCTATGAAAGCTTCGACCTGCCGAAGGGAACTCTGCGCGGGTCGCCGCCGATCCCCGACGACGACATGACGACGTTGCGAGTGCCTTACTATCTCGTCGCAAATGCGAAGCTCGATGAAAGCATCGTGAACGATCTTGCCAAGGCGATCATCACGGCGCGCCGCGCGCTCATACAGCAAAATCCTCTTTTCGCCCAGATCGCGGCGCCCAGCAC
Organism: Beijerinckiaceae bacterium; assembly: GCA_046295155.1. Taxonomy (GTDB): domain Bacteria; phylum Pseudomonadota; class Alphaproteobacteria; order Rhizobiales; family Beijerinckiaceae; genus Terripilifer. The sequence goes on from JBKBNT010000003.1 coordinate 46,535, forward strand.
GGACAAGGACGCCTTCATACCTATCCATCCCGGCGCGCAGGCTTATTTCGATGGCGATGAAACCACGTTGCTCGACAAGTACGGTGACCTGATCTGGTATGGGTCGATGGCTCTGGGCGCGCTCACGTCGCTGTTCGCCGCCCTGGTCAGCTTCCTCGCGAAGGATGTCGAAGAGCCCGAGGGGCCGGCGCTTGCGCGCCTTTATGCCTTGATGGAGCGCCTCGACGAGGCGTCCGAAGCCGAACTGCGCGACATGGAAAAGACGATCAACCTCATCCTGAGAATTGAGCTGGAAAAGCTTGCTGACGGCCGTGTGGACGATGGACCGGCGAATGCGGTCAACTTGATCGTGCGCAGGCTCGAATACCTCATCGCCCAGCGTCGCATGACGTTGCGCGCCCTCAATGGATCGGATCAAGCGGACGCCTCAAAGACAACCGCAATGGGAGCCTGAATGTCGACGGTGTTTTATGCCAAGCGCGAGGCGCTTTACGAAAAGCACGGCGAGCGGTTGATTACTGTGCTCGCCTGTCTCCTCGGGTTTCTGGTTTTCATAGGCACGCCGCTTGCTGCGCTCGGCGGCGTCGCCTTTCACGTGATCGGCGGCCTGACGATCCTGGGCATGATCGGCGTCGCCATCATTCTCGACGGGCGCATCTATGTACTGCTCCCTATGATCGTCGCCTTCGCGATAGCGTCGGTTGCAGTCGCGATGCGCACGATAGAGCCCTCCGTTTATGACATTTATCTGTCGGCGTTCGCGTGGCTCGTGCTTTCCGGCCTGTGGGCGTGGATTGTCGCCCGTATGGTGTTCGGACCCGGTCGCGTGACATTCCATCGCATCGTCGGCGCCGTTTTTCTCTATCTTCTTGTGTCGATGGTTTTCGCCTGCCTCTACATGATCATCGGCGCCGGAAATCCGAAGGCGTTTTCGGGACTCGTCGTGGAAGACAGCGCGGACAATGCCTCGCACCTCATCTATTTCAGCCTCGCTACGCTCACGACTGCAGGATTTGGCGACATTGTGCCCGTCGATCCCATGGCGCGCGCCCTGTCAAATCTAGAGTCGGTGTTTGGCGCCTTGTATCCGGCGACGCTGATCGCCCGTCTCGTGAGCCTGGAGATCGAAGGGCGTTCGAAAAGTTGAGAACGCGCGGCGGTCACGCTTCATATTGTTGCGCTTGGTGGGTGGCTTTCTAATCAATGGGCGGCTTTCGATTGACATTAAGAGAATGTGAAATAGCATCTTAATTGGGGAAACCCCAAGATAAGGGAGGGAACAATGGTTACGAGAATCGAGCGTTCCATCGACGAGCTTTACAGCAGCGATCCCGAACGTGCAGACGCCGTGGTTTTTGGGCGTGTTGCAGGCCCCAATCGGCGGGGATTTCTCGGTGGCGCAGGTCTCGCCGCCATGGGCGCTGCCGTCGGCGGCGCCATTCCGTTTTCCTCCCAGATGCCCAGAGGGCTTGCGCCTGCAGCGGTCGCGCAAACGACGTCAGGCGGCAAGAAGCCTGAGCCGTTTCGCTTTCCAGGCAAGGACGAGGGGCTTTCAGTTCTGGGCGACCGCCCGCTCGTGGCTGAGACTCCCGAACATTTGCTAGATGATGAGACGACGCCTCTTTCGAAGTTTTTTATCCGGAACAATGGGCAAATCCCGGAGGCTGTGTCCGACGCGGATAATTGGAAAATATCCATCGATGGAGAGGTCAATAATCCGCTTTCAATCACGCTCGGCGAATTGAAGAAGCGGTTCAAGGCGGTCTCATATCGTATGGTGCTTGAGTGCGGGGGCAATGGCCGGTCCTTTTTCCAGCCGACGGCTCGCGGCAATCAATGGACAAACGGCGGAGCGGGCTGCGCCGAATGGACCGGCGCGCCTCTGTCCGAGGTTCTGCGGGCGGTTGGTCTCAAGGACAGCGCGCGCTACACGGGTCATTACGGATCAGACCCGCATCTCTCCGGCGATGCGAAGCTCCCATCAATTTCCCGAGGAATGCCGATTCCGAAGGCGATGGAGCAACACACGTTGATCGCGTGGGCTATGAACGGTGAACCGCTCACCAACATTCACGGCGGACCTGTTCGGCTATTGGTTCCAGGATGGCCGGGATCGCTCTCCCACAAATGGCTAACGCGAATTTGGGTCCGAGATCGTGAGCATGATGGCCCCGGCATGGGCGGCACATCCTATCGCGTTCCGATCCGTCCGATGGTTCCGGGCGGCAAGGCAGACGATTCCAATTTCAAGATACTTGAATCGATGCCCGTGCGCGGGATCATTACGAATCCCTCCAACGGGACGCGTATGCCGGCGGGAACACGGTCGATAGCCTTGCGTGGCGCTGCCTGGGACGGCGACGTTGGCGTGGGGCGCGTGGATGTTTCGATCGATTTCGGGGCTACGTGGTCGCAGGCCAAAACCACGCCGCCGCGCAATCGGTACGATTGGGCGAGATGGACGGCGTCGGTCAATGTTCCGACGGACGGATACTATGAAATATGGGTGCGTGCGACGGACAGCGAAGGCCGCGCTCAGCCCCATATCGCTGGCAACTGGAACCCGCAGGGTTATGGCGGGAGCCCGATGCACCGAATCGCCGTGCTGATTGGTTGATCTGGCGATGATAGCGAGAAAAATCATGAGGGCCGCGGCGTTCGCCGCGGCCGTTCTTACCGTCCCAAATCTTGGGCAGGCGCAAACGGCGGCCTTCGAGCCTCAGGTCGAGGACATAGAATCCCTGCCCCCCGGAGCAGGGAGGGACGAAACATTCTATGGCTGCACCGCGTGTCACGCCTTCAAGCTCGTCGCTGCGCAAGGAATGCCACGCGAACGGTGGGACGAAACGATTCAATGGATGATCGAGCGCCACAAGATGAACCCGCCAACGCCTGAGGAAAGGACGGCGATGCTCGACTACCTGTCCCGGAACTATCCCCCGCGCGCGCCGCGTGGCGGCTGGCAAAATCCCTTCGCCCAATAGGACGCGTTTTCGGGCAGCAGGCTGACGGTCACGAGACGCCGCCAAATTCGCGTACGCTTAGGACGTCATTCGTTTCGAGAAAGTGGCTCCCCGAGCTGGACTCGAACCAGCGACCATTCGATTAACAGTCGAATGCTCTACCAACTGAGCTATCGGGGATCGCGCCGAAGCGACGGGTGGGCGTATAACAAGCCACGCCGGGTTTGGGAAGCCTGTTTTCGCACTTCTTGATCAGATGTGTGCGGAGGTCGTGAACGTCCTTGCGGGCGCGCGGTCCGGTTGCTATGAGCGGGGCCATCGGGTCACGGCCCGAGGCCTCGTGGCGGAGTGGCTACGCAGAGGACTGCAAATCCTTGCACCCCGGTTCGATTCCGGGCGAGGCCTCCATACTTCCCTCACAGAAACCTGTAGGCACAGCGTTCGCGCGCGCAGCTTGCGTGCCGTCGAGGTCCGGCGGTTGAGCCCCCGCTTGCGTCGCGCCGGGGCTTTCTGGCCGCGTCCGCTCAGCTTCGGAAGGCTCCCCGAACCGTCCCGATCAAGCTTGGCTTTGGTTGAACTTCGGACAGTGGCTAGTACATTGCAAATACGATTGAATTTGCAATGGGGGAGTCGCGTGAAAGGGCGGAAGCCTTGGGATCGTCCAGCTCTTTCCCGCAGGACGATTGCGCCGCTCGCTTTCCTGGTCGGGTTCCTCGTCGTCTGGCGATTTGCGCAGGCGCCGGAGCTTTCCGCTTCACAGTCCGAAGCCGCAGCGAAGACCGCGGTCCTGATCGGCCGGGCGACCGTGGTGGACGGCGACACGATTCGCATCGCGGGAGAATCGATTCGCTTCAACGGAATCGATGCGCCGGAATCGCGTCAGACGTGCACGGATGAGCGCGGGACAGCGTGGCGGTGCGGGGCGGACGCCGCCAATCGGCTTGACGCCTATCTGGCGTCGTCGAGGCCCACGCGTTGCGTTCCGTTGTCGCGCGATCAGTACAATCGCGTGATCGCGGATTGTTATCGAGCCGACGGACAGAATGTCGCCGGTTGGCTGGTTCGAAACGGGCTGGCGCTCGACTGGCCACGATTCAGCAATGGCCGCTACCGCGCCGAGCAGGACAGCGCGCAACGCGCGCGCCTGGGCATGTGGCGCGGGTCGTTCCAGGCGCCCTGGGAGTGGCGCGCCAGGCGCTGGCAGGACTAGTGTCTAGCCGCCCCGTGGAGGACGGCGGAATGCCTCGCCACTGCCCGCTCTCGCCGTGTCGAAGCAGACTTCGTGAAGCCTGCGCCGCTTGTGTTCATATCTTCAGGAGTTTCTTCGCGTTGCCGCTTGCGAGCGCCGCCTTGTCGGCGTCGCTCATGGCCAAGCCGTCGATCCAGTCGACGCCAGGCTTGTTGGCGACGAAAGGATAGTCGATCGAGAACATGATGCGATCGAGGCCAAGCTCGGCGATGGAGCATTCGAGCGCCGGCGTCGAGAAATTGCCGCTCGTCGTGATCCAGAAATGTTTCCTGAATTTGCCCCTGAAGTCGAGCGGCTCGTGGCCGGGGCGCGACAGCGCCTGATTGATGCGCCAGAGCAGGAAGGGCAGCGTCTCGCCCATGTGGCCGATGACGATCTTCAGGTTGGGGTGCTTGTCGAACACGCCTGAGAGTATGAGCCGTATCGCCTGCGTGGCCGTCTCGACCGTGTAGCCCCACGCCGCCCGGATCACCATCGGAAACGCGTCCATGTAGTCCTTGTAATACGCGTTGGTGACGTCGGGATGCGGGAAGGATGGGTGGAAATAGATCGGCGTGTCGAGCTGTTCGGCGCGCGCGAAGATCGGCCAGTATTTCGGCAGGTCGAGAAACTCGCCGTTCGTGAGGCCATGCACCATGGCGCCTACGAATTTCAGCTCCTTCACACTGCGTTCGAGTTCGTCTGCGGCCGCTTCGGGCGCCGCCGTCGGCAGCGCGGCGAACCCGCGAAATCGCGTCGGATGCTCCGCTATCGCCGCCGCCAGCCGGTCGTTGACGCCGCGCACGATCTTCGGCGCTATGTCGGCGGGCAGCTTCTGGCCGGATGGCGCGCCGTGCGAGAGCACCTGTATGTCGACGCCAGCTTCGTCCATCTCCCGCAGGCGTAATTCGCCGAGGTCATAAAGCCGGTCGAGGAGCGGCTTGGAGCGGCTGCCTTCCGCTCCTGTGAGCTGGGAGACGAGTTGTTCGTCCCAATAGTGTTCTTCAAGCGCGATAACGGGGAAGGGCCTGCCAGCCATGTGCGTTTCCATGTTCGTGTTCCTTGAGGGGAACGGCGAACATAGACGAGCCGGAGCGGGCAGGCGAGACGCGGCTCAGGCGCGATGCGCGTCGTCGCGACTTGCGCGCCAGATCGCTGCGAGGCGGTCATACTCGCCGCGCACGGCCTCGCGCCCATAGGCGCGCTCCAGCCGCCTCACCGTGAAATGGCCGCGCGCCAGCCCGATGAAGTGCTCGGCGAAGGCGTAATTGATGGCGCCGCCGCCGATCGCGCCAATGACGGGGATGCTCTGTGCCGCCAGCTTCTGCGACACGACGATGCCGAACCGTCCGGCGATTTGCGAGACGAGGCGCACCATTATGGGCGCGCCGGCGCCGGACAGTCCATGCTGCGCGACGTGACGCGCGGCTTCCGACACGCTTGTCGCGAGCACCGCGCGCAAGGCGAAATAGGCGCTGTCCATCTGGTCGTCCACTGAAGTGCGCCCGCCCAGCGCGAAAACCTCCATGCAGGCCAGCGCCGCTTCTGGCCGTGAGAGATCTTCGCCCTCGGCGCGCGCGACATCGGCGATGGCCCGCAGGACGAGAATGGTCGAGAACGGCAACTCCATCGGCAATGTCGCGAGCCCGAACGCGCCGCCAGCGGCGCCCGAGGCCGTCAGGAGCGACTTGTGCAGGCGCGAACTCGCAGGTTGCGGTTTCGCCGGATCCAGCGACGAGATCGCGATGGTCATGGCGCGCTTCAGCGCCGTGGCGGCCGCCTTAGATGCGAGCTTGCGTGCGGCTTCCGGCATGAAGGCCCCGACGCCGGACACGCCGCGGCCCAGCGCGTAGGTCACGCGGGCGGTGAAGCTCTCGTACTCGAGAAGCCGAACCGCCTCCGACAACGCCGCGCGGTCCTCCGGGGACATTTTCGCAGGCCCTGTCAAAGCCGACGGCTCGCCGGCGCCGCTATCGAGCGTTTGCGGCGTGCGCCCTGCGGGAACGTCCATGTTCGCCTCTCCTTAAAGCGCAATGAAGCCCTTGCAGCATGTGGCCGCCCGCGGCCGCTGTTGCAAGGAGATGCGGACGATTCGGCTCGTTAACAGGTTGGCGGGGCCTGCGTTAACCGTATTCCGGCGCCTTTCGCCCTCATGTATTAATACTTCGGGCCAACGCCGCCCGCCAATGCGCGGCGGCGGCGCCTCCAGCGCGTCACGAAGTGACCTAGCGTCAGGCGCTTGCGTCAATTCCGTCAAATTGTCCGCATTGCGGGAACGCTTCATTATACTTGACCTCGCCGGAAAGAAAAACTGAACGGAATTGCGTCAAATCTGACGGAATACCTTATGCGCACAGCAAATCGGCCCTGCGAAATTGGCGTTACTGAAACGCGGGGCTGCCATGTTCGCCAAGGTCGCAAGAATCGTCTCCACTGTACTCGCCGTCGCCAGTGTCTCGATCACGCTTCAGGCGCCGGCGCAGGCGCAGGCGCTGAAGTCGAGCTACATCGCCGTGGGCGAGCGCACGCTGGTGCCTTACGGCTGGCTCGAGTTCTGCAATCGTTACCAGAACGAGTGCGCCGGACAGCCAATCGCCGTCTCCGACATCGACCTCACGCCGGCCGCCTACAAGCGCATCTCGCAGATCAATCGCTGGGTGAATTCAAGCATCACCGCCAAATCGGATCAGGAGCAGTGGGGCGTCGTCGACCGCTGGGATTATCCCGCTACCGGGCAGGGCGATTGTGAGGATTACGTGCTTCTCAAACGCCGGCTGCTGATTCAGGAAGGCTTTTCCGCCTCGGCGTTGCTCGTCACGGTAGTGCGCGACGAGCGTGGCGACGGCCATGCAGTGCTCACCGTCAAGACCAACAAGGGCGAGTTCGTCCTCGACAACCTGCGCGACGGCGTGAAGCCATGGACCGCGAGCCCCTACCGTTTCGTCAAGCGCCAGTCGCAGCACGACCAGAACGTGTGGGTCGACATCGGCGAGTTCGCAAGCGGTCCCCGCGTTGCGGCGCGCTGACAGCGTGAGCGTAATCTTTCTGCAACAACAATGTCTTTTAAGCGAAAGCGTAGCTATTCAGGTCTTGCTCTCGGCGCGTTTTGAGTCCACTTCTGGACCAACAAAGCGGGGGCGCTAATGTTGGTTCGGTTTGCGGGGGCTGCGGCTCTGGCGGGTTTGATTGCGCTTGGCGTGGCTGGGACAGGCGCAGCTGGAGACAGCATCGGTTTGCGCAGCGCGATGGCGCCAGCGAATCTCCCCTCCGAGTCCATGACGATGGCGCCCGTCCGCAATACCGAAGGCGCTCGCGCAAAGGCCCCGTTGGGTTGGCTGTCTTTCTGCGAGCGTTATCCGCAGGAGTGCCGCCGCGAACTCCTTGAGCACGAGACGATCGTCTTCGATGGCGCTGTGCGCGACCTCGTCCTCAGCGTGAATGCCGCGGTGAATGCGGCGATCACCCCCGCGACCGACATGCTGCAATGGGGCGTCGAGGAGCGGTGGGACTATGCCGAGTCAGGGGTTGGCGACTGCGAGGATTACGTCCTGCTGAAGCAACGCTGGCTCGTGTCGGCTGGGCTGCCGCGTTCGGCGCTTCTGGTTACCGTGGTGACGGAACTCGGCGGGGCCGGCCATGCGGTGCTCACGGTCCACACCGACCGCGGGGACTACATCCTGGATAACATGACGGACGAGGTGAAGCTGTGGCGCGAGACACCCTATGGGTTCGTGAAGCGTCAGTCGCGCCTTGCGTCGGATGAATGGGTGTCCCTGAACGGAGGCGGCTCGGCGCCGGCCGTGGTTTCCCGGTAGCCTGTTCGTCAACTTGACCTGAACATTTGGATGGTTCATGCTCTGTTCTCACTCTTGAGTGCAGGAGCCGACCCATGTTCGACCCAAGGCAAGCTATGAGCGCGGCCGTGATCGTCATCGCCGCCACCGCCGCGAACGCGAATCCCGCCCGGTCGCAGGAGGCGGCGTCGCCTGAGGTGCGCGAGAACATTATGAAGTCGTGCGGCGACAAATGGCGCGCAGTACGCGCGGTCGAAAGCGCGAAGGGCGTGACCTGGCCGCAGTACCTTGCACGTTGCCGTGCGGAGACTGCGGGGGGCGAGCCGACCTCGACAGGCGCCGGGAAGCGAAGCCGGAGCGCGCGCTCCGGCGAATCCGCATCCCCGGCGGCTGGCGATCCGGTCTTCCCCAGCGCCGTCTCTGCACGCCATTCGGGAGAGAGGCCCACGCTCGCCCGGCAGCGAACCTGCGCTGACCAATTCAAGGCCAACAAGGTTTCGGGCGCCAACGGCGGTCTGCGCTGGATCCAGAAAGGGGGAGGCTACTGGAGCAAGTGCAATGCGCACCTGAAGCAATTGCGCGCGTGAACGCCTTGCGGCGCGTGGACAGGGCAGGGAACTTCGCCCTATAAGCCGGGCCGGCGGCGTGAACTCTCGCCGGCTCAAGATGGACAGGATTCATGGCGCGCGCTTCCGACTATCTGTCTTCACCCCGTTCCGCCGAACTCCGCAGGACGATGGTGGATCGGCAGTTGCGGACATTCGATGTGACGAATGTCGACGTACTCTCGGCGGTCCTTGCGACGCCGCGCGAACCATTCGCCGATGGCTATGACGACTCGATCATTTACAGCGATGCGAACCTCGAGGTTCGCGGTGCGGTGGTTCGGCGGGCGCTGCTGGCCCCCATGTTTGTCTCCCGCGCGCTTCAGCTGGCCGAAATCAAGCCGGGGGACCGGGTGCTGGATGTGGCTGGCGGCGCGGGCTATTCCGCGGCGATCGCTGCGCGGCTTGCCGGCTCCGTCACGGCGCTGGAGGAGGACGAGGCTTTCGTCGCCCGGGCGGCGTCCGCATTCGCCGAGCTGGAGCTCGAAAATGCGTCGGCTGTTCGCGGCGATCTCGCGCTCGGCCCGGCTGGCGGCGAGGCGTTCGATGTCATCCTCATCAACGGTGCTGTCGAAGAACGTCCCAAGGCGCTGCTTGACCGGCTTGCGGATGGGGGCCGCCTCTTGGCGGTGGAGGCGGGGCCAGGAGGATCGCGCGCCGGGTCCCGTTTTGTCCTTTTCACCCGGTCCGGCGATTCGGTTGGCGCGCGTGCGCTCTTCGGCGCTTCCGCCGGGACGCTGCCGGCCTTTGCCAAGCCGCGTGAGTTCGTATTCTGAGTTGACTGGTAATCGGCTGTTCTTGCTTGTGCTTCAGCCGCACGCGCCAGCTCCGCCGTGTCGCATTTTTGCGTCATGCCTGTAGAAAACGCCACGGCGCAGATGCGGCGGCGCGTAGCATGCGCTATCAAGGTAAAGAATTCGTTCGCGTCGTTGATGACGCTTGAGCGTTCAGGAGATCGTGCGTGCTGGAAGCTGGGGTGGCGGCGAACGATAAATTTCTCCGGCCTCGCATGTCCGATCTTCTTCGCGCGTGCGCGCTTGGCGCGATCCTGACCGGCCTTGCGCCAGGTTTCGCCAGCGCCGAGACGATTTCCAGCGCGCTCGCGAAGGCCTACGTCTTCAGCCCCGAACTCAACGCGGCACGAGCTGGCACGCGCGCCGTCGATGAGAACGTTGCGCGCGCGATGTCGGGGTACCGCCCCACGATCACCGGCACCGCGGACGCCGGCGTTTCGCGCCAGGAGCGCGATCTGAACGGTAGAACCTCAACGCTCAATACGAATCCGCGCGGCTACGGCGTGGCTATCCAGCAGAATGTCTGGAACGGCAACCGGACGATCAACAGCGTCCGGCAGGCGGATTCACAGGTCCTGCAGTCGCGCGAGCAGATGCGTCAGACGGAACAGTCGCTGCTGGCCAATGCGGCCGCTGCATACATGAACGTGCTGCGCGACACGGCGATCCTGAATTTGCGCCGCAATAACGTCGAGGTGCTCGAGCAGCAGTTGCGCCAGACGCAGGAGCGTTTCAACGTCGGCGAGGTGACGCGCACGGACGTTGCGCAGTCGGAAGCGGCGCTTGCCCAAGGCAATTCCGAAGTGATCGTCGCCCAGTCGAACCTGCAGGCGGCGCTCGCCAATTACCGGCAGTTCATCGGGGAGCCGCCGCGCAGTCTGTCTCCGGCGCAGCCGCTGGTGCGGCTTGTTCCGAAGTCGCTCGATTCGGCCATTTCCTTCTCGCAGCGGAATCATCCGCAAATCCAGGCGGCTCTGCACAACGTCGATTCGGCGGCCATGGCCGTGCGCATCGCAGAGGGGCAGCTTTATCCCACGGTCAACCTGACGGGCAGCTATGCGCAGCGCTGGGACAACCAGACGCCCGGGCTGAACACGACCACCGGCAGCGTCGTCGCCAGCCTGAATATTCCGATCTACGAAGGCGGCGCGGTGTACGCGCTCGTTCGCCAGGCCAAGGAGCAAATGGGGCAGGCGCAGTTGCAGGCCGACCTCGCGCGTGAGCAGATCCGCGCGCAGGTGGTGACCGCGTGGGGCGTCTGGCAGAACGTCGGCCCGCTGATCGAATCCGCTCAGGCGCGCGTGCGTGCGGAGGAAATTGCGCTCAATGGCGTGCGTGAGGAGGCGCGCGTCGGGCAGCGCACCACGCTCGATGTCCTTAACGCGCAGCAGGCGCTTCTCAATGCGCGTGTGAATCTCGTGATCGCCCAGCGCGAACGCGTTGTCGGTTCATACTCGCTGATGTCGGCCGTTGGCGACCTTAACGCCTACAGGCTTGGTCTGGCCGTGCAACATTACGATCCCACGATCCACTTCGACCAGGTGAAGGGCAAGTGGATTGGACTGCGCACGCCCGACGGCCGCTGAGAGCTTCAGGCTCCGTTTCAGCCTTCCACAGCATTGGCGCGGCCTGCGCTTGCTCTGAGATATGCCCGCGTCCATTGTAGTTCACGCGTGATTCGCCGCCGGCGGCCCGCGAAGTTTGAAGATTTCGTTTCATGAGGCCGGCGTCCTGCGCGGCGCTGCGGTTAGGTGGTCCGAGGCCATGAGCGCACTTCCGTCTTCCTTGCACAATCAGCGCAGCTCGAACGACGCTGCGGCGGACCCGTCAATGGAGGAAATCCTTGCCTCCATCCGGCGCATCATCGCCGACGACCACGGCACGCCCATCAACCCGCGTCCTTCGCGCGCCGCGCCCTCCGAGGTCGCGGAAACGCCTGCGGCCCCTGCGCCCGCGGCGTCGGCACGGGCTTTCGCGCCACGCGCCGAATTGTCCGCGCCACGGGCGTTCGGGGACAGCGCGCCCGTCGACGCCCCGCGTCGCCCGTCAGTCGAGGCGCTTGCCGCTTCGCGAGATGTCCCGCCGCAGATGCGATCGACAGAACCTCCGGCGGTACTGCCGTCCATCGCGGCGATGAACGAACGCGCGGCGCGTGCTGAGCAGGCGGCTCCCGAATTGCGCCCCGTTCTCCGGCACACGTTTGACGAACCGGCGCGTCCGGACTCCTCCGTTGCGGCGACGCCAGATCCCATCAGCGACGAGACAGTCATCGAACAACCGGTGAACGCAGAAAGCCAGGCGTCCGTGCATGAGTCGCTCCTTTCTCCGCTCGCGCGCGCAAGCGTCACATCCGCCTTCGAGGCGTTGACGGTCTCGATGTCCGTACAGAATTCCAGCATTGTTGAAGACGCCGTGCGCGAAATGCTGCGCCCGATGCTGAAGGAGTGGCTTGACGCCAATCTTCCGGTCATCGTCGAGCGGCTCGTGCGCGCCGAGATCGAGCGAGTGGCGCGGGGCGGACGCGCCTGATCTTTCAGGACGCGGCGCCTCAGAACAGCTGGCGCGCGATCAGGACTGCGGAAGCGATCCAGACAGCCACGATCAGGACCACAACGATGCGGCTGCGCGTCAATCGCTCACCCGAGCTCGCGCGCATGCGCGCGTCCAGCAGCGCGTCAGGCGGGATCATGCGCAGCGCCAGCCACAGCCCGAGCGGCACTAGGACGAGATCGTCGATCTGCCCCAGGATGGGAATCGCGTCGGGTATCAGGTCAATCGGGCTGACGGCATAGGCGACGATCGCAATCGCGACGAACTTCGCTACGCGCGGCGTTCGGGGATCGCGCGCGGCGATTCCGACCGCAACGACCTCCTGCTTCAGTGTCCTGGCCCACGCCCTCAGGCGCGCGAGCGGTCGCTCCGCCATCCGTCACTTCCTTGCCGCGAACCAGACGCCCGACAGGATCAGGGCGCAGCCCAGGATGTGAAATCCCATCAGCTTCTCGCCGAGCAGCGTTGTCGCCAGAACTGCACCGTAGAAGGGGATCAGGTGCAGGAAAACGCCGCCGCGCGCCGCGCCTACAGCCTCGATGCCGCGGTTCCAGCAGATGTAGGCGAGGATGCCGGGGAAGATCGTTACGTAGACGAGGATCGCGACCGTAAGTCTGTCCGCCTGCATGTGAAAGCCGCCTGCGTGTTCCCATATCCAGAGAGGAATGAGGGTCACGCCGGCAATGATTGCGAGAAGCCATGTGAAACTGAGCGGATGAATCGGGGGACGCAGCCGCAGGCAGGTGGAGTAAACCGCCCAAACAGCCATGTTCACCAGCAGGAGGACGTCGCCATAATTGAATGAGATCGTCTTCAACACTGCGAACTCGCCGCGGCTGACGATCACCATCACGCCAATGAACGACACAGTGATGCCGGCCAGATTGATCATCCGCAGGCGGTCGCGGAACATGAGCGCGCCAACGAGGACGATAATGGCGGGCGCGAACGAATTGAAGATCGAGCCGTTCAGCGCGCTCGTGTATTGAAGCGCCGTGTACTGAAGGGCTGAGAAGACGGCCCCGCCGAGAACGCTGAGCGTAAGGATAGGTTTCCAGCCAGCCTTGATGGCGGGCCAGTCGCTGCGCACATGCGCCCTGACAAAAGGCCACATGATCGCGGCGGCAATGAGCCAGCGCAGCGAACCGAGCGCGATTGGCGGCACATGGCCGGCTGCCGCGCGTGCGGCAATGTGGTTGCCGCTCCAGAAGAGGCCGGCAAGGGCCAGCATCACCCATGGATTAAGGATCAGCCGCGTCAGCGCGCCGCCGCTGCCGGCTTCCGTCTCGTCTTGAGGCTTCGTCGCCATTCCATCCGTCGCTTTCCGGCTCTGGATGCGACGGATTGACGATCAAGGCAACCGTCGGCGCAGCATTGCGCGCGGAATAGCGTCAGTGATCGAGCGACGACATCACATTCGCAAGGCTGACGCCGGCTTGCAGGAACCTCATCGGGTCGACGGCTTCGTCGTCAATGCGCACCTCGTAGTGCAGGTGCGGTCCGGTCGAGCGCCCGGTGTTGCCGACACGACCGATGCTCCTCCCCGCCGGGACGTTCTGTCCTTCGCTGACCAGAATGGCGGAAAGGTGCGCGTAACGGCTGGAAATGCCGTTGCCGTGATCAATCTCGACCATGAGCCCGTAGCCGCCATTCCATCCTGCCGCGACGACCTTTCCCGGCGCCGTTGCGAACACGTTCGAGCCGGGCGCCTCGCGGAAGTCGATACCCGTGTGGTAGGCCGGACGGCCAAGGAATGGATCGATGCGCGAACCGAAGCTGGACGTTTGCTCTGCCGTTTCGGACACTGGCCGACGAAGAGGCGCCGCGGAGAGCAGACGGCGCAAGCCGTCGACACGAGCCAAATATTCCTGATGCCGATGCAGCTCCCGGTCGAAGGCCGAGCCGTTCGGGTCGAGTTCGAGCGGCACGAACGGACCGCCTTGCGCGGACGAGGCGTTCGCGATGCGATCGGCCGGCAGGCCAATCTGGCTGGCGAGCGCGTGCAGCCGCTGCGCCTGGTCGCGCGCGCGCCGTCCCGCAAGTCCGGCGAGCGCGACCTGCATCTGTTCGACCCGGTCCAGCGCAGCAGCCATCGCGGCCAGGTTGCCGCCGAAAGGCGCGTTTTCCGGCGCTTCACCGGGCACGAGCGCGCCGCGCAGGGCAGGACGGTCGATGGGCGGCTTCGGCGTCGCCGATTCCCCGATGCCGGATTTTGGCGCGGCTCTATCGAGCGCCTCCAGCGCGGTGGCGCGGGGCGGTTGCTTGAGAGGGGCGAAGCCCAGGACGGGCGCGCCCTCGGCCCCAGGCGGAACCTGCCTTGCGGCAGGGGCCGGTGGCGTGCGCGCCGCTTGTTCGACCGAGGTCTGGCCGCCGCCGGACGCGATCGCGGAAAGAATGGTCGCGCGCTTCTCAATCTGCGCCTGACGATTCCAAAGTTCCCGGACCCGGGCCTCCACCGCCGCCCCCTCGGTCACGCGCTGCGAATTCACGCGATCGAGCTCGCGCCTGAGCAATGAAACCTGCGCCTCGTAGGACCGCTCCAGGCTGGCGTGCCGCGCGCTTATCGCCTGCAGGGCTTCGTCACGCCAGAGCAGGTAGCCAACGCTGCCGGCGGTCGAAGCGCCGAATACGACAAGCATTCCTGCGAAAACCGCAAACACGCCGCGTCGCATCGTCACTTGCGGATGCCGGGGCGGCTGCTGGGCGTCCGGCCTGCGAGAAAAGGGCGGCGCACGGTCAGAAATACGCGACATGGGCAATTCCATTTGCGCCGCCGGGAATTGGCGCCGCCGAAACTGCCCGAGGAAAACCCATTAAGGTTAATCCATTGCAAAGCCCGAGCTGGTCAGCCGCTAAATTTCCTGAGCTGCGGCCAGAACTTCCTCCGCGTGTCCGTCGACCTTCACCTTATTCCAGATTCGCGCAATCTTGCCCTTGGCGTCGATGAGCACCGTCGTCCGTTCGACGCCCATGTACTTGCGGCCGTACATGCTCTTCTCCTTCCAGACGCCATACGCCTCGAGCATCTCCTTCGCTTCGTCGGACAGAAGCGTAAGTCCAAGCTTGTGCTTGCGGCTGAACTTGGCGTGGCTTTCGACGGAATCCGGGGAGACGCCGACGATTGCCGCGCCGGCTGCCTCGAATTTTTTCTTCAGCGCATTGAAGGCGATGGCTTCTTTTGTGCAACCGCTGGTGTCGTCCTTCGGGTAGAAGTAGAGGACGACTTTTCGGCCTTTCAGCGACGCGAGCGTCACCGTTTCGCCGCTCTCGCTCAGGAGTTTGAAGGCGGGCGCCTTGTCGCCCACGGATAGACTCGCGCTCATCGGCCTTCCTTTCGTCTCAAATCGGCATCATTGCGATATACGAACAACCGTGAAGCCAGACCATATTCTTGAGGCTTAAAGCGATTCGCGGCACACCCGCCAGAAGGGTCGCTGCCGACGGAGAGCCGCCGACGGAGTGCGCGGCCCAGAGGGACACTTGAACGACGCCTTGCAGGACAGCGCACCGACGCGCCGCGACGCCGCACACGAAGCGGCGGTCTGCGCCCGCTTGCGTCGCAGACGCCGGCGCCGTAGCCGCCGCTCCGGCGCGGGACTGGCGTTGCGCGTCTCCCTGTTCGCGCTTGGCGGCGTCGTGCTGCTCGCGGCCGCCGCCATTTCCGCCCTGTACCTGATGCTGGCGCGCGGTCCCGTCAGCGCGGAGATGCTTGGAGCGCGGATCGCCGCCGCGATCGATTCACGCCTGGGCGAGAACTACGACGTGACGGTCGGCCGCACGACGATCGAGAGCGGCGACTTTGGCCCCTTCATCGCCGTCGAGGGTCTGCGCATCACCTCCGGAGGGGAGCAGGTCTTTGCCGCGCCTCGTGCGACTGTCGCGCTGCATCCGCTGCGGCTGCTGATGGGGCAGGTTTCTCCGAAGCGCATCGAATTGTTCGACCTCGATCTTCAGCTGTCGCTGACGGCCGATGGCGCGGTTGCGGTGTCCGCGGGCGCGAAACCGTTCCTGTTCGGGCGCGCGCCGGAGCCAGCGGGGCAGGGCGCCGCCGCCCCTCCGCCGCTGGGCGAGCATGCTGCTGTCCGTGCGATAGGCGACGCGCTGAGGCGCACGCTCGCCATCGCGATTGGAGCACAGACGCCGCTTGGCTCCATCGAACATGTTGGAATTTCCCGAGGCCGTCTTGTGGTGGACGACCGGGCCGTCGAACGGACCACCACTTTCGATGAGCTCGAACTCTCCATCGACAGGGATCGTGACGCCGCCCTTCTGACGATCGCGGCCACGGGCCCGAGCGGGCGCTGGTCGGTTTCGGCGCAGGCGCGAGCGGATTCCGATTCCGGCGCGGAAGGCCCGCGCAGCCTGGACGTGGAAGTTCGCGATCTGTCGATGGACGAAATCGCGCTCATGTTTGGCTTGCGATCGCCGCCGGTGGATTTCGACATGCCGGTTTCTGCGCGCCTGCAGTTGAGTCTGGGCGAAGAGGGGCGGCTGACGACAGCCGACGGCCGGTTCGCGATAGGGTCCGGCTTCCTGTATTTCCGCGACGGCGATCAGGAGCCCGTGCGCGTTGACGAGATGACGGGCCGCATCAATTGGGACGCCGCTGCGCGGCGGTTCGATGTCGGGCCGATCAGCTTTCATTCCGGCCGCACGCACATGACTTTCGCGGGGCGCGTGGATCCTCCCGACGGCAGGGGGTCTGACTGGCGGCTGGATCTGGCCAGTTCTCCCGGCGTTCTGGGCGCGGTGCGCCCGGGATTTGGCGATGTTGAAATTCAAAGCGCCCGCATGGTCGCGCGCCTGGATTTGAACGCAAAGACTTTCAACGTCGAGCGGTTCGATGTCTCGGGGCCGCACATCGCCGCGGCATTGAGCGCCGATGGTCAATGGACGGCAGGGGACCGGCGCATACGGACGAACATTGACGTGAACAAGACGTCATTCGAGTCGCTCCTGCGTCTGTGGCCGTCCTTCGCTGTGGCCAAGACGCGAGCGTGGTTCCTTTCGCACCGGAACAGTGGCACGGTTGAGAGCGGCCGCGCCGAAATAGATCTGGACGAGGCGGCTTTCATCGCACTCGGCGAACGACGTGGTATTGCCGAATCTGCGGTTACGATCGAGGGCTCTGTCCATGACGTCGCCCTCGTTTTCATGCCGGGCGTTCCGGCAATATCCGGCGTCGCGGGGAAGGTGCGAGTCACCGGTAAGACGGCGTCGTTCGTGGCGTCCGGCGGTTTCATGGAGACGGCCCCGGGCAAGCGGCTGACGCTTGCCGAGGGAAAATTTGAAGCCGGCGAGTTCGGCAGCGGATTGGTCAAGGCGCAGGTGAATGTCCGCGCCTCGGGCAATGTTGATGCCGTCGGCGAACTCATCGCTGCCGAGGGCCTGAAACCGTTTGGGGGGTTCGCGATCGAGAGCGGCCTCGTCCGCGGCCATGTCGACGGACGCGTCTCCATCGACCTCTTCCTGGAGCCCGAGCGAGCGCCTGCCGTGCGCGTGGCGACACAGATTTCAAACCTTTCCGTCGAACGCGTCATCGGTCGCGAGCGCCTCGATCAGGGAAGCCTTGCGCTCACTGCGGATGCCACCGGAATGCGCGCAATGGGACAGGGGCGTCTGCTTGGAAATCAGGTCCGCATCGACCTGCGCAAGCCGCCGGGCGCTCCGACCGAGGCCAGCATCACGATGCAGCTTGATGAAGCGGCGCGCGCGCGGCAGGGCTGGCAGTCTTCTGCGATCACCGGACCTGTGGGGGTCAAGGTGACGACGCTTCTCGGCATGGGTGAAAAGGCGAAACCTCTTGTCGAAGTCGACCTCGCGCGCGCGGCGATCAACTCGCTTGGAGGCTTTTCCAAGCCCGCCGGACGCGCCGCAAAAGCCTCGTTCTCGCTGCTTCAGGAGCCGCAACAAATTACTTTGCAGTCCTTCGCGTTCGAGGCAGGCGCCGCTTCCGCGCAGGGTGTAATCGAACTGGACAACGCCGGCGCATTCACATCCGCCAGCTTCTCGCAACTGAAGCTTTCGCCGGGCGACGACATGAAGGTTGACGTTGCCCAGCTGCGCGACGGCTCCTATCGGGCGCAGGTGCGCGCGACATCCATCGACGCGCGTCCATTTATTCAGGATTTGCTCGGGGGTGGTCGCGAGCAGAGCCAGTCGGCGGGCCTCGATCTCGATCTTCGCTCGAATCTGGTGACCGGCGCCAATGGGCAGGCCATGTCCAACGTCGAACTGAAGCTCGTAACGCGCAGCGAAGGCGTCAAGGAGTTTCGACTGTCCGCTCGCTCCGGCCGCTCGCCCGTGACGGGCGGGGCGTTGGCCGCGCGGCAGGGTGCGCCACAGCAATTCTTCGTGCGCACGGACGACGGCGGGGCGCTGCTGTCCTTCCTCGATCTTTACCGGCGGATGGATGGAGGCCAGTTGCAGCTGGTGGGCTACGGGACCAATCGGAGCGCCAACGGCGTGTTGAACGTCCGCAACTTCACGCTGCGCAATGAAGCCACCTTGCAGAAGCTCGTTGCAGAGGGCGCGCGCGGCCGCGAAGCGCAACTGCCGATCGATCCCAGCGCCGTTCCGTTCGATCGCCTGGAGGTCGCCTTCACGCGAACCGGCGGGCGCCTGGATCTGCGCGATGGAGTGGTAAGCGGCCCGAGCATCGGCGCGACGATCGAAGGCGGAATCGACTTCACACGCGATCAGGTGGCGCTCAACGGGACCTTCGTGCCGGCCTATGGGCTCAACAACATGTTCTCCCGCATCCCTCTATTTGGCCCGCTTCTGGGCGGCGGGGCGAACGAGGGCCTGATCGGAATCAACTTCCGCATCACGGGCTCGGCGAGCGCGCCAGTTCTCAGCCTCAATCCGCTTTCTGCGATGACGCCGGGTTTTCTTCGGAAGATTTTCGGCGCCGCCGAATCCGTGACGCTCCCGCCGCAGTCGTTTCCGGCCCAGCCCGAGCCAGCAGCGCCCGGCGCGCCGCGCTGACGTCGGTCCGTATTCGTCCATCGCGCCTAAGCCAATATGCTGAGAAGCGATGTCGGCGCCGACGCGTGCGCTATGTAGAATGACATCCGAATCTGCGGGCTCAAACGGACTGTTCCGTCACATGCATATTCTCCTTACAAATGACGACGGCATCAACGCGCCCGGCCTTCAGGCGCTGGAAGAGATAGCGCGCGCATTGGAGCCGTCGCGGGTGACGGTGGTCGCGCCGGAATACGACCAGTCCGGCGTCGCGCACTCGCTGTCGCTCAACGATCCGTTGCGGCTGCGTCAGGCGGGCGAGGATCGCTATGCGATCAAGGGCACGCCAACCGATTGCGTGATCATGGCGATCCATCGCCTGTTCGAGGGCCGCAGGCCCGATCTGGTTCTTTCCGGCGTCAATCGCGGCCACAACGTTGCGGAGGACGTGACCTATTCCGGCACAGTCGCGGGCGCGATGGAAGGCGCCATTCTCGGAGTCCCGTCATTCGCGCTGTCGCAGTCCTACGCGACCGGCGACCGCGAGCGCGTGCCCTGGGCGACTGCGATCAGACACGCGCCGGGCGTCATTCGCCGTATCCTCAAGGTTGGCGTGTCGCCCGACACGCTCGTCAACATCAATTTTCCCAATTGCGGTCCCGACGAGGTCGCCGGCCTCGCCGTCTGCTCGCAGGGCAGGCGCGACGCCGCGCTTCTCAAGATCGACGAGCGCCGGGACGGCCGGAACATCCCCTATTACTGGATCGGGTTCGAGCGTCAGCGTTCCACGCCGCGGCCGGGCTCCGATCTTGCCGCCCTTGCTGACAAGCGCATCGCCGTGACGCCCTTGCGCGTCGACCTGACGGATACCGTCGCCCTTACGCAATTCGCGGCTGCTCTGGACCGGCCATGAACACGGATGCCAACGCCATCTCGCCGGAAGGGAAAAGCCGCGCACGCGCGCAGGCGCGCATGGCCTTTCTGCTCGGCCTCCGCGGACGCGGCGTTTCGGACATCGCGGTTCTACGCGCGCTGGAAGCGGCGCCCCGCGAAAGCTTCGTGCCGCGGCAGTATGCGGATCTCGCATGGCGCGACATCGCGCTCCCGATCGCCTGCGGCCAGACGATGCCGGAGCCATGGCTCGTCGCGCGCATGATGGAGTCGCTCAACGTCGGCGCGCAGCACCGCGCGCTCGAGATTGGATCGGGGTCGGGCTATGCGACAGCGATCCTCGCGCAACTGGCAGGCGAGGTCCTGTCATTCGAACGCTATCGTTCGCTGGCCGTGGAGGCGCGCACGCGGCTGGAGGCGCTCGGCTTCGGCAATGCCGAGATCGTATGGGAGGACGGGCTGGAAGCGGGTCCGAAAGCCGGCCGTTTCGACCGGATTGTCGTCCACGGTTGCCTGGACGTCCTCCCGCCAGCTCTGGTCGGCGCGCTGAGCGGGAATGGGGTCATTGTCGCCGTGCGGCCCGGGCCGCGCGGCCGCCGCGTGGTGCGCCATCTCAAGACAGCGTCGGGGTTCGACGAGGTTGACGTAGCGCCCTGCCGCACCGGGCCGCTGAGCCGCGGACGGTCGGATTTCCTTTGATCCACGAGGCGTCGCCTCCCCATGGCAAAGCGTTCGTTCTGAAAAGAAATTCAGACATTCGATTCATCTTAAACGCTCCCTTAACTCACTCTGGCGCTTAATGAAGCTCAACAAAGCGTCGAGTGTGGGTTTTGCGTGATGGGTGAACTGAACCTGAATGCGCGTGTGCGTCACGTCCTGCGGTTGACCGCCGCAAGCGCCACTGCGGCCTTTCTGGCCGGTTGTTCTTCGGACGTGAGCCGGCTGGCGAGCGGTCCGTTCGGTCCTGCTGACAACACGCCGACCGCGAGCATCGGGACTCAGCCGCTCATGCCGCCTGAAGCTGTTGGCGGCGCATCCGCCGCTGCAAGCGCTTCAGCCGGCTCGTGGGGCAACGATCTGCCCTCGCGTAGCTCCATCCAGTCCGCGCCGCTCGCTCCTGTTGCGGCGGCGCCTGCCGGCGCGGCTGTCGCTTCGGCCGCTGCGGCAGGGGGCGCGGCCCCGGCTGCCCGGGCGGCTGCCGGCAGTTTCGGTCCGTGGACGACCGCGGGCGGCACGCCGGTGACTGTCGGTCAGGGCGAATCCGCCAGCGTGATCGCCGCGCGCTACGGCGTGCCGATGGAGGCCTTGATCAAGGCGAACGGGCTGTCGTCCGCCGCGCAGGTGACGCCGGGCAAGTCTCTCGTGATCCCGATCTACAACGCTGGCGCGCGTCAGGCCGCTGCGCCGTCTCCCGCCGCAGCGCCCGCAAAGGCCGCGCAGAATGCCTCGAAGACTGCGGCGAAGACGGCGAAGGCTGTCGCCGAGCCCGTGAAGGCGCAAGCGGCGCGTGCGCCGGAGGCCGCTCGCAAGGCGGAGCAGAAGACGGTCGCCGCGGTCGACGCCAGGAAGCCGGTTGCGGCTGCCCCGGCGAAGACCGACCTCCCGAAGCGCGATGCAGCCAAGCAGGCCGAAGCGGCGAAGTCGAAGGAAGCCGCGCCTAGCGCTCCCGCGCAGCCCGCGCCGCAGGTCGCGGCGGCGCCCGCCGCGAACGACAAGCCGGAATTCCGTTGGCCCGCGCGCGGCCGCATCATCCAGGGGTTCAAGAGCGGCGCCAACGACGGCATCGCGATCGCCGTTCCCGAGGGCACAGCGGTCAAGGCGGCGGAAGGCGGCGTCGTTGCGTACGCCGGCAATGAGCTGAAGGGTTACGGCAACCTCGTGCTGATCAAACATCCGAACGGCTTCGTCACCGCTTATGCGCATAATGGCGAAATCAACGTGAAGCGCGGTGAAACCGTCAAGCGCGGCCAGACCATCGCGAAATCGGGGCAGACCGGGAACGTGTCTGCGCCGCAGCTTCACTTCGAGCTTCGCAAGGGTTCGACCCCGGTCGATCCGACCCAGTATCTCGCCGGTCTCTGACCGGCCCGGATAGCCGCGGTTTCCGCGAGACACGTCAACCGTGGCCATTGCAAGGCGGCAGGTCCCAGGAAAGGCCTGCCGCCTCTCACATTTTTCGAAGCTGAGCAGGTGAACGCGCACGCGGCGGGGGTGGGTTTCCGCACTGCGAATGTGTAACGTGCCCGCATGAATGAAGCGCGTCCGCCATCAGGCGCTCACTCACAACCGATTACCGCTTCACGGAGCATTGAATCTGCGAACGGAACAAGCGGTCAATTTGCGTCCCTTTTAACACGATTGGGGCGGCCGGCTTCCGTCGCGCTTATCGCGTTTGCAATCTGCCTCGCGGCGACGCTGTTCGCGTGGCGAGTTGTAGAAGTGCGCGAAGATCGATTGATCGCCGAACGCTTTGAGAGTCTCGCGAACCAGCTTCTATCCGAAATCGAGCGGCACCAGGGCGTGCATGAGCAGACGCTGCGCGCCGGCGCGGCCATCCTGTCGATAATGCCGGACGTGAACGCAGCGCAGTGGCGGTCGCTCTACGATAACCTCCGCGTGGCTGAAAACCTGCCGGGCATCCAGGGGTATGGATTCGCCGAGGCGGTTTCACGTGATGAACGCGCCGCGCATGTGGCTCGCATTCGCGCGCAGGGCTTCCCCAAGTATGACGTCACGCCCTCGGGGGAGCGCGACTTCTACACGCCCATCGCGTACCTGGAGCCGCTCGATCTCCTGAACCAGCGGGCGCACGGCTATGACATGTACTCCGAACCGGAGCGCCGCGCCGCGATGGCGCGCGCCGCCGATAGCGGGGCAACGGCGGCCACGGGACGCGTGCGCCTCGTGCAGGAAGGCGAAGCCGAAGGGCAGGCGGGGTTTCTCCTCTACGTGCCGGTGTATCGGGCGGTTGTCGGCGAGGGCGCCAGGGGACGGCATCCCGGCCTCAAGGGCTTCGTTTACAGTCCGGTCCGCGTGACGGATTTCTTCGGCTCCCTCATGCGCGTCATCCAGTCCGATATGACGCAGCTGGCTGTCGTCGAGGTCTTCGACGGGTCGGTTGCCTCTCCGGAGGCGTTGATCTTTACCTCGGGCGAGCGGCGCAATGGGCTCACCGGTTTCTCGATCGAGCGCGAACATGACTTGTTCGGGCGCAAATGGACCGTGCGCATGTCGCCGCTTCCCGCTTTTCTCGAGTCCGTCGACTATCGCGCGCGGCGCGAAATCCTGTTTGGCGGCCTCGCGATCAGCCTGATGGCCGCCGCGCTCGTCTGGCTTGTCGCGCAACGCCAGTTGCAGCGCGAGGAGGCGGCTCTGCGCAACCAGATGGTTGCTCGCGAGATGTCGCACCGCGTGAAGAACCTGCTCGCCGTGATTCAGTCCATTGCCTCACGCACGTTGACGGGAGGCAGGACGCTGCAGGAGGCGAGAAGCGTGTTCTCTGATCGGCTCGCCGCGCTTGCTCGCGCCCATTCCGCCCTTGTCGATGGTCAATGGTCCGGCGCGTCGCTCGGTCATCTTCTGGAGGGCGAACTTGCGCCGTTCGGCGCGCGCGTTTCGATGCGCGGCCCGTTTCTGCGCATCAATTCGCAGATGGCGCAGAACATGGCGATGGCTGTCCACGAACTTGCGACGAACGCAATGAAGTACGGCGCCCTCTCGGACAATGCCGGCGTCGTGCGCATAACATGGGCCGTGCGCGCCGCGCCTTCCGGCGAGGTTTTCTCCTTCTCGTGGGAGGAAATCGGCGGCCCGCCCACCAGCGATCCCGAGCGAGAGGGATTCGGGCAGACGCTGCTGCGGCGCCTGATTGGCGCCACCATCGGCGCCGAACCGGTGACAGAGTATCCGCGCGAGGGTTTCCGCTATCGCTTCGAGTGCCCGCTCGAGCGGATCGTTGGAGCGCCGGGAGAAGGTCAGAAGGACTGAAGCTTTCAGTCCGTCAGCGTCTTGCCCAGGCGGCCTGCAAGGTCCTGGATGAATTGCCAGGCGGTGCGTCCGGAGCGCGAGCCTCGCGTCGTCGCCCATTCCAGAGCGTCGGCGCGCAGTTTCACCGGATCTTCCTTCAGGCCGAAGTGAGCGCAATAGGCGTCGACCATGGAAAGATACTCGTCCTGGCTGCAGCGATGGAATCCGAGCCACAGGCCGAAACGGTCCGACAGCGAGACTTTCTCCTCCACCGCCTCGCCCGGATTGATCGCGGTCGAGCGTTCATTCTCCATCATGTCGCGCGGCAGGAGATGGCGCCGGTTCGACGTCGCGTAGAACAGCACGTTCGCCGGGCGCCCTTCCAAGCCGCCTTCGAGAGCCGCCTTCAGAGACTTGTAGGATGTGTCCTCCGCATCGAATGAGAGGTCGTCGCAGTAGACGAGAAACTGGAAGGGCGCGTCGCGCAACATCGCCATCAGCGCCGGCAGGGTGTCGATATCCTCGCGGTGAATTTCGACCAGTTTCAGCCGGCCCTCCACGGGACGGTCCCGGTTGATGCTGGCGTGCGCCGCCTTGACCAGCGACGATTTGCCCATGCCGCGGGCTCCCCAGAGCAGAGCGTTGTTGGCGGGCAGTCCATTGGCGAACCGCTCCGTGTTCTCGAAAAGCAGGTCGCGGACGAGGTCGATGCCCTTGAGGAGCGCCATGTCCACGCGGTTGACCTTGGCCACCGGCGTCAGCGCATGGGCGTCCGCCCGCCAGACAAAGGCGTCCGAGGCGTTGAAGTCGGGCGCGGGGGGCGGCGCGGGGGCGAGGCGCTCCAGTGCGGAGGCTATGCGGTGGAGCAGGGCGGGAAGTTCGTCCGTGTCCGCTGGCCGGTCAGGCATCATCGCTTCCTAATATTACCCAATGGCGGTTTCGCCGCTTTACAGCCTCTCAGGCCCGGCTCCAAGGCCCGCCGCGCCATTGCTTTCGAGGCGCCGGTCGGTATAGTCCGCGCACTTCCGGGGGCGGGGTCCGCCCGCCCCCCGAAACATCATGCGGAGTCGGCGCTAACATGTTCATCACACCAGCCTGGGCACAGACGGCCGGCGGGCAGCAGGATTTCCTGATTCAGCTCGCGCCATTCGCGATTATCCTGCTGATCATGTACTTTCTGATCCTGCGTCCGCAGCAGAAGCGCGCCAAGGCGCACCAGGAGATGATCAAGGCGATCCGCCGCGGAGACACTGTCATCACCTCAGGCGGTTTCATCGGCAAGGTCACGAAGGTCGTCGACGACAACGAGATCGAGGTGGAACTCGCGCCCGACACCCGCGTGCGTCTTCTGCGGGCGATGGTTTCGGAAGTGCGCGCCAAGGGCGAGCCTGTCAAGGAATAAGCCCCCGGGGGGCGGCGGCGCGCCGGTCCGGCGGCCTTCGAAGTGGACGGAGTCCCATGTTCCGATTTTCGACGTGGAAGATTGCAGCGGTCGTGGCGATGACCATTCTGGCCATCCTGCTGATCGTGCCGAGCTTCCTCGAAAAGGACACCCGCGAGAACATCGCGAGGAGCCTGCCGAAGTGGGTTCCGTTCCAGGCGATCACGCTCGGCCTCGACTTGCAGGGTGGAGCCCACATCCTGCTCGAGGTCGATCAGGCGGACGTCATTCGCACGCAGATCGATAATCTCCGTGACGACGTGCGCCGCATCCTGCGTGAAGAGCGAATTCGAATCAGCGGCGGCATCGGGGCGACTGGACGCCAGGTGCAGTTGCGGATCCCGGACGCCGCTGAACGGCAGAAGGCGATCACCCGCCTGCGTCAGCAGGCGCAGCCAGGCGGCGTCAACGCGCTCGGAATGGCCACGCAGCCGACCTTCGATGTGCGTGAAGGCTCCGACGGGCTGGTCCAGCTGATGCTTACGGACACAGGCGTTCTGGATCGCGTTCGCCGGGCCGTCGATCAGACGATCGAGGTTATTCGCCGGCGCGTCGATGCGCTCGGCACGACCGAACCGAACATCCAGCGGCAGGGAGCGGACCGCGTTCTCGTTCAGGTGCCCGGCCTGCAGGACACCGGTCGCCTGAAGGATATTCTCGGCACGACCGCGAAGCTCGAGTTCCGCCTCGTCGCCGATCCCGGCTACAACCCCGCCGACGTCGACATGCTGAACGAGTACGACTCGCAGGGGCAGGTGACCGCCACCTTCCCGGTCGAGAAG
This sequence comes from Beijerinckiaceae bacterium, assembly GCA_046295155.1. Classification (GTDB taxonomy): domain Bacteria; phylum Pseudomonadota; class Alphaproteobacteria; order Rhizobiales; family Beijerinckiaceae; genus Terripilifer. The sequence goes on from JBKBNT010000003.1 coordinate 72,515, forward strand.
CGCGTCATGGTGCTCGGGGAAGACCTGACGGACGCCCAGCCCGGCTTCGACCAGCGCACGGGCGAACCGGTGGTGAACTTCCGCTTCAACCTGCGCGGCGGCCAGCGGTTCGGCGAGGTGACGAGCGCCAACGTGGGCAAGCCGTTCGCCATCGTGCTCGACGGGAAGGTGATTTCGGCGCCGCGCATTCTCGGCCCCATCACGGGCGGCTCCGGCCAGATTTCCGGCCGCTTCACGGTTCAGCAGGCCAACGACCTTGCGGTCCTGCTGCGCGCCGGCGCACTGCCCGCGAAGCTGACCATCGTCGAGGAACGCACCGTCGGCCCGGGCCTCGGTCAGGACTCCATCGACGCAGGCAAACGCTCGACCTACGTCGCCTCGGTCCTCGTCGTCATGTACATGCTGACGACCTACGGCATATTCGGTCTGTTCGCGAACATCGCGCTTGCCGTTCACATCATCATGGTCATCGCGGGCCTCGTTCTGATCAACGCGACCCTGACGCTGCCCGGCATCGCGGGCATCGTTCTTACAATCGGCATGGCGGTGGACTCCAACGTGCTGATTTACGAACGCATACGCGAGGAGGCCAAGCTCGGGCGCTCGATCATCTCGTCGCTGGAGGCCGGGTTCAACCGCGCATTCGCGACCATCGTTGACGCCCAGTCCACCACTTTCGTCGTGGCAGTCATCCTCTACTTCCTGGGCACCGGTCCCGTGCGTGGCTTCGCCGTCACGCTCGGCCTCGGCATCATCACGACCATCATCACGGCCGTCACCATGACGCGGATGATGATCGCGCTTTGGTACCGCTGGAAGCGCCCGACCTCCATTCCGATCTGAGAGAGACAATGCTCCGTTTCCGGCTTGCGCCCGACAACATCAAGATCGGTTTCATGCGGCTTCGCCGCGTGAGCTATCCGCTGTCCGCATTCATGTCGATCGTCTCCGTCGTCGCGTTCCTCACGCTCGGCCTGAACTACGGCATCGACTTCGCCGGCGGCACGCTCATGGAATTGCGCGCCAAGCAGGGGCAGGCGGATCTCGCTTCCCTGCGCGCGCTCGGCACGAAGCTCGACCTTGGCGAAATCGAGGTGCAGGCGTTCGGCGGCGGGCAGGACGTCACAGTGCGCATTCGCCTGCAACCGGGGGGCGACGCGGCGCAGCAGGCTGCCGTTGGAAAGGTGCGCGACGCCGTGGGTGAAGCCTACGAGTTCCGGCGTGTGGAAGTCGTCGGGCCGCGTGTTTCATCCGAACTCGTGCAGTCTGGCACGCTTGGCGTCGTCCTCTCCATCATCGCGGTTCTGACCTATCTGTGGTTCAGATACGAGTGGCAGCTCGCCGTAGCGGCGGTCATCGCGACGATGCACGATCTTTTGCTGACCATGGGCTTCTTCGCGCTCACGAGGCTTGAGTTCAACATCACGTCCATCGCGGCCATTCTGACCATTGTCGGCGTCTCGCTGAACGAAACCGTCATCGTGCTCGACCGCATCAGGGAGATGTTGCGCAAGTACAAGCGTATGCCGATGCCCGAGCTGATCGACATGTCGATCAATGCGGTGCTCGCGCGCACGATCATGACCTCGACGACAACGCTCATGGCGCTCGGCGCACTGGCGATCTTCGGCGGGCACGTCATCCAGTCCTTCTCGCTCTCCATGATGTTCGGCATTTCGATTGGCATCTACTCGTCGATCTTCATCTGCGCGCCGATCCTCATCTATCTGGGCGCCCCCAACCAGGCCGAGCCTGAACGCGCCGACGGCAAGGAGAAGGCTGCCGTTTAGTCCGGCGCGTATTATCTCTGACTGACGTGATGGAGCGCGCGGAGATGGAGCGAGGCCGGGGCGGAGCGAAGTACCACGGCTTCCTGCCCGGTCGCCACGCAATCGAGGGCTATGGCTCAGGCGGCTTCAGTTTCGGCGGAATGTCGCACCGGGGCTCCATCCTCGCTGCGCCCTCCGGCATCCGGGCGATTGCGGTGGCGGAGATCGGGGAGGTGGACGAGGACGTGCTCGCGCCGCTGTTCGCCGAGCCAGCCGGCGCTGTAAACCTTCTCATCGTCGGGACCGGGGCGAGTTTCGTGCTGCCGCCTCGCGCCCTGCGCGAGCGTCTCAGGGCGGCGGGCGTAGGAGTCGATCCGATGGCGACCGCTCATGCTGTCTCGACCTACAACATTTTGCTGGGCGAGGGCCGCCCGGTCGCCGCGCTCCTGCTGGCTTCGCCATGACTGCGCCGGTTGGCGGGCTCGCTGCAGCTTTCGCGGCGTGTGAGGCGTCGCTGCGCGAAGGGTCTGACGCGGACCGTGACGCGTGGCTCGCGAGCCTCTTCATTCCAGCGGACGCCCGCCCGGCGGTTCAGGCGCTTTACGCGTTCGCTCGCGAAATCGCGCGTGTGCCCGACATCGTCTCGCAAGCGGCTCTTGGCGAAATCCGGCTGCAATGGTGGGTGGAGGCGCTTGAGGGTTCGCGGGCGGCGGAAGCAGCCTCGCACCCCGTGGCTGCTGCGCTGTTCGACACGGTTGGGCGTTACAGTTTGCCCCGGCCGGCCCTGATTGCGCTCATCGAAGCGCATCGCTTCGATCTCTATTCTGACCCGATGCCCAGCCTGAACGACCTCGAGGGATATTGCGGCGAGACGGCTGCTTGTCTGATGCGGCTTGCGAGCATCGTCGTGGCGGGAGGCAGGGACCCCGGCGGGGCGGCTGCGGCGGGCCACGCAGGCGCGGCGCTCGGCATGGCGCGCGTTCTCGCCGGCCTGCCGGCTCAAGCGGCGCGGTCCCAATGTTTCATCCCGCGCGACGTTCTCGCCCGCCATGGCGCGCTGCCGGAGGCGGTCGCCGCCGGGCTGGCCTCGCCAGCGCTCGATGCCGCTCTTGCCGAGATGCGTCAGATCGCTCGCGCCCATGCAGCGCGCGCCTGGGCGTCGATACAGGATATGGAGGCCGGCGCCCGCGCCGCGCTGCTGCCGCTGGCGCTTGTCGAGCCGATGCTAAAGCGCATGGAGCGCCGCGGCTTTGATCCGTTTCGGGATCGCGCCGAGCCGGCGCAATGGCGCCGGCAATGGGCGCTGTGGAACGCCGCCCGCAGGCTTTGACTATCCGGCCGTCGCAGCCGGCGCGCCCGCAAGCCAGTCCCTCAGATCCCGCTTGGCGCGTTCCGTGAGCGCCCGCTTTCGAGCCGCCGCTTTTTCGGCGCCGCGAAGACGCTTGCCGTCCACCGCCTTGATCGCCTCGGTGAGCGGCGGAAACAGTCCGAAGTTCACGTTCATCGGCTGGAAGGAGCGCGGTCCGGCGTCGATGGTCTCGATATGACCACCCGTCAGATGACCGATCAGCGCGCCGAGCGCCGTCGTGGGGGGTGGCGGCGCAAACGGCAGGCCCAGCCGTTCGCCGGCGGCGATGCGCCCGACGACGAGCCCCACCGCTGCGCTTTCCACATAGCCCTCGCAGCCGGTGATCTGGCCTGCGAAGCGGATACGCGGATCGGATTTCAGCCGAAGCGCGCCATCGAGGAGGCGCGGGGAGTTGATGTAGGTGTTGCGGTGCAGGCCGCCGAGCCGCGCGAACTCGGCGTTTTCCAGGCCCGGGATGGTGCGGAAGATGCGCTTCTGCTCGCCATGCTTCAACTTCGTCTGGAAGCCGACCATGTTGTAGAGCGTCCCAAGCGCATTGTCCTGACGAAGCTGGACCACCGCGTAAGGCTTCACGGCGGGGTTATGGGCGTTGGTCAGCCCCATGGGCTTCATGGGGCCGTGGCGCAACGTCTCCGGCCCGCGCTCGGCCATCACCTCGATCGGCAGGCACCCGTCGAAATACGGCGTGCCTTCCCAGTCCTTGAAGCTTGTCTTGTCGCCAGCGATGAGCGCCTGAACGAACGCCTCGTACTGCTCGCGCGTCAGAGGGCAGTTGATGTAGTCCGCGCCCGAGCCGCCCGGTCCGACCTTGTCGTAGCGCGACTGAAACCAGGCGACGCTCATGTCGATCGTCTCCCGGTGAACGATGGGCGCGATGGCGTCGAAGAATGCCAGCCCCTCATTGCCGGTGAGCGCGGCCACCTGCTCAGCAAGCGCAGCGGAGGTGAGGGGTCCGGTCGCAATAATTTTTATATCGCAATCGATTACGGATATATCTTCAACTTCCTGTCGAACGATTTTCACCAATGGATGAGCTTCGAGCGATGCTGTCACCGCGCTTGAGAAGCCCTCGCGGTCGACCGCCAGCGCACCGCCTGCTGGAACCTGATGGGCGTCAGCCGCTCGCATGATAAGCGAGCCGAGCTGTCGCATCTCCCAATGGATCAGGCCGACCGCGTTCTGGTCGGAATCGTCCGAGCGAAAGGAGTTCGAGCAGACAAGTTCGGCCAGGCCGCCGGTTTGATGTGCGTCCGTTCGCCTCTCGGGGCGCATTTCGTAAAGGACGACAGGCACGCCGGCCTGGGCGAGCTGCCAGGCTGCTTCCGACCCTGCGAGACCGCCGCCGACCACATGGACGGCTGCGGTGGTGGATGAGGTGAACGTTGACATTCCGGCGTTGTGTGGCCGTCGGGGCGGGCGGTCAAGGCTGCCGGCGCCCTAAAAACTAAAGCGCCCGCCGGGGAGGGCCGGCGGGCGCGTAGAACGCAGGACCGAGGGAGGGGGGAGGGGGTCCTGCGCTAAACTTTTATTTCAGAGACCGGCGCTCTGGCGCGCGACCTCGCGAATTTCGTCCCGCGACATTCCGAGATCGGCCAGTTCGCGCTCGCTGAGTTGCGACAACTCCGAAACCGCGCTGCGGTACCGGCGCCACGCCTCAATCCAGTGAACCAGCGACTTGATCGACATTAAATTCCTGCTCTTCCGTTCGTCACCCGTGGCGGGCCCCGTCGGCCCGACCGCGTCTTGTTGAAAACAATATGCCCTGCTGCGATGCAAAATGAAAGGCTCCGCCTTGCAAGACTGTCATGCATTAAATGCATGACGCGTTCATCTTTCGTAAACTCATCTGGCAAAATTGCGGCCGATCCGGGCCGAAACCGAGCCATTTTAGCGAGGGGGAACCCTCCATCCAGCCGGAGGCGCGCGTTCGGCGCATTGCGGCTGTGCAACATAAGTGATTACGCTCGCCGGGCCCTATCGGATCATTCGCGCGCGACCGGCGGGCGGTTCGAGAAGCGTGCATTTCCCAGGCCGGTTCCGATGGTCAGGACGCCCCATCGTTGCGCGTCCGTCATATTCGGAGCCTCACTGAGGCCCTGAACGACGGCGTCGTTGTGCATAACGACGTGGGTCTCCTCACCAGCGATGGTTGGTACCGCCTCCCGAATGAGGCGCGGCAGGTTGAAACGCTCTGATTCCCAGTTGCCTCTGGGCAGGTTCTGACCGCCCCGCTCGATGGACCCGTCCGCCCGGATCACCCCGGGACAGCCCACGCCAATCAGCGGGGCGAGCCTGAGCCGCCGCTCATGCGAGTCGCGGACCGCGCTCTCGAGCATCTCGATGATCCGCGTGACAGCGGCCTTGCGGCTGGGCGCTTCCTCGGCGTGCTTCCACACCTGGCAGTCCCTCACCCTTGCGTCCTTCAGCCGGCCCGAGCGATCGAACTTCAGCTCGACGACCCCCGTCCTGATGTTTGTGCCCCCAATGTCGACTGCGAGCAGCGCGTCGTGACCCTTGAACATCCAGGAGGGCATGAGCTGGCTGGCGCCGATCAGGCCTGCTTCGTCCGGATCATGGCTGATTGGCACGAGGTCGACGGGGACGCCTTCGCCTTTGAGCAGGACGCCGGTGCGTCCGATCATCATTTCTCCGAGCCGGCCCCCGCGCATCCCCCCGCCGACGACTATGCGCTCCGTACCCCGCCAGTCATCATGGCGCAGGAATCGCTTTATGACCCCTGCCAACTCACGTGCGAAATCCTCGATCGCGCCCATAACGAGGCCCGCTTGCTCCCCGGCGCCCTCAACCAGAAGGGTTTCCAGGGTCTTCTTGCTCACTTTTTTCTTCGGGAGGTCGGCGATCGGATCTTCGTCAGCCTCGCGCAGTCGCTCCCGCCAGTCGTTCAGGATGGTCCAGAACGCCGCCTTGTTGGCGCGGTCGCCGAGAAATCCCTCTCCGGCCCGCAGTTCAAGATTGTAACTGTCGAGGGTGACAAGGGGCAGTTCGGTCGCGGCGTGCGCGATGGCGCCCGCGGTCCCGGAGTCCCGAGTCTGCTTCTTGGTGCTCGCCATGTGCGCTCCAGCCGTTTCCGTACCGGCGGCAACGCTCTGGCAAAAGCTGTGTTCCAGCGGTTCAGGCTGTGATCTTGTCGATCTCCTGAAGCTCCACCGGCGTCAGCGCCCAGGATGCGCTCGCCACGTTCGCCTCCACCTGCTCCGGTTTCATCGCGCCGGCGATGACGCTCGACACGACCGGCCGAGATGCAAGCCAGGAGAACGCCAGCTCGATCATCGTCTTTCCGCGCGCCTGCGCGAATGCGCGCAGGCCCTCGACACGCTCCCAGTTCCTTTCGGTCATGTAGCGCGGCCCGAGCGTCGCGTTGTTTGCGAAGCGTGTGCCGGGCGGCAGGTTGTCGCCGCGCCTGTATTTGCCGGTCAGCAGGCCCGACGCCAGCGGGTAATAGGGCAGGAGCCCCAGCCCATATGCGTTCATGGCCGGGATGAGGTCGGCTTCGGGCTTGCGGAACACGAGGCTGTATTCGTCCTGGCAGGACACGAAACCCTGAACGCCAGCCTCGCGAGCCATCCACACGGCTTCCGTGACACGCCATGCAGGCTGGTTCGAGCACCCGACATAGCGCACCTTGCCCTGGCGAACGAGGTCGTCGAGCGCGCGCAGCGTTTCTTCCATCGGCGTCGAAGGGTCGGGGAAATGGAACTGATAGAGATCGATCCAGTCCGTCTTCAGCCTCCTGAGGCTCGCTTCGACCGCCGATATGATGTAGCGCCGCGACCCGCCCTTCAGCTTGCCAGCCTCGTCCATGGGGCCGCCGAACTTCGTCGCGAGCACGATGTCCTTGCGGCGATCTCCGAGAATTTCGCCGAGCGCCGTCTCCGAGCCCCCGCGATTGCCATAGATGTCGGCGGTGTCAAAGAGAGTGACGCCGACGTCGAGAGCCTTGTGAACGACCGCTTTCGATCCGGCGAGGTCAAGCCGTCCGCCGAGGTTGTTGCAGCCCAGTCCGACCAGCGAAACCTTCAGTCCCGAGCGGCCCAGATTTCGTTCCTTCATCTCCAGCTTCTCCCGTCTCGATCGGGCACGATTAAGACCGGCGCACGTTCCGATTGCAACAGCGGCCCTGCTTGCGCGCTTCGCGTCGGCGCGCCACCTTTGCTTTCGCTGCAACTGTCTTTGTCTCGAATGGACCTGCACATGATCGTCGAGGACGTGAAGAAGGCGCGGTCGGAATTGGCCCGCATGCTTTCGGAAAGCGCCGGCGCCGTCGCGTTCACGGGCGCCGGCATTTCGACCGAATGCGGCATTCCCGATTTCCGGTCGCCCGAGAGCGCGTGGAAGCGACATCCGCCTGTGCCGTTCGAAGACTTCCTGAAGAGTGCGCAGGCGCGCGCGGAGACATGGCGGCGCAAGTTTGCGATGGACGACATTTATCGCGGCGCGAAGCCGGGCCGGGGACACCGCGCGCTTGCGCGCCTCGTCGCCGATGGCGTGATGAGCGCGATCATCACGCAGAACATCGATGGATTGCATGCCGCGTCCGGCGTCGACCCGGACAAGATCATCGAATTGCACGGAAACGGCACTTACGCAGCCTGTCTCGATTGCAATGCGCGTCATGAGCTTGTGGATATCCGCAGGTACTTCGAACGCACGCAGCGTTCGCCTGAATGTGAGTGTGGCGGATTTATCAAGAGCGCCACGATCGCGTTCGGCCAGGCGATGCCGCAGACTCAAATGCGCCGCGCGCGCGAGGCGACGCTTGGATGCGATCTGTTTCTCGCGATCGGATCATCGCTCGTGGTTTATCCAGCGGCGGGCTTTCCCGTTGCAGCCAAGGAGAACGGCGCGTCGCTCGTGATCGTCAACCGGGATCCCACGCCACTCGACGCTTTCGCCGACCTCGTGCTGCGCGGCGACATCGGTGATATTCTCGAGCCGTTCGAGCGCGCCAACCGGCTGAATTGAATTGGTTTGCGGAATCTTCCACAGGCTCCAAATTCCCTGCTTGGAGGATCACGGCTCGATGCTATCCTTTGGTTCGACTCACGGATGACCATTTGATTCGTTGCGCCGTACAGGTGTGAGTTCTGCGGCGGCTTAACACTTTTTCCGGGGGCTGGTCCGTTGGTCAGCAAGGATCGCTTCGAAGGGCTGTTGAACGACGGAGCTGCAGGTCTCGACGAAGAGAGGCCGCTTGATCTCGTCGAGGTCTGTGGCCGCATCAAATGGTTCGACGTATCCAAAGGGTACGGCTTCATCGTTCCCGATGATGGCGGCGCCGATGTTCTGCTGCACGTGACAGTGTTGAAGCGCGACGGATTCCAGACCGCCGCCGAAGGCGCGCGCGTCGTCTGCGAAGCGCACAAGCGGTCGAAGGGGCTTCAGGTCTTTCGTCTGCTCTCCATGGACGAGTCGACAGCGACGCATCCCTCGCAGCTTGGCGCGCCGCGCACGCACGTCAACGTTACGCCGGTTGGGGGATTCGAGATCGCCATCGTGAAGTGGTTCAACCGGATAAGGGGCTTCGGCTTCCTGACGCGGGGCGAGGGCACAGAAGACATCTTTGTCCACATGGAGACGCTGCGCCGTTTCGGCATAACAGAGCTTAAGCCCGGCGATTCCGTCCTTGTGCGCTTCGGCAACGGTGACAAGGGACTGATGGCGGCTGAGGTGCGTCCGCTCGAAGCGGCGCTGCCCCGCTCGCATTAGGCAACCCGCTTGCCTGCAGCGGAACGAGGGCCCGATTGCCTCGCGCCTGTCGCGTTGCCGCCCGACGTGCTATTCGGGGGCGTCAAGATCCCAATCGGATTGCCCCATGCGCTTCCCCTCCTTCCTTGTCTGCCTGCGGATCGTTCTGGCCGCCGCGTTTCTGGCGTTTGCCCTAGCCCCGGGAGGCAATCTCCATGCGCAGCCAGCGCCAACCACGCCAACTGCCGCGCTGGAGCCGCTGAAGATCGTTACGTCCAGCGGCGAGCATTCGTTTCAGATCGAGGTCGCCAGGACTGACGAGCAGCGCGCCCGGGGGCTGATGTTTCGCCGATTCATGCCGCAGGACCGCGGTATGCTTTTCGACTTCAAGGCGGAGCAGCCCGTCATGATGTGGATGCGGAACACCTATATTCCACTCGACATGATCTTCATTGCGCGCGACGGGCGCGTCATCAATGTCGCGGAGAATACCGAGCCCATGTCCGAAAGGACCATCGCCTCGGCGGCGCCGGCGCTGGCGGTCCTGGAGGTGAACGCGGGGGTGGCGCGCAAGATCAACCTGAAGCCGGGCGATCGAATCCTGCATCCGTTATTCAAGAATTAGGGATGCAGGGATACTGGGTGACGGCGTGGTTGCGCTGTGGCGCGGTATGGCTAGTCTCGGGGCGCCGGGGGGCGGACTTCTAGACCGGGTGCAGGTAATGCCGAAGTCGGGCGCACGATCAATACGTCTCTTTCTTGCCGCGGGTCTTGCGGCGACGCTCTACGGCGGGTGCGCTGTCGCTGCGTCGACGTCGGTGGCCAGGCCCGCGCCGGCGCAAAGTTTCGCCGGCAATTACCTCGCTGCAAGGCTCGCTCAGCGCGAAAAGGATTCGCGGGCGGAGGCGACGTTCATGCGCGAGTCGCTGCGCCGGAGCCCCAACGACCCCGAGTTGCTGCTTGGCGCGTTCAAGGCTTCCCTGGCGAGCGGCGATATGGACGAAAGCGTCTCGTTGGCCAACCGCATTCTCATCGTCGATCCAGCGCACCCTCTTGCCCGCTTCGTGGTCGGCGTCCGGGCGATGCGCGTGGGCCGCTGCGATGAAGCCCGGCGTGATTTCGCGCGCGCCTCGAAGGGCCCGCTCGAACTGCCCTCGGTCGCGCTGACCGCGTGGTGTCTGCTCGCCGAAGGCTCGGCCGATCAGGCGCTCGAAACGCTCGACCGATTGTCCGACGAACGCATCGGCCGCTTTCGCGATTATCACGCAGCCCTGATCGCCGAGGCGCGCGGCTACACGTATGAGGCGCGCAAGCGCCTGCGCGGCTTGTATCAGGCCGATCCACGGGTGCTGCGCACCGTGGACGCCTGGGGCCGGTTTCTCGCGCGAACCGGACAGTACGATCAGGCGAAGCAAGTCTTCGAGACGTTCGATTCGCAATTCCCGCGCAATCCCATCATCACGAGCGCGCTGCGCGACATTCAGGAAGGCCGGCTCCTGACGCCGCTGGCCCCTGACGCGCTCTCCGGCGCCGCAGAGGCGCTTTATGGCATCGGAGCGTCCGGCGCGCAGCAGTCAGACCCGACGAACTCCCTGATATTCATGCGCCTCGCCGTTTATCTCGCGCCGGACCACGGCCTCGCGTGGACGGCCCTGGGCGAGATCAATGCGCGGTTCCGCCAGCCGGAACAGGCCATTGAAGCCTATTCGGCGATAGCGCCTACCTCGCCGCTGCGCGCAATCGCCGACAACCAGACTGCGCTTCTGTTGCAGTCGATGGATCGCGGCGACGAGGCGGTCGCGCTTGCCGCTTCGTCCCTGAAGGCGCGTCCGCGGGACATTGGCGCGATCGAGACGCTCGCCGATATTTACCGCATTCAGAAGAAATGGATCGAAGCCGCGGCGACCTATTCGAAGGGAATCGAACTGCTGGCGGAGCCAAAAGGGGGCGATTGGCGCTGGTTCTATTTCCGCGGGATTGCCTACGAACGATCCAGGCAATGGCCGCTGGCAGAGGCCGATTTCCGCAAGGCGTTGCAGATCAATCCGGATCAGCCGCAGGTCCTGAATTACCTGGCTTATACCTGGGCCGACATGGGCGTGAACCTTGAGCAGGCGCGCGAAATGCTGGAGAAGGCGACCAAGCTCGCCAGCCGGGATGGCCATATCGTCGACAGCCTTGGGTGGGTTTATTACCGGCTCGGCCGCTACGAGGACGCCCTGCGCGAACTCGAACGCGCGATGACGATGGTGCCGGCCGAAGCTGTGGTGAACGAGCATCTCGGCGACGTTTACTGGAAGCTCGGGCGCAAGCGGGAGGCCGTCTTCAAATGGCGTCATGCGCTCGCGCTCAACCCGGAACCCGAGGAAGTCGAGCGCATAAACAAGAAGCTCAAGGAGGCGGCGGACGTCGCGGCCTCTGCTGAACCGCTATAGGCGGCACTTGCGCGCCCGCGTGGGCAGAGGCTATGAACGGGGCGAGTTCGGGGTATAGCGCAGCCCGGTAGCGCATCTGCTTTGGGAGCAGAGGGTCGCAGGTTCGAATCCTGCTGCCCCGACCACTCTAATCGACACGAGGTCACTCCAGGCCGGCAGCGACGTCAGCGAGCCGGTTCTGCAACAACCCGCGCGCCGGGGACTATGCCGCCCGATTCCGCTTGCACGCGGCTGGCGTGCCGGACCGCGCTCAGGACCAACGCGGCGAGGCCGAGCATCGCGATCCATCCGAGGGACAAGAGGTCCGCTTTGGTCGTGGGTGGCGCGGACCAGGGCATGCCTGAAACAAAGCCGCTCGCGCCCGCCAGCCAGGTCATCGCCAGAAGGCTCCACGCGAAGATTGCGCCGCGCCCGTGCAGAAGTATCGGCGACAGAAGCGCCACGGCGACAATCAGCATGGGCTTGTCGTAATCATAGCAATACGGACTGACGTAGAGTGAGGCGAAAACCGCGACGCCGAGACTCGTTCGCGGGTCCTTGCAGCGCAGGGCGCATGCGGCGATGACGCAGAGCATGAAAAGCGCGACCGCTCCATGGACGGCGATCGCAAGTCCGTACGGCAGGCCGAGGCTGCGAAGACCGGCATAGACGGTCGTCATCCGGAACAGCGGATAGAGGCCCATGATCAGAGAGGAACTGGCGTCCGCGGTCGCCTGGAGGAACGACGTCCAGATCGCCGGTCCGAACGCGACGGTGGACGCCAAGCATAAGCCAATAGCGACAATGCTTGCTGCAAGCAGTTGCCCTGTATCGCGGCGGAGCAGCAGCCAGAGTCCAATCCCGATCACAAGGTGCGGTTTGAAGATCATCAAGCCCAGCACCGCGCCAGCCCAAAGACTTTGGCGCAAATAAAGAAGCGCGAAGAGGCCGACGATGGAAGCGGTCAGAAAGCCATTCTGTCCGCAGATAAGCATGATGATGATCGATGTGACGGCCAGAAGCAGGACGCGAGGGAACTCCCTTGGCGCGATGAGCCAAAGTACGAGCATGAAGGAAGCGAAGCTTGCTCCCGTGAACAGGAAGTATGAGGAACCGAACGGCAGCTTGGCCAGCCCGCTCGTGACGAGGTTGAACGGCGGCGGGTACGTCCAGGGCATGAACAACATTGCGCCGAGGTAGTCCCTCTGCGCCTGGAGCAGTTTCGAGATATCGTAAGCTTCGGCCAGGCGCCCGTCGTTGGCGAGCAAGCCGCTAAGGTAGAACGCGTGGAAATCGACGATTTCCGGCGTCAGTCGGAAGGTGGCGGCGAACTCCCCCGCCCGAACCCACATCAAGTAAAATGAAATGAACGCGATCGCAATCGGGCCCGCGACCCGCCATGGCAGCGACGCAACATAACCCACCGTCTTGAGCGCAAACGTCATCAACATGCGGCGCACCGATCACGATACCGGAAACTACAATGAACCGTCCGCAGTAAAGCCCGTTGTGGTGTCCCGGAAAGGTCCTTCTTTATTGCCGCAAGATTTCAGAGTCGTTCGGAAATATGATTAACGATATACGCGAGATCAGATATTTTATACTATAGCTGTAGCTGTAAAACGCCACGATGGCGGCGGTCATTGCACTCTGAACTTGCCCGCATGTCGTATGCGTTGCGCGCCGCATTCCGAGAGGGCAGGATACGCCATCCCGCGCGCTGGCGCGGATGCGCAAGACGGAAGGCCCCAGGGAGACGCGATCAATGACAGGCGCGAGAGAAGCATCAAATTCGCCGGAAAAGGATTTCGCCGAACAATTCATAGATCGCAACGAGCAGGCGATCAGGACGCTGAACGACAGTATTTTCTACTTCGGCGAACTTGGAATGCAGGAATTCGAAACATCAAAGCTGATGTGCGATCTTCTCGAGCAGGATGGTTTCAGGGTCGAGCGCGGCATAGCAGGGTTCCCGACCGGATTCTGCGCCATCTATGGCTCGGGCGAGCCTGTGATCGCCATTCACACCGAATATGACGCGAACCCTGACAACTCGCAACAAGCGGGCGTCACCGAGCAGGCGGCCATTGTCGAAGGGGCGCCTGGCCATTGCGAAGGGCACAACGTCAACGGCACGGTGATGATCGCCGGTGCGCTCGCCGCGAAACGCGCGATGGAGAAGTATGGTCTGAAAGGAACCTTGAAGGTATTCGGCGCACCGGCGGAGGAGCAGTTAGTCAGCCGTCCGTATTTCGTTCGCGAAGGCCTGTTCGACGATGTGGATCTCGCAATAACCCCGCACATCGGCGCCGAGTTCGGCGTCGGCTATGGCCTCATCCAGTCAGCCCTGATTTCAGCGACATTCACGTTTCACGGCGAGACCGCGCATGCGGGTGTCGCGCCATGGAAAGGGCGGGACGCGCTAGATGGCGTCGTGCTGATGGACGTCGGGATGGCGGAATACCGCGAGCACATGACCAAGAGCATGAGCGCGCAGCGCGTCATCACGAACGGCGGCGATCAGCCCAACGTGATCCCGCGCAAGGCGTCAGTGTGGTGGTATTTTCGGGATTCTACTGCCGAAGGCGCGATGAAGCTCTTCGAGCGAGCGAAGAAGATCGCGCAGGGGGCTGCCCTGATGAGCGATACGACTGTTGAAGTCGATGTGATGAGCGCCGTCTGGCCAGTTCGCGGAAATCAGACCGTGGCGGAGCTTGTACAGCGGGAGTACGAACGCGTTGGGCAGCCTGAATGGAGCGACGAGGAGGAGCGGCTTGCGCGTGACCTTCAGGCGAAGGCCGGGGTCAAGGTCGAAGGACTGCGTCGCGACGTCCACCGAATGAAAGGCCCCGCTGTACAGAAGCCGGCAGCGAATGATGCGGGCGACGTCTCGTGGAAAGTTCCTATGGCGAAAATGTACTTTCCCGCCAATATTCCCAACATAAACTTCCATCATTGGGCGGCTGGCGTCGCGCTCGGCACGTCCATCGCCCACAAGGGCGCAAAATGCGGTGCAAAGGCGCTCGCAAATTCGGTTATCGAATGTTTCGTCAATCCCGCCGTCGTCAGAGAAGCCAAGCGAACACACGAAAAGGAGATCGAAGGCTTCGAGTATCGCACGATGCTTCCGGTGGACCAGAAACCACCAGTCGGGCTTAACGCGCCGACAATGGCGAAGTACCGCGACGCGATGCGCGAGCACTACGTCAAGGAAAAGCCCTCTTTCGTCTGATGCGCGATGAAAGCCGCGCCATGCTGGTTTCGGTCTGCGCAATACGACGCTCGATTGTGCAGATCGACGATGACCGGATGCGTGGCTTGACGTCCCTTGCGATGCCCTGAATAATTCTCTCCGGGCGGCGCAATAACGGAAAGCGCCGCGCCTGAGCAACGGCGCGCAGACGCCGGTGAATAAGCGTTTTCAGCGCGCCGCGGCGCGCCAGATCGGAGGAAGGTATGTCCCGCCAGCGTCCCGCCACTCAGCTCGGTATGGCATTGCTTGGGGCAGCCGCGCTGCTTGCGTCAACGATGCTTGCTTCCGCTCAGCAACGCGTGATGACGATTACGGCCACCGAGCCGATGACAACCGACCATCCGTATGGCGAGTCCTCCGCACCTGTCTATTCGATGTGGTGCCATACCTACGGATGTCTCGGCCGCTACGACCACTCTGAGGGGAAGCCCGTCGGCATCCTTGCCGAGAGATGGGAAATGATCGATCCCGTGACCTGGCGTTTCACGTTGCGCAAGGGTCTGAAGCGGCACGATGGGGGACCCGGACCTACTTCGAAGGACGTCGTTCATACGCTCAACCGGATTCGCACTGACAAGGAGAGCGTGCACTCATCATTCGTCGCGATGGTCGACAGGATCGTGCCGGTGGACGACCTTACGTTCGACGTCAAGACAAAGGGACCGGCCGTCAATCTCGTCAACGCGCTTTTCGACCGGTTCATCATCACGTCCGCCGATCTCTATGAAAAGTATGGCCGCGAGGCGGACAAGAAGCATCCATTTGGCTGGGGGCCCTACAAACTGGAGGAATACGCCTCCGACCGGCGCGCTGTCCTGCGCAAGAACCCCGAATGGCGGGAGGTCGATGGCTTCGAGCCGAAGGAATCCCCGGACGTTGTCATCCTCCAGCAGATGCGCGAGCCCGAACAGCGCGTGACGGCGCTGCTTAATGGCGAGGTGCAGGTTGCGCGTCTCCTCCCGCCGCAACTGGTGCGGCGTCTGGAAGGCCGCAAGGACGTAAAGGTCGAGAAAACTGGCGGCATCGAGATCATGTTCCTCGCCTTCAACAACAAGATGGAGCCCTGGACGGACGTGCGGCTCCGGCAGGCGGTGGCGCATTCGATCAACCGCAAGCTGATCGTCGATCGCCTTCTGGGGGGCTACGCCGTGGTGCAGGACGGCATGATTGGTCCCAACCAGTTTTGCTATACCGGCAAACCGGACCGGGTGCTCGAGTATGATCCCGCGAGGGCGAGGAAGCTCCTGGCTGACGCGGGCTTCAAGGACGGCGGTCCCGAAATCGATTTCTATACCGCCGTAGGCCGTTATGTCTCGGATCGTCAGGTTGCCGAAGCTATAGCGCAAATGTTGCGCCAGACCGGCTTCAAGGTCAGGCTGCACACGCCGGAATACGCCAACTTCTGGGCGGACGTGCGCCGCGGCAAGTCACCATTCTACTATATGGGCCGAGGCTCCGTCTTCGACGCGTCGGACGCGGCGGGGCAACTTTACGCCACCGGCGGCTCGCCGCGCGTCCAATATTCAAATCCGAAGTTCGACGAACTTTTGAAGCGGCAGTACGCTGAGGCCGACCCGCAGAAGCGTTGCCAGTTGTGGCGGGAGATAAATCAGATCCTCATCGACGATGTGCCGACCCATTTCATGTGGACTCATTCGGTGATTACCGGGTTGCGCTCCAACGTCGAACTGGAAGTTGAGCGTTCCGGAGAATTCTGGCTTCCGCGCTCGAAAATGAAATGAACCGGATGCCCTCGAAACTCCGCGAGGAAGCCTGAGCGATGGCGCGTGCGATAGCGCTTCGATTGCTCGGCGTTCTGCCCGTGTTGTTTCTCGTGACGCTGGTGCTTTTCGTACTCCTGCGCCTTGCGCCAGGTGACGCCGCAGATCTTCTGGTGCCGGACGACGCGACGGAAGAGGAGGTCGCGCGGATCCGTGAACGCTGGGGGCTCGATCGGCCTGTGCTCGAACAGTACTGGCGTTTCCTCGTAGCCTCGATCCGTCTCGATTTCGGCCGGTCCTATCGTTATGGCTCGGATGTTTTCGGCCTTATCGTCGAACGCCTCCCGGCGACCCTCGAACTGGCGTTTCTCGCTCTTGCTATCGCGGCCATCGTCGCCATTCCGCTCGGTGTCATCGCAGCCCTCAGGAAAGGATCAGCCCTTGACGGCGCGATTTCCGTTTTTGCGATCGCTGGCGTCAGCACGCCCACATTCTGGCTGGGCATCCTTCTGGTGCTTTTCCTCTCGGCGGAGATGAACCTGCTGCCATCCGCCGGCCGGCTGCCGTACGGGGTGACCCTGCCGCATGTGACGGGTGTCTACTTGCTTGACGCGCTGATCGCATGGCGGCTTGACCTGATCGGGCTCATCGCAAGCTATATCATTCTGCCGGCGCTGACGCTGGCGTTCGGGATGATCGGAGTCATCGCCCGCATCACACGCGGAGCGATCATCGATGTTGCGCAGGAGGAGTTCATCACAACGGCTGTTTCGAAGGGCCTGAAACGCAGCGAGATCATTCGTCATCACCTGATGCCCAACGCCGCTGTTCCGATCGTCACGATTATCGGCCTGGAACTCGGCGTCCTCATATCCGGCAGCATTATCGTGGAGGTTGTCTTCTCGTGGCCGGGGCTAGGCACGCTGCTCTACCAGGCGATTTCTGTACGCGATATTCCCCTCGTGACGGGAATTGTCGTCGCCTACACGACAATGTTCATCTTCATCAATGTGGCTATCGACGTGATTTACTTCATGGTCGACCCTCGAATCCGCGCGTCGCAGGCGGTCTAGCGATGGGGAAATTTCGCAACGCCAAGTTCATCATCGGCGCGTTCTGCCTCTCGGTCGTCATCGTACTCGCCCTGTTCGGGAACTTCATTACGCCCCATAGCCCTCAGGAGCAGGATCTGCTTGCTTCACTCCAGCCTCCGAGTTTCGACGACACGCGTTATTATCTGGGCACGGATCACCTTGGCCGCGACATTCTCGCGCGGATGGTGTCAGGCGCCCGCGTATCGTTGTTGATCGCGACATCGATCGTCATCATCTCAGGGGTGTTCGGCGTCCTGTTCGGAGCGTTGTCAGGCTACTGGGGCGGAATCAGGGACATCGTCCTGCAGAAGATCGTCGAAACCTTCTGGGCTTTTCCGCCAATTTTGCTCGCGCTGGCGATCCTCGCCTTCTTCGGACAAAGTCTCACCAACATTATCCTTGCTCTGTCGATCCAGCGATGGATTCCCTATAGCCGCATCGCGCGTGCTCAGGCGCTCGTCTTGCGCAACCGCGAGTTCGTCGCCGCTTCTCAGGTGATGGGCGGGGGCACATCCTGGATCATCTCACGCCATATACTGCCAAACCTTCTGGCGGCCGCCATCGTTATTGCTACCTTCTCGATGGCGACAGCCATTCTCGCCGAAGCAAGCCTGTCATTCCTTGGCCTCGGCGTTCCGCCCGAAATTCCCACATGGGGCGGCATGCTGGCTGAGGGGCGATCCTATGTCGTCGGCGCGTGGTGGATCGCCGTGTTCCCCGGTCTCGGCATCTTTGTCACGGTTCTTGGGCTCAATCTGCTTGGCGATTGGTTGCGGGACTTGCTCGACCCCAAGGGGGCGCTCAATCTCAGGTGAGGAAACATCTTGGAGGAGGATGCGATGTCGCTACAGGAGTTCGGCGAAAAATGGATAGACGTTGACGGGATCCGAACGCGTTACTTCGAGGCGGGCGCCGGTCGTCCGATCGTTCTCGTACACGGGGGCACGAAGGGCGACGCCTCCGGCGGCGCCAACGCTGAAGACTTTCACCTGAACTTCGCCGAGCTTGCAAAGAACTTCAACGTCATATCCCTCGATCGCCTGGGGCAGGGCTACACCGACAACCCGAAGCGCGACGAGGACTATACGATGGCCGCCGCAGTTCGCCATTTTGCGGGCTTCCTGAAGGCTCTTGGGGGCGGCCCGTTCAACGTCGTCGGACATTCTCGAGGCGGCTACGTGGTGGCGCGCACGACGCTCGACTATCCGCGCCTCATCGAAAGTTGCACGCTCATCGATTCCAATACGGCCTCGCCGGGGCCCGGCCGGAACGAGCTGGTTTTTGCGCTCAATCCATACAAGCCCGGAACGCTCGAATCCTCCCGTTGGGTCTATGAAAAATATTCCTGCACCACGGATCACGTGACCGACGAATGGATTGCGCTGAAGCAGAAGATTACGGAATTGCCGAAGAACAAGGTAGCCATCGCGAAGATGAAGGACGAGGGCTTGCTGGCGACGCGGTTCCTCCCGGAGCTTCTCGAGGACAAGGAGGAATTCTTTACAAAGCTCGAAAAGGTCGGGATGCAGCGGCCGGTCATGCTGTTCTGGGGCTTCAATGATCCAACGGCGCCGCTGCGCGACGGCATGGAGCTCTACGACCTGATCGCGCAGAAGCAGCCGCGGACAAGTCTGCACGTCGTCAATCAGGCTGGCCATCACAGTTTCCGTGAGCGTGCCGCGGAGTTCAATCGCGTCGTAGCCGAATTTATCGAGGGGGTGGGCCGTGGCGAGTAAGTATGAACATGAGGCGATCAAGCAGCGCTCCTATCATCCCGACTCCTCCGACATGGGAATCGAGAAGTGGATGGACGTCGACGGCGTTCGGACCCGCTATTTTGACGAAGGCGAGGGCGAACCGGTCGTGATGATTCACGGTGCGCAGATGGGCGCCAGCGATGGCGCGAGTTCCGCGAAAACGTGGGCGCTGAACTTTCCCGTTCTGAAGCAATGGCGCAACGTCATTGCTTTCGACAAGCTGGGACAGGGCTACACGGACAACCCGAAGACGGACGCCGACTACACGATGCACGCCATCGTGCAACACGCGATTCGTTTTCTCGAAAAGCTCGGCAAGGGCCCTTACCATCTGTGCGGGCACTCACGCGGCGGCTACGTCGTCGCCCGAATAGCCCTCGAGCGCCCCGATCTTGCGAAGACGGTTATTTGCGTCTCCTCCGGCACCCTGTCGCCGGGAACGACTAGGACGCGGCTCGTCCATAAGGATCCGCCTCAACCGCAACTCACGCGTGAGTCAATTCGCTGGTTTTGTGAACGCTATTCCTACAATCCCCGTATCGTGACGGAGGATTGGCTCGATGGCAGCCTTGCGATCGCTCATACTGAGAAGAACAGGATCGCTGTTCGAAAGATGAACGAAGAAGGATTGGGGAAAAAGCAGTTTTTGCCCCAGCTCTTCAAGCAGCGAAACGAATGCCACCGCTGGTTGCTGGAACGCGGCATGCCTTGTCCCACCCTTGTCATATGGGGATAC
The DNA here is from genome assembly GCA_046295155.1 of Beijerinckiaceae bacterium. GTDB lineage: Bacteria > Pseudomonadota > Alphaproteobacteria > Rhizobiales > Beijerinckiaceae > Terripilifer. The sequence goes on from JBKBNT010000003.1 coordinate 92,334, forward strand.
GAGGACCCCGCCGCCGACATCGCAAACGGCATGCAGCTGATCGAATTGTTCATGCACAAGCAGCGCGATACAGAGGTGCGCATCTTCAACAAGTCGGGACATTTCGTGATGCGGGAGTATCCGGCGAGCTTCAACCGTTGCATCGACGCTTATGTCGAATTCCACTCCTGACCCGCCAGCCCCGGCCGGCCTGGTTCTTTCGATCGAAGGTTTGTCGCTCTTCGTCCGCGCGGATGATGGACGGCGTCTCAAGATCGTCGAGAATGTAAACTTCTCGATTGCGCCGGGCCAGTTTTTCGCTCTCGTAGGAGAAAGCGGCTCGGGCAAGACGATGATCGCGCGTGCGGTCATGCGTCTTGTTCCCGACGCCGTTCTGGAAATCGACGGCTCGATCCGCTTCGGCGCGCACGATCTCGCCCATGCTTCCGAGCGGGTCCTACGTCCTTTGCGCGGCTCCGAGATCACGATGATTTTTCAGGAGCCCATGTCGAGCCTCAATCCGCTGATGACGGTCGAGCGTCAATTGATGGAAGTTATCGACGCTCATGGCAGGTTCAAAGGAGCGTCGCGCCGCGAGCGGATCATCGAGTTGCTTCGCCGTGTTCGCTTTCGCGAACCGGAACTTGTTCTCAAGGCTTTTCCGCATGAACTGTCCGGGGGCATGCGGCAGCGCGTGATGATCGCCGCCGCGCTCGTGAACGAACCCAAGCTGTTGATTGCGGACGAACCTACCACCGCGCTTGATGTGACGATTCAGCGGGAAGTGCTCGACATCATCGCGGAGCTTGCGCGAGACATGGGCCTCGCAGTCCTTTTTATCTCGCACGACCTGTCGCTTGTGTACGAGAACGCTGATCAGATCGCGGTCCTTTATGGCGGCGTGATGATGGAGTGCGGCCCGGCGCGTGAGGTGATCGAATCTCCCGCGCATCCCTATACAGCGGCGCTGCTCGCCTGTGTTCCTCATCGGCGCAGAAATGGCAGCCGTCAGGTCGGCATCGAAGGGGCGGTGCCGAGCGTCGCGGATTGGCGTGAGGGGTGCCGCTTTGCCGATCGTTGTCCGAAAGTGGCTGACGTCTGCCGCATTGGGTCAATTCCCATGCTGACGGGCGCTATGCGCTCCGTTCGCTGCGTTTCGCCGCTCAACTTCGGAGAGCCTCATTGAGCGTGATCGAGCTGAAGTCGGAGACCGCGGCGCCTTACCTGCTGAACGCACGCGGCGTGTCGAAGTCTTTCTGGCGCCGCAACGGGTTCTTTGCGGGCGGCGTTGAGAACCGCGCGCTCGACGATGTGAGCCTGACTGTGTCGCCCGGCGAGATATTGGGGCTTGTCGGGGAAAGCGGGTGTGGCAAGTCGACTCTGGCGAAAGTTCTTCTGGGCCTTGAACGCGCCGATGGCGGTTCGATGCACGTTGACGGGCGCACGATCTTCGCGGCTGGCCAACGCGCGGTTCCGCCTGCGGAACGTGGCATCCAGATGATTTTCCAGGATCCGTACGGCTCGCTCAATCCGCGCATGAAGGTTGGCGCCCTGATCGGCGAAGGGCTCAGGATACAGGGGCGGCTCTCGGCAGCCGAAATTCGGGACGAGGTGCGCCGCCACATCGCGCTTGTCGGCCTCAGCGCGGATTCTCTCGACAAGTACGCCCACCAGTTCAGCGGCGGGCAACGTCAGCGCCTTTGCATTGCGCGCGCGGTCATCATGAAGCCGAGCCTCCTCATCGCGGACGAGGCGGCCTCGGCGCTCGACGTGTCGGTGCAGATGCAGATTCTCAATCTGCTGCTCGATCTGCGCGAACGTATCGGCCTCGGGATCATCTTCATAAGTCACGACATGGGGGTGATCGAGTACCTGTGCGACCGGATCGCCGTGATGTATCGCGGGCGCATAGTGGAGGAGGGTGCTGCGGATGCGGTTCTTGATTGTCCGAGTCATCCTTATACAGCGCATCTCATTGCGGCGCGGCCGCGCGTCGGGATCCGGCGGTCGCAGGGGGCCGCGCATGGCGCAGACGCCGATCCAGCCTCGCTTGTATCCGATGCGGGCGGTCTTGCGACCAGATGCGTGTACGCGGAGCGATGCGAACGCCGGCTTGACAGATGTTTGCAGCACAGGCCGGCTCTGTCTCGGGAGGGTGCTGTCCGCGTCGCCTGCTTCAATCCGATTCCGAAGTGATCAGCGCATCGTGGGCATGACGAATTGAGCGCCCGCGCGAATTCCGGTGGGCCAGCGCGAGGTCACCGTCTTAAGGCGGGTGTAGAAGCGGACGCCCTCCGGCCCGTGCATGTGATGGTCGCCGAACAACGAAGCCTTCCAGCCCCCAAAGGAGTGGAACGCCATCGGTACGGGGATTGGCACGTTGACGCCGACCATCCCGGCCTTGACGCCCTGGACGAATTCGCGCGCCGTGTCGCCGTCGCGCGTGAAGATAGCGGTTCCGTTTCCAAATTCGTGATCGTTCACGAGCTTCAGCGCGCTGTCGTGGTCCGGCGCGCGCACGATTGAGAGTACGGGGCCGAAAATCTCTTCCTTGTAAATTTTCATGCCGGGCGTCACGTGATCGAACAGCGATCCGCCAATGAAGAAGCCGTTCTCGTACCCTTGAAGCGTCAAACTACGGCCGTCCACGAGAAGCGTCGCGCCTTCGGCGACGCCCGAGTCGACATAGGCGCTCACCTTGTCGCGATGCTGGCCCGTCACGAGCGGACCCATCTCGGCTTCGGGATCCGTGCCGGGGCCTACTTTCAGCGCACGCACGCGCGGGATCAGTTTCTCCACGAGCGCGTTCGCGGTCGCTTCCCCGACGGGAACCGCGACGGAAATCGCCATGCAGCGTTCGCCGGCCGAGCCGTAGGCGGCGCCCATCAGCGCGTCGACCGCTTGGTCGATGTCGGCGTCCGGCATGACGACCATATGGTTTTTGGCGCCGCCGAGCGCCTGGGCGCGTTTGCCCGCCCGCGTCGCCGTTTCATAGACGTAGCGCGCGATTGGCGTCGATCCGACAAAGCTGATCGCCTGAATGTCCGGATGCGTCAGCAGCGCGTCGACGGCTTCCTTGTCGCCCTGCAGGATGTTGAACACGCCAGCAGGCAGGCCGGCTTCAGTCAGCCATTCGGCGAGCTTCAGCGAGGCGGAGGGATCGCGCTCGGATGGTTTAAGGATAAAGCAATTACCGCAGGCCAGCGCGACAGGGAACATCCACATCGGCACCATCGCCGGGAAGTTGAACGGCGTGACGCCGGCGACGACGCCGAGCGGTTGGCGAAGCGAGAAGCTGTCGACGCCCGTGCCTACGCTGTCGGTGTAATCGCCCTTGAGCAGTTGCGGCGCGCCAGTTGCGAACTCGACGACCTCCGCGCCACGCTGGATTTCGCCCTTCGCGTCGGAGATCGTCTTGCCATGTTCGGCAGTGATGACGGCCGCGAGTTCGTCGGTGCGCTCTTCAAGGATGCGGAGGAACTTGTTGAGGATTCGCGCGCGGCGCAACGGGGGCGTCGCGGCCCAGCCGGGGAAGGCGCGCAGCGCCGCCTGTACGGCAGAGTCTACATCGGGCGCGCTGGCGAGCCTCACGCTCCCGCTTTGCTCTCCCGTCGCCGGATTGAAGACCGGCGCTCGGCGTTCACCCCGACCGTCGATGCGCTGTCCCGCGATATAATGATTGATGTCACCGGCCATGCTGCTGGCGTTCCTCCGCTTCGGGTTTGACGGCGATGCTAGGCGTTCATCCAGCCTGCCGCAATCGCGCGCTTCTGTCAGATGGAGCCGCCGGTCGTGAATCCGTCTCCGCCGCTGGAGCCGCCGCCTGAGTCCCCGCCCCAACCGCTGCCGCCGATCCACCCGCCACCGCTGTCGCCGCCGAGCGGGGGCAGGGGGAAGTTGAATCCGCCGTTGCCGCCGAAGTCGGTGTTGGCGCGGGGCCGGCGTTCGCGATAACCGTCGTTCAGCACGTCTTTCAGCACGGCGCCCTGGATTGCGCCCTTGATGAGGCTTCCGAGCACATCGCTGAGCAGGCTATCGTTCGACACCTGGCCATAGGGGTTGTCGCGGCCTCGGCGGCGGAAGTCGTCTCGTTCGCGCTCAACCGCCACGCGTCTTCCAGCGACCTCCTGAGCCTTGCGTCGAAGGCTGGCCATCTCGTCTTCCGCGCGTGAGAGGTCCGCATCGATCTTCTCGATACGCGCGACGATCATGTCATCCTCGCGCGTGGGCGTCTGGCGCGCCTCACGATAAAGTTCCTCGATCGTCTCCTGCGCGTCGGCGCTGGCCACAAGGTCCACGGCGCGATTGAAGGCGGCGTCCGTGCGCGACTTGGTGAACTCGCCCTGGCGTGCGTCGAGGGCGGCAATGGCTGCGTCAGCGGCCATCAAGGCGTCGTCGGCGTCCTTTGCCGCCTTGCGCGCGGCGGCGGCGCGCTCCTCTAAGGCAGCGCTGCCGGCCGCGCGCAAACCTGCGAGTTCTATTTCGGCAAGCTTCGCTTTCTGGGTGGCCACTTCCTCCGCCCGCCGCTGCGCGTGCGCGCGCAGGCGCGCAGGGATTTCGTTGAGCATGGAATAGTTCGCGCGCGCATCGGGATAATTGACCAGCGCGGCGACCTTGCGGTCCATGAACTTGGCGAAAAACCCGGCCTTGTAGTCGGCCGTGCCGAACTTGCGGTTCCACAGATACATGAACAGCGGATCGGCCTCATAAGGCTTGCGCTTCGCGTCGAGGTCCATTTCGGCGACCTTCGCCTTTTTGTCAGACTCGTCCGCGACGCTCATGGCGGCATCTATGGCTTTCTGTTGGGCAAGCCAGTCCGCTTGCTGTCGCACCTGCGGTTCGACCCGCGCCTGCAGGTCTTCGAGCTCGGCGATGGCGGCCGCAAGCGTCTCCGCCTTTGCGTGCCGGTCGCGCTCCGCCGCCGCTCGCGTTGCGTCGAGCCGCGCGCGTTCGCCGCCGAGGCGCGACAACTCGCGCTCCGTCTCCGCGATCTGATCAAGCGCGCGGCGCTCCGCGGCGTCGAGGTCGGCGATGAGGTTCTGTCCGCGCAGCGCGTCGAGGCGCACGGCGGCAAGCTGCTTGAAGGCTTCCAGCCGGTCCGCGCGCAGGCGCGCGGCGCGCTCGGCGACCTGTGTCAACGCGATCTGCAGCTCGTTTTCCTGTCCGCGGATCTGGCCCGCCGCCAGTTCGATCTGGCGCAGCGCCTGCTGTCCGGAAATCATTCGTTCACCATTCGAGAATCGCGCCGCCTGTAACAGGCATCGTGTAGGTTACGTCGAGATGCCCGCGGCGCTTTTCGCCGACCTTGTTGTTCTGGATGATGCCGTCGTCGTTGCGATCTCGGCCGACGCCTTGCCAAGTCGCCTCCGACACGCGAACGCCCCAGCGAGACACGGATTTCGTCTGATTGGTTTCTTCGGACGTGACGGGGAACGAGACGGGCCTGCCATCCGGTCCTACGGCGTCGACGATCACATAATGATTGCGCGCGGCGCGGTTGCGATCCGGCACCCGGAAGACGCCGACGGGCTGGCCCGGCCGTGCGATGATGCGCAGCTCGTAGGTCTGGCGCAATTGCCCTGTGAGGGTCTGTAATTCCCCGAGGGCTTTTCTCGCACCTTCCGCATCCTTACGGGCGAGGGCGGCCCGGCCGTCGCTTGCGAGCTGTTCCGCGCGCGTTCGCGCCGCGGCAACCTGCGCTTCGCCGAGCGCTTCCTTCAGCGCGGAGTCAATGCCCGCGGGCAGGGTCTGCGAGAGTTCGATCCGCTGCGCTTCCGCGGCGCGCCGTTCAGGACCTGTGACGAGGAGTTCGCGCGCGATGAAGAAGCCGATTACGACGACGGCGGCGGCCATCGCCAGCCTGCCCCAGCGGCCGCGATTGACCCAGGCGTAGGCCATTGTGCGGCCGAGCCCCGGCGGCGGCGGGGTATAGACGAAGCGGCTTTCCCTGAGAGCTTTCACGCCCTCATGGATGATGCGGTCGGGAACGTCGAGGCCCTGGCTCGCATAGATGGAGCGCAGGCGCTCCACAAGTTCGGCCTCGCGCGCCGCCTCGTTGAGCTCGCGGGCGACGAGGCGCTCTTCGTGGCGCAGCGTGTCGACGACATCCATGGCGAGCATGAGATCGTCGAGTTTTTGCGGTTGTGTGGCGGCGGCCGGGACCGAGCCCCCCGCCGCCGTTGCTGTTGCGGCGTCAGCCATTGATGGTGAGCGCCTTGCCTTCCGTGATCAGCTTGGCGATGCGACGCTTGCCGTCCTCGACCGCATCGCGGATCTCGGCGGAATTCTGCGTCGACATTTTGCGCATCTCGTCGACGATGGCGAGCGACTTTTCCTGAAAGCCGACGACGCTGTCGACGAGCTTCTTGACGCTGTCGGCGCGGATTGTCGGGCCATAGCCGGCGCGCACGGCGGCCTCCTGAATCTTGTCGCCCATCTCGCCCAGCGTCTCGAGGCTCTTGGACATCCCTTCCTTCATCACTTCGAGCGTCTGCGTGGATTCGTGCAGCCCGAACATGCCGGTGAAGGAGGCTTTCAGCGCGGTGAGAACGCTGTCGTTCGTCGAGAAGAACGACACGGATTGCGCGTAGACCCGTTCCTTGGCGTTCGTCGTCTGCATGAGGCGCGCCATGATGACTTCGGACGTGTTGTAGCTCACGGTCAGGTTATCGGAGAGGTCCTTGGCGATCTGGTAGCGCTTGTCCTCGTCCTGCATCCGGCGAAGTTCCTCGTCCCGGGCGAGTTCGAGGCGGGCCCGGTCTGCTGGATTATCGCCTGTGAAGCCCGAAACCGCTTGCGCGGCGGCGTCCAGCTTGCCCTTGGCTTCCGCAAGTCGTCCTTCTGCGGTTTTCAGAACTTCGAGCGCCAGCACTTCGGCCTGTTTGAGAGCGCCGCGGAAGTCGCGGTACGCTTCGAGAATGATGCCCTCCCGCTTGATCTGGTCTTTTGTGGACCGGGAAACCTCCAGGTACTTCGCCTTGATGGCGTCGAACCGATCAGCGATGTCGCCGCGGGTCAGCTTCATCCATGAGTTCGTCACGCGCTCCAGAAGATCGATTTTTCCGTCGGATATCTGGTCGACCATCTTCTTGGCGTCGTCGCGAATGGAATTGAAGCTGTTCGCGATGTCCTGATAGCGCGTGCCGATATCCATTGCGGCCGTCTGTTCGCGCACGACCTCGTTGAAGACCCCGGCCTGATTGAGGGTGCGGGCAATCACTGCGACCTTGTCGGGCTCCATGGTCGTGATCTGCTCGAGGAGAGCGTTGATCGGCGCGTCATCGGTCTTGGCGGGCGCGATGCCGAGATCACGCAGGGCGTTGGTCGCCTTCTCGAGGTATTGCATTGGCGATTTGACGAGGTCAGACATGAAACGCTCCCTGAGTGCGCTGAACGCGCCAAGTTTCCGAGACATTTGCGACTGAAAAGCGACAGGCGCGAACCCCATGTAGAGTTCGCTCGCGCCGCAGCAATCGCGATAACGCAAGCGGGAGCCTAACCGGAAACGCCCGATACGGCAAAACCGTCAGGCGCGCCGCTGGCCCGATCTTTGGTGAGGGCTCACCCTCGGCATTCACGCCGATTTCAGGACAGCGTCCGCATCGCGTTTGCGCATCGCCTGCGCGAATGCCGCGCCAATGCACAAAATGGTTGGCTGCCCGGCCTGCGATGCGCTCTCCTCGCCTGCGAGTTCTGCCAGCGTTGTCGAGCGGTGACCCTGTCCGGCGCGGGAAACCGCCCATGCGACAATCACGGGAGTAGAGGAAGCCAACCCTTCCGAGAGGAGGCGCCGGGCGATGCGCGGTCCTGTGCGGCCGCCCATGTAGAAGACGAGGCTCGTTCTCTGGTCGGCCAGTCCCCGCCAGTCGAGGTCGTCAGGCAGTTCGCCGGTGCGCGCGTGCCCTGTCACGAAGCGAACGGATTGGGCCACGTCGCGGTGGGTCAACGACACGCCGAGGGAGGCGGCCAGCGCGTTCGCCGTCGAAACGCCCGGCACGACATCGACAGGAACGCCAGCGGCTTCCAGCGACGCGATCTCCTCGCCGGCCCGGCCGAATATCATCGGATCACCCGACTTCAGTCGAACCACATGCCTGCCTTGCCGGGCCAGCTTCAGCATCAGATCGTTGATGTCGGCCTGCGAGCACGAGGCGCTTCGCGCCCGCTTGCCGACCATCATCCGCTTCGCCTCCCGGCGGGCGAGTTCGAGAACGTCGTCGGAGACGAGATCGTCGAACAGGATGACGTCCGCGGCCTGAAGAGCGCGGACCGCCTTCAGGGTCAGGAGTTCGGCGTCGCCGGGGCCCGCGCCGACAAGCGTCACGCGCCCCTGCCGCGCGTCGCCGGCGCGGACCTCCTCGATCAGACCTTCGACGGCCGAGGGCGTGGCTGGAGGCGGGCCGCCGCCGAGCGCGCGGTCTGAGAACCGCTCCCAGAATTCGCGGCGGGGCGCGCCCATCGCAAGCCGGTCCATTACCGAGCGCCGGATATCGCGAGCCAAAGCGGCCCAGCCGGAAAGTGAAGCTGGCAGAAGGGTTTCAATCCGCCGGCGAATGTTCTGTGCGAGGATAGGCGCGGCGCCGTTCGTTGAAACGCCGATGACGACCGGAGAACGATTGACGATCGAGCCGAACTCAAAGTCGCAGGTTTCGCGGCGGTCGATCGTATTGCAGGGGACCCCTGCGGCTTGGGCGGCGGCGCGGAATCCTTGCGCCTCCGCTTCGTTATCGCAGTCGCCGACGGCGATCGCGGCCGTCGCGAAGTCTGTGGCGGTCCAGCGACGGCGATGAAGCGTCAAAGAGCCGCTCGCCGCGCCGCGTTCGACAAGCTGAAGCATTTCTTCGGACGCGTCTTCGGCGAAGATCTGAACCGAGGCGCCCGCCGCCGCAAGCAGTTCCGCCTTCCAGGCGGCGCCGGCTGAGCCGCCAGCTAGAACTGCCGTTCTCCCGTTGAGATCGAGGAAGACGGGCAGCCGCGCCAACGCGGAGAGCCGGTTCGGCGACGCTTCAGATGGCTTCCGTGAGACGATGTTCATGGATCATCCTCTGGATTTCGCCGCGGCATGAGCCGCAGTTTGTCCCAGCCTTCAATTTCGCGCCGATCGCCTGGACCGTATCGGCGCCGCTGCTAATTTCACGACTTATAGCGTATGATCCGACTGAATAACAGGAACAAATTGTATTACCGCCATCGGCCGTTGTTTCCGCCGGGCGCCCCGCGAGTAGGCGTAATCGCGCCTCGGCGCGGTAGGGCGCCCTGAGTGCTTGCGCCATGAAGTTCCGAGAAAGGTTCGCGGCGTTTGCGCCGACGAAAAGCGCACCGGCCAGCGCATCATCGTGGAAAGCTGCGAGGCGGACGGAACCCGTCGAGCGATCCGAATATGCGATCCACTCTGCCTCCCGGTCGCCCGTCAGTCCGAAAAGGCCTGCCGCAAACGTCTTCCAGTCCGGTGGGGCGTCGGCGCCCGCCAGCTCTACGCGATAACCTCCATCAACCGTCGCGAGCGCCCAGTAGGCGCAGTCTGGGGATGGGCGGGCCCGCGCAACCGCAAACGCCTGCCAGGCAGGAGCAAAAAGCCGGACGCCGCAAGGCGTGTGCTTCAGCGCAGGTTGCCCGGAGACGGGATCTGCGACGGGCGCCGCGAGCGCATCGACCCGAGCTCTTGAAGCAAAGCGGCTTGTCCAGTGCATGGGGACGAAGATGCTGCCCCGTGACTGCATCGCGGAGACCTTCGCACGGACGATGATTTCGCCGCGTTGCGTGTTGACGACAACCAGCGAACCGTCGTCGACGCCCGCAGCCGCCGCGTCGGCCGGGTGTATTTCGCAGAACGGCTCGGGCAAGTGCGCCATGAGCCGGCCGGTCTTCCCGGTGCGCGTCATCGTGTGCCACTGATCGCGGATGCGGCCCGTGTTCAGGGTAAGGCCATTTCGCGCCTCGCGCGCGGGAAGGGGCGTCGGGACGAAGCGCGCCTTGCGGTCGGGCGTATAGAACCTCCCTTGCGCAAAAAAGCGGGTCTCCGGCGCCTCTTCGCCCTTGCGCTGCGGCCATTGAAACGGCGCCATGGCGTTGAAGGCTTCGTCGCTCACCAACTCGAGCGCGCCGAGATCGAAGTCGCGCGCGCCTTGGTTCTCGAATGCGGACAGCGCTGCATGCTCGCGGAAGATGGCGGCTGCGCTTTCGAACGCGAACGCCTCTGCGAAGCCCATCCGTGCGGCGACGTCGCAGATGATCCGCCAGTCGTGGCGCGCTTCGCCCGGCGGCGGCAGGAACGGCCGCTGACGCGTGATGCGACGCTCGGAATTGGTGACCGATCCGTCCTTCTCTCCCCATGCGGTCGCGGGCAAAAGGACGTGCGCCAGCTCCGTCGTGTCGGTTTCGCGGATGACGTCCGAGACGACCACGAACGGGCACTTGGCCAGCGCAGAACGCACCGCGTCGGCGTCGGGCATGCTCACCACTGGATTGGTGCACATGATCCAGATCGCCTTTATGCGCCCGTCTGCGACGGCCCTGAACATGTCCAGAGCCTTGAGGCCAGGTTTTCCGGCGATGGCCGGACTGCCCCAGAAGCCCTGCACACGGGCGCGGTCGTCCGCATTTTCTATCTGCATGTGCGCCGCGAGCATGTTCGCGAGCCCGCCGACCTCGCGACCTCCCATGGCGTTCGGCTGACCCGTCAGCGAGAACGGCCCCATGCCAGGGCGCCCGATGCGGCCGGTGTACAGGTGACAGTTGATCATCGCGTTGACCTTGTCGGAGCCGACCGACGACTGGTTGACGCCCTGCGAATAGCTGGTGACGACTTTCTCGGTGGAAGCCCATAGTTCGAAGAAGCGATTCAGCGTGTCTGGAGTAACGCCCGACGCGATTGCAATTTCGTCAAGCGTCGGGCCGCCGGCTATGGCGAGCGCCGCGTCTGCGCCGACGGTATGCGCGTCCACATAGGCTCGGTCGGCGCGGCCTGTCCGTTCCAGATAGGCCAGGAGACCGAGAAACACCGCAATGTCCCCGTCTGGCGCGACAGCCAGATGCATATCCGCGATTTCGCAGGTCGCGGTTTCGCGCGGGTCGATTACGACCACCTTCGTTCCGCGCGCCTCGCGAGCAGCTGCGAGGCGCTGAAACAGAACAGGATGGCACCACGCCATGTTGGAGCCGACGAGCACGACGAGATCGGCTTGCTCAAGGTCGGCGTAGACTCCAGGCACCGTATCGGCGCCGAACGCGCGGCGATGTCCCGCGACGGATGACGCCATGCAAAGGCGGCTGTTCGTGTCGATGTTGGCCGAGCCGATGTAGCCCTTCATCAGCTTGTTGGCCACGTAATAATCTTCGGTTAGCAGTTGGCCCGAGACATAGAAGGCGACGCTGTCCGGTCCGTGCTCGACGATCGTTTCGCGGAAGCGGCGCGCGACGAGTTCGAGCGCGTCCTCCCAGCTGGCGCGGGCGCCGGTGATCTCCGGGTAAAGCAGCCGGTCGTCAAGCGAGAGCGTTTCGCCGAGCGCCGAGCCCTTCGAGCAGAGGCGGCCGAAATTGGCCGGATGATCCGGGTCGCCGGCGATTGTGACTGTGCCATCATCCTGCGGCGTCGCAATGACGCCGCATCCGACGCCGCAATAGGGGCACGCCGTCTTTACGCTGCCGCCTGGCCGGCCCATGTATGCCTCACGCAAAGGCTGCGGCGAGGCGGCGCGCATTCATCAGGATGCGTCCGTCTTGCACCTTCAGCGCGACGACGTTCGAGCAGCCGTGGTCGGCACCGGTGGCCTCGCCCGTTTCGAGGTCGATTACCCAGTTGTGCAGCGGACAGGTGACGGAGCGCCCGTGCACGATGCCCTGGCTGAGCGGCCCCCCCTTGTGGGGGCACCTGTCGCGCAACGCGAACACCGCGCCATCCGCAGCCTTGAAGATCGCGATGTCGCCTTCAGGCGCGCGCACGATGCGCGAGCCGCGCACCGGCACGTCGTCCACGCCGCCGACATCGATCCACTCGCTCGTATGCATATTCATTCGGCTGCCTCCGCGAGATCGAGTTGACGGATCGGGGCGAACTCGTGCGCTTCCTTGCCGGCGACGCGTTCGGCCCAGGGGTCGACCTGCGCGACTTTCTGCGACACGACAAAGCGCTCGTAGAGCGCGCGCCGCTTCCCCGCGTCCTCGACGACATGCGCGCGAATAGATTCGATGCCGACGCGTACGGACCACTTGTACATGCGCTCCAGATAGCGCCCCTGTTCGCGATAAAGCTGCGTCAGCGCGGCAATGGTTTCGATACACTCGTCTTCAGTGGCGACCTTGCAGAGAAAGTCCGTCTGGCGAACGTGCAGGCCCGCCGCGCCGGCGAACGAAATCTCGTAGCCGGAATCGACGCAGATCACGCCCACGTCCTTGCAGGTCGCCTCCGCGCAATTTCGCGGGCAGCCGGACACGGCCATTTTCACCTTGGCGGGCGTCCACGAGCCCCACATGAACTTCTCGATCCTGATGCCAAGACCAGTCGAATCCTGTGTGCCGAAGCGGCACCAGTCCGTGCCGACGCAGGTCTTCACCGTGCGCAGGCCCTTCGCGTAAGCGTGGCCAGACACCATCCCGGCCTTGTTGAGATCGGCCCAGACTGCGGGCAGATCCTCTTTCTTCACGCCGAGAAGATCGATGCGCTGCCCCCCGGTGACCTTCACGGTGGGAATCGCGAACTTGTCGGCGACGTCGGCGATGGCGCGCAATTCCGCCGGGCTCGTCATTCCGCCCCACATGCGCGGCACGACGGAATAGGTGCCGTCCTTCTGGATGTTGGCGTGGACGCGCTCGTTGATGAAGCGCGACTGGCTGTCATCCTCGTATTCTTCTGGCCAGTCGCAGAGCAGGTAGTAATTCAGCGCCGGGCGGCATTTTGCGCAGCCGCACGACGTCTTCCACTCCAGTTCCTGCATCACCTGGGGAATGCTTTTCAGCTCCTTGGCGACAATAAGCCGCCGAACGTCGTCGTGGCCCAGATCGGTGCAGCCGCAAATCGGTTCGACGGCCGCTTTCTCGAAGGCGTTCCCCAGTGTGATCGCAAGGATCTGCTCCACGAGACCGGTGCAGGAGCCGCAGGAGGCGGACGCCTTGGTGTGCGCGCGCACGCCGTTGAGGTCCGTCAGCCCCTTCGCGGCGATTGCGTCGACGATCGTTCCTTTGCACACGCCGTTGCAGCCGCAGATTTCTGCGTTCGCCGGGAGCCCTGCAACGGCGGCGTTAGGGTCCGCGGATGCGCCTCCCGCAAACGAGCGCCCGAAGATAAGTGTGTCGCGAATTGCGGAAACGTCGGCGCCCGTCTTCAGCAGATCGAAGAAGTACGGCCCGTCCGCCGTCTCGCCATACATGACAGCGCCGACGAGCGTGTTGTCCTTGAGGACGAGCCGCTTGTAAATCCCGCGCGAGGCGTCGCGTAGCACGATCTCGTCACGGTCCGCCCCATCGGCGAAATCGCCCGCCGAGAAAAGATCGACTCCCGTCACCTTCAACTTGGTCGATAGAAAGGACCCTTCGTACCGGGGAGCCGGATCGTCCGTCAGGCGCGCAGCGACCACCTTGGCCATCTCGAACAGCGGCGCGACAAGCCCATAGCATTGTCCGCGATGTTCCACACATTCGCCCACCGCAAAGACTTCGGGGTCGCTGGTGCGCATCTCGTCATCGACCACGATGCCGCGATTGACGGTAAGGCCCGCCTCCTTCGCTAGCGTCGCATTCGGGCGAATGCCAACCGCCATCACGACCAGATCGGCGGGCAGCGTGCGCCCGTCCTCCAGCAATACACCCGCCGCACGGCCGTTTTGTTCCGCGATCGCTTTCGTGTTCGCCTTTGTGAGCACCTTCACGCCGCGCGCTTCCATGGCGGCCTGCAACAGATAGCCTGCCGCTGCGTCCAGCTGGCGTTCCATCAGCGTCGGCATCAGGTGCACGACGCTCACATTCATGCCGCGCATGGCGAGCCCGGCTGCAGCCTCAAGACCGAGCAGACCGCCGCCGATGACCACCGCGTGTCCGCCCTTTTCGGCCGCCCCGAGCATCGCGTTGACGTCGTCGAGATCGCGATAGGTGACAACGCCCGGCAGGTTGACGCCGGGAACGGGAATGACGAACGGATTGGACCCCGTGGCGACGATGAGCTTGTCATACGCTGTGATGGCGCCTGTCGCATCGGTGACGGCTTTCGCGGCGCGGTCGATGGTGACGACGGCGACGCCCTTGCGAAGGTCGACACCGTTTGCCGCATACCAGGCGTCGTCGTGCGTGACGATCTCCTCGAACGCCTTTTCTCCCGAGAGAACCGGCGAAAGCAGGATTCGATTGTAGTTCACGCGGGGTTCCGCGCCAAACACGGTGACGTCGTAGCGGCCGGGCGCTGTCTCGAACAAATGATCGAGCACGCGGCCTGCCGCCATGCCGTTGCCGATAACAACCAGTTTTTCGGGCATTTCATTCAATCCCTGGGGAGGTTCATGCGGCTTCGACGAAGCGGTGGCGTTCGTACAGGAACTTCAGAACCGCCTCGCGCGCGCGCATGTATTGTGTGCTCGAGACGAGCTCGAGGCGCTTGCGCGGCCGCGCCAGTCCGACCTCCAGTACTTCTCCCACGTGCGCCGCGGGCCCGTTGGTCAGCATCACAATTCGATCGGAGAGGAGAACGGCCTCGTCGACGTCGTGCGTGATCATGATGACCGTATTGCCGAGCGCGGCGTGGATCTGCATGACGCTGTCCTGAAGATGCGCGCGGGTGAGCGCATCCAGCGCCCCGAAGGGCTCGTCGAGCAGAAGCACCTTCGGCTCCATCGCGAGCGCCCGCGCTATGCCGACGCGCTGTTTCATGCCGCCGGAAATTTCAGCCGGGCGCTTGTCCTTCGCATGCGCCATCTGCACGAGTTCGAGATTGTGCATCGTCCAGTCGTGCCGCTGCGCGCGCGAGCGCGTGGAGGAGAACACCTTGTCCACGGCGAGCTTCACGTTGTCGTAAACAGACAGCCAGGGGAGCAGCGAATGGTTCTGGAACACGACGGCGCGATCGGGACCGGGAGAGTTCACCTCCCGCTCTTCGAGAAGGATGCCGCCAGTCGTGACCGGCAACAGTCCTGCGATCATGTTGAGCAGCGTCGACTTTCCGCAGCCGGAATGTCCGATCACCGAGACGAACTCGCCCTTGTCGATTACCAGCGAAACGTCTCTCAGCACTTCGGAGACGACCCCGCCGCGCTGAAACGTCTTCGAGACGTGATCTATCTTGAGGTAACTGCGTTCCATTGAACTCTCCTTCAGCTGGCTGCGGAGCCGCGCGTGGCGAGATTGCCGAGGAAACCGACGAAACGGTCGAGGACAAATCCGACGAGGCCGATGTAGACGAGCGCGACGACGATGTCGGGCAGGCGCGATGAGTTCCACGCGTCCCAGATGAAGAAGCCGATGCCGACGCCGCCGGTGAGCATCTCGGCGGCCACGATCGCCAGCCAGGCAAGGCCAATGCCAATGCGCAGCCCTGTGAAGATGTATGGCGCCGCGGAGGGCAGCATGATCCGGTAGAAGAACTCAAACGCATTGAGCCGCAGGACCGCTGCAACATTGCGGTAATCGGTTGGTATGTTGCGGATGCCGACAGCGGTGTTGATGATGATCGGCCAAATAGCGGTGATGAAGATCACGAAAATCGCGCTCGGATTCGCGTCGCGGAACGCGGCAAGCGAGATCGGCAGCCAGGCGAGTGGCGGCACCGTGCGAAGCACCTGAAAAACCGGATCAAGGCCGCGCATGGCCCAGTCGGATTGCCCGACGAGCGTGCCCATCAGGATGCCCGCCATGGCGGCCAGTCCGAAGCCGATCGCAACACGCTCGAGCGAAACGAGCACACGCCATCCAAGGCCAATGTCCTGGCTGCCATGAACGAAGAACGGGTCGAGGATCAGGTCGTTCGCTTCCTTCCACACGGTGCTTGGCGGCGGAAGCGAGGCGCCGGGCGAACTGAACGCGATCTGCCAGATCAGCAGCAGCGCCGCGACCACGATCAGCGGGGGCATGATCGCAGCTAGGAAATCGCGCGCGAATGTCAGCGCGCGCCCCGGCTTCGGCGCGGCCTTGCGTGAAGGCAATTTTACGAGGCCGGCCGGTTTGCTTGCGGGAGGCGAGGCGACTTCGGGCGCCGGTGGGACAGTCTTTAGGGCGGGGACGGCCATTGGTGGCTCCTGTTCGCAGTGATTGGGGAGGGAAGGCGCCCCGCCGGAGGCGGGGGCCATCCGTTCACGCGATGCGCTTGATGGAAAGCGAGCTCAGGTAGGCTTGCGGATCAGCAGGGTCGAAGGACTTGCCGTCGAAAAACTTCTCGACGCCTCGGCTGTCCCCGGAAGGGGTATTCGAGAAGCCGGCCAGGTTCGCGGCCTGCAGCCACAGATCCGAACGGTTCGTCCTGTCCACAAGAGCCTTGATGTCGGTATTCGGGGCGAACTTGCCCCAGCGGATGTTCTCCGTGACGAACCACATGTCGAGGCTCTTCCAGGGATACGAAACCTCGCCGCTCTTGCCCCAGAACTTCATGTAGAGATTGGTGCCCTTGGCGACCCGGCCACCCCCGTAGTTGATGTCCCCTCGCAGACGGCCGATGATGTCCGGCACCGGAACGTTGAACCACTGGCGGCGACCGATGATCGTCGCCATCTCCTGCTTGTTCTCCATCTTCTCGCACCAGGCCTGCGCCTCCATGACGGCGGCCATGATGGCGAGGGTCGCCTTTGGATTGGCGTCAACCCAGTCGGCGCGCATACCGAGCACCTTTTCAGGATGGTTGAACCATAGTTCGCCGGTGGTCAGTGCGGTGAATCCGATGTTCTGGTTGACGAGCTGCTCGTTCCACGGTTCGCCGACGCAGAAGCAGTCCATGTTTCCGACCTTCATGTTCGCCACCATCTGCGGCGGCGGCACGACGATCGTGGAAACGTCCCTGTCGGGGTCTATGCCGCCAGAGGCGAGCCAGTAGCGAATCCAAAGGTCGTGGGTGCCGCCCGGATAGGTCATCGCGGCGCGCACTTCCTTGCCTGACGCCTTTTTCTTCGCGAACGCTTCCTTCAGTTTCCCGGAGTCGAGCGTTACGCCCAGATCCTTGTACTCATTGGAAACCGATATCGCCTGCGTGTCGTAATTCAGGTTGAGAAGGGTATACATCGGCGTCGGCTGGTTGTTCGGCATCGTCACGCCGGTCGAGTACATGTGGATCTTCGGTCGCAGGATGTGCGCGCCGTCTATGCCGTTCGCCTTGGTGCCAAGCTGCATGTTGTCGCGCGTTGCGCCCCAGCTCGCCTGCTTTGAGATGTCCATGTCCGGCAGGCCGTACTTTGCGAAGAAGCCTTTCTCGTTGGCGATGATGAGGGGCGCGGCGTCAGTGAGCGCAATGTAACCGAGCTTCGTGCCCTTCACTTCGGGGCCCACGCCCTGCGCGAACACGCCGGAGGGGAACATGCCGCCGACCGCTGCGGTCAACGCTGTCGCGCCGGTGACTTTCAGGAAATCGCGACGGCCCACGTTGGTGAGACCGGCAGTCGGGGCGTTCGTGGCGGGTTTGGTGTCCTTCGTCATGTCTGGCTCCAATTTGTCGTTCTCAGGGTCGCGCCGGCCGCCGGGCCGGGAAAACAAAAAGCCGCGCGAAGGTCGCGCTCCAGTGAGCGTCCTTCGGCGGCTTTGCCGGGTGATCGATATGATCGGGTTGCGACCGTCGTTGGCCGCTACGCGTTTCAATAAGCATATGTCGTGCCAGCGGACTCGCCGGAAAGAATCCGCGCCTGCCCTTGGTGCGCTGCACAAGAAGCGCGCGACGCTGCCCGCCCGGCGCCCACCGGCGAGGCGCCGACGGCCCACTTGTGTCGCCCCGGCAAGCGCGTCCGCATTGACTTGGCGGGCTTGCCTGCGTAGTGCGGAAGCCACGAAGAAGGGGGCGTAACGGCCCTGAAGGGATGAGCGTCGGAGTGACACAAACGAACCCCGGGAAAGCGGCCAGAGCCGCCGGAGAGCGGTCATGAAGTCCGCTGCTTTTGACTATGTGCGTCCTGCAAGTGTCGCCGAGGCCTGCGAAATTCTCCGCTCGGACGAAGACGCCCGGCTGATCGCGGGGGGGCAGACGCTCGTCCCGATGATGGCGATGCGCCTCGCGCGGCCCTCGCGCCTCGTGGACATTTCCCGGCTTCCGGAACTTGCTGGCGTCGTCGACGAAACCGACGCGGTCGCGGTTGGCGCCGCGACTCGTCAGCTCGAGATGGAGCGCCATCCGTTCACGCGGACGAAGCTTCCGCTGCTCGCCGCCGCGCTGCCGTGGGTGGGGCATCGTCCGACGCGCTCGCGCGGCACGGTGGGCGGATCGGTCGCGAACGCCGATCCGGCCGCGGAGATTCCGCTGGTTCTGGCCACGCTCGGCGGCGAGGTGGAGTTCATGACCGCCGACGGTCCGGGAAAGCAGAGGGCCGCCGACTTCTTCGCCGGTCCCATGATGACGAATTTGCCGGCCGGGGCTGTGCTGACGCGCATCCGCTTTCCAGTCTGGGCCGGAAAGGTGGGCGTCGGATTTCACGAGGTCAGCGCACGGCGCAGCGACTTTGCCTACGTCTCGGCCTGTGCGCAGGTCAGCTTCGACGTGTCGGGCGTCTGCATCGCCTGCGTAACCGGGATCGGCGGCGCCGTTCCTTCCCCCACGCGGCTGGAGGAAGTCGGCCTCAGACTCGCCGGAACGCGCGTGACGGACGCGGACATCGGCGAGGCGCTCGACAAGGCGATCCCGGCGCTCGAGATCATGACCGACCATTATGCAACGACCGATTATCGCCGCCGCGTCGCCCGCGAACTCGCCGCGCGCGCGCTGCGCGACGCCCGCGAACGCGCGCTCGGAGGCGCGGCATGAAAGTTGACCTCACCATCAATGGCGCGGCCCATCCGGTCGACGTCGAGCCGCGCGCCACGCTGCTCGACTGCCTGCGCGACAATCTGGGTTTCACGGGCGCCCACGCGGGCTGCGAGCACGGCGTCTGCGGCGCCTGCACGGTGCTGATCGACGGGGAGCCCGCGCGGTCCTGCCTGATGTTCGCAGTGCAGGCGGACGGTTACGCCATCACGACGATCGAGGGCCTTGCCCCGGCGCCCGGCGAGTTGAGCGTGGTTCAGGACGCCTTCTGCGAGACCCACGGCATGCAATGCGGCTATTGCACGCCCGCAATGATTCTCACCGCCCACGCGCTTCTGTCACGCAACGCCTCGCCCAGCCGTGAGGATATCGTCGAAGCTATATCGGGCAACGTCTGCCGCTGCACAGGGTACGGGCAGATTGTCGAAGCGATCGAGCTCGCCGCCAGGCGCCTCGCCGGCTCTAACGCGCCGGAGAACAGCCGATGAGCGCGCCGGCCAAATTCAAGTTCCTGTCGAGCGGGCGGCGTGTTCGCGAGGACCGGCGCTTCGTCGCGGGCAAGGGCCGCTATGTCGCCGACATCAGCCGCCCCGACGCCCTGCATGTCGCTCTTGTGTATTCGCCTCATCCAGCCGCGAAGATCACAAGCATCGACGCGAGCGCCGCGCTGGCGTTGCCGGGCGTGCGTCATGTACTGACGGGCGCCGACCTGGCCGCCGCGGTCGATCCGCTGATGAACGGCCTCGATACGCCGAACGTGCGCCGCTATCCGCTGGCGGTGGGGCAGGCGCGCTATGCGGGCGAGTGGGTCGCAGCCGTCGTCGCGGATTCGCGGGCGCTCGCCGAGGACGGCGCCGAACTCGTCAACGTCGAATACGAACCCTTGCCGTTTGTGATCGACGCCGAGGAAGCCTACGCGCCGGACAGCCCGCCCGTTCACGCCGAACACGGCTCGAATGTTCTGCTAGATCGCACATTCGTGTGGGGCGAGGTCGACAAGCATTTCGCGGAGAGTCCGCACCACCTGCGTTTCCGCGTGACATGGGGCCGCAATTCGACCGTGCCGATAGAGACATTCGGCGTGCTGGCCTCGTGGGACCCGTGGTCGGAAACGCTGGATGTCTGGGCGTCGATCCAGATGCCGAAATACGCCGACCAGATCGCCAGGGCGATGCGCCTGAGCGGCAATTCCGTGCGTGTGCATTATGACGTGGACGTTGGCGGCAGCTACGGCGTCAAGCGCGGCATCAAGCACAGCGTGCTCGTCGGTCACCTCTCGCGCTTGCTGAACCGCCCGGTTCGCCTCATCGAGGATCGTCTCGAGAACATGCGCGCGGGTGACGCGCACGGACCGGATCGCATATTCGACGTCGATGTCGCCTTCGATAACGACGGGATCGTGCGCTCGATGAAGATGCGGGCGCTGGATAACGCTGGAGCCTACGCTGGCCGCGCGCCGTTTCAGCTCGGCAAGCCCATCGGCGCCATTGTCGGTCCGTATCGCATTGAAAGCGTTCGCTATCAGGCGATCTCGGTCACCTCCAACAAGGCGGCGCAGGAGGCGGTGCGTGGCTTCGGGCAGGCGCCGACGAACTACGCCATCGAGACGATGATGGACCGTGTGTCGGAACATCTCGGGATCGACCGCATCGAGCTGCGGCGGCGCAACTTCATCCGCGCGGACGAGTTTCCCTATCTCATTCCCAGCGGCACGCACTATGACAGCGGCGATTATCATGCGGTTGTCGACAAGGTGCTCGCACATGTCGGATACGACGCGCTCGTCCGGGAACGCGACCGCCTTCGCGCCAGCGGACTGCTCTCCGGGATTGGCGTCGCAGCGTGTTTGGAGCCTTCGGGCGGCAATTCGTCCTTCGAGCCGCTGCTCAACGACAAGAACACGACGACCACATGGATGGAATCCTGCCGCATCAACGTGGATGCGCTTGGCGCGATCACTGCGACCATTCACACGACCTCGTCGGGGCAGGGGCATGAGACGCTGACCTCGACTGTCATCGGCGAGACGCTTGGCCTCGATCCGGAGCAGATAAGGATCGTGCGCCCGGATTCGCTGGCGAGCCTTCCGGGCAATTCACCGGTTGGCAGCCGCATGGCGATCATGCTCGGCGGCGCGGCGCACCTGGCGGCGAAGAAGCTGATCGACAAGTGCCGCGCAATAGGCGCCGTTCACTTCGCCTGCGCCATGGACGAACTCGATTATGCCGGCGGCGAGGTCGTCCATCGCGCAACAGGGCGCAAGCTGTCATGGATGGACCTCGTCACGATCGCGCACCGGAATTACCATCTGCTGCCAGAAGGGTCGCAACCGGGCCTCGAGGCCTCACACGTCTATCAGGTCCCGAACGGCGGCGATCTGCCGACGCCTGATGGACGCATCCAGATGTATCCATGCCATTCCTTCGAGTTCCATGTCGTGCTGACGGTCATTGATCCCGTCACCGGCAAGGTCGACTTGAGGCGCTACGTGATCGGTCATGACTGCGGCGTCGTCATCAACCCGCACATCGTAAAGGGCATGACGCTTGGCGGCATTGCGCACGGGCTTGGCGCGGCGCTGATGGAGGAGTTCGTCTACGACGATCAGGGGCAGATGATGTCCCAGACCTTCATGGACTACCTGCTGCCGTCATCGCATGAAGTGCCGCAGGTCGAAATCGTGCATCACTGCACGCCGTCCCCGCTTACGGTTTTCGGCCAGAAGGGTTCGGGCGAGTCCGGCTATCTAGGCTCGCCTGCCGCCATTTCGGGCGCCATCAACGATGCTGTCGCGCCACTGGGCGTGCGCTTCGAAAAACTTCCCATCCGCATGACAAAGATCAGCGACGCGGTAGCCGCCGCGCGCGCAGGAAAGGCCTGAAGAATGATTATCGATTGCCACGCCCACCTCGTTCCTCCTTCGCTCATCGAAGCCGTGCGCGAGAGCGCCGCATCGTTTCCGTCCCTGAGGCTCGTGCCGGACGGCGACGCCTTCGGCTTCTCGTTCTCTGGCGGCAAGGCGACGCGTCCCGTCGCAAAGCCGCTTTCTGACCTCGCCGGCCGCCTGAAGTGGATGGACGAGCAGAAGATCGATGCGCAGGCAGTCGGCGGCTGGCTTGACATGTTCGGTTATGAGTTACCCGCGGAGGAGGGCGAGCGCTGGTCGCGCATGATGAACGAGCACATGATCGCGGCCGCGAAAGAGCAGCCGCGTTTCGTGCCGCTGGCGACCGTGCCGTTGCAGGACGGCGCGCGCGCCGCGCAAGTGTTGCGCGAAGCCCATGCGCAGGGATTCCGGGGGGCGATGATCGGCACCCAGCCCAAAGGCGTCGGCGGCGTGCTCGACGATCCTTCGTTGGAACCCTTCTGGAAGGCGGCGGACGAACTCGGCTCCGCACTGTTCATTCATCCGGTTTTCGAAAGCGGCGATAATCGCGTGCACGACTACGGCATGGCCAACGCGGTCGGCCGCATCACCGACACGCTCATTGCGGTCAGCCGCATCATCTACTCCGGCCACGTGCTGAAGTATCGCAGCGCCAAGGTGATCGTCGGCATTGGCGGCGCTGCGCTGCCCTTCGTCGTCGGCCGCCTGCGCCGCAACTACTCGCTCGATCAGAAGCTTGGCGATCCGGATGCGAGCCTCGCCGCCATGTACTACGACACCATTGTCCACGATCCCAAGGTGCTGCGCTTCCTCGCTGACACGGTGGGCGCCGACCGCATCATGATGGGTTCCGACATGCCGTTCCCGATTGGCGACATGGCGCCGATGAAGGTGGTCGAGGCGGCGGGTTTCTCCGGCGCTGAGGCGGCGTCGATGAACGGCGGCCTCGCCCGCAAGCTGTTCGGCGTCTAAGCTGGCTTTGGTGGAGGAGCGGCCATGAACATGATCGACAAGGGCGCGGCGCCGGCGGCTCGCAAGGGATATCGCGACCTGCACGAACATCTCGCCGAACTCGAACGTCGCGGTCTGCTTCTGAGAATCGATCGGCAGGTCGACAAGGACGCCGAGCTTCATCCGCTCGTGCGCTGGCAATTCGTCGGTGGCATGGAGGAGAAGGATCGCAAGGCATTTCTCTTCACCAACATCGTTGATGGCAAGGGGCGCAAGTTCGACATCCCGGTCGTCGTAGGCGCGCTCGCCGCAAACCGGGCTGTCTACAGCGTCGGCATGGACGCTAGCGTCGAGCAGATCCAGGCGAAATGGGATCGCGCCATCGCCAATCCGGTGCCGCCGCGGCTGGTCGAGGACGCGCCCTGCCATGAAGTCGTGATGAGCGGGGCCGATCTGCAGGGTCTCGGCAGGGGCCTCGACGCCCTGCCGATCCCCGTCTCGACGCCTGGCTTCGACAGCGCCCCGACGCTCACCGCGACGAACGTCGTGACAAAGGACCCGAACTCCGGCGTTCAGAACATGGGCACCTATCGCGCGGCCCTCAAAGCGCCGGACCGGCTCGTCGTGCGCATGGCGACGCGCGTCGGCGGCGCGGGCGGCTATCGCCATTATCAGGCGCACCAAAAGCGCGGCGATACGGAGATGCCCTGCGCCATTGTGCTTGGATGCCCGCCCTATGTCGCGTTCATGGGACCGCAGAAACTGCCCATCGACGTGGATGAAATGGCGGTCGCTGGCGGACTTGCCGGAGCCCCCATCGACGTCGTGAAGTGCAAGACCGTCGACCTGCTGGTGCCGGCGGAAGCGGAAGTGGTGATCGAAGGCTATATCGACACGGTGAACGTGGAGCCCGAGGCGCCGTTCGGCGAGAGCCATGGGCACGTGGCGCTCGAGGAGTTCAACATGCCGATGCGCGTGACCGCGATCACGCGCCGGCGCGACGCCGTAATTCCGTCGTACATCAGCCAGGTCGCGCCGTCTGAATCGAGCGTTATCAAGCGCGTCGCGTACGAGCCGCTGTTCCTGGCGCATTTGCGCGACGCAATGGGGATCAAGGGCGTCAAGCGCGTCTCGCTGCACGAACCGCTGACCGGCCTGCTGCGCGTCACAACCATCGTCGTGGAGAAGGGCATGCCGCGCACGGAAGTCTGGCGCGCCCTTTACGGCGCGGCCTTTTTCAAGGGCGACTGCGGCAAGATCTGCATCGCCGTTAACGAGGACATCGACCCGGATAATTCGGACGCGGTTCTCTGGGCGCTGGCCTACCGCTCCAACCCGAAGGAAGACGTCAAGGTCGTCGAACATCGCGGGCAGGGACATGGTCCCAAGCGCGAACATTCTGGCGAAGAGGACTCAACGCTCCTTATGGACGCGACGATGAAGTCGGACATGCCGCCGCTCGCCTTGCCGACACGCGAATACATGGAGCGGGCGAAGGCGATCTGGGACGAACTCGGCCTGCCGGCCTTGCGTCCGCAGCCACCGTGGTTTGGCTATTCGCTCGGGGACTGGCTGCCGCAATGGGACCAGGCGGCGGCGCGCGCCGCGCGCGGCGACTATCTTGAGAATGGACGGATTTCGTTCGGCCAGCAACGGAAGGGACTCGTGCCTGAAACGAAGTTCAGGCCAGACGAGGACTAGTCGTCAGGGATCACAAAGGGGAGGGGACGATGAAACTGAAGCGCCTTGCACTCGCGGCCGCCATGGCCGCCGGCCTCATGAACGCGCCGGCAGCCTGGGCGCAGGACAAACTATCCATCGTCGTTTTCGGGTGGCCTTCGCTCGGCGCCTTCCTGCCGCCGATCATCAAGGCGCAGAAGCTCGACGCGAAGCACAACCTCGACATCACATTCGCCGAGCGGACGCCGGACGCTTACACGGCGCAGTTCAACTCCGGCGAGTTCCAGCTGGGCGGAAGCGCTGCGCTGCTCACGGTCGGCCTGGCCGACGTGCGCGGCGTCAAGGTGTCCTACCTGTTCAACCTCTTCGATTTCTGGGGCGCGGTCGTCACGTCGCGGCCGGAGGTCAAGACGGTCAAGGACCTCGAAGGCAAGGACATGGCCGCCGCCCGAGGCACCACGAACTTCGTCATGTTCGACTGGTTCGCGCGCCGCCTCGGCGTCGACACGTCGAAGATTGCGGTCGTCAACACCGCGACACCGGGACTTGTCGGTTACGCCCTTGCTGACCGCGCTGCGGCCGTCCAGTTGTGGGAGCCTGCGTGGACGGGCCTTATGGCCCGCAAGCCAGACATCCGCACGCTCGACCTTGCGATAGAGAAGAACTGGAAGGCGTTCGCGGGCAGCGGAAATATTCCGTATCTGGGCGTCGCTGCGCATCAGGACTGGATCGAAAAGAACCGGGCGGTCATTCCGCGCCTCTACCAGGCGTACGCCGACGCCGCCGAATGGGTGAAGGCGAATCCCGTCGCCGCCGCGAAACTGATGGATCCGCGCGGCACGGAGGAGTCGCGTGCGGCCATCGTCGAACTGATCAAGAACAACAATCGGCTCGGAATGAATTTGCGGTGGGCGCATGAGGTGAAGAAGGAGATCGAGCAGGTTTACGCTGCCGGCCGCGAGGTGAAGTTCCTTCCCAGCGATCCGGCCGCCGCGACGATCTACCAGCCGAGGTAATCATGGCTGACACGGCCGAACGGTCGGCGCGCCTGCTCAAGCGCGTCGCAACCACCGCCGCGCCCTTCGTCGTGCTTGCGATAGGCTGGCAGATCGCCTCCTTTGGTCTGCCGCGCTACCTCGTACCGCCGCTGACGGACGTTTTCTGGCGCACCATCGACATCTTTCTCGACTGGACGCAGTTTCGCAGCGCGCTCGCGACGGCGAGCCGCATTCTGGCGGGCCTTGTCGGCGCCTTCGTCATCGGCGTGGCGCTCGCATTCCTGATGGAGCGCTCGCGCGCGGCGGACAAGTTTCTCGGACCGATCCTCAATTTTTTCCAGGGCATCCCCGCGCTGTCGTGGGTCGTCTTCGCGATCATCTGGTTCAAGGGCATCGAGTCGCGAATCCTGTTCATCATGGTCATCACGACGCTTCCTGCGTTCTCGTTCCAGATTCTGGGCGCGCTGCGGGGGATGTCGAAGGACCTTCTGGAGATGACGCTTTCCTTTCGCCCGACGCGATGGAAGATGTTCAAGGTCATGATCCTCCCGGCGATCACGCCCGATATTCTGACCGCATGGCGCGTCAATCTCGGAAACGCCTCGCGCGTCGTCGTTGTCGCTGAACTCGTCGGCGCCACGGGCGGCGTCGGTTACGAACTTCTGCAGCAGCAGCAGTTGTTCGACATGGCCGGCGCGCTTGCGTGGACCCTGCAACTCGTCTTCTTCGTGCTGCTGACGCAAAAGGTTATCAGCCTGATCGAAGCCTGGGCGTTCAAGTACAGGGCGCAATCGGAGCGCGCGTTATGAGCATTGTGGGCAAGTCGGTTTCGGACGGGGTGGTGGAAATCCATTTCGATCGCGTTTCGAAGGTGTTTGGCCGCGACGAGTACGGCAAAGGCGGCTTTCGCGCGGTCGACGATCTGACGCTCGACATTTACGCCGGCGAGATGGTCGCCATTCTCGGCAAGACCGGTTGCGGCAAGTCGACGATGTTCAACATGATCTCGGGCCTGCAGGAGCCGACCACCGGAAAGGTTGCGGTGAAGGGCCATGATCCTTTCGCGGATTTTGATTGGTTTCGCGGACAGATCGCGATTGTGTTCCAGAATGATCGATTGCTGCCCTGGCGGACTGCTATCCAGAATGTCGAGCTTGGGCTCGAGATGCTCGATCGCCCGCCTGCCGAGCGGCGTGAAATTGCGCAGCGATGGCTGATGAAGCTCGGCCTTTCCGGGCACGAGAACGATTACCCGCACGCGCTGTCCGGTGGTATGCGCCAGCGAGTCTCCATCGCCAGGGCGTTTGCGACGGACGCAAGCATCCTGCTTTGCGACGAGCCGTTCTCCGCGCTTGACGAGATCACGGCCAATCGACTGCGCGAGGAGTTTGCCGCTCTTGTGCGCGAGAACGGCAAGACCGCCGTATTCATCACGCACTCCATCAACGAGGCGCTGCAGCTTGGCCGGCGCATCGTCGTTCTGCGGCGTCCCGCGCGTATTGCGCTCGACGAATGTCTGCCGGAAAATATGACGCGGGAACAGCAGGACGAGATGCGCGCGCGCATTCAGTCCATTCTGTCGGAATGAAGGGTTAGGGGCGCAGGCCCTGTGGAGGGAGGAAACAATGATCATCACGCGGAGACATTTCTCGGCGGGCGCGGCCGCGCTCGTTTGTGCGCCCTCGATAGCGCGCGCCAACGAGCCGCTGGTCATCGGAGCGGTTCCTGCCAACGCCGTTCACTGGGTGCAATGCGTTGCGCACGACAAGGGATTCTACAAGGAAAACGGCTTCGCATCGGATCTTCAGCAGATTCAGTCTTCGCCCCAGGCGATGCAGATGGCGATCACCGGCGGGTATCAGATCGCGACCTCCCAGCCCGATACATTCATCGCCGCGTTTGCGCGCGGCGCGACGCAACTCGCCGCCATCGCCTCGCCGACCAATGAAAACGATTGGGTTCTCGTCGGCAGCAAGGACGTCCAGAAGATGGAGGACATCAGGGGCAAGACCATTGGCCTGTCCTCGCTGCGCGGCAGCGAGGCGTGGGCAACCACGCGTCTGCTCGATGCGAGCGGCGTGAAGCGCGATTCCTACAACTACGTTGTCGCTGGAGTGTCGCCTGCGAAGGTTGCTGCGTTGACGAGGGGGGCCATCGGCGCAGCGGTTCTGTTCCAGCCGAGCGCGGAAGCCGCCATCCGGCAGGGCCTGCCGGCGCTCGCCACCTACGCCGCGCTTCGTAGCTATCCCACCGTTCTGTATGTCGTGAACCGCGAATGGGCGGCGAAGGGGAACGCCGGCAAGCGCGCCGCCGCTGCGCTGCTCAAGGCGCATCAATGGATGTGGGATCCGGCCAACCGCAAGGAGTGCGAGGCGATCCTCGCCAAGTACACCAAGCGCGACGCATCAATTTGTGCGAAGATCTACGACGACTATTTCGTGAAGGCGGCCTTTTACTCCAAGACGGGCGCGCTCGACATGGATGGGTTTCAGCGCGTGCTCGACGACATGGCGGACGATGGGGCCGTGTTCACGAAGGCGCCGCCAGCTCGCTCGCTCGTGCTAGAGCGTGAACTTGGCGGAATGGCGACCTGAAGCCTGGCGCGCGGGAGCAATCGTGCGCCTCGCGATCAAGACGCTCATTTGCGCTGTGGCCGCGATCCTCGGCTACGGCGCCGGCGCCCTTTTCGGGCTTGTCCTGCTCGAACTGGCCGGTGTGTCGATGTTCGAGGGTGAGCGGGCGTCGCTCGCCGCCTTGATGATTGGCCCTCTTGGCGCAATTGCAGGCCTGTGGGGTGGTGGATGGGCGGCGCAACGTCTGTTCCACGAGCCGACAAGCTTTGGTTCGATCGCGCGCATCGCCGGCGTCGCATTCGTTGCAATCAATGTGCTCGCAGCACTTGGCGCGGTCGTCGGCTCGCTCACCTTCGGCGATCCTCGCTGGCTCAACAGCGCGCCGCCCAACATGGACTTCGAGATCCGTTTGCCAGCTTCCTCTCTCGGTCCGGATGAGGGGCGACGTTGGAGGGTCAATCTCGACACCCCGCACAATCAGATGCCGGCGACGCTCATCCGGCCCTTCTCTCGTGAAGGAGATTTTGTTCTCGTGGCGGGAAAGGTCGATCTTGCCTATCGCACGTCTCAACGGATTCTGACGCTGGACCTCGGCGATGGCGGTTCTCTCGTCTTTCAACTCTCGATCCCGTCGACGCCGAAATCGACCGGCTGGTCGGCATGGGCTGGCGTCAGCGGCGTCTTTCGCTCCGGCGACACGCGGGCGCGCCCGCCCGGGCCCGGCTATGTCGGCGAAATTCGCACGCGCGTCATAGTTCACTAGCGAGCGAACTCCCGCAGGAAGGGAATGACTGCGTCGTTAAACGCCGGCGCATGATCGATGTGCGGGTAATGAAATGCGCCCGGGATCGTGACGAGCCTCGAACCTGCAATGCCCGTATGAAGTGCACGCGCGCTTTCAAGAGGGACGGAGCCCGCGACAGAGGAGTGATCCGCTTCGCCCGCGACGATCATCGTCGGGGCAGTGATGCGCGGCAAGTCCGGCGTCGAATCATATCGGCCAAGGTCGTCCATCACGTCGATGTAGGTTTGCGGATCGTTGGCGAGGTAATGTTTGCGATACCAGGCGATCACATCGGGATTGGCGGCTGCAAACTCCGCGGGGAAGTGGCTGTCGATCTGATGGCCGGCGGCGGCGCTCATTCCTTGCGCGCGAATTCTGTCATTCCGCTCAGCGCGCCGCTGCGCATGGCCCGAGTATATCTTCGGCGCGGTCGAGACGAGAGCGAGCGCCGTCACCTTGTTTGCGTATCGTGCTGCAAACTTTTGCGCCACGAAGCCGCCGAGCGAAACGCCCATCAGCGCCGTTCGCTCCACGCCCAGTTCGTCCAGCAGGGTCGAGAGGTCATTGACGTAAATGTCCACACCGACCTCGCCGACCCCGCGGGAGGACTGGCCCAGTCCGCGGAAATCGTAGCTGAGAACGCGGAAACGCTCAGCAAGCACATCCCGTTGATAGCGCCAGCCCTGCCTCGTGCTCAATCCGACGCTGTGCAGCAGCGTGAGGAACGGCCCTGAGCCCTTCATCTCGAAAGCGCAGACATGTCCGTTGATTTCCATTCGGTCGCTCATATCGTCATCGCGAAACATTACACCGGCTCCAGTGGAATGGGGGATCCGGCCGGAAGCTCTACACGGACGATGTCATTCCGGCGGACGAGTCCGCCTGCGCGCACCACACCCATCACGCCTGTTTTCCGCAGCAGCGCCCCCGCGGGCGTGCGTTCGAGAACTGCCTGCATGAGACCGGGCTGAAAGTCGTTGATCTGCTGGCATGGATTGCGCAGCCCGGTAACTTCGACGATGGCTTCCGCGCCAAGATGTAGCAATGTTCCGCGCGGCAGCGCGAGCAGGTTCAATCCGCGTGTCGTGATGTTCTCACCGAGATCGCCGGGCCCGACGCTGAAACCTGCCTGCGCGAGTTCTTCGAAAAGCTCCGCATGAATCAGATGAGCCTGGCGCAGATTGGGCTTCGCTGGATCCTTCGCTACGCGCGAACGGTGTTTTACCGTCGATCCGCAATGCGCGTCGCCCTCGACGCCATGGCCCGCAATAAGCCGAATTTCCGGGCAGGGCGGCTTTGTGAACCCGTGAACCTTCGAATAGCCGACGCTCAGGACGGCGCCGCGGGTCCCGTTCGCCGGCGTCTCTGGCGCCCCGCTCACGACAGCCGCGCCGTTGCTTCGATCTCGATCAGTTTTTCCGGCGCCGAATACCCATCCACCGAGGACATGGTTAACGGACCTTTCAGCTGCGGAAAAAGCAAGTGCAGTTGCTTCCATGCCTCATCGGCGTCGATCTTCCGTGAAACATGGGCGCTGACGCCGACAATATCATTCCAGCCTGCTCCGGACGCCTCGAGGTTTCGCGCGATATAGGTCCGTATATTGGAAAGTTGCGCCGCAAAGCCCTCGCTGATGTCCGTGCATCCCGAAACGTAGACCATGTCTTCGACGCGCACGAACATCGGCGGCGCAATGACCGGCTCGTATTCCCGGGCCACTTTGCTGGCGCCAGCCGGGGCCTTCACAGCGACCAGATCAACGGCGACATTGACGCCGGCCGGAAGCCGTGCGGGATCAATGTAGCTCGAACTGGCGGCGCGAAGTTGGCCCTTGAGAATGTCGACGCGCAGATCGCTGGCGATGCGCCTCGTGGTCGCGTCACTCGCGAACAGGCGGCTTCGAACCAGATGACTTTCCGCGTATCCCGCATCCCTGATCAAGGCGAGCGCCTTCTCCATCGCAGCCCGCGCCTCGTCGGCGACAGACGGGGCGGCTTCCCCGGTCACGTTTACAAGAAGGTGCTCGCGCCCGCCAAGATTGGTTCGATTGATATGATGCATGTGCTGCCTCCGCTTTCTTCAGATTACGGAGGATCCGGTCGAAACTCCAGCGGCGACCGAGTTGCTGCAGGATCAACCGGGTGCGTCGGCCGAAGCCTTTGCCCGGCCGGTCCGGAGGAGCTTACCCCAACCCACGAAGTGTCCCATGATGGCGGACTTCAATGCGCCGAAAGTCACCCAGTACAGAAGTTGCCGATATGTGAACCGCTGCAATGGCACGAGGACGAGCAGCCCGAACTTCCTAGCTTCCCCGTTCATCCACAAGCCAACAGCAGCCGCGCCGACGTCCACGACCTGAAAAACGGCCCAGTAGAGGGCGACCAGAGCGAGTCCACTACTTGCAGCGCCAAACATCCAGGTCACGAGCGTCAGGACGAGCAGGATGTCCATTAGCGCGGCGAGCAGCGTGAATGCGAACTGGTAGATCAGGATGTTCGGGATCGTAACCAGACCTACGCCCGAAGGTTTGCCGAAGATCGATCCGAAGTGCTTGTAAGCGACCTGCAGGGTTCCAAACGTCCATCGCCGCCTTTGTTTGACAAACGCGGAGAGTGTCTCTGGCGCCTCTGTGTAAGCAAGTGCTCGCGGTTCGGCGACCACGCGCCAACCCAGCCGCTCGATAGTGACTGTAAGATCGGCATCCTCGGCCAAGGTATCGTGAGAATAGCCCCCTGCGGCGATCATGGCCTCGCGGCGCCATGCGCCAATTGCGCCCGGGACCACGCTGATTGCATTCACCAACTCAAGCGCGCGCCGGTCGAGGTTCTGCGCACAAATGTATTCCAGCGACTGGAATCGTGTAATCAGGTTAATCTCGTTGCCGACGACAACGTTACCCGCGACCGCTCCGACCGACTGATCCTCGAAGCGTGCGAGCAGGCGCTCGATAGCGAGTGGATGAAGAATTGTGTCTCCGTCGATGGCGACGATGATGTCGGCCCTGCACATTTCAACGCCGAAATTGAGCGCGGCAGACTTCCCGCCATTCGGTTTCGTGATCACACGTACACGGCGGTCGTCGCCGTATTGCTCCATGATGACTGCCGCTGTGCGGTCGCTGGAGCCGTCGTCGATGACCAGAACGCTGATCCGGTCACCGACGCTCGATTCCAGAAGCGTCTGAACTGTTGCACAGATAACTTTCTCTTCATTGTAGGCAGGAACGAGAACCTCGACGGTATCTGATCCCAGCGCAACCGTCTGTTGACCGGCACGAAGCGTCCTGCGCCGCTGAATAGTTGCTCCAATGATGATCAGGAGCAGACGAATTATACCGAAGCCTGCGGTGACAAGAGCAATCTGCGGCAGGTAATCCCAGACACGGATCGCCGACATCGACAGGCCGAGCGCGAAGTTTGAGATGTATCCGACGTCCGTAGCCGGAGGCATGACCTGATCGCGGGTCCAGCCGGCAAGCTCGTGGGTGGTGACGAAACGCAACCCGCGTGCATGCAGATCGTCGATGATCTTCGGCAGCGCCTCGATCGTCGGATTTCGATTTCCGCCCGCGTCATGAAGCAGAACGATGCGCCCGCCGCCATCAGCACCATCAACTGCGGCGCGATGGATTTGCGCGCTTGACGCGAGGCTGTCGAATGTTTCGATGTCGTAGCCGGCGATGACGTAGCCCAGTTCCGTTCCGACATAGATCGTCTCCATCTCGCGCTCGATGGCGCTATAGGGCGTCATGTACGGAGGGCGGAATAGCTTCGTTCTTACTCCGGCCGCCGACTCGAGGGCGCGTTGCGTCGCGTTGAGTTCGGTGAAGGCGCGCTCCCGGCTCGCGGTAAGTGGTTGATGCGAGTAGGAGTGATTGCCGATGTCGTGACCTTCATCGTAGATGCGTTTGACCAGTGCGGGATATGCGCTGGCGTTGTAGCCGAGGATGTAGAACGTAGCCTTCACGCCTTTCTGTTTCAGGATGTCGAGAATTTTAGGCGTGAACTCGGGGCTCGGACCGTCGTCGAAAGTCAAGGCCACCGTGTCCTGAACCTGGGCCTTCCATACGGACTTGATAACGCCGGTCGGGGCCTTCTCGATTGTGGCGCTCGTGACCAGCCCTAAATGTTCATTGAACGTGATTTTCCGTACACCCGAAGTTCTCTTTTTGAAGGCAACGAGAACGGCGGAAAGTGTTTGTGTTGAGCTAAATCCGCCTGGGGGCGCGCGTAGTTGGTCGAGGGCCGTTTCATCGGGCAATTTTCCTCGGCCTGCGAAGCTCCAAACGCTCGGATCTTCGAAACCGAGGCAGCAAATGGCGATTGCTTTCGGCTGGGCGCCAAAGGCCACGCGTGCGGCGTTGAATCCGCTGACAGCGTCGGACATCCAGATGCGTGTCGGATGTCCATCCTTGTCGCGTCCATTGATCGTTGTCGCCAGCGAGTTCGGATCAAAGTCCGCGCGCGCGCCTTCCCGCGCCAATTCGTTCCATGCGGACTGAATCGAAATCATTCGCGCCGGGCCTGCATTGCGCCATTCGTAACCGAACGAGCCGATCACGAAGCCGAGCTTGCTGACGGGTATCGAAGATTTCGCCACTCTGACATGCTGCTCGACCAAGCCTTGGGGGGCGGGGGCGGTCGGTTGCGCGGGTGCGTACGGCGCATAGAGGCGATAAAGCAACAGGTCCGCAGGGTTTGAGAATACCCTCAGAAGGTTCGCGGGCGTTCTGGATGACGCTATCAATACGAGCGTCGTTTTCTCGCTGGCTGTGCGCTCGCGCAAACTTGCGACGAGTCGATATAGATTGGGCAGCGTTCGCGGCTCGAAACTATCCAGGTCGATCGTGAGCCCTTCAAGTTTGTGTTCAAGGATTAACTCAGCGAGCTTGCTGGCGAGATCGGTCCGTTCTGTCTCGGATGCAAGGACTCGCGCAATTCCAAGCGCGCTCCCATCTGCCTCGAGCATGGGGAACACCTTCAGGCGCGGTGCGTTTCTCCGCAGCCAATCTAGCGATTCAAGGCCTTCGCGCTCGATCCGAAGCTTTCTGGTTCCTTCCGGCCGCCAACCGATGACAAGCGGTATGACGGCGTCCAGTTTGTCGGCGTTGTCCTTTAGCGACGCGATGCTGAGCGGAATTTCCGTGAATATCCCGATTCGCAACGCCGTCACCGAGCCTTCGGCGGGCGCGCGCGCGACCGTTGCGCCGAGAGGCGACGGCTGCGATGGCTTCGCACTGAATTGCTGGTCGCTTTCGGTGTTCGAGGATGTCGGCGCCGGACGCATCCTCTCGGTCAGTATTGGCGGGCGCAGGTAGAGCAGAACGAGCAGGGTCACCAGCGCAAGAAGGAGCACAACAGCGAGCGCGCCGAATGCAGCGCGGGCGACGTGCGCTCGCCGGCCGGTCTTGTCGAAAAAAACGGGAGGGGATTTTGCTTTTGGTTCTTCCGACATCGGCAACGCGAAGACAGGGAAATGTCACGCCCGTCGTGACCCGTCGCTCTATAGGCCAGATTAAATCTTGATACGACATGTTGCGGCGGACGCCTGGGTCTTTTCGCGCATTCGGTTAATCAGCGGGGGCCAGCGCGCGGCAGCGTCCGACGTGTTGAGAGGTCCGATTCCCGCCGCAAGAGCGGCTCAATCGGTGTGTCTTTGGCGGGTCCATCCGGTGGCGAGGCGAGGCCGGCTCCATTGCGTGTGGCAGCAAGGGCGCCGCGCGATGACAACGCTGGAGTTTCGACGCCAAGTTCGCGATGCCCGAAGGCGGAGGGCGCTTCGAAATCAGGTTGTCGCGGCTGCTCGGGGATCGTAGCTGAGACTACGCTGTCGGGGATCATGGTTCCTTATCACGGCCTCGGTCATGTCGAACGAGGAAGCGGTGTACGCCGCATTTTCGACCTTTGAAGCCGCTTTGTGGTTACATTTCAATACCGATAAAAATCAGAGAGATGCTGGGCAGCGCGGGCCATGGTCCTGACGCAAATCTGGGCCGGCATCAGGGCGGCGCCCCGCTCTGAGCGTCTTATTATGGACAAGGTCAAGACAGCGAGCTGTTGATCGCCGCTGAACGCGCCAAAACTCAGCAAAAATGAGAGTGCGTCGCAAAAATGAAGGGGCCGGGATATACCGCTTTATAACCGTTTTGGTTACATGGCTCGACTTAGCTTCCCGGCGATTGCTTAAGAACCCGTTAACAGCGGGGCGCCGAGCCGGCGCAGGATTTC
The DNA here is from genome assembly GCA_046295155.1 of Beijerinckiaceae bacterium. GTDB lineage: Bacteria > Pseudomonadota > Alphaproteobacteria > Rhizobiales > Beijerinckiaceae > Terripilifer. The sequence continues at coordinate 127,323 of JBKBNT010000003.1, forward strand.
CCGGGGGTGATTGTGACCGCCATCAGCTTGTTCGGACTTTCGGGCGCCGCCCGAGGGTGCATGGGTCTTGTTTGCCTGTTCTCGATTGGCTTCTGGAATTCCGGCTTGCTCGCACGGGATGCCTCGGTGGCGACTCTCGCGTCAGTGTCCACCTTGTCGGATCAGTTCGCTGTCGGTGATCGTCTACGAATCGCTCTGTACGAGCAAATGGGAGAGGGCGGGGCGCTCGCCAATCTTCTCGAACGAACGGAGGTGACCGGGGAATATGTGGTCCAGGCGGACGGGAGCGTATACTTCCCGCTCGTCGGCTCGGTCCAGTTCGCTTCGCGCACCCCGCGCGATGTCGAAAATGCAGTTTCAGAGCGCCTGCAATCCGCCATGAAGGGGCGGATCAAGCTGGTCATCCAGCTAATCGATCGCGAGCCGATCTACATCGTTGGTCGTGGCGCCCGGTCGCAGACGCTGAAATTCTCGCCTGGCATGACGATGATGCACGCGTTGGCGCTCTCCGGGTCTGGCGACGCCTCCGGGATCGACCTCTGGCGTCGCCTTGATCTTTCCCGCGAGGAGGAGCGGCTTTCGCGCGCGGACGAACGGCTTATACGATTGATCGCGAAGCGAGACGTTCTGCTGGCCGAGCGCTCGGAAAGCAGGGTGACCGCTTCAAACACGCTTCGATCCGTCGGAGGCGCAGCCCGGGGCGACGAGGCGCTCGCCGAGGAAGCTCGAATTCGCAGCGTTCAGATTGAGGAGCATACGAGGAAAATCGCGGCGATCGACGCTCTTGAGGATGCAGTCGCACGTGAGATCGAGGTGCAGCGTAGCCGGGTTTCGCACTTGGACCGCGTCCTCAAGGAACGCGCGCAGCGTCTGAAAACCGTCACCGAGCATCGGCAGCGCGGCGTCGCGACTGAAACAAGCTTGCAGACCGCCGTGATTGAAGCCGACGTGGCGCGCGAGCGCTGGCACGAAGCGAACGTTGTTCTTGCACAGTCCGAACGCCGGTTGGCTGAGGTTCGGCAGGAGAAGGCGAGAGCGCTCGCTGAGCACATTCTGAGCCGCGAGATGGATCTCCGCGAGGTCTCCGCCGCCATCAATGAAGAGGTGATTGCCCGCGGAAAGATGTGGCCCGTGGTCATGTCTGCCGCGCCAGACGCAGCAAACCTTGCGGGGGACTCCGAATATTTCATTCTGCGGCGTGGCGCAGCTGGTCTCGAGCGGATCGTGGCTGCTCCCACGACACCGCTCGTTCCAGGCGATCTTATTGAGGTGCGCATGCCGGTCCCGCGCAGCTTCGTCAACGGTAATCTGGTCAGCGACAGCGCTATTTCTGGTGACGGAGCGATCGAGAAAAGCTCGAAAGATCAGAGATTAAGAGTAAATTAACCATGGCAATTAACTCTCGCTTCACATTGGTGGAGCGAGGATTCGGTGCCAGGTTCGTCGTCGACAGTCAGACCTCTTGTTTCGCGCACTTTCGGATGGTTCCTTGGGTTTGCCTGCGTCGCCGCGATTGCGACGCAAGCCAATGCGGAAACCATCGTTGCTGCGCTGTCGCGCGCCTTCGCTTCCAATCCCGACCTGCTATCGGACCGCGCTCTTGTCCGCGCGACTGCGCAGAATCTGCCTATTGCAATGGCGGGGTACAAGCCTGTTATTCGCGGCGTCGCGGACGCCGGTGTGCGACGCGACGATCCTGCGATCGGTAGTCTGAACTCTCTGAATTACCCTCGGGGCTATGGGATCACGTTCACCCAACCGATCTGGGATGGGGGAAAAGCCCGTGGAGGGGTCGATCAGGCCGGCGCGCAATATGGTGCGGCCAGCGACTTGCTGCGCTTGAGAGAACAGACGATCCTTCTCATGGCGGCGGACGCCTACATGTCAGTGATGAGGGGAGCAGCAGTCGTCTCGCTGCGCAGGAACCATCTTCAAGTGCTGGAGCTTCTTCTCTCGCATACGGAACGGCGCGCTGCCGTCGGCGAGGTGACGCTGGCCGATCCGGCGCAGGCGCGAACCGCGGTGGCTCAGGCGAAATCCGAGCTCCTCGCTGCCGAGGCGGAGCTCGATGCGTACATGGCCCGGTACGAAGTCGTGATAGGCAAGCCGCCGGAACGGCTCTCGCCGGCGCATTCGATCGATTCTCTGCTGCCCAAATCCGAACGGGAGGCCATCGCTCTCGCGTTGAGCACGCACCCTGCAATTCTGGCGGCTGCGCAAAACGCCCGCGCAGCGGAAGCGGGCGTACGGGTTGCGCAGTCGCAGCTGTCGCCGACGGTCAATGTCTCCGGCGCCATCGGTCAACGGTACGACAGTCTGGATTATCTCGAGGCAAAGGGCCGCACTGGGCTTGTCGTCGCGACGTTGAACATTCCCATTTATGAAGGCGGGGCGCCGACGGCGTCCGTCATCAAGAGCCGTGAACAGGCGAGCTCGGCGTCGATTCTCGTCGAATCCGAGCGCGAACGCGTGCGCGGAGATGTGCGCGCCGCGTGGGCGGTGTGGCAACGCTCGGCGCCGACACTGGTAAATGTTCGACAACAATTGGCGTCGGCTGAATTAGCCTTGCGGTATGTGCGTGAGGAGGCGGATATTGGCACACGCACGACGCAGGATGTCATCAATGCCATACAGACGCTGCTCACCGCGCGCATAGGCCTCATCAATGCGCAAAAAGACCGCGTTATGTCAGGATACAGCCTGCTGCGCGCTATTGGCATTCTAGATCTCGACAGGATTGCGAGCGCTTCGCTGGCAGTGGCCCGCGCGAAGAAAGGTCAAAAGTGAGCCTCGCGCCCAGCGCGTAAATGCAACATCTGCTTCTCCCGATCGTGCGTCATTCGGTGTTCGCAGTTACCGTTGTCCGGACGACGGCTCTATGGGCCGCATCAATGAGATCAGCGCGCCGCGCGTTGCGTCATCGAGATCGAACAGTTCCCTCACGTTCCGTTCGACGGCCTTCGCGTCGACCGGGTTGAGGTCCACTCCTGCGCGCGCAGCGTCCGTGGCGGCTTGCTGGTCCTGCGGAAGGCGCTTGAGCGCCTGCCTGAACAGATCAGCCAGGGCGTCCGACATGCCAGGCGGCGCGGCAAGCGGCCACGCTATCGCCGCTTCCAGGGCCAGCGCCGAAAAAATGGCTTCGCTCGCGGCAGTGGCGTTCGCTCGGGGCTGCGTGAGGCCGTGGCGCGTTTGGCTGAACAGGGCGACGACGTCCATCCTTTCCGATGCAATCCATTCACCTCGGCGTCGCAGAAGATCGTTCATCGGCCATCCACAGGCCATGTCTATTTCGCCATTTTCAAGCGCGCGCATCAATTCGAAACGGCTCGAATAGCCGCTCGCGATGTCCATGGGATAGTGACCTGCCTCACGCAGCGCGCGCGCATGAATATCCCCCCGTGTTCCCGGACCGAGTGATCCAGCCCACGGCCGCGACATGCGCGAACTGGCGGTTCGGATGCAGGCCCAGGCGTCAGGCGCTACGCCTCCCAGCCAGACCAACCGATCAACTGGGGCGTCAACGCCGGCAAGCCGGAGGGCTGCCCCGAAGATCACGTTTGTCGACAGGAGTGCAACCACGCTCCCATCGGCATACGCATTCGTGAGTGCGCGCGCGGCTGTCAGTCCCACCGCGCCGGGCGCGTGCTGTGCGCGAACGGCAGGTTGACCTGGTAGAAACCGGCCAAGGTGCCGCGCGAGATAGCGCGCAGTCTGATCGTAGCTCATGTCCGGCGACATGCGATTGGATGCGAGAGTGCTCGCATCAGGGCGCGCGGGTTGGTCGTTGCCTTGGGCGGGACCGAACCCGACGAGAATCGATATGCTTGAGGGGAGGGGCGTCTGCGCCCAGGCTGGCGCGCAGGGCAAGAGCGTCAGCGCTGCCGCGCGCAACAATACTGCTCCACCGTGACAGGATGCACAGGAACGTCTGGCGGCCGAAAAGGTCAAGATCAAGTAACGGGCAAAGTAGTCGATCCAGCGCGCGACAGGTTTAAATTGCAAGATATTGCCACAACTTAATTGCCAAGCTAAAAGAGAAATGTCAGGATTATAGTAACATTCGCGAAACGCGGACCGTCGCAGCGCTGATTTACGGTCCGGCAGAGGCGTAAAGTTTGAGATATCCATCATCCCTCAGCCGATTGCGCTACCGCAGCGACATCGTGGAGCTCGCTGCGGGGATATTGGCGCCGGTCGCCGCCCTGTTTATCCGCGATCCAGACTTTCTCGCGCGGATCGAGGGCGAGGCGCTTCAGTCCGTGCTTATTTATGTGACGGTAGCTGCTTTGACGACGGTCGCGGCGTGCGCGTATTTTCGAACGGCGCAGATCCTTCCGCGCTACCTCTCGAGGAAGGACGTGCTCCGGATCATCAAGGCGGCCCTCGCTGCCGCCGCGATGACCGCCGCTGTAACATTCTCGATTACGCGGCTCGATCCGATCCCGCGTTCCATTCCCATTCTTCATTTCATTCTGCTGGCTTCTGCGCTCATCGGGTGGCGGTTCGTGCATGGCGCGATCCAGCGGCGGGACGGTAGGGCAAGGGCCGCGCCGGCCGAGGGCGGCGAAACGCTGATCATTGCCGGCGCCAACGATCTCGCACACCTTTTCCTCCGTATGCTGGGCATAATGCACGCCGGACGCGCCCGTGTGGTCGCCATCGTGGATGACGATCCAAAAATGGCCGGCCGTTCGATCGCGGGGATTCCCGTGCTCGGCAGCCTTTCGCAATCCGACGCGATTATCCACGAGTTTCGAACACATGGCGTTTTCGTGGATCGACTTGTCGTCGCCTATCCGGACGAAGCGCGACGCGAGAGGGCGCTGCGAACGCTGGAAGTCGTGTGTGGCCGCAATCAAGTGAAAATCGAAGATCTTTCGGCGCGATTGCAGTTTCATGAGGCTGGCGCCGGCGGCTCCGGCGTTGCTGACGAGACCGTCGCGGCGCCGCCTCGTCTGAGATATTTTCGAATCCGGTATGTGTTTGAAAAGATCTTCGCCGCGGTCGCGCTCATCCTTCTGTGCCCTCTGCTCGCCATGGTTGGAGCCCTCGTCTGGTTCGACGTCGGGCGGCCGCTCTTGTTCTGGCAGGAGCGTTTCGGCGTCCGTGGGCTGACGATCCTCGTTCACAAATTCCGGACCCTGAAGTCGCCGGTCGACGCGCAAGGCAAATTCGTGCCCGAGGCGGAGCGTCTTTCCGGAATTGGATATTTCCTGCGCCGCACGCGCCTCGACGAACTGCCGCAACTCTTCGACATCTTGCGCGGCCACATGAGCTTTATCGGCCCAAGACCGCTCCTGCCGGCCGACATCCCCGAAGATGCGGACTTGCGCCACCTTGTGAGGCCCGGCCTGACTGGCTGGGCGCAGGTGCATGGCGGCAACATGGTGACCAACGAAGAGAAGAATGCTCTTGATGAATGGTACATTCATCATGCGTGTCTTTCTCTTGATATGAAAATTCTGTTTTCAACCGTCCGCTTCGTCCTGTTCGGCGAGGCGCGTCAGGATGGCGCCATCGCGGAAGCGATGCGCTACCGCGTTCAGGCGGTGGTGGCTTCCGGCGCCGCCCCCGGGTCGAACGTTACCGTACTGGGGCCCCGTTTGCGCTCGCATGCGAAGCAAGCGGTGCAGGCGCGCGAACCTCGCTTGGATTTCTGAGGCTTCAGCGCAGCGGCGTGAAGTCCTGGTTAGTGAAAGACGAAGTTCGCGGGATCACCATGCGCACATAGCCGACGCCGCCCGCCTGATGGCAGGAATTGCAAGCGGCCGTCAGCTGAGCATAGCCGGCGACAAACGCCTTCTCGTCCCGCGTCTTCACGGCCTTCAGCATGTCTTCGAGCGGCGCATCGGCCGCAACGACCAGTTCGATCGGGATATTGAGATAGAGCGCCGCCGAGCGAACGAGCGTGCTGCGAATCTGCTGGATTTCATAGGCCGCAAGCTCCCAGTTCTGCGCGCGTCCGGCGTGCCACAGCTTCTCGTGGCGGATCTGCGTCAACCCCATGATGTCGCCGAGCGTGGCGTAAAGCTCGGGGCGGGGCGCGGCCCCCGTGTAGGGGCTTTGCGAGAACGAACTCTCCTGCGCGAGAGCAAAGCTCGTGACGCCCAGCGACACGGCCAGTATGCGCCCGATGCTGTTTATCAATTTCATGAAATCGCTCCCCGCGATTGACGGTGGGCAGCTTGAGAGCGCGCCAACGAACACGCATTGCATCAAATCAATCTCCGCGCCCAGCCAGCGCCACCGTAACTTACGGCGCATCCCGGAGCTAAAAAGGCTCAGCTCGAACTTTAACTGGACGACGACACCCTGGCGTCGATTCGTGCTCATGCCTCTCAATTGATGCAGTTTTAGACGGCAGAACTGTGATCTTTTGATCACAGGCGACTTTGAAAATCCGAATAGTAAAGCTGAAGATTTTTCAGAATGTAACGAATTCAGTTACTTACGCCACCCTCCAGCGGGCGGCGAAAGAAACCAGAAAGATTACAATTGAATCGGCCTTCGGAATTATGGCGAGATGTGGACGGGTCAAATTAACCTTGATTGGGAACGTCTTAACCGTAGCCATTAGGAATTCGCCTCGCGGCTTGTTTCCAAGCTCTCGCAAACGAAGGTGCTGAAATGCTGAACCAACGCACACTTAAAAGCGGTCTCCTGCTCTCCTCGGCGCTTGGCGCCATGATGATGTTGCCGACGAACGCTGCGTTTGCGGCTTGCGTGGTCGGCGGATTTCCCAACCAGACGGTTGTTTGCACGGGGCCGACTGTTCTCGGCAGTTTTTCCGCTAACATCTTTGGCAGTATTGCAGTAACGGCGGATCCGTCGTCACAGGTTACCGGCATCGGTATGAATTACTTTGCCGCCACCAGCCTGTCGGTAACGGACTCCGTGGGTTCGATTACGCTAGGTGCGTTGAACGGCCTGACCGGAACCTCCGGCACGACGACCTCGCTCAACCTCAGCGGGTCCTTCACGGGACAGTTCAACGACGGCGTCAACATCACGTCGAATCTTGGCACCACTGGAACGTTGACGGCTACCAGCTCGCTCAACGGAGCGGACGAAGGTCTCGAGATCAACACAATCGCGCCCGGCGCAGGCGTGACGATTACCGCCAACGGCTCGATCACGGGTGGCGACAACGGCGTCCAGATCATTTCGCAGAACGCGGTGGGCGGCAGCCTGAGCTTCGGCGGGTCCGGCACCGTGACGGGCACCAACGGCCACGGCATCTATCTTGAGACCGAAGGCTTCGGCAATATCACCATCAACCAGTCGGGCCTCGTGCGCGGCGGCAATGACGGCGTCCACACCGAGACCGACTCGGGCACGACGAGCATTACCGTCGGCCAGGTTCAGGCGACCAACGGCGACGGCATCGACGCGCGCAACTGGGTCGGCGGCGACATCACCATCACCGCCAACGGCACGATCCAGGCGGGCAGCCGCGGCATCACGGCCGAGACCGAGGGTTTCGGTGCGATTACGATCACCGCTAACCAGTTGATCCAGTCGGAAGGCGACGGCGTGCATGCTGAAACCGATTCCGGCAAAATCAGCATTGTGACTGGAGCTATACAGAGCAGGTACGCGGACGGCATTGACGCGCGTTCGTGGACTGGCGGCGATATCAGCGTAGTTGCGAATGGCACGATCCAGGCGGGTGACCGCGGCATCACCGCCGAGACGGAAGATTTCGGTGCGATTACGATCACCGCTAACCAGTTGATCCAGTCGGAAGGCGACGGTGTTCATGCCGAAACCGATTCCGGCAAGATCAGCATTGTGACTGGAGCTATACAGAGCAGGTACGCGGACGGCATTGACGCGCGTTCCTGGACTGGCGGCGACATCATCATCACGGCGAATGGCACGATTCAGGCTGGTGATCGCGGCATTACTGCCGAGACCGAAAACTTCGGTCAAATTTCGATTGTCGCCAACCAGCAGATAACGTCCGAGGGAGACGGTATCCACGCCGAAACGGATAGCGGTAAGATCAGCATTGTCTCGGGCGGCATCACCAGCACGGATGCAGACGGCATCGATGCGCGCTCGTGGTCCGGTGGCGACATATCGATCGTCGCCAACGGCGCGATTACGGCCGACCGCCGTGGTATCACGGCTGAGACGGAAGGCAGCGGCACGATCACGATTGTCGCCAACCAGCTGATCACGTCGAACGGCGACGGCATCCACGCCGAGACGGACAACGGCAAGATCACGATCACGGCTGGTCCGATCACGTCGCAGTATGCGGACGGCATCGACGCCCGCGCGTGGGGCAATGGCTCGATCGAGATCACCGCGAATGGCGCGATCACGGCGGATGATCGTGGCATTACTGCGGAAACCGAAGGTACGGGCACGATCACGATCGTCGCCAACCAGCTGATCACGTCGAACGGTGACGGCATCCATGCCGAAACCGATCGCGGCGCGATCACGATCACGGCTGCCGCCATCACCAGCGCGTACGCGGACGGCATCGACGCGCGCGCCTGGGACAACGGCAACATCACGATCAACGCCAATGGCGTGATCAACGCGGGCGACGATGGCATTACGGCTCGTAGCGACGGTGGCACGATCGTGATCAATACGGCGGTCGCCGCGGCGATCACTGCTGACGGCCGCGGCATTACGGCGGAGACGGAAGACGGCGGTGTCATCACCATTGACGCCAAGGGCTCCATCACCTCAAACGGTGACGGCATCCATGCCGAAACCGATCGCGGCGCGATCACGATCACGGCTGCCGCCATCACCAGCGCGTACGCGGACGGCATCGACGCGCGCGCCTGGGACAACGGCAACATCACGATCAACGCCAATGGCGTGATCAACGCGGGCGACGATGGCATTACGGCTCGTAGCGACGGTGGCACGATCGTGATCAATACGGCGGTCGCCGCGGCGATCACTGCTGACGGCCGCGGCATTACGGCGGAGACGGAAGACGGCGGTGTCATCACCATTGACGCCAAGGGCTCCATCACCTCAAACGGTGACGGCATCCATGCCGAAACCGATCGCGGCGCGATCACGATCACGGCTGCCGCCATCACCAGCGCGTACGCGGACGGCATCGACGCGCGCGCCTGGGACAACGGCAACATCACGATCAACGCCAATGGCGCGATCAAGTCTGGAACGGGCTGGAGCGACCATGGCATCTCCGCGCGCAGCGACGGTGGAACGATCGTCGTCACGACGAATGCGGGCGGTACAATCGACTCCCAGGGCCGCGGCATCTATGCGGAAACCGAGGGGGCCGGCGCCGTTACCATCTCCGTCAATGATACGATCAACGCCCGCACTGATGGCGTCCGCGCCGAAAGCGACAATGGCGCGATCACGATCACCTCGAACGCCAAGATCACATCGGCTGTCGCGGACGGCATCGACGCCCGCGCGTGGGGTAACGGCTCAATTGTTGTGAACGTCAATGCCGACATTGACACCTCCACGGGTGACGACGGCGTGTATGCCCGCGCGAACGGCAGCGGCAGTGTGACGGTCACGCAGGGTCAGTACTCGACAATCACGGCCAACTCGACCGGCATCCTCGCCCGCTCGGATGAAGGCAACGCCACCATCAACGTTAACGGCAAGATCATCTCCAGTCTGTTCGGCGCCTACGCGATTGCCAGCAACGGCACGGCGACTGTGAATGTCGGCTTGACCGGATCGATCGATCCCCTCTGGGGCGTCGGGGTTGTCGGTGAGAACGGCGTCGTCAATAACGACGGCCTGATCACCGGCAGCGAGGCCGCTGTTCTCGCCAACGTCGACAACAAGTTCACGCTGAACAACAACTATTACGGTGTGATCAAGTCCACGGACGGCAATGCCTACGACAAGATCGTCGAAGCCACGGCCTATAATATCGAGATCAACAACTCCGGCCGCATGAAGGGTACGCTCGACCTTCAGGCCTACGGCGGCACGGTGTTCAACAACATGTCCGATGGCGTCTGGAAGACGAGCGGCTATAGCTGGTTCGATGGTTACACAACCATCAACAATGAAGGCCGTATCCGGACGGAGGGTTACACCTGGCTGGACTTCGACAACGGAGGCGAGGTCAACAACTCCGGCAAGGTCAAGGTCGAAGGCTATGCCGGCTTCGGTGGGCTCGACGTGTTCAACAACACGGGCCTGCTCAGCATGAAGAACGGCAGCTCGGAGAATTACTACAACGGCTACACCGGCTCTCCGTACAACACGCCCATCGGCGATTGGACCTATGTCAGCGGCGACTGGCACGGCGGCGCCGGCAGCCGGATGAAGATCGATGCGTTCCTCGGCGTCAACTCGAACTCGTCTTCGGACCTTCTCGAAGTTGGCTCCGACACGAGCGGCAGCACTGCGATCAAGGTGTATGATCTGAACAGCGGCCCCGGCGGGCTCAACCTTCAGGGCATCCCGGTCGTCTCTGTGAACGGCTACACCCAGGGCAGCCACTTCTACATCGATCCCACGACCGCCAATTACAGCTCCAAGTTTGGTGGCGTGATCGACAAGGGCCTGTTCATGTACTCCCTGCAGCTCGCCAACGGCGATGCCTGGGGCTACTCGGGCGGCACCCATGTGCTCGTGGGCACGCCTGACCAGGAGTTGTTGCAGCTGACCAAGGTCGGCACCGCGGCCCAGCACATCTGGTACGAGTCGGCCGGCCTTTGGGCCGAGCGTAACGCGGACCTCCGCAACTATCTGTTCGCCTGCACCAACCTTGCTGCCGGCGGCGGAGCGGATCTCCCGACCCGCGCACGGCCGATCCCGCCGGCCTGCGTGCAGCCCAACCTCACCCCCGGCGTCTGGCTGAAGGTGCTCGGCAGCTGGGGCAAGCGTGACGGCAATGACAACTACACGGCGTCGGGTCCCTACGGGAGGGTCAACTTCGCGTTCGACAATGGCTACCGTCAGGACGTTTACGGCCTGGTCGGAGGCGTTGACTTCGGAGGCACGGGCTTCTGGGGCAATGACGCGTTCATCGCCGGCGTCATGGGTGGTTATCTGTCGTCGAAGGTGGACTTTAACCGGTCAGCCGACCTTTCGTCCTCGAACGGACTGAAGTATGACGGCGGAACGGCGGGTGTGTACGCCACATACCTGAACAACCGCTTCTACTTCAACGCTCTTGCGAAGGCCGACCTTCTGAACATGAAGTGGACGGCGCCAAGCCTCGCCACGTCCGACTCGGGTAACGTGTGGTCATATGGTGTCCAGTTCGACACCGGATATCGCATTCCGTTCGGATCGCAGTGGGGCATGTTCGTCGAGCCGATCGCTTCGGCGGCCTGGGTTACGACGCAGGCTGACAACCTCTCGGCTCAGGGCGTTAACATCAACCTGAACGACTCGAACAGCCTGCGCGGCAGCATCGGCGCCCGCCTCGGCGCCGGGACGAACTTCGGTTCTCTGCGTTATGAGGGCTCCGTCACAGCTCGCCTGTGGCACGAGTTCAACGACAACGACAATGGTCTCAGCCTCGTGTCGCTCGGCGTCCCTGTTGGTCTGTACGATAACTTCAGCGGCACGTTCGGAGAGGTCGCGGGTAACCTGAGCGTCATGAACCTGATGACCGGCTGGTCGGGCTTCGCGAACGCGAGCGTCAAGTTCAACGACGAGTGGACCTCGGTTACCGGTAAAGTCGGTCTTCGCTATCAGTTCGGCTCCACCTCGGTTGCCGAGCCGGTCGTCGCGAAGTACTGATAAGAGAACAAAGTGTACGTTGGATGGGGCCGGCGGTATCGTCGGCCCCATCTTAATTTAGAGGGATGGAATGATGAACTTCCGTAGCTCATTTGCTCTCATGTCGGCTGCGATAGGCATCGCAGGTTTCATCGGCTCAGCCGGGGCGCAGCAACAGCAACAGCAACCACAGCAGCAACAGCGCCAGCGCCAGCCAGCGCAAGCGCAGCAAAAGCCGAAGCCTGCGGAGACCAAACCGGCCGAGACCAAGCCGGCTGACGCCGGCGAAGCATCGGCCCGCGTAGAGACGGTAGTGCATGGCGCTTGGGTGGTGACTTGCCGCGAAGTAGCCGGCCAGCCAAGATCTTGTGCTGCGCGGACCCAGTTTCGCGAACCGCGGTCAGGCCGAACCTTGCTGACATGGGCCATCGGACAGAATGCGCAGGGCGCCATGGTTCAGACGGTCACTGTGCCTTCATCTGGATTGACGTTGGAAAACCGGCCTCTCACTGCCGTAAACATCGAAAAAGGCGTCGACCTCAAGATCGGGGCAGGGCAGGTGCGCCAGGTCAAGTATGTCGCTTGTGGCGGGAACGCTTGTGAGGCGACGGGGCCTGCCGCCGAGAGCGTGAAGGAAGTTCCGAAAGCTGAAACTGCAAGTATCACATTCTACGCTGCCGATGGTCGTGCGATTTCAATTGAGTTGAAGATCCCCGGCGGCGACAAAGCCATAGCATCACTCGTACGCTGATGTGCTATATGACGAGACGGATTGCGAACGGAATCCGTCTCACTGGACTCTTGCTTCTGGCTACGTTTGCTGGAGCAATTCCTGCTAGCCCCAGTGGGCTGCCGGTCGAACGTTGGACGCTTACCTTGCGTGGTGGCGAGGTGATTTCGGCGTTTGTTTGGCCGCTCCGGTCGCGCTCCACAAGACCGCGCCTCGCGATCCTAAGTCATGGCGTCAGCACCGCTGCTAGCTTGCGGGCCGAGTTCGATCCCCTCGCCTACGATGCGCTCGCGCGCGTTCTCAACCAGCTTGGTTATCTCGTCGTCCTGCCACGGCGGCCAGGTTATTCTGGCGCATCAACTGCTACAATTGAGGATTACGGAACTTGCGACGATCCGCACTACGTCCGTACCGTCGATGTGATCGCAGACGTCATAGGCGATGTTCTAAATTACGCAACATCCAAACGGTTGGCTCAGTCACGAGGGGTAGTCCTTGTCGGACATTCGGGAGGCGGCCTGGGATCCCTCACGTTTGCAGCTCGCAACGATCCGCGTGTACTCGGCGTGATCAACATATCGGGCGGTCTGGGCGGTCGTTCCTTTGGGATGCCTTTTCAGGTATGCGCTCCGGGCCGACTTATGTCGCTCGTTCAGAAACTTGGAGCTTCAACGAAGACACCCAGCTTGTGGCTCTATTCGGACAAGGACACCTACTTCAGTCCGACTTTGTCCGGCGCACTGGCCGCCGCATACAAGCGTTCAGGAGGGCTTCCTGAATATGCTTTGCTGCCTACGATGGGCCCGGAGGGACACACATTTGTATTCGAAGAAGCAAATGAGAGCATATGGAAGCAACATGTTGTACGGTTCATCAATAGATTGGAGAGTTCTTCGGTTCATCCTTTGACACGTGCCGGGGATGGCCGTAATTAAATTCGAACCAACCGCTGTGGAGCACATAAATGATCGCGAAGGGTGAGAAGTTTACCGAAGTGATGGTCACGATCGATGGATCGTCGTTCTACGATTGCACGTTCGAGCGGTGCCGGGTCGTCTACTCCGGCCTGCTGCCGTTTACGTTGCAAAATCCTAAATTCATAGATTGCAAGTGGGAAGTTCTTGGGCCTGCCGATAATACGCTGAAGTTCCTCGGCGCGCTTTATAATGCCGGCGCAAATGATCTGGTGGAGGGCACTTTCGCAACCATTCGCGGAAAGCGCTGATCGTCTGGCGCGGACGCGCAGGAATACATAATTCGCGCCTGTCGACGTAATGCCGACAGGCCACTCTAAATCGGTGTCCTTCCCTGTTGTGGGACGAACAACCCACCGCTCTGGCGACTTGCGCGGTGGGCTTGCGAAGATCGGCCTACTTCAGCCTCAGCGCACCAGTTGCACGAGGTGGCGGATGCCTCCGTCGCCAGGGGCGGCGAGCTCGATGAATTCCGCGTAAATGTCGCCCGTGCCCGATGCGGGTTCCGTCAGAAAGAAGCGCGCGATGCGCATGATGCTCAACGGCGGCGTCGAATTGCCGGTGATGATGTTCGTTTCGCAATCGATCACCGCAACATTGATCGTTCGCCGTCTGGCGTCCGTCGCCGCAGGTCCTGTGCCGACCCCCTTGAATGTATAGCAGGCGGGCGCCGGATTCTCCGGGCTTGTCGCGCCCGATCCTGTCTTTGTGCGAAGGTTCGGCGTCTGGCTTTCGTCCGGGATCTGCAATTCCCAAAGGTAGGTGTCGTAGCGCGTCATCGAGCCGTAATTGGCGGGGCGCAGTTTGCCCCAGTTCTTCGACCAGTAGGCGAGCCCCTCGGTCGTATTCTGCCATGCGCCGTCGCCTTGCCAGCAGGTTTGTGCAGCCACGCACGGATCGCGCGGCATGCGCGCTGCGTTCGCATTGTCGCTGAATGAGCAGATGTTGTTGGCGTTGTTCGTGCCGTTCGGGACTTTTCCCTTGATCACGACGGGCGCCGGCGGAAATGTACGGAGCATCTGCGCTGTTCCGCTATTATTGGTCGGATACATGTCGAAGCGGACGCCGACGCCGTCGTTGACGGGGCCAGAGACGGAACCCGTGCGCACGGTCATGTTGCCTGTGTAGCAAAAAGAAGGCTCCGTCGAGGCGAGGTTCTTCGTGATGAGCGTGGCGCCGACGCCGCTTGAGACGCCGGGCGGATCGAGAAGTCCGAAGTTGCCCGGGCCGTAAGTGTTGCTGTTTGTCAGACGAACCTGCGTGCCGCGTACTGGATTAAAGCCCTTCCCGACGCAGAAGAAGAGGGGCGCCGCGCCGCAGGCCATCAGGCTTGATTGCGCCCAGGCTTCCGCGTCAGCAACTGCGTCGGCGCCGCCGACCATCTTGATGAACCAGGCGGTGGATGTGCGCTGCACCGTTCTGACGCGGACGTATGCGGCCGAGGCAGGGTCCGTGGTGGTGACGTTCGTTGCGCCGATGCTCGAAAAGAACTCGATCGGCGTCACAATCTGTGCGCCTGCGGCGCTTGCTGCGAAACGCGGCTTGTTCGCCATCCCGACGGCCGCAGTCTGCGCCCGAGTTAGGGCGTCGCTCTTGAAGTCCATCTCATGTGCGGCAGCGAGCGCGGCGGCGTCTGCTATCCGCTGAAGCTCGGTCTGGAGCGTTTGCGCGCGCACCAGGTCGATGGCGAAGCCAACGGCGCCCACCATGACAGGCAAGGCGACGATGAAGAATATGAAAATGCCACCGCGCTCGTCACGCAGAGCGTTCCATCGCATGGCGCGCATAAGCTAAGCCCCCGCTGGTGGATGAAACTTATGCGTAACCGGTTAAAGGTCAAGCTAATTGCGTTCATCCCAGGGAGCGTGACCACCAGAATAACATCCGGCTTTGCAGAGCTTCGACGGCCCCCGTGTCCGGAACGCTGAATTCATGAAAGTCCGGCGCCGGGTGGGTAAGCGTGACGGTTGACAGAATGGCTCAGGTTGGCGACTGAGGAGCGCCCTCTCCACGAGATATGCCCATGCGCCTGTGGCGTTTCCTGTTCGTTTGGCTTTGCATGTGGATTCCGGTCGGGGGCGTGTTTGCGAGCACGGTTCTCGACCCGCCCGACACGTCAAGCCCATACACAACGATGGTGTCGTTCGAGAGGTCCGCCGTCGAACTGCGCGACGCATTTATCAAGTATCAGCAGACCCGATCGATCCGGGACCTACGCGCCACGCTCAACTCGGCGCAACGGATCAGGAGATTATTCGATCTCGTTCCCTTGCCGCCTGCCACCCGAGACGAAACGGCTCGAGAGGCCGTGTCCCTGCTGATGGACATCCTTAACAGGATTCCGGAGTTCGACCGCAATGCGATCCCGGGGGCGAAGGGTGAGGAGAGAGACAGGCTACCGCAACGCTGGACGATCCCGAAAACCGAGATCCGCATCGGGCGAACTGAGTCCGGGCCTCATGCGGGCGAGTACCAGTTCACGGCTGACACGATGCTCCGCTTGCCGGAATTCCACGCGCGCATCATTCATGAGCCCGTGACGCGGCCCGTGGTTCAGGAGAACTGGAGCAAGATCGCGGCTGCGATTACTGGCCCGCTCATACCGCCATTTGTCGTCGAGCATATTCCGGGCTTTGCGAAGACCGAGATGTTCGACGCGCCTGCATGGAAGTTCGTCGCGTCGCTGCTGGTCTTCCTGCTGTTCGGCTATGTGGCCGTCAGGATCGCCGGCATTATCAGCCGGCGCACGGAGGAGGCGGTCCCGGTTATTCGCCTGACCGGTCAGCTTGCAAGGCCCGTCATCTTCTTCGGCATGCTGTTCATATGGCACCTGCTTAATCTCACGCAGATACATTTCTTCGGTGACTCTGCAATTGCCGAGGAGATGTTTTCGCTCGTCGTCCTATACGTTCTGCTTGCGTGGGCGGTGTGGGTCGCAGTCTTCCTTTTGATCGAAGTGATCATTGCGTCGCCGAAAATTCCGGACGACAGTTACGATGCGCATCTGCTGCGTCTGATAGCCCGCATCGTGAGTCCGTTCGCTTTCGGCGCCATTCTCGCGTATGGCGCGACAGATATCGGTATCCCTGCGCTCGGCGTCGTCGCCGGTCTCGGCGTTGGCGGCATCGCCGTCGCTCTCGCGGCGCAGTCAACGATCGACAACCTCTTTGGTGGTTTGTCGATCTTTGCGGACCGGCCATTCCGCATCGGAGACCTTATCCGCTATGGCGACGCGGCCGGCGTCGTGCAATCCATCGGATTGCGTTCGACGCGCATCCTGAGCGAAGACGGAAACATTTCCGTCGTGCCGAACGGTCATCTGGCGCGCATCAGCATCACCAATGTCACGGCGCATGAGAAGACGGGCGTAACATTCCTTGTGCGCATCAAGGGAGACGCGACGCCGCAGGAAGTGACGCGCTGCATGGAGTCGCTAAAAGTGTGCGCCGCATCCGATCCGGCGGCTACTCAGCGCGCGCCCCTCGTTCGGCTCCTTGGCTTCGAGACCGGCGCCATTGAAATTGAAGTCGGCCTGGAACTCGCGACGAGCAAGTTGCATGAAATCGAGGACATCAAGAATCGTCTGATCATCGCCTTCGTTGCCGCACTGCAGGAAGCGGGCGTCACGCCAAACCTGGTGCGGGCCGCGAAGTAGCGCCCGTCAATTTGCCGGATTCATCCCTGGCCGATCGGGCGGTCGAGATCGCAGGTAACGAAGGCGGTGACCCCGGCGCCTATCTTTCGCGAATGCTTGCGTCAGGAGCTATCCAGATTACCTAACGACGCCAAGGTATTCAGTGTTTGACCTGCGTCAGCTTGTCGACGTATGCGATGCCGATCGCGGAAAGAATGAAAATGGTGTGGATGATCGTCTGCCACATCACGGCCTCACCGGTGATGACAGTGCCCGGTTGCCCAATCTTGCTGGCCTCGATGAACGTGCGCAGGAGATGGATCGACGAGATGCCGATGATCGCCATCGCCAGCTTCACCTTCAGGACGCCGGCGTTGACATGGCTTAGCCACTCCGGTTGGTCGGGGTGTCCTTCCAGCCGCAGCCGGGAAACGAAGGTCTCGTAGCCGCCGACAATGACCATGACGAGCAGGTTCGAGATCATCACGACGTCGATCAGGCCAAGCACGACCAGCATGATCTGCAGTTCGGAAAATGTCGAGGCGTGCGTCACTAGGTGAACGAGTTCCTTCAGGAAGAGGAATACGTAGACAGCCTGCGCGACGATGAGGCCGAGATAAAGCGGCAGTTGCAACCAGCGCGAGCTGAATATAAGCGCCGGGAGCGGACGCAGGGCCTTTCCCGTGGCGGGCTGGCTTTTGTCTGAAAGTCTGGGGGCGTTCACGGCTCAGGTCTCCGAAGCGCCCGACCACTACTTCACCATTGCCATTCTTGTCGAGTGGTCCAGCGGACTTGCCGCGCTGTCGCGAGCAGTCGCGTAGCGGGGGTCGCATCGGCGCCTGCGGCTTTGAGGCTGATCGGCGGGCGACGTCAGCGCCCGCCATGTCCGCCGCTGTGTCCGCCTCCACCGCTGAAGCCGCCGCGTGAGCCGCTGAAACCGCCTCCCGAATATCCGCCGATGGGTCCGCCGCCTGCGCCGCCACGCGGCCCCATGACCGCGCCCCCGCCCATCGGCGCGCCGGAAGGACGGCCGATCGCGCCGGGCATGGCGCGTGGCGGCGCGGGCGCGCGTCCGGGTGTGAAGCGGGGAGGGCCCGCAGGCGGCCCAAGGTTCGGCCGGGGCCGCACCTGCCCGTGCGGCGGGCGGGGCCGGGGGTGGGGACCGGGATGCGGGCGCCAGCGGCGATACCGGTAATCGTACCAGTACCAGCCGCCGCCGCCGAGATAGAGGTAATTGTTGCAATAGGGGTCGAAATAGGGATCGCAGAAATAAGGTCCCCACCCGCCATAGATATAACGATAGGTCTCCGCGTATTCCTCCTGTGTGGGAACGGCTCGCTGAATTGGCGCTGTCGAGACTCTCGTGGTCAGAAGACCTGACGACACATAACCGGAAACCCCGTTCCAGCTGACGCGGCACCAGCTTTTCGCACAGCCTCCCATGTCGACGACATCGCCTTGCGGAATCGCAGCGACGACCGGATAGCCAACGCCCGGGCCCGTCCGCATGTTGGCGAGATAGGTCGTCATCGCCGGACGGGCGGCGGCAGCCGAAGCGCCGCCAATGACGGCGATGCCGGCGAGAATGAACGAAGCGCGCTTATGCATGGCGGGAAATCCTTCCGATGCCCCAAACTCTTATCTCGCAGTTGCCGGCGTTGCTGGCCATGACCCGGATCAATCGCGTAAGCGCCGCAGGCAGCCGCGTCACAATCGCCGAAGGTCGCCCGCAGACACCGCCACGCGCGTTGAGCCGCCCATGATGTCGAGCAGCACCCAGACCCGCTGTTGCGGCGCCAGCGTCTCGACGGTCGCGACGAATTGCGCAAACGGTCCGCTGACGACCTGGACCATTTCGCCCGGGTTGAACTTGCCTGGCGGGAGCAGGGCGCCAGTGGCGTCGCAGCGCGCGATCAGCGCCGTCATCAGTTCGTCTGGAATCTGGCTAGGCTGATGCCGCCCGAAGGTGACGAGCTTTGTCACACCGTAGGTGCTGTTGATGACCCGCCATGGAGCGAGGCCGGGATCGAAGCTGACGAAGATGTAGCCGGGAAAGAGCGCCTGTGGCCTCGTGACGAAGCGTGCGCCGTGGCGGCGCGTCTCGTACTGCACGGGCGCGAAGACATCGAAGCCCTGTCGCCGCAGGTTCCGTTCCGCGATATGTCCGCAATTGGGGCGCACCTGCGCGAGGAACCACGGTTCATCCGTGGAGGGAGTCGCCCGCCAGTCCGGCGCTTTCGTATCCAGCGACATCAGGTTTCTCCGCGCAGGGGACGTCTTCCGCACCGATATGGGCATCATCCGGCGGCTTGTCATGGTCTGAGTGCTTCCGGCTTTCACCAGTAAGACCACTTCTCCAGCAGGAGCGCGTAAATGGCGATGAGGAGGTTGGTGACGGCATGCGCCACGATCGCGTCGCCGAGGCGCCGCCGATTGAGGTAGATCAACCCATAGGCGAGGCCCGCGACCGCGCCCGCAAGCATGTTGGCGTGAAAGACGCCGAACATGATGGAGGCGATGGCGAGGGCGCCGGTCGCCGCCAGCGGCGGCGTCATATAGGCGGCAAGTCGCTGTGCTGCGAATGACTGGAGAAACCCGCGGAACGCCATTTCCTCGGCCAGCGGCACGACGATGACCGACCCGGCGATACGAAAGAAAAGCCAGACGCCTGCGAGCCACGCCGGCGCGCCAAGCAAGGCGCGGGAAAGCGTCCGGGAGGCTTCCGGCTCTTCGGGAACGAGAACGATCCAGAGCGCGTACACGATGACGCCCGTGACGATGGCGAGCAGCGAAACGTCCTGGAATTGCCCGGCAAGATGCGCGCGTGTCCGCCAGAGCATGAACGCCGCCGCGACAGCGGGGATCGGATAAAGCCAGTTGACGTTTCCGGTGAACAGCCCGGTGATGAGGGAGACGCCGATCAGTGTGCTGACTGGCAGGAGAAGATAGGGGTCTGCTTCCTCCGGCGACGGAGAGCTCTGCGCTGCTGGTTGAGCGTTAGCGGCGAAAGCCGGCGCCAGTTCGATGAATGCAACTGCGCAAACGGCCACCGCCGCCACGCTGAGAATGCCGAAGTGGGCGTGAAAGCCCGCCACCGCGATTTCCGGCGACCAGTTCGCTCCGATGTAAAACAGTATCGCAATCCGCACGCCATTGATCAGAAACATGATGGCGGCGACGATGGGGATGAGCAAAAGCACGCGCCCTACATTGAGGCGCCTGTACTCAAGGAGCGTGAAGGCGATCAGGATCGTGCAGATCAGCACAACGCCCTGGAACCCGGAACAGGACGGCTCCACCGCTGCGCGGAAATCGCCAGACGCGAACACGGGATATCCATCCGGCGTGTAACCGACATGCGCCATGGTCCCGCCCATGATTCCGTAGATGCTGCTCGCGATCTTCACGACCATTTCGATCAGGAGCGGCGATTGTTCGAAATCGAGGGGACGCGAATTCGAGAAATACGCCGTTCCGAGAACGGCGAGGGCGGCGAAGGCGAGGGCGCGTCCGCGCGTGATGAATGGCGTGATGGCGCGCAGCGGGACGACTGCGGAGAGCGCGGCAACGCCGAACGCGAACCACGCCAGCGGAGACAGCACGAACAGAAGCGCCGCCGCGTCGCCCAGCGTTCCGCCCGTCGCGCTCAGCGGGGGCGTCCTCGCAAGCCAGATCGCCAGAATGCCGAAGATGGCCAGAGGGGGCAGCAGCGCCGCAGTGGAGGGCGGCCGCCATGGGGCGGCGTAAGCTTCCGCTTCCCTGTAGCGCGCGACGAAGACCCCGATCAGCGCCAGCGCGACGGCGGCGCCCTTCAAAATGCCAGGAAGGTAGGACACGGCGAGAACGGGCGCGCTAGCCCCTTCCGGCGGTATGTACTTGTTGCTGGCGAGAACGTTGAGGCTCGCCGCAAGCCCTGCGATCAGCGCGCATCGCAGCGCCATGGGCCAGAAGAGCTTTTCGCCCCTGAATGTCGTGCTGTCGGCGCCGGCGCTCATCGCCGTCACGTAACGGCGAGGACGATCGCTTGCGCGGCGGCGACCGCGCCGACCGGCGCCCAGCGATTGTCGAGGATGCGCGCGAGCGCGGGAACTTTCCAGAACATCACGACGAGCGCCACGGTGATCAACATGGCGGCGAGCGCCGCGATCATCAGGTCGCGCGTGAATGACAGCGCGCCGCTGGCGTGGAGCGCATAGGCGGCGCCGGCGAGCGCAAATGCGACAATCCCGCCCGCCACGACAAGGCGCGCCTCAAGCCCGTGGCTGAAATGCCGCAGGGCCGTGTCCTGCTTCGTCAGTCCGGCTGCGGCGGGGTCGCGCCGGAAGAACGTCCATGCGGCGAATGGCGCCAGGAACAGGAGCGCAAGTTCAATGGTCCATAGAGTCTTCTGCCGTGGCGTCGCGAACTGCGTCTGAAGGCCGCGCGCGCCGGGCCGCAGCAGCGCCTCCCTCATGTTCTCTTCGAAGATCTGCACCTTCGCATTGGCGATCAGATTGTCGCCGATGGCCTTGATCTGATCCTCGCGCGCTTGTCGCGCGAGAACCTGCGAGATGATCGTCTGCTGCATATGGGCGGGGTTGGCCGGGTCGTCGTAGGAGCCGTAGAGAACGGCGACATTCACGAGTCCACCAGCCTCAGCGACGCTCAATTTCGTGGCCTGTCCGTCGAGCTGCTTCAGGCGATCGAGGAAGGAGCGGGGCACCTGCTCGCTGCCCCGCCATTGTTTGGAATGTGAATAGCCGAACTTGTTTGCGCTCAGCCAGTCTATCAGCACCTCGATGCGTTGCGGGCGGATCGCGCGCTGCCCCGCGACATCCTTCATCTCCTCGAGCAGCCGATTCTTGAGGTTCTCGGTCGGCGGAGAAATCGACAGTTCCGAGAAATGCCAGGTCTTGCGCGCCCGGAAGTAGTCGGGGTTGTCGCGCACGTAAGCGTCGACGTCTTCCTGCGACACGGACGGCGGAACAAGCTTCGCCCGCATGTAGGTATCAACGAGAAGCCGCCTGCGCGCCCGCTCGGCCCGGCGCATGACAAAATCCGTGCTCGTTTCCTCGCCCTTCGAGGTCGTCACGGATCCTTTTGCGTAAGCTTCTTCAACCAGCCGCTCCACCATCAGGTCGCGAAGAGCCGACGGGACGCGCTCGAGAAGTTCACTTTGTGGCACGCCCTGATTTGCAAGGTCGCTTAGAGCGACCGAGAGATCATCAACCGTGATCGACCTACCGTTAACAATCGCGACTGGCGTTTGAGCGGAGGCGATAAACGAAGCGCACAGGAAGATGCCCAGCGCAAGCAGCCAAAACCTGAACGATGGAAGCGAACTTATGAACAAGGAGCGCACCGGGAGCCTGACGAGGGCGATGAAGTTTCACAAGTAGAGGCGCCAACCCCAGTAAAGGTCAAGGTTTCGGCGTCGAAGTCCAGCGCGAAAAATGGATGTCTGCGCAAAGCGATCCGGTAAACCGGAAAAATGGGCGCCTTTCGGGATCATTGGGTGGATTCACATCCAGAAAGATCGGCTCCGCGATCAAGAGCTAAGATTTTCGCCGTTAGTCTGTACTTGTGTGAAGGCGATTATGCGAGCGCCGGCTTCAATACGCGACGTTCTCGCGCACGGCGACGGACCAAAAGATAAAGTCCACTCAGAAAAAGCAGAACTTGGGGCGCCTTGTGCCCGTCGATTTCCGGTATGGCGATGCTGCCGCCCACAGATGAGGTCAGCACATAGTGACAGTGATCGAACGGTGGGCCGGGAGCATTGCCTTGACAGTTAAAGTTGGTGCTTGTCGTTGTGTTGGTCACGATAACAATGCCGGAGGCGTTCAGCGTCGTCCAGCCGTTCATCCGGTAGACAGAGCCGTCTGCGGCCGTGAAACTGAAATCGAGGCCGCTAATCCGATTGTTGGTTGTATTGAGGGTGCCTCGATTGCCTACAGTGCCCGAGTTGTAGGTAATGTTCGTGACCGGTTCGGCGCCGGCTCCGCCGGGTTGCGGCGGCAGGGGCACGCCGGTAATAGACGTGTTCATGTAGACGGCTTGAACGCCCGTAATTGTCGCGTTTGTGCCGGTTCCAGTGTAAAGAACCTGGAATTCTATGTAGCCACGATTTTCTTCATGGCTGACGACAGTAAAATCAAGGCACCCCGTGCCACAGGTCTGTGCGCCGGCGCTCGGCGCAAGTAGCGCCGAAGCCGCGAGACCCAAAAACACCAACGGGAAGCCTCGGCAGGCGATCGCGCAGAGTCGAGATACAGTCGCCGTCCCAAATGATAAGACAGCATCCCGGAGTGTTCTGGCGCCAAACGATACCACCAAGTTACAAGACCTTCATAGCACAGCTTATACGTCGTTTAGCAAACTACCTTGGTCCAAGCAATATAAATATACCTCTGGTCTGAACATGCTTCGATGGTTCCCAGCTTCTTGTGCAGGCCGGCCGCATGTGGGTTTAAGAAAATGAGCTGAGTTTATGCCGCGTCCGTGATGCATTTTCTTGCAACGGGGCGACGCGATCTGATGCCGTCTTAATGGCATGAGCGGAACTATTTGGTTGTCGCGAAGCGGTCGATTCCTTCGGCGCGGCTCCCGGCCGCGGATCGAAAGTTGCCTTCCGCGCGCTATTCGCATATTCCCAAAAAGTAACGCTCGTGCTTACGATGGCGCCGTTTCTGTTATGGTTTCGTGCTTGTCTTTGGCGACGGCTTGGGCTGAAGAACCGGAAATCGCGGGTGATTGATCTTCACAGCCATATCCTTCCCGGCATCGACGACGGCGCGCCTGACGACGCCGAGGCGCTGTCGATGGCCCGTCTCTGGGTTGCGGATGGCGTAACAACCGTCGCTTGCACGCCGCACATCTATCCCGGTGTTTATAATAACTCGGGCCCAGACATCCGGGCGAGGGTGGAGCGCCTGCAGGCCCTGATCGATGGCGAGAACCTGCCCCTGCGTCTCGTCCCCGGCTGCGACCTTCATATTGCGCCCGACCTTATCTCCAAGCTGCGGCTCGGCGCAGCACTCAGTCTCAACGACACGCGATACGTGCTCGTCGAAACGCCACATCATGTCCTGCCGCCGCGCGTCGAGGACGTGTTCTTCAGCTTGAGCGCAGCTGGGTATGTGCCGATTCTCACGCATCCCGAGCGGATGAGCTGGATCGAGCAACGCTTCGATCTTATCAAAAGGCTGGCTCATGCTGGCGTCTGGATGCAGCTGACCGCCGGCGCCCTGCTAGGCAAGTTCGGCGCGCGGCCCAGATACTGGTCCGAGCGATTGTTGGAGGAGGGGATAGTCCAGATCGTCGCCAGCGACGCCCATGGCTCGACGCGGCGCCCGCCTCTCATGAGAAGCGCATATGAGGCTGTCGCGAAGAGATGGGGCGAGGCGCTGGCCGAACGGCTGTTTACCATAACGCCCGCCGGGATACTCGAAAACCGGGCGCCGGACCTGTTATTTAAGTATGATAGTAAACATGATGCCGCGCCGCCGCCGTTGTGGCGAAAGATAAGCGCGTTACTGGGGAAAAGTTAGATTATGCTCACCGAGCGGCGCCGCCTCAGTGTTGTCGTGATGGCTTGCCTTTCCCTGGCGCTCGCCGCGTGCTCGCCGGCTGGTGGAGGCATGACATCCTTCACCACTATCGAGACGCAGCCCAATGCGCTGCCCGCCAATTTACGCCCTGGCGTCGCAGGCAGCGGCATCTATCAGGTGGCGACGGGAGACGTTCTTGAAGTGAGCGTCTTTCAGGCGCCCAATCTCAACCGGACTGTCGAGGTCGACGGCGCCGGCAATGTCGTTCTTGCGCTTGTCGGTCCGGTTCATGTCGCCGGCAAAACCATACGGCAGGCGGAAGCCGAGATCGCAAAGAAGCTCGGCGCAAAGTATCTGCAGTCGCCGGACGTCACGATCTTCGTCAAGGATTCAGTCGGACAGCGGGTCACCGTCGACGGCGCCGTGCGGAAGACCGGTTACGTACAGGCCAAGGGCGACATGACGCTTCTTCGCGTTCTGGCCGAATCCGGCGGGTTCACCGAAACGGCCGATCAGGCCGCCGTCATGATTTTCAGGCCGACCGAGAAGGGACGCATGGTTGCGCGCTTCGATGCGAACGCCATTCGCCTCGGCCAGGCGCCCGATCCGCCAGTGTATGGAGGGGATACCGTGATCGTCGACGACTCCGTGGCGAAGACCGCCTGGAAGCAATTTCGCGAAGTGCTGCCGATTGCGGGGTTCTTCCGCCTGTTCTGAGGTGTGATTATCATGAATTATAATCGCATTTCATATACCTCGGGCCGGCAGGAGCCGGCGCTCGTCGATCAGTTGCGTCAGCTTGATCTGCCTTATCGCGGCGGCGAGGCGCCCGAATCCGGAGACGCGCAGGGCGCGTTCCGCCTGCTTCTGATCCGCGTCTTCAATCTTGCGATCAAGCATCGTCTGCTGATCGCCGTATGCAGCCTTGCCGGATTGCTGACGGGCTTCATCATCACTTTTCTTACGCCCAATGTTTACGTCGCTTCGACGACCATCAAGATCGACCGGTCGGTTCCCAAGGTCGTCAACATGCAGAGCGCACAACCCGATCCGCTTGACGGACAGTCGCTCGCGACGCAGTTCGAATTGATCAGGAGCCGCTCGATGGCCGAAAGGGTCACAACGGCGCTCAATCTTCCCCAGACCGATTTTCCTGGTCCGCTGCCGCCCTCATCCGGCGGCGCGCCCGCGCTCGACAAGTCGACATATCAGGCGCGCTTTGGCGCCTCGGTCGGGCGCGTGATGGGAGGGCTCTCCGTTCAGCATGTGCCGTTGTCATCGATCGTTCGCATCCACTACACAAGCAACGATCCAAAATGGGCGCAGCGCATCAGCGTCGGTGTGGCCGAGCAGTATGAACGCTGGATTCTCGACAACAGATACAGCGCCTCCCGATACGCCCGCAGTTTTCTCGAGGACCGTCTGGCCGAGGCGCGCGTCAAGCTGCAGGACGCCGAGAAGCAGTTGATCGAATACGCGGAGAAGAACGGAATCATCAATGTCGGCGACAAGCAATCGCACGTGATGACGGAGTTTCAGGCGATCCAGGGGGCCCTGACGGCCACAGTCACGGACCGTCTGAAGAAAGAGCAATTGTGGCAGATCGCGCAAAGCGGAAACGATTCCGCCCTGCCGCAGGTGATGTCCGACAAGGGCATTCAGTCGTCGCGGGAGCGTCTGTCCGGTCTGCGGGCGCTTTATCAGGAGAAGCTGTCGGTCATGAAGCCGGCTTTTCCGGAAATGATGTCGCTTCGCGCGCAGATCAACGAGGTCGAGAAGCAGATCCGGGATCAAATCAATCTCGTCAAACTTTCCATCAAGGCGGAGTATGAGACCGCAAAAGCGCAGGAGTTGACGCTGATCGAAAAGCTGGAGGAAGTGAAGGATCAGGTCATCGAGATGCGCGGCCGCGCGGTTGATTACGCCATCCTGCAGCGCGAGGCGGACACGGCGAAGGCTCTCTATGACGGGATGCTGCAGCAATTGCGCGAATTGAGCATCTCTTCGGAAGTTGACATCAACAACGTCTCTATCGTCGACCGCGCGCTCATTCCCGGCGCGCCGATCAGCCCGTCGCTCAAGCGAAACCTCACCATTTATGCGCTTTTGGGTCTTCTTGGCGCGGCCGGCGTGATCGCGCTGCGCGAAATTCTGGACGATACGTTCAAGTCTCCCCGCGATGTCGAAGTCGCTCTGCATTTGCCGGTGTTGGGCGTGACGCCGCGTTACATGTCCCTGGCCGGAGAGGTCCGCACGCCCTTTCAGGAGGCGAGCGGGGATCCGACTTCACCGATGGCCGAGGCGTACCGTTCGCTTCGGACGGCGCTTCAGTTTTCGACAGAACGCGGGGCGCCGCGTACGCTTCTTGTCACCAGTTCACGGCCGGGCGAGGGCAAGTCAACCACGGCGGCGGCGCTTGCACTCAAGTTCAGCCAGCTTGGGCTGCCGGTGCTTCTGATAGACGCCGATCTGCGCAATCCGAGCGTGCACAAGATCGTGGGCCTCGATAACGAGGTCGGCTTGTCGAACTATCTCGCTGGCGCGCCGGACGTGGGCGATCTCGTGCGTTCGACTGAATTCCCCAACGTGCGTGTCATGACGTCAGGGCCGCTGCCGCCCAATCCGGCGGAACTCCTCGCCGGCGCCAGGTTTGGCACTCTGCTCTCTCTCGCGGCTGAAAGTTTCAGCGTGGTGATTGTCGACGGTCCGCCCATCATGGGACTTGCCGACTCGCCGATCATTTCGAGCGCCGTCGAGGGAACGTTGCTGGTGATCGAGGCCGGCGGGACCCGCAGGGCTTTCGTGAATGACGCCATGAAACGCCTGCAGTTCGCGCGCGCGCATGTTCTGGGCGTTGTGCTGAGCAAGTTCAACCCGCAGGATTCGGGCCACACCTTTGGTTATGGTTATGGCTATGGGTACGGCTACGGATACGAATACAGCGCCAGCAGCCAGGAACCGAAGAAGTCTCTTCCAGGTGTTTGATCCTGCGCCCAACCGCACGCTCGAGGCGGCGGTCCTCCTTTCGGCGCAACCTGCGCTCGTGCGGCAGATGCGACGCAATCCGCTGCCAGAGGGCGTGAAGGATATCCTCGCGGGGCTGGCGGCCCCGGCCGGCGCGGGGAATTTCGAGCAGCATCGCGATGCGCTCGAATACTGGGTTCAGGAGGTCATGTTGTTTCCAGGGGCGCCGCCGCATCGCGTCCTTGGCGTGCAACCCGGCGCCGCGCGGCAAGAAATGCGGGAGAACATGAAGCTCCTCATGATCTGGCTTCATCCCGACGCAAACCAGAACCATTGGCGGTCGGCCTTCGCGCATCGTGTTCTTGAGGCGTGGAAGGATGCTTCCACCGGCGGTGGCACGCCTGTTTCTCCCGCGCCCGTAGCGTCCAGATCATTCGCTCGCACCGGGCCTACATATCGCAGGCGCATCGCGCGCCGCGGCCCTGTGCCGACTCGCAAACGCCATAGGGGACCAGTCCGCTTGCGGACGGCGATCGCCTGCGCGCTGCTCGTCCTTGCGGCCCTCGGCGTCTATCAGTTCGCGGGTCTATCCGGTGCGGATGTGGGATTTTCGGCGTTGACGTTGGGGCGATCCGGGCCATGAAGCGGCGTTGGCAACGGTACCGCAATCGATCCGCGTTGCGTTCCATGACGAGGTCCTTCAAGGAATTTGCGGCCCCCTTCGGTATCCTGTTAGGGAGGCCGGCGGGCACATCTCCGCCGCCGCCCGCGCGCGCGCGTTTGGGGCGTTCCGCGTGGCGGCCAAGAATGCCTGCGATGACGGGCGCGATATGGATTTCGATTTTAATCTCAGGCCTTCTGGCGGTCCGTGTCGGCTCGCTCGCCGTGTCGGATTTGCTCGATCAGCGGCATCCCGCCATTTCCGTTTTCTTCAATTCCGCAAATGAGGAGGCCAACCTTCGGATTGCGTCCGCGGCGCTGCTCCAGGGCGGGCAGTCCATATCCGTCGCGCGCGCGGCGGCTGTGGACGCGCTGAACGTAAACCCCTTGTCGTGGCGCGCGCTGCAAATGCTGGCTCTCGTCGCGGAGAAGGACGAGCAGAGCGATCATATCTGGCCGCTCTTGCGTCAGTCCGCGTTCATCACCGTTCGAAACGATACAAACCAGGCATGGTTGCTTTTTGACGCCTTGCAGGCGCGAGACTGGGACCGCGTCATCGCGACCATCGGTCGGGTTTACGCTGTCGAGAAGCGATTTCGGCAGGTGATGGTGCAGGGCGTTGCAGGTCTTTTGTCCATTGAACCTGCGGTTGAGACTCTTGCCGCGGCGCTTGGACGCGATCCGGAATGGCGCTTTCAGTTGCTCAATGAATTGAATCAGCAAGCCCGCGATCGTCCGGGCATGGCGCGGCTTTATCTGGCGATGACGCGGACCCCGGCGCCGCCCACGCCGCGTGAACTCGGCCTGGTTCTGCCCGGTCTCTATGAGGCGTCTCCCCGGCAGGCGTATGAGCTCTGGCTAACGAGTTTGCCGGGTGAACGCGCGAGGGCCTCCGCTCTCCTCGACAATGCCGATTTCCGCTACGGGATTTCCGGCTTGCCATTCGATTGGGGCATCGGCGGTCAGGAGCGCGCTGCGGTCAGGTTCCTTGCGCAGGATCACCGCCGCATTCTGCAGCTCGAATTCTTCGGTGGACGACAGGAGAGGGGGCTCCTGCGACGAATTCTTGCACTGCCGCCCGGCCGGTATTCGTTTACTGGCGAGGAACAGGCGAGGGGGCTCGTCACGCCCCGCGGCATGGCATGGAGAATTTCCTGTCCCGGCCAGGCGCCCCTTGCTGAGACGCCGGTATTGCAGGCCGACACCACCTGGCGGGCTTTCGCGATGAGCTTTGAAGTTGCTGAAGACTGTCCCTTCCAGACGCTGGAACTGTCGCTGCTCGCGCGAACGGCGTCCGAGCAGGAGGTTGCCGGCCTCGTCGCCTTCTCGCAATTGTCGCTGGCGGAGGCGGGGCGTTGAGGGGGGGCGAGCATGAGTCCGCTAAACAGCGCAGACGCGGCCCGGGAATTTTGGCGTTGATTTTTCTGTTCACGGTAGGCGCGCCGCCAACGGCGGGGCGCAGTTTTGCGCAGGATAATGCCGGCTGCGTGCGGCAGGGACGGACGATATGTATCCCGGCAACAGCCGCGACCCTGGTTGAAGCTGAGGGCGATGTGCGCAGGTCACGCGGCGTTGGCTTCAGCGTCGTGACCGCTGGCGCGGAACTCGTCGGCGGCGATCGTCTGATGGTGCGCAACGGCGCCGCCCTCATCAATCTGGGCGGCCATTGCGAGGTTCGCCTCGGCGCAAACTCGCTCGTCTCGTTCACGCGCAGCGAAAAGGGGCTGTG
Source organism: Beijerinckiaceae bacterium (assembly GCA_046295155.1). GTDB lineage: Bacteria > Pseudomonadota > Alphaproteobacteria > Rhizobiales > Beijerinckiaceae > Terripilifer. The sequence goes on from JBKBNT010000003.1 coordinate 157,246, forward strand.
TGGCGTGGGGCGTTTTATCGATGTCTTGAAAGCTCAGCCGCCACAGACGCAAACACAAGCGCCTCAACGTGGCGGCCGGGCGCCGGACAGCCTGAGATGACGTCGCCGCTCGCGCTTGCCTCGTACTTGACGCTCGGAACCGCGCTACTGTTCGGCGGCGCCGCGCGCAGGGACGTTCCATCGGATTATGTCCCCGAGTTCATCGCGCTTCCACTTTTGGCCCTGGCCTTGCCGGGCGCATTCGAGCGCCTGCGCAGGGAGCCCTTGACACTCGCCATTCTGGCGGGACTTCTTGCCCTGCTCCTCCTGCATTTGGTTCCGCTGCCTGCGTTCGTCTGGAGCGCTTTGCCCGGGCGCGAGATTGCAACCGCATCCTACGACGCGGCGGTGGTCGGCCGGCCCGTTCTTCCTTTGTCGATGCAACCGCAGGAGGCGCTCAAGGGAGGGCTCGCCCTCATCCCCGCATTCGCCCTCTTTCTCGCGGCGGTCAATCTGGGGGCGCGGGCCCGGCGGGCGCTCGTCATCATAGCCCTCGCAATCGGGGTTGTCAGTCTGCCGCTTGGCATTCTTCAAATCCTGGGCGGTGTGAACAATTCGCTGTACTTCTTCGCCATCACGAACAACAACCGCGCAGTCGGCTTTTTCGCCAACGCAAACCATTACGCAGCATTCTTTTATGTGCTCATTCCGCTTGGAGCTGCGGTTTTTGCGGAGCGAAGGCGCATCCAGGGAGTTCCCTGTTGGACGCTGATGGTTGCATTGACGATCATCTGCATTTTGGGACTGGCTGTCTCGGGATCCCGAAGCGCGCTCGCGCTTGGTGCGCTATCGCTGGGGCTGAGCGGGTGGTTTCTGATGCGCCGGCCGCTTCAGGAGGTCATCAACAGCCACTCGTGGTGGCTCATCGCGGCGCCGATGGCCCTGGGTGTCTTGATGCTGGCGTCGGCGATGGGGCTGTCGTTGATCATCGGCCGGTTCGACGGCGCGGGGTCTGTGGATGACGCGCGCATGGGTCTGTTCGCGGCGACCTGGGACCTCATCTGGCGATATTCTCCAACGGGTTCAGGCCTCGGGACGTTCGAGAAGCTTTATGAAGTCTATGCGCCGGGATCTCCCGGCGGCGGTCAGGTAGCAAATCACGCGCACAATGATTATGCCGAGATCGCCATGGAGGCGGGGCTGCCCGGGATCGCCTTGATTGGCGCCTTCTTCGTGTGGTTTGCCCGCAGGGCCCGAGCGGCTTTCGTAGTCGAGCCCGATTTCGAGGGCCGGCTCGGGATGGCCTCTGTTATCGCGGTCGCGCTCCTGTGCATTCATTCGGCTTGGGACTATCCGCTTCGCACGATCGCGCTCTCCAGCCTTTTTGGGCTTTGCGCTGCGTTCCTGTTCGTCGCGCCTGCTGACCCGGCGGCGTCGGCTGTCCGACATCGGAAGGTCCGTCGCGACGATGGTTAGAGAGGCGCGCCGACGCGAGATTTGCGTCCAATCGCCAGCCGCCGGCCATCGATTATAGTAAAGGTTATGTATCGCTTAAAGCTTTGCAATTACACCGAGACTCAGGTATGCGTTCAATCGTGAACGCTGTTCGCTTCACAACTTCAGGCAGTTGCCCGGCCGGTCGTTTTGCCCGGCCGTGCGGTAGCTTTACGTCGACGCGGGTTCTCTAGGCTGTCCCGAAGCAACAAGGTCGACCAGGCGCGGGAGGACGCGCACTTTCGCGTTCTGCGCCTGATCGAAAGTCGTCCGAACCTCAGCCAGCGCGATATATCAGACGCATTGGGGTTGAGCCTTGGCTCGGTCAACTACTGCCTCAAGGCGCTCACGGAGAAGGGGTGTGTGAAGGTGAACAACTTCCGCGCCTCCGACAACAAGCTTCGATACGCCTACATCCTCACACCATCAGGCATCAGCGAGCGCGCGAAGCTCACCGCGCGCTTTCTCAAGCGCAAGATGCGGGAATATGAGGCCCTCAAGGCGGAAATCGACGCATTGCAGCATGAAAGCTTTGATCGAAGCGTTTCTCGGAGCATTAAGCCTTGAACGACGCCAAACTTGGCATGGCGCTTGAGGTTAGCCTGTTCTTGTCAAGATCCACGTCGAGGGATACGAGCCGGAGGTCCTGTCCGGCGCCAAAGAGACGATAAGCCGGCCGTCACTCGTTGCAGTCATCTTGGAGACTGTCGACGATGAAATCGTTCGGGCAATGCATGGCGCTGGTTTCCAACAAGCGATCTACGAACCCTTTCTTCGGCGTCTTTCCAGATAAGAGCGCGATAAGGGCGACATGAAACAAAATAGCCTTTTCGTGCGCGGCGAAATGGCGGACGCTCGCATAGCCACGGCGCCCCGTCGCAACATAGCCGGGGTCGTATTTTGATTTCCGCTCCATCAATAGGAGTTCGCCGGATGTACTCAACGCCGGAATGTCTCCGGCGCCGCAGGTGGGCCAATCGACACGGCTGTGAGGATTTTCCCCTGACATGTGCGGCATAAACGGGATCTTCTCGTACAACAGCGCTGCGTCTTCGCCCGATCCGCGCGAGCTCCTGGCGACCAGGGAACACATGACGCGCCGTGGACCCGACGGTCATGGAGAATGGTGGGACAGTGAACGCCGCATCGTCTTGGGTCATCGCCGTCTCGCGCTCGTTGATCTGTCGGACGCGGGCGCCCAGCCCATGGCGAGCGCGGATGGCCGTTACGTCGTGACCTTCAACGGCGAAATCTACAATCATAGGGCTTTGCGCAGCGAGCTTGAGCGCGATGGGGCTGTCTTCCGCTCGCACAGCGACACGGAGGTGCTTCTCGCGCTCTATGCTCGGGCGGGCGAGGGAATGCTGCGTTTCCTGCGGGGGATGTTCGCCTTCGCGATCTGGGACAATCTCAAGCGCGAATTGTTTCTCGCGCGCGACCCCTATGGCATAAAGCCGCTCTACATTTCCAATGATGGCTGGACCTTCCGTTTCGCGAGCCAGGTGCGCGCGCTCCTCGCCGGCGGCCGCGTTAGCCGCGCGCCTGAACCCGCCGGCGTCGTGGGCTTCCATATCTGGGGCAGCGTTCCAGAACCCTTCACCCTTTACAGGGACATCGAAGCGCTTCCTGCCGGCTGCAGTCTGCTGGTCACGTCGTGCGGACCCCGGGCGTGCCGACGGTTTTCATCCGTTGCCGACACCCTGGCGATGGGGTCGTTGAAACATGTTCCGGAGCGTGAAGCGACCGATCTTGTGCGTTTAAGCATTCGCGACAGCGTCCACGCCCACATGATCGCCGACGTGGATGTCGGCGTCTTCCTGTCAGCTGGCGTTGATTCATCCGTTTTGCTCGGCATCATGGCGGAGCTTGGCGCCAGACCGCGCGCGATTACCCTGTCGTTTTCCGAATTCCAGGGCACTGGCGACGACGAGAGCGTATGGGCGAAATTCATGGCGCGCATCTATGGCGCTGACCACATTGTTCGTGAGGTCACGCAGGCTGAATTCAACGATGATCTGCCGCTCATGCTGGACGCGATGGACCAGCCAACGATCGATGGCGTCAATGCCTGGTTCGTGGCCAAGGCGACGCGGGAAGCGGGGCTGAAGGCGGCCATTTCCGGAATTGGCGGGGATGAGCTTTTCGCTGGCTATTCGAGCTTTGCGGAAATTCCGAGGATGACAAGCTGGTTGCGTTTGGCGGCAGGTGCGCCGGGGCTTGGCGTCTCGGTTCGAATGCTTGCGCGCGCGCTTGGTTTGCGCCCGAAAACGCCGAAGGCTGCGGCCATTCTCGAATACGGCGGGGCCTATGGCGGCGCCTATCTCTTGCGTCGCGGCCTTTTCCTGCCGCACGAGCTGCACCAACTTGTCGATGAAGATCTCGTCATCCGCGGTATCGAGCGCCTTGCATTGGAGCAAAGGCTGGAGGAAGCGGACATCGGTCCGGAATTCAATCCAATCTCGCGGATAGCCGCGTTCGAATCGACCCTCTATTTGCGCAATCAGCTGCTGCGTGATGCGGACTGGGCCGGGATGGCGCATTCCGTGGAGGTTCGCACGCCGCTGGTCGATTACAGGCTCCTGGAAACGCTCGCGCCTCTCGTGCCGAGCTTTCTCCGTCCGGAGATTGGCAAGAGAGCGCTCGCCTCCGCGCTGCTCAAGCCATTGCCTGAGCAAATCCTCCTTCGCCCGAAGAGCGGCTTTGGCGTCCCCTTCAGGCGTTGGCTGTCTGGAAGGAAGTCTGGTGAAGATCTCTCGCGCGGTCAGGCGTCGCGCGTCTGGAGCCGTCGTGTGTTCGCCGCCTTTGCGGGCGGACAGCGGCCGGGCAGGGCAGCTGCGTGAAAGTGCTTGCGCTTGTCACGGACGCTTTCGGAGCGCATGGCGGCATCGCGCAATACAATCGTGACTTGCTGACAGCGGTGGCCGGCATGCCGTCCGTGACGCAGGTGGACATTTTGACACGCGTCGCGCCATTCCCCCTGCAGAAGATGCCAGTCAACGCCAGGCAATGGCCTGCGGTGCAGGATAAGATCCGTTATTCGCTGCTCGCCGCCAATCTCGCGAAATCGTTGCGCCCCGATCTCGTGTTCAACGGACATCTCTACCACGGATCGCTTGCAGTGATGCTGGCGAAAGCATTGCGCGCACGGCTCGTGAGCCAGCTGCATGGCACCGAAATATGGCAGCCATTGCGCAAGCCTCACCGGCTTGCGCTGCAAAAGTCTGACCTTGTGCTCACCGTGAGCCGGGACACGTTTGCACGCCTGAGCGACCAGATCGCAAGCGCGCGATACAGTGGCGCCGTGCTGGCTAACACTGTGCGGCCAGAATTTTGCCCCGGCGATCGCGCGGCGGCCCGGTCGAAGTTTGGCCTCCACGACGGCGTGAAGGCGCTGTTGAGCGTTTCACGCCTCGACACGCGTGAAGGCTACAAGGGCCACGACCGCATCATTCGGCTTTTGCCGGGTTTGCGCGGCGCGGGACGAAACGTCGTTTACCTCATCTCCGGCCTGGGGGACGATCGCGTGAGGCTCGAAGCGCTCGCCCATGAGGAGGGCGTTGCCGATCATGTGCGTTTTCTGGGCGGAGTCAGCACGCCCGATCTGCCGGACCTCTATCGCGCCGCCGATCTTTTCGTTCTGCCATCAACGGGGGAGGGCTTCGGCATCGTCTATATCGAGGCGATGGCGTGCGGCACGCCGGCGCTGGGCCTGCGGGTAGGCGGCGCGCCCGACGCGCTTGGCGACGGGGAGCTTGGATGGTGCGTCGAGCCCGATGATCTCGCGGAGGCCGTTGCGGCGGCCCTCGATGCGCCGCGCCCGGACGCCCAGGCGCTCCATGACGCAGTCCAGGCCCGCTTTGGACAGGACGTGTTTCGCGCGCGCGTCGCCGACCTGATTGGTTCCTTGCAGTGACGGCGCAGGAGAGCGCCAGCGAGTTGCCGGCGGACCGCTCGCCCGCCTCCGGCTTGCCGCCCGCGACTGCGCCGCGCCGCCTTGTGCTCGAAGCCGGGCGGGCCGAGCGTCATTATTGGGCGGACCTCTGGCGATACCGGGAATTGTTCGCGATTCTCGCCTGGCGCGACATCGCCGTGCGCTACAAGCAGACGGTGATCGGCGTCCTGTGGGCCGTGATCCGACCCTTCCTGACGATGGTCGTCTTCACGATCGTCTTCGGCCATATCGCGAAACTGCCGAGCGAAGGGGCGACCCCTTACCCCGTTCTGGTCTTCGCGGGCATGTTGCCGTGGTTTCTCTTCGCCGCAATCCTTTCCGACGCGTCTAACAGCCTCGTGGGCAACGCCAATCTCATCGGCAAGGTGTACTTCCCCCGCCTCATCGTCCCGGCGGCTTCAGCCGTTGTGGCGCTCGTCGACTTTCTGATCACCTTCGTAATGCTCGCGCTCCTGATGCTCTGGTTCGGCGTCTTTCCGGACTGGCGCATCCTGCTCTTGCCCTTCTTCATTCTCCTTGCGGTCGCGGCGAGCCTCGGGCCTGCGCTGTTCATTACTGCTCTGAATGTAAAGTATCGTGATTTCCGCTATCTCATCCCCTTCATCGTGCAGTTCGGGCTTTATGTGTCGCCGGTCGGGTTCTCCTCGGGCGTCGTCCCCGAGCAATGGCGCTTCCTCTACAGCCTCAATCCGATGGTGGGCGTGATCGACGGCTTCCGCTGGTGCCTTCTGGGCGGGGAGAGCCGGTTCTATCTTCCAGGCTTCCTCGCGAGCCTCGCGGTGGTCGGCTTTTTCCTGTGGCTCGGCGTGCGATACTTCCGCAAGACCGAGAAGACGTTCGCGGACCTGCTGTGATGTCGTCCGACGTCGTCATCAGGGCCGAAGGTCTCGGCAAGAAGTACGTCATCGGCCATCAGGCCGCCGGTGAGCGCAACGCAACGTTCCGCGACATGCTGGTGCGCAATGTCCGCAACTGGGGCCGCTCGGCGCGCGACATGATGCGCGGGCAGGCGATCGTCGCGGGCGACGAGACCGAGGAATTCTGGGCGCTGAAGGACGTGAATTTCGAAATATGCCGCGGCGAAGTGGTTGGCGTCATCGGCCGCAACGGAGCTGGCAAGTCGACCCTGCTGAAAATCCTGTCTCGCATAACGGAGCCGACGGAAGGCAGAGTGACGATTGACGGGCGCGTCGCAAGCCTCCTGGAGGTGGGGACGGGATTTCACCCTGAACTGTCCGGTCGCGAGAACATCTATCTCAATGGCGCCATCCTCGGCATGTCTCGTGCCGAGATTAGCCGCAAGTTCGACGAGATCGTCGACTTCGCGGGCGTCGAGAAGTTTCTGGACACGCCCGTGAAGCGATACTCATCCGGCATGTACGTCAGGCTCGCCTTTGCGGTGGCCGCGCATCTGGAGCCGGAAATTCTCATAGTTGATGAGGTGCTGGCGGTCGGTGACGCAGAATTTCAGAAGAAGTGCCTGGGTAAGATGAAGGTGGTCGCTAACCGCGGCAGAACGGTAATATTTGTGAGCCACAGCCTCCCAAGTATAGAATCGCTATGCACAAATGCGATGCTTCTTGCGGAGGCTAAGCTAGTAGCAACGGGGCCAACTGTTCGGATCCTGAATACCTATCGCAACAGCGCGGGAACAAAGCCGGGAAGACTTGCATGGGCTCTTGCCGAGGCTCCCGGGAACGATGACGTTCGACTAATTGAAATGTACGCTCATCAGGGAGATAATTCCACCTTCACTACTCGAGAAAATTTAGAAATATGCGTTCGCGTTCTGTGTAAGTCGATCCCCGAAGGCCTTAATGTAGGATTCGAACTAAAAGGGCCGAACGGGGAGAGCCTTTTCTGGAGTCACTATACAGATGGGGCCCTTGAGGATTGGCCAAAATTATCTCACGGTGAAAACGATCTGACGTGCTCATTGCCTGCCGGTCTTCTCAATGCAGGACGTTACTACGCTTATCCTAAAATAAGTGTGCATGGTCAGTATTGGATAGTGAACTCCGACGATGCCCTTTTGCTAGACCTGCATCTTGGCCATGCAGTGTCTCCATATTGGACAGCACAATCGAATGGTCGTCGTCACGGACTTCTCACCCCCATACTCAATTGGCGCCGGAAATGAGTCGAGAGGGGCGCGAAGAATCGTCTAGACGTTGGTTTCTGACATTTGCTGACGGCAATTTTCATTATCGCTATGCCGCGGGACGCTTGGCAAGACACGCAAAAGAATCGGGATTATTCACAATTGTCGAATGCTATAACTTTATACGATTCAAGAAACAGCACAATAGTGTGTGGCGGCGGCATAAGGAATTTCTGCTGAACCCCGCCAATCGCAGAGGAGCAGGGTATTGGCTATGGAAGCCGTTGTTGATCCATGAAACATTGGCGAGGATGTCGGAGAACGATGTTCTACTTTGGTGCGATGCGGGGTGTGTCCTTAATCCGGCGAACTCGAGGACTATCCTCGATATCTGGCCAGAATCCGACAAACATGAAGCGGTCTTTTTCGAGGGCGAGGTAGATTCAACAACTAGATGGCTTGTCTGCGAGTGGACCAATTCTCGGACGATTAAAGCCTTGAACTTGTCAAAAGCTGAATTGAGCCGACCGCAGATTTCAGCAACTGTTATTATATTGCGTAATACACCTGCTGTTCGACAAACCGTACGCCGCTGGATTTCGTATTGCACCCGCGGTGGTTATACTCTTCTAGTCGACAACTCTGACGGAAATGAGAACGACCGTTTCAAGGAACATCGTCATGATCAGGCGCTTCTGAGCATTGCGGTTTTTAGAGAACAGATGGGATCTCGCCTCAATGTTAAGATTCTGCCGGCTCACTTGATCGAGAGATCCAAGGATTTCTTTGTCTTCGCTCTGCGAAACCGAAGCGGGAACCCAGTTCACAACGGGGACCTGCTCGCAAAACTATCCACCCCTAAATGGGTCATCTGGAAGCTGCGTAGCGTTGTTCTCAAAATGTGCATGATCGATCGGTTCTATTTCCTTCGATTGCGTTTATAACGCGAAAGTCGTTGTTGGTGTTATGAAACATATACTTCTGGTCTCGAAAATACTGCCGGATACTACGAGTGGTTCGGGAATCATTCTCTTTCGGCATCTTGTTCGACTTGAGCGAGAAGGTTGGAGGATTACTCTATGTGGTCTCGAAGACGACTTCTCCGCGTGTACAGCCTTGCCGGGTTCTTGGAAGCAAGTTCGGTTACCCAGACGGGTGCGTTGGTGGCCCCCTGTAAGGAGGCTGATGCCAGGTTCTCTTGCATTAAGAATCCTTCTCTGGACCAAGTATGTCGCACGTGAGTTGGGTGATGACCCGCCTTCTCACATTCTAGCGTTGATCTGGGGCGATCTCCCGCGCTTGGCTGTTCGGCTTGCAAAATTATGGAAGGTACCTGCCTTCGCGATAATTCACGATCAGGAAGAGTACTGGTCCGTTAGTGAGAGGGGCAAGAAAAGGATCGTTACTCATGTGCAGCGCACGCTGTCGTCCTGCTCAACCGTATTTGCAGTGTCACAGCGAATTCTGGACGCCTACGGTGTTGACCAGAGAAAGGGAAAAGTATTGTACCCAATTCCTGGTGTCGGCCGGTTCTATGCGGCGTCGTTGAAAGTCTGTTCACATCTTGAGAGGCCTGTTGTCGCGTTTGCAGGCAGCTTGCACGATTGGCAGGTTGAAAACCTTTCCATTGTGGCTGCTGCTCTTAAGAGAATCGATGGCTATCTACTACTCATAACAGATGGCGATAATATAGTTCTTAAAAGTCTAAGCACGTTATATGATAATGTTCTTGGACACGAAAAGTTCAGAGACAACGAAGAGGTGGTCTCTTTTGTCGCGAACAATGCTTCAGCGTTCTTGATTTCTTATTCATTCCGGAGGGATGTACAACCTTGGGGATACAGCAGTTTTCCGAGCAAGTTTCTTGATTTCGCCCGCGCGGGAATTCCAATAATTGTTCTGTGTCCAGAATGGTCAGAGATCAATCGTTGGTGCTTAGATAAAGAGTGGGAATTTAAGTGCAGTACGCTCGACGGATCTAGTATCGAGGCCCTATTGCAACAGATATTCAGCGATATCGGGTGGAGGGCCGCTGCACAACGATCAATAATTCTTGCACTAACGGAGTTTGATGCGAATCGCGTCCATTCACAGTTTGTTGCGGAGCTATCCGGATGATCTGTGCCGCATCGTTTGCAGACAACAGAATCTTCACTGATCGGGCGAATAATAGCTTTTGCGAATTGCGCTGATCAGCTTTGAGTATGGTGGCGGCCCTTCGGGTGGGGGGATAGGCGCCTACGTTCGCAACGCTGCGCAGATGCTGGCCGCGCGGGGCCATTCGGTTGAAGTCTTCTGTGGCGATGCCGACGCGTCGATCGACAGCGACACACCGTACAGGATCAACCGTGTGACCTCTCCGCGTCAGGAGTTTTCTGATGCTGTTCTTCTGCCTTTCTCGGAGCGTCATAACGCCATCCCGTTCAATGTAGTTGAGGGTCCGGAGTACGGCGCCGATGCGGCCGGGATCCGCAACATGTTCCCAGGCGTCCCTCTTGTTGTCCGGCTTCACACCCCGGGCGAGCTGATTGGCGAAATCAATGCTTCCTATGTCAACGCGCTCGACAAGATTCGCTTCGTAGCGGGCGGGCTTATACGCGGAAGAGTGAACAAGCCATATTGGCGACGGACGCGGGACGAACATGCATTGGAACGCCTGCATGCAAGGGAGGCGGACCTTGTCGTTGCGCCCAGCCGAGCGATTCTAGACAGGCTCCGTGATGTATGGGGGTTGAGCGAGGATAAGTGCGAGGTTGTGCCGAACGTGTTCGTCCCAGCATCGGAGCTGTTGTCTCTAGAGCCGGCAAAATCCCCCGGCACGGTGCTTTTTCTCGGAAGGCTTGAGGTTCGCAAAGGCGTGCTGGAGCTGGCTAGGGCGGTTCCGATGATCGCACAGGCAGTTCCCGAGGTTCGCTTCCTGTTTGTCGGGAGTTCGGCGCCAATGCCTGGCGGGCGTCGGCGCGTACGGGATGCCATGCTAGGAAGATACGGGCGGTCCGCCGGATGCGTCTGCCACATGGACTCCGTTCCTTATGCACAGGTGCCGCGCCTGATCGGTGAGGCGGCGGTCGTGGTGGCGCCAAGCGCGTGGGAGAACTTTCCATACGTCTGCCTTGAGGGCATGTCTGCCGCCCGCGCGGTCATTGGCTCCAGCGCCGGAGGAATGGCGGAAATTATTGACAATGGCGAGACCGGGTTGCTTGTGCCGCCGAGAAGTCCAGCGGCAATCGCACGGGCCGTGACAGACTTGCTGCGGGATCCGGATCGTCGGTCGGCACTGGGCTTGGCGGCGCGTAAAAGCGTACTGGAAAGATACAGTCCGAGCGTCGTGGGTCCGTTGCAGGAAGAAACCTATCGATTGGCCATCCGCAACGCGGCTTCGCGCGAAGCGTGCAAGGTACGCTGCGCCGGATGAAGCTGAGTGTCGTCATCTGCACGCATAATCCCCGACAGGATTATCTGGACAGGACAATTGCCTCCATTAGAACGCAAGCCAGAGACAGGGGCGAGTTTACCTTCGAGCTGATTGTCATAGATAATTCCAGCTTGCGCAGACTTGAAGACGAGTTGGATCTATCGTGGCATCCTGATGCGCGCGTTGTAAGAGAGGATCGGCTTGGCCTCTCGTATGCGCGGCTCAGAAGCTTTGAGGAAGCTCAAGGTGATATCATCGTATTTGTTGATGACGACAATGTGCTTGCGGCGGATTATCTGGCAAATGTCGCTTGCGTGTTCTCGCTGCATGCGGAGCTTGGTGCAATTGGCGGAAAATCGATCCCCGAGTACGAAGTGGATCCGCCTGCATGGTTTCATGAAACTGGCTTGTCGCTAGCGTGCCGCGACCTCGGGGATTCGGTCCTGTCAGCAGCGTGGTCGACGGAGTCCGGCGGTCGCTTTTATCCGGTCTGCGCGCCCATTGGAGCCGGCATGGCTGTAAGGCGCTCGGCTTATGAGGGATACATACGCGCGGCCGCACTCGATGAACGTCGCCTCGCCTTGGGCCGGCGCGGTTCCGATCTGGCCTCCGGCGAGGACAATGACATAGTCCTCGCGATCCTTGAACAGGGATGGCGCGTAGCGTACCGACCGGAACTCTTGCTTAACCATTTGATCCCGGCGGGCCGTCTAACTCAGGACTATCTTGAGCGGTATGCCCGCAGTGCTAACCGAACGTGGGTCAAGGTTCTTGACGTGCATGGCATATGCCCTTGGACCCCCATTTCAAGTTGGACAATCCCTATTCGTCGCGCGCGCGCGTATCTGCTTACCCAGCCGTGGCGCTCACCTGAACGCGCCATTTGCTACATGGCGCAGCGTGGGCTCTTCGAAGGTCGTGCAGCCATCAAGGCATGAATCCAAAAATAGGCGCACTCGCACAAGCGGCCCGTTCTGCGGGGCTCGGGAGGCTCCTGTTCTTCCTGTTTCATAGACCCTTGGGAATAATTAAGCAGTCCTTGCTCGAAGGTGGCCCCTTTCAGCAGCGGAAGACTGAGCTGGGCCGCCTCGAGATGATCGATGCGGCCTTGCGTCTCGCTCCCGCGCCCGCTCGGAAGGATGAGGTCGGTGCGAAGGTCCAATTTTTGAGTGGACGTCATTTTTGGTATCAGACGGTGTTTTGCTTCGTGTCGCTCCAGAACGTCGCTCCTTTTCGTATCACGCCGGTCATTTTCGATGATGGCACATTGGATGATGAAACATGCGCACGAATTGCTCGGGTCGTTCCATGGGCTGAGTTCGTCAAAGAGAGTGAGACTTCCGATAAGCTAGCAGATGCGCTTCCCCCAGCAAAATTTCCAACATTGTGGGCTCGACGTCGCACGTACGTACATCTGCGCAAGCTTGTAGATATGCACGCTGGTCAGAACGACTGGTCATTGGTCCTCGACTCCGACATGCTCTTCTTTCGTCAGCCAGTCGCGGTCCTTGATTGGTTTGCGGCTCCACGAGCCATGTTTATGCAGGATATTTGTAACGCGTATGGCTATTCGCCTTCTCTAATGGCGCGGCTTTCATGTGAAGACATGTTGGCTAAAGTCAATGTAGGTCTTTATGGAATCGACCGATCAAGAATTGACTGGGAGCTGGTGGAATACTGGTGCCACGCTCAGATTAAAGAAGAAGGCGCTCAATATCTCCAGGAGCAGGCATTAACGGCACTCATTTTAACGCAACAGCATGCCGAAGCTCTCGACGCCCGTGAATACATCGTGATGCCGAGACTTTCCGAAGGATTAATCCCACAGGGTATCCTTCACCATTATGTTGCACATTCAAAGAGAGCGTATTACCAGAGCACTTGGCGTCGAGTTTACGCTCACTCGAACGGAATGATTTGAGTGAATTTGCATCATAATGTTTCATCGTCCCCGATGTATCGCGATATCTCAGTATTGATCGCCTGCTTTAATGCAGAGGATACAGTTCGGTATACGATTGAGAGTATACTTGTGCAGACGCTTCCCCCTCTTGAGATTGTCATCGTTGACGACGGCTCAACTGACAATTCCTCTGGGATAGTGAAGGAGTATGGGGGTCAGGGTGTGTCACTCATTACATCCGCAAACTTTGGCGCGGCAGCAGCGCGTAATCTTGCGTATCAAGCGTCGACAGGTGATTACATCGTGTTTTTAGACGCCGACGACATCCTTGGACCCAGGTATCTTGAGGCGCAGCGCACTAAACTGACCAGTACCATTCGTTGTCTCGCCCTGAGTCGGTGGACCCGCTTCATCTCGTCTGTCGATGAAGCGATTTTCCCGGATCGTCCGACCGAGTTCGATATGAGCGGGGTAGATTGGCTAGTGACCGATTGGGAGTTTGGTGCACCGATGACGCAGCCCGGGATGTTTATGATTCCGCGTAGTCTTATTGACGACTACGGTGGTTGGCACGAAGAACTCTCGTTAATCGACGATTTTGAGTTTTTCGCGAGAATTATTTCCCGATCCGACGGAGTTCGCTTCGCTCCCGACGCGCGCCTGTACTATCGTTCAGGCAGAAAGGGTAGCTTATCATCGAGGAACTCAGATGAGGCCGTACTCTCAGCGTTCCACTCTTTGATGGCGGGTACCTCGCATCTGCTGGAAGTAGAGAACTCGCAGAGAACACGTCGCGCCTGCGCGAATTTGATCAAGCATTTTGACTATACGTATTATCCGCACCATAGCGAACTTCGTCGGCTGGCTTGCAAGCGTGCGTCGGAACTCGGCGGCGCGTCCGCCATCCCGTTCGGTCCGCCGCGCTTTCACAGCTTGAGGCGTTTCACGGGATGGAAGATTGCACGGCGGGTTCAACATCTTGCCGAGCGTCTTGGTCTTAATAGCGCGAGCCGGGGTGCTGCTCACTGGACCCCAACTGACCCACGCGCTGAGTAACCGGCAATCAGACGTGTTGCCCGCCCTGCGAAATGACAGGCCATTGTCGGTTGCTCTTACCGCTGATCCAGAACTCCCGGTACCGCCTCAATTCTACGGTGGTATAGAGCGAATTGTCGATATTCTCGCACGTGGGTTGAATGACCGTGGTCACAGTGTAACTCTGTTTGCGCACCCCAACTCTCGATCCGGCGGTCGGCTTGTTTCGTGGCCTGGACATGACAGCCGCTCGCGTCGAAGCACATTAAATAATGCATGGGCTCTGATGCGACACGTCAGTGGGGCAAACTTCGATGTTGTCCACTCGTTCTCGAGGCTGGCGTATTTGACAGCTTTGCTGCCGTTGCGGGTTCCGAAGATCATGAGCTATCAGCGCGAGATTAGCCCGCGCACTGTGTGCTGGGGCCACGCCCTTTCTCGCGGCACTCTGCATTTCACCGCAGTCAGTCATCGGATGATGCGATCCGTTCAAGAGATCGGCCGCTGGACGATGATACCAAATGGCGTGCCGCTTGATCGCTATTCCTTCCGAGCCGAATCGTCCGCAGATGCGCCGCTGGTGTTTTTAGGCCGGATCGAAGAGATCAAAGGCCCGCACCTTGCGATCGAGATCGCAAAGCGTGTTGGGCGACAGCTCATAATTGCCGGGAATATACCCGACGAGAAGCGGTCCTGGGCCGAGGAATTTGTCCTTCCACATGTAGATGACCAATTGATCAGGTACATCGGCCCTGTTAACGATGCGCAGAAGAATGTACTTCTAGGCACCGCAGCCGCACTCCTCATGCCCATATTATGGGACGAGCCCTTCGGTATCGTCATGATAGAGGCGATGGCCTGCGGTACGCCTGTCATCGGACTTGCAAGGGGCGCGGTGCCAGAAATCATCCTTGATGGGGTCACGGGCTTTGTCTGCGAGGACACCCATAGACTCGTGGCCGCCGTTGGCCGATTGCCGGACATAGTTCGTGCGGCTTGTCGACGGCGGGTCGAAGAGTTTTATAGCGAGGCCGCTGTCGTTGATGCCTATTTAGCCTTGTACCGCGAGCTGGTGGCTGCTTCGCGTAAATGGTGACGACGTGCGGACGCTCGTAGCCTTCCCTTCGACAGCGATTTTCGGTCAGCAGGCCGCGCTCGCATTCCATGAACGGGCAGCCTTGGCGGCGTTCATGACGTCGTTTGCTTACACGCGAGGTGGGTTTCTGGAGCGCATTCTCGGCCTCGTGCCTGTCGGGTTGAAGGAGGAGCTGGACCTGCAATTGCGACGAAGGTCGGTATCAACGCTGCCTGGAGAGTTGGTTGCCTCACGGCCACTCTGGGAGATCATCAGGACAATTGCAGACAGGGCCGGAGCCAGCGCGCCAATTGTCGATCTGATATGGGATCACCTTTCACACGAATTCACGCGCGCCGCCGGTCGGCGTCTAAGCGCGACTGACGTTGGGGCCGTGTACGCCTACGAGTACTCGGCACTAGAAGCCTTCAATGTGGCGGAGAGGTTGGGGAAAGCGAAGATCCTCGACTTCCCGTCGCTCAACAGCCGAGAGTTCGAGGAGCTTCAAAGGGAGGAGAAGGCGCGCTTCCCCGAATTGAAAGGTCGCTATGAGAACTATTTCGCGGAACGCTTTGAGCGAAGACAGGCGCGCCGCGACGCCGAGATGGCCGCTGCGGATGTCATTATAACAAACTCAAGCGTATCGCGAAGGTCTCATATTGCGGGTGGAGCCGATCCAGAAAGGACGTTCTCTGTGCCCTATGGAGCTCCGCCTGTCGTCGGAGAACTCGCTGATCGCCGGTCTGACGGGCAGCTCCGAGTTGTCTGGGCAGGAACATTTTCGATCCGAAAGGGCGCGCATTATTTTTTGGACGCGTGGCGTGAACTACATGGTTCTGGACAGGCGCAGGTTGATGTCTATGGCGCTGTGACCCTTCCTGAGCGTCTGTGGAAGCCTCTTCCTGATGGAGTTAAGTTCCACGGCTCGGTGCCACGAGATGTTCTATTCAATGCGCTTGATGAAGCTGATTTGCTTATGTTTCCGACATTGTCCGACGGCTTCGGAATGGTTGTAACGGAAGCGTTTTCCCGCGGCCTCCCGGTCATTACGACCGAGAAGGCCGGCGCATCGGATCTTGTCAGCAACGAAACGAATGGCCTCGTTATTCCGGCTGGCAGCGCCCCCGCGATCCGTGAAGCGCTGCTATGGTGTCTGGAGAATCGGAAGCTGCTTGCCGCAATGCGTCATGAAGCGTGGAAGACGGCAAAGAACTGGCAATGGTCTGATTATCGCGGTGCGCTCATTTCTGCTGTCGTTGAGGGGTTAAACCGGGCCGGATACGCGCCAGGCTTCGAAGTCCTCGAGCGCTGACAAGAGATCTGTATTGAAGCGAATTTGTATCATTACGCCTGGACAGCTCGGTTCAAATCCGCGAGTCGTCAAAGAAGCGCAAACTCTCAGCGAACATGGTTACCGCGTTGATGTAATCGCTACAAAGGTGGCCGACTTCGTTGAGCCCCGTGATCAGGCTGTTCTTGCTCAGGCAAAATATTCCGTCCATCGTATTTCCTTCAGTCACCCGCTCCGGCGACGGATGTGCCGGGCTAGGCAATTGATTGCGAGGCAATTGTGGGGGTGCTTCCCCTCCACGCAGCTGGCCATCGAGGCTCAGAGCTTCATGTCCCGGCGTCTCATCAACGCAGCATTGGCTACTCCAGCAGACCTTTATATTGCGCATTACGTCGCAGCACTACCCGCTGCTGTCGCGGCGGCTCGACGCCACGGCGCCGTATACGCATTCGACGCCGAAGACTTCCACCTGGGCGATCTGCCCGAGGCCCCTGAGCACATACGAGCCAGACGCCTGATCGAGTCTATTGAAAGCCGATATCTTCCGCACGCGGCCTATGTTTCGGCAGCGTCTCCTGGGATTGCAAATGCGTATACCGACCGATATGCGATTTCGCCGCCTGTGGTGATCCTGAACACGTTCTCGAAGACGCTTTCCGCGTCATTTGCGAGCTCGCCCGATTCGCACATGCGGGCGCCTTCAGTTTACTGGTTCTCGCAAACGATTGGTCCGTGTCGAGGGTTGGAAGGCGCGGTCGACGCCATAGCACAAGCCCAATCCGCTCCACACCTTCACCTGCGAGGAACACCGTCAAAGGGATACGCCGAGATGCTGCGCGCTCGTGCGTTCGCTCTCGGCGTTGGTAACCGTCTGCATATCCATGAGCCGGGAAAGCCCGATGAAATGGTTGCTATGGCGTCATTGTATGATGTGGGTCTCGTCGGAGAAACACGAACAACATTCAGCCGCAGTATTGCACTAACAAATAAGCAATTTACCTATCTGCTTGCTGGTCTACCAGCGATCATGTCGGATTTACCGGCTCACAAGGCTTACGCTGCTGAGGCCGAAGGCGCAGCCTTCCTTTATCGGTCGGAGGATGCAAGATCGCTTTCAGAAGCGCTTGACGCGCTCTTCGTGGACCGAACCCGGCTCGCAGCTGCCAAGAGGCGGGCGCATCTCCTCGGGCAATCAAAATTCAATTGGGAGGCGGAGGCGCCAAAACTGCTGAGGTGCGTCGAACGGGCGCTAGCGCGCTTTAATCATACTACTCCGACAAACGGTGTTCTCTGAACATACATCATGGGGTCGATAAATTATGATGCGGCGGGCGCTCATCGTCTCGCCGCACTTCCCGCCGTCGACCCTGGCGGGCGTTCATCGCGGGCGACACCTTGCAAAGCATCTGCCGTCCCATGGATGGAAGCCTATTGTTATTCGTGCACATGAGAAGCATTATACGGAAAATCCAGATGAGGAATTGGGCAAACTCGTTTCCGCGTCCCTGGATCAGATCCGCACTGGCGCCTTGCCCTCGCGAGTGGCGCGGGTCTTTGGTGTGGGCGATATCGGCTTGCGCGCGTACTTTCATTTGGCGCGCGGCATCGCCGGCGGTGTCTCGCGTTATTCTCCAAGCGTCATTCTGATAACGGGCTCACCATTTTATCCGATGCTTCTGGCGGGATGGGTGCGCCGGCGGTTCGGCCTCCCGGTTGTGCTTGACTTCCAGGATCCGTGGGTTTCGGCGCATGGCGCTACGCGCCCGGAGTGGTCCAAGGGAGGTCTCGCGCATCGTCTGGCGCTCGCTCTTGAGCCAAAAGCCGTGCGTCAAGCCGCCTGGATAACCTCGGTTTCAGATACGCAAAATGCTGAGATGTCGAACCGATATCCGTGGCTGCACGCCGGAAGGATGTCGGCCATACCAATCGGGGGAGACCCTGATGATTTTGTAGCCCTCCGGAATTGCGCGCCTGTCGCAAACGGGGCGATTTTGCTTGGTAAAATCAACATCTGCTACGTCGGCACCTTTCTCCCGCGCGCCGCTCCTGTCTTGCGGATGCTTTTTAAAGCCGTCGCGCGGCTCAGGTCCGAGGCGCCGGAGTTGGCGGCGCGATTGCGCCTGATCTTCGTTGGCACCAGCAACCAACCTTCGATCGCCGTAGCCGCGCGCGCCACCCATCTGGTCAGCGCCATTGCGGCTGAGGAGGGCGTAGGGGATCTGGTGTACGAATTTCCGGTGCGGGCGCCATACCTTGAGGCGCTTTCGGTTTTGGCTAGTGCGCAAGGCATTCTGCTGCTGGGATCGGACGAGCCGCACTACACGGCGTCAAAGATTTATCCAGCCCTCATGTCGGGGCGCCCGTGGCTCTCGATATTTCATGCCCGCTCGAGCGCCCACGCGATTTTGACGCGAGCCGGCGGCGGCGCCTCGTTTTGTTTCGAAGATGAAAATGGATTGGCGGATTTGGTTACCGCTGCCGCTGGAGCGCTTCGGCGGCTTGCGCTAGAGCCAGAATCCTTCGGAAGTTCTGATTCCAACGCTTACGCGCCATACACGGCGCATGCTGTGGCGGGGCAGTTTGCACGGATATTCGATACGCTATCTTTGCCGTGCGGCGCTTCGTCGGCAGAATAGGGAATGCGTCTCGCCGTCCTTACCTCCCACCCAATCCAATATTACGCGCCGTTGTTTCGCCATCTGGCGCGCCGCGTCGACCTGCATGTGTTCTACTCGCACCGTCCATCATCGGCAGAGCAGTCCGCCGCAGGCTTTGGTGTCCCTTTTGCTTGGGATGTCGATCTTGTCTCCGGCTATGCCCACACGTTCCTTGAGAATGTTTCTGCGTCGCCTAGCGTCTCGCGATTCCACGGGTGTGACACCCCGGACATCAGTGCTCGGTTGAGCGATGGACGTTTTGACGCCGTACTGACCCTTGGGTGGCATCTCAAATCGCTGGTGCAGGGCATTTGGGCGGCAAAGCGCCTCGGTATACCTGTGCTGGTTCGTGGCGACAGCCAAGTTCTGACACAACGTTCAGCGTTAAAGCGATGGCTGAAGACGCTCACGTATCCCGGGCTACTGCGTGCATTCGATGCGGCGCTATATGTCGGCGTCCGCAACAAGGCATATTACGCTCATTACGGCTATCCGTTGCACCGCCTCTTTCATTCCCCACATTGTGTCGACACGGACTGGTTTGCTTCAATGGTCTCGGACTGTACTAGGGAAGACTATCGTCGGAGGATTGGCGTCGACAGGGCTACGAAACTGCTTATGTTTGCCGGCAAGCTTGTGCCGTTCAAGCGTCCGCTCGATGTCGTCGATGCCGCCGCAGAATTACGGGGGCGAGGCATCGATTCGCAAGTGATGGTCGCCGGATCTGGAGAGCTCGACGCTTCAATGAGGGCACACGCTTCGGGTTGCGGGGTTCCCCTACATATGCTGGGTTTTCAGAACCAGTCGCAAATGCCCGCCGCCTATGCTGCTGCAGACGCACTCGTGCTACCATCAACAAGCCGAGAAACCTGGGGGCTTGTCTGCAATGAAGCGCTCGCCTGTGGGACACCCGTCGTCATCTGCGACGCAGTCGGATGCGCCCCTGACATAGCCGCCGATGGACGGGTAGGGCGCAGTTATCCACTTGGAGACGCCAAATCCTGCGCAGATCGGCTCAACGATCTATTTTGTGCGCCACCTACTGCGAGGCAGATCGCCGACGCTTCGGGGAAGTTTTCGATTGATGCAGCGGCGGTCGGAATCTTGGAAGCGCTTTCCCGTGTGACGGCAGGACATTAGAGAAAATCGTACTGGTGAGCTATTTGGCGATTGCGAGTTAGTCGATGGCGGCACGATATTTCACTCGCACGATCGCATTCGGATTGGTGATCTCAATGGCTATGAATGTTGGCCTTTTGGGTTACTATGGTTATCTTCGATCAGATCAGCGCGCGGCGCTGCATGCAAAGCTTTCGAGCCTCACGCACCAGTCCGGGCCGACGGTCCTTCTGGGCGACAGTATCGTGGCCGATCTTAGTGTGCCGACCGGCCGGCTTATCAACCTAGCGGTCCCCGGCGCGAGCGTCGCCTGGATCGAGGCGAACCAACTCGCCATGATCGCCCGCCTGCGTCCGAGCCGGATTTTACTGGCGGCGGGCATCAACGATTTGCGGGCCGGCGCGAGTGCCGAGGCGACGGCGTCGGCGATCGTGTCGTTGGGTCTGAAATTGACTGCGCTTCACCCAGATGCGCAGACAGTCCTTCTGTCGATTCTGCCGCCCGCCGAGGCGAGCGATATTTCAGGCCACGCTAACTCGGAACGCGTCCAGGAGGCGAACAAACTCATGCTCGAAGGCGCGGCCAAGAACGGATTGGCTGCTGTTGATTATGCCGCTGTTCTCTCCAGCAGAGGCGCGCTGCGGGACTTCCTGACTTACGACGGCTTGCATCTGAATGCAGCAGGCCGAAGTATCGTCGAAGAAATTTTGTTCCATGGTCTGGCAGGTCGCCACAACCGGAGCGTCCAGTGACGCGCGGGCAGTCTGGGACCCTAAAACCGGGCTTGAGGCTGTCATTCCTTGATGCGCTTCGCGGCATTGCTGCACTGACTGTTCTTTGGCATCATGTATTCGTACTCTATCCGAACGTCTTTGAAAATCTTGCCACGAGCGCCCCGATGCTTTGGTCCGCAGCCTATTGGGTGTCAGGCCAGAACAAGAATGCGGTTTTGCTCTTCTTTGTGATATCAGGATTTTCGATTCGTCTTGCGCTTGAAAAGGACGATATCTTCAAGACAGGCGGCCCATCCCTTTACGCAAAGCGTCGTGCTGCTCGCATACTTCCATTGTATTGGGTCGCGCTGCTTTGGACCGCCCTCCTAGGTCTGCTGAGTGGGAGCAAAGATCCGAGCTTTGGATTCCCTACGCTCATCGGTAACTTACTTTTTCTTCAGACATCGGAAGCTGCACGCGGCGCATGGTTTGCGCCCTACGGTCTTAATGGGCCACTGTGGTCGCTCTCTTATGAGGTCGCCTATTACGTTATTCTACCTGTGGTGCTCCTGCTTGCGGGCCGTACCCAGGTCCATAATTCGCGTTTCACTGAACGGCTATTAATCATTTCGCTTATCACGTCTGTTGGCGCAATTGGTATAAGCTATGCGCTTCCAAGCCCATTGACGAGTTTTTTGGGGCTTTGGCATGTTTGGGTGTTCGGCTATTTTATCGGCGATTGCTTCCTAAGGGAACGGCGAACGAAGCTGATTGCCATTCCTGCTGCTGCCGCTCTTGCCGCTCAGGCGCTCATGAAGAGCGTCGGGGTCAATTCCGCAACAGTCGATCTTCTGACGGCTGGGATCTTCATTGCAACCGGCCTTTCAGTCACGATGCTGCTGGCAAAGAAGTTCCCAAATCCGATCAAACGAACTGTCCCGAAAATTGTAACGAATGCTCTGTCTTGGCTCGGCGGCGGCAGCTACGCCATATATCTCTTACATTATCCGCTTTTGCTCGCACTTTCGCAGTTTGGCCTCGGATCATGGAGCTTTTGGCACATTCTAATTGCATTTAGTCTTCTGGCCGTCTTCGTCATCGTACTTTGTCCTCTTTTAGAGCAGTCGTTGCGGGATCCCGGTTTTTGGCTTGTTGGTTTGGCGAGGAAGAGCCGCAGGTCAGCCTCCGGCATTAAGAATGATGTGATTTCTTGACAACGGTGTGCGCTGTGGCCCCAGGATTGGTCGGTAAACAATGAAGTTAACCAACCCCCTTCTGTTTGCTTTCTTCACCCTCGTTGCGGGTTCGGCATTATTTTCGTCGGCGCCTTTGGCGCAAGTGATAATCGCCCTTGTCCCTGTCGTCGCGGTGATGCTTTTGTGGCCCCCTGGTGGGCTTCCGATCCTTCTGATGCCACTGACGATCCAATGGTTTCAGGTTGCAACCAAGCCGATCAGCGCCGCCCTCCAGGGTGTGCCCCTATCAACCCTATCGGACCGAGGCGCGACGCTGGAGCCAGGGTTTCTGGCGGCCAGTGCGGCGCTTATGGCGCTCGCCATCGGGCTTAGGATTGGAGTAGGGCGAAGCGTCGCCTCGCTTGGGTCGGCTTTTCGGCATGATCTCAGAACGATAGGCGAGAGGGATCTATATCGGATCATGGCAGCTTGCTTTGCGGTCAGCTACATTGCGGAATTTCTTTCAAACTATGCTGGCGGCGCACGCCAGCTTCTGCTTGGCGCCGCGAATCTCAAGCTTGCGGTCATCTTTCTCATGGTTGCATGGACAATTGTTTGTCAGCGAGGGCGCATGTTGGCGATCTCGGTGATCTCAATTGAGGTCATTCTTGGAATGACCGGGTTCTTCGCTGAGTACAGACAGACCTTGATCGTGACGCTATTTGCCTTTTTGGCTGCAGCGCCGCGCGTGAGCGGCAAGATGCTTTTGAATGTATTCGTCCTTGGCGTTGTCACTCTGCTGCTTTCTGTCTTCTGGTCATCGGTCAAGCCGGGGTACCGAGAGTTTGTCAATTGGGGGTCGGGGGCTCAGATCGTAGACAGGCCACTATCGGAGCGTCTCAACTATCTTGCGGACGCAGCAGAGAAGTTTGACGGAGTTCAATTTGAAGACGGCCTTAAGCGATTGGTTGATCGGGTTAGTTATATAGAGTTTCTTTCATTCGCCTTGGATGGAGCGCAGTATTCCGGCAACCACGGGGGGGAGCAAACCTTCAATGCCCTCTTGCATATCTTGGTTCCGCGTTTGATTTATCCCGATAAGCCGCCATTGCCCAATGATACAGCAGTGACCGCGAGGTATACAGGGCTCGGATTTCAACCGGGCGACGCGACGTCCATCAGCCTTGGATATGTAGGGGAACTTTTCGCCGACTTCGGGTGGACCGGAATGCTGATTGCATCGCTTATTCTAGGCGCTATCATAGGTCTGGCGTGCCGCTTGCTGCTCCTCTATCAAGGGGGATCGCTTGCGATGAACGTCTCCCTCGCAATCCTGCCTTTGAGCGCTGTTCTTATGTTCGAAACTGCCCTCATCAAGATCGTGGGCGGCATGGTCACGTCGCTTGTCGCAGCATTGTTGCTGCAGCGCATGATCCTGCCACGACTGCTTAGGGTGGCAAGCGTCGCATCGCCACGTCGTCCACATCGGGCGCTTAGTCAGCGCTGATGGCAGGGTTAATTATCAAGCATGTTCTAGCCTCAATCGATGATCCCGCCGCCGGACCGTCGTACTCAGTCCGCGGACTCGCACACGCACAGGCCCGGTTGGGCCACAGCGTGTCCATCCTTGCGCTCGCCACATGGCGGGCGAATCAGCAACGTCCTGAGTCCGTCGCCAGTGACGACTTACTTGAAATTGAGCGGCTGCCGTTGGTGGCGGGTTGGTTCGGGAAGAATCTTGCGCATTCTCCAGATTTGCGGGCTTCGCTCAAACGTGACGCTTATCAAGCCGACATCATCCATGGGCACGGGTTGTGGCTCATGCCGAATGTCTATCCGGGATGGGCCGTGTCCCAGAATGGCGTGCGAGCGAAACTTGTGGCGGCGCCTCGTGGCATGCTGGGCGAGGCTGCACTCGAATTCTCGAAGTGGAAGAAGGCAGCCTTTTGGGGATTGATTCAGCGGCGGGCGATAGGGTTTGCGTCCTGCCTTCATGCGACGTCCGAACAAGAAGTTGAGGATATTCGTCGCTTCGGTCTGAGGCAGCCAGTGGCCATTGTGCCGAACGGCATTACTGCTCCAAAAGTTTTGCGACATAGAAGCGAGGAGTCTAGAGGCCGCTTAGTCCTTTCTCTTGGACGGATTCATCCCAAAAAGGGGCTCTACCAATTGATAAAGGCCTGGTCTCAGGTTGAAGCCAGACACGAGGACTGGCGGCTACAGATTATGGGCCCGTCAGAAAATGGGCACGCGGAGGAATTGCTCGGTCTTGCTCACAGCCTTGGCCTGAAAAGGGTATATATCGAGCCCCCGGTTTTCGGCGACACCAAGACGTTGGTCCTCAGCCAGGCGGACATTTTTGTTCTTCCCTCTCTCAGCGAAAATTTTGCGATGACTGTAGCTGAATCGCTGGCTGCGGGAACGCCCGTGATCTCGACCAAGGGCGCTCCGTGGCGCGGATTGAATGAGAACAAGTGCGGGTGGTGGGTAGACCAGGGCGCCACGAGCCTTGCCATAGCTATGGAGCATGCCATGTCGCTTTCGCCGGGTGACTTGCGCGAGATGGGGCGAAGGGGTCGCGAGTGGATGTTGCGCGATTTCTCATGGGATAGGGCTGCTGGCGATATGGGCGATGTGTATCAGTGGCTTCATGGGCGACTGAACAAGCCATCCTTTGTGTATCTGGACTGAAATTCATGCTCCCCGGAGAACCAGATAGAGCCGTCAACGTCAAAGCGAACCGGAAGGCCCAGAAGTGGTCTCGCAGTGAACTTGCCGTCCGGGCCTTGTGGGACTATTTCGGCGCGCCTTTATTTCGAATCGTTCCCCGGCCTCTGTGGTCAGTGCGGTGCGCGGTTCTGCGCCTGTTTGGCGCCAATATCGGGCGCGATGTGCACCTCTATCCAAGCGTCCGAATAGCAATCCCCTGGAATGTGACTTTGGGTGATCAGAGCGCCATTGGAGACCGCGCAATCATTTACGCCCTGGGGCCTGTTACGATTGGCGCGCGTGTGACGGTTTCACAGGGGGCGCATATCTGTGCGGGCACGCATGATCATCGAGTGGCTACAATGCCCTTGGTGAAGTCACCCATAGAAATTGGAGACGACGCCTGGATCTGCGCAGATGCCTTCATCGGTCCGAGCGTCAAGATTGGGGCACGGGCCGTCGTCGGTGCAAGAGCGGTCGTAATGCGAGATGTCGCGCCAAGCGCAATCGTCAGAGGCAATCCGGCATATCACATTAAAGATAGAGATGATGATGTCACCTGATATACTTGATGTTACAGTCGTCATCCCCGTTAAGAACGAAGAAAGCTCAATTGGGGAATGTCTTGCGCATCTAAAAAGATTTGCAAGTATTGTAGTCATCGACTCTGGCAGCACCGATCGAACGGTAGAGATTGCGACAGCCGCAGGCGCGAAGGTCTTGCAGTTTGAATGGAATGGTGGGTACCCAAAGAAACGTAACTGGTTTCTCATCAATCATTCGCCGGCAACAACTTGGGTCTTGTTTCTGGATGCCGATGAGTTAGTCAATGATAAGTTCTGCAATGAGTTGATGCGTCAAACCGCAGAGTCGATTTACGTTGGATTCTGGTTGAATTACCGAATTAATTTTCTGGGACGCGGACTTCGTTATGGCTTGTGTCAAAAGAAGTTGGCGTTGTTGCGGGTCGGGTCGGGTCTGTACGAACGTATCCATGAAGAGAATTGGTCCACTCTTGATATGGAAGTTCATGAGCACCCCATTCTAGATGGAGCAGTGGGTGAGCTCCTTCAGCCTATTCGACATCATGATTTCAAGACCATTTCCATGTTTGTCCAACGGCACAATGAATATGCCCGGTGGGAGGCAATGCGGGCAACTCATCTTGAGAGGATGACTTTTGAAGAATCAGGTCGGCTAACGCGGAGGCAGCGAATCAAGTATCGATACATTGCGAAGTGGTGGTACCCTTGGTTTTACTTTGCATACACATACTTCATCCGCCTAGGTTTACTCGATGGAGCTGCTGGATTTTACTACGCCTTCTTTAAGCTCTCATATTTTTTGACGGTCCGTCTGTCAATCAAGGAAATCAAAAGTGCACTCAGGTGATAGTCCGCGTCGTCACTGAATGTCGTTAGCTGCACTGTAAGCATGGCTTCGAAAAACGTCGGTTGAATTTGCTGTAGCGCGTTATCACGTGACAATCGAAGTCTTGAGATTGTGCACAAACTAAGCGCTTTATGAGCCGTTATTTACGTCATATACATGATCGGATGTTCAATTGTCCCAATGTAACCGCAGCTCATATTAGTGTCAGGCCTATAGTTCGTTTCCGACGGAATGAGTTGTTGTTTGGAGTGTATTAAGTTGATGATTCAACTCGGCGCCGTCCATCCGTCATTGCAGGATGATATCTATGAAATGTGGGTACGTTTATGTAGTCAATACGTGTGGTTATCTTGATGAGGCGCTCTCGTCGATAGCTTCCTTAAGAAAGGTGGAACCATACGCGGAGGTCACGATTATTGGACCTCAGATCCTTAATTTCAGAGATTCTGGAATCAATTGGCTGGACCTGGAGGGATGCTACGACTCGCCAATAATCAAGGTGGAATCAGTCCGTTGTCCATATGATGCGTTTATCTTCCTGGATACAGATACGATTGTGAGACGTCCGGTGCACGAATTATTCGACTTACTGGATGGAGTTGATATGGCGTTTGCCCATGAACAAATGAGAGGGTGGGACTATAATACAAGCGTTCCGCGTGCGTTCTGTGAGTTCAACACAGGCGTGATGGTTGTCAGACGTTCTGAGGCCGTGATGACATTCTTCTCGGAGTGGAAGCGAAGATATGATGTTTTGCGTAGCCAGCTCAATCTGGTAAATGATCAGCCATCCTTCAGGGAGGTCCTCTGGGAGTTTCGCGAGTTGCGCTTTTGCACCCTGCCTTCGGAGTATCATTTTGTTACGGGTACGCCGAATTACATCGCTTGGGACGCACACATTCTCCATGGTCGAGAGGATCTTGTCGAGTTAGGTAATTTGATCGATTTGGGTAGTGGGCCACGTGTTTATGTCCCACCGTTTGGAATGGTCTCCGGTTTCCAGGGACGCAGATCTGTTCTTCGGTCATGGCTTAGCATTTCGACGCATGCATTGAATGCGATGCTTGGTCGAAACAAGCAATTGGTACGTAAGACGTCGCCAGTTCAATGGCAGTCAATTGTGCGGTCGACAGTTCGGGATAGTGCTGATGAATGATGATTTCCAAGACGCAGATCGCTATCTAACGTTCCTTGACTCTGATTTTGGCTGAAGTGTTGAATGCCCCGCATATGCGCTCGAATGCAGTAATATTCCGATTGCGCGAATTTGAGAAGAGGATCTAGCGCGGCGGGCGGGCGTCGCGCCGCCCACGCTGGACATCATCTCGCCACTTCTTGAACGGTGCGCGAGGACCGCGGGGTGCCGGTCGTAGACAGCAAGCGAAAGACCCGGATAGGCCGAGCCTTGCTGTAGGTGTGATATGGTCGTCATTCACGGGGCGATGTCCGCCTGACGGATGTCGCCATTCGTCCGGCCGTTCAGCCGCCGACCGGTTAAGCAACCGTTCGACGCGTCGCCGAGCGATCGTTTGCAAGCGGCCCTGCGTGCTCTTATCCTTTAGAAAAAGGGAGGAAGCGCATGGGCTCAAGCAAGGGCGGCCGTCAGCGCCATATGAAATTGGCGCTCTTTCTCACGGGGGACGGCAATTACCACATGGCTGGATGGCGGTTGCCGGGCGCCACGACGGATGGCGGTCATAATATTGGCCGCTGGATCGAACACGCGCAAATGATCGAGCGGGCCAAGCTCGACATGCTCTTCATTGCAGATGGAACGGGCGTCAGCGGCACGGAAGACCTCGAGACGCTCAAGTACACCTCCCGCATCGATCGCATGGACCCAGTGGCGATCCTCTCCGCGGTCGCGGTGGCGACGAACAATCTTGGCCTCGTCGCGACGATATCCACTTCGTACAACGAGCCGTTCAATCTGGCCCGCTCGGTCGCGTCTCTTGATCATATTTCGGGGGGAAGGGCGGGCTGGAATATTGTCACCAGCGCAAACAAGGACGACGCCTTGCACTACAGCCGGGAGGCGCATGCTCCCCACGCGGAGCGTTATGATCGGGCGGAGGAATTCGTCGATGTCGTGCGGGGCCTTTGGGACAGTTACGACGACGACGCGTTTCCGCGCGACAAGAAGTCTGGCGTCTATCTCAGGCCTGATGGCGTTCACTTTCTCAATCACAAGGGAAAGCACTTCTCGGTGAAGGGCCCTTCGAGCGTCTCGCGCACGCCTCAGGGTCATCCAGTTCTGGTGCAGGCCGGCTCTTCGGAAGCCGGGATGAACATTTCCGCGCGTGTGGCGGACGTTGTCTTCACATCGCAAGCTTCCCTGAAGGAGGGGCAAAAGTTTTACGCAAATGTGAAGGGCCGATGCGACCGCTTTGGCCGTTCGCCTGACAGCATGAAAGTCATGCCTGGCGCACTTCTCTTCATTGGCGAGACGGAGAGCGAGGCGCGTGAAAGGTTTGAGCAATTGCAGTCGTTGATCCCGATCAGGGTTGCCCTGCAACGCCTTTCAAACAACCTTGGAGGCGTCGATCTCTCGGGATACGACCTCGATGGACCGATGCCCGATGTGCCGGTCAATTCCGCTCGCGTCTCGGCGGTGGAAAGTTATGTGACGATTGCGCGCCGCGAGGGGTTGACCGTCCGTCAGACAGCGATGCGGTCGGCGGCCGCCAAGCATCACTGGACGTTGATCGGGTCCGTCAATCAGGTCGCGGATCAGCTCGAAGACTGGTTCCGCAATGAGGCCGCGGACGGCTTCAACGTTCTCGCCAGCGATGTGCCGGATGCGGTTCAGCGGTTGTGCACGCGCCTTGTGCCAGAACTGCAGCGGCGAGGACTGTTCAGGCAGGAGTATGAGGGCCCGACGCTGCGCGACAACCTTGGACTGCCTCGCCCGTCAAACGCCAGGACGAAATTTGTTCCCACAGCAGGAGATGCCCTATGAGCGCGCCGGTGGATCTTGAGCTCATGAAGACGCTGCGTCCCGAGGTGATCCGGCTGCGTACGCCGCTTCTCTCTGCCGGCATGTCGAGGGACTTGCTTTGCGGAGGGGAGAATTTGACGTTTCGTATCCATTGCTATTCGACTGGCATGGGTGAGAAACACGGTTACCATGCGCATGTCGAGGAAGAGCATGTCTTCGTCGTCCTCCATGGCCAGGCCGTTTTTTCAAGCCTCGACGGCCGTCTGCCCGCGGTCGGCAGGAATGAGGGGATTTGGCTGCCGAAGGGCTGCTTTTATGAGTTTTTCAATCCCGGCCCCGAGCCGCTTGTGGTGCTGCGTTTTGGCGCGCAGGACAGAGGCGCAGACGCTTCCCTTCGTCTTGATCCGGAGGGAAACCCCATCAAGGGGCGGGCCCGGATGAATCCGGAGATCGCGACGCCACAAATCATGGCGGGGCGCTTTTTCGAGTGATCACTTCGGGATGGCGCCGGCTCGCAGGAGGATGGCGCGCGCCCGTTCCACGACCGGAGCCGGGGTGGCGTAGATCCGCTCGATCAGCGATTGCATCTCGGCGCCCGAATAGGGCGCAAGCTCCACGTTCATCTTCGCCACTTCAGCGATGTATTCGGGATCCTTCATGGTCTTGTCGTAGGCCGCTCGAAGAGCTTCCGCGCGGTCGGCCGGAATGGACGGGGGACCGAAAACAGGGAAGCCGATCTCCTGACGCGCGGCGAACAATTCCAGCAGCTTTCGATCATCGTCATTCTTAGCAAGCTCCTGCGCGAGGGGGGTCGAGCCCAGTTCGCGATTGTGCTTGAGCCCATGCTGCAGGATGATCTTGACCAGTTTGCCGCGATACCAGTCCTCCTTCGTGCCCCGCATTGCTCCCACGGACCAGCCGACCCGCCCGTCAACTTCGCCGCGCTCCATGGCCAGATTCATATCTCCGCCGCTGGAATAGCCTGTGACGGGCTTGAAGCGCGTCCCCAGGGTCTCATTATAAATGAAGGGCAGGGTGTTGCTGTCGGCTCCGCCACCGGTCGAGGCGACGATGGTCTCCCGCGTTCGAACGTCGTCGATGCTGTTGACGGGAACCTTGTGCCACAGGGCGACGATCGATGTCTCACCGGCGCGGGTTCCGATCCACGTGAAGCGGCGCGGATCGAAATTCGCCTCAGGAAATCTCAGGAGGGTCATCATCATCGTGCCGCGTTGGGAGATGCCAAACGTCGTTCCGTCGCGCGGCGCCACGGTCGCAAGGAATTGCACGGCCTTCAATCCGCCCGCGCCTGGCATATTCTGGACGACGATGGCAGGCGATCCGGGGATATACTTGCCCATGTGACGCGACAGCAACCGGGCGTCGTTGTCGTGCTGATCGGGAGGCGACATTCCAGCGATGATGTTGATCGTCTTACCCGTGTAGAACGCGCTCACGGTTTCGGCCTGCGCAGCGCCGCAGAACATGAGCGAGGACAGAAGACATGCGAGTGTTCGTGACATGGCGCACTCCATCGTCGGGCGGCCCAATGCGCCGCAGTCGTGTCGATTATTCCCGCGCAGCCTCCGCGAATTTTCGTCGCAGAGCGACCGGCGCCCCGACGACTTCTTCAACGACCTGCTGAACCTGTTTTCCTGAAGCCGGGCTCACCTCGGCGCCCAGCTTCTTCGCGTCCGCCTTGAACAGGGGATCGCTCACCGTCTTGTCGAAGGCGTCGCGCAGCGTTTCTACGCGATCCGACGGCGTGCCCGGCGGCGCTGCAATGGAGCGCGAAATACTCATGCCAAGCGACAGAAAGCGCGCGATCGCCTCCTTGTCGGGATCGCCTTGCACGAGATCGATCAACCTTGGCACATGAGGGAGATCGGGCTCCTTGTGCATGGAGATTTGTACCAGGATATGCAGATCGCCGTTTGCAATGGCGTGGGGTTGCAGCGCCTTGTAGCCGTCCCACGTGTTGACGCTACGGCCATCGAGTTCACCGCGCTCCATGGCGATGTTTTGCGCGGCGCCTCCCTGATAGCCATAGATGATCTTGAACCTGGTGCCGAGTATCGAGTTCATCACGGCCGGAACTATCGATGTAATAGCCCCCGCTCCGGTGGAGCCAACAGTGACTTCCTTCTTCATCGCGTCCTGAATGGTTTTGACGCCGGAAAGCCGCCATGTGGCCGTCACGTTGGCGGAACTGTTCAGATTGCCGATCCATTTGAAGTCGCGCAGGGAGGCCTCGAGGCCCGGCTTCTCAAGCGCCTCATGCAGATAGAGGCCCTGGCTTGCCAGCGCCAGCCACGTTCCATCCTGGGGTGCGCGCTTGGCAGCGTAGTTGATTGAAAGCAAGCCGCCTGCGCCAGGCTGGTTGACAACCACCATCGCAGGATTGCCGGGAATGTGCCGATTGTAGTGGCGCGACAGCAGGCGCAGGTACGTGTCGTAGCCATCGCCAGGCGCGACATGCGTCGACATCGTGATGCTCTTGCCTTTGTAGAAATCCTGCGCGATGGCGCGGCATTCGCACATCGACAGTACGGCGACCGCGCCCGCTACGCTCCAATAATGCATGCGCATGGAGATCCTTCCCTCAAAGCGGCATGCGCGGCTCACATTCCGCGCGTATCTTTTTTGTGTGGAGGCTATTCAGCGTAGTCCGGATAAAGCTTGTCGACGAGAGACATCAATGCTGGCCAGTCGCGCTGCCCCAAGGGGCGATTGCCACGGTGAAATTGCTGCGCGCCCTTTTCGCAGACCTCCGTCGGCGCCATGCTGTAGGGCTGGTTGGAGGCGAGAACCATCATCTGCGTCTGGCAGGACTTTTCCAGATGATACATCAGGTTGAATGCTTCGGCTGCGTTCACGCCGGCGGTCAGGAGACCATGGTTGCGGAGGATCAGGACCTTGTGCGGACCAAGATCGGCGACGATGCGATCACGCTCGTCAAGATCACGTGAAATCCCCTCATGATCATGATAGCCCACGCGCTTGTAGAACCTGAGCGATCCCTGATTGAGCGGCAGAAGACCGCAATCTAGAGCCGACACGGCCTGACCCGCGACTGTGTGCGTGTGAATGACGCAATGCAGGTCCATGCGCGACATGTGAATTGCGCTGTGAATGATGAAGCCCGCTTCATTTACCTCGTACGGGGTGTCTTCCAGTAGCTTGCCGTTGATGTCGATCTTGATGAGGTTCGATGCCGTGATCTGCTCGTAGAGCAGGCCGTAGGGATTGATGAGAAATTGATCGGTCGTTCCGGGCACGCGCAGCGTCGCGTGATTGTTGATGAGGTGGGTCCATCCGTGGTGCGCGATGAGGCGGTATGTCGCCGCAAGTTCCAGGCGCGCTTGCCACTCCGCTTCGCTGACGCTGTTCTGCTTGGATTTGACGGGCTTCAGGCGAGCGACAACCATCTCGAACCTCCCTGCGCCTGACGGCGGCGGCCACGATGGGCCTGCATTTCCTCCCAAGGCGTCCATCTTCGCGTCGCCTGATTTCAGGAGGCTAGCCGAGGCCTTGATCTGTGTCTACTGACGAACGCGGCCTGCGCGCAGAGGAAAAACTTCCGTTCAAGCGCCGAGTTCGTCAGCTCAGCCGAAAGGTCATTGTTTCTCGATGCCCGCCTTATCGATCATTTCGCCCCATTGTTTGAGTTCCTGCGCCATCAGTTCGCCGAGCTTCTGGGAGGAGCTCGGGAATGGCTCGGTGGCGACGTTAAGCAGGAAGGCGCGCGTATCGTCGCTTCGGGATATCTGGTTGAACATGCCTTCGAGTTTGCCGAGCGCCTCCTTCGGTGTGCCCTTCGGCGCATAGGCCGCCCACCATGCTGCGATGTCCACGCCGGGGAAACCCTGTTCGAGAGCGGTCGGCAAATCCGGCGCGGCGTCGCTGCGCTGTGCGACTGTGACGGCGAGCAACTTCATGCGGCCTGCCCGCGCCTGGCCGATCGCGAACGTTGAATCCGGTATGACGAAATCCAGGCCGGATTCCAGATCGCCCACGGAATCTCCCATGGACTTGTAGGGGACCCGCGTCGCCTTGCCACCGAACCGCGCCAGCAGCAGTTCGGCGGCGACGATCGCCGTTGTCGTCGTGCCGCCGTAGGTGGCCTTGCCCTTCTTTTCGAGCACCAACCGCTTGAGGTCGGGAAGCGAGGTCACTTGCGAATTCGGGCCGACGGCGACTACGAATGGCAACCGCGCAAAGGCCGCAACCGGTTCGAACTGGTTGATCGGATGGTAGCCTGGATTCTTGAACGCGTGAACGTTGCCGAGGAACGCCACGTTGGGCGCGAGCAGCAGTGTGTAGCCGTCGGGCTTCGCGTTGGCGACGAAATTGGCGCCGAGGTTGCCTGCGGCCCCTGGCCGATTGATGACCACAAATGGCGTTCCGCTGATGTCCTGAAGCTTCTGAGCGTAATATCTGGCGAGGATGTCTCCGCCGCCGCCGGCCGCATAGCCGATCACGACCCTCACAGTCGTTTCGGGATAGCTTTTTGTCTGCGCCTGCGCGGTCGCTGGCGCGCTCAGAAGCAACGCCGCCGCCAAGGCGCAGAGTAGGCGCCGCGCTCGCCCCGCCATACCCAGCGCGAAACGATGATCCCGCTTCATGTGTTTCCTCCTCCAAGGCTCGCTGGCGTTTTTTGGAAGGTTGCACTTTTGGCGGATAATGATCAACAGGGAGGCGCGGCCGCTCCTCTACCGCCTCAGCGTGGGGGCTTCCTAATGGCGGTCGCCTCGTTGCGTGGTGTAGCGTCCAGCCTGACGGTGGGATGGCTGGATCCTAGACCACGCACGCCGGATTGCTGCTACCTATGTGAGCGTTGAATTCGCTCACAACCAGATCCTGCCAGGTGAAACGGTCGACAGCGGATCTGACGGTCAGGGCCGGATGATGGTGTAGCGGGCGCCGCGAGAATTAACATGAAACTCGACGACTGTTCCGCGGACGCCCATCGTTGAAGTTGGAGTGTTGACCTTGTAGGCGGACTTGGGCAGCCCGCCCGAGGTGAAGCGGAATGCGCCACGCGTCGCGCTGACGACGAATTCTTCCTTACCGGTGAAGACGAAACGGTCGAGGACAACGCGCGAGGAGGGGCCGAGCGCAAGATTGGTCTGGTCGGCGAAGGTGATGCGGACGGAAGAATCGGCGCCAGTGGTGATGACGTCGTTGCTGTAAACAGCATCGCCAAGTTTGAGCGGCTGACCGGAGCGCATAGCCTCCTTGCGCAGGGAGGCGACCTGACCAACCGCAGCGCCCTGGCCAGTGGCGCTCTCGATTGTCGCGCCAGTCACAACGCCAGCGAACATGGCGGCAAGAACGACAGGGCTTTTCGTCATGGCTGCAGCATTTCTCTCATGGCTTGCGATGCGCGCAAGGCGCCCTGATCAGACTAGCGCCGGCGGGCCTCGCCCGACGTGCGCTTTCGCACATCGGACGCCCGTTCCAAAAAGGCGGAGACGGACCTAGGGGCTCAGCGGAGCGTTGTTGTTGTCGCTGTTGATGACCGCGATCGCGCCGCCTCCCGCTAACAGCGCGCCGAGGAAAAAGAACGGGGCATTCGCGAAGGGAGGAACCCCGGCGAATTGCTGCAAGCCGCCACAAAGCGTCGGATTAGCGGAGCACTGACCGTTCAGGCCGAACTGTGTCGGCGACTGCTGAGACTGCGTGATGTTTCCCCGATTGTCCACGTTGGCTGTATCGCCAGGCCGAGTCAGGTCCTTGCAGCCGATGCGGCGGCGATAGTCCTCCTCGCTCTCGTTCGGTCGCCGTGCGTCCTGCTCATA
Source organism: Beijerinckiaceae bacterium (assembly GCA_046295155.1). Taxonomy (GTDB): domain Bacteria; phylum Pseudomonadota; class Alphaproteobacteria; order Rhizobiales; family Beijerinckiaceae; genus Terripilifer. Next base: position 191,995 of record JBKBNT010000003.1, read on the forward strand.
GCGTCTGCGCGGGCACACCCACACGCCCTCTGACTCATCCAGCAGCGTGAATGAGGAATTGTTAGGTCCCACATTGATGTTCACCACCGAGCCGCGCACACCCATCGTGGCAGTCGGGGTGTTGATGCGGACGCCGGCCTTGTTGATGTTGCCCGTCGTGAAGCGGAACGCGCCCTGGCTGATATTGATCGCCATGCCCTGCTGGGCGGCGTTGTAAACGAACCGGTCAAGGGTGACGCGCGACGTGGGGCCGATCGCCAGGTTTGTTTGGTCAAGAAACGCAATACGCGCGGACGAGTCGGAGCCCGTGGCGATCACCTCGTTCTGAAACACCCGGTCGCCCAGACGGATCGGGGAGCCAGCCCGGGTCACCTGGTTTCGCAACGACTCGACGCCGCCAATCGGGTCCTGCGCGAAAGCAGCCTTTGGCGCGAACGCAAGCGCCAAAGTGGCGACGGCCAAGCCTATTTTGCTCAGGTTCGACATCCTCAACACCTAATCCGGTCCGCGCCACTCACTTTGTTTTTGTATAATAGCACGCACTTTGTGCCAAAACTAGACAGTGCGGCCTCAATGGTGAAGTCTATGCCGCGCGAGCCGGCATTCGTTTTGAAATCAATAGCGCGCAAGCGCCGGCTGGGTCAGGGGAGTTCCCGTAAACTTGTACCCTAGCCCCAGTCGAAACGTTTGCGATGTCAAGTCGTGGCTCGTGCGCGGATCGATAAACTGACCGCCCCACGTCGAAACCGGATTCGCCCGGTAGGTCCCGAGGTCCGTGTAGCGATACTCCATTCGGGCGATCCAGTTCTGATAGAAGCCCCATTCGACGCCGAACCCGAGAGTCCAGCCAGTCTGGGTCTCTCCGAAGTTCTCGATCAAATTGTCGTAAAAGTAGCGGGTGTCCACGTCGGCGACAGCAAGTCCGCCGGTTACGAAGTACATGATATTCTCAAAAGCGTAACCGAAGCGCGCGCGCACGGACGCCTGCACGCCGACCTTGCTCCAGTAGCCGCCGCTGACCTGTCCCCACACCGGTGTCGCGAAGCCAAGTTTTACGCCGCCGGTAGCCTCGACATCGGCCTCGACGCCCGCCACGAGGGGGCCGAATTGCCAATTATAACCGGCGAACGCGCCACCGACGAAGCCTTCGTCGCGCGACGTGGAGTTCGACGGGCGAGTCTCCTCGCTGAATTGGGTCCAACCTACGGCGATGCCGGCATACAGGCCCGTCCATGAATGTGCTGGCGCAGGGGAGTAGGGCGATGGCGCGGTTGGCGGCGTGCGAACAGGAAGGTCCGCGGCAAACGCCCCAGAAGAGACGAGGCACGTTGCAAGGGTCGCCATTAGCCTCTCAAGCAAAGCGCAGACTCCTTAATTGGATGTGCAAACAGCATTACATTCAAAGCGCTTCCGCTGCCATAAGGCTTGGCAATAAGCGCATACGTGTAGCAAAAAGGCCACTGGTCAGCCGGTGAAGCCTTCCCGGCTGGCGTCGGCGTTCGAGTACAGGGGGATCGCGCCGGCCGATGCGCTTGATCCGCTGGCGGTCAAGTTCTCCTGCCTGCTGGCGTCATCTGCCCGACCGCGGTTCTCCCGCCGGTTGGCCAGCCAGGCCAGCACGGCGCTAAGGATGTGGAAAATGGAGAACAGGAACGCCGCAGCAATTTGCGCCGAAATAAGCGCCGGGTCGTTCGCGAGTTGTGTAAATAGACCGATTGACAGGACTTCCGGCTCCATCCCGACGCCTGGCCGCAGAAGCGCGATCCGCATCGCCGGCGTCGTGACCCGCGCCCGCAATGCTTGTTCGTCCTCATTGATCTGCACAAATCCAACCCAAGGTTGGCGCTGCTGGGTCTCGCCGCGATATTCCCTGATCCGGGCGCCGGGCGGGATGGTGATTGTTCCGCCGGCGGCCGGATAGATGCGCGGCGCCGCATCCGCGAGGGCGGAGAGTTCAAGGGTGCGCGCGAAGATGTCGATGGTTCCCTCAAGCAGCAGTCCGGAGCTTGGCTCGTCTCCTCTGCTCGCAGGGCGCAATTCACCGCCGATCTCGGCGACGCCATATACCGGCAGCCTCGTCGGCGTATCTCCAGGACAGTTTCGCTTTGTTTCCGCCTCATCCTCGCTGTCCACGTTTCCATCGAGGCGTATCCAAGACGCCTGCCGCGCGGCCTGTGGCAGGGCGCCGGAATCGATGTCGAACACCGCTGCCGGCTTGCCGTCCCGGCGTTCAATCACGACGCTCACCGGATTGGAGCCGAATCGCTTGTAGGTGACGCGCGTCCCTGGTTCAGGAACAAGGATGCCGGTTAGGCAAAGAGGGCGCCGCGCGGTGGGCGAACTCGCAGTGGCGTTCGTAAACCCAAGATTGCCCTGTGCGGCAGGCGTTTCAAAGGACAGCGCGAAGCCCTTGAGCGGCAATTGCGCCATTTCCGGCGCCGCGACATCGAACGAAACGGACTCGACGGTAGCCTGGATAACCGCAATCGCGGGCGCCGCAGGAAGAAAGATCAACAGATAAATGGCGCCCGCCATGATCGGGCCGAAAGCTGCGATGTGCAGCATGAGGGCAGCGCTACGCAGGCCTCGGTAGCTCCGAATTCGCCTTTTCATTCGCCCCCCGTAGACGTCGACAAGCCAGCAACGCCTTGTTCAGGAGGCGGTGCTAGCGGATCGAGGCTCTGCCTCATGGCGCCGGCGCAATGGCGAGAGAGTAGGTCTTCACCCTCACGGATCCGTCGCTGCGCGTTTCACCGATGCTGATCTGGTACGCGCCCGGGTCGAGGCGGCCAACTGGAAGCTGGCAGTAACTCGTGAAACCGACACGCACGCCATCCGCTTGGTCGCAAAGGACGGGTGAGGACACCGGTTTGCCCGCACGCCCGAGTTGCGCCCTTACGCGAGCGTCGCCACCCCTCAGTTTCAGGACAAGAAACTCATTACTCTGGGATGAACTAAAAATGATATGCTCTGTCTTTTCAGGATTGCTGCACGTATCTGCCGAGAAGGCGTGCACCGCAATGTCGGCGCCCGCATATCCGCGCAGCACCTTTTCGAATTGGGTGGTGAATTCGAGGCGCGCTCTGGCGTTTGCGGGTCCAGCGAGAATGTAGCGTCCTTGTGCGGAGTAACGGCCATCGCGAGAGATAATCCGCACGCACAGCGAACGCCCGGCGGGCTTCGGCGGCAACAGCACTTCAAGCCGGGAGGGATCAAAAGGCTGGCTCTCCGGTCCCGTATGGATTCCTACAAGCGCAACCCCAACCAGCGCCGCCCTGTTGGCCGACTGGGGCGCGATCTGCGCAAGATACGTTTCGCGGAAGGCTTCTGGGCCAGCTAGTTTAAGCATTGCCTGGGCCTTTGCTCCATCCCCGGAAAGGAGCAAAGCAACGCTCATGAGCCCCAGCGCCGCATGAAATGCTCTCATCGGCCGCCCCTCCCTCCGCCCCTCGCGATTTTCCGGCATGCGCGCCCTTTGCCGTTGGTGGCCTGGCAGAGGTCACGGCAGGCGCCTAGGTCATTGGCCTGGCAACGCGTTCTCAGTTGCCCCATTAAGCGGCCGCCGGCGCCCGAGCCGCCTCCCGCAACGACGTCGCCTGACGCAGACGCAGAAGAAACGGAACGCGTTCGAGCGGGAACCGCCGCCTGCCGTTGCGGGGGCGCAGCCGCCTTGGGTTTCGCTGTTTGCGCCGGAACACACTCCCCGCCGGTGTTGACCTGGCCCCTAGGGCAAATCAGAGGACACACCCGGTCGTCAATTTGGCGCAGATGCGACAGGATATCCTCGCTCGGCGCATCCGCCTTCAGATTGAGCTTTGCGAAACGATTGAAGCGGCGCATGGCCTCCGTGGCGCTAGCGGTCCATGTCGGCGAAATTTTAGGCGGCCCGCACCCCAGGCGCGTCAATTCCATCTGCGTTTCGCGCGCAATGTTGGCCGCTGGCGCGGAAATCGCCCGCTCGATCGGCGGCGAAGCGGGCGCCTGATCCGGCGCGAGAACCGCGAGCCTCGCTTGCGCGAGAGAGCGGAACATGCCTGACGGAAACCGGCCGAGGTAATCGCGAAAGGCGTCCGCACTTTGCGCATCCTTCACCGCATTCCAGACATCGAGTTCAATCTGAATGTCGGAGGCCCCGCCGCCAGAGCGAGAGGAGACAGGCGTCACTGCCGGGGCCGAAGAGAGATAGACATCCCCGAGCAGCGAGGAATGGTCCCACGGCACCTGACGGTTGCGAGTTGCATTCACCACGTCGTTACGCACGCGCGTCAGCATCGCGCGAACTTCGAGGCCGGGCGTCGCAATATGCTTCAGCAGCGCCGAAGTGAACGGCGAATTGCGCGCATCCCCGTCCGCAGCCACCGCGTTTGGCTGCGTTGCATAGGCGATCAGTGTGCCCACGCCCGCTTGTGCGCTCGCCAGTCCGCTTCCTACGTTGGTCGAACGGTTGCCCAGCGCGCGGGCAAGCGAGCGCGTGAACGGATTGTCGCGGCAGGCGTCCAGGAAAACGAGATTGGTGCCGCGACGCGATTCCATGTCTTCGATGATGGCGTCGACGTCGATCGCCTGCAACCGAAGGTCAGATGGTTTCTCCAGCGCGGCGTCCACCGGCAAGAGATAGTTCTTGCCGCCAACCTGAACGCCATGCCCGGCATAGAAGAACAATGCGACGTCGGAGGTTTGCAGCAGGCGCCCGAACTGCGCTATCCGGTCCGCCATCTCCGCGCGCGTGAGATCGCGCCCCTCGACAACCTCGAAGCCGAGCGCCGTCAGCTGGCCCGAGAGATCTTCGGCATCATTGGCGGGATTGGTGAGTTCGGGGGCGAGACGGTAGGCGCTGTTGCCTATGACCAGGGCGGTCTTCTTCTGGGCTAGAACTTCGACCGGAAAAGCGAGGAGGAGCGCGGTGACGAGCAACAACAGGAAGTATCGCATCTTTCCGCCTCCCCGGGACGCAGCGGCGACCGTCAGTTTTATCCTGCGAATATATTAGAAGCCTGATAACCGGGAATACTAATAAAATTGGTAGAACTCGGAAGTGTAAATACGCGGCCAGATGGATAGCTCGGCCGGCGCCGGCAATCGAGTACGGTTAAGTTCTGGCTTGCTGCTTGTTCGGCGGGTCAGAATTCTGCCGACTACTCTTCAACGGAGAAGGCGATGAACTCGGACAATGAGCCAGCGTTGAAGTCCCCAAGCTCGACGTGTCCATCCACATCGCTGGCATGAACCTGCCAAAGGTATGCGCCGCCCTTCTCAAGCAACCCGTCGGGAACCTTGAGGGCAGGGACATCGAGAAGGTCCGACTCGAAGATGATCTGCTCGAGGAATGCGTCCTTGATGAAAACCTTGTATCGTGTTGCGCCGTCGATGGGAGCCCAGCTCAATTCGCTGGGGGCCGGGATCGCCTCGGACGCGGGCGGAGGATTCTGACGGCTCGCCCGTCCGATCGGCGCATTCATCACGAGGTCGCGCGCACGATAGCGCGATCCGTCGTGGCGCGTGATGGTCGCGGAAAACCAGCCTTCCGGAGCCCCGGGCCGCATCGCGAAGTTTGTCATGAATACGCGCTTCTCGCGTTGCGTGTTCTTTGCCGGCAATATGCGATAGCGGGCGATATCTAGGTCGCCGAGCTTCTGATCATCGGGATAATAAATTTCAATTTTCTTGATATCCGCGAAATGCTCGGTTGAGAAAAGCGCAAGATAAAATATGCCGCGGCCCGGCCAGTTACACAGGTGAATATCGAAGAAGCCAACGTCCGTGTAGTGCTGGTCGTCCCTCGGTTCCTGAATCGCCATGGCGGCGGAAGGGATCATGGCGACGCTCAGGACAGACAGCGCGAACGCTAGCGCGCGAAGAGAAGCCATTCGCATTGCCGTTCACCTCCCACGACGAGTCTCGGCTTGGTGGAGACTATCGAAAATATACTAAATTAGAATGTTCTGTATAGTCTCCAGACGGAATATCTGTGGTCCGCCGAGGGGCAGCGCACGGGGCGATCTCATATGAACTTTTTTGCGCAGACGGACTGGTTTCTCTATCTTGGCTATGCGGCCGTCGTGTCGAGCATCGTCACTTCTTACATGAAAACGATGATCCCGCTGCGCATCGTCAGCATGATCTGCAATTCGCTGTTCGTCATCTACGCTTTCGCAGCACATGTTTATCCAACTTTGTTTCTCAACTTGATTCTCTTGCCGATGAACGGGTGGCGCTTGTGGGAAATGATTCAGCTAACCCGCAAGGTGCGCGCCGCGGCCAGCGGAGACCGTTCCTTCGACTGGCTGAAGCCGTTCATGGCGCGCAAACGCTTCAAGGCTGGTGATGTCCTCTTCCGCAAGGGCGAGGAGGCGGACGTCCTTTATTTCACCGTTAGCGGCAGGTTTCGCCTGCGCGAGAGCGGGCTAGACATTCAGCCGGGGCAAGTCGTAGGGGAACTCGCGCTGGTCGCTGCGGACAAGCGCAGGACGCAGACCTTGGAATGTGTCGAGGACGGCGAGGCGATGGTCGCCACTTATGCGCAGGTAAAGCAGATCTATTATCAGAACCCCGAGTTTGGGTTTCACTTTCTGGAGCTGACGAGCGCCCGTCTCTTTCAGAACATTGCGCGCCTCGAGGCGGAACTCGAGAGCTGCAAGGCGCGGGCCGCTTGAAACGGGCGCGGCGACAAGGATCGGCTATTGCGAGGAACTATAAGTAGCGGTGACATAACTTCCAGACTGCCATGCCGAGCCCGAGCCCGGCGATTGCCGAGACGAGCGCGGTAATTGCGTAGTCCGTGTCCATGTGGCTGCCTCTTGGTATTGCAACGAGGATCCGTTTTCGCAGGGGATAGCCGCCCGCCATGTGCGCTGGCGCACGGCGATCGACATTGTTTATGAAAGGACTGCCGCCGCCCACGCCGCCGCCATCGAGAGGGCGAGGCCAGGAATGACGCGCGCGCTGTACGAACGCGAGCCGGCGCCGAGCGCCATCAGCGCTTTCGTGATCGCGTTGCAAGTCATCGCCGCCATGATGGGGGTTACTGCCTGCAGTGCTTCCAGTTTACCGCCGGCGACCAGCGTTGCGACGGAAATCGCCGCCGCGTGGGTGTCCGCGAAGCCAGCGAGCGCCGCGCCAGCTAAAACGCCTGCTGCACCGAGCTGGTCCCGAAGGAAGGCCGCCGCGATCAGCATGGCCGCCAGAGTCGCCGCAAGCAGCAGGGCGGTGCTTAGGCTGAAGGCGCTGCCGCCTGCGGGCGTGTCGTGGTCTCCGTCATTGACGGCGCGCCAGGTGAACCATAGTCCATAAGCCGCCGCCACGAGGCCGCCCGCAAGAATGGCGGGGCCCATCTGCAAGGCTGTGGCGGGGCTGGCGACCGAAAGGAGGACGCCCATCTGCACGAAAGTGGAGATCGTCGAGAGCGCCGCTCCGGCAACGGCGCCGCTCACATTTTCCGGGTAGTCGCGAGCTCGTTGTCCCATCGCACCGACTGTCGCCGCGCTTGAGACGAAACCCGATGCAAAGCCAGAGAGGGGCAGCCCATAGCGTCCGCCCAGCGCGCGGGTTGCGATGTGGCCGGCGGCTCCGATCGCCATAACGAGAATGACCAGAGCCCACAATTTGGAGGGATTGATCGCGTCGTAGGGTCCCATTGGCCGGTCGGGCAGGGCGGGCCACACGACGACCGTCGCGAACGCTAGCAGGAAGCCATCGCGCAATTCAGCGTCTGTCAGGACGTTGCGCACGAAGTCGTGCAGGGGACCCTTGGTCGCAAGGACGATGGCAAGGCCTACGCCGACGCTCGCCGAAAGGAGCGGCTCGAACAACGCCAGTCCACCGACGAGTACGGTCAGAAGAAGGCTTACCTCTGTTGTCAGCCCCGGGTCGTCGCCCTGGCGCCGCAAGTAGGCAATGCCGACGAGGACCCCGACGCCGGCGAGCGCCACCGCCAGCATCAGCGGTCCGCCGAGGTGCAGCGAGATCGCCCCGAGCAGCGCAGCCAGCGCGAACGTGCGAATGCCCGCCTCGCGACGAGTAGGGCCTTGGCCCTTCGATCGCTCGCGCTCGACGCCGATGAGCATGCCGACGAACAGCGCTACGGCGAATCGAAACCAGATTTCGTCTGTCATTCGGCCACGGATGGGGGCCGGAGCGCCCCGGAATCGCGCGAAGCTACTCTGAAAGCTGCTTCCGGCAAAGAACCGCCAGCGGTGGCGTCCCGCTGACGGCGCGAGCCTATGGCGGAGCTTGGCCCGCTCGTCTACCATCGCGCCGGGCCTGCGTCGCCGCGGGCGGGAGATAAGTCGGAGTAGGCGCCCATGATTTTCATTGCCGGGTTGAGCGAGTTGGCGCGCGAACGAGTCGTCCTGCCACTCGCCCTTTTCGCCTGCATCGCGGCGCTGCAAACGCGCCCGGCCGCCGCCCAATCGCCCGTGTTGGGCGCCCCGGCGGTTCTCGTGCAACCCGCGGAACTGAAGGAAATTACCGCGCAGCGCGATTTCCTGGGGCGGGTGCAGGCGTCTGACAAGGTCGATTTGCGCGCGCGCGTCGAGGGCTTTCTCCAGCAGAGGCTCTTCCAGGAGGGCGGTTTCGTGAAGGACGGGCAGGTCCTGTTCCAGATCGACAAGGCGACCTTCCAGGCGGAAGTGGAGCAGCGCGAGGCGGACCTCGCCGCGGCGAAGGCCATTCTCAAGAATGCGGAAGTCGCCCTCCAGCGTGCGGAGGAACTGGTCGGCAAGCAGGCAGTGGCGCAAGCTACCCTGGATCAGCGCGCCGCCGACGAAGGCAAGGCGCGTGCCGACGTCATGAAGGCGGACGCCGCATTGCGTCGATCACAGATCAACCTTTCATGGACCGATGTGACGGCCCCCTTTGCGGGCCGAATCGGGCCTGCGCAATTCTCTCTTGGCGATGTGGTCGGTCCTGGGACTGGCCCGCTCGCCACGCTGGTCCGGACGGACCCCATTTACGTCAATTTCCCGGTTACAGTTCGTGAACTGCTTCGCGCGCGTGGCGAGCGGGCCATGGACCAGTACAAGGTGCGCGTGATCCTCGCGGACAAGTCCGTTTATCCCGAACTGGGCACGCTGCAACTGGTGGACGTCCAGTCGAACGAAGGGACCGACAGCGTCACGCTGCGCGCAGTCATCCCCAATCCGCAGGGCATCCTCATTGACGGGATGTCGGTCAGCGTTCGCCTCGAATATGGCGATGCGAAGAAAATGCTGGTGATCCCGTTCACCGCCGTCGCCATCGATCAGCAGGGCCCGTTCGTACTCAGCGTAGGCGCCGACAACAAGGTCGAACGCCGGAACGTAAAGCTCGGCGCGCAGACGGGAGGGGTCGTGGTTGTCGAGAGCGGCCTCGCGACTGGCGATCGCGTCATCGTGGAAGGCCAGCAGCGTGCGCGTCCAGGCTCGGTGGTGGCGCCAACCCTGTGGTCGGCCAATCCTAAGCCCTGACGCTACGATCCATCAGCGGGACCCGCCATGATTTCTGCCATCTTCGTCGACAGGCCGCGTCTCGCGCTCGTCATATCGGTCGTCATCACCATCGCGGGGCTGCTCGCCATAAAGGCGATTCCCGTTGCGCAATTTCCCGACATTGTGCCGCCTCAGGTTTCGGTGACGGCGCGCTATCAGGGAGCTTCGGCGGAGATCGTCGAGCAAACGATCGCCCAGTTGATCGAAAGCCAGGTCAACGGCGTCGACAACATGCTCTACATGAAGTCCACGTCCGGCAACGACGGGTCCTATTCACTCGCCGTCACCTTCAAGGTTGGCACCAACCCTGACATCAACACCGTCAACGTCCTCAACCGGGTCCAGCTTGCAATCCCGAAACTGCCGCAGGAGGTGCAGCGGTCCGGCGTGACTGTCGCGAAGAAGTCGTCCGCGCTGCTCCTCATTCCCGTCATCTATTCGCCCAAAGGAAGCTTCGACGCGCTGTTTCTTTCGAATTTCGCCACGAAGGACGTGATCGACGAGATTGCGCGTGTTCCCGGCGTCGGTCAGGCGAACTTGTTCGGTCCACTCGATTACGCCATGCGGATTTCGGTCGACTCTGATCGGCTGACCGCGCTGGGCCTGACGATGGGTGATGTGATCAAGGCGGTTCAGGCGCAGAACGTGCAGGCTGCGCTTGGGCGCATTGGCGGCGCGCCGCTCACGCCGGATGCGCAGTTCCAGATTTCCATAACCACGCAGGGGCGTCTGACGTCGGTGAACGAGTTTTCCGACATTCTCATACGCGCCAACAAGGACGGCAGCACCGTGCGCGTTGGGGACGTGGCCTCCGTCGAGCTCGGTGCGCGAACTCAGGACTCAGAAAGCCGACTGAATGGCAAGCCCGCGGCGGCTATCGCAGTCTATCAGGCTCCGGGGGCGAACGCTGTGGACGTGGCGAGGGGGGTTCGCGCAAAGCTCGCTGAACTTCGCACCCGCTTCCCCGAGGATATCGACTACCGCATCACCTACGACACGACGATTTTCGTCACCGACACGATTCATGAAGTCATCAAGACGCTTTTCGAGGCGTTCGTGCTCGTCGCGATCGTGGTCTTCATCTTCCTCGGCAATCTTCGCGCGACGTTGATCCCGATCATTGCCGTGCCCGTGTCGCTGATAGGCACGTTCGCCGTGATGCTGGCCCTGGGCTTCTCGGCCAATACCGTGTCGCTTCTAGCCCTTGTGCTCGCAATTGGCATCGTCGTGGACGACGCGATCGTCGTGGTGGAGAACGTCGAGCGCATCATGCACGACGAACCGCACCTTTCGGTCGCAGACGCCACCAAGAAAGCGATGAGCGAGATCACGGGCGCGATCATCGCGATCACGCTCGTTCTGCTTTCGGTCTTCGTTCCGACCGCTTTCATCCCGGGTATCAGCGGTCAGCTTTACCAGCAATTTGCGATCGCGGTATCCGTTTCGATGGTTATCTCGGCCATCAACGCGCTCACCCTGTCGCCTGCTCTTTGCTCGATGCTGTTGACACACGCCGGCCCGCGCAAGGGCTGGATGGGACGCCTCCAGAACGGCATCGACAAGACCCGGGACGGCTATGTGGTCGGCGCGCGGATCCTGATCCGCCGTGGCGTGCTGACGGTGGGGCTCCTGATCGCCTCGCTGGCGCTTGCCGGCGGACTGGCGCGCATGACGCCCACCGGCTTTCTTCCGATCGAGGACCAGGGCGCATTCATGGTGGAAGCGACGCTGCCGGATGGCGCGTCGCTCAATCGGTCGACCGAGGTGCTGGCGCGCGCCGAGCAGATCATCATGCAGGATCCGGCTGTGGCGGACGTTATCGGCGTCACCGGCTATTCGATCGTCGATGGCCTCGCCCTCTCCAACAAGGCGTTGATGATCGTCACGCTGAAGCCATTTCATGAGCGCACGACGCGCGAGTCGAAGGCGCAGGCAATCATCGCAAACCTGCGCGGTCAATTCTCGCAGATAGCCGCTGCGACCATCATTCCGTTCAACTTGCCGCCGATCATCGGGCTGGGGACGGGGTCTGGCTTCGAGTATCAGTTGCTCGACCTCACCGGCGGCGACATCAACACCTTCGGCGCGGTCGCGCGCGGGCTCGTGATCGACGCCAGCCAGAACCAGAATCTCGCCGGCGCGTTCACCACATTCTCGGTCGCGACCCCTCAGGCGAAACTGGAGATAGACCGCGAGCGGCTCCAGGTCATGGGCATCCAGGTCAGTGATGTCTTCAACGCCATGCAGGCCTCGCTTGGCGGATATTACGTGAACGACTTCAATCTTTTCGGTCGCACCTACAACGTGATGTTGCAGGCGGCTCCGGAAGATCGCATGTCGGTTGACGACATCTTCAAGGTTTACGTACGCAACAGGGAGGGTGGGATGGCGCCCCTTCGCGCCTTCGCAACAGTCGATGTCATCGTCGCTCCACCAAGCATTCAGCGGTACAACAACCAGCGATCGATCACTGTTAACGGGGGCCCTGCGCCCGGCGTTTCATCCGGTCAGGCTCTGGCGGCGATGGAGCAGATTTCCGCTCGCACGCTTCCTCAGGGCTATTCCTATTCCTGGACTGGCACGGCGCTGCAGGAAAAGGAGGCGTCCGGGCAGACCGGATTCATCTTCGCGCTGTCGATCCTGTTCGCGTATCTCTTCCTTGTCGCGCTCTATGAAAGCTGGACCCTTCCGATAGGCGTCATGTTGTCGGTGGGCGTCGCGGTGGCCGGAGCGTTCGGCTTCCTGCTCCTGATGGGGCTGGACAGCAACATCTACGCGCAGATCGGTCTGGTCGTTCTGGTGGCGCTCGCAGCAAAGAACGCGATCCTCATCTTCGAATTCGCCATGGAGCAGCGGCGCCAAGGCTTGAGCGTCGAGGATGCCGCCGCGGAGGCGGCGAAACTTCGGTTCCGCGCGATCATGATGACAAGCTTTGCGTTCATCCTGGGCTTGGTGCCGCTGGTGATCGCCGAAGGCGCGGGCGCGGCGAGCCGACAGGCCGTGGGCGCGGCTGTCTTCGGAGGGATGCTCGCAGCCGCCATTGTCGGCGTGTTCATCATTCCGGGGCTCTACCGCGTGTTCCAGCAAGCGCGCGAGAAGGCGCACGCGATGGTTGGCAAGCCGCTGCCGGAAACCTTGCGTGATGCAGGCGCAACGGGCGACGGTTCAGTGAAACCGGCGGCGCCCGCGCACTGATCACGCCTGCCGCGCAAGCCGGCCGAACAGCAGGGCGATCACCACTCCCGTCGCCGCCAGCACCGCGGCGCTGATCACGAGCGTCGTCCGGTCGCCCGCGACGGCGGCGACGGCGCCGAATGCGGGCGGCCCTGCAGCCTGGCCCGAAAAGAACGAAAAGGCGTGCAGCGAATAGGCCGACTGACGCGCGCCGGGAGCGAGGTCCACGGCCTCCGTCTGTATCGAATTATGCAGCAACATGAAGCCGAAGCCGGAGATCGCAAATGCGCCCGCCGTCACTTTCCACGGACCGCCCGCGGCAAGCGCGATCAGGCCGGCCGTCATGATCAGCCCGCCCGCCGCCATGAACTGGCGCCGGTTGAAGCGCTGCAGCAGCGCCGATACCAGCGTCACATAGAAGAGACCGCCAACACCCATCGCGCCGATGATGACGCCCGCTTCCGTCGCTCCGCCCTGGCCCTGCCGGCCAAGAATGTCCCCCACGTACGGGAGAACGCCGTAAAGGGCCACGCCTTCTAGGAATACAGTCGAATAACAAAGAACCGCCTTCGGGTTTTGAAACACGCTTCGGTAGTTAGCAGCCGCCGCCCGGACGCTGTATGATTGCGTAGTCTGGTGCGGCTGTGCGCGCAGCACGAAGGTTGCCGCAAGTCCGCCCGCCAGCGCGAACATTGCGCTCGCGCCTAGCACCACGCGCCATCCATATGCTTCGCCTATCAGTCCTGACGCGCCAGTTGCGAAGATCTGCGCCAGCAATCCCATCGTCACGAAAATCGAAATGGCGACCTGCCTTCGCTCCGGCGGAAAAGCGTCGCCAATCGTCGCCATGCAGGCGGGCACGACGCCGCCAGCGGCAAGACCCGCGAGAAATCGCGCGATCGCCAGCGTTTCGAAAGTCGGGGCAATGGCGGATGCGAGCAGCGCGGCTGTCATCGCCCAAAGGCTGAACCGCAGAACACGCGTCTTGCCGTAGATGTCGCCGATCGGTCCGAGCACCGGCTGGCCAAGCGCAAAGGGAAGTGTATAGGCGGAAGACAGGAGCGCCGCGACGGCGACGCCGATTGCGAACTCGGCCGATATGATCGTTATCAGCGGTTCGACCGTTCGGCCGGAAACATTCGCGGCAAGTCCGGCTATGCAAAGGCTTGCCAGGAGTAGGCCGCGTCCCCCGCGGACATCGGTCAAAAAAGCCCCCAGCGTCTCACGCGTGAGGCATAGTCATCGAACTTCGTACCAAAGAGCTCTCGCATGTGCTTCTCATCTTCGAGAACGCGCTGCTGGAACCACCACAAGTGAAAAGCCAGAAGCGCCGCTGCCGCCCACGATGAAAACAACACGATAAGACCGGTCATGAAGATGAGGTGGCCGAGGTACATCGGGTTTCGTATCCAGGCGTAGACGCCGCTCTGGACGAGCGTATGGGGAGGCTTGTCGATTCCAGGGCCGCCGCCGCCCATCCGCGTGCGATACAGGCCGCTCAGCCGGTACTGGCCATAGCCCCACGCCATGAGGAGAAGTCCTGAGGGGGTGAAGGCCATGCGGTCGCCATGGACGAAAGCTTCGACGAGGAAAATCAGGACCGGATAGAGTATGAAGGTGCGCCGAGGCGTGCTCGACAGCCACCGGGTTATGGTGTTGGGGCGGCCTTCGCCGCCAAGCGCGACCATTCGATCCTCCCGCGATTCTGCCTCGCCTTTTACCCGGGCCCACGCGCCCGCGCCACCGTGGGCTTAAGCGCATCGATCAGCCTCGCGAAGCGCCGCGCTTCGTGCCATCATGCCCGCGAACGGGAGGTGACTTCATGCGCGTTTTCAAACGTCTTGCGGCTGCGCTTGCGGTCGTGGCGACAATGTCGACCGCGTCGTTTGCGCAGGACTGGCCAAGACAGCCGATCAAGATCGTCGTCTCTGCGGCGGCCGGCGGGCCCATTGACGTCTTCGGCCGCATTATGGCCGAGCGGCTGACCCCATTGCTTGGGCAGCAGGTTGTCGTCGAGAACGTGCCAGGCGCTGGCGGAATGGTGGGCGGACAACGGGTGGCGCGCGCAGATCCTGACGGTTACACCGTTCTGCTTGGAACAATCGCGACGCACACGCACTCGCAAAATCTTTACAAGCAGCCGCTCTGCAACTCGGTAACCGATTTCGAGCCGGTGCTGTTGATGGCGGAAATCCCCCTTGTGCTGATCACGCGCAAGGACCTGCCGGCCGCGAGCCTCGCGGAATTCGTCACTTACGCGAAAGCGAACGCCTCCAAGCTGAACTACGGTTCCGCAGGCGTCGGCTCTGCAACCCATCTCGGCTGCGCCCTTCTGACAAATGCAATCGGCGCAAAGATACAGCACGTCCCGTATCGCGGCACGGGCCCGGCGATGCAGGACCTGCAGACCGGACGGATCGATTTTCTCTGCGAGATCGTGCTGACGGCCGCTCCGCAGATCGAGGGCGGAACCGTCAAGCCGATTGCGCTGATGTCTTCCGTGCGTTCGCCTGTTCTGCCGGGCCTTCCAACCGCGAAGGAGCAGGGCGTGGCCGGCGTCGAGGCGGACACGTGGCCTGCGTTCTTACTACCAAAGGGGACGCCGCAGCCGGTCGTGGCCCGGTTGCGTCAAGCCTCCGTCGAAGCCATCGAAACGCCGTCTGTGCGGGCGCAACTCGAAAAGCTCGGCGCGTCGGTAGCCGCGCCGGAGCGTCGCACCTCAGAATATCTTGCGGGCTTTGTGAAAGCCGACATCGCCAAATGGGCGGCGGCCGTCAAGGCAAGCGGCATCGAGCCGCAATAGTGCGACGGCCCGCCCGGGCTTAGTGTCTGCCGACTTGCTGGGCCGCCGACAGCCGGCGCCGGAACATATCGCCATTGAGCGACTCCGGCTTTCCGCCACATTCCGCGACGGTCTCAATCAACAGGCGCAGCCTTTCCTCACGCGGCATTTCACGCAGCGAGGCGATATCGACTTTCTTCCTCGGTCCCATAAGGCGTCGTTGACGCGGCATATTCGTCCTCCGTTGATGTGTTACGGAGAACGGCGAAGGAACCATGCGGTTCCGTACATAGTTCACGCCGGCGCTCTAATCGGATTGCTTCACACCTTGCCATATCGGTCGGCGCGAAGGCAGGTTTGCAGACGGGCCATGTCGCGCACGAGGATTCGCCCGCGTCTGCACTCTATGCCGCCAGCCGCTTCAAGCTCATGGAGAGCTTCCGTCACGCTTGCGCGGCGCACTCCAAGGTAAATCGAAAGCATGTCGTGCGTGACCGGAATGTCCTGGCCAACCCGCTCGCACGCCATCGACAGCCAGCGCGCCACGCGCGCGCCGATGCCCATTCGCGCCGCCGCCTCGAGTGTGCGAGCGGTCTGCGCGTGAAGGTCGCGCAGGAAGGTCAGGAAAGCCTCGCGTCCGGAGGGGGAACGAGCAAGGATTTCGCGGGCTGCGTCCGCAGCGACGCGGACGGCGGCGCCCGGCGCCGCGACGGAGCAATTGAACGCCGAGTTCGCGCCAGCCTGCATACCGACGCACGCTTCGACGCCAACGGCGCCTTCCCGTCCGATAAGCCCGACTTCAACGCCGCAGTTTCGAAGCGCGAGGATGCACAGGCCGCTTTCGATAAACCATACGTGCTGCAGAGGCGCCCCCGGCCGCTGCAGCACCTGGCCGGGGCGCAACGGCGTCATGCTCGCGTGACGCCGCAGTTCACGCACGAGCTCGTGCGGGAGGATCGAAAGCAGCCTGTTCTTGAAGCTCCATGGCGGCCGCGATGGAGCCGGTCCCTTCATGAGCGCGCGGGCGACTTCTGGCGCGTTGTAGGGCTTCTCGATGACGGGCACGCCTTCGAATTCGCGAGGGATGACATCCGGCGGATAGCCGCTTGCGAAAACGATCGGGATCGAACGCTGCAGGAGGCGGCTCGCCAGTGGAAACACCATGTCCCCGCCCACCTTGATGTCCAGAACCGCCAGGCCGACGGGTTGGCTGTCGATAAGGCGCGAGGCGGAGTCAATATTGGTGACCGGTTCGGTCATCGGCGCGCCGGAAGCGCGGAAAGCGTTCGCCAGTTCCTGGGCGATGAAGAGATCGTCCTCGACGATTAGGATAGGGCCGTTGGCTATGGTTACTTGCGGCGTCAATGGCATGAGGCGTCATCCGTCAAGCTACCGCCCCCTAATCTCATTAATGCGTGGGCCCCGTAATGTGTCCAGCTCAACAATAACAGGAGCGAACTTTTGTCGCTTCCGCCGGGTTGACGGGCGCCATTAGCATCCGGAGACGAAATGGACACTCTCGTTGGGTCGCTCGCAGCCTTCTGCACGACGATTTCCTATCTGCCGCAGGTTCGCAAATGTTGGGTGACTGGCAAGGCGGATGATCTCTCCCTGCGGATGTTTGTGACGCTCACCGCGGGAATCGCCCTCTGGGTTGCTTACGGTCTCATGCGAGCGGACGTCGTAATCGTCGCCGCAAACGCCGTTAGCCTTTGTTTTCTTGCGGTCATTCTTTATTTCAAATTGACCTCCGGATGAGGCGCAGCCAGCGCGATGACACCCCCTGGCGGAGCGACCACACGTTCCTCCGCGATTATGATCGGCGTACCCGTTTCGGGGACGTATTCGATTACCCGGGCTGTCATCGGGGTAGGGGCGTCGCGGCGCCATCCTGCTGTGCGCTGGCTCGCCTGTTCATCTGGGCTCAGCTTACTGAACGGAACGCAGCCACGCGACGACGCGGCCCGGCGCGTGCAGGTCGCGCGAGCGTGGCCGGAATCGCCCCACGGCGGTTGAGGCCGCCGCGAGGGGCCGGAGCAGATTTCCGGTCAGAATGACCGCGCGCCAGAGAGCGGGGTCGACGTTGGCGCGATAGGCGTCGATGGCCGCGACCAATTCCGGACCTGTATCGGCCCGCCGTGCGAACCAGCTGTGAACGAATAGGAGGACGTCGAGCGCCCGCGCCGTCCTGCTGCGAGGCTTGTCGCGGAAGCGCTCAAAGTCAATGAACGTGGCGCGGCCGTCCCGCCAGCAGATGTCGCGGATCGCCGGTCGTCCGTGCGCGTAGCCCGCCTCGTGCAACCGCGCCAGACCTTCCCCCGCGGCGGCGAAACCGCGAATGCGATCTTCCGGGTTGGCCGCCGGGTCGCGCAGTAGCTTGTCGAGGGTAGGGCCTGCGTCCGGCAGGATGAGGTAGCCGGGGCCTCGCGCGACGATGGGCGTGACCGGCAGGCCGAGGGCCGAAAGACGGTCCAGCGCCTTCTCTTCAGCCCGCAAAGCGCGGCGGGCGTCGCCCTTCTGCAGACGGCGGACGCCAGTCGTTTGCTCCGCGACCTTCAGCCAGTAGCGCGCTCCGTCGGCGTCCGTCAGGGCGCGAACGCGCGCGTGCGTGGCGATGGCGTCCGCGATCAACTGCTCAAGACCAGGGTTTTCGAACACGGTCAATATTTTGCGTTAATCCTTTAAATACAGGGTAGAGCCGGGGCTTGCTCAAGTCAAAGCAGGCCCACGCCCGCGTCACCCCACGGCCTTGAGTGGCGCGGACGACCCCATGTTGGTCGGTTTGCCCGTGTGCTGCGCGATCTTGCGCATCACCTCGTCGTACTCCTCCTTGACGGGGATGAACGGCAGCCCGGCGATGTCGCTCTGAAAATAGAACTTTGTGTAGCCACTGCCGGAGTCACGAATGGTCGTCACCTGGTCGAGGTTGATCGCCATCATTTCGTTGGCGCTGAACTCCCGGTCCGTCTTGAATTCGATAATCGTCGGCAAGTTGTACTCCACGAAGCATGAAACCCGCCCCAGAGGGCGGGAACTCGACACGCGATCACCAATAGCATGGCCGCTGAAGGCCGAAGTGCGCGAGCGCACATAACGCGGCCGCGGGCCGTTAACGAACATCCCGAATTATCGAAAAGCTCGTCGAGCGCGTCTCGTAGCCACGCCAGAGCGCCAGCAAGGCGCGTCCGATGCCCCCGGGCGCGCGGTTTGAGGCGAATTTCTTCGGAGAAAGGGATGTTTCCCATGGAGGAGATCCCGCAAGTTCCGCACTGCTCCACAAACTTCGGACTCTGCGAAGATAAATCCAACTCACCGTTCCTATGAAATCCGCCATCTTTCGCTTAAGGGCTGAAGCGATTTGTGATGGCCGAGTGAGGCAGCTGCAAGAATCTAATGGAACACTGGGTTAATTAGGCGTAGCGTCATCTCTAATTTCTAGGGAGGGAAGTGCTATGGCTGATCTTTCGGACAGCGATAAACGGGCTATTTTAGGCGCCGGCTACAAGAAGGTTCAAGCCGAACGCGACGCCTTGGGCGGACAGAGCGACGAGAAGCGGACTGCGGACAGAAGGGTGCGTTTCGCTGCAGATATGGTCAGTGGCGCGATCGGCGTCGGCTTACTTGCGGCGCTCATCGGGATCGCAAATTTCTATTCAAGAGGGACGCCATACAACGCCAGCCTGGTGGTTGGCTGCGTTGTCGTCATCCTGGCCTCTGCAGCGACGGCCGCATGGTTTTCCCGATGGCGGCGAAATTCGCTTTAGTCGCTTTGCCCGGAGCGACAACACGGACACAGAAACCTCCTCTGGCTATGCGCGCTGCTGTGGCTCCCCAGTGACTGTGCCCGCAGATCAGGGGCAACGAATGAACTGATCGCGCTGAATCGTATCGGGGGCGCATCTTCCCGATTGGCTGTCGCACCAATTATTCAGACGACCGAAACATGTGCGGGCGAGAAAAGCGCATCATGCCGGGCCCGCCTGGCAAGATCGTATTCAGATGAAGTGGAATCAAATCCCCGCTGGCGCGCTGGCCGAATATGCGCGCGGGGTTCGCGTTGGCCGGCGAAAGAATGTTTGCTGGTCACGCAGGCGCCGGCGCGCATGTTCGAATACCTTTCTGGCATACTCGCTCGGGGAAGCAGGAGGGCTCGGGGACGCGCCGAACGAGCTGTGACGGAGTCAGTCAAGGTTCGCGGTGTTATTCAGCCGCTTGGCCGCGTCGGCTATGCGGAGCGCCCTTGAATCATTGGCGTAGCCGGCCACCGGTTGGTCCGGTTTGATCCCGTCAGGACGTTGTAGAAGGCGTGTGCCGCGGGTCATTGCCTTCTCCTCGCCACGCGCACAAGCGAAGATTCCATTGCTCGTGGAAGCGGCTGCTCAGTACAGTCCGGGCAGGGGCGCGTGAGAAGGACGCCGGAAGAGTTCGTGCAAAGTGGCGCGCGTGAGTATATCCGGTCCTGAGATACGCAAATGGCTGGGAGTGGGGATGGATTTTGTACTGATCGCTGCGGTGTCCTTCTCGGCTTCGTGCTTGACGTTCTTTTCGGGCTTCGGGCTCGGCACACTGCTACTGCCAGCTTTCGCGCTATTCCTTACGGCTCCTGCGGCCGTCGCCGCCACCGCCGTCGTTCACCTCCTCAATGGTTTGTTCAAGGGCGGCCTCGTGTACCAAACGGCGCACTGGCCAACGGTTTTGAAGTTCGGCCTCCCTGCGGTCCCCGGCGCGATCCTTGGCGCGTTCATCCTGACCTTGCTTGGGGAGCAATCGGCGTTCCGATGGGGCGCGCTCGGGTACGAGTTCACCCCCTCCGCAGCGGGCGTCCTCATCGGTGCGATCCTCATAGTCTTCGCGGCCCTTGAGATGACCCCATGGTTCCAGAAGCTACAGGCGCCACCGCAACTCGTGCCTATCGGCGGCGCGGCCACGGGCTTCTTCGGCGGGCTCACCGGGCAGCAGGGCGCGCTGCGCTCCATGTTCCTGCTGCGGACAGGCCTTGATGCAAAGCAATTCATCGCCACGGGTGTGCTGGTTTCTATCTTCATCGACCTTGCGCGCGTGCCAACCTATTTCGGGACGTTTGCTGTGTCCTCTGCGGAACTCGGCGAACGTCAGAAATGGCTGATTGCAGTTGGCAGCGTTGCTGCATTCGCTGGTGCGTGGCTTGGTTCGCGATACTTGAAGAAGGCGACGATGGACGTCGTGCGCCTGACCGTCGCGGGGTTGATGTTCCTGATCGGCAGTGCGCTGGCCCTCGGCGTCATAGGCTCGTGAGGAGCCTGTAGCTCCGCTCCGTGGTGCGCCTGGAGTGGAAAGACACACGGTTGCGCTCCATACCGACGCTGCTGAGGCGCCTCACCCCGCCGTAACGGGACGTGATCAGGTCGAAAGCGCGAACATGGGCGTGCAGGAACTCGTTCCGGAAGGCTCGATACTCGTCCGTCCCCTGTTCAAGGCGGACGTCGTGACGAGCCAAGAGTTGATGCCAGCGCGTGTCAAACCGAAGGCGATCCGAAACATCGGCCGGGCGCCTCGCGTTGAACTAGAAGATTCTGGCTCTCGAAAACCGGCGTGGATGGCTCACGTCGTCGCTGACCTCAGAGTAGCAGTCCGGGGTAGCAGTTCGCGTCTTTTTTCGGCTCATCGTCAGTGAGTTAGGGTCAATCAATGCCTTGAAAAGCATTGGCGGAAGGGGTGGGATTCGAACCCACGATAGGCTTTCACCTATGGCGGTTTTCAAGACCGCTGCCTTAAACCACTCGGCCACCCTTCCGCGTCGCCGGCGAAGCGGCGCGCGACCGTCATTAATTGACTTGGAGCATTTTCGCCAGCGGCTGTGGCGCTCGTTTTTGATCCTGATACATTGCGCCCCAATTCGGGCGCATTTTGGCCGTCACTGAGCGCAGGCGCAGCAGACGGGGGCAGGGCAGAGTTTGACTGTTAAGGCTTTCGCAAGGCTGTTCATTCATCTTTCCGCGCAGGCTTCTGGCGGCACGGTTCCGGAAGCGCGTTGCGTCTCTGGTGCCCCCCGCCTGATGTTCGATTCGTCCCGAGCCCGTCCGCGTCACGCCTCTCCGGGCCTCCTTATTGCGGGACTCGGCGCTCTCTCCGCAGTGCTGGCAGGTTGCGCTCAGGATCCGGTCAAGCCGGGCGCGCGCGCGCGCACCTCGGAGTATTTCCCGTCCTCGAAGTACGGACCGGCCAGCGAACGCGTTGTCGCGGATGGTCAGGCCGTACCGCGCGGCGGCGGCCAGCGCCTGGTCGGTCGCCCCTACACGGTCGCCGGCAAACGATACGTCCCGCGCGAAGTGAAGCCAGGCTACACGATCACCGGAAACGCCTCCTGGTATGGATCGGCGTTCCACGGACGGCGCACCGCCAACGGTGAAGTCTACGACATGCGCGCACTCAGCGCCGCGCACCCGACCATGCCGCTTCCGAGCTATGCGCGCGTGACTAACCTCAAGAACGGCTATTCGGTTATTGTCCGCGTCAATGACCGCGGCCCCTTCCATGCCGGCCGCGTGCTCGACGTATCCCAGAAAGTCGCCGAAACCCTCGATTTCCGGCGCTCCGGCACCGGCCGCGTGAAAGTTGATTATGTCGGCCCGGCGGGCCTGGCCGGTTCGGACGATTCGACCTTGCTCGCGACCCTTCGTACGGACGGGCGGCCCGCGATGCTCGACGGACCGACGTCGGCCCCGGTGACAATGGTCGCGGAGGCGCCGGCGCAACTTCCCCGCCGTCCTGCGTCCGAGCCCGAGCCTGCCCCGCCATCGGTCGCCAGCATACCCGCGCAGCCGCCCGCGCCGCCGGAGACGACTGTCGTCGCCGCAACGGCCGCTATGCCGCCCACGCGTGCGCCGTCCGGCGTCGCTCAGCAGAACCCGACCCAGGCCGCAACGGCTTCCGGCGCGCTTCTGGTGGCGTCTTTCCCCGCCTATGCGCCGCTGCCGCCGCCGCGCCCGCTCGATCTCGGCACCATTCCCGGAGCGGACACGCCGATCGGCCCGACCCGGCGTCGCGCGCCGCAACCGGCTTTCTTCGCCGAGCCTTCGCCGGTCGCCTCCACGCTCATCAAGCGTGGGCCCTTCGACGGTGTGAACCTCGACGGCTTGCAGCCGCTCCGGTGAGGGCTGTCGACGAGCGCATTGCGAAAGTTTTTGTTCGCGTGCACATTTCCCGCAACGGAAGAGGCGCGTAGCGCCGCGCGTTCGGGAATTCAGATGTCGCCGCTTACCTGCATCATGTGCCTGCTGGTCGCTGTGGCGGCGTTGGCCGCGCCCGTCCCGGCGCGTGCGCAGTCGATCACGACGAGCGCGCCATACGCGATTCTGGTTGACGCCGATTCCGGCAGCGTCCTGTTCGAAAAGAACGCCGACGAACTGATGTCCCCCGCCTCAATGGTGAAGGTGATGACCGCCGAAATCGCCTTCAAGGCGATCAAGGACGGCAGTCTCGATCCGGAACAGACATTTACAATCTCCGAGAATGCATGGCGGCGCGGCGGCGCACCGTCGGGCGGTTCGACGATGTTCGCGGCGCTTAACAGCAACGTTCGGGTCATCGACCTTTTGCGCGGCATCATCATCCAGTCGGGAAATGACGCCGCGATCGCGCTGGCGGAAGGCATGCGCGGGACCGACGAGGTGTTCGCTGCCGCAATGACGCAGCGCGCGCGCGAGCTCGGCATGTCGCGGTCGACGTTCAAGAACTCCTGGGGCGCCTTCCACGCGGAGCAAAAAACAACGGCCCGCGACCTCGCGACGCTCGGCGTGCACGTCATCCGCACATATCCCGACCTTTACAAGATTTACGGCGAGACGGAGTTTACCTGGAACAGGATCCGCCAGCTCAATCGCAATCCGCTCCTGACCATGAACATAGGCGCGGACGGCCTCAAGACTGGCAACATCGACGATTCCGGGTTCGGCCTCATCGGGTCTGCGGTTGAAAGCGGCACGCGCCTCGTCGTGGTCGTCAACGGCTTGAAGACGGCGCGCGACCGCGCCGACGAAGCGCGCAAACTGCTGGTCTGGGGCCTGCGCGCCTTCGATCATCGCGCGTTGTTCGCGAAGGGCGAAGTGATTGGCTCGGCGAGCGTTTACGGAGGCGCCGCCGGCTCCGTGCCGCTGATCGCCGACACGGCCGTTCGCGTCATGGCGCCGCGTGGATCGAGCGAGCGTCTCAGCGGACGCATCGTATGGCAGGGTCCAATCGTCGCCCCGGTCAAGGCGGGGGACCAGATCGCCCGCCTCAGGGTGTATCGCGGGAAGACGCTCGCTCTCGACATTCCGCTGCGCGCGGCCCAAGACGTGGAGGTCGGAGGCCTGCACCGGCGCGCCCTTGACGCGGGGATGGAGTGGGTTGGCGGGCTCTTCAGGCGTTACGTGTTCAAGAGCGGATGACGAATCAGATTTCGCGCGGCCGCTTCGTCACCCTCGAAGGCGGGGAGGGGGCTGGAAAATCGACGCAGGCTGCGCGTCTGGCGGCCCGTTTGCGCGCGCGCGGCATAGAGTCCCTTCTCACGAGAGAACCGGGCGGTTCGCCGCTGGCGGAAGAAATTCGCGGCGTGATCCTGTCCGGAGCGGTGGCTCCGCTTGGGCCCGCTGCTGAAGCGATCATGTTTTCCGCCGCCCGCATCGACCATCTCGACCGCACGATTCGTCCGGCGCTCGCTCGCGGCGACTGGGTTATCTGCGACCGTTTCGCCGACTCGACGCGCGCCTACCAGGGTGCGCTCGGCAACCTCGACCCACGTTTCATGCGAGAGCTTGAACGCGTGACGGTCGCCGGTTCGACGCCGGACCTGACTCTGGTGATCGACGTGCCTGCCGAGGTCGGGCTCTCCCGCGCCCGGGCGCGTTCAGCATCCGCAGACCGTTTTGAGGCCGAGGCGCAGAGCTTCCATGAGGCGCTCCGCCGCGCATTCCTCGACATTGCCGCAGCGGAGCCTGGCCGCTGCGCAGTCGTCGACGGCTCAGCCGCGCCGGAGGCGGTGGAGGAGGCGATCTGGGCGGCCGTCAGTGAGCGGTTGCTGGTCGTCGCCCCGCGCCGCCCTGGAGACGCCGCATGAGCCGGCGTTCCCCCGTGGACGAGGCGCCGCCCGAAAGCGACCGCCTGCCCGGCGCCCCGCATCCGCGGGAAACGGAACGGTTGTTCGGTCACGTGGCGGCGGAAGCCGAATTCCTCACCGCCTATCGCGAGGCGCGCTTGCCGCAAGCCTGGTTGATCGGCGGCCGGGAGGGAATCGGCAAGGCGACGCTGGCGTGGCGGGTTGCGCGCTTCGTCCTTGCCAACCCCGATCCGCGTCTGCCCGCCGTGCAGTGCGCCACCGATCTGCACGTCGACCCGAACCATCCGGCCGCCCGCCGCATCGTCGCGCAATCCCATGCCGACGTCGCTCTCCTGCGCAGGGAATGGGACCCGAAGACCAAAAAGCACTTCACTGAAATCCGCATCGACGATGTGCGCAAGGCGATCGATCTTTTTCACCGCGCCGCGAGCGAAGGCGGATGGCGCGTGGCGATTGTCGACTGCGCCGAGGATCTCAACAAGTCGAGCGCGAATGCGCTGCTGAAGATAATCGAGGAACCGCCGCCGAAATCCTTGTTCCTGATCGTGGCGCACCGGCCGGCGGCGACGATGCCTACGATCCGTTCCCGCTGCCGGCTCCTTGTGCTTTCGCCACTCGCTGACGCCGACGTGATCGCGGCTATTCGGGCCATGGGCGAGGACGCTCCCGCAATTTCGGACAAGGACCTGCAGGCGGCCGCCGTCCGGGCGTCCGGCTCGGTGAGGGATGCGATGCTTTTCCTTGAGAGCGCGAGCGTTGGCGTTGCCGACGACGTCGAGCGTTTGCTGTCCCTTCTCCCGGAGGTCGACTGGCGAGCGGTTCACGCGCTTGCCGACGCCACTCAGGGCAGGGAGGGAGGCGAGGTGTTCGAGGCGGTCATGACCCTCGTCTACGATTGGATCGACGGACACATTCGCCGCAGCGCGACCGCGGGCGCATCGCCCCGCAGCCTTGCGCCCTTGGCTCAGGTATGGGAGAAGATCGCCGCCTCGGCCCGCGAGACGCAGGCGCTCAACCTCGACCGTCGGCCGCTCGTCCTGACCATGTTTGCAGATCTTGCCGCAGCGGTGAGCGCCGATCGCGGCTGATCACCGGAAATCCAATGGCTGCGCGCCCGACCTTCTGCATCACCACGGCTATTCCCTACGCCAACGGGAAGCCCCACATCGGCCACGCCTACGAGCGTATCGCCACAGACGCGATCGCCCGCTTTCACAGGCTGGACGGCAAGGACGTCTACTTCATCACCGGCATGGATGAGCACGGGCTGAAGATGCAGCAGACGGCGGCCCGCGAGGGACTGACCCCGCAGGGACTCGCCGACCGCACCGCCGCGCAATTCGGCGAGATGGGCGCAGTGTTGAACGCACGCGCCGATCATGTGATTCGCACGACGGAGCCGCGCCACTACGCGGCCTCGCAGGCCATATGGCGCGCCATGGAAAAGTCGGGCGACATCTATCTGGCGAAATACTCCGGCTGGTACTCGGTGCGCGAGGAGGCCTACTTCGACGAGACCGAACTCACCGACGGGCCGAACGGGTCGAAAAACTCGCCCAACGGCACGCCTGTCGAATGGATGGAGGAGGAAAGCTATTTCTTCCGGCTTTCCGCCTACGCCGAGCGCCTGCTCGCGCACTACGAAGCCAACCCGAACTTCATCACCCCCGAGAAGTACCGCAACGAGATCGTCGCCTTCGTGAAGCGCGGGCTGCAGGATCTCTCGATCAGCCGCACCACGTTCAACTGGGGCGTGCCCGTCCCCGGCGACGAGCGGCATGTGATGTATGTCTGGGTCGACGCGCTGACGAACTACATCACGGCTTGCGGCTACCCGGATGAGACCGCTCCGCAGTGGCGCTATTGGCCGGCGGAGGCGCACGTAATCGGGAAGGACATTTCGCGCTTCCACGCCGTCTACTGGCCAGCCTTTCTGATGTCTGCCGGCGTCGCCCTTCCCAAGCAGATCGTCGTGCATGGCTTCCTGTTCAGCCGCGGGGAGAAGATGTCGAAGTCCGTCGGCAATGTGGTCGATGCGGTCACGCTCGCCGACCACTATGGCGTGGACCAGCTGCGCTATTTCTTCCTCCGCGAAGTGCCTTTCGGGCAGGACGGCAATTACTCGCACGAGGCGATCGTCAACCGCATCAACGCCGACCTCGCCAACGACCTCGGCAATCTCGCGCAGCGATCACTGTCCATGATCGCAAAGAATTGCGAGGGCAGGGCGCCCGTCCCCGGCCCCCTCTCCGAGACGGATCGCACCATCCTCGAGCAAGCCTGGAGCCTCCCAGACCGCGCCCGGGACCACATGAAGGACTTCGCGCTCCATCTCGTGCTTGCCGAAATCTGGCGCGTGGTAGCGGACGCCAATCGCTATTTCGCTTCGGAAGAGCCCTGGGCGAAACGCAAGTCCGACCCCGAACGGATGAACACGATTCTCTGGACGACGGCGGAGGTCATCCGCAACGTTGCGATCCTGGCGCAGCCGTTCATTCCGACTGCCGCTGGCAAGCTGCTCGACCTCGTCGGCGCTGGCGCGGATGCGCGCGACTTCTCTAGTGCGGGCGAGGGGGGAAGGATTCCGGGCGGCCTCGCCCTGCCCGGGCCGCAACCGGTCTTCCCGCGCTACATCGAGACGGAGGAGGGCGCAACTCCGAACAGCAAGCCGAAGTCCTGATGCTGATCGACACGCACTGCCACCTCGACTTTCCGGAATTCGCAGGGGACCTGCCGGGCGTAAGGGCGCGCGCGGAAGCCGCCGGCGTTGGCCGGATGATTACGATCTCGACCCGCGTCAAGAAATATGACGTTTACCGCGGAATCGCCGAAGCCGCCGACAACGTCTGGTTTTCGGTCGGCACACATCCGCATCAGGCGCACGAAGAGCCCGATGTCTCGGCAGCCGACCTCGCCGCCATGGCGAGCCATCCGCGATGCGTCGCCATTGGCGAGGCCGGGCTGGACTACCACTACGACAAGAGCCCGCGCGACGTGGCGGCGAAGGTCTTCCGCACGCATATCGAGGTTGCGCGGCGCACCGGCCTGCCGCTCGTCATTCACGCACGCGACGCAGACGATGACGTCGCCGCGATCCTGCGCGACGAGATGGGGAAGGGCGCCTTCAAGGCCCTGCTCCACTGCTTCACCGCTTCGCGCATGCTGGCGGAAACCGGAATCGAACTTGGGCTATATGTTTCGTTCTCGGGCGTGCTGACTTTCAAGAACTCGCAGGGCCTGCGCGATATTGCGCGCGACCTGCCGCTGGATCGCCTCCTGGTTGAGACCGACGCACCCTTCCTTGCGCCCGTGCCGCACCGGGGAAAGCCCAACCAGCCGGCGTGGGTTGCCGATACGGCGAAAGTTCTGGGCGAAATCAAGGGGCTGAGCGCCGAAGAGATCGCCTCAAGAACAACTGATAACGCACTGCGTTTATTCAATAAAATGCCGGGATTGTCCGCATGAGCCGCAGCGTCGTCATCCTGGGCTGCGGCTCATCGGGCGGCGTGCCGCGGGTGGGTGGCGAATGGGGCGCATGCAACCCGGCCAACCCGAAAAACCGCCGCCGGCGCTGTTCGATTTTGGTGGAGCAGGTCGGCGCGGAAGGCTCCACGATCGTCCTCGTGGACACGTCGCCTGATCTTCGCGACCAGCTTTTGGGGACGGGAACCACGCGCATCGACGGCATTCTCGTCACGCATTCCCATGCTGATCACACGCACGGCATCGACGATGTTCGTCCGCTCGTGATCAAGATGCGCCACCGTGTGGACCTGTACATGGACGAAATGACGGAAGCCGCGCTGCGCGCCCGCTTCAGTTATATCTTCGAGACGCCGCCGGGCAGCCAGTATCCGCCGCTGGTAAACCCGAAGCCGCTGTCCGACGGCATCGCTGTGACGATCAACGGGCCAGGCGGGCTCGTCGGCGCTCTGCCGTTCCGTCTGAACCACGGCGACATCGATGCGCTTGGCTTCCGCTTCGCGGACATGGCGTACACGCCCGATGTCGTCGCCATTCCCGACGAGAGCGTCCCGTTCCTCGAAGGCCTCGACCTCTGGATTATCGACGCGCTGCGCTACACGCGCCATCCCAGTCACTTTTGCCTCGAGCAGGCGCTGGGATGGATCTCGCGGATGAAACCCCGGCGCGCCGTCCTTACGAACCTTCACACGGATCTCGATTACGACACGCTCAGTTCCGAGTTGCCGAAGGGCGTGATCGCCGCATACGACGGCATGCGGTTGGACTTTTGACAGTTCATCCAAGCACGGTGGTTCCATAATATGTCTTATGCGAATCGCGTATGTGCGACAGCTCCCTCGCTTGGGGCAGCCGAGCATGATCGTGATGATCAGGAATGGTTCGAGACCGCTCGCTTGACCGTTTGCCGGCCTTGCGTCGCTTAATCCTGCATCGCCCGAAGCATTCAGGCGGCGACTCTGCGGCCGGCCAAAGTTGCGGTGCGTCCCTGCTGATGGCCGCTCTCGGCTGAACGACGCAGTGGCTCGGGCGTGCATGGCCCTTTTCCTGGCAAGCGATTGAGCCACATGGCGCTTTCAGCCTTCGGGCGACTACGGAGATCTGGCGCCGCATTTTTGCGGCACACAGTAACTTGTTTCGTTCCAGAGGCTAATTGTCGCAATTTATCGTAGGCGCCGTGCCGTCATAATGCTACAGTTCTTATGCAGGCGCGGCAGGACCGATATTTGGCAACGTTAGAAAGCAAGGCTCAAAGGGCCATCTGTCAAGCGGGTCAGGGGACGTACGACTCGTGCGGACGTCGAAGGGATTCGCGCACCGTCTTGGTGCCGGACTGGGGCGCCACCCTTTGATGGAGACTGAAGTTAGCTATGAGCAAAGGTAAGGATTTTCGGCCGAGGCGACGTGGCTTCGACGATGATGGTCCGATGGATTTCGGCGGCAAGCCGCAGCGCCAGGGCCGGTCGCCATTCGGCGGCGGCTTCTCTCCTCCTCCGCCTGACATGGGCGGTTTCGCACCGCCCGCCAGTACGGTCGACGCCACCGTGAAGTGGTTCAAGGCCGACAAGGGCTTTGGCTTCGTGGAACTTGAGAACGGTCAGGGCGACGCGTTTCTCCATATCGGCGCGCTTCAGTCTGCGGGTCACGAATCGGTTCCTCCCGGCGCCAAGCTCAAGGTGACCGTTGGCCAGGGCATGAAGGGCGCTCAGGTTACGCGCGTTTATGAGGTCGATCTTTCGACGGCCACAGCCCAGGCGCCCCGCTCCTTCTCGGATGGCCCCCGTCCCCCGCGCCGCGGTCCAGACCCCTCGACGGCCGTGGATGTCATGGGCAAAGTCAAGTGGTTTGATCTGACCAAGGGGTTCGGCTTCGTCGCGAGCGACGACGGCGGAAAGGACGTGTTCGTCCATATATCGACCCTGCGCCCGGCGGGTATTGAACAGCTTGCTGAGGGCCAGGCTGTGAACATGAAGGTTGTCGAGACGCCCAAGGGCCGCGAGGCCGTGGCGATTTCTCTGGCCTGATTGGTCCGCGGAACGTATTTCGAGGGCGCGCCGCGAGCGCGCCCTTTTTTTGCGCTCGTCTCGGCGCGCCCTGCCCGCTGGTGATTTGATGAAGGCTTCCAGGGATATAGACGATCTTCTTGTCATCATGGCTCAACTTAGATCGCCGGCGGGAGGATGTCCGTGGGACATCGAGCAGGATTTCGCCAGTATCGCGCCCTATACGATCGAGGAAGCCTATGAAGTTGCGGACGCCATTCAACGACGCGACTTCGTCGACTTGAAGGAGGAACTCGGCGACCTTCTGCTCCAGGTCGTATTTCATGCCCAGATGGCGAAAGAGCGGGCATTGTTCGAGTTTGGCGATGTGGTCGAGGCCATCTCCACCAAGCTCATCCGTCGGCATCCGCACGTTTTCGGTGATGCGCGCGAGCTTTCACCCGATCAGGTGAAGACCCTATGGAGTGAGATAAAGCGCCAGGAAAAGACTGAGCGTGCGGCCGCCAGGGCAGCATCCGGCTTGCCCGCGGCGCAGGCCGGCGGCGCCCTGTCCGGCGTGCCCGAAGGGATGCCTGCGCTCGTCCGCGCCATCAAACTGCAGGAGAAAGCCTCCAAAGTCGGATTCGATTGGAACGACGCCCGTCTGGTTCTGGATAAAATCCGTGAGGAGTGCGACGAACTCGAAAAGGAAATCGAAGCGGGCCGGCCCGAAGCGATCCGCGAGGAAATCGGCGACCTGTTCTTTGCGCTCGCCAATCTGGCCCGTCACGCCGGTTCGGATCCCGAGGCCGCGCTGCGAGGCGCGAACGCAAAGTTCGAGCGCCGCTTCGCCTACATCGAGGAGCGGCTCGCCGGGCGTGGCCGGAAGCCAGCCGACTCCTCCCTGGAAGAGATGGACGCCCTTTGGGATGAGGCGAAGGCGCGCGAGAAGGCGCGCTGAAGCGTCAGGCGACGCCGCGCCGTGTTGAAGCGTCACTGACCTCGTGCGCGGCGGGGAAGCGGCGCCGAAATCGATCAAGGCGTTCTGGCGCGACCTTGACCTCGAAACTTACGTCGCCGGTGTCCGCGTCGGCGCGCGACAGAACCTGCGTGTTCGCATAGATCCAGCTAAGGCCCTCGCCATCCGAACCTGGCAAGGTCAGCGCGAGATGCGCGTGGTCTTGCGACAGGCGCTTCTCGACGTTGTCCAGGAGCGCATCGACCCCCTCGCCTGTCACGGCGGACACGACGCAGGACCGGCCGCCGCTTCGTCCGGCGAGATTCTTCAGCGCCTGCGCGCGGTCGTCAGGCAGGAGGTCGACCTTGTTCCAGACCTCGATGATGCGCGGATCGTGCGGTTCGATTCCGAGATCGTGCAGAATCCGTTCGACGTCTTCGCTCTGGGCCTCCGAGTCTTCGTGCGAAATGTCGCGAACGTGCAATACAATGTCCGCCTCGATCACCTCCTCCAGCGTCGCCCGGAAAGCTGAAACGAGCATCGTCGGCAGGTCGGAGATGAAGCCAACGGTGTCAGAGAGCATGATCCGCTCGCCGTGCGGCAGCTTTACCGCTCGCAGCGTAGGATCCAACGTGGCGAAGAGCATGTCCTTGGCGAGGACCTCCGCACGCGTCATCCGGTTGAAGAGTGTAGACTTGCCCGCGTTGGTGTACCCGACGAGCGCGACAACCGGATAGGGAACGTCCTGCCGCTGCTTCCGATGCAGGCCCCGCGTCTTTTTCACGCCTTCCAGGTCGCGCTCGATACGCGTCATGCGCTCCTGAATAAGCCGGCGGTCGGTTTCAATCTGCGTTTCACCGGGCCCACCAAGGAAGCCGAAGCCGCCTCGCTGACGCTCAAGGTGGGTCCATGACCGCACGAGGCGCGACTTCTGGTAGTTGAGATGCGCGAGTTCCACCTGCAGGGCGCCCTCGCGGGTCCTGGCGCGGCGGCCGAAGATTTCGAGAATGAGACCGGTGCGGTCGATGACTTTCGCGCCGAAGGACTTCTCGAGGTTGCGCTGTTGCACCGGCGAGAGCGCGCAATCGACCACTACGAGGCCGATCTCCCTTTCCTTGACCTGCGCGGCGATCTCATCGACCTTGCCAGGGCCGAGATAGGCGGCGGGTCGGATCTGGCTCAGAGGGGCGATAACCGCGCCCTCCACGTCGAGGTCGATGGCGCGGGCGAGGCCTTCCGCTTCTTCTATGCGGGCCTGAGCGTCGCGTGGCGAGAGGCGGGTCTGGCCAGCCCGAGATGCAGCACGTTCAGTAAGATAAGGCCCCACCACGAGTGTGCGGGTGTTCTGGGCAAGCTTGCGCTCAAGGTCGAACCCCTGCGAGTTCCCCTGAGCGCGTTGTGTGTCGTTGTCGTTCAAGCGCGCTCCGCGTGCGCCGGTCAGGACTGGGGCTTGTCCCCACCCTCCTCCGCCGTTTCGAACATCTGGATCGGCGTGCCGGGCATGATCGTGGATATGGCGTGCTTGTAGACGAGTTGCGAGTGCCCGTCGCGACGCAGCAGCAAACAAAAGTTGTCGAACCAGGTCACGACACCCTGAAGCTTGACGCCGTTGACGAGGAAGATGGTGAGCGGGACTTTATGCTTCCGTACATAGTTCAGGAAGGTGTCCTGCAGATTTTGGGCGCGTTCGGCCGCCATTATTGGTCCTCTCGATACGCGTCGTCGCAGTGGACGGGGCGAGACGCATTTTTCTCGTGCGATTGTGTAATTTGCAAATTGCACTCAGTCCGCATCCAGTAAAGAACGCCCTCGCCGGAATCGCAAGACGAACTGAAGTGCAAATGTACGTGTTTGTGCGGACCTGTTGCGCCGCGCAGACACTTTCGGCGCTCAGTCGATCTGCAAGGACTTCAACTTGCGATGCAGCGCGGAACGCTCCATCCCGATGAACTCGGCCGTCCGCGAGATATTTCCTCCGAAACGGCTGATCTGGGCGACCAGATACTCGCGTTCGAAGACCTCCCGGGCCTCCCGGAGCGGCAAGCTCATCAGCTTTTCGCCGCCGGCGCCGTTTGGCGTGGAAGGCACGAGGGCGCCGATCTCTGACGGCAGCATTTCTGCCGTGATTTCCGCCTCCGGGTCGCCGCTCGACAGGATCATGAGCCGCTCGACATTGTTGCGCAGCTGGCGAATGTTGCCGGGCCAGTCGTGGGACTGGAGCACCGCCATCGCATCCGCGCCGATCCGGCGGCGCGGCATCCCCGTGGCCGATGAAATCTGATCCATGAAGTATTCCACGAGCTCCGGAATGTCCTCTCGGCGCTCGGAAAGGGCGGGCGCGCGGATCGGTACGACCGCGAGGCGATGGAACAGGTCCTCGCGGAACGATCCTTCGGCGATGGCTGCCGCCAGATCCTTGCTGGAGGACGAGATAATGCGCACATCCACGTGCACGCGCGTCGCGCCGCCCACGCGCTGGAAGTTCTGATCGACCAGGACACGAAGGATGCGGTTCTGCGTCTCGCGCGGCATGTCACCGACTTCATCGATGTAAAGCGTGCCGCCGTGCGCCTCCTCGAGCGCACCGACCTTGCGTCCGCGCGGGTCCGCTCCCTCGACGCCGAACAGCTCGACCTCCATGGATTCGGGGGTTATGGCCGCCGCGTTGATGGCGACGAACGGGCCTTGCGCGCGCGGCGACATTTCATGAATGACCCGGGCCGCAAGCTCCTTGCCCGCGCCGGGCGCGCCGGCGATCATGATGCGCGAATTCGTTGGAGCCACGCGCTCGATCACCTGACGCAATTGATTGATGACCGGGGACTTCCCGACGATGCGGTTCGTTGCTCCGGCCCTCGCGCGCAGTTCGGATACTTCCCGCTTGAGGCGGGAGGCTTCGAGCGCCCGGTCAGCTACGAGAACGAGCCGGTCGGCCTTGAACGGCTTCTCGATGAAGTCATAGGCGCCAAGCTTGATGGCGGAGACCGCGGTCTCGATATTGCCGTGGCCCGAGATCATCACGACTGGCAGAGTCGGGTGGTTTTCCTTGACCACGGAAAGCAGTTGCAGGCCGTCGAGCCGCGACCCCTGCATCCAGATGTCCAGAAAGATGAGGTGCGGGCGGCGCGCCTCGATGGCGGCAAGCGCCTCGTCGGAATTCTTCGCCGTGCGCGTGCCGTGGCCTTCGTCGGATAGAATGCCCGCGACGCCTTCGCGAATGTCGGCCTCGTCGTCAACAATGAGAATGTCGGCAGCCATTTTTATCTCGCGCTTTCGTTTGCCGTAGCGGCGCCAACCGCCGATGAATGCCCCCCGTCAGCGACGGCTTCGCCACTGTCGGAGAAATGCAGACGCACCCAGGCCCCCTTCCCGCCGGGCGCGTCCAGAAGTTCGATGCCGCCGCCATGGTCCTCAAGGATCTTGGCCACGATCGGAAGGCCAAGCCCCGTGCCTTCCGCGCGCGTCGTCATGTACGGCTCAAGCAGGCGTTGCCTGTTCTCCTTCGGAAAACCCTTTCCGTTATCGATCACGTCGATGGCGATCACGCCGTCGCCATTCCGCTCAAGACGCACCAGAATATGCGGCGCGGGCCGTTCGCCTTCCTCGTCTCCCGAAATGCCCTCTGTCGCGTTCTTCACGATGTTCGTCAGGGCCTGAGACAGGAGCCTTCGATCGAAATGCACGTACAACGGGTCTTCGGGCAGTTCGTCGTCGATTGTGACTTCAGGATGCCCCACGCGCATAAGGAAGACGACCTGACTGACGCAGGCGCGCAGGTCGTCGAGTTCGAGCCGCGCCTTCGGCATGCGCGCGAATGAGGAGAACTCGTCCACCATTCGCTTGATGTCGTCAACCTGACGAATGATCGTATCCGTGCACTGATCGAATATCTGGCGATCCTCCGTGATGACGCGTCCGTACTTGCGCTTCAGACGTTCGGCCGATAGCTGGATCGGAGTCAGCGGATTCTTGATCTCATGCGCGATGCGGCGTGCGACGTCGGCCCAGGCTGACGTGCGCTGCGCTGTCACGAGATCGGTTATGTCATCGAGCGTGATAACCTGATTGCGCTCCGCGCTCGGCGATTGTTCCGTCGTGACGCGCACGTTGAAAATGCGTTCGCGCCCCTTGCGCGTAAGAGTGATCTGACTCTGATGCGTGCGCATATGACTGGCGCGCGCTTCCTCCAGCACCGGTTCGAGCTCAGGCACGATTTCGGCGATTGGACGCCCGGCTGCATGTTCAGGATCGAAGTCGATCTTCTCGTCGAGCAGCTTCGTGGCCGAAGGGTTCAGCACGTTAACGACGCCATTGGCGTTTATGCCTACAATCGCCGCCGGCACGCCTGCGAGCACGGCTTCCGTGAAGGCGCGGCGTTCGTCATTGAGCCTGCTCGCGGCGATCAGCCGGTTTTGCTGCAGGCGTAGCTCGGACGTCATCTTGTTGAACGTCTCGCCGAGGTGGCCCAGGTCGCCGTCAGACTGATGCACCGGCACCTGGACATAGAGATTTCCCGACGACACCTGATCGGTTGCGGTGATCAGCCGGCGGATGGGGGTCACAAGCCTGTTGGCGACGGACAGGCCAAGCCATGTCGCCGATAGAAGCATGATCAATGCGATCAGCGCATACATGATCGCGAAGGCGATCTGGATATTTCGCCGGTGCGCCTCATACGCCTCGTACAGGGTCGTCAGGTTTTGCACCTGAACGGGAAACGTCGTCGCCAGGGGATCGACGGGGCGGGCCGCGTAGATGAACGTGTCCGGAAAATTCTGCATCTGCCGAAGCGCCACGAAGGTGCGGCCCTCGTCGAGGATCAGGCAAAGAGGCTCGTCGCGCGCTGCGTCGTCGAAATCTCCGCGCTCCGGCTGGACGATGCGCGATGTCGGCGAGGTGCCGTATTCGATAACCGACCCGTCCCTCTTCATCATCGCGGCGGACGAGAAGCCGAGAACCTGAGCGCGGCCGGCGAAGTACTCCTTGAAGAGCGCGCGGTTCGACGTAAAGAGCGGACTGGCCCGGTCGAGGTCGGTCGCTGTCAGCTTTGCTTCCTGCAGCAGCGCGCGGCATTGCGATTCGCGGAAAATGCGGGCGACCGAACCGGTCGTGTAAATAAAGCCGCGCACGTCCTGCAGGAACGCCGGATTGAGGACCCGGTCCAGGGTGACCGAGCCCACCATCGCCATCAGAAGAGCGGGAAAAGCGGCGATGCCGGAGAACAGCGCCACCATCCGGAAGTGGATGCGCGCGCCTGCGGCCTGTGCGCGGCGTGCAGCGATGAGACGGCGAGCCTCCATGAACAGGAGCGCCATCAGGAACAGGCTGATGGCGGCGTTGAGCGCGAAAAGCCCGAGCACGACCTGGCTCGTCGGACGGATGGGCGTGTAGTCCGCAAAAATGAGCAGCGTCGCCAGCGCGCTGAGAAGCGCGATTGTCACCGAGATAGGCCCGATCCGCGCGAGCCAGCGCCGCCCGCGCGGGGCAGCCGTCTCTTCGATCGGTCGGGTCTGGGTCATTCGCTCTTGCTTCTGGCGTGTGGCGGAGTTCTTCGCCCCGGGGCCGCGGAGGGCTCCGAGTCGCACGACCGCGACCCTGCCCCGGATACCGTAATCCGTGGCATTGATGCAACGCTGTTGCAAGATTGCGACAAAAATGAGAGCGCCGGGACTTTTTCAGCCCCGGCGCCCGGAATTCACATGTGGGCCGACCCAGCTCCAGCGTCAGCGCGGCGAGCGCATCAAGCGAATGTCGAGCTCACGGACTTTCTTGCGCAATGTGTTCCGGTTAAGACCGAGCAATTCGGCCGCCTTGATCTGATTTCCGCGGGTAGCGGCGAGAGCCGCCGAGATCAGCGGCCCCTCAACCTCGCGCAGGACGCGGTGGTAAAGACCCGCAGGCGGCAGTTGTTCACCGTGGGCCTTGAACAGGGCCGCCAGATGATGCTCGACGGAGATCGAAAGCGTCGCGCCGTCGGGCTCCGCCGGCAGCGTAACCGCGCCAGCGCCCGCCACGATCGGCGGAGGCCGGAAATCGGCGAGCGGAGCGGAGTCGAACCCCAGTTCGGTCTCTACGAGTTGCTCGGTGATTGTCTCTTGAGGATAAAGCGCGGCCAGCCGGCGCACCAAATTCTCGAGTTCGCGAATGTTGCCCGGCCAGCGATGCCTTTTCATCCGTTCGAGGGCGGCGACATCGACATGCTTCAGCGGCAGACCCTGGGCGGCTGCGAGCTTGAAGAAGTGGCGCACGAGATCGGGGATGTCTTCCGTGCGTTCGCGTAGCGGCGGAAGACGCAACGGCACGACGTTCAGACGGAAGAACAGGTCTTCCCGGAACAACCCCTGCTGAATGAGGATGCGCAGGTCCTTGTTGGTCGCTGCAACGATGCGCACGTTCGTGCGGATCGGCGCACGCCCGCCAACCGTTGTGTACTCGCCCTGCTGGAGGACGCGCAGCAAGCGCGTCTGCGCCTCCATCGGCATGTCGCCAATCTCGTCCAGAAAGAGCGTGCCGCCTTCCGCCTGTTCGAACCGGCCTACGGACCGGCTGGCGGCGCCTGTGAACGCACCCTTCTCGTGACCGAACAGTTCGCTCTCAATGAGGTCGCGCGGGATCGCCGCCATGTTGATCGCGACGAACGGCCCGCTCTTTCGCTTGCCGTAATCATGGAGCGCGCGGGCGACCAGTTCCTTGCCCGTGCCGGACTCGCCCGTGATCATCACGGTGAGGTCAGTCTGCATGAGGCGCGCGAGCGTGCGATAGATCTCCTGCATCGCCGGGGAACGGCCTACGAGCGGCATCCCCTCGATCTCCTCGACCGCCGGCTCGCGGGCGGGCTTCGCCTTTGGCTGGCTGAGGGCGCGGCCGACGATGGATACGAGATCCTTCAGGTCGAACGGCTTGGGCAGGTAATCATACGCGCCGCGTTCAGACGCCTTGATGGCGGTCATGAATGTGTTCTGCGCGCTCATCACGATGATCGGCAGGTCCGGGCGCAACTTCTTGATGCGCGGCAGCAGTTCGAACGCATTCTCGTCGGGCATGACGACGTCGGTGATGACGAGATCGCCCTCGCCCGCCTGCACCCAGCGCCACAGCGTGGCCGCGTTGCCAGTGATGCGAACCTCGTAGCCTGCCCGCGAAAGCGCCTGGTTCAGAACTGTCCTGATGGCGGCGTCGTCGTCGGCTACAAGAATGTTTCCGCTCGCCATGAAGGCTATGCTCCTTGATCCCGATCTATCCGCGTTCCTCCTCGCGACCGTCGCGCGGACTGAACATCGGCATTAGCACCCTGAACGTGGTGCGGCGGGGGTGTGACTCGCACTCGATGATCCCGCCGTGATCGCCCACGATTTTCGCAACCAGTGCAAGACCCAGGCCAGTTCCTGACGGCTTGTTGGTCACAAACGGATCGAACAGGTGGTCGAGGAGCTCGGGGGGCACGCCTGGGCCATTGTCGCGGACACAGAATTCAAGCGGCAAGGCCACGGGTTGGGCAGAACCTGCCACTCGAAGTCGCACGCCCGGCCGAAAAGCGGTCGTCAGCTCGATTTCGCCGTCGAGCGCATCCGGGCCAATCGCCTCCGCTGCATTCTTCACCAGATTGAGGAATATCTGGATCAACTGGTCCCGGTTGGCGTTTACCGGCGGCAGTGACGGATCGTAGGTTTCGACGAAGCGAATGTGCCGCGCGAACCCGGCCTGCGCGATCCGTTTCACATGGTCGAGCACGAAATGGATGTTCACAGCCTCGCGTTCGGCCGGTCTTTCGTCCGTAAAAACCTCGAAACGGTCCACGAGCTTGACGATCCGGTCAGTCTCGTCGCAGATCAGCCGCGTGAGCGCCCGTTCGCTGTCGCCCAGCTCGGGCTCCAGCAATTGCGCCGCGCCCCGTATGCCGGACAGGGGGTTCTTGATTTCGTGCGCCAGCATCGCGCCGAGCGCAGTGACGGATCTGGCTGCCCCTCTATGCGTCAATTGCCTGTCCATCTTGTCGGCAATTGTTCGCTCTTGAAGCATTATGACTATATTTTCGGCGCCCGGCAGAAGCGGGATCGCGTTGACGTCGACGATCCGGTCG
The DNA here is from genome assembly GCA_046295155.1 of Beijerinckiaceae bacterium. GTDB lineage: Bacteria > Pseudomonadota > Alphaproteobacteria > Rhizobiales > Beijerinckiaceae > Terripilifer. The sequence goes on from JBKBNT010000003.1 coordinate 230,994, forward strand.
GAGCCGATACGCGGCGTGCCGATGTCGATGCGATACTCGTTGACCACGCTCCGGCGGCGGCGGGCGTCTTCGATGACGGACAGAACGGGAGATCCGAACGGCAGGATATCCTTGATCCTGGATCGCAGGAGCTGGGCCTCGCTCACCTGGAAAAAGGTTTCGCTCGCGGCATTCGCGCTGGTGATGCGTCCATGCGCGTCGATCGTCAGGATCGGGTGAGGGAGAACCGCGAGCACCTGGGCCGAAGGCACGTCATGGGTTTTTCTGCCGCTCATGCCGCCTCCGCGGCTGGTTGCGTCCGGGATGGGGCGTCGAACACGAGCGCCAGGAGCGCGACCGCCTCAGCTGGATCTTCGGTGGTGACAAGGCGCAGGCGAAGAGACTCCGGCGCGCCAGCGTGCTCCGCGTAAGCCGAGAGATGCTTGCGGGCGTGCCGCAGGCCTGTCCGTCCGCCCATCGCAGCCATCAACGTCTCGAGGTGCTCGATTGCAGCGTCGCGTTTCACGCCCTCGGGCGGCTGCGACCAAGCCTTCCCCGCAAGACGGCTTGCGATCTCGCCGACGAGCCACGGGCGGCCCACGGCGGCGCGCCCTATCATGACGCCAGCCGCGCCGGATTGGGCGAGCATCGCCCGGGCATCGTCCAGCGAGCCGCAATCGCCATTCGCGATCACGGGCAGGCGCGTAGCCTCGACAACCCGGCCGATGGCGCGCCAGTCGGCCTTGCCCTTGTAGAACTGGTTTCGTGTGCGGCCATGAACCGTGATGAGGCGAACGCCGGCGTCTTCAGCCCGCCGTGCGATTTCAGGCGCGTTCATGCAGTCGAGGTCCCAGCCCAGACGAATCTTCAGGGTCACGGGCAGGTTGGTCCCCTTGACGGTGGCCTCGACCAGGCGCAGGGCGTGATCCGGCGCGCGCATCAACGCGGAACCTGCGTATCCGCCAGTCACCCGTTTGGCGGGACAACCCATATTGATATCGACGATGCTCGCGCCGGTCGCCTCCGCCACCCGTGCGGCCTCGCCCACCCACCCGGGTTCGCAGCCAGCGATCTGCACCACGTGAAGATCGAGCCCAGCGCCTTCGGCGCGCAGGCGCGATTCCTCGTCACCTCGCACGAAGTCGTCCGACGCGACCATTTCGGACACGACAAGGGAAGCGCCGAACCGCCGCGCGATCCTTCGCATACCGACGTCCGTGACGCCGGACATGGGCGCAAGAGCGGCGACGCCGTCAAGCTGGACAGGGCCGATCCGCAAGTTGGCGCTTAAAGTTTGGGCAGAGCCAATCATGCTCACAAGATAGACATTTCGAGGTGGAAGGCCAATGGCCCTGCTTGATGAATTGACCACGGGCCGCAAAAGCGGGACACGGGAGCGACGGTCCTTGTATTCATCGGGGCATAGCATGAATTGGAGCGACGTCGCCGTGGTTCTTGTCGCCGCAGGGCGAGGAACCCGAGCTGGAGGAGACGCGCCGAAGCAATACCGTCAGCTTGGCGGCCTGCCTGTCCTGGCCCGCACGGCGGGCGCCTTCGCATCGGCCCTGCCGGGTGCGCGGATCGTGTGCGTGATCCATCCCGACGACCAGGACAGGTACGAAGACGCCGCGGCGCGAAGCGGGATCGCAATTGGACTACTCGCCCCGGTCGCCGGAGGCGCAACACGCCAGGACAGCGTGCGCGCAGGCCTCGCCGCTCTCGATCCCGTCGCAACGCGGATCGTGCTCATTCACGACGCCGCCCGGCCCTTCGCAAGCGCCGCGCTGATCCAGGCGGCGGTTGTGGCGGCGCGCGAACATGGCGCTGCCGTGCCCGCGCTTGCGCCGGTCGACGCGCTGAAGTCCGTCGATCCGCAGGGCCGGCTTGAGGCGGACGTGGACCGAAATCGGGTCCGCGCCGTGCAGACGCCGCAGGCCTTCGCGTACGACTTAATTCTGAACGCGCATGAACGCGCCGCCTCCCGGGGGTTGACGGATGCGGCGGACGACGCCGCCGTCGCCGCCTGGGCGGGCCACCGCGTCCATACATTCGAAGGAGAGGCGGCAAACATGAAGCTCACTCACGCCGAGGACTTCGCGGCGGCGGAAGCGCGCCTGCTGGCTGCTATGGGCGATGTGCGCACCGGCTTTGGATATGACGTGCACGCGTTCGGCCCCGGCGATCACATCTGGCTCGGCGGAGTTCGCGTGCCTCATGACGCTGGCCTGGTCGGCCATTCTGATGCCGACGTCCTGCTTCATGCGCTGACGGACGCTATACTCGGAGCCATCGCGGATGCCGACATCGGCGCGCATTTCCCGCCTTCCGATCCGAGCTGGAAAGGCGCTTCGTCGGACATCTTCCTGAAGGACGCCGTCCGGCGCGTCGCAGCGCGCGGCGGCGCCGTCTCGCACCTCGATGCGACAATCGTATGCGAGGCGCCGAAGGTTGGCCCGCATCGGGATGCGATCCGCGCCCGAATAGCTGAAATCGCCGGCCTCCCGATAGGCCGGGTCGCAGTCAAGGCGACGACTTCCGAAAGACTGGGCTTCACCGGCAGGCGGGAGGGTGTAGCCGCGCAGGCGGTTGCGACCGTGCGACTGCCGCTCGGAGAGACATGATGGATACGATTTTCGACCCCGCTCTCGTTGCACGCGCCGCCGCGCTACTCGAAGCATGCCGCGCGAAATCGCTGAAAATCGTGACGGCGGAATCCTGCACCGGCGGACTTGTCGCCGCGCTTCTGACCGAAATCGCCGGTTCATCTGACGTGTTCGAGCGTGGCTTCGTCACCTATTCCAACGCGGCGAAAAACCAGTTGCTCGGCGTCTCGGAGGCTGTCATCGACGCCTGTGGCGCGGTAAGTCCAGAGGTCGCGCGGGCAATGGCGGACGGCGCCCTCACCCATTCGAAGGCGGATGTTTCGGTCGCCATTACCGGCGTCGCGGGCCCCGGCGGCGGCACACCGCTTAAGCCTGTCGGACTGGTCCAGTTCGCCTGCGGCCGCCGAATGGGTGCCATTCGGGTCGCGGAGCAGCGGTTCGGCGGAATCGGCCGCGGCCGCGTGCGAATGGCCTCGGTCGACTTCGCCGTGACCCTGCTTCAGCAGGCCGTGGACGAGCGCTGACCCGGCCTTATGCCGCGCCTGCGGGACTAGGCCCGGCGGAGCCGGGACCCAGGAGTCCGCGCGGGCGCGGCTATCCTCCCGCCTCCCCCGGCGGCGGCGGGTTGCGAACCACCGCAGCGCGGCGTCCATAGACGAGATCGGCCCGCCGCTCGAACGCCTCAGCGAAGCGGCGAAACGCGGCGTCGAACATCGTGCCCATGAGAATGCCGAGCATACGGCTGCGAAACTCGTAGTCGATGAAGAAATCGACGTCGCAGGCGGACTTCTGCTCGGCGCCGCCCGGCGTCATCGGCGCGTCGACAAACGTCCAGCGATTGTCGAGCCTGGAGAAGGGCCCGTCGAGGTACTCGACGAGAATGCGCATGTTGCCCCGGTCGAGCGTGACCTTGCTCGTGAACGTTTCCCGGATCGCCTTGTAACCCACCGACATGTCGGCGGTGAGCACGTCGCGCCCCTCGGCGTCGGTCGCGCGCTTGCGGACGCGCAGCCCGGTGCAGAGCGGAAGGAAAAGCGGATATTTCTCGACGTCGGCGACAAGGTCGAACATGTCGGCCGCGCTGTGCCGGACGCGGCGCTTCGTGCGAAAGGTAGGCATCTCAACTCCGGGATCGCCTGCCTATATCACGCCCTGAGGGACGAAAAAGCCCCGCCGGGAAACGACCGCCGCCGACGGGCCGCCCTCCCGAACGCGTACCCGTAGCCCTGGACGCCGGGCGATGGAGCCTTTCCCGAATCGCGCTGATCTCCAATCGTCTTGGCTATGGCGCCGGTGCGCGATCCCTGCGCGGGCGCATGCTGAAAATTGCGCGGCTGACGGGAGATGCTGCATCGCAGTAGAAGGTTGCCGGTCACGACGCGACGCGGCCTTCGCGCCCGCAAAATAAACAGGCCGAAACAACGAAAATGTACTCGTATATATACGAGGGTATTTATACGGTTAGCACAAGTGATGAGCGGCTTGCGCCTTGCGTCAGCCCCTGCATGTGGCATTCGGATAGAAGGCCCTGGGGAGGGCTGAACTGCGGGAGGAGTGCGGGCATACCGGCGGTGGCCATCGTATGTTAACGCGCGATTTGTGTCCGATCGGACGGCCTACTCCAACCGCGTCGAATCCGTCTCCCGAGCGGGAGGCATGGTGGAGGGACGCATGGCAGAGAAATCCGGTGACAGTTATTGGCGGCGCACATCGGCGCTGATGTGGACAATGCTCGCCCTCTGGGCGTTCTTCAGTTTCTTCATCCACATGTTCGTCATCCCGCTCAACAAGATTGTGATCGCGGGCTTCCCGCTTGGCTTCTACATGGCCGCGCAGGGGTCCCTCATCGCCTTCGTCGTGATGTTGTTCTGGTTCGCCAAGGCGCAGGACAAGATCGACCGCGAAGAAGGCGTGGCTGAAGAAGAATAAGGGAGGGGTCCATGTCTACTCAATCGGCTGCCGGAGGCGGCGATTTCGTCAACAATCTTGGCAAGGTCTATGCGATCTACACCGGCGGGTTCGCAGCCTTCGTGGTGTTGATCGCGATCCTTGAACAGCTCGGCGTCCCGAACCGTGTGCTCGGGTATATGTTCGTCGGCTTCACGATCCTAGTGTACGCCTTCATCGGCATTGTCTCCCGCACGATGCAGGTGTCGGAGTATTACGTCGCGGGCCGCCGCGTTCCCGCCTTCTACAACGGCATGGCGACGGGCGCGGACTGGATGTCCGGCGCGTCCTTTGTCGGCATGGCCGGCACGCTCTTCCTGCTTGGATACGACGGCCTCGCCTTCGTGCTCGGCTGGACAGGCGGCTATGTGCTGGTCGCGATCCTGATTGCGCCGTTCCTGCGCAAGTTCGGCGCCTATACGGTGCCCGACTTCCTCGCCGCCCGCTACGAGGGCAACGGGGCGCGCGTGATGGGCGTGATCGTGCTTCTCGCCTGCTCGTTCACCTACGTCGTCGCCCAGATTTTCGCCACGGGCATTATCGCGCAGCGATTCCTTGGCATGGACTTCGTGGTGGCCGTTTACGTTGGTCTCGCGGGCATTCTCGTCTGCTCGATGCTCGGCGGCATGCGCGCCGTCACCTGGACGCAGGTCGCACAGTACATCGTGCTGATCGTCGCCTACCTGATCCCGGTCGTCATCCTGTCGGCGAAGAAGTTCGGTCTGCCGCTGCCGCAGTTCACCTACGGCGGCGCGCTCGAGCAGATATCGCAGCTCGAGCAAAGCTTCATCAAGGACGGCCTTGCGCCAGCCACGATGAAGCAACACATGGTTCCGTTCACCAGCTATTCGCCGGCGAACTATTTCTGGTTGATCTTCTGCCTGATGGTGGGCACCGCCTCCCTGCCCCACGTTCTGATGCGCTATTTCACGACGCCGAGCGTCAAGGAAGCGCGCATCTCCGTGGCGTGGTCGCTGCTCTTCATCTTCCTGCTGTACTTCACGGCGCCCGCCTACGCGGCTTTTTCCAAGCTTGAGGTCTATTCGACGCTGATCGGCAAGAACATCGCCGACATGCCGCAATGGGTCTACAATTGGGGTTCGCTCGGCCTCGTGAACATCTGCGGCAAGGCGGCAGCCTCGCTCGACGCGGTCAAGGCGGCTTGCGCTGCGCTTCCCGGCCATACGGGCGTGGTGCGCTGGCAGGACTTCGGCATCAACACGGACGTGGTGGTGCTGTCGACGCCGGAAATCGCCGGTCTGCCCTACGTGATCGCCGGCCTCGTGGCCGCCGGTGGCCTTGCCGCCGCGCTGTCCACCGCCGACGGACTGTTGCTCGCTATCGCGAACGCGCTTTCGCACGACATCTACTACAAGATGATCGATCCGAACGCGCCGACGGCTCGCCGCCTCGTCGTCTCCCGCGTGCTTCTGGTCGTCGTGGCCTTGCTCGCGGCGTGGACGGCGTCGCAGCGTCCCGCCGACATTCTGTCGATGGTGGCGTGGGCATTCTCGATCGCCGCGGCAGGTCTGTTCCCGGCGCTCGTGCTCGGCGTGTGGTGGAAGCGTTGCACCAAGCAGGGCGCCATCGCAGGCATGTTCGCGGGCTTCGTGGTCTGCCTTGGCTACTTGATCATCACGCGCTACTTCCCCGGCTTTGGCGTGCAGTACCTCGGGATGAGCTCGCTGTTGAATCCGGTCACCAACGCGCCGGTCGTCGACCTCGCCAAGGCGATGGCGGCTCCTGGCGCGATGGACGGCTGGGTTGCGGCGGCGCACCCGCTGGCCTCGAAGGTCGGCTGGTTCAACATCAACAATATCTCGGCGGCCGCCTTCGGCCTGCCCGCCGGGTTCATCGTGATGTTTGTCGTCTCGATGATGACGCCGGCGCCTTCGCTGGCCATGCAGGAGTTCATCGACGCCTGCCGCCGCCCGAAGGGTAAGACGCTCATGGAAGAAAAGACCGCCTGAGCGGCCTGAAGTCTCAGCGACGGGGCGGAGATCCTCCTCCGCCCCGTTGTGCTGTCCGGATCCTGCACGTGCGCGCCGATGTGGTTGCGTGGTTTACATCGCCGCAAAGTCGCCTATTGGTCATCGCATGAGTTTCTGGCTGTTCCACATTCCAAATCTTCTGCTTGCCGCAGCGCTCTATACGCTGCTCGGCCGCTACGTCCTGTCGATCTTCTTCAAGCCGGACAGCGACAAGGTGATCTGGAGGGTCTTCTGCCAGGTGACGGACCCGATACTCGTGTTCGTCCGCTTCTTCACGCCGGCTGTCGCGCCGGACGGCTTCGTCATGGTGCTTGCGATTTTCTGGATGATCATGCTGCGCATCTTTCTGATGCTGGCGGCCATCCAGGCCGGCATTGTTGGAAAGCTCGGAGTCTGACATGGCGGCGCCCGAGTTTCCCCACGATGCGGATCAGCGCGAAAAGACGATGCAGCAGGACGTCATGCTGGTCCTGATCGCGGCGATCAGCCTGATCAACGGAATGCAATTCTCGCCCTTTCTCGTGATATTCGCAGCGGGGCTGGCGCCTATCCTGTCCGCGTTCTTCATCACCTCGCCGGTCCTGCTGTTTTATTTCGCCTCGCTCTGCGCGGGCGTGTCCACCGCGATTCTGGCCGGCATACCTGCCGCGCTTTACGAGCGGTTCGTGGGCGGCGGGCACACGAGCGTGGCCTCGCTTTCGATCTGGCTCGCGGGGGCGATCATCCTGTCGATCCCGGCGATCCTGCGGTTTTTCGCTCCCGTCTGACCTCCCCTTTTTCACCGGAACGTGACGCGTCGCTGGCCGTTGGCCGCTGGACGCGCCGCGTGGGCGGCTGCACAATCGCCGAGGTCGCAGGTTCGATGCCGTCGATGCGAGACCCCGTTGAACTGAACGCTTGGATTTCCGTAGCCCGCGGGTGCGGCTTCGCGGCGCTCGCGACCGTCTGCGGCATGGTCGGCCTGTCATACGATCCGCCGCAGGCCCTCAAATTCGGCGGCTACTGCGCGCTCATGACCGCGTCGATCCTGCTTCTGAAGGCGTGGCGGGCCTCGCAGGTGCGCTACTCGCACACCGAGACGTGGATGATGCTGGAGGCGGACGAGCGCCCGCCGGCGCCCCTTGCGCAGAGCATCATCACGGACGCCCGGCGAAGGATGCTCTACCGATTTGCGAGCCTGTCCGCCCGCACGGCAGTGCTCATGCTGGTGGGGTCCCTGCTCCTGCGCGCCTGGACCGGCGCATGACGAGCTAGGAGGCGAAGAGCAACTCCCGAACGAGCGTGTCGAGCGCGCCCAGGGACTGCAAAGCCTCGACGAGCCGATCACGCCCAAGCTTTGAGAGACTTGCGGCCTCCACGGCGTTCGAAGGCGCGACGCCCACGGCGATGTCTTTCACCTGCTGACGCGCGATCAACGTCAGGAATAGGCCATGGGCGTCGATCAGCCGTTCGAGATCCTGATCGCCCCCTTTTCCGAGCGCGCGCACGCCTTCGAGACGTTCGCGGGTCGAGTAGGCTAGAATCTTGTGGCTGATCGCGAGGGCCCGTGCGCCACAGACAATCCGGAAGAGACCGGACTTCTTTAGATCGATCCGGCCATCGACCGTCTTGAGCCGCCCGAACAATCCTAGCGCGTTTTCCATGGGCGCAGCGGTGTCGACGAGGAGTTTGGCGAAGGCGTTTCGCCCCCGCGCGATCTCGAACGAGCTTGCGCGCAGTTCGCCGGCGAGGGATAGGTCCCCGTGGGCCGCGCGCAAATCGAAGAATGTGTCGACGCTCAGAAGATCAGCGGGACGCGAGCGTTCCACCCAGCCCGAGACCCGCGCGCGCCATTCATCGAGCGAGCCGCGCCATTGTGCGTTCCTGGCCATCACGCCGCCCTTGCAGAGCGGCACGCCCGCGATGTGCAGCAATTGGTTCATGCGGGTCGCGAGCGCCTCGAACCATGCGTCATGCGCGCTTCCCGGCGCGCCGTCCTCAAAGACGATGGCGTTGTCCTGATCCATCGCGAGCAGGCTCTCGCCGCGCCCGGCCGAGCCGAGCGCAAGGACCGCGTAACGACACGGCGCGGCGCCCTTGCCTTGAGTCTCAAGCTCCGTAGCGGCGATGATCGCCGCCCGCGCGGTAAGCGCGGCGATCTCGTGGGAGACGACCTGCGCAAGGTCCCGCCCATTCATGCCGTCGGCGACGAGTCCGGCGCTGACGCGCGGCAGCTTCGCCCAGGCCGCCGCCAACGAGCGGCCGTCCTTCGCCGCTTCGATCTCGTCGCCGAGCGCCAGCGCGTCGGACGTGCGCGACTTGAGGAGATCGCGCGCGGACAGGGCTCCAGTCACAACACCTTCATCGTTAGCGACTGCGAGGTGGCGGATCCGTCGCCGGTTCATGCGCGCCGCGGCGACGTAGAGGAAAGTATTCTCGTTGACGTGCTCGAGCGGTTGGCTGGCGATCGCGCCAACCGGTTGGCGCAGGGCTTCGGCCCCTTTCGCATCGAACGCGCGCAGAATGTCCCGCTCCGTCAGAATGGCGCAGTCAGCCACCGGCCCAGCCTGTCCGTCGGGGGCAACGAACAGTGACGATACGCGCTCCCGCATCATCGTCGCCAATGCGCTTTCGACGCTTTCGCCCGCTGCGACGAACCAGGCCGGGAACGAGCCTATGTCGCGGGCGCGGTGACGGTATGCGAACGAGTCAACCCGATTGTCCTCCGCGGGCGGCTCCGGCCGCGTCGCGACCTCCACCCAGCCGGCCCTGTGCTGCTGATCCAGCGCGTCCGTCAGTGCGGCGGAGAACCGCATGGCTTCGCCGACCGTCCGCACGCCGACCTCCCGCAATCGGCGGGCAAGCGCATTGAAGATTCGTCCCGTCGTGACTGCGTCGCCGAGCGCGCTGTGCCTTGGCCCCGGCTCGACGGAGAGCCATGCGGCCAGCATTTCCAGGCTGTAGCCGGGCAGCGATGGGTTGGCGATCTGCGCCAGCAGTCGCGTGTCGAGTGCGGATGGCGCCGTGAACGGCAGGCTCGCGCGCGCGCATTCGCGCGTCAGCACCGCAAGATCGAAGCCGATGGTATGACCGATCCAGAGCCGGTCGCCCATGAATGTCGAAATCTGAGGCCAAGCGGCCGAAAAATCCGGCGCTTGCGCCACCGCCGCATCGTCGATGCCATGCACGTCGGTGGAGGATTTGGGAATAGGCTCGCGCGGGTTGACGCGAAGGGAGAAGCCGTCCGTCGCGAGAACGCCCCGGTCGATGCGGACGGCCCCGAACTCGAGAAGGCGGGCGCGGGTGGTGTCCAGGCCGGTCGTTTCCGTGTCGGCCACGACGGCGTCAAGCGCGATGAGCGGTGATGAAACGTCGAGCGGCGGCAATACAACCTCCTGAACGCGGGCGCTAAATGTCCCGAATTCATTGTGAGCTGTCGTTGACGCCGCGCAAGGCTGCGCGCCGGCAGCCACGATCCTACTTCGCGAACACCTGGCTCATGTCGGCAAACGACTTGAACTCCAGCGCGTTGCCCGATGGGTCCAGTAGGAACATCGTCGCCTGCTCGCCGACCTCTCCCTTGAACCGCACGTAGGGCTTGATGATGAAGTCGACGCCCGCCTTGGTCAGCCTGTCCGCGAGCGCTTCCCACTCGTCCATCGTCAGGATGGCGCCGAAGTGGCGCGCGGGAACCTTGTGCCCGTCGACGTCGCTTTCGGCCTTGTGACCGATGTCCTCCGGGGCAAGATGGGCCACCACCTGATGGCCGTAGAAATTGAAGTCTACCCAGGTCGGCGCGCTGCGGCCCTCGCTGCAGCCCAGTAAATCCCCGTAAAAGCGGCGCGCCTCGGCAATGTCCTTCACAGGAAAGGCAAGATGAAAAAGGGGGATAGCGGCTGTCATTAACGTCTCCACTGAAGTGTCAGGCGCCCTGCCCGAGCCGCGCCAGCCTGGCGGCCTTGAGCCGCGCGAAATCCTCCCCAGCATGATGAGAGGAGCGGGTCAGGGGCGTCGCGGAAACGAGGAGAAAGCCCTTGGCCATCGCCACGGCTTCATAGGCCTTGAACTCTTCGGGTGTGACGAAGCTTTTCACCGGGTGATGCTTGCGGGTCGGCTGCAGGTACTGACCAATGGTCAGGAAATCCACGTCGGCGGAGCGCAGGTCGTCCATAAGCTGGAGCACCTCGTTTCGCTCTTCTCCCAGCCCGACCATGATGCCCGACTTCGTGAAGATCGTCGGATCGAGTTCCTTCACGCGCTGCAATAACCGGATCGAATGGAAGTACCGCGCGCCAGGCCTCACGGTCAGGTACTTGGAGGGCACCGTCTCAAGATTATGGTTGAAAACATCCGGCCGCGCCTCCACCACGACCTCCAGCGCGCCGGGCTTGCGGAGAAAGTCGGGCGTGAGAATCTCAATCGTCGTCCCGGGCGACCGGGCGCGAATTGCGCTGATGGTGTGGGCGAAATGCGCGGCGCCGCCGTCGGCCAGGTCGTCGCGGTCGACCGAGGTGATCACGACGTGAGCGAGCCCGAGCTTGGCGACGGAGTCCGCCACGTTGGCGGGTTCATGCGGGTCCAGCGCGTCCGGCAAGCCGGTCTTCACATTGCAGAAGGCGCACGCGCGGGTGCAGGTGTCGCCCATGATCATGAAAGTGGCGTGCTTCTTCTCCCAGCACTCGCCGATGTTCGGGCAACCCGCCTCCTCGCACACTGTGACGAGCTTGTGCTCCTTCACGATGGCGCGCGTCGCCGCGTACTGCGGCGAACCGGGCGCCTTCACACGAATCCAGTCTGGTTTCCGCGCTATTTCCTGGTCCGGCCTGTGCGCCTTCTCGGGATGGCGCAAGGCCGTCCTGGCGTCCGCGGCCTCGCGCGCCTTGCGTGGATCGTTGTTGAGCGTGTCGATGACGACGGCCATGTTGCGTTCTCGCGGGGCGCTTTGCGCCGGTGAGAAAGTATCTAGGCCCGCGCGGCGCGTGGCGCAATCGGCCCGGCGGTATAACTGCCCTGCATGGCCCGCCGCTCAGGCGCGCGGTGTGGCCAGCCAGATCACGTGGCGGCGCCCGCTCTTGCCTCGATGAGCTGCGACACGGACCTCCTCGACATTGAAGCCACTGCGGCCGAGCCGCTTGGCGAACGCCGCGTTCGGCCCTTCAGACCAGACCGCGAGCACGCCGCCAGGCGTCAGCGCGCGGCGCGCCGCTGCGAGACCGGCGAGGCCGTAAAGCCCGTCGTTCGCCGCCTGCGTCAGTCCTTCGGGGCCATTGTCCACGTCGAGCAGGATGGCGTCCCAGTTGCCTGCACGGATCAGGTCCGCAACATCGGTGACGCCGACCCGGACGCGCGGATCGTCGAGCGAACCGGCGAACAACTCAGCCATGGGGCCCCGAGCCCATGCGACGATGGCTGGCAGCAACTCCGCGACGACGATTTCAGCGGAGCTCCCGGCGCAGGCGAGGGCCGCCCGCAGCGTGAACCCCATCCCGAGACCGCCGATGAGGACGCGCGCCGACGTCCGGTTCGCTATCCGGGCGCAGGCCAGGCGCGCAAGGGCTTCCTCCGACCCCGTCAGTCGAGAGTTCATCAGCTCGGAACCGGCAAGGCGGATCGAATACTCGCTTCCGCGGCGGGCAAGCTTCAACTCGCCACCGTCGGGCAGCTTCGTGCTGTCGAGATGAACCCAGGGGATCATGGCCGCATGGCGTATACCGGCGCGCGCTCAGCGGACAGCACTCATTTGGGCGTCAGCGCAGCCCGCGTCTTTTCGACGATATCCGACGGCGTCTGATAGAGCTCTGCGACCAGTTTCTGCATGGCTCCCCCTTCGAGAACGTCGATATCGATCTGAAGCTTCGCGGCTTCCTTGCGCAACTCCGCGTCGTTCAGAGTTTCGACAAATGAACTGCGGAGCACCGCGACACGATCCGCGGGAATGCCCGGAGAGGCGATGTATGGACGCCCGAACCGCAGCTGCGCGTAAACGAGGTCGAGGATGCGGCGTTGCTCCTCCGTCTTGGCGAATTGTTGCGCCACCGGAATGCCCATTTTGGTCATCTCGGGGTGGGCTTCCGGCACTTCCTGCACGAGAATGTTGACGAGGTTATCGGTCAGCCAGTTGCGGCGGCGCCCCTGAATCGTCGTCCACGCATAACCGCAGGCGCCCTGAACCTCGCCGCTTTCGATGGCGAGCGAGATTTCGTTCGTACCCGGGTAGCCGTTGACAACCTTGAACCTGGCGCCGATCACATTGCGGAGCAAAGTCGGAAAGTCGAGAGTGGATCCGCCGGCCGCGCTGGCGCCGAGCACAACCTCCGTGCTCAGCACGTCTTCGAATTTCTGCGCCTTCGCATCCTTGCGGGCGAGGCAGACATAGGCTTCCGAATTTGCGCTGCCGATGTAGGTGAACTTGGCCGCGTCATACTCCACCTTGTTCGTCCGCGCGCCGAGTAACGGGTCCATGATCGCGCCGGCGAACACGGCGCCGATCACCGTGCCGTCCTTGGGAGCGACGGCGTAGATGTGCTGAGCGAGGCGGATGGACCCTGCGCCCGGCATGTTCGAGACAACGATGTTCGGGTTGCCGGGCAGATGTCTTTGCATGTGCCGGCCGATGAGGCGGGCATAGAGATCGAAGCCGCCGCCTGCCGAACTGCCGACAATGATGCTGACGGTCTTTCCCTTGTAGAAGTCAGCGGCGCCCTGCGCGAAAGCGGCGCCGGAAGCAAGGGCGGCGAAGAGCGCCCCTGCGCCGATGGCGGAAACCCTTTTGGACCTGGTCATTCCCCTCTCCCTTTTTCTTCTTGATCTGACATCTGCGCCTGGCGAGGCGCGCTCGCGCGACACGCCCGGCCTGGGACAGCCAATGCAGGCTTCAAGCGTGAATGCTTCGCCCGCAAGCGTCCATCCCGCTCCCGCGCATCATCTCAGAGAGAATGGGCTGGGGGAAGACCGCATGAACAGGTCATCCGCCTGCGGTTCCGGCCGTTAGCCATCAACCAGGCCCCCGTCATAACCGCTTGGAATTCAGCCTAGCGACGACGAACGCGACCGCAAGAACGGCGGCGATCACCCCCAGATCACGGGCAGACGTCGCAAGCGTCGCGATGACGGCAACCAACAACGAGGCAAAGATCACCGCTAGCCAAAGCTTGGGCCCTGGCGCAGTCGGTGATCCGGGTTGGGGCGACCTCGTTCGAGGCTTGGACATCTTGCCCCTCTCCGAAGGTCATGTGTGAATGACGCGCCCGTAAGCGTCCATCACGCTCTCGTGCATCATCTCCGAGAGCGTCGGATGCGGGAAAACCGTGTGGATGAGCTCCTCCTCGGTGGTCTCGCAATTCATCGCGACGACATAGCCCTGGATCAGTTCGGTCACTTCCGCGCCGACCATATGCGCGCCAAGCAGCTTGCCGGTCTTCGCGTCGAAGATCGTCTTCACGAGCCCTTCAGGCTCCCCGAGCGCGATGGCCTTGCCATTGCCCTGGAACGGGAATCGGCCAACCTTTATGGCGATCCCCTGCTCCTTTGCCTTCGCTTCGGTGAGGCCGACGCTGGCGACCTGCGGATGGCAATAAGTGCAGCCGGGGATCATCGTCTTTTCCATGGGGTGCGGATGCAGGCCCTTGATGGCTTCGACGCACAACACGCCTTCGTGCTCGGCTTTGTGGGCCAGCATTGGCGGGCCAGCGACGTCGCCGATGGCGTAGATCCCGGCTACATTCGTTTTGCCCAGACCGTCGGTGACGATCGCGCCGCGGTCGATCTTCACGCCGAGCTTCTCAAGCCCGAGGCCTTCCGTGTTGCAGACGACGCCGACCGCGGAAATCATCCGCTCGGCTTCGATCGTCTGCTTGGCGCCCTTGTCGTCCTCCAGCGTGCAGACGACGGAATTCGCCTTCTTCTCGACCTTCGTCACCTTGGTCGAAGTGAGAATCTTCATGCCCTGTTTTTCGAAACGCTTGCGCGCGTGGGCGGCGATCTCGGCGTCCTCGACTGGCATGATCTGCGGCAGAACCTCGACCACCGTCACCTCGGCGCCAAGCGTGCGATAGAAGCTCGCGAACTCGATCCCGATGGCGCCCGAGCCCATGACAACGAGCGACTTGGGGAACGCAGGCGGATTCATCGCCTCGAAATAGGTCCAGATCAGCTTGCCGTCCGGCTCGATGCCCGGCAGCACGCGCGGGCGCGCGCCCGTCGCAACGATTATGTGCTTAGCCTGATAGGTTCCCGCACCCAGGACGCCCTTCGGCACGGGGTTTTGCGGCTGTACGGCAGGCTTTTTGGTCTCCGTGACGATGACTTCGCCGACCTTCGAGATCGTCGCCTCGCCCCATATGACGTCGATCTTGTTCTTCTTCATCAGGAAGCCGATGCCGCCGTTGAGCTGCGCGGACACGCCGCGCGAACGCTTCACGATGGCTGCGGGATCGAACGAGATCTTGCCTTCGATGCTGAGGCCGTAATCTTTCGCGTGCGTGGCGTAATGATAGATTTCCGCCGAGCGCAACAGCGCCTTGGTCGGGATGCAGCCCCAGTTCAGGCAAATGCCGCCCAGATGCTCACGCTCGATGACGGCCGTCTTGAAGCCGAGTTGCGCCGCGCGGATCGCGGCCACATAGCCGCCCGGTCCGCCGCCGATGATGAGAACGTCGTAATTGCTCATTGTCGCGTCCTCACATCAAACCAGCATGCCGACCGGATTTTCGATCAGGTCCTTGAAGGCCGCGATCAGCTCCGCGCCAAGCGCGCCGTCGACGGCGCGGTGATCGGTGGACAGCGTCACGCTCATCATAGTGGCGACCTTCATCTGGCCCTTCTCGACGATGACGCGCTCTTCGCCCGCGCCGACCGCTAGGATGGTCGCGTGCGGCGGGTTGATAACCGCCTGGAAGTTCTTGATGCCGAACATGCCGAGGTTCGACACGGCCGTGGAGCCGCCCTGATATTCCTGCGGCTGGAGCTTGCGCGCGCGCGCGCGGGTTGCGAGATCTTTCATCTCGTTGGAGATGGCGGCCAGCCCCTTGGTTTCGGCCTTGCGCACGACCGGCGTGATGAGGCCGCCGGGGATCGACACCGCGACCGCGACGTCGGAGTGCCTGTGCTTCAGCATCGTGTTTTCAGTGTACGTGACGTTGGCCTCCGGCACGCGCTGCAACGCCATGGCGAACGCCTTAATGACAAAGTCGTTGACCGAGATCTTGTAGGCGGGCTGCTTGTCCTTGTTCTTCGGCGCGGCGGCGTTGATCGCCTCGCGCGCGGCGAGCAGCGCATCGAGCTTGCAGTCCACCGTGAGATAGAAGTGCGGGATCGTCTGCTTCGCCTCGACGAGACGCTTGGCGATCACCTTGCGCATCGAGTCGTGCGGGACTTCCTCGTACGTTCCGGGCTCGAACAGCTTCTTGATCGTCTCGTCCGACATTCCGGGCGCGAGCGCAGGCCCGGAAGACGCCGCCTGCGGCGCAGGCGCTTTCTTCGCGCCGCCGCCGGCGATGGCCGCCTTCACGTCGCGTTCCACCACGCGGCCGTGTGGACCGGAGCCGGCAATGGCGGAGAGGTCGAGCCCAGCCTCCTTCGCAAGACGTCTGGCGAGCGGTGACGCGAACACCCGTGCGCCGTGGGCGGCTGATTTCGCCGGTGCTGGGGACGCGACCGGAGCTGGAGCAGGCGATGGCGCAGCGGGAGCAGCGGCGGCTGGCGCAGCCCCGGTCTTCGGGGCAGCCGCCGGCGCAGCCGGCGGCGCTGAAGCCCTTGCCCCGCTGGCGACGGCTTTCGCGTCCTCCCCATCGCCGGCGATGAGGGCGATCAGTTCGTTCACCTTCACGTCCTGGGAGCCTTCCGGCACGACGATCTTGGCGAGCACGCCTTCATCGACGGCTTCGACTTCCATCGTCGCCTTGTCTGTCTCGATCTCGGCGATCACGTCGCCGGACTTGATTGCGTCGCCTTCCTTTTTGAGCCAGCGTGCGAGATTGCCTTTCTCCATCGTGGGCGAAAGCGCGGGCATGAGGATTTTGATGGGCATGATGGCGCCTCAGTTGATCTTGTCTGTCGTTCCGGGATCGCTCGAGCGATCCCATTCGGCGTCGAACATACGCCGTATCTCTTCGAGCGCGTGCTCCTCGGTCATCTCCGCCTCCTCAGCGTAGATTCGCGCTACGTGGCGCGCGAGATCGACCAGAAGCACGCCCCATGTATGCGGTTCATCGAACGCGCGTTGCAGGCTCACCGACAGGCCGCCGTTGACCACGAAGGCGCGAAGCACCTCATGGCCGCCTGCTTCCTGTGCGTCGGGCGGCGGCGGCAACTCGTGAAGGTCTTCATTGGCCATGTGCGTGTGTCCTTCGCTTCAGGCCCCCGCCTGTACCGGTTCGATCAGCGGTAAAGAACCGCCTTTGCGGCCTCGACGACCTCCGCGACGCTGGGCAGCGCGAGCTTCTCGAGATTCGCGGCATAGGGCATCGGAACGTCCTTTCCGGTGACGCGTCTTACGGGCGCATCGAGGTAGTCGAACGCATTCTCCATGATGCGCATCGCAATCTCGGCGCCCATGCCGCATTGGGGGTAGCCCTCGTCGATGGTGACGCAGCGGCCCGTCTTCATAACCGAGCGGATGATGGTGTCGGTGTCCATGGGGCGCAGGGTGCGCAGGTCGATGATCTCGGCCTCGATGCCTTCCTTCTCGAGTTCGGCGGCCGCCTTGATCGCGTAGGTCATGCCGATGGAGTATGTGACAAGCGTCACGTCCTTGCCCTGGCGATGCACGCGCGCCTTGCCGATCGGAATCGTGAAGTCGTCGAGTTGCGGCACCTCGAATGACTGGCCGTAAAGGATCTCGTTTTCAAGGAAGACGACCGGGTTCGGATCGCGGATAGCGGACTTGAGCAGCCCTTTCGCGTCGGCCGCCGTATAGGGCGCAACGACCTTCAGGCCGGGAATGCTCGAATACCAAGCCGCGAAATCCTGGCTGTGCTGCGCGGCGACGCGCGCGGCGGCGCCATTGGGCCCGCGGAACACGATGGGGCATCCCATCTGGCCGCCGGACATGTAGAGCGTCTTCGCGGCGGAATTGACGATCTGGTCGATGGCCTGCATCGCGAAGTTGAAGGTCATGAACTCCACGATCGGCTTGAGCCCTGCGAAGGCCGCGCCGACGCCAAGCCCCGCGAAACCGTGTTCCGTAATCGGCGTATCGACTACGCGCTTCGCTCCAAACTCCTGCAACAACCCTTGGGTGACCTTGTACGCGCCCTGATACTCGGCGACTTCCTCGCCCATCACGAACACGTCGCCGTCGCGGCGCATCTCCTCGGCCATGGCGTCGCGCAAGGCCTCGCGGACGGTCATCGCAACCATCGAGGTTCCATCCGGAACCTCGGGGGAAGAAGGAACTTCTGCGGCCGGGACCGGCGCGTCCGACTCGGTCTTTGCAACGGAAGCCGGCTTTTCGCCGCCAGCGTCCTTCGGCTGCGACGGAGCGGCCGTAGCCGGCGCGGCAACAGCTGCGGATGCATCCTCGCCCTCGCCGGCGATCACCGCGATCGGCGTATTGACGGCGACGTTCTCCGTGCCGTCGGGAACGAGGATCTTTGCGAGGACGCCTTCGTCGACGGCCTCAACCTCCATCGTCGCCTTGTCGGTCTCGATCTCCGCGATCACGTCGCCTGACTTGATCGCGTCGCCTTCCTTTTTGAGCCACTTGGCGAGCTTGCCCTGCTCCATCGTCGGAGACAGCGCGGGCATCAATACGTTGGTGGGCATGGTTTTCCTCAACCTGCTCAGATGAGATGAATCTTGCGCGCGAATGCGTAGGCGAGAATGACGATCATCGCGGTGATGCAGAGGACCCCTGCGATGCGCTGAAATCGTGAACGATCGTCACCCCTCAGAAGCGCGGAACGTTGCGCGGCGGCCCTGCTGTCTGCGACTTCGACGAGGTGTTTCGCTCCTTTGCGGAACATGTGGATCACATGCATCGCATACGCGACCAGCACGCCGAGAACGGCGAGTCCGATTGCAACTGCGTCGAATGTGACCCCCGTCTCGCTCATGGACGGCTCAACGCAGCACGTCGGTCCACAGCTCCGACGGATCGGGCTCGGGATCGTTTGTGGCGAACTCCGCGGCCTCCGCAACGACGGCGCGCACCGAGGCGTCAATCTTCTTGAGATCGTCCTCGCTCGCCATGTTCGCCTTGAGGATGCGCGAGCGGACCTGTTCGATGGGGTCGTGCTCGTCACGCATGCGCTGGACCTCTTCCTTGGTCCGATACTTCGCAGGGTCCGACATCGAGTGTCCGCGATAGCGGTAGGTCTGCATCTCGAGGATGTATGGGCCGTTGCCTTCCCGACACCACTTGATGGCGTGATCGGCCGCGCGTTTCACCGCGCGGACATCCATGCCGTCGACCTGTTCGCCGGGAATGTTGAACGACACGCCGCGCTTCGAGAAATCCTGCTGCGCCGACGCGCGATGAATCGCCGTGCCCATGGCGTAACGGTTGTTTTCAATGATGTAGACAACCGGCAGCTTCCATAGCTGCGCCATGTTGAAGCTTTCGTAGACCTGCCCCTGGTTGGCGGCGCCGTCGCCGAAATAGGTCAGGCTGACATTGTCGTTGCCGCGGTACTGGTTGGCGAATGCGAGGCCGGTGCCGAGGGACACCTGCGCGCCGACGATGCCGTGGCCGCCGTAGAAGTGCTTCTCCTTCGAGAACATGTGCATCGAACCGCCCTTCCCCTTGGAAAGGCCGCCACGTCTGCCGGTGAGTTCGGCCATCACGCCCTTGGCGTCCATGCCGCAGGCCAGCATGTGGCCGTGATCTCGGTAGCCCGTGATGATTGCGTCGCCGTCTTTCGACGCCATCTGTACGCCGACGACCACTGCTTCCTGACCGATATAAAGGTGGCAGAAGCCGCCGATGAGGCCCATGCCGTACATCTGGCCGGATTTCTCCTCGAAGCGGCGGATGAGAAGCATCATCCGGTACGCGTCGAGTTCCTGTTCCTTCGTGAATTCCGCGATATTCGAACCGCCGGCGCTTGCTGCCGATTTGGCCGCAGAAGACCGGGCGGACGTGCGTGTCGCTGCCATAAGGCGTTCCTCATGATGTCATGCGCATACGACCAACGTCGAATGCGCTCCGGCCAACATAGCGGACGCGCCTGCCGAAATCGAGACGGCTGAGGCGAAACGGTGAATGTAGGATACAAGCTTGATATGGAGAGAATTTCTGGCGCGTAACCGGAAAAGGGTTATCTGATTTATTTTAACCAAATTCCAGTTAATCGTCCCGGATCAGCGGGTCTGCGGAAGGAACACGACCACGTCGTTGCGGTGGACGCGGCCAAGCTGCCGGCGGGCTTCCTCCTCGAGGATGTCCCGTTCCACCGATTCGGCGCGCATCATGGCTATGCGCCGCTCCAGACCGAAACGCTCGGCCTTCAGGTTCGCCAGTTCCTGTTGAAGGGTCCTGGCCTCGGTGCGAAATTCCACCTTCGCCTTCATACCCCGTTGGCCGTTCCATGCGTGCCAGATGAAATAGGACGACGCCGAGGCCGACGCAGCATAAAGCGCAAGCGGCAGCAGGATTGCGAAGAGGCGGCGGCGGAGGACCATGCCGCACCTTGAGGCTGAATTGGTTAGCGGACGCTTAATGCGCCCGGTGCGGGTGGCGCTACGCCTATGACACCATCGCCCCGGCGCCCGCGCACAGCAGGACGACCAGCCATGGCGGCGCCTTCCACAAGAAGAGCAGGATGAAGGCGGCCAGCGCCAGCACATAGTCGACGCCGTTCAGAACGCCGGAAGTCCATACCGGCTGGTAGAACGCCGCCAGTAGGAGGCCGACGACCGCAGCGTTGACCCCCTTGAGGCCGGCCTGCGCCAGCCGTTGCCTCCGAAGGCTTTCCCAGAAGGGAAGCGCGCCCACAACGAGCAGAAACGATGGCGCGAAGACCGCCAGCAGGCAAATGGTCGCCCCGAGCCAGCCGTTGGGCTCCGGGCCCATGACGGCTCCGAGATAGGCGGCGAAGGTGAAGAGCGGGCCCGGGACGGCCTGCGCGGCGCCGTATCCGGCAAGAAACGCATCATTGCTCACCCAGCCCGGAGGCGTGACTTCCGCTTGCAGCAACGGCAGGACGACATGCCCTCCGCCAAAGACGAGAGAGCCTGCACGGTAAAATGCGTCAATCAGATCGATGCTCTGGCTTTGCGTGCTCGCGGCCAGCAGCGGCAGACCGGCGAGCAAACCGAAAAATATGACAAGCGCCGCCACCGCGGCGCGCTTCGTTACGGCAAGCGGCAATGTCACGTGTCCGGCCGGCGCGTCGTCCCTCAATCGAGCAAGCCCGTAAGCTCCGCCAGCCACGATGGCCGCGACCTGCCCGAAGGCTGAAGGCGCGGCAATCGCTATCCCCGCAGCGACAACCGCGATGGATGCGCGCTCCTTGTCCGGCGTCAGGGTGCGGGCCATGCCGAGCACCGCAAGAGCGACAACGGCGACTGCGGCGACCTTCAAGCCATGTAGCCAGCCGGCGCCGCCCACATCGCCGAGCGCGGTGACGCCATAGGCGAACAGAACCAGCGCAATGGCTGACGGCAGTGTGAACGCCGTCCATGCGGCCGCCGCGCCCGCGTATCCTGCCCGCGACAGGCCGATCGCCATGCCGACCTGGCTCGAGGCGGGGCCCGGAAGAAACTGGCACAAGGCGACGAGGTCCGCATAGGCGCGGTCGTCGAGCCACTTGCGGCGGGCGACGAACTCATCGCGGAAATAGCCAAGGTGGGCCACGGGGCCGCCGAAGGATGTAAGTCCGAGCTTCAGGAATGCGCCGAATACTTCCGCCACGGACCCGGTATGTTGCGTTTCAGACATGCGCACGTCTCCGAAGGATTCGGAAACGCTTCTAGCGCAAAATCTGGCTCAGGAAGAGCTTGGTTCGTTCATGCTTCGGATTTGAGAAGAATTCTTCGGGTTCGTCGATCTCGACAAACTCGCCGTTGTCGATGAAGGCCACGCGGTCGGCGACCTCGCGCGCGAAGCCCATTTCGTGCGTAACGCATACCATCGTCATGCCGTCCCTTGCGAGCGCGACCATTGTGTCGAGCACTTCCTTCACCATCTCCGGGTCGAGCGCGGAGGTGGGTTCGTCGAACAGCATGATCTTCGGAGACATGCACAGCGCGCGCGCTATTGCCACGCGCTGTTGCTGCCCCCCGGATAGTTGAAGCGGATATTTATGGGCCTGTTCGGGGATGCGAACACGCTCGAGAAAGTGCATCGCCGTTTCATTCGCTTCCTTTTGCGACTTGCCGAGCGTCCAGATCGGCGACAGCGTGCAATTCTCAAGCACGGTCAGATGCGGAAACAGATTGAAGTGCTGAAACACCATCCCGACGTCGCGGCGAACATCGTCGATCCGCTTCGTGTCGTCCGTCAGCTCCATGCCATCCACGACGATGCGGCCGCGCTGATGGCTTTCAAGCCGGTTGATGCAGCGGATCAGAGTCGACTTGCCGGACCCGGACGGGCCACACACGACGATTCTTTCGCCGCGCGCCACAGTGAGGTCGATACCGCGCAGGACATGGAAGCGTCCAAACCATTTGTGGACGTCCTGCATTTGGATGGCGACGGAGTGCGATGAACCCGGCGACCTCGGCGCGGCGATTGTCATGTCCGAGGTCCTTTCATCGCTTGCGGCCATAGGTGAGCCGCCGCTCCATCATGAGCGAATAACGCGACATGGCGAAGCAGAACACAAAATAGAACATTGCGGCGAAGACATACCCGGTCGTCGAGATCGTCGGCCCATTCCATGCCGGATCGAGCCGCTGCGTGTCTATGGCGCGCAGGAAGTCGAAAATGCCCACGATGGCGACGAGAGTCGTGTCCTTGAACAGAGCGATGAAAGAATTCACGATGCCGGGAATGACGATCGTCAGAGCCTGTGGCAGCACGATCAGCCGCATCATGTTTGCCCGGCTGAGGCCAAGCGCCATCGCGCCTTCGTATTGCCCCCGCGGCACCGCCTGCAAGCCGCCGCGCACGACTTCCGCCATGTATACGGACGCAAACAGCGCAACGCCGATGAGCGGGCGCAACAGGCGATCGGGCGTCCACGCGGCCGGCACGAACAGCGGCAGCATCGTGTTCGCCATGAAGAGAACCGTGATGAGCGGCACGCCGCGCACCACCTCGATCAGTACGATGCAGAAGAATCTCAGCACGGGCGCGCGCGACTGACGGCCAAGCGCGAGAATGACGCCCGCAGGCAACGAAACCACGATGCCGACAGTGGCGACAAGCAGGCTGACGAACACGCCGCCCCACAAATGCGTCCCGATGATCGGCAACCCGTCATGCGCAAAGTTCAAGATCGCCGGCGAGCCCGCAAGATCGCCGATGGCGCGGACGATCGAGCGGCTGACGTCGCCCATGCCGTGCAGCAGGATAAGCCCGGCGACGGGATAAACGATGAAGAACAGGATCGCGCCGAGGCCCTTGCGCGCCGCACCGGGCCAAAGCAGCCAGACCGCCAGCGCCGCGCCTGCAAGCAGCGTCACATCCACCCGCCACAATTGATCGCGCGGATAGGCGCCGTAGGTGAAGAATGTGAGCTTCGCCCGCACGTACGCCCAGCAGGCTCCGGCTCCGGGCGCGCGGCAGGCGTCGCCGTCCGGCGCGCTCCAGATCGCGTCGGTGACAAGCCACCGAACGAGACCCGGCGTGATCCACGCGATGAAAGCGACGCTCAAAAGCGTCAGGATCGACGACAGGACGCCGTTGAACAGGTTTGCGCGTATCCAGCCGAGGACGCCGGCGCTGACCTGCGGCGGCGGCTGGCGCGGCGAGAAAGCAGTGCGGACGAAGCGTTGTGCGCTGGCCATTCAGCGCTCCTTCAACGCAATACGCCGGTTGAACCAGTTCATGAACGCGGACGTCAGCAGCGAGATCGTAAGGTAAACCGCCATAGTGATCGTGATGACCTGCACGGCCGCGCCGGTCTGGTTGAGCACCGTCCCGGCAAACACCTGCACGAGGTCGGGATATCCGATGAACACGGCGAGCGACGAATTCTTGATGAGGTTGAGATACTGGTTCGTCAGGGGTGGAATGATGACGCGCATGGCCTGCGGAACGACGATCAGGCGCATCGTGAACGCGGGAGTCAGGCCAAGCGCGGCTGCGGCCTCCGACTGGCCGCGCGAAACGGAAAGAATGCCCGCGCGCACGATTTCAGCGATGAACGCCGCAGTGTAGAGCGACAAGCCGATGAGAAGTGCGACAAACTCGGGAACGACGCGTGCGCCGCCTGCAAAATTGAATCCACGCAACTGCGGGTATTCGAAAGTGACCGGCGCTCCGGCGGCCATGAAAACGGCGAACGGCAAGCCGAGAATTAAAAGCGTCGCCGGCCATAGTACCGGAAGCCCCCTCCCCGTGGCGAGCCGCCGCCGGATCGACATGCGATGCAGGATCAGCGCACCGAGAACGCCCCCCAGGATGGTGAGGCCCGCCCAACCGGCGCCGGCCTCGAAACTTGGACTTGGCAGGAACAGTCCCCGGTTATTGATCCATATGCCGCCGGGCAGCGCGATCGACTGGCGCGGCCCCGGCAGCGGCGTGAGCACCGCATTGTACCAGAACAGCAACTGCAGCAGCAGCGGCGTGTTGCGGATGATCTCGACGTAAGCGCCCGCAAGCCTGGCCACCATCCAGTTCGTCGACAACCTCGCAATGCCGATCAGGAAACCGGCGATTGTGGCGAATATGATGCCCCAGAATGAAACCAGCAGCGTATTCAGAAGACCGACGAAGAATGCGTCGCCGTAGGTGTTGTTGGCGGCCGAGAAAGGTATCAGCGTCGAATTGATGTCGAAGCCGGCCGTCCGGTTCCAGAAGTCGAAATTCGTCGGAATGCCGCGCGCGCGCATGTTGCTCGCTGCGTTGTCGATGGCCGACCACGCGAGCCAGACAAGGCCAACCAGCAGCACGATCTGCCAGGCCACGCTCCGCACGGTCTTTCCCTTCAGGAAAGGCGTGCGAGGCGCGTCTGGTTGAATGGCGTCGGTCATCTAGGATCGTCCGACGCCTGCGCCGGCCGGCATCAGCGGATCGGCGCTCCGTACTGAAGACCGCCCTTCGTCCACAGGTTGTTGAGACCGCGCGGTATCTTCAGACGCGACGCCTCTCCGACATTCCTGGTGTAGGACTCGCCGTAATTCCCGACGTGCTTGATGATCCGGTACGCCCAGTCGCTCGTCAGGCCCATCGATTTGCCGAAATCGCCCTCGACGCCGAGAAGCCTGCGGATCTCCGGATTCGTCGACTTGAGGCGTTCGTCAACGTTCGCCCTGGTAACGCCGAGCTCCTCCGCGTTCAGCATCGCGAAGTGTGTCCATTTCACCAGGTTGAACCACTGGTCGTCGCCCTGACGGACCGCCGGCCCGAGCGGCTCTTTCGAAATCACCTGCGGCAGGATCACATGCTCGTCAGGATTGACCAGACGAAGACGCTCGGCGAACAGGCCCGACATATCCGTCGTGTATGCGTCGCAGCGCCCAGCATCGTACTGTTTTACAGCCTCCGCCGACGTCGCGTAGACCGCCGGTTCGTACTTCATGTTGTTGGAGCGAAAGAAGTCGGCGAGGTTTGCTTCCGTCGTAGTGCCCTGCTGCACGCAGACCGATGCGCCCGACAATTCCAGCGCCGAACTCACGTTGAGCTTCTTGCGCACCATGAAGGCCTGACCATCGTAATAGTTCACGCCGGCCCAGAGGAGCCCGAGATCGACTTCGCGCGAAATCGTCCAGGTGCCGTTGCGCGACAAGACATCGATTTCGCCGGACTGAAGCGCCGTGAAGCGATCCTTGGCGGTGAGCGGCACGAAGCGCACTTTTGTCGGATCGTTGAAGATCGCGGCGGCGACCGCGCGGCAGAGATCGACGTCCAGTCCCGTCCACTGGCCCTTGTCGTCAGGCATGCCGAAGCCCGCCAGCCCCGGGTTCGAGCCGCATACGAGAACGCCGCGAGCCTTCACCTGCTCGAGCGTCTTGGACGCAGGCGCGGAGGCCGTCTGGGCGTTGGCGGCTCCGCCGCCAAATGACGCCGCCACGATGGCCACGGCCATGCTTTTGAAAAAGTTCTTCATGTTCCACTCCGGTTTGCTCGGCTGCGCCGGCGTTCATCTGTCGTGAACAAAGTCAAAGAAACTGAAGCCCTGCCCTCTGTGCAATGCGAATCCGGCGCCAGATCGCTCCCTTGACGCTTTGGCCAGGGGCAACCAACCTGCCGCTCATTCATTTGATCGGAACAGAAAATAGGCAAAATGTCCAAGCTTGATCAAGAACGTCTGAGGCGGCTTCGTCAGAAAACCCGGATTCTGTACGCCGGCCGTAACCCAGAGGAACAGTTCGGATACGTGAACACGCCGATCTACCGTGGATCTACGGTACTTTTTCCGACTGCCGCCGATCTGAGACGTTCCGACGCCCGATTTACCTATGGCACTCATGGCACGCCGACCACCGAGGCGCTCGAAAACGCCTGGAGCGAACTGGCAGGCGCTGCCGGAACCGTACTCGCGCCAACGGGTCTTGCGGCAATCGCGCTGGCCCTGACGACCGCCCTTGACGCCGGCGATCACTTGCTCGTGACGGATTCCGCTTACAGGCCCACGCGCGCATTCTGCGACGGTTACCTCCGGCGCATGAGGATCGAAACAACCTATTACGATCCCTCAGTCGGCGCGGGCATCGAATCGCTGATGCGTCCCAATACGAAAGCCGTGCTCGTAGAGGCGCCTGGATCACAAAGCTTCGAAATGCAGGATGTCCCGGCGATCGCCGAAGCGGCGCATGCGCGGGGTGCATGCGTCGTCATGGACAATACCTGGGCGACGCCGATTTTCTTTCCGCCCCACGAACGGGGCGTCGACCTCGCCGTGGAGGCAGGCACGAAATACCTTTCGGGTCACTCCGACCTCATGCTCGGGCTCGTCTCGGCCAATGCCGCCTGGCTCCCCCGCCTGCGCCGCACCTTCGATCTTTTCGCCAATTGCGCCGGTCCAGAGGATTGCTTCCTCGCGCTGCGCGGCTTGCGCACGATGGACCTTCGCCTTCGTCACGCCGAGCAACAGGGCCTCACGATGGCCCGCTGGCTCGAATCGCGCCCGGAAGTGAAGGCTGTCCTTCATCCAGCCCTGCCCTCTCATCCCGGCCATGCGATCTGGAAGCGCGATTTCTTGGGCGCGAGCGGTCTCTTTTCGATCATCCTGCATCCCGTCAGCGAAGCTGCCGTCGACGCGTTGCTGGACGAACTGCAATTGTTCGGCATGGGGTATTCATGGGGCGGATACGAAAGCCTCGTCATTCCGTTTGACTGTACGCGTTACCGCACGGCCACCGAATGGAATCCGGGCGGGCCGGCGCTGCGCCTCCAGATCGGTCTTGAGGACACAGATGATCTCAAGGATGACCTGGACCGCGGCTTCGCCGCCATGAAGCGAAAGGCCTGACGCTGCGCGTCAGGCTCCTGTGCGCGCCGCCTCCATTTCGAGAAGGCCTTTGCTCGCCTCCTCGCGCAAGTCTTCCCAGATGGCGGCGACGTATTGCCCGAACCTCTCCCCGCCCATCAGCTTGGAGGAGCGCGGGCGTGGAAGATCGATCTCGATAACCTGTTTGATCCGCCCCGGCCGGAACGTCATGATGAGCACACGATCGGATAGCTGCACGGCCTCCGCGATGTTGTGCGTGATGAGCATCGTGGTCTGATTGAGTTCCTGCTGGATTTGCAGGACCTTATCGCCAAGCAGCAGGCGGGTCTGCTCGTCGAGCGCGGCGAAAGGTTCGTCCATCAGCAGGATACGCGGCTTGAAGGCGAGCGTGCGCGCGATGGCGATGCGCTGACGCATTCCGCCCGAGAGTTCAGACGGAAACCGCTGCTCGAAGCCGTCGAGGCCCACGAGTTTGAGAAGCGCCTTGGCGCGCTCCTGACGTTCGGCGCGTCCAACGCCGGCGGCTTCCATCGGAAAGGCCACATTGTCGATGGCCGTGCGCCAGGGGAACGTCGATTCCTCCTGGAAGACCATGCCGATCTCCTTGTGGCAACCGCGCACGGGCGCGCCGTCCACCTGCACCTGCCCGTCGTAATCCTCGATCAGTCCCCCGACGATGTTCATCAGCGTGGACTTGCCACAACCGGAAGGACCGATGATTGAAATGAACTCTCCCTGCCTGATGTCGAGCGAAACCGGTTCGAGCGCGCGAACTGAGCCGTTGGGCGTCACGAACGTCTTGGCGACATTGTCGAGGCGCAGGACGGGATTCGACGCCTTGTTCATTTGCTGCTGACTCCTGAAATGATCACGCGCGGCGGTCCGCGGGTCCGGGCAACCGCACCAGGCGCTCGATCAACATGTTGCCGAGGGCGGCGCAAACGAAAATGAATGCGAGCACGGCGAGCATCGGCGCTATGTTGAACGCTTCGTAATAGCGCCCCGCGAGATAACCCAGTCCGGCTTTCGCCAGTTTGTATTCGGCAAGCAGGCAGCCGACAATGGAGATGCCAAGCGCGATGCGCAGCCCCGTGGCGAGCGGCGGCACGAGCGCCGGCAGGTAGATCATTCGCACGGTTTGCGCCGTCGTCAGATTGAACGTCTTGCCGACGCGAAGCAGCACCGGCGACACCTGGCGCACCCCCGCGACCACGCTCAAAGCCATCGGGAAGAAGGCCGACACCGTTCCGAGGGCGATCTTGGAGCCCATGCCCACGCCGAAAAGCACGAGCAGAATTGGCAGGAAAACGATCTTGGGCGTCGGCGCCAGATAGTGAATGAAGGGTTCGAAAACGGCTCCCGCATAGCGGTTGGCGCCAAGTATCAGCCCCGCCACGATGCCCGCTGATCCGCCCAGCACGAACGCAACGAGCACTTCAGATCCCGTGACCGCAGCGTTTGCCCAGAAATCGGCGCTCCCGAGAAGCTCGCCGAGCGATTTCAGCACCAGAAACGAGGACGGCAGCACGCCCTGGAAAAAGAGGCCGGACGAACCCGCCGCCTCCCATAGGGCAACAAGCAGCACAAGGCCCGCCACGCGCAGCCTGTTTACGGTCCAGAGTTCGGTCTTCACGCGCGCCGGCGCCGATGCGCCTATCTGCTCGACAGCAGCCATTTCTCGAGCCTTTCCGTGAGCCAGAAGAATACGACGCTCACGAAGATGACGAAGATGATTCCAGCATACATTGCGGGGTAATCAAACCGGTCTCCGAGGTAGGCGATCATGTAGCCGAGGCCGCCGAGTGAAATCAGAAACTCGACGCCGACGACATTGATGATCGCAAAGAGAAGTCCGATGCGAATGCCATTGAAGATCGTTGGCAGCGCGGCGGGAAACTGGATCATCCAGAATTGCTGGCGCGCGTTGAGACTAAGGGCGCGCCCGACATTCAGAAGCACGGGCCGAACCCCGTCGAGTCCCTCTTTCGCCTTCAATATGATCGGCGGCATGCAGCCGAGCGCCCCCATGGCGATGATCGTCGCCGGATTGCGTCCGAAGATGACAAGAAACAGCGGGTAGATCAGCACAAGCGGCGCGGACGCCGCCGCCGCCACCCAGCTCGTGTAGGCCAGCCCCGCCTTTCGCGACCGATGCAGGAAGTAGCCGGCCGTGATGCCGACAACAGAGCCGATGCCGGCTGCCGCGAAGGCCTCGAAGAAGGTGAGCGCAAGCGCGCGCGAGATGTCCCCGGCCTCCACCAACCGAAGGAAAGCAAAGAAAATGGCGGACGGCGGCGGGGCCGTGAACGCGTTGATGTAGCCATACTGGGACCCCGCCTCCCAGATACCCAGAAGGAACAGGATCACAAGCGTTCGCATCAGCCACGCGGGTAAGCGCGTTCGCGCGATGACGGCGCTGCTCATCATATCTCCGGCGGATCAAAGTCGGGCCACGCGGGCGTGTTGGGGCCCGCGCTCAGCGTTACGGAACCAGGATATCGATCATCGCCTTCAGATCGTCAGGCTTCATCGGCTTGTCGATGAACTTGAACTCCAACGCCTGTTTCAGCGAAGTCTCAAGGCCGCGAACTTCCTTCAACTGCATGTTCGGAAGGGGATGGAATTCGTCGCGAACGCGCCTGGCGACGGCTGGCGTAATCTTCGCCATCTTCGCATATTGTTCCAGCGCGGCGTCGTTGCTGTAGGCGAATGCGACACTGTTTGCGAGCGCCCGATGGAACCGCACCAACACGTCGCGCTTCGCCTTAATCGCCTGCGCGGTCGTGACATAGACGCGGGTCGTCTGGTTCTCGACGCCGGGGTCCTGGGAACCCTTCACGACGATGTTGATCTTGCCTTCCTCCAGTTCCTGAAGCCGGAACGGCGGCACGGTCCAGCCCGCGTCGATCTGGCCGGACATCACCATGGTGAAGGATCCGGACGGAGTGCCCGACGGCACCAGCTTCGCCTTCACCTTGAAGTGATCGAGCAGGGACTGGGCGACGAGATGCGTCGAGGAGCCCGGCTGCGAGAAGCCCATCGACCTGCCCTCGAGATCCTTGATCGACTTGATGTTGCTCTCGGTCTTCGC
The DNA here is from genome assembly GCA_046295155.1 of Beijerinckiaceae bacterium. GTDB lineage: Bacteria > Pseudomonadota > Alphaproteobacteria > Rhizobiales > Beijerinckiaceae > Terripilifer. The sequence continues at coordinate 261,085 of JBKBNT010000003.1, forward strand.
ATACCAGAAGAGGTCGGGCGAGCCCGTCATCGAGGCGGCCGTCACGCGTATGGGCGCGCCCTTCGAGAAGGCTCCGATCGTGCCGAGCAAACCGTTCGAAGCCGCCAGGTCAACCGACCCGGAAAGCACCGCCTGCACCGTCTCGGCGCCGCCGCGGGTGTAGATGGGCTCGATCTCGATGCCCTCTTTCTTGAACATCCCCATGGCTGCGCCGATTTCGACCATGCCCGTTTCCCACAGACCCTGCTGCGGAATGGCGATGCGCACCTTGTCCTGAGCTGAAGCGGCCGTTGCGGCCAGTAGCGAAACACCAGCGAGCGCGAGCGTGGTTCTACGCATATTCCCTCCCTGCCCCTTGTTGCGAGGCTGTCCCTGAGCAAAGCGAACCTAGAGGATGGGCGGGGCTCCTTCAACCCAAATGCGCTTATCGCTGCCCTGGCTTATCCCGATCCAGACCCTTGGCGGCGAGTTCATCGAGATAGGCGGCAAACTTCCTCTCGGCGTTGGATCCGAGGTCGCGCAGAAACGCCCACGAATAGATGCCGCTGTCATGCATGTCGTCGAACCCGATTCGCACAGCGTAATTCCCGACGCCGTCGACCTTGATAATCGCGACGTTGCGCTTGCCGCCGACCGTCTTTCGCTCGGCTTCGGAATGGCCCTGCACTTCCGCGGACGGGCTCATGACACGCAGGAGTTCCGCGGAAAGGTCGAACCGCGCGCCATCGTCGAAAGCGATGGACAGTGTGCGCCGATCCTTGCTCAGCCTCACTTCGGTCGGCCATGCCGCGCCTGAATCTGCGCTCATCGTGTTCCCCTGCGAATGTGAAACCTCAGGAACGAAGGCTCAGATTGCTGTTCCAGCAGCTCGTCGCCCTCCTCGCGCACCAAGTTCGGGATGTCAATCGCCGCCATCGGGTCCGTACAGACCACTTCGATTTCCGCGCCGGTCGCGAGCGCACGCAGCGCCTTTCGCGTGCGCAGCGCCGGCAGCGGACATTTGAGCCCGGAAAGGTCCAGTCGATCAATCATGCTGGCGCCGACATGGCGCCCCGTTGCGCCCGCGTCAACGGCGGTTGAGACAGAGCGCGCGGACGCTATGTTGCGCAGATGCTTCGCGCTCTCTTCCGTCAGGCGCTGCTTTTCGCCGCGCTCGCATCCCCAGTGATCGCCCAGCCGGACCTTCGCGGCCACGGCGGGCCGGTGCGGGCGCTTTCCGTCGCGCCCGGGGGCGCACACGCCATCAGCGGCAGTTTCGACAGTTCCGCCATCTTGTGGGCGCTCGATCGCGGCCGGGCGCTCGCCATCCTCCGCGCCCACGACGGCTCGGTGAACGCCGTCCTGGCGCTGCCGGGCGGCCGGTTCGTGACGGGCGGAGAGGACGGCCGCATCGCGCATTGGCGATCTGGCGACGACAAGCCCGTGCGCGTCGCCCGGGTTCATGATGGTCCGGTCTCGGGGCTTGCCGCCAGCGCCGGCGGCGACCTGATTGCGTCATCCTCGTGGGACGGGACAGCGCGCGTCGAGGCGGCAGCGAACGGCAGGGAACTGCTACGCCTGAAGGGACACAAGGACAACGTGAACGCTGTCGCCTTCCTGAGCGACGGGCGGATCGCCACCGCCGGGTACGACGCCACGTTGCGCATTTGGCCCGCCGCGGGCGGCGACCCGCAGATCATGGAGTTCGACGCGCCGCTCAATACGCTGGCGACGCTGCCCGGCGACAGGCTTGCAGCCGGCGCGGCCGATGGCTCGGTCCGCCTCCTGAATGCAGACGGCTCCATTGCGGCCCGGATTGAGGCGACGAAAACTCCGGTGATCGCCCTGGCGGGCTCGCCGGATGGTGGCATGCTCGCCGCGGCAAGCCCGCGAGGCGCGGTGGCGCTTATCGATGTGGCGGGTCTGCGTGTGCGCCAGACGCTTACTGGCCCCGGCTTGCCCGTCTGGTCGCTGGCGTTCTCCCCCGATGGCAAGACGCTTTACAGCGGCGGCGGCGACCGATTGGTGCGGCGATGGAACCCGGCCACTGGCGAGCACATCGGCGCGGTCGTGGCGGAACGGCCCGCCGACGATTTCGCCGCGCTGCCCGAAGCGGCGCGCGCCAACGCCCGCGGGATCGAGGTCTTCGGCGCCTGCTCCGTGTGCCACACGCTCCGGCCCGACGACGAGAACCGCGCAGGACCGACGCTCCATGGCGTATTCGGGCGCAAGGCTGGGACAGCGCCGGGCTACAATTACTCCGACGCCTTCCGCAAACTGGATCTCACATGGACCCCGGAAACGGTGTCGCGCCTCTTCGAGATCGGCCCGCAAGCCTACACGCCCGGCACAAAGATGCCGGAGCAACGCGTGACAAGCGCAGAGGACCGCGCTGCGCTCATCGAGTTTCTAAAAGCCGCGACGGCGCCATGATTTTCGATTATATTCTTCTTGATCCTGCGCCCGGAAGCTCGCATATCCGGAGCGACAAGAAGGAGGGGAGCATGAAAGCCTTCATTGCGTCTGTGGCCTTTGCGCTCGTGGTCGCCACGGGAGCCGCGATGGTTCTCGAGCAGCAGCAGCAATCGGCGGCGTCCGCCTTTTCGACCGGTGGCACGCGCGTCGGAGATCCAGGGCACAACCTGATAGGCGGCAAGTAAATCTCTCCGCCAGCAGGCGACAACGGCAGTCATACGGGGCGCGCAGGCGCCCCGTTTCATTTACATTAGCACCGCATAATTCATGAAGCCGACCTGATCGCCCGGCTCGACGCGTGTCACGCCTTCGCCGAGAACGGCGAGCCCGTGCGTTTGTGTGAGCGACGTCAAGAGCCCCGCTCCTTCGCGCGGAAATTTACGAGCCTCCAACAATCCGTCGGCGGCCGTCGCAACGCTGACGCGCACGAATTCGCGGCGGCCTGACTTTTTCTTGTAGGAGAACGCCGCGCGCACAGGCACAGGCGGCGCCGGCGTCCAGCATGCGCCCATCAGGGCAAGCGCAAGCGGCCGCACCACATAAGCCTGAGTCACGTAGCTTGCGACCGGATTGCCGGGCAGACCGACAAACGGCGTTCCCTCGATGACGCCCATCGCGACCGGACGCCCCGGCTTTATCGCCATGCGCCAGAAGACGAGCGAACCGATCGACTCAACCGCCGCCTTCACGTGATCGGCCTCGCCTGTCGACACGCCTCCGGACGTTATGATGAGATCGAACTCGGAAGCGGCTTTCTTGAGCGCGCGCGCGAGCCCAGCGCGATCATCGCGAAGGATGCCAAGATCGTGCGCATCGCAGCCGAGTCGCCCGAGCAAGGCGAGCAGCATGAAGCGGTTTGAATCGTAGATCTGCGGCGGCGACTGCCTTTCGCCTGGCGAAACCAGTTCGTTGCCGGTCGAAAATACGGCCACTCGAACCGGCTTGGCCACGACCAATTCCGTCGCGCCGAGCGCGGCGGCCAGCGCGACATCCTGCGGAACGAGACGCCTGCCCTTCGCGAGCGCCACTTCGCCAATAGCGATGTCCTCTCCGGCAGGACGCACGTTGGCGCCGCGCTTCAGGCCTGCCGGCAGGTGCGCAAGCTCCCCCTCGACGCGAACGTCTTCCTGCATGAACACGGTATCGGCGCCATCGGGCATAGCCGCGCCGGTGAAGATGCGCGTCGCCGTCCCCGGGAGATGGGCGAACGTCATGGCGCCCGCCTCGATGCGGCCCGCCACCGGCAGCGCAACGTCCGCATCGCCCAGGTCGGCGTGGGCGACGGCGTAGCCGTCCACAGCGGAATTGGTGAAGGGAGGCAATGAAATCGGCGCGACGAAATCCCGAGCGAGGATGCGACCGTCGGCGAGGGAAAGCGGAACGGTTTCGAGGCTTTCCAGCGGCGTGACGCGAGAGACGATCATTTCGATCGCGTCCTCTATCGGGAGAAGCTTCCCACCGAATGCGAAACAATCGTCGCTGAGCTGCGCCATCCGCCTATTCGTCCCGTTCCGCCAAACGCCAGCGCAGATCGTTGATGTCAATGGCGATCGCGAGCATCATATCGGCAACCGCCGGCGTGTCGTCCAGATGGACGCGGTCCGGCGCATCCGGCCCAGCTTCAATGTCGCTGGCGATCCCGAGGACGTCCCTATCGTCCGGCCAAAGGAACGGTTTGCCATTCTCCGCGCGGTGCACCTCGATTTTGGGATGGCCGGAACGCTTGAACCCCTCAACGATCACGAGATCGCAGGGCGACAGCTTTGCGAGCAACTGGGAAAGGGTCCATTCGGGCGCGCCGCGCAGCTCGTGCATGAGCGCAAACCGGTTTTGCGACGCCACGAGCACCTCCCGCGCGCCAGCTTGCCGGTGCATCCAGGAATCCTTCCCCGGCTTGTCCACGTCGAAGGCGTGGTGCGCGTGCTTGATGGTCGAGACTGCGAGCCCGCGCCCCGCAAGTTCCGGAATGAGCTTGGTCAGAAGCGTGGTTTTTCCAGCACCGCTCCATCCCGCAAGTCCGACGACCTTCATGTCCCTCTATCTCCGGACGCGACATCGCCGCGCCACCTGCCGGGCTATTTCAGAAATGGAACGGCCGGGTCAAGCCCGGCCGTCAACTCTTTGACGCGAAGAAGGAAGCGCTTTATTCCGCTGGCACAGCCTGCGGGGGCGTCATTGCCCCGCGCTTCTTCTCTTCCGCGAGCCAGAGGGAATGGTGCTCGCGCGCCCAGTTCTCGTCGACCTCGCCGGTGCCCATCGCGTCGAAAGCTCCCTCCATGCCGATTGAACCGATGTAGGCGTGGGCCAGCATCACAGCGATGAAGATCATTGCGATGACCGCATGGACGTTCACCCAGAACTGCTGATCCGCCACCGTGTGACCGCCGCCGAACGGGAACAGGAGATGCCAGCCCGAAACGGACATGGCCGCGCCGCCGAGAACGACGATCCAGAATATGGCTTTCTGTCCGGCGTTGAAGCGCGGCGCCGGCGGATGCACGCCCTTCTTCAGAATCCCGCCTCCGGCCTTCAGCCACTCGACGTCGAGCTTGCCGGGGATGTTGTCCTTCACCCAGATCACGAACATCATCACGAGGCCGAGCATGAACGGGAACGCAAGGTAGTTGTGCGCGGTCTTCCCGAGGCCGGCGAGAGAGGCGAATGCGGCCTCGCCAAGCAGCGGCGCGACGATCGCCTTTCCGAAGGTCAGGTTCAGCCCCGACAGCGCGAGGATGATGAAACATCCGGCCGTCAGCCAGTGAACAAATCGCTCGAAACCGCCAAAGCGCGTCACGGTGCGCCCCGACCACCCGCTGTCGATGCGAATCTTGCCGCGCACAGCGAGGAACACTGCAAGCAACGCCAGCATGCCCAGGATCGACACGCCGCCGATGGTCCAGAGGGTCGTCTGGTGGAAGTCGCGCCAGTCCTTGCCGCGCGGCTGTATCAACACTGAAGCATTCTGGTCAGGAATGGTAATGCGGCCGTCCACCACGCCGCCGACGCGCAATGCGTCGAGCAACTGCTGTTCCTTGACGGACTGCGCGGTGGGGTTGGAAGCCTGTTGCGCGGTGACTGGCGTGGAAGCGCCAAACACGATTAACGCCAGCGCGAATGCGATTGCCCTGAGGGCGAGAATGGCCGTTTTCATCGGCGTGCTCTCTTTTCTGTTCAACTAGCAAGCCCGGCAGGCACGGAGGCCCGCCGCGCGTGGCGTTCGCATCAGAGGGCGATGGTTTCCTGATAGGCTGTCTTCCAGCCCCAGGCGCCCGAACCATATCCGCGCTTGGTGACGCGCTCCTTGTAGATTTCGGCGATGATGGCGCCGTCGCCGGCAAGAAGCGCCTTGGTCGAGCACATTTCCGCGCACAGCGGCAACTTGCCCTCCGCGAGGCGGTTGGCTCCGTACTTCGTGTACTCGGTGGTCGTCAGGTCGGCGTCGGGACCGCCCGCGCAATAGGTGCACTTGTCCATCTTGCCGCGCGACCCGAAATTGCCGACGCGCGGATACTGCGGCGCGCCGAATGGACAGGCGTAGAAGCAATAGCCGCAGCCGATGCAAAGGTCCTTCGAGTGAAGCACCACCGCGTCGGCAGTCGTGTAGAAACAGTTCACAGGGCAAACCGCCGCGCAAGGCGCGTCGGTGCAGTGCATGCAGGCCATCGAGACGGAACGCTCTCCGGGCTTGCCGTCGTTGATCGTCACGACGCGCCGGCGGTTGATGCCCCACGGCACGTCATGCTCGTTCTTGCACGCGGTGACGCAGGCGTTGCACTCGATGCAGCGGTCCGCGTCGCAGAGGAATTTCATACGAGCCATTGTCTTGCTCCCCCTCACGCCGCCCGGATCTGGCAAAGCGTGACCTTGCCTTCATGCATGCCCGTCACCGGGTCATAGCCATAGGTTGTGACCGTGTTGACGCTTTCCCCAAGCACGATCGGATCAGCCCCCTTCGGATAGTTTCCGCGTTGATCCACGCCCTGGAACCAGCCCGCGAAGTGGAACGGCATGAACGCCACGCCCTTGCCGACTCGCTCCGTAACGAGCGCCTTGACGCGCGCCTTCGAGTTGGATTCCGGACCGGTGACCCAGACGAACTGTCCGTCCTTGATCCCGCGGTCCGCAGCGTCCGCCGGATTGATCTCCACGAACATGTCCTGCTGAAGTTCCGCAAGCCACTTGTTCGAACGGGTCTCTTCGCCGCCGCCTTCGTATTCGACGAGGCGGCCAGAGGTGAGGATTATCGGGAACTGCTTGGCCACGCCGGCCTCGACCGCCCTCTTCTGGAACGTCTCGCCGATGTTGGCCATGCGGAACTGACGCCCATCCGGACGAGTCGGATACTTGGCGACGAGGTCGGTGCGCGGCGTGTAGATCGGCTCTCGATGCACGGGCACCGGATCCGGCAGGTTGTAGGCGACGGCGCGCGCCTTGCCGTTTCCGAACGGTATGCACCCATGTTCGAGCGCGACGCGGATGATGCCGCCCGACAGGTCGATGGCCCAGCCGACATTGTCCGGATTGTTGCCGCCGATGGCGTTGATCTGCTCGAGTTCGGCAGCAGTCAGGTCCTTGTCCCAACCAAGCTTCTTGAGCACGCCAAGGGTGAATTCCGGATAGCCGTCGGTCAGCTCCGAGCCGGCGCTGTAAGAACCGTCGGCGAGCATGCTGACTTGCGTCGACGTGCCGTCCGGGTTCTTCTGTTCACGAACTACGCCGAAGCGCGCGCGGAATGTTCCGCCGCCCTCCTTCACGTGGAGGTTCGTGTTGTACAGGATGTGCGTGCCTGGATGCTTGATCGCCGGGGTGCCCCAGCATGGCCAGGGCAGCCCGTAATATTCGCCGCCCACGTCCGAGCCGTCCTTGGGCGCGCGCAAGGTCGCAATATCGAACTTGCCCTGATTGGCCATGTGCGCCTTGAGGCGCTCAGGCGACTGGCCGGAATATCCGGTCGAGAACCCGCCGCGGTTGATCTCGCGAAGGATGTCCTCCGGAACGGGACGATTGTTCTCCACCTTGTAGTTTTTGAACATCTGGTCGGCGAAGCCGAGCTTCTTCGACAGAAGGTAGAGCGCTTCGTAGTCGTCCTTCGACTCGAAGATTGGCTCGACGAACTTCTCACCCCATTGAATGGAGCGATTGGACGCGGTGCGAGAGCCTTCGGTCTCGAAACTGGTGCAGATCGGCAGCAGGTATGTGCCGTTCTTGCGGTTCGAAAGCGCAGCGAAGGTTGTCGGATGCGGGTCTGCGACGACGAGCAGATCGAGCGCCTCGATGCCCTTCTGTGCCTCCGGCATGCGCGGAATCGTGTTTCCGCCGTGCCCAAACACCACCATCGCCTTGATGTTGTCCTTCTGGTCAACATCGTCCGCTTTCTGAAGCGCAGCATCGAACCACCGGGTCGACGGAATGCCCGGCGTCTCCATGTTCTGCTTCTTGGTGCGCGCAGGGCGGCCGGCCTTTGCCGGCACTTCGTCGAATCGCTCCACGAAGTAGTCGTAGGGAACGCCCCAGACACGCGCCCAGTGGCGCCACGCGCCCTCGACGAGTCCATAGTAAAGCGGCAACGTGCCGATATCGACGCCAAGGTCCGTTGCGCCCTGGACGTTCGTGTGACCGCGGAAAATGTTGGCGCCCGTGCCGTTCGAGCCGACGTTGCCGGTGGCCAGCAGCAGGTTGCAATAGGCGCGCACGTTGGCAGTGCCGACCGTGTGCTGCGTGCCGCCCATGCACCAGATGAACGTAGATGGACGCTGCTTGGCGAAGGTCTCGGCGACCTTCTTCATCTGCTCGCCTGGAACGCCCGTGACTCGTTCGACTTCTTCAGGCGTCCACTTGGCGACTTCGGCGCGGATCTGCTCCATGCCGTCTACGCGCTGGCGAATGAATTCCTTGTCTTCCCATCCGTTCGCAAAGATGTGGTGCAGAAGCCCCCAGATCACGGCGATGTCCGTGCCGCCGCGGAACCGGACGTACTCGGTCGCGTGGGCGGCGGTGCGCGTGAAGCGGGGATCGAAGACGATGACGTTGGCCCGGTTCTGCTCCTTGCCGGTCAGGATGTGCTGGAGCGAAACGGGATGGGCTTCCGCCGCGTTCGACCCCATGAAGACGATCGTCTTGGCGTTGCGGATGTCGTTGTACGAATTGGTCTGCGCGCCGTAACCCCAGGTGTTTGCGACGCCGGCGACCGTTGTCGAGTGGCAGATGCGCGCCTGATGGTCCACGGAGTTCGTGCCCCAGAAGGCGGCGAACTTGCGGAACAGATAGGCGGCCTCGTTCGAGAACTTGGCGGAGCCGAGCAGATAGACGGAGTCCGCGCCGGACTTGCCCCGGATCTCCATCATCTTGTCGCCGACTTCGTTGATCGCCTGATCCCACGAAATGCGCTGCCACTCGCCGTTGACGAGCTTAAGGGGGTACTTCAGGCGGCGGTCGCCGAACACGAGTTCACGGGAGGCGGCGCCCTTTGCGCAGTGGGTGCCGCGGTTGATCGGGCTGTCCCAGGCGGGCTCCTGCCCCACCCATACGCCGTTCTGTATCTCGCCGATAATCGAGCAGCCGACGGAACAGTGGGTGCACATGTTCTTCTTGGCGACGACCGGCTTGCTGTGGTCCAGCACGCCGATGGCTTCGGCTTTCTTTACGCTGCCGAGCGAGGCGCCGATGGCTGCGACGCCGCCAGCGACAAGGCCCGAGCGCTTGATAAACGTACGGCGATCCAGGGCGCCGGAAGCAAGCCCGGCTGCGACGGCCTGCAGGCGTGGCGAGCGCGCGCCCGCATCTCTTCTCTTGATGAGCATCTGAGCCCCCTCAGTACCGGTTGGTACGGTAGAAATTCTTGACGTGCTCGGTCTCGCGATAGCGGGCCTTGCGGCGTTCATCGCGGTTTTCCTGCTGCGCTGCGGCAGGCTCTGCGCCGGTGGCCACAGCTGCGCCGGCGACGGCGGCGGCGCCGCCGAGCCCGCGGAAGAAGCTTCGTCTGTCGACGGCTTTGGTGTTCTGGTCGTCTTTCATGGCGCCCTCCAAAACTTCAGCGATCACGAGGGAAGCGTGAACGCTTCGCTTTCCAGTTCTAGGAACGTGCGGCCGACACGGCCCACGCACCTGTAGAATTCCGCCCTCTGCGACACTTCGAGGTCCGCGAAGAAGCGGATGGCCCAAGGCTTCAGATGAGCCTCGAAGAACGCTTTCTGGGTTGCGATGTCCGCCGAGATCGCGCCCGATGCGAAATTGGCCATGACATCGCAGAGTATGGCGATGTGGTCCTCCGGCTCGCTGCGTGGCCCGTCGCGTTCGACGCCAAGGCGCTCCAGATCGCCGCGCACCCGCGCCAGCGGACGCTCGTGGAGGAAGCCGGTCAGATAATAAGATGCGTAAGGCAGGAACTCGCCACGCCCGACGCCGATGAAGAGATCGAAATACTCCCGCCCGACGCGCGTTTCATCTGTCGCCGACGCAGCCTCGCCGAGCGCGACATGCGCCATGCCAAGTTCGGTCGCGTCGCCCTTGATGGCGGCTACCGCCCCGAGAGTCGCTGCGTCCGGCGCGCGGCCGAGGAGAACGGCGAGCATCCCCCATTCCGCGGCGCGCAAACGATCGATCTCGTCGACTTCGGGCGCCGCCTGAACATCTTCGGAACTCTCGCCGCCGAACAGGTCGGCTCGAAGCAAAGAGCGCGGGACCTTGGTGAGGGTTTCGACCGCGAGGACCCGATCGGCCGGGATCCGGCTCCATCCCGACACGGATGGCTGGGAAATTCCCAGACCGCGCGCGAGCGCGCCGACGCCGCCAGCCGCCTCGATGGCTCGTATGAGACCCTGATCCTTCATCGCCCTTCCGACGATTCCCCGACCCGATTCGTTTTTCTTTGGAACCGCTTTAGTTCCAACTCTTGTCCCAAAAATTCGGCCCAGCTTCAAGTCGCCAATAGGCCTATCCTATGGCTGCATTGCGGCACTCGGGCGAGCGGTCAGGCGGGTGTTGCGCCGCCATGCCGTTTGCGCTGCGCTCCGGCCCTTGAGCGATCTGCGGCGTCCGCTTCCTCACCATGGTCACATATCTCAGATTCTTTATTTATTTCAGGATCTTTGTGACTGATCTTCACATCCGGCGTCCGGATCGCAGACGGAGCATTGTCGCCAGGCTCCAGACGGTCGGACCCCGTCGGGGGCGGACCCATGGTAGGATCACGTAAGTCTAAGGTATTAGGCTCCGGCGAGCGCCCAAACGCCTGCGCGACCTGCTTCAGGGCGTCATACCCCGCTTCGAGCGGGCCATTTCCGGGCACCCCTCCGGGCGTATTCCAGTCGTAGGCATATTCGCGAGCCGGATTCACATAATCCCGAATCGCCGGGTCGAGCGCCCATGCCTTGCGCAGCGCCGCGTTTCGCAGGCCCGCCGGCACCTCCCTGCGCATGAAGTCCGACAGGTTCGTTTCCGCAGTTATGTCTTCGAGGGACGGCAGCTTCGAGAGATCGAAGGCCGGTTCCTGCGCCGCCTCCTGTCCTGCGTCGGGCCCGGCTTCAGTTGATGCGGCATTGGGCGGTTGGTCCGCGTCGGGGCGCTCGCGCGCTTCCGCCTTGCGCTTGATCCAGCGGCCGAAAAATCCCTCTCCGCGTTCGGGTTCGTCGTCGCGCACGTTCATAACGCGCCTCCCCGCGGTGGCCCGCTCCGCGCGCCGGGGTTTTTGCGCGGGTCGGGGCCGGACTTGTCGCGCTTGCGTTTCTGGAAAGCGCGCTCGACATGGTTGGCGTCGACATAGGCGGCGATCCAGGCCGCGATCGCAGCCGGCATCGGCGTCTTTCCGACGATGAGGCCGCTTTCGAAGAGCGATTCGCCCTCCGTCGGGTCCGCGGTTACGGCGACGAGTTCGACCTCGGCGCCGCCTTCGGCCTCTTTCAGTCCGACCCACAATTGAGGATCGCCATCGATCAGGTTATCGCGGTAATTGCCCGTCTCGGATCGGTGCAACTCGATGTAGCCGGCTCCAGCGTAGAACAGATCCTCACCTTGCTCGCTCGAAAGCCTAGTCCATGGAGGCGTCTGCGGCGCATCGTCCAGAACGCCCGCTGGCGACCAGACATGGTCGATCCAGGGATTGTCGACTTTTGTCCGGCGCACGAGGACGCCCACTTCGCGCGTTTCGTTCATGGGGCCCGCTCCGCTATGACCGGCTTGGCGAGCGGAAGCCCCGCGACGAGGTTCTGCGGCTTCATCCGAACCATCCGGTCGGGGGTCATTCCGAGGATGAGGTACACAGGTTTACCGCGAACGCCTTTCTCCATCTTCCGCTGATCAGTGAAGGTCAGGCGGAATAGCGCGATGACGCGGTCGAGGTCGCCCGTCTGGAGGCTTTCCCCCCGCCAGAGGGCGTTGCCGATACGCGTGCCTTCCGCGTCAAGACCAACGAACCAGCGCCAGTCCCGATCTTCCATTTTCGCCAGCGGCTCGACAGCGACCTTAACGCCGGCGAGGTGTTTGACCCAGGCGGCAATGGCGTTCGCGAGCCCTTCCCGCGCCTTGCGATTGCCGCCAAGGTTCATCGCCATGCTGTTCGCATCCGAGCGCGACCAATAGGTCCATGCGTTCTCGTCGTCCATGACGTCGAGTTCGTCGTTCTCCAGCATGGCGGTCAACGGCGCGACGTGCATCATTGCGGCGCGTCCCTTTTCGATCTCGTCGACGAGATCGGCGTCAGCAAGCGTCAGCACGCCATCGTGAATGCTCGCCCGCTGCGCGCGAAAGAAAAGTTCGCCCGCCCGCAGCGTGTACGGATCCTCGCAGCCGTCGAGCGCATTGCGCAGGATGAGGTGCGCCATCTGATCAAGAAAGAGCGGGGGCAGGTCGATGCGCGGAGCCGCAGCGAGCGCCCGGTATGTGGCCTCGATCGATGGCGCGGCGGCGAGGCGGTCACGGAATCGAATGAAGAACTGCCAGTTTTCGCGCGCGTCAGCGTCCGCAAGCGCCGCAATGTCGGCGTCGCTCACGGCGCGGAGTGGATCGGCAAGCAGCCCGGCGTGTAACGCCCGTTCGGCTGCGCAGGCCTCTGGCGGCGGCGCAAGTTCCGGCCGCGCAAGCCAGGCCATGACCAATTCCGGCGTGGCGACAAGTTCGCCCGCCGCGTTCTGACGCGACAGATGATGGCCGGAGGAAACCCAGAACTCCTTCACGGCGAAATCCTCATTGCGGTTCACTGTCCAGACGCTTTTCAGCCATCAGCGAGACGAGATCGACCTGCTCATCCGGCGTTTCGCCCTCGCCTTCCACCTCATGGAAGGTGAAAGCGCGCGCGAACGCATGCAATTTATCTGATCCGGGCGTGTTTTCACGCGGCTTGAGCGTGCGGAAGCGTTCACGCACCTCGCCATTCTCGACACGGCGTTCGACCGCGACCAGAGTTCCCTCGGGGTGATCGCAGAGGCTCGCCGCAAAGGCGATCTCGTCCTCGGCTGCCTTCAGGGCCTCGCCTTGCCCAGGCGCGCCCAGTTTCATGAAGCCCAGGGCCAGCGTCTTGACCGCTTGCGCGCGATCCTCCTCGCTTGCGAGGCTGACGGTCACAAGGGTCGAAAAGCCGAGCGAACCCGCGCCAAGAAACCCGGAGCGGAAGGCGTGCCTTTCCTTCGCTCCCATTTGCTCGGGGTCGCAGCCCGCAAACAGAAAGGCGCCCGACACCGCCCATTCGCCAGGTTCCGCCGCGCGTTCGAAAATGAACGTGTCGGACGGGTCGAGCCGTATGACCCGAGGAAGCTTCATGCGTCGAACCCCAATCTTGGCGCTCCCGTCGCACTGTCGAGCCATGACGCGTTGGCGAGCGCCGGAACGAGCGGCAGGCGATCAGGGGCCCCGCCGACGGGCAGCGAAACAAGAAGGTCGCCGTTTGTGTCTATGATGCGTCTTTCGCCGGCCTTCTTCTTCGGCAGGCGCTCCAGAAACTGTTCGCCGACCGCGCGAAACCCCTGCTCGCCCCACAGATCGAACGCCGTCATCAGATGACGCGCGAAACTCTCCATAACGGCATCGACATCGACCAGATCGAAGCCTTCCGCCACGAGGGCCGTGGCGCCCGCGTGCAAGCCCGCCTCCACATGACTGAGATCGACCGAGCGCAACATGCAACCGAAAACGAGCCAGTCCGGCGTTGCGTCTTCCGCCGCGCCATCAGGCCAGCCGAGGCGTCCGCCGCCCACAAGGCCGCGATCGAAAAGAATGGCGTCGGGCCAGGCGAACTCCACTTCCCGCTCCGGCGGGCAATGCGCGGCGATGGATTCTGCGACCGCGTGCATGCCGGCGAAAAACGCGCGGCGTGCGCTCTTGAGCGGCTCATCCGGCTCGAGCACGACCGCAAACTCTATGAGGTCGTAACGGCGGACATGAACAAACGTCCCTGCCCCCTCCGTGCCCGCAATTGCGCATGCGTGGGCGAAAGCGTCGCCGCTCTCCCGAAGAGCGATGGTCGTATAGCCCGGAGGCAGATCGAGGCCGTTTTTCTCCATGAGCGCCCTGCTACACGCTTCCTGCGGGGTTTGCATTCTGGTTCCGCTTCCTATTTAGGAAAATCTCAAGCAAGGCCAAGTCGCCCGTCGCAACAGACGGCGTGGCGTGGCTGGGAGGGCGCCAGGCGCCGGAGGAGTCAGGATGGCCGGCGAAAGCCGCACGATTTTTGTATGCGACTGCGAGGGCTCGATGCTTGTCGACGGCGCCGCCGTTGGCAGGGCATGCGGCGCCAAGGTCGTGGCCGGAACGCAACTCTGCGGAGTGGAGCTTGACCGGGTGCGCCCGGCTCTCGCCAGCCCCGGCGACGTCGTCATCGCCTGCACCGCGCAGGCGCCATTGTTCCGCGAGGCTTCCGAGGACGCGGGCGAGGCTGCGAACGTCGCCTATGTGAACATTCGCGAAACCGCCGGCTGGTCGGCGGAGGGCGCAAAGGCCGGCCCGAAGATGGCGGCGCTGATCGCGGCCGCCGCCGAACCCATGCCGGCCATGCGTCTCGTCTCGATCACCAGCCAGGGCGTCGCCCTGATATATGGCGTCGACGAACAGGCGATCGAAGCCGCGCGGCGCCTTTCCGACCGCCTCGACGTAACGGTCATCCTTGCGCGCCCCCAGGATGTCCCGCCCCCGCGAGACTTCGAGTTTCCCATCTTCAAGGGCGTGATCCGGACCGCTACCGGAAGTCTCGGGCGGTTTGAACTGACGGTCGATGACTTCGCCCTGCCCGCCCCTTCTTCCCGCGCCGCCCTGCGCTTCGGCGCTCCCCGCAGCGGGGCTGTGTCGAGATGCGATATCGTTCTCGATCTGACCGGCGGTGCGCCACTGTTTCCCGCGCATGACCTGCGCGCCGGATACCTGCGGCCTGACGCGCGTGATCCAGCGGCCGTCGAGCGCGCAATCGCCGAGGCCGGAAATCTCGTCGGAACCTTCGACAAGCCGCGCTACGTGGACTTTCACGCCGAACTTTGCGCGCATTCCCGCTCGAAGGTGACGGGTTGCACGCGCTGCCTCGATCTCTGCCCCACCGGCGCCATTACGCCAGCGGGCGACCACGTTGCAATCGACGCGGAAATCTGCGCCGGATGCGGCGCATGCGCGGCCGCCTGTCCTACCGGCGCCGCCAGCTATGCTCTTCCCCCAGCGGATTCGCTCAGCCGCAAGCTGCGCCTTCTTCTGCAGGCTTATCGGGCGGCCGGCGGCGAGAACGCGGTCGTCATGTTCCACGACGGCGATCACGGCGACCCCCTGATCGCCGCTCTTGCACGGTTCGGCGAAGGCTTGCCCGCCAATGTGCTGCCTGTGCGCGTCAATGAAGTGACCCAGCTTGGGCCTGAAGCGATCGCGTCGGTGTTCGCCTATGGCGGCGTCGCGGCGCGCATTCTGGCGCGCAACAAGCCCCGGCACGATGTCGAAGGCGCGCGCAGCATCGTTGCCGCTTGCGAGACGATAGTTTCCGGTCTGGGCTTCGGCGTGGGCGTGGTGTCGCTTATCCAGGCGGATGATCCGGATGACCTGCGAGCACAACTTCTGACAGCGCCAGTTGGGGTTGCATCGTCAAAACCCGCAGGCATGGTCGCGCGCGGCGCCAAGCGCGGCGTGCTCGAAACGATCTTCCGGGAATTGCACGAGGCGGCGCCTGCGCCGGTTCCCGTCATCGCGCTTGAAAGAGGGGCGCCGTTTGGCGGCGTCAACGTGAAGGTCGACGGCTGCACGCTCTGCCACTCCTGCGTCGCCGCCTGCCCCACGGGCGCCCTCGCGGACAATCCGGAGAAGCCTATGCTGCGCTTCTCGGAGAGTATGTGCGTTCAATGCGGACTTTGCCAATCCACATGTCCCGAGAAGGTGATAACGCTTGAGCCGCGGCTCGATTTCGCCGCTTGGCGCGAAGGCCATCGCATCATGAAGGAGGAAGAGCCCTTCCCCTGCATCGTCTGCGGCAAGCCGTTCGGCACGAAGAGCGCCATCGAGCGTGTCGCCGCCAAGCTGGAAGGCAGGCACTGGATGTTTTCCGGCGTGAACGCCAAACGGCTCGATGTGATCCGCATGTGCGAGGACTGCCGTGTCGAGACCGTGGTTAATGAAGGGTTCGATCCTCATGGAGCGCCCCAGCGCCCGCCTGTTATGACAACGGAAGATTACTTGAAGGCGCGCGAGAGAGACGGCAAGGACAGCCTGAACTAAGCGCCCTGAACGGAGAAAGCATTCGTGCCTGTGACTCGCGACGACATCCTGCGTGCGCTCGAAGCTGTGAAGACCCCGGACGGAAAGAGCCTGCCCGCTTCGGGCCGCCTGACCGACATTGTCGCCAACGACGGGAAAGTGATCTTCGCGATCACGGTGGAGCCGTCAGAAGTGAATACGCTCGAGAGCGTCCGCGCGAGCGCCGAACAGATCGTCAAACGCCTGCCGGGCGTGACAAGCGCGCTCGTCGGCCTCACGGCCGACAAGGCCGCCGGAGCCGCGCCCGCGCCGGGGCCGACGCCGGTGCGCAGCGGGCCGAAGAATCCTCCCGCCGCGACATCAAAACTCGCAGGCGTTCCCGGCGTGAAGCACATCATCGCGGTGGCCTCCGGCAAGGGAGGCGTCGGCAAGTCGACGACGTCCTGCAACCTTGCGCTTGGCCTCGCCGCGCTCGGCCTCAAGGTCGGCATTCTCGACGCAGACATCTACGGACCCTCCCAGCCAAAGCTTTTTGGACTGCGCGGCAAGCCTCGCGTCACGCCGGAGCGCAAGATGGAGCCGCTTGAGCGATTTGGCGTGAAGGTCATGTCCATCGGCTTCCTCGTCGATGAGGAAACCGCCATGATATGGCGCGGGCCTATGGTGATGAGCGCGCTCACGCAAATGCTTCGCGAAGTGGCCTGGGGCGATCTCGACGTGCTCGTCGTGGACATGCCGCCCGGCACCGGCGATGCGCAACTGACGATGGCGCAGCAGACGCCGCTCGCCGGCGCGGTCATCGTTTCGACGCCGCAAGATCTCGCCTTGCTGGATGCGCGACGAGGCGTCGCGATGTTTCGAAAGGTGAACGTCCCGGTGCTGGGCGTCATCGAGAACATGGCCAACTTTTGCTGCCCGAACTGCGGGCACGTTTCTCCGATCTTCGGTCATGGCGGCGCACGGGCGGAAGCTGAGAAGACGGGTGTTCCCTTCCTCGGCGAAATTCCGCTGCACATGGACATTCGCGAAACATCCGACGAGGGCCGGCCGGTTGTCGCGACCGCGCCGGATGGGCCGCACTCCCAAGCCTACATGTCGATCGCACGCAAGGTTTGGGATGCGCTCGAAACAGGTTCGGCTTCGAAAACCGCGCCGAGAATCGTGATCGAATGAGCGCGAAGCCCGCCTGCGTCATCCTGGCTGGTGGTCTCGCGCGACGCATGGGCGGCGGGGACAAGCCTCTCCGATCCGTTGGCGGCAGAACTATTCTCGACCGCGTGATCGATTGCGTGCGGCCCCAATGCTCAGCGATCGCGCTTAACGCGAATGGCGATCCCGCGCGCTTCGCTCAGTGGGGTTTGCCCGTCGTGGCCGACACGATCGAAGGCTTTGCCGGTCCCCTCGCGGGCGTTTTGGCTGGCATGGACTGGGCCGCCGAGAATGCGCCCGGCGCGATGTTCATGCTCAGCGTCGCCGCCGATTGTCCGTTTCTTCCCAACGATCTCGTTGCAAGACTTGAATCGGTTCGCGAAGTCGGGAACGCGGATATCTCTGTTGCGCATTCGGCAGGCCAGGCGCATCCCGTCGTCGCCCTCTGGCGCATTTCGCTGCGCGACGAACTCCGCCGGGCGCTTGTCGAAGAGAACATGCGCAAGATCGACCGATGGACCGCGCGCTACAAAATGGCGTCCTCCGAGTGGGCCGTCGACCCTGTCGATCCATTCTTCAACGCGAACACGCCGGACGACATCGCCGAGGCAGAGCGACTGCTTCGAGCCTGAGAGCGTCAACCTGCCGGCTCGAACCCCAAGGCCCGCAACGCGGCCTTCGTCTCTGCGGACTGAAGCGAATTCAGAAACGCCTGAACGCCGGGCCTGTGCGTTCGCGCGGTAACGAGCGCAAAGTCGTAATGCTCCTCCGCCATTGGAATGAAACCCAGGCCGTAGGCGTCCGCCGCCTGCCGGATCGCAAGGCCCCAGTCGGCCCTGCCCTGCGCAATCGCCGCCGCGACTGCGTTGTGGGAGCGCGGCTGGTTGAAATACCCGTCAGGCCGCGCGCCCTTCAGCAATCGGTCGATCAGGATCCGCGTCCCGGCGCCCTGGTTGCGATTGACCATGATGCAAGCGCTATCCGCCAGAGCGGCTGCGACGGCGCCTTGCGCATCCCGTCCTTCGAAGCGTGCGTCGCCGCGCCGATATACGACGCCCTGCATCCGCCGCCAGCCGGAAACAAGCTGCATACCATCGCCAAGGTACGGCGCGTTCCAGGTCTCCGTCTTCTCGTCGAGCAGATGGAGCGGCGCGATATCGCATTCCCCGCGACGCGCGGCTGCGACGCCGCCCATGCTGCCCACGGCGATCATGCGAAAGGACAATCCCGCGCCCGCCAGCGGGGCGACCACCGCGTCGAGGCCGACACAATGGCTGCCGATCACCACGAGATCGGGGACCCGAACATGCGGCGTGAATAACGTCACCTGCACGCGCGCCCCCGCCGGCATGTGATCGGACAGCGCGTCGATGGTGAAGAATCCATCGGCCTGAGCAAATGATGTGATCGCCCCCGAGCCCTTGCCCGTTGGATAGGCCGTGAGCCCCTCCGGCCCTTCGACGAGCGAGACCATCACGTATTCCCGCCGACCCAGTTCGGAGGGAATGCGCGACGGCGTGACGGCCTCGACGGTGGCGTCGGTCCGCGGCGGCAGGCCAGCCATGCGGCGCAGGATGGGCGCGATCAGGTCGTGGAAGGTGAACATTGCCGACGTCGGGAAACCTGGCAGGATCACCACAGGCTTGCCGCCGCAAACGGCAAGACACAGCGGCTTGCCCGGCTTAAGGGCGACGCCATGCGCCACGATGCCAGGCTTGCCCAGCCTGTTTACGAGGCGGTGCGTCAGGTCGCCCGCGCCCTTCGATGTTCCGCCGGAAAGAATGAGCATGTCGCAGTCGGCGAATGCGTTCGACATTGCGCGCCAAAGCGCCTCCTCGTCATCGACGACGGCGCCGAGAAACAACGGCTCGCCGCCATTTTCCACGACCGCAGCGGCGACGATGGGGCCGTTGGTATCGAATATGGCGGCAGGCCGCAGAGTCCCGCCCGGCTGGATGAGTTCGTCTCCTGTCGAGAGAATGGCGACGCGCGGCTTGCGAACAACCCGGATGCGCGCGACGCCGCATGCGGCCAGCATTCCAATCTCGCGCGAGCCGATCAAGCTGCCCGCGCGAAGGAGCGTCTCGCCGCGCGCGATGTCCGAACCCGCGAACGAAATGAAACTCCCCGGCGCCACGGCGCGCACCGCTTCGATGGCTCCAGGGCCTGCCGGATGCGTGTGCTCCACCATGAGCATCGCATCGGCGCCGCGCGGGATTGGCGCGCCGGTCGCCACCGGCGTGGCGGTTCCCGGCTTAACCTCCAGTCGCGGCTCGTCGCCGCAATGGACCTCTTCAGCGTTCAGATCGAGAATTATGGGCGAGGCGGCGCCTGCATTGGCGAGATCCGCCGAGCGCACTGCAAACCCGTCCACGTTCGAGCGATCGAATGGCGGCGCATCAACGGGCGCTGCCACGTCCTGCGCAAGGGGTAGCCCCAGCGCCTCCGCAAGCGCGCGCTCATCCACCTGAAGCCGGTATGGGAATAGCGCGTGCTCGAAACGCGCGAGCGCGTCCTCTCGAGACAGCACGTCAAGAAATTGATCCTGGCGGACGTCCGCGTTGGTATTCCTGTTCATTCGCTGCGACTCCGGCCCGGCATCAGCATGGGCGCCACGATCGTCCCTTCGGCGAGCCCTTCGCTACCCTCCGGGATCAAGATATAGGCGTGCGCGCGGATGAGCTGCGACATGGTTGCGACGCCCACGCCGAGCGGCGCCCACGCGTCATCGACGAATTGAAGCAACGCGATTTGGCTGAGCCCCACGGCCGAGGCAATCTTGCGGGCAAGCGGCCCCTTCCTTCCCGCCGGGTTGGAGGCGTCCGCGCACAGACGGCGAAGAACCGGCCTGCCCAACGCGAGATACACAGCAAGCGCGGAATCGAACCGCCCCGGAAGGCACAGGACCGGCTTGCCGCCGACCAGTCCCGCAGCCCCAGTGCGTCCGGGATCGAGCGCGAATCCATGGGCGATCGCCTCGCCAGTCCGCCGCAGCGCCCGAACGGAGCAATCGTCGCCGCTCACGCCGGAACCGCCGACGAGGAACGCCGCGTCCCAAGCCCCCGACAAGGCTTCGACGATGCTCTCCGTATCGCGCGCTTCGGCGCAAACCATGTCCGGCGCAGCACCTTCCTCGGCCGCGAGGGCGGTAACGAAACGAGCTGTGACGGGATCGCCCTCGGAAGGAATTGCGACGATGCGCAGCCGTGGGCGGCGAAGGTCAAGCGCTCCGATCCCGGCTGTTGCGAGGGCAAGCAGCGCCACAGTTGAAACGCGCGCGCCCGCTCGCACGACAACGTCCCCGTTCATCAGGTCTTCGCCGGGTCGGCGCACTCCCTCGCCCGGTGCGGTTGCGCCGTGCACCTCGAATGGCGCGGCGTCCCCTACCACGAGGGCGCCGTCGATCACGCTATCGCACCCAGGCGGGACCGGGTCGCCGACACGTACGGTCGGCGGCTCGCCCGTGACGAAAGCGGGCGAAAGCGGCGAAGCGCCGATCAGTTCGCAACTCGCTACGGCTCGACCGTCGATCAGCGCCTGCGCGCGCGACGGAACGCTCCGCGAAGCGAGGACATCGCTGGCGCACACGCCTCCAGGCGCGTCGCGCAACGCCGCGCGAACAGGCGTGACCGGCGCCAGAGCGCGCTCCAGCGCGGCAAGAACGCGATCGACGCCGGTGAGGCGCCCGTCCAGCTCTTGACGGCTCTCCGCCTGCGTTCCGCTTCCGATGCCCGCCATGAAGGCCGTGTCCTCCGGTTTGGGGCATCATATAGCGCCTCGACCGCCGGATGGCATTCGCCATCCCGCAAGCGCCTGTCTTCAGACGCGCGCGCGCTCCGCCTCCCACGCCTGAATCCGTCGATAGAGCGTCGAAGGACTGACGGTCAGCGCCGCCGCCGCCTTCGGAATGCTGCCGCCGCACCGCGCAATGGCCTGCTCTATCGTCTCGCGGATGACCGTCTCGAGCGGCCTGATCTGCTGGTCCACGCGCGCCGGACCGGGGCATTCACGATGTTCCGCGGAGGGCGCGGAGTGCGCGGCGGCCGGAGCAGCCTGCGCGCGGCGCACGTTCGCCGGCAACATGTCCAGCGTGATTGCCTCCCCGTCGTTCAGAACGACCGCGGAGCGGATTACGTTTTGCAACTGACGCACGTTTCCCGGCCAATGATACGAAAGCAAAGCCGCTTCAGCCTCGGGCGTGAAAACCCGGAGCGACTTCCCGTCCTCGCGGGCGAAGCGTTCCAGAAACTCGCGAGCGATCAGCAGGACGTCGTCCCCCCGTTCGCGCAGCGGCGGCAGTTCCACAGGGACCACGTGCAACCGGTACAGAAGGTCCTCCCGGAACCGGCCGGCGGCGACCTCCGCGAACGGATCGCGATTGGTGGCGCAGACGATCCGGACATCGGCCGGACGAGGACTATCCTCGCCTACGCGCCGCACCATCCGGTCTTGCAGGAAGCGGAGGAGCTTTGCCTGAAGGCCAACATCCATCTCGCAAATCTCGTCGAGGAAGAGCGTGCCTCCGTGAGCCAGGAGGGCGGCGCCCCGGCGGTCCGCAAGCGCGCCCGTAAACGCGCCCTTAACGTGGCCGAATATTTCGCTTTCAAGCAGATCGCGCGGTATCGCAGCGCAATTGATGACGACGAATGGACCCGCGCTACGTTTACTCAACCGATGCAGAGCGTGTGCGCAAACCTCCTTGCCCACGCCACTCTCGCCGCTGATGAAGACTGTCGCATTGCTCGGCGCCGCCCGCTCCAGAAAGCGGTAGACGGCGCGCATTTGATCCGACTCGCCGATGAAACCTGAAAAAGTGCCCTCTGCCGGCCAGGCGGGCGGTTCGCTGCGCGCCTCGGGGCCGAATGACACAAGCTGGTTGCGAGCCTGCATGGCCTGACCGGCCGCCTGGCGCAGGCGCTCGATCGTGAACGGCTTCACAAGAAAGTCGCGCGCCCCTCCGCGCATCGCATCCACCGCAAGGCGGATCGATCCTTCGCCCGTAACCACGATGACCTCCGGCGGATTCCGCGCTGTCCGCAATTCGCGCAGAACGTCCAGACCGCTCATATCGGGCAGGTTGACGTCAAGAATCACGACATCTTGCGGGGCGACGCTTGCCTCTTCGAGCGCGGCCGCTCCGTCGCCGACGACCGCAACGGACGAACTCAGGGGACGGAGGCTGTGCGCGTAGGTCTGTGCGAGCGAGGGCACGTCTTCGACGACGAGAATCCTTGCGGGCTTACATGCGTTCATTGCGTGGACCTGGCGAGTCGATTGACTTGACCCTGACTATAACATGATGAACAAATTGCATAATTCCGCAGCGAAAGGCCATGCTCCAGCGGCAGCGGTTTCCCAATGGTCATGCTGCGGCTTAAGTGAAAACAACAAGTAAGACAGCGGCTTGAAGCTACGGCTTGAAGTGCAATTTAAGCGTAACTATAACTCGACAGATTGGATTCAAAAATGCTAGCATTTTCACGCACTAAGGGTGTGCAACCTTAAGCGTGCTTGCCGACCTGGGCAGCTACGCGCGGGCTGTGAGGGGCGAACAAGATGGAAAATGGCAGCGAAACACCGAAACAGCGCAGGGGATTTGCCGCGATGGATCCGGCGCGCCGGCGTGAGATTGCTTCAAAGGGCGGGCAATCGGTCAAGGCCGAGAATCGGAGCTTCTCGAAGGATCGGGAGCTGGCTGCGTCCGCCGGCAAGAAGGGCGGCATGAGCGTGGAGCCGGAAGATCGCGCATTCAGCAGGGATCGCGAACTCGCCCGCGAGGCCGGACGCCGCGGCGCGCGCCGCGCGAAGACGAACTGACAACAGCGGTCAGGCGGACGCACCGCCCGCCTGATCGGGCAACCGTCAGGCGCCGCGTCCGCCGCCTTCCTTGGGGTCATGGCCAATCCGAAGGGTGGACCCTGCGCTTTCGATCTGGTCGGTCACCTTTCGTGCGAATCCCGCAAGAAGCCAGGGCAGCAGGACGCGAACCCGCACGCTTTGGTCGTCCACATCGATTTCCGCCGAGACCGTCTGTCCAAGAGCCGCCACGCGAACGTCTGCATGATCTGTTTGCGGCCATTCCACGCTGGCGCCAACGAGTCCCTGCCCCAGCCCCGACCTCGCGCGCTCAACAGCCGCGCTTACGCGCCGGCGGGCTTCGTCTCGCCCCAGTGAGTGGGGAAGGACCACGAGCACTTCCCTCGACATCGCGACTCCTTCGTCAGCGTGTGGCGACCTGCGAAGCGTCATCGGGGCGCTTCATCTGGTTGAGCATCCCCTTGCGCTTGGCCTCGTAATAGAAACCCGAGGCGTAAAGTTTCATCGCGCGCCGCTGGTCGCCGCCCGCGACGCGGTACGCGTTGCCGAGGTAGGCCATGCCGTAGCGCAGGTTCGTATCAGGGTCGAGTAGCCCTTGCGCCGGGCCACGATAACCGACGCCGCGCGCCGTGGCGTGGCTGATCTGCATGAGGCCCCAGTACGCCCGGTTGCGCGCCGAAGGGTTGTATCGGCTCTCGCGCATGATGACCCGATGCGCAAGATCGGCGGGCACGCCGTTTGCGCTCGCATGTTTCGACACAAGTGCGGCGATGTGCGGCGACGGCGCGACGGCCGCGCGGCCGCGCTTCTGCTGCCGTGTCGCCGGGCGTGGTTTCACCGTCTTGTCCGGGCCGGTCTCGAAAACGGCCGGATATTCCTGCGCCGGCGGAAGCTCCTGGGCGACGGCCGCCGAGCCTGCGAAGACGACGGCCAACGTCAGGGCGATTCTCATCATGATCAGCGCTCTTGCGGCCTTTCGGCCGGGAGGGCGCCAAATAGTGTCCAAATGGGGCGATTTTGGGCCGCCTGCCTGTTTGCCGCCAGTTTGGGCCGCCTGCCTGTTTGCCGCCAGCGTGCGCGCTGTCCACGGCGGCGATGCGGCGGCGACTTGCGACATTCTGGCGCGGGGTCTAGCTTGCGCGACCAGCCCGGCGGACACGGGCGGCGCTCCATTCGGAGGAAACATGATCGCGTTCAAACTGAACGACAAGGACGTCCGGGTGGACGTCCCGGCGTCGGCCCCACTTCTTTTCGTGCTCACCAACGATCTCGGCATCAATGGCGTCAAGTTCGGCTGCGGCAAGTCGCAGTGCGGCTCGTGCGCGGTGCTCGTCGATGGCGAGCCCGTGCGCTCGTGCGCGACACAGATTTCCGCGGTGTCCGGGCGTTCCGTCACGACTCTCGAAGGGCTCAAGCAGGATAACAAGCCGAGCAAGCTGCAGCAGGCGTTCATAGAGGAGCAGGCTGCCCAGTGCGGCTTCTGCGCCTCCGGCATGATCATTCAGGCACAGGCGTTGCTCGATCGCAATCCTAACCCCACCGATTCCGAGGTTCGCACGGCGCTGAACGGCAATCTCTGCCGCTGCGGGGCGCACAACAGGATCGTTCGCGCGGTTCTGCGCGCCGCGAAGGAGGGCTGATCCATGGACGACCGCATGAAAATCACGCGCCGCGGCCTTCTCAAGAGCGGCGGCTACGTCGCGCTCTCGTTCGCCATTCCACTCGAGGCATCGGCGCAGGCGCCCGCCCCCGAGAAGCCGCGCCTGCCCGGCAGCCTCAACGCCAACCGCATGATCAGCGCCTGGATACGGGTGAACGCCGACAAGACGGTGACGTTGCTTGTCGGCAAGGTCGAGCTAGGCCAGGGGATCCTCACGGCCGTATCGCAGATCTGCGCCGATGAAATGGACGTTGATATCTCCCGCGTGAAGGTGATCTCGGGCGACACGTCGCTGACGCCGAACGAGGGCGTGACAGCCGGCTCCTTCTCCATGCCGCAGTGCGGACCCGCCGTGCGGCAGGCGTCCGCCGAAGCGCGGAGGATCATGCTGGACCTCGCCGCGGAGAAGCTCGGAAAGCCCATCGACGGCATGACCGTGAAGGACGGCGTCGTCACGGCGCCTGGCGGCGGCTTAGTAAGCTATTGGGAGCTGACCATCGGCAAGGCGCTCGAGCGCGAGGCGACCGGCCAGGTGAAACCCAAGGCGGCGAGCGAATATCGCTACGTCGGCAAATCCGTCGGCCGCATCGACATCCCGGCGAAAATGACCGGCGGCGAAATCTTCGTCCACGAGCTCCGCCCGAAGGGCATGCTTTATGGCCAGGTCGTGCGTCCGCCGACGTACAAGGCGAAACTCGTGTCCATCGACACGGCGGCGGCGGAGAAAATGCCGGGCGTCGTGAAGATTGTGCGGAACGGCTCGTTCGTCGGCGTCGTCGCGGAACGCGAGGAGCAGGCGGTCGCCGCGGCGAAGGCGCTTTACGACGCCGCGCGATGGGATGTGGAGAAGGCCCTCCCCGGCGCGGACGGGATGCAGGACTGGCTGCTGAAGACGAAACCGGCCCGCGTGATCGACACTCTCAAGAAGCCGCGCAGCGGCGGTGATCCGGCTGTGAAAACGGTCGAGGCGACGTATTATCGCCCGTATCATATGCACGCCTCGATCGGTACGTCCTGCGCCATCGCGACGCTCGCAGCCGATGGCGTCACGACGATCCAGACGCACAGCCAGTCCGTGTTCGAGACGCGGCAGGCCATCGCCCGCATGCTCGGCGTGGACAATGCGAAGGTCCGCTGCCAACACGTGCAGGGCGCCGGCTGTTATGGGCACAACATGGCCGACGATGCGGCTGCGGACGCCGCGCTGCTTGCCCAGGCCGTCCCCGGAAAGCCGGTGCGCATCCAGTACACTCGCGAGGGCGAGCATCGCTGGGAGCCCTATGGTTCGGCGATGACGCTGAAGGCGAAGGCCGGCCTCGACAAGGACGGCAACGTGCTGGACTGGAGCCTCGATATCTATTCGACGCCTCATGGCACGCGACCCGGGGGGCAGCCCGGCAATCTCCTGTCGGCGCGGTACCTGGAGAAGCCGTTTGAAATGCCTACGCCGCAGAACAACGGCGCTCCCAATTTTGCGGCCGACCGCAATGGCATTGCGCTGTACGATTTCCCCGGGCAGCAGGTGCTGACGCACTTCATCACGGAAATGCCGCTGCGCGTCTCGTCGACGCGCGGCCTCGGCGCCTATGGGAACGTGTTCGCGATCGAATCCTTCATTGACGAACTCGCCCGGGCGGCGAATGCAGACCCGGTCGAATACCGTCTTCGCTTTCTGAAGGACGAGCGCGCGCGCGAAGCCCTGCAAAAAGCCGCCGATGCGTTCGGCTGGTCGAAATGGCAGAGGCAGAACGGTCGCGGCCGTGGCGTCGCCTTTGCCCGCTACAAGAACACCGCCTGCTATTGCGCAGTGGCGATGGAAGTGGAGGTCAACCGCCGCAACGGGCGCGTCCGCGTGGTGCGCGCGGTTGCGTCCGCCGATAGCGGCCACATTGTCAACCCGGACGGAGTCGTGAACCAGATCGAAGGCGGCCTCATCCAGTCGCTGAGCTGGACGCTGAAGGAGGAGGTGAAGTTCGACGACACGCGCGTCACTTCCGAGGATTGGGCCAGCTATCCGATCCTCACCTTCAACGAAGTGCCGCCCATCGAGGTCGTGCTCATCGACCGGCCAGGGCAGCCGTTCCTGGGAACCGGGGAAGCCTCGCAGGGGCCCACGGGCGCGGCGCTCGCAAACGCGGTCCACGATGCGACGGGCGTGCGCTTCCGGCGCCTCCCGCTGACGCCGGAGCGGGTGCGTGCTGGACTCTCCGCGTGATGCAACCAAGGAGCGGCGGGACTACGAATCCCGCCGCGATGCTGTCGAGTCGCTCCCGAACAAATTCATGCACAGACTGATTGTATTTGCCGCCGCCCTCACCTTAGCCGCGGGGGCGCTCCTCGCTTACGCTTTGAACCACAGCGAGCTCCCGCCGCGCGCTGCGCTTCCGCGGCCGAGCTTTCCGCCCGAGCTGGTGACGCGGGGCGAGAAGCTTGCGAGCCTCGGCGCCTGCGCGGCCTGTCACACGCGTCCCGGCGGCGCGCCTTATGCCGGCGGCGCCGCCCTGCATACGCCGTTTGGCGTGATATACGCCACGAACATCACGCCCGAAGCAGAAACCGGGATTGGCCTGTGGAGCGAAGAAGCTTTCGTGCGCGCGATGCGCGAGGGCGTCGACCGCAAAGGGCGTATGCTTTACCCGGCGTTCCCCTACGATCACTACACGAAGGCGACGGACGGCGACCTCAGGGCGCTGTACGCCTATTTCACGACACGCAAGCCCGTGCGTGAGGAAGCCAAGCCCAACGACCTTCGCTTTCCCTTCAACATCCGCCCCCTGCTCGCCGGCTGGAACCTTCTGTTCCTCGACAAGGGCCCATTCCGGCCCAACCCGGACAAGAGCGAGAAATGGAACGAGGGCGCCTATTACGTCGAGGGCCTGGGACATTGCGGCGCCTGCCACTCGCCGCGGAATGCGCTGGGCGCCGTTCGCTCCAATGCGCGCCTGGCTGGCGGAGATGTCGACGGCTGGCATGCGCCCGGCATCGGTCCGCACGCCCGCGCGCCCGCGACGTGGACGAAGGACAGCCTGATGAATTACCTCATCGATGGTTGGGACGCGCGGCACGGAGTCGCCGCAGGACCGATGACGCCCGTGGTCGATCATCTCGCCAGGCTTGATGAATCCATGGTCGAGGCCATCGTCGAGTATCTGATCGACACGCAGCCAGAAGTTGCGCAAGCGGAAAGCGAGAAGGCGATCGAGTTTGCCCTGTCCCGCGAATATTCAGGCGGCGCTGCGGCTGGCGCCCCGGGATCGGGAGAAAGCCGCGGCGAGGAGATCTTCGCGCGCGCTTGCGCGAATTGTCACAAGCGGGGGGGCCAGACGACGCCGCTTGCGCTTGGCGCCTCAATGAATGCCCCGCATCCGGGAAATGTCATAAGCATCGTCATGAACGGCATCAAACCGCCATCCGGCGCGCCGGAAAAATCGATGCCGCGCTTTGCGCAAAGTCTGAGCGACGAACAGATCGCCGATCTGGTTACGTACATGCGCGCGCGCTTCACCCAGAAGGCGCCCTGGACCGACACCGCGCAACGCGTCAGGGAAATGCGCGCGGCGCGGTAGAGCGATTGCTACGGTCAATAGCGCGCGAGCTTGTCTGCCGCGCCGGCGCCCTGCGCAAATTTTGCAGGCTTGTCCTGCGGCCCGGCGTCGCCAATGTTCGCCGAGGCGAGCGCGAAGACGAATGCAAGTCCGAGCGAGGCGGCGATCAGCTTGAACATGACAGAATCCTTCGAGCGGCTTCATGTCCCCCGAAGGCATCATCGCGAATTGCCCGGCCGCCGCTGTGCGACTCCGCACATCACGACGAGTTCGCGCACGCGCTTACACCGTGGTCGCCGCGGTAGAGCTGCTGGAAGTCGAAAACATCCGGCTCGCGACAAGGCGCAGGAAGTAATATCCGAATTCCGGGTTCTCGAAATAGAGCTGGTTCACCTGGTCGTAGGACGCGACGAGAAGATCGCCCTCCTCTACGCACCGCAGTGAGAGCGATCGCGTATTTTCCGGAGACAGAAGGCCCAGTTCGCCGACAACCATGCCCGGCAGTACTTCCTTGCCGATCTCCGGCAAAATGAACTTTCCAGACGCTACGTAGAACAACTCCCTCGCAACATCTCCTTTCGAAAAGACCATTACGCCCGCGCGCACCTTCTTGCGCTTCATGAACTGGGTGAGCCAGTCGAGCGCGATCTTGCCATCCGAGGCGCGCTCCACGCGTCTTATCAAGCAACGCATCTGCGCGAGACGCCACACATTGACCGGAAGGAGCGTCCCGTGAATAAGCAGGAGAACCATCTCGCGCGCGATCAGCGCATAGATGATGAAGAGCACGTTGCCCGTGATGATCATCAGGCGCAGTGGGATCATCCGTTTCATGACGAAAGCGCCCGCAGCAAAGCCCGACGCCACGTAACTGAGAAACTGATACCAGAGCATCGAAGCCCCCTGATGTCCGAGGGCTCTGCTTAGCGCGAACACGAGCGCCACGCGAGGGCGCCCGGTCACCCCAATGTCAAGCTACAGATAGCGGCCCGATACGAGGTCATGCTCGCCGCGCTCGTGGATGATGTTGGCTCGCCCGACCAGCAAGTCGTCGACGCGGCCGACCTTCTGTGCGTCCTTGCCGGTGTATGGAAGCGAATGAAGCACGTATCGCATGGCGTTGAGGCGCGCCCGCTTCTTGTCGTCGGACTTGATGACCGTCCACGGAGAATCGGCTGTGTCGGTATGGAAGAACATCGCCTCCTTGGCCCGTGTGTACCCTTCCCATTTGTCCAGGGAAGCGAGGTCGATGGGCGACAGCTTCCATTGCTTGAGCGGATGAACCTCGCGTTCCTTGAAGCGGCGGCGCTGTTCCTCCCGGCTGACCGAGAACCAGAACTTCACGAGATGGATGCCGCTGCGCACGAGATGGCGCTCGAACTGCGGCGCCTGGCGCAGGAACTCCTCGTACTCTGCCTGCGAGCAGAATCCCATGACACGCTCGACGCCGGCGCGATTGTACCAGGATCGGTCGAAGAACACCATTTCGCCAGCGGTTGGCAGGTGTTGCGCGTATCGCTGGAAATACCATTGCCCCTGCTCGATTTCGCTCGGCTTTTCAAGTGCGACCACACGCGCGCCACGCGGGTTGAGGTGTTCCATGAAACGCTTGATTGCGCCTCCCTTGCCGGCGGCGTCCCGTCCCTCGAAAAGAACCACGATGCGCTGGCGGGTCTCCTTCACCCAGCTCTGCAGCTTCAGGAGTTCGGTCTGGAGCAAAAACTTCTGCTCCTCGTAGTCACGCCGCAACATCTTGTATTTGTAGGGATAGCCGCCCGCGCGCCAATCATCCGACAACTCGTCGCTGGTGCGCTTTGGTCTTGCGGTGACTGGGGTGAGCGCCATTTCGGCGGAAAGCCGCTCCACGTCGTCCGGGCAATCCCCCTCAAGGATCGCCCGGATCGTCTCGCTCTCAGCGGAAACGGGAGGCGGCCCCTGGCGAATGGCTTCAAGGGCGGCGATGTCGGACTCCTGCGCCGCCTCTATGGCCTGTTCGATCGCGAACCGCCGGACCCCGGCCGGCGTGAGGCTCGGAGCGATGTCGCCCTGTCGGGTCAGATTGCCCTGAGGGGGACGGGCTTGCGTCTTGTTTGCGGATCCGGCCATGAAAGCTCACTGAAGATAATAAATTTTGATCAGGATGAACGAACCGGCGAGCCAGCGCCTTGATACAAAGCAAGAGCGTTGCCTTAAATTAAGTAAGGCTACGCTTAAGACACTGATCAACAAGCAATATTTTGCAAACCAAGATGTGCGATAGCGCACATCGCGTCTGTATGGGCGTGTTAGAAGTTGCTTACGCGAGAAACGCGACCAGCCGGCTGGGGGGCTCCCGAGACGGCGGAAAAAAAAGCCCCTCGGGTTGGAGCGAGGGGCTGGCGTCGACGAAGCGCAATTTGGCGTGGCGCAACGAGGCCGCTTGTTGAATTGTAGCGCAATCGCTGCAAATCTCAACAATGCCGGCTGGCCGGAGGGCAATTTTGCCCGTCCGGCCCGCTTGCGTTGGGCAATTCGGGGCGCCTGCAAGAATTTCCGCAAATCACGCAGAGGCTTAGCGAAATATGCGAAAATTGCTATGTTTTCCGCGCGCTTCTCATTGATGTGCGGGACGACGTCTGGACGAACAATTTTCGCAATCGCCGCACCGCAACAGCACGAGAATGTGACCACGCTCCTTTTGAGCGGATGGGTCGCATGGGAGCGGGTTCGTCGATCAGGAAAGACGCCGCGGGGCGGCCGCAATTCGCATTGGAGCAGCGACAGCGACGAATGCCGTTGGCTTGGCCCGGACGATGATGCAATCGCAGTTCCCGGCAATTGGCCGAACGCGGGAACTCTTTGGCGCCAGAACAATCATCGATGACGCGATAATGGCTCGTGTGAAGAATTGCTTGTCGTCGGTTGATCGAGCGATCGCAAGTTACACGCGCGACGAGCTTGCAGCTCTCTCGCTCGGCCGCGGCTGCTCGCCCGGTGAACAGACATTCCAACCGATTTGTAATCACAATCATTACGCCGCGTATGCTAAGTTTCTTCCAGAGGAGCTTATCTTGGAAACGACGGAACGGCTGCTGTCGCAGGAAGAGATCGAGATATTGCGCGAAGCGTTCAACCAGCTTGCAAAGAAACAGGGCGCGGTAACCGCCACCCATCGCGAGGCGATTGCCGCCCGTCTGATTGCTGCCGCGCGAAGCGGGATAAGAAGCGTTGAAGAATTGGTCGCCGCCGCCGAGGCCCTTTGAGGCCGGCGCCGCCTCAAACCCGTCATCACCGACAATTCCGGGTTTCCAGAGATAGCCGTCAGTCGCTTCTGCGCCCAAAACTACCGAACGGATCAGCACTTTGCGTGCTGTCTTGATTTATGAACGCAATCGAGATTCTCGGGCGCGCTCAGGGCGCGAAGTCGAAGCCAGCGCTCGTTGCGCCACTTGTCTTTGAGATGAATTGTCGAAAAGTTTTTGGCGACCCCAGCAGGATTCGAACCTGCGACCTACTGCTTAGAAGGCAGTTGCTCTATCCAGCTGAGCTATGGGGTCGAAACCCGGTCTCGCAACGTTCAATGAGTCCACTGACCCATGCGGGTGGATTTGAAGTTGTCCGAGTATGACATTGGTCTGCGCGCCGGCTCATGAGGCTCGACGACGATATATGCGAGTCCCTTGCGCTGCGCGTAGGCGACCGCGTCCTCCTTCGTGGCGAACGACAGTTTGACCTGCGTGCGGGTGTCGGCCGAGCTCGTCCAGCCCATCAGCGGTTCGATTTCGCGCGGCTTCTCCGCCTCCATTTCGACGACCCATCGGCCGGTCTTCGCCTGGCCTGATTGCGTGGCGGTTTTCGCGGGCCTGTAGATCTTCGCGGTCATCGGATTTCCGGCAAGCTGAAGCGCATTCGCGCGATGCGAACAGAGATAGCCCCGAGGCCCCCTCTCACGCAAGAAGCGCCAGCACGCCGAGGCTTGATCCCGGCGCAAGGTCCGGTTCAGAGTGGGCTCAACACCGGCCAGCAGAAGGCCGCCGCCGATCCAAGGAGGAAGCGCCTGAATGTCGTACCCCATCCGCCGGGTGGTCACAGGCCACGCTGACAATGGAAAATCCTGCTTGGTCATGGACGGGCAGCCGCCGCACGTGCGCTGCCGGAGCCCCGGCTCCACAATCGTCACTGAAATCTGGCGAACGGACGAAAGTCCTGCGGACAACACCGGGGCGGACGACCCGACGACCGGCCCCTATTCGCTGACGCCCGGCGCCGGAAGCGTGTTTCGGATCATTGTCTATCCACCTGATTCGCAACGTCTCGCCGCCCTGGCGCAGGAGCGCGCCGACAGCCGTGACGACGGAAGCGGGCGGATGAAAGCCCTCGACAAGGGCTCCCCGCGCCATCCCGGATTCCACAAGACCGACACGATCGATTACGCGATCGTTCTGAAAGGCGAAATCTGGGCGCTCATGGACGAGGGCGAGACCCTGCTGAAGCAAGGCGACGTGCTCGTCCAGCGCGGGACGAACCACGCGTGGAGCAACCGGACTGAGGAGCCCGCGGTGCTTGCGTTCGTGCTGATAGACGCGAAGCCCGCCTGAACGGCGCGAAGGCGGAGACTTCGCTGATCTCACTGAAATCAGGCGCAAAATGTCTTTGGCAGCCTTGAAACCATCCTGCGCGAATCCGGTTGTGAGCAGCATTCCGGCTCATAACGGAGATGCAGGATGAAGAAGATCACGCTCGCTACCGCCGCCGCAGCGGCCCTCATGACAAGCGCCGCCTCCTGGCAGCCCGCGGAAGCCCAGACGCGGTACGTCACGCGCCACCACACCTATTACAGCGGCGGTTGGGGCTGGAACAATCCGGTCGCATGGGGCGCCGGCGCGATCGTCGGCACTGCGGCCGCCATCGCCACCGCGCCCCTGTGGGCGGTCGGCGCTGCGCCCTATTACGCGTATGATTATGGATACGCACCGGCTTATTACCCGGCTTACGGCTACAGTTACCGGTATGTCGATCCTGTTTATGCGCCCGCGCCGGTCGTGTACACGACCCGCGTCGCACCGCGCCGGGTAGTGTACCGCTCACGCGTCGTCGCGCCACGGCGCACGATCCGGCATCGGGTGATCCGCGCTGAGCGCCCGATCCGCGCGCACAGGAGCGCGGTCCGCACCGTGCGATACTGAGAGCGCCAGCGCGTCAAGGTGCTTGGAAGGGGGCGCCGA
Source organism: Beijerinckiaceae bacterium (assembly GCA_046295155.1). Classification (GTDB taxonomy): domain Bacteria; phylum Pseudomonadota; class Alphaproteobacteria; order Rhizobiales; family Beijerinckiaceae; genus Terripilifer. The sequence goes on from JBKBNT010000003.1 coordinate 294,564, forward strand.
CATGCGCCCCCTACTCCTCGGAGCCGCCCAAGCTTGACCATCCTGTACTTGTCTACAACTTTATTATCCACATAAGCCACGCTGAAGTCGGAGAAATTTTCCACATCCGTAAAATTGGACCCTTTCCTTTCAGCGAACCTCCACGCGCGGCGCCGCATGGTTCGCCCGTCTAGGAATGTTGACGTGGGGAAACGGGATGACGGCGCGGACAAACCGGAAGCGACTAGCTCTGGCGGTCGACGACGACCGCAACTTCCTGCAGAGCATGCGCATGATGTTGCGCGTCGGCGGGTTTGACGAAACGCTAGGCGCCTCCGATGTCGAGGAGGCGCTGGCGCTCCTCGACCGACGGGACGTCGACATCATCGTCAGCGACTGGAACATGGACCCGTACGACGGGCTCTACCTGCTGCGCGCCGTCCGAGCGGATCCGGCGAACCGGCACATTCCCTTCATCCTGGTGACGGCGAGCCTGTCTGAGCAAGCATGGCGAAGCGCGATCGAGCTTGGCGCTACGGATTTTCTGGTGAAACCGTTTTCCATCGACCAGTTGCACGAATCCGTTGATCTTTGCTTCGCGCTCGGCGAGCGCCGCATCGCCGCCGGCAACGTCGTCGACTTCCCGCGCTCGCGGCGCCGGAAGACAGCCTAGACGCCGCTCTCCGAGAGTTCGATCAAATGGCCGTCTGGATCGCGGATCCATGCGCGCCGCACGGCGCCACCGGCCGCATCCAGTGGACGGTCGAAGGATCCGCCGGACTTCTCAACCTGCCCGCACAACGACGCAAGCCCGTGCACGCAGAGGCAGAAATGCCCGCCGCCAGCCGACGGCGGCGACGCCGCCGCGAGCGTCTGCACGAGTTCCAGCGTCGCCTGTTCGCCACGCGGGCCGTATCCCACATGGGCGATCCTGCGTTTCGCGTCGCTGCGCGACTCGAGAACGCGCATGCCGAGCAGACTTGAATAGAATGCGATCGACCGGTCGATGTCCTCGACCGGCAGCATCACGTGATCGATGCGAAACGTCGCTTGCATGGATGTATTGCTCGCGCTGGCGATCAGGCGCGCCCTTCCGGCTGCTGATAGAGGCGGAGCACCGTTGCGCCATACTCCACGCTCGCCTCCTCCCAGACGACCGCATGATGCGAGGCGGACGCAAGAAGGTTTCGATATTGGCGCTGCATGTGTCCGTCGACGAACAGCGCCCGTCCACCAGCGTGATTAAAGAGCTTCGTGCCCGCTTCAAGCGCCAGCTTGCAAGCGAACGCGACATTGCGCTTCGACGCCGCCTTTTCCTGATCGGAGATGCGCTCGCCCGCTTCCAGCTTGCGAACGGACTCGCGCAGCGCGGTCATGAAGAGCAATTCCGCCGCATCCAGTTCGGCTGCCGCCTCGGCCGCGATCATCTGCGTGGTCTGCCGCCCGCTGACTGACACGCCGCGCGACTTGCGCGTCCCGGTATAAGCGAGCCACTCCTGCATAACGCCCCGGCCCATGCCGACGGTCAGCGCCGCGAAACCCGTTGCAGTGATGCCGCCGCCGCGCGGCGTGCGATACACAGGAGCGGTGTTGACTGCGACCCCGGGCCCATTGCCTTCGCGCGAGAGCTTGCCGTCGAGGAAGCGATGCTCGGGAATGAACACGTTGTCGACCACGAAGCTCTTCGAGCCCGTGCCCGAGAGCCCCATCGTGCGCCAGTCGTCGATGATGGTGGCGTCGGCGCGCGGCACCAGAAAGAAGTGCGGCCCATCCTTGCGGTCGCCGTCAAAGATATGGCCGCCGCAGATCATCCAGTCGGCGTAGTCTACGCCGCTTGAAAAGCCATGCCTGCCTGAGAAGAGGAATCCGCCCTCGACGCGCTTCGCAACGCCGACAGGATCGAATGAGGCAGACACAAGCGCGTTGATGTTTTTGCCCCACACATCGTGTTGCGTTTCATCTGAAAAAGTAGCCACCATCATCGCGTGATCGGCCATGATGCGCTGAATCCATGCCTGCGAACCACAGGCCGCAGCGAGAATTTGCGACACTTCGCACAGGACGTCCCAGCCCAACTCGTAGCCGCCATAGCGGTGCGGTTGCGTCACCCTGATCAACCCGGCGTCCATATAGTCGGCGATCGTCTCTTCAGGGAGACGGCGCATTTCTTCGCAGCGCGCCGAGCGCTCGCGAAGTTTGGGCGCCAATGCCTGCGCGCGTTCCAGAAAGGTTTCGCGAAGCGGCGCGTTCAGAAGCACGCCTTCGGTTGCGACCGTATTCATTTTTCCTCCCGGCGCCGCCCGCTTAGTTCCGTTCTTGCTCCCGGCGGCTGGTGGCGCGATACTGGCCGCAAGGCCTCGCTCTGAATGATCATAAGAGGCCAGTCCTGAGGAACGCAAGAGCAAGACCAGCTGCAAGGCGAGGGCGAGAATATGTTGCAACTGAACGGCCGAAAGAATTTACGAGGCGCAACTTTCAACCGCTATCGCGCCGGGTGGACGCTGGCTTCCGCCTGTGTCGTAGCCCTCACATCGGTCTCTCTGGCCAAGGGAGAAACGCCGGCGGAATTCTATGCCGGCAAACGATTGACGATGATCGTCGCCGCGCCCGCTGGCTCCGGCTACGACATGGGCGCGCGCATTCTTTCACGCCACTATGGGAGGCATATTCCGGGAACGCCCGGCGTCATAGTCCAGAACATGCCCGGTGGCGGAGGACGTACGGGAACCGCCTACGTCTACTCGGCCGCGCCGCGGAACGGCACGGTCATCGCTGCCGTCCAGAGTTTCATCGCAGTCGATCCGCTCTTCGCCGCCGACAATACGAAAGCGCACTTCGATCCGCGACAGTTCAACTGGCTCGGCTCTATCGCCAACTCGACCTCGGTCACCGTAGTGACGCGCGAGGCGAAGGCGAAGAAGTGGCAGGATCTTTACGACAACGAAGTCGTCGTCGGCGGCGTCGGCGCCGCTACGCCGATGGTGACCTTCCCGTATTTGTTCAGCCGATTGCTGGGCATGAAATTCAAGGTCGTGGCCGGGTATCTCGGCGGGCCCGACGTCGATCTCGCCATGGAGCGCGGCGAAATTCAGGGTCGCGTTGATTACTCATGGCACACGCTGAAGGCCACCCGTGCGGACTGGATCGAACAGGGCAAGATCGTGCCGATGTTCCAACTGGGCTTGGCGCCGCATCCGGATCTCAAACATATTCCGATGCTGCTGGATCTCGTGAAGGAAGAGGAACAGAAGCGCATCCTCGAGGTCGTTTTCATGAGCTATGCGTTCGGGCGCGCGTTCCTCACGACCCCGGAGACTCCTGCAGATCGCCTTGCGGCCCTTCGCCAGGCGTTCGAAGCGGCGATGACGGACGAGGCGTTCCTCGCCGAGGCGGAGGCTGCGAAAATGGAGGTCAACCCGGTTAGCGCGCAGCGGCTGCAGGATCTTGTGGCCAACGCCTATGCGCAGCCGCCGAGCCTTATCGCACGCGCCGCCGCGCTTCAGAAACCGGATGCTGGCGGCGCGCAGGTCCAGTTCAAGCTCGTGCGCGCGCTCATCCTCGGGCCGGAAAAAGGGCCCCGCGTCTCGATCTCCGTCATCGACGGCGGCCAGGAGAGCGTTGCCGTCGACGATGGCCGCACGAAGGTGACGATCAACCGGAAGGAAGCCAAGCGCGCGGACCTGAAGGCCGGAATGACCTGCGCCATCGCATACCTCGGCGACAAGTCGACTGCGAAATCGGTGGACTGCGATTGACGACGCGTCAATCGCCGAGCGCCTCTACGCCGGCCTTCGCGATCTGCCCGTCCTGGGAGGAATGAACCCCCGAAACGCCGATCGCGCCGACGAACTGGTTCTCCACGATGATCGGCAGGCCACCCTCGACGGTGGTCGCGCCGGGCAAAGACATCACCGCGACCCGTCCACCGGACACGACCTGCTCAAACGCCGCGCTCGGCCGCTTGAACAGGATCGCAGTGCGGGCCTTTTCCTGCGCGACGACGCTCGCGGCCTTCTGTGTGCCGTCCATACGCTCGAGGTACATGAGGTGCCCGCCGTCATCGACGATGGCGATGACGACATTCCAGCTGTTGCGTTCGGCCTCCGCCCGCGCAGCGGCGGCGATCTTCTTGGCGTCGTCGATGGAAAGCGCGAGCTGGCGCAGCATGGCTGGTCTCCCCGTGTCACAGAAGAACGCGTTCTATCAGCTTTTCGCCCCGCGCGGCAGCGTCAGCCGGAAGCACGCGCCGCCGCCGCCGCGCGGCAGGCAGACAAGGGAGCCGCCATGCAGCCGCGCAATCTTGCGGGCAAGCGACAAACCAAGCCCCACGCCGCCGGCGGCCTCGGAAGCTCCCTTAATCCTGTAGAACGGCTCGAATATCTTCTCCCGCTCGCTCTCCGGCACGCCGGGTCCGCGGTCGCACACGTCGACGCGGGCGCCCTGCCCGTCGTCGAGAACAATGACTTCGATGTCCTTGCCGCCCCCATGTCGCGCAGCATTCTCGATGAGATTTCGCAATGCGCGGCGCAGCAGCCTGGGGTCTGCCTGCGCCTCCACCGCGCCGCGCGCCTCAAGATCGGCGCCAACGCGGGTGCATTCCTCCGCGGCCAGGGCCACGAGGTCGACCTCCTCGCGCGAAGGAGCCTCCACTGCGCCGGCGTCGATGCGGCTGGCGATGAGGATTTCATCCACCAGTTGATCGAGTTCACGGACATTGCGCGAGAGTTCATCGCGCACCTGCGCCGGAGCTCCGCTCGCGAGCGTCTCGACGCTCATGCGAAGGCGGGCCAGCGGCGACCTCAGTTCGTGCGACGCGTTGGCGAGCAGAGTGCGGTTGCTGCGCATCAGCGCCTCGATGCGTTCCGCCGTGTCGTTGAAGGTCGCAGCGAGACGCGCCACCTCGTCCTTGCCGCGCACGTCGGCGCGCGCTGCTAGATCGCCTGCGCCGAAGGCGGCGACGTTGCGCTCCAGTTCTTCGAGGCCCCGCGTCAACCTGCGTACGATAGGCCAGGCGCAAAGCGCAACGGCCATCGCGGCGAACATCAACGCCATAACGAAGCCGAAGCCCCTGAACGGAGCCCCGGGAGCCGGCCCACGCGCCGCTAGCAGGGTGCGCCCGTCATCCAGCGTGACGGCCACCGGCCCGAAGGGACGATTGGCGCGGCGGGACGCCATCGCAAGCGCATGTGCGTGCGGCCCCCCGCCGAACGCGAGCGGCTTTCCGGATTGATCAAGCAGCGCGAGATCGTAACCCGTGAGGGCGGACCAGCGGTCGAGCGCCGCGGTTATATCGTCCCGCCGTTCGCCAGGCGGAGGCAGGATCGTCTGCGCCGCCTCGCGAAAAATCATGTGGTTCGGCGCACGCTCCGAGTCGCCGAAAAGTCGCCAGGCGAGCCCTGCAAGCAGAACCGAGAGAATTACGCTCGCGAGCACCGCGAGATAGATGCGGATGTAGAGGCGCCGGATCATCCGCGCCCCTCGTCCTGCACCTTCGCGAACACATATCCCGCGCCCCGCACGGTGATGATGCGCCGCGGGTTCTTCGGGTCGTCCTCGATCGTCGAGCGCAATCGCGCGATATGGACGTCTATCGACCGGTCAAGCGCCGGATCATAGGCCTGTGCGTCGCCGCCAACGAGATCGGCCAGTTGTTCGCGAGTCAGAACGCGGCCCGCGCGCTGCGCCATCGCGGCGAGAAGGTCGAACTGGCGGCTCGTGAGCTGTTTCTCGGACCCGTCGATGCGCACGGCGCGCGCCTCGGGATCGATTTCAAGCCGGCCGAACCGCATGGCTGGGGTTCGCGGCGGGGTCTGTTGCTGGCTGCGCCGCAGCACGACGCGCACACGCGCCAGCAGTTCGCGCGGCTCGAAGGGCTTCGCGACATAGTCTTCCGCGCCAATCTCCAGCCCGACGACCTTGTCGAGCGGATCGCCGCGCGCGGTGAGCATGATGACGGGCGTCTGCGCGGATGGTCCGCGCAACTCGCGGATACGCCGAAAAATATCGAGCCCGTCACCGTCCGGCAGCATGAGGTCGAGCAGGACGAGATCGAAGGCGCCGCGCTGTAATTCGGCGAGCCCGGCGCCGCCGGTCGCAGCATGGGCGGCCTCCAGCCCCGCCGCGCGAAGGTAGTCCGCGACCATGCCGGCAAGGCGGACGTCGTCCTCGATCAGCAATACGCGGGGCATGTCACTCTCGAAAATCGTCCGTTCGGGAAGGTCGCGCGGGCCACGATAGCCGCAACCCGCGCGCCTGTCAGATCATGGCTTACTGTCGGTTCCAGCCCCTGCCGGGTCCTTCGCCGGCGCCGTGCCCCATGCCCCGGCCCATACCGCCGCCCATGCCGCCGCCCATGCCGCGCCCGAAGGCGAAGCCATCCAGACGACCGGCGAGTTCAGCGCGCTGTTTCGGCGTCAGCACTTCGGCGGCCTCGGCGATCGCTTGCGTGATGCGCTTCGAGGCCGCGTCCGCCTGCGAAATGCGATCCGCGCGCAGCTTCTCAAGCGCCGTCCGATCGACCTTGTCAGCCTTCAGAAGTCGCACCGCGTCCTCGCGGAAGCTCGCGCGGCCTGCGCGCATCGGCTCCAGGTCGGCGAGCGCGCCCTTGACGATGGCGGTCACCTTTTCCTTCTGCTCGGGCGTCGCATCGAGCCTGTCGAGCATCCGGTTGACGCCCCATTCTGCGCGCATGTTCATGAACGAGCCGCCCATGCCGCCGCCGAACCCGTGCCCGCCCCACGGCTGGGACGCCGCCACGCCGACGCCCAACACCACGACGGCTGCGGCTACAGTGCCGACGATCAATCCGCGCTTCGAGCCTTTGCTGCTGGCCATTTTCCAATCTCCTTGCAACCTGCGGAACCCATCCGCGATGGAAGGAGACTGGCGGACGCGTTTTTCGGCCGTGTGCGCGCAACGTAAATTTGTGTAAAGCGGGTCCGCCAACAGGAGCCGCCAATGTCACGTCCCGTTCTCTACCTTCTTCCTGGACTACTTTGCGACGAAGCGGTGTTCGAAAAGCAGATCGCCAGCCTGTCGGATGTCTGCGAGGTGCGCATACCGGTGTTCAGGGGGCTCGATTCCTTCGACGCGATGGTCCACCGCGTGCTTGAGAATGCGCCGCCGCGATTTTCGGTGGCCGGGTTTTCGATGGGAGGCCGGGTCGCGTTCCATTTGGCCTCGCTTGCGCTCGACCGGATCGATCGGTTCTGCGCTTTCGACACAGGCGTGGCGCCGGCTTCCGCGGCGGAATTGCCGAAGCGACAGGCCGTGGTGGACCTCGCCAACCGCGACGGAATGGCTGCGCTTGCCGCTGCATGGCTGCCGCCGATGTTGCACGAGCGCCGGCGCGGCGACCCCGTCTTCACGGCTCCGCTCACGGAGATGGTGATGCGTTTCACGCCGGAGGAGCACGAGAAGCAGATCCGCGCGCTCGTCAATCGGCCGGACATGCGGCCGGTCCTGCCGCGCATCGCCTGCCCGGCCTTGATCGCCTGCGGCAAGCAGGATGGTTTCAGCCCCCCCGCCGACCACGAAGCGATCGCTGCGGCCATTCCCGGCGCGAGGCTCGTTGTGATCGACGACTGCGGTCACTTTCTTCCTGTCGAACAACCGAAAGCTCTAAACCGGGCGTTGCGGGAATGGATTGACATACCATAAGCCTGAGCGGCGTCTTCGCCGTTTAGCTATTGATTTAACAGCGGAACAGATCGTTAACAGCCAACGTTGCACCGACGACCAGCACACGCTGGCGCCGGGGCGCGTCCCGTTTCGACCATGCGCGCGCCCCTTTTCAAAAGGGCCTCGGACATGGTGCAGAACAATCCTCCACACAGTAGCCGCTCGACCCGCGGCTTCGCATCGATGGACCCCGCCAAGCAGAAGGAAATTGCGAGCAAGGGCGGGCGAAGCGTCCCGTCGGACAAACGCAGCTTCTCGCAAAACCGCGAACTCGCCGCGCAGGCGGGCCGCAAGGGGGGACAGAGCGTGGCGCCGGAAAATCGCAGTTTCTCGCAGGACCGCAGCCTCGCCGCGCAGGCGGGCCGCAAGGGTGGACAAAGCGTCCACGCTGAGAACCGCAGCTTCTCCAGGGATCGCGAACTCGCCGCCGACGCAGGGCGCAAGGGCGGCTCGTCCTCGCAGTTCGAAAGCTCGTAGGCGTGACTAGCGACTGCACGCTGCGCCGCCGAGGACGCAGAACTTCGCACAATGCGGATGATTGAGCGCGACCGGGCCGGATGCTTCCCTGAGCGTCCGGCCCGCCTCGAAGCGTTCGTCATAAGCGAGCAAGGTGCAGGCCTGGACCGACGCGCGTTCCGCGCCTTTTCGTTTCACCACCATGCGCGATGTTGCGCACATGACGTCGCGCGGCGACTTTCCGAGAATGCCCCAACAGGCTTCCGTGATTTCGGGGACGTCGGCGCTCTCGTCCATTTCCGGAAACAATACGAGCGCAATCGAGTCTTCTGCATCGACGTCAACGCCGATGTCGATGAACAGGCGCGCGAAACCATCACGCACCGCGGCTTCGGATTCCCCGCTGTGCATCCGGCCTGCAACATTGAGTTTGAACCCGTTCCGCGCCAGCCATTGCAAGCCATCTATGGTCGGCCGCCAGGAACCTGGTCCACGTTCCATCTCATGAAGACGCTGCGTGTAATGATCGATCGAAACCCGCATCGTAAGACGGTCCCCGTATCGCTCGTTGAGCGAAAGCAGGTTGCGTTCAAAACGGCGCATCGGCTTCATGGCGTTCGTCAGCATCATCACGTGGAAGCCGCGCGACAATGCGTCCTCCATCATTTCAATGATCTGCGGATTGAGGAACGGCTCGCCGCCCGTGAAGCCGATCTCGCGGGTGGGAAGATTGTCGCGCTCGATCTCGTCGAGATAGGCGCGCGCCTCCGCCGCCGAGATGTAGGCGAGACGATCGTTCCTCGGCGTCGACTCGATGTAGCAGTTCGTGCAGGCGAGATTGCACAGCGTTCCGGTGTTGATCCAGAGCGTGCGAAGTGCTTCGAGTTCGACGCGCGCGCGCGTCTCGCCCGAAGCGGTGCGTTTCGGATCGCGGAACTTCTCCGGGGCAATCGGCGCACTCCTATTGAGCGCCGGCCACGAAACGTCTTTCACGCCCCTTCCAAAATAGATCGGCTCCGGGGACAACGGCAGTCCGCCTGCCTTCGCCTCGTCCTTTGGCAGCATCTCGACGGATCGCCAGCGGCCAGACAAGCGTTCGAGGGAGTCCGCCAGGAAGCCGTTGATTTCAGCTTCGCGAGCGGCCGCTTCGTGATCGTATTCGAGCGCGATGTGCTCGAAGATAAGCGATCCCGGCTCGCTGCCCGGACTGACGAGGCTGCACCAGACGCGAGGCGTTCCGTCATTCGCCGGGCGGGCGAGCGGGCCACAGGAATGCCAGGCCTTGCCCTGCACGACACGGGTGAAGGGCAGCATGCCCGGCGCGATCACGACATCTCCCTCGTCCGCCGCAATTTCCGCCAGCAGCACCCGGTCCGGGCTCGAAGCGAACAGGCGGGAGGCCTGGTCCGCGGTGGCGAAGCGGATTAGGCAGCCATTCAGCGTGAGCCGCGCCGGCGGCGCGCCTATGCCCGCCGCCGTTGCCTCCGTGTCCGGCGCGTCGCCGATCCGCAGGACGAACACCTGGTCGGCGCGTAACGACCGGCGCGCCGACTCAGCCAATGCGGCAACCAGAGCATGACGATTGGAGCCGGCGCCGGAGAATACGAAGATCGAATTCTTTGAAGGGGAAGAGTCGAACATTGGGCGTTTATGGCCCGGCCTGCGAAAAAAGTCTTGTGGGCCGAATGCGCCCTGACGCGCTTTTGATCTCGCCTTACATGAGGATGCAAAACGCGGCGCAAACGGGTATGCTGCACCGATCATTACCCGGACGCCGCAGCGCGGAACGGGCGGGAGGACGAGCATGAGCGAACCGAAAGTGAACGGACTGCGCGGAGCGGAACTCGCAGTTTACGATCTGAATTCGAGCGTCGATTTTTATTCGACGAACTGGGGCCTCTCCGAAGTGGGCCGCGGCGCCGGCCGCGCCTATCTGCGCGCCACGGGCGACGAGCATCACATCATCACCCTGCACGAACGGCCGAAGGCCGGCCTGGTCGCGGTCAACATGGCGGCGGAGGACCAAGCCGCGGTCGAAGGGTTGCACGCGAAGGCCCGAGGGATGGGCGTCGAGATCGTCAGCGGTCCTGCGGCCCTGCCCACCGAAGCCGGCGGCGGCTACGGTTTCGAACTGCGTACGCCCGAAGGCCACCTGATCCGCATTTCGAGCGATGTGGCGCGTCACCGCGATACGGTCTCCGACCCGACGAAGCCCATCAAGGCCAACCATGTGGTGTTCAATTCGCCCGACATTGACAACCAGATGCAATTCTTCCTCGACGTGCTCGGCTTCAGGTTCTCCGACTTCAGCGGCCACATGCACTTCATCCGCTGCTCGCGGAACCATCACTCGGTCGCCATCGCCAAGGCGAATGGCGCCGGCCTCAACCACATCGCCTTCGAAATGAAGGATTTCGACGGGCTGATGAGAGGCGTCGGCAGGATGCGTCTCGCCGATGAGGAGATCGGCTGGGGGGTCGGGCGGCACGCGGGACCGGGTCGAAACATCTTTTCCTATTTCGTCGACCCCAACGGCTTCGCCATCGAATATACGACGGACGTGGACCAGGCGGGTGACGATTATGTCTCGCGGCGCGAGGACTACTGGCAGAGCGTCCCGCTGCGCCCGTGCGCCTGGGCGGGCGCGAAGATGGTCCCGTCGCCGCGCATGCGCGATGCCATGTCCGGCAAGCTGATCGAGGAGCGCAACCGCACCTGCGACGACGTCATCTCCGAGAAGATGGCCAGCTGAATGTCCAAAGGGGAGCGCGAGAACGGTCAGAAACTGGCAGGCCGGGTTTACTACATCATTTTCTGGGACCCGGTCCCCGGCGCGGGCGACCGCCGCGCAGTACACCCGCAGCACATCGCGAAAGTGCTTGAACTGGAAGCCGATGGCCGTCTGTTCGCCGCCGGCCCTTTCTTGGGCGACGATGGAGCGCCCGACGGACGCGGCATGTTCATCCTTCGCCTCAACTCCATCGAAGAGGCGCACGCTATCGCCCAGGCCGACCCCTACTACAAGGCGGGATTCCGCACCTACCGGGTGGCGCGCTGGCGCCGGGGGGAAGGCGCAATCAGCCTTCGCGTGAACGTCGGCGCAAATCGCGTGGAGATCGACTAGCTCATCTTGTTGACGAGTTCGCCAAGTCCTTCGACGCGCGTGCGAACGACATCGCCTGCCTTGAGGAACTCGCCGCGTCCATTGCCGACGCCGTCCGGCGTGCCTGTGAGAATGACGTCTCCGGGCCAAAGCGTAATGCGGCTCGACAAGAACGCGATCTGCTCATTGATGTTGAAGATCATGTGACTGGTGTTCGAGTTCTGCTTCGTCACGCCGTTCACGTCGAGCTGTATGGCGAGGTTGTGCGGGTCCTTCACGTCGCGCCGCAGGGTAATCCAGGGGCCGAGGGGGCAAGATCCATCGAACGACTTGTGCGACGTCCAGTCGGTCGCAAACAAGGATCCTGCGGGCGCCGCCGCCCGCCGTCCCAGATCGCGCGCAGACAGGTCATTTGCGACGAGATAGCCGGCGACATAGCGCAGCGCGTCCTTTTCGGAGACGTTGCTCGCCTTGCGACCGATCACAACGGCGAGTTCGGCTTCCCAGTCGACCTTGCTGGAGGCCGCGGGCAGCTTGACCGTCGCATATGGACCCGTGACAGATCGCGACGACTTGATGAAATGCCACGGCTCAAGGCCAAGATCGTGGGGATCGGGCGGCGGCGGGAGGCCCTTGGCGCGGGCCATCTCGGCGGCATGGTCGCCGTAGTTCGATCCCGCGCAATAGATCGCGCCTGGCGTCGGCAAGGGCGCAAGCAGCTTGACCTTGGAGAGCGGTTGCCCGCGAACGCCGTGACGTTCGGAGAGGGCGTCAAGACGCAGCCGCGCCTTGTTCCAGTCCGCAAGAATTCCCATCACGCTCACGTCGCCGTTGGCGCGCGTGCCCTTTCCGGCGTCTATCACGCGCTCGCCCACGATAATAGCCGCACGCGGTCCATCAGCCGACTGATAGGTCGCCAATCGATACGTCACTGAAGCCCCCTGGCTACGTTCCCTGCCCTGAAGGCCATTTAGGCGCATTGCGCGGCGGATGTCACGCGTTCGCCGGCGGGAAGCGACGCAGTAATATTGGGCTATAATTAAGTATAGTTTTGCTTTCCATAGAGTTACCGTGAGCGTGACCAAACGTTGTATTTAGGTCACCCTGCGACCTCAAACTAACTTTTATAGTCCAGTCAGAGCTCGCGAAAGCAAATCTCGGGAGTTATGCACCTGTCGTGGGGGCAACGCCACGGCTGACGGGCATCAATACTTCTCAGGAGAGATACAATATGCGTCGACTTCTTCTTGGCTCGGTTGCGATAACGGCAATGTCGGCCGCTGCAATCGCGGCCGACCTTCCGGCTCGCGGCCCCGCTGTCGCCCCGGCGCCGGTGTACGCGGCTCCGATCTTCACGTGGTCCGGCTTCTATGTCGGTCTCAACGCCGGCGCCGGCTTTGGAAACCGCGACGACCGTGGCTGGCGGGCGTACACCACCAACAGCGACTTCGCGGAAGACGCCGCGGACTTCAACGCCCTCATCGCCGGCCGTCACCGTAGCGGCGACGACGCCGGTTTCACCGGCGGCGCGCAGATCGGCTACAATTGGCAATTCGGCGGAATGGTCGTCGGACTTGAAGCCGACGTAAATTACCTCGACCGTAACGGAGGCTCGCGCTCCTACGACGTTCTCGACGTCGCCGGCCCGGGCGGCCCCTACGACGTCGTGCTCCGCGGCAATCGCGGCGGCAGCAACTGGTTCGGCACGATCCGTCCGCGCATCGGCGTGGCCTTCGACCGCACCATGCTCTACGCAACGGGCGGTCTGGCCTGGGGCGGGTCGCGCGCCGGCGGCGGATCTGTGACCGTCTATCAGGCCGATTCCGACCAAATCGTGGCTCGGTGGGAAGGCCGCCGCAGGTCCGGCAGCAACTGGGGCTGGACGCTGGGCGCGGGCATCGAGCATGCGTTCACCAACAACTGGTCCGCCAAGCTCGAATACTTGTACGTCGACCTCGACCGTGGCGGCGACAGCAACCTTGTTCGCGTCTCCGGCCCCACTCAGGCGGACCAGGTCTACTTCCGCACGGGTCGCAACAGTGACAGCTTCCACGTCATCCGCGCGGGCCTGAACTTCCGCTTCGGCGGCCCGGCCTCCGCGTCGGGCCCGGTCGTCGCGGCCTACTGATCGCACGGGCGAAATCGCCAAACCCTGAGAGGGAAGCCCGGCTCCGGCCGGGCTTCTTTCGTCATGCGGGACTGTTTGTCCCTTGCGCCGGGCGGCGCGCCCGTGGCAAGCGAACGCACATGTCCGACACGAAAACCAGCGACGCCGCGGCCAAGCCCGCCCCGCGCATCTCCTTCGTCTCCCTCGGCTGCCCTAAGGCGCTCGTGGATTCCGAGCGCATCATCACGCGCCTTCGAGCGGAGGGTTACGAACTCACCAAATCCCACGCCGGCGCCGACGCAGTCGTGGTCAACACCTGCGGGTTCCTCGATTCCGCCAAGCGGGAGTCGCTTGAGGCCATTGGCGCCGCGCTCGGCGAGAACGGAAAGGTGATCGTCACCGGATGCATGGGCGCGCAGCCCGAGGAAATCCGATCAGCTTTTCCGAACGTCCTCGCGATTACAGGTCCGCAGGCTTACGAAAGCGTGATGGAGGCCGTGCATGCCGCCGCCCCTCCCGCGCACGATCCGTTCGTCGATCTCGTTCCGCCGCAGGGCGTGAAACTCACGCCGCGGCACTACGCATATCTGAAGATATCCGAAGGCTGCAACAATACCTGCTCCTTCTGCATCATTCCGGACCTTCGCGGAAAACTCGTCTCGCGCTCCGCAACCGATATTCTGCGCGAGGCTGAAAAGCTCGTGAAGGCTGGCGTGAAGGAGCTTCTCGTCATCTCGCAGGACACGTCGGCCTACGGCGTGGATGTCAAGTATGCAGAGAGCATTTGGAACGATCGCGCTGTGCGCGCGCGCTTCCTTGATCTGTCGCGCGAATTGGGTTCGCTCGGCGCCTGGGTGCGCCTGCATTACGTTTATCCTTATCCGCACGTCGACGACGTGATCGAACTGATGGCCGATGGCGTCGTGCTGCCTTACATCGACGTGCCGTTCCAGCACGCTTCCCCGAACGTGCTGAAGGCTATGAAGCGTCCCGGCAATCAGGAAAAGACGCTCGAACGCGTGCGGCGCTGGAGGGAAATCTGCCCGGACCTGGCGATCCGCTCCACCTTCATCGTCGGCTTCCCCGGCGAAACCGAGGAAGATTTCGAATTCCTGCTCGACTGGCTGCGCGAAGCGAAACTCGACCGCGTCGGCGCCTTCAAGTACGAGCCGGTCGCCGGAGCCGCCGCCAACGATCTCGGCCTGCCCGTCGTGCCCGACGAGGAGAAGGAGCGCCGCTATCGACGGTTCATGGAGACGCAGCAGGCGATCAGCGCGCGCATCCTCAAGAACAAGGTCGGCAAACGGCTGCAGGCGATTGTCGACGAGGCCGGCCCCACCGTCGCCAAGGGCCGCACCAAGGCTGACGCGCCGGAAATCGACGGCTCCATCCACATTGCCTCGCGCCGGCCGCTTCGTCCGGGCGACATCGTCACCGTCAAGGTGGAGCGCGCCGACGCCTACGATCTCTACGGGGTCGCGACCTGATCCCGAAGAAAAACCCGGCCGAGTTTACTGCACTCGTGGCCGGGCCTCGCAGTCGGCCGGGACCATATGAGGGGGAGGACCTCGATCGACCGGCAACCCAAGTCTATCCGAGTCGCGGCCGCGTTTCCCCCGCTGATCGATCATACTTTGTTACGCGCTGTATAAATAATTGAGGCGTGCGAGGCCTCAGGGAACGAGCACCGTCGAGCCGGTCGTCCCGCGGCCTTCCAGAAGACGGTGCGCGTCAACCACCTTGTCCAGCGGGAAGAGGTTGTTGACCGCGATCTTCACCTTCCCCGAACCAACCACCGCGAACAGTTCGCCCGCCATGGCGTCGAGGTCCTCGCGCTTAGCGATATAGGTGTAGAGCGTTGGGCGCGTGCAGAAGAGCGATCCCTTTTGCATCAGCAGGCCGATGTTGAACGCGTCGATCTGGCCGGACGCAGATCCATAGGACACGAACAATCCCAGCGGCCGGATGCAATCCAGCGAGGCCGGAAAGGTCGCCTTGCCGACGCCGTCGTAGACCACGTCGCAGAGCTTTCCTCCGGTAATCTCCCGCACCCGTTCGACGAAGTTTTCGCTGCCGTAGAGGATTACGTGATGAGCGCCGGCGGCGCTGGCGACCCTGGCCTTGTCGGGAGAGCCGGCCGTTCCGATGACCGTCGCGCCGAGCGCCCTGCCCCACTGGCACAGGATCTGCCCGACGCCACCCGCCGCCGCATGGACCAGGATCGTGTCGCCCGCTTTCACCGGAAAGGTCCGGCGCAGGAGATATTGCGCTGTAAGGCCCTTCAACATCATGCCCGCGGCCATCTCGAATGAAATGCTGTCCGGCAGTTTCACCGCGAACTTTGCGTCGAGCAGGCGCTCCTCGGCATAGCAGCCCAAAGTTGACGTGTAACCGATGCGATCCCCGGCGGCGAAACCTGTCACGCCTGGCCCCACGGCGACGACCTCACCCGCCGCCTCGTTGCCAAGGACGAACGGCGGCTCCGCCTTGTAGGCGCCGGAACGAAAATAGGTGTCGATGAAATTCAGTCCTATGGCGCGCGTCCGCACCCGCAATTGACCCGGACCTGGATCGCCCACCGCCACGTCCTCGAAAACCATCGATTCCGGACCGCCCGGCGTGCGGACAACCACTGCCTTGACCATGAACGAGGCCCCTTCCAAGCGCGTGCGCATAGCTGCCATGTGCCGCGACAGCGGTTTTAAGCGTGACGCGGGGGGCCGCGCAATGGCAGCATTCCGGACCACACCCCGAGTCGCACCGGCAGGATCCATGACCCACGCAGCCCCGTCGCGCGGACGCGAGCCCGTTCAACGGCCCGCCGATTTCGCCGAAATGTTCACGCCCAAGCTGGTGACGGTGCTTCGCGAGGGATACACGTTTGCGAACTTCCGCGCCGATGCGATTGCGGGACTGACCGTCGCCATTGTCGCCCTGCCCCTGTCCATGGCTATCGCCATCGGCTCTGGCGCCAAGCCCGAGCACGGGCTGATCGCGTCCGTCGTGGCGGGCTTCATCATTTCCGCCCTCGGCGGCAGCCGCTTCCAGATCGGAGGGCCCGCGGGCGCATTCATCGTCCTCGTCGCAGCGATCATTGCGCAGCACGGCTACCAGGGCTTCCTCGCCGCAACGATCATGGGCGGGGGACTGATGCTGGCGCTCGGCTATCTCCGGCTCGGCACATACATAAAGTACATTCCACATCCAGTGACGGTGGGTTTCACAGCTGGAATAGGCGTCATCATTTTCGCCGGAGAGATCAAGGATTTCTTCGGGCTGACGATTGACAGGGAGCCAGGCGCGCTCATCCCCAAGCTGTCGTCCCTGATAGGCGCCGCACACACGATCAATCCCTATGCGACCTCCATTGGAATTGCCTGCCTCGCGATCATTCTTGTGCTCCGCCGCTTCGCGCCGCGCTTCCCGGGGCTTCTTGCGGCCGTTGCGTTTGGCGCGGTCGTCACATGGGCCTTCAGCCTGCCCGTAGAAACCATCGGCTCAAAATTCGGCGGCATCCCCCGGAGCCTGCCAGCGCCGGGGCTGCCCGACATCAGCCTTTCACAAATCGTCGACCTGATCCCGGCCGCCATCGCCATCGCGGTGCTGGGCGGCATCGAGTCGCTTCTGTCCGCCGTCGTGGCCGACGGAATGACCGGCCGCCGCCATCGTTCGAACTGCGAACTCGTCGCCCAGGGCTGGGCGAACATCGCAAGCGCGCTCTTCGGCGGCCTCTGCGCGACGGGCACGATCGCACGGACGGCGACGAACGTACGCGCCCATGCGCACGGTCCTGTAGCCGGCATGTTGCACGCTGTTTTCCTGCTCGCATTCATGTTCATCGCTGCGCCGCTGGCTTCATGGATCCCGCTGGCGGCGCTGGCTGCTGTGCTCGCAGTGGTTGCATGGAACATGGTCGAGAAGGAGCATTTCATCGCGATCCTGCGCACGAGCCGCGGCGAGGCGACCGTGCTGATGGCGACGTTCCTCATCACGATCCTGCGTGACCTGACCGAGGGCATCGCGGTTGGGGTCGTGCTGGGCTCCATCCTGTTCATGCACCGTATGGCGCAACTCGTCGAAGTGACGACCCGCGAAACACTGATCGATGAGGATCGTCCGGATGGCGCGCCGGCCGACCGCACGAGCTATGAACCGCAGAACGGCGGCGACATCGTTGTCTATCGGATAGCAGGGCCCTTCTTCTTTGGCGCCGCCAGCCAGGTCTCTCAAGTGATCGAGCAGATCGCCAAACCGCCGAGGGCCTACATTCTCGATCTCTCGGGCGTTCCGCTGGCCGACCAGACCGGAGCGCAGACCGTCAAGATGTTCGCGCACAAGGCGCAGCGGCATGGGGCAAGGGTCGTGATCGCCGGCGCGAAACCGGACGTCGCGCGCATTCTCGTCAATTCGGGGCTGGACCGGACGCTTGTCGACTACGCCAGCGATGTTAAGGCAGCCCGCGCGCAGCTCACGCAGCAACTGGCCGCCGACGAACCCGCCGCCTGACTTTCGGGCCTACCGGTCCGCAAGGGGCGTGTCGCGCGCGAGCGGCAGCGCGAGGAAATAGATCGCCGTGACAGCGAGGCCGATCCTCGCCGCGGGACTGAGGTTCAGGTCGTTCGCGATGGCGAGCGCCGCGGAGGACGACCAGACCCCCAGCATGACGATGGTCACGGGCCGGAACCGCACGACGCGAACCGGATGGACGAAGACGAACGGCATGAACATGCCGGCGATCCCGGCGAACACGACAAGCACAACCGCCCACCCGGGCGGCTCGAAGACGAAAAGGTAGAACACCAGAACATTCCAGATCGCCGGGAACCCCCTGAACCAGTGGTCGCGCGTCTTCATCCGCCTGTCCGCAAAGTAGATCGCGGAAGCCGAGACCATCAGAACCGCCAATGGCGTTGCCGCCCATTCGGCAACGAGACTGGACCTCAGCAACGCGGCGGCAGGGACGACGACATAGGTCAAGAAGTCCACAACCATGTCGAGCGTCTCGCCATCGATGAATGGCGCGTGCTCCTTCACGCCGGCGCGGCGCGCAATTGTCCCGTCCACCCCGTCGATGAACAGCGCCAGCGCCAGCCAGGCGAAACAGGCGGCGAATTCCCGCTCCCACGCCGCCGCGAGCGCCAGAACGCCCACCCCTGCGCCGGACGCCGTGAACGCGTGCACCCCCAGTGCGCGCCACTTCAGAACGGTCTTGCTCATCTCTGGCCCTGCCATGCATGAAAAATAAGCAACTTAGAAACTCTGCCCACCAAATAGCCACGCACAATGGCGGGCGCCGTGTTCCACGCCTCCGGGCGCCACAAAAACCACCCGACACAGCCGGATGTCGGGCAGGCGCCGCCTTCGCAGGCGCTGGCATGCCCGTTGCTTGAACCGTTCTAACCTACAACCAGAGGAGAACAGGGGATGGCCTTATTCCGCAATCCTTTCGATGCGACCACGAAGCTCACGAGCGGTTGCTCATGCGGCGCACATGCATCCCAGGCGGAACATGAGCGCGCGTTTCGCGCCGAAAGCGTGGATGCGCCGGCGTCCGATGAGGTCAATTACGAGCGTGTCGTCCAGTCTGCCGTCCTGCGCGCGATGTTCCCCGTCGATGCGCATCGCCGCGCGTTCTTGAGCGCGGTCGGCTGGTCCACGGCGGCGGCGGCCATCTCGTCGATCTTCCCCATAGCGACTGCGACCGACGCTTTCGCGCAGTCCGGCGCCATCGAGAAGAAGGCGCTGAAAGTCGGCTTCATTCCGATCACCTGCGCGACACCCATCATCATGGCGGAGCCGATGGGCTTCTACAAGAAGCATGGTCTTGAAGTCGACGTCATCAAGACGGCCGGCTGGGCGGTCATTCGCGACAAGACTGTCAACAAGGAATACGACGCCGCACACATGCTTTCGCCGATGCCTCTTGCTCTGACGCTCGGCGCGGGCTCGAACCCGATCCCGTACACGATGCCGGCAGTGGAGAATATAAACGGTCAGGCGATCACGCTCGCCATGAAGCACAAGGGACGGCGCAATCCGAAGGACTGGAAGGGCTTCAAGTTCGCCGTTCCCTTCGACTACTCGATGCACAATTATCTTCTGCGCTATTACCTCGCCGAAAATGGCATTGACCCTGACCGGGATGTTCAAATTCGCTCCGTGCCGCCGCCGGAAATGGTC
Source organism: Beijerinckiaceae bacterium (assembly GCA_046295155.1). GTDB lineage: Bacteria > Pseudomonadota > Alphaproteobacteria > Rhizobiales > Beijerinckiaceae > Terripilifer. The sequence goes on from JBKBNT010000003.1 coordinate 314,069, forward strand.
GCCAACCTGCGCGCTGACAACATAGACGGCTTCCTTGCGCCGGATCCGGTCAATCAGCGCGCCGTCTATGACGGTGTGGGCTTCATCCACATCCTCTCCAAACAGATCTGGGATCGGCACCCCTGCTGCGCCTTCGCGGCTTCGCAGGAATTCGTCAAGACGATGCCGAACACCTACGCCGCTTTGCTCAAGGCGATCATTGATGCGACCGCTTACGCGTCAAAGCAGGAAAACCGAAAGGAGATCGCCGCCGCAATCGCGCCTGCAAATTATCTCAACCAGCCCGTCACCGTTGTGGAACAGGTCCTCACAGGAACCTTCGCGGACGGCCTTGGCCAGATCATGCGGGTGCCCGATCGCATCGATTTCGATCCCTTCCCATACGAGTCCTTCGCGGTCTGGATCCTCACGCAGATGAAGCGTTGGGGACAGATCAAGGGCGACATCGACTACCAGGGCATCGCACGCCAGGTCTTCCTCGCGACCGACACGACGAAACTGATGAAGGAAGTCGGACTCGTTCCACCGGGTGCGACATCCAAGACGTTCGTCGTGATGGGCAAGACCTTCGATCCCGCGAAGCCGGAAGACTACATCAACAGCTTCGCGATCAAGAGGACCTGAGGAGATGGCCGCATCGCTCAACGCGCGCGCAGCGCTGCTGTCCTTCGTCATCCTTTTCGGCTTCCTGCTCGCCTGGCATATCGGCGTGCAGGGATCGAAGGCGGTGGTCGATATGGATCCCGAATACGCCCGTCTCATGGGCGTGACCGCGACCCAGGGCAAGTCGGCGATGCCCGGTCCGCTGGACGTCGGCGCAACCATCTGGAAGCACCTGAACGAGCCGTTCTACGACCGCGGCCCCAACGACAAGGGCATAGGCATCCAGCTCGCCTACTCGCTTGGCCGCGTTCTTCTCGGCTACTTGTTGGCCGTCATGGTGGCTTTGCCGGTCGGCTTCGTCATCGGCATGTCCCCGCTGATGAGCCGCGCGCTCGATCCATTCATCCAGGTGATGAAGCCGATCTCGCCGCTCGCTTGGATGCCGCTGGCGCTATACACGATCAAGGACTCGAGCATATCGGCGATCTTCGTGATCTTCATCTGCTCGGTGTGGCCCATGCTGATCAACACCGCTTTCGGCGTCTCATCTGTCCGCAAGGAATGGCTCAACGTCGCCCGCACGCTCGAAGTCCCTCCTTTGCGCAAGGCCTTCACGATCATCCTTCCGGCCGCCGCGCCGACCATCGTGACCGGCATGCGCATCTCCATCGGCATCGCGTGGCTCGTCATCGTCGCCGCCGAGATGCTCGTGGGCGGCACGGGCATCGGCTACTTCGTGTGGAACGAGTGGAACAATCTTTCGATCACCAACGTGATCGTGGCGATCCTCGTTATCGGCGTGATCGGCATGATCCTCGACCAGACGCTCGCTGCCTTCGGGCGCATGCTCACTTACCCGGAATGATCCCGTGACAAACAAGTTCATCTCAGTGGAAGGCATCGCCCGGCGTTATCCCAAGCCCGGCGGCGGCAAGACGACGATCTTCGAGGACCTCTGGTTCTCGATGAACAAGGGCGAGTTCTCCTGCATCATCGGCCACTCAGGCTGCGGCAAGACGACCGTACTGAATATCCTCGCGGGCCTGGAACTGCCGGAAGACGGCGTCGCCATCGTCGATGGTCGCGCCATCGAAGGGCCGTCGCTCGACCGTGCGGTGATCTTCCAGAGCCACGCGCTGCTGCCCTGGCGCTCGGTGCTAGGCAATGTCGCGTATGCGGTTTCGTCGAAATGGCGCGACTGGAGCAAGGAGCAGGTCAACGCCCACGCGATGAAGTTCATCGAGAAGGTCGGCCTGAAGGGCAGCGAGCACAAGAAGCCCGCCGAACTTTCCGGCGGCATGAAGCAGCGCGTCGGCATCGCCCGCGCGCTGTCGATCGAGCCGAAGATCCTCTTGATGGATGAGCCCTTCTCCGCGCTCGACGCGCTCACGCGCGGCGCGCTGCAGGAAGAGGTGCGCCGGATCCTGCTCGAAACGGGGCAGACCGCATTCATGATCACCCATGACGTCGACGAGGCGATTTATCTCGCCGACAAGATTGTGCTTATGACCAACGGGCCAGAAGCGATGATCGCCGAGATAGTCGAGAATCCGTTGCCGCGCGACCGCCGCCGGATCGATATCCACAAGTCGCCGGACTACTACCCAGTCCGCAACCACCTTATGGACTTCCTCGTCTCGCGGTCGAAGACTTTCAAGGACGAAATTCCCGAGGGATACGACAAGCGTCACCCTCCGGTTGTGCGCCCCTGCGCGGAACCGCCGTCGACCCCCGGCGAAACGAGACGCAAGGTCGCCTGAAAACTGTCTGTTTGAACCTCATCGCACATCAAAGGAGAGCGAACGATGAAGCGCGAGCAACTCACGGAAAAGATCCTCGACATCAAGCGCGAGAAGGGCTGGACCTGGAAATTCATCTGCGACGAGATCGGCGGCGTGTCCGAGGTGATGATTGTCGGCGCCCTGCTCGGCCAGATGAAACTCGTGAAGCCCCTCGCCGCTAAGGCGGCGGCCCTGTTCGGACTGAGCGCGGCGGAAGAACGGATGCTCAACGAGATTCCATATCGTGGCACTCAGATGCCGCCGACCGACCCTCTCATCTACCGCTTTTACGAGATGGTGATGGTCAATGGCCCGGCGTGGAAGGCGCTCATCGAGGAAGAATTCGGCGACGGCATCATGTCCGCCATCGACTTCGACTTCGCGATGGAGCGCCTGCCCAACCCGAAGGGCGATCGCGTGAAGATCACGATGTCCGGCAAGTTCCTGCCGTACAAGTATTACGGCGCCCAGCAGGGCGTCCCCGAGTACGGCTTCAAGGAAGAGTAAGACAGCGCCTCGCGCGTCCCCGGAGATCCGGGGGCGCGCGCCCTCCCGCGACGCCGCGCCCACTCGCCTGCGATCGGCTTTCGCCCTAAAGATGGGCGCATGACCGCGCATACCGACATCCTCGTCGCCGGCGCCGGCGCAGCTGGGCTTTCCGCAGCCCTTGCGCTGGCGGACGCCGGCCATTCCGTTACCGTGGTTGGCCCGCCGGATGTGGGCGGCGCCGCGCGCACTGTCGCCCTCTTCGACGGCTCCATCCGCTTTCTCGACTCTCTCGGCGTCTGGTCACGGGTGTCGGATCGCTCGGCGGCGCTGCGCGTCATGCGCATCGTGGATGACACGAAGTCCCTTTTTCCCGCCACGCCCGCCGAATTCGGCGCCAGCGAAATCGGACTCGAAGCGTTCGGCTGGAACATCGAGAACCACGTCCTCGTAAACGCCATGGCCGACGCCGCGCGGGAGCATCCGCTGATCCGCGTTATCGGCGACATGGTGGAAGACTACGCGTTTGGCGCGGAGAGCGCGATCGTCCGCACCGCGTCCAGCGGCGAATTTGCGGCCCGTCTCGTCGTCGCGGCGGACGGGCGGCGGTCCGCGGCGCGGCGCGCCGCGCACATTTCGGCGCGCGCCTGGGACTATCCGCAGGTCGCAATCACGGCGATTTTCGCGCACCGCAAGGCCCATGGCGACGTGTCGACCGAGTTTCACACCCGGCAGGGCCCCTGCACGTTCGTGCCGCTGCTCGGGAGCGAGGAACATCCTCACCGCTCAAGTCTCGTCTGGCTGATGGCGCCGGGCGAGGCAGAGCGCCGACACGCGCTTTCGCCGGAAGACTTCGCCCGTGAGGCGGAGGCCGCATCGCATCATCTGCTGGGAAAGCTGACCCTGCTTTCCGCGCGGGGCAAAATTCCCATGTCGGGCCTGACGGCGAAGTCGCTGACAGGCCAGCGGCTCGCCCTCGTCGGCGAAGCCGCGCACGTCTTCCCGCCCATCGGCGCGCAGGGCCTGAACCTCGGCTTGCGCGACTGCGCGCATCTGGCCGAAGCCGCCGGGAAGGCTGCGGAAGATCCGGGGGCGCCGGGCGTTCTCGGGCGTTACGAGCGCCTGCGCCGGGGCGATGTCCTCTCGCGCACAATGGCTGTCGATACGCTGAACCGCGCCCTGCTCTCGACCTTCCTGCCGGCGGACTTCCTTCGCGGCGCCGGCCTGTTCGCGCTCCAGAACATCGGTCCGCTGCGCCGCCTCGCGATGCGCGAGGGCGTCATGCCCGGAGTAGGCGCGCCACGGGTGATGCGTCAGCGCCCGCCCGAGGCGGTCAGCACGTAGAGCAGAGCCGTCACGGTGAACACCGATGCGACCGTTCCAGCCATGATGAGGTTCGAGGCGCGCTCGACATAGACGTTGTACTGCCGCGCCATCACAAACGTGTTGAGCGCCGGCGGCAGCGCCGCCATCAGCACGGCGGTATAGACCCAAACCGGATTGAACCCGCCGACCGAAGTCATGGCGAACCAGACGAGCGCCGGGTGCGCGACGAGCTTGATGGCGAGCAGCGCAGGCGTTTCCCGGGCAAGGCCGCGCACCGGGCGCAGCGCGACTGTCACCCCCATGACAAACAGGGCGCATGGGGCCGCGGCGTTCTGCAGCCAGACGAGAATCCTGTGGATCGTCTCGGGGGGCGTCCAATGCGTCCACGCAGCAAGCGCGGCGAGCATGATCGACACGTTGAACGGGTGTGTCAGAACGCGCTTCGCCGCAAGCAGTCCGGTTCGCGTGAGCGATTGCTTCCCGCCACTCGCGACGCCCATCAGGAACGGAACGATCGTGAAAAAGATCGCGCTGTCGAAAGCGAAGATCAGCGCCGTCGGCGCGACGGACGCCGTGCCGAAGGTCGCAAGCGTCAACCCCGGCCCCATGTAGCCGACGTTCGAATAACCCGCCCCTACGCCCTGTATCGTCGCCTCATCGAGGCGGCCGCCAGCGGTGAACCAGCCAATGATTATTCCCGCGCCGAACGCGGCCATCGTGCACAGCGAGGTGACGAGGATAAAACGCCAGTTAGCAAGTTCGCCGATGGGCGTGACGGATATCAGATTGAAGTAGAGCGCCGGCAGCGCGAGATAGATGATGAATGCGTTCATCCACGCAAGGCCCGTCTCCTCGATGTCGACGAGCTTGCCGAGCACATACCCGAGGAGGATCAGGCCGAAAAAGGGCAGCGCAAGACCCATGACTCCCGTCAGCGCGGGCACGATCGCGCCAACGCCGAGAAGCGACAAAAATCCTGCGACAGGACCAAGGAGCGGCGCAAGGCGCGCCTTCCATTCCAGCAAAGCAAACTCCGGCCGGCATCCGGCGATCAGCGTCCGGGTCCGTTAGGCCGGGTCGCGCCCGCAAGTCAATGCGAGCGCAGCGCGCGTCGATGCTCCGGGTTCACTCAGCCGGCGCCGCGCCCGGCATCGGAGCCGAAAGCGTCTGCGGCCGGAACACGACATAGGTAAAGATGAGCAGCGACGCGAAGACGATAAACGAGCCGACTGCGGCAATGGGCTCGTACTGCGGGCCGACGCCGTAGATCAGGGTGACGCCGAGGCCGAGAAGCGTGCCGCCGAATATCCAGGAGCCAACCTGAACGAGCGCGCAGCGAGACGTGTCCACCGCAGGGTGCGCCTTGTAGAACAAGGCGAAGAGGAACAGGGAAACCCATCCCACGAGGTTGATGTGCGCATGGGCAGCGTGAAGGACGTGATTCTGCGACATCGCCATGCCGATGCCGATCGAAACGCCGCAGAGCGCGAAAATGACCGCGGCGCGAACCGCCAAAGTGGATGCGCGCATTTTCTGTTTCTCCCCGCTTGTTGATGTCCAAGGACATGGGCGCAGCGCGACTCGAAGCCGCCTTAAGCTGCGACAACAAAAGCTAAATCCCTTATCCGCCCCGCGACAATAAATTTTAACTTGGCAGTTATACTTATTATCCGCGCCATGGAAGCGTGGCCGCGACGGCTAAGGCCGCTGGCTCGTCCTGCTCGCGACAGCTCAAGCCAAGCGCGCGGCTTGCCGTGACCGGAGCGTGGCGTCTTGACTTCCCCGATCCGCGCTCGCATCAGGTGCCCTCAAACGCCCGCCCGAGCCATGCAGGACAGACCCATCAAATTCAAACATCGGCTCGAGTATCTGGGCTTCCGGGCGGCGGGCGCGATCGTGCGCGCGTTGCCGCTGGAAACAGCCTCGAACCTTTCAGGATACCTGTGGCGGGTGTTCGCGCCTTTCTTCAAGCGCCACCCCCGCTCCGTCGCCAACATCCGTGCGGCTTTCCCAGAAAGGAGCGAAGCTGAATGTGACCGGATCGCCCGGGACATGTGGGAGACGCTGGGCCGCATCTTCGCGGAGGGTTTCCGCATCCCCGACATCATCGCGCAGGGGCGCATCGATGTTGACCCCGGCGTTTTCGACATTGTTCCGGCTGACCGCCGGTTCATCGCCGCCGCTGCGCATCAGGGCAACTGGGAGCTTGCGGCCGCCGCCCTGCTGGAGGTGGGGGGACGAGGCGCGGGCATTTATCAGCGCCTCCGCAATCCGCTAGTCGAGGAATATGTCCGGCGCGTGCGCGAACCGCTTTACCCGGGCGGACTCTGGCCCAAGCAGGAGGACGCCGGCCGGCGCGCGCTGCGCCATGTTCGTGGCGGCGGCGTGCTCGCGACCATGGCCGACCTGCGCGACCGCAAGGGCGTCATGGTGCCCTTCTTCGGTCGGATGGCGCCGACCTCCACCTTCCCGGCCCTGGTCGCGCGGATGACAGGCGCACCGCTCTACGCCGTGGAGATTGTCCGCCTGCCCGGCGTCAGGTTCCGCATTGCGTTGCGCCAGATCGACGTACCGGAAACCGCCGACCGAAACGAGGACATCCTGATAGCGACCGCCGCGTTGCACGCCGCATTCGAGGATTTCATCCGGCCGATCCCCGAACAGTGGATGTGGGCGCACAGGCGGTGGGGTTGAGCCGCGCGCGTGCTATGCTCCTATGGCTCTGAATACAAGGAATCGCCTTGCGGATCGCGACATGGAACGTCAATTCGGTGCGTCAGCGCCTGGAGCACCTCCTCACCTGGTTGAGAGAGGCGGAGCCGGACGTCGTGTGCCTTCAGGAGATCAAATGTCTGGAGGAGGCGTTTCCACGGCTTGAGATCGAGTCCGCCGGATACAACGTCGCCGTTCATGGGCAAAAGACGTTCAACGGCGTGGCGATCCTGTCGCGTCACCCAATGGAGACGACCGCGGGCCTGCCCGGCGATGATGAGGACACGCAGGCGCGCTATCTCGAGGCTGTCGTCTCGCACGATGGCGGCGTCACGCGCGTAGCCTCGATCTATCTGCCGAACGGCAACGGCGGCGCCGAAAAGTACGCCTACAAACTCGCCTGGATGGACCGTTTGCGCCAGCACGCGACGAACCTTCTTGCGCTTGAAGAGCCGCTTGTTCTCGCTGGCGACTACAACGTCATTCCTGAACCGCGCGACGCAAGGAATCCGGCCAACTGGGTGACAGACGCGCTCTTCCTGCCTCAGACGCGCGCTGCGTTTCGCGCTCTCATGAACCTCGGACTGACGGACGCCATCCGCGCCACGAGCGATGCAGCCGACATCTTCACGTTCTGGGACTACACCGCCGGCGCGTGGCGGCGGAACGACGGCATTCGCATCGACCATCTGCTTCTGTCGCCGCAGGCCGCCGACCGGCTGAAGAGCGCGACTGTCGACCGGCATGTCCGCAGCTGGGACAAGCCGTCCGACCACGTGCCCGTCCGCGTCGATCTCGGTTGAGCCGCCATGAATGCGCCCGCAAGGACCCCGCAGCCAAGAAGGCCGGGGCGCCTGCGCGCGCAAATCAGCGGCATCGCAGCGACGCTGGCGCCCGCGTTCATAGGCTTTCTGCTCGCGGTCTTCCTCGCCGGCGCCGGGCCCGTCGAGCGGCTGCGCAACATCGTGTTCGACCAGTACTTGCGAGCGGCCCCCCGCGCCTGGTCGCCGGACCTGCCCGTGCGCATCGTCGATGTGGACGACGAATCGCTGGCGAAGATCGGCCAGTGGCCTTGGCCGCGCCGGCGGATCGCGGAACTCACCGACAGGCTGGCCGCAGCCGGCGCCGCGGCGATCGCCTACGACGTGCTTTTCGCCGAGCCGGACCGGTATGCGCCGGCGGCGATCATCGCGGAACTGCCCGAGTCTCCGGAGCGCGAGGCGCTTCGCGCGGCTCTTGAAGCGAATGGCGAATTGGCCGCCGATCCGCTGGCGCGGGCCTTTTCGCAGGCTCCGGTCGTCGCCGCGACCGCCCTCGTCGCACGACCAATGCAAGGGTTCGATCCTGGCGACGCATTGAAATCGAGCTTCGTGATCCTTGGGGACAATCCGCTGCAGCTCGCCCCTTATTTCGCCGGGGCGGTGTTGCCGCTGCCGGAACTGCGAGCCGAGGCGTCAGGGCTGGGCGCGATCAATTATATCAGCGACGGCGACCAGACGATCCGCAAGGCGCCTCTCGTGTTCGCTGTCGGGCCACCGGGCTCCGCGCTCCTTGTGCCTTCATTCGCCGCGGAAGCCCTTCGCGTGGCCTTTCAGACGAATACGCCGATCATCAAGTCGACCAACGCGTCTGGGGAACGCTCCTTCGGCGACCATCGCGCCATCGTCGCCGTCAAGATCGGTGACGCGGAAATCCCGACGGAGGCCGACGGCTCCGTGCGCATCCGTTACGCCGGATCGAAGCCCGGGCGCCTTATTCCGGCCTGGAGGGTTTTCGCAGGGGACGTTGACAAGGACGAAATCGAGGGCCGGATCATGCTCATCGGATCGAGCGCCGCCGCGCTCGCCGACATTCGCTCCACGCCGCTCAACCCGTCAGCGCCCGGCGTTGAGGTCCACGCTGAACTCATCGAGCACGCCATCACAGGCGCGCGCCTCGTGCGGCCGGACTGGGCGCCCGGCGCCGAGGGAATAGCGATCCTGATCGGCGGCATAATAGTGGCCTGGGGCGCGCGGCGTTTCCGCCCGGTGCTCGCCGCGCTGGCGCTCGTCTCGATGGTTTTCCTCGGCGCCGCCGGCTCGTGGTTCCTCTTCACGCGCATGGATCTTCTGATCGATCCGCTGGTGCCCGGCGTCTCATGGATCGCGACCTACGTCGTCGGCACGCTCGGCGCCTATCTGCGCGCGGAAAGCGAACGCCAGCACGTGCGCGGCGCTTTCCAGCGTTACGTCGCTCCCGCCATCGTCGAGCGCATAGCCGCCGATCCGTCGCGTCTGCGCCTTGGCGGCGAGACCCGCGAAACGACAGTGCTTTTCAGCGACGTCCGCGACTTCACTTCGCGCTCGGAACTCCTCGACGCCGAGGGCGTCGTCCGCTTCCTGAATTCGCTGCACACGCCGCTCACCGCCGCCGTGCTGGCGCAGGGCGGCACGATCGACAAATACATCGGCGACGGCCTTATGGCCTTCTGGAACGCGCCCCTCGATGCGCCCGATCACGCCGACCGGGCCTGCGCGGCGGCGCTCGCCATGCAGCAGGCCGCGCTGGACCTCGACACGCGCATGGAACGGGAGGCGATGGAGGCCGGGACGGTCCACATCCCGGTGCGGATCGGCGTTGGCCTCAACACCGGTCTGGCCTTCGTCGGCAACATGGGCTCCGAGCAACGTCTCGAATACTCGATGGTCGGCGACACGGTGAACGTCGCGGCGCGACTGGAATCCGGCACAAAGGGAGTCGGCGCGCCGATTCTCGTTTCGCGCGGCACGGCCGCCGCGGCGAAGTCGCATCTCTTCGTCCCGCTCGGAGAACTTCCACTGAAAGGCAAGTCACGACCCGAGCCAGTCTTCGCGCTTCACTCGAAGAAGATAAGTGATCTTACTGCATTCAATGAGTTTTTGAAATTACACGAACTCGCGATTCACGCCATCGACACCGACCAGCCGGATGTCCACGAGCGCATTGCTGCGGCTTGCGCGACGGAAGACGGAGCGCGCTACGCCGCCTTTTACGAGAAGCGTCTCGCCGGGCACACGCCGGAGCTTGTCACGACGAAAAATCCGGGCGGCTCATAGGCCCGGCCGGAGAGTTGAGGTCAGCGGGCGCGACGTTTCAGAAAGTTCCCGAGTTCTTCGTGGGCCCGCTGCTTGTCGGCTTCTGACGCGGCAGCCATCGCGTCCTGGTAAAAGTCCACGATCCAACGCTCTTCGGGCTTGTCGCCGACGGCCTCCCGCGCGAGCGTCAGATACATCAGCCCGCGGGCGCGCCGTCCGGGGGCGCTTCCCTTGTCCTTGAACAGGTAGTTGCCAAGGTAAGCTTGCGCCTCGACGTGGTTCTTGTCGGCGGCCCGGTTGAGCCACTGAAGGCCGACGCGCTGGTCCCTCTTCACGCCATTGCCATCGAGATACATCCTCGCAAGCTGATATTGCGCGTTGGCGTCGCCGAAATTGGTCGCTGCGAAATGAAACAACTCGTGCGCACGGTCGGCGTTGCGCCGGACCGCCGAGTTTGGAATGCCGCTGAGGCTATACACGCCCACAGAAACGAAGGCGCTGGCGACGATGGCGATCTCGCGCGGATCGGTCCGGTCGTCGTCATAGGCGCGGATGATCTGCGCGAAATACTGGTACGCCTGATACTGGTCCGTCGGCACCCCGTCGCCGGTCGCATACATCTGACCGAGCTTCCAGCGAGCGAGCGGCTGCCCGCCCTCGGCGGCGTACTTCAGCGCCCTCACCGACGCATCGAAGTCGCCGGCCTGATAGCCCTTCAACCCCTGCTGGAGCGCGGTGCGCGGATCCTTGAAGATCGGCGCAACGGCGACAGCCGCCGTGCCCGTCTGCGGCTCGAGCGCCAGAGCGGACGGTGCGGCGGAACAGATGGACATCGCGGCGACCGCCGCGAGTCCGAACCTCCGGGGCGAAGGGAGCGCGTCAGATATCCGCATACACCGAGGTCTCTTTCGCGGCGCCCGGATGCGTGACCGCGCCATCTCGGGCGCAACCCACCGTCTGGGCGTATTTCCAGATCGTGCCCGAGCCGAACTCGCTCGGACGCGGCTTCCATGACTTGGCGCGCTCGGCCAATTCCTCGTCGCTCAGCTCGACGGCGAGCACCCCGTCGATCGCGTCGAGAACGATCATGTCCCCATCTTTCAGAAGTGCGATGGGACCTCCGACCGCAGCCTCGGGTCCTACATGGCCGACGCAGAAGCCGCGGGTCGCGCCGGAGAATCGGCCATCGGTGATGAGCGCAACCTTGTCGCCCATGCCCTGCCCGTAAAGCGCAGCGGTCGTTGCGAGCATCTCGCGCATTCCAGGCCCGCCCTTCGGCCCCTCGTAGCGGATGACGAGCACGTCGCCTTCCTTGTACTGGCGCTTGGAGACGGCCTCGAAGCACGCCTCCTCGTTGTCGAAAACGCGCGCGGGGCCGCGGAACCGCTGCTTGTCATGCGGCATCCCGGCGACCTTCACGATCGCGCCCTCTGGAGCGAGATTGCCCTTCAGGCCAACGACGCCGCCGGTCGGCGTAATCGGCTTGTTGGCGGGATAGACCACGTCCTGCTGGTCGTTCCACTTAACCTTTTCGAGGTTCTCCGCGATTGTGCGGCCTGTGACCGTAAGGCAGTCGCCGTGCAGGAAGCCATGGTCGAGAAGGGTTTTCATCATCAGCGGAATGCCGCCGACCTCAAACATGTCCTTGGCGACGTACTTGCCGCCCGGTTTCAGGTCAGCGATGTAGGGCGTGCGCTTGAAGATTTCCGCAACGTCGAACAGGTTGAATTCGATCCCGCACTCGTGCGCGATCGCAGGCAGGTGCAGCGCCCCGTTGGTTGAGCCGCCGGACGCCGCGACCACGGTCGCCGCATTCTCCAGCGCCTTTCGGGTGACGATGTCCCGAGGGCGGATATTCCTGGCGATGAGGTCCATCACCATCTCTCCCGCCGTCATGCAGAACCGGTCGCGGATCTCGTAGGGCGCGGGCGCGCCAGCCGAATAAGGAAGAGCCAGACCTATGGCCTCGGAGACGGTCGCCATCGTGTTGGCTGTAAACTGCGCGCCGCACGCTCCCGCGGAAGGACAGGCGACCTGCTCCATTTCGTCGAGATCGTCCGGGGACATCTCCCCGACGGAATACTTGCCCACGGCCTCGAACAGATCCTGCACCGTGATTTCACGGCCGCGGAATTTGCCCGGCAGGATTGATCCGCCATAGATGAAGATCGACGGAACGTTGAGGCGAACCATCGCCATCATCATGCCAGGCAGCGACTTGTCGCAGCCGGCGAGGCCGACGAGCGCGTCGTAGCAGTGGCCGCGCATCGTCAGTTCGACCGAGTCGGCGATGACCTCGCGGGATACGAGGGAGGACTTCATGCCCTGGTGTCCCATCGCGATGCCATCGGTCACGGTGATCGTGCAGAATTCGCGCGGCGTGCCGCCAGCGGCCGCAACGCCCTTCTTCACAGCCTGCGCCTGTCGCATGAGAGCGATGTTGCAAGGCGCGGCTTCATTCCATGCCGACGCGACGCCGACGAGCGGCTGATGAATCTCCTCGCGCGTGAGGCCCATCGCATAGAGGTACGAGCGGTGCGGCGCACGCGCCGGACCCTCCGTCACATGGCGGCTGGGAAGTTTGCTCTTGTCGAAACGCGCGTTCATGAACCCCGTCACCCCGATCTTCCATCGAGCGCCGTTGCCGGACGCCCCCGCCGTCGGCTGCGACAGGGCCCGCAGGGCCCCCGATCAACGCGCCGCCGGACGCCAGTCCGGTCGCCGCAGGAGAAAAGCGCGATGGCTTTCAGACCGTAAGCAATCGGAATTAGCGCCGGGTTTATGGCACAAACGCGGCGCACTCGGTGGGCTTCGGAGGCAAGATCGGAATGATTCCAAGGCTGTTGCGAGGGCGCCACACGCTTGGGCGCATGAGCTCTTGACGTGGGCCTCGCCCGGCCTTCTGCTGGCTGGATGGAGTCGCTTTTCCCGCCCGCCGTTCTTCTCGCCTTCGCCATCACCATCGGCGCCGGAATGGCGACTGTCATCGGCAGCTTTCTCGTCATCTGGGCGCACCAGACCAACACGCGCCTGCTCGCTTTCGGCCTCGCCTTTTCGGGCGGCGCAATGGTCTACGTTTCCCTCGTCGAGATTTTCGTCAAGGCGAACGACAGCTTCGCGAAGATAACGGACGCAAGGGGCGCGTACGCGCTGGCGACGCTTTTCTTCTTCGTCGGAGTCGCGATCCTCTTCGCGATCGATCGTTTTGTGCCAAATCCGCACACTGGCCTCGACGAGGAGCATGTGCGTTCAGCCGCGACGGAGACGATGACGAGCGCCACGACTCCGGCGCCCAAGGCGCTTGCCGGCCCCAAGCCGTCTGCGCAGAACGCCGCGCTCGCGCGGGTCGCCCTTCTCGCAGCCATGGCGATCACCCTGCACAACCTGCCCGAAGGCCTCGCCACGTTTTTCGCGACGCTGGACAACCCGACCGTCGGGCTGCCGCTCGCGGTCGCCATTGCGGTGCACAATATTCCGGAGGGCGTTTCCATCGCGATCCCCGTCTATTACGCATCGGGATCGAAAACGAAGGCCGTGGTCGCCACGGCCATTTCCGGCCTCGCCGAGCCGGTTGGCGCGCTCATCGGCTACCTCGCGCTCGCCTCGGTCCTGTCGCCCTTCGTCTTCGGAGCGGTGTTCGCAGGCATCGCCGGCGCGATGGTGTTTCTCGCGCTCGACGAACTGCTTCCTGCCGCGCGCGTCTACGCCCGCGGCCACGAGACCGTTTACGGTATGCTCGTCGGCATGGGCGCGATCGCTTTGAGCCTGGTTCTATTCAAGTAGCGCCTCAGCCGAGGCGCTTGAGCGCCGCCTTCATCTTTTCGATTCGGTCGAGCGCGTCCTGCCTGCGCTCGCGATTCTCCTCGACAACTTCTTCCGGAGCACGCTTGAGGAAGTCGGCGTTGCCCAGCTTGGCGTCGACCTTGGCGACCTCCTTTTCCTCCTTGCCGATCTCCCTGGCGAGGCGCGCCCGCTCGGCCGAGATGTCGATCACGCCAGCGAGCGGCAGCGCGACGGTGGTTCCGCGCACGATCATCTGCGCGCTTTCCTCCGGCGGCTGAACATGGAACGCGATTTCCGACAGGCGCGCCAGACGTTTCACGATGTCGAGCCAGGGCTGGAGCATGGTGCGAAGGTCCGCGCCAGCGCCGACGATCACCAGTTGCATCTGCGCGCCGGCCGGGACGTTCATCTCGGAGCGCACCGAGCGAACCTCGGATATCAGGTCGACGACGAAACCGATCTCGCCCTCGGCCTCCGGGTTTTCCAGGCCGTCGTACACGGGCCAGGCGGAGAGCGTGAGGATCGACCTCCGGGCCGGGCCGGAGCGGCCGTTGATCTCCCACAATTCCTCCGTGATGAACGGCATGAACGGGTGCAGCAGCTTCGCGATCCGGTCGATGACCCAGGCCGTCGTCGCACGCGTCTCCTCCTTGGCCGGGCCGTCGGGTCCCTGCAGAACGGGCTTCGACAACTCGAGATACCAGTCGCAGAACACGTTCCAGACGAACTTGTAGGCGGCGTTCGCCGCATCGTTGAACCGGTAGGCGTTGAGGGACGACGTGATCTCGCGCGCCGCGCGCACGACTTCGCCAACGATCCATCTGTTCAGCGTCTGGCTAACCGCGGCCGGCGCAAACGACGCCTGGCGCGCGCAGCCGTTCATTTCCGCAAAGCGCGCCGCGTTCCAGAGCTTCGTCGCGAAATTGCGATAACCCTCGACGCGGCTGGTCGCGAGCTTGATGTCCCTGCCCTGCGCCGCCATCGCCGCAAGCGTGAAGCGCAGCGCATCGGCGCCGTACTGGTCGATGAGGCCAAGCGGATCGATGACGTTGCCCTTGGACTTCGACATCTTCGCGCCCTTCTCGTCGCGGACGAGCGCATGAATGTAGACGTCCTTGAACGGAACCTCTTTCATGAAGTGCAGGCCCATCATCATCATCCTGGCGACCCAGAAGAAGATGATGTCGAAGCCCGTCACGAGCACCGACGTCGGATAGAAACGCTCCAGCGCCGGGTCGCTGTCGTCCGGCCAGCCCATGGTCGAGAATGGCCAGAGCGCCGATGAGAACCACGTGTCGAGCACGTCCTCGTCGCGGCGGATCACGTCCGCAAGCTTTGCAGGATCATTGGCGAGCGCCTGCGCTTCCGCCTCCGTCAGCGCGCCGCGCTCCACGCCGTCCGCGAGCGCGGCGGCATACGCCTCGTCCTCCGTTTCGGCGACGTAGACGCCGCCCCAGGGGGAATACCACGCGGGGATCTGATGTCCCCACCAGAGCTGACGAGAGATGCACCATGGCTGGATGTTCTCGAGCCAGTCGAAATAGGTCTTTTCCCAGTTCTTCGGCACGAATGTCGTGCGGCCGTCACGCACGGCTTCGAGCGCCGGCTGCGCCAGCGTCTTGGCGTCGACATACCACTGGTCGGTGAGCCAAGGCTCGATCACGACGCCCGAGCGGTCGCCATGGGGAACCATGTGAACATATGGCTCGATCTTGGGGCAGCAGTTGATCGCCTGCATCATCTCGACGATGAGCTTGCGCGCGCTCACGCGGTCCACGCCATCAAACGTAGTCACGGTGGCGGCCAGCGTGTCGCTTTCCTCGACGCCCTCGACGAACGCGGGGTTCTGCGTCAGGACGAGCTTCGCCTCCTGATCGAGAATGTTGATGAGCGGCAGGTCGTGACGCTTGCCGACTTCGAAGTCGTTAAAGTCGTGCGCGGGCGTGATTTTCACCGCGCCCGTGCCCTTTTCCGGGTCCGCGTATTCGTCGCCGACGATGGGCATCCGCCGCCCCACAAGCGGCAGGATGACGTTGCGCCCGATCAGATGGCCGAGCCGCTCATTCTGCGGATGCACCGCGACAGCCGTATCGCCCAGCATTGTTTCGGGGCGCGTGGTGGCGACGGTGATGAACGTCGCGGGATTTTCGGAATCGTAGGTTTCGCCTTCGAGGGGATAGTTGAAATGCCAAAGGTGGCCCTTCGTCTCGATCTGCTGCACCTCGAGGTCGGAGATCGCCGTGAGCAGCTTCGGGTCCCAGTTGACGAGGCGCTTGTCCTTGTAGATCAATCCTTCGCGATAGAGTTCGACGAAGACCTTGGCCACGGCCTTCGACAGCCCCTCGTCCATGGTGAACCGCTCGCGCGACCAGTCGCACGACGCGCCCAGTCGCTTGAGCTGGCCGATGATCGTGCCGCCGGACTCCGCTTTCCACGACCAGACGCGCTCGAGAAACTTCTCTCGGCCCATCTCGCGACGGCCGGGCTCGCCCCGCTCCATCAACTGGCGCTCGACGACCATCTGGGTGGCGATGCCCGCATGGTCAGTGCCAACCTGCCACAGCACATCCTTGCCGCGCATCCGCTCGAAGCGGCAGAGAATGTCCTGCAACGTGTTGTTCAGGGCGTGGCCCATGTGCAGCGAGCCGGTGACGTTGGGCGGCGGAATGACGACGGAAAACGTCGGCGCGTCCGCGCGCTCGGGCCGTCCGGCGCGGAAGGCGCCCTCCGCCTCCCACATCGCTGAAACGCGAGCCTCGACCGAGGCAGGATCGAAAGTCTTGTCCATCATGGGAAAGCGGCGCTCCCGACGCCAGAGCGGATCGAGGCTCGAAAAGAGGTTTAACAGGTTCCAGTCAGGTCAGCGGGTTAGGCAGGCCGGCGAGGATTGTCAACGCGCCGGCCCGGCGCCGAATGCCGATCAGTCGACGTCCTCGACCGCCACGGGACCCGCGCCGCTGATGCGCTGCGCCAGCGAGGCCTGAAGGAAGTCGTCCAGATCACCGTCGAGCACGTCGCTCGGGGTGCCGGACGTGTGCCCTGTGCGCAGGTCCTTCACCATCTGGTAAGGCTGCAGCACGTAGGAGCGGATCTGGTGACCCCACCCGATCTCCGTCTTGGACGCGGCCGCAGCGTTCTTTTCCGCCTCGCGTTTTTCAAGCTCGAGTTCATAGATGCGCGCACGCAACATCGACCACGCCTGAGCACGATTCTTGTGCTGCGAGCGCTCCTGCTGGCTCGCCACGACAATTCCCGTAGGTATGTGCGTGATGCGAACAGCGGAATCCGTCTTGTTGACGTGCTGCCCGCCGGCGCCGGATGCACGATAGGTGTCGATACGGCAGTCGGACTCGTTGATGTCCACCTGGATCGTTTCGTCCACGACCGGATAAACCCACACCGACGCGAAGCTCGTATGCCTGCGCGCGTTCGAGTCGAATGGCGAAATACGCACGAGGCGATGCACGCCCGACTCCGTCTTGAGCCAGCCATGCGCGTTGTGCCCCTTGATGAGCAGCGTCGCGGACTTGATGCCCGCCTCGTCGCCCGGCGTTTCCTCGATCAGTTCGACCGAGAACTTCCGGCGCTCCGCCCAGCGGCCGTACATGCGCTCAAGCATCCGCGCCCAGTCGCAGCTCTCAGTGCCGCCGGCGCCGGAATGAACCTCGACATAGGTGTCGTTGGCGTCCGCCTCGCCGGACAGCAACGATTCGATCTCGCGGCGTTTGGCTTCCCCGACGAGTCCCCGCAGGGCTTCCAGCCCCTCCTGCTCGGTTGCCGCGTCGTCCTCGGCCTCGCCCAATTCGACGAGAGTCACCGCGTCCTCAAGTTCGCGCTCGAAACGTTTGAGGCTGCCTAGACGATCTTCGAGATCGGTGCGCTCGCGCATGATTTTCTGCGCGGCGTCGGCGTCATTCCAGAGATTCGGGTCTTCGACCCTGGCGTTCAGTTCGGCGAGGCGGCGAGTTGCTGTCTCGACGTCAAAGATGCCTCCTCAGCAGTCCCACGGACTGCTTGATCTGTTCGACCAGCGATTCTGCTTCGGCGCGCATGTGCGTTTGATGCCCTCGTGATTGCGTTCGATGTCCTAGCCACGCCGCGCCGCCCTGTAAACCCGAAGCGCGAAAACCGGACGAACTGGCGCTCGCGCCGCGCCATGCCGGCGACGGTTCAAAAAGGCTCCGGCGGAACCTGCCGCCGCCTGAGCAAAGGCGCCAAGGACAATCGATAGAAAATGGGCGGAAAATACCCGATAATTCGACTGGCAACGCGCCAGAAAATTCCGGAAAATGTATGCCATTCCCAGGGCGGCCGAACGCGACGGCGCGGCGCAGCCCGGGTCAGTCGAACGCCGGCGCAGGAAATTTTGTCCCGAATTTCGCCGCTGAAGGCGAGGCCGCTCCCGCGGCGCGGTAAAGGTCAGTACAGGCCGCCTGTGCCGGTGCCGATTGCGCGATCCGAGACCGGGCCCCCGCTTCCGGTCATGCCGTCGCCCGCGAACCCCTCCGGCGGTCCTGTGCCGGGCTTGAACGCTTCCAGGATGGAGCCGGCGCCCGAGGCGCGTGTGCCGGAGCCCGGGTTCACGGAGACGAGCTTGATTCCCGGAGGCACACGAAACGGCACGTCCGGCTTGTCCTTCAGAGCCTGCATCATGAAATCGCGGAAAATCGGCGCGGCGTACCTGCCGGCGGTCGCCGAACCGCCAAGCGAACGAGGCCGGTCATAGCCCATGAAGACGCCAACGGCGAGGTCTGGCGCGAAGCCGACGAACCACACGTCCTTGGCTTCGTTCGTCGTGCCGGTCTTCCCGCCAAGGCGCTTGCCGACAGACTTCAGAACCTGCGCGGTGCCACGCTGGACGACGCCTTCGAGGATCGAGGTCATCTGATAGGCGGTCAATGGGTCGAGCACCTGCTCGCGCTTGTCGATCAGGCGCGGCTCGGGCTGGTTCGCCCATTTCTCCGCCTCGCAGCCCTGGCAAATCCGCTGGTCGTGCCTGAAGATGGTCTGGCCCCAGCGGTCCTGAATGCGGTCGATGAGCGTTGGACGGATGCGCCGGCCGCCATTCACGAACATCGAATAAGCGGTGGTCATGCGCAGAACGGTCGTCTCACCTGCGCCGAGCGACATGGCGAGCAGCGCGGGCATGTCGTCGATCACACCGAACCGCTTGGAATATTCCGCCACGAGCGGCATCCCTACGTCGCGCGCAAGGCGCACCGTCATGAGGTTCTTCGAGTGCTCGACGCCGTAGCGCAGCGTGCGCGGACCCGTCGGCCTGCCGTCATAATTGTCCGGACGCCAGATTTCGCCGTTGCCCTGGTCGATCTCGATCGGTTCGTCGAGAACGATTGAGGATGGCGTGTAGCCGTTGTCGAGGGCCGTCGAATATACGAATGGCTTGAACGACGACCCGGGCTGACGCCATGCCTGCGTAGCGCGGTTGAACTCCGACTGGTCGAAGGAAAAGCCGCCGACCATCGCGAGCACGCGCCCTGTGTGCGGGTCCATGGCCACGATGGCTCCGGAAATGTCCGGAATCTGCCGCAGACGGTAATTGCCGGGCTTGTCGTCGATCGGCTCGACATAGATCACGTCGCCGACCTGCAGCGCCTGGCGAACGCTCTTGCGATTCGTCCAGCGAATGCCCTCGGACGTAAGGACGCCGGTCAGCCGCTCGCGGCTGACTTCGCCGCCGGCTTCCTTGGGCGGCTGAAGGCCGATTCGCGCCGCGTTGTCGTTGACGTCGAGGACCACGGCGAGCCGCCACGGACGCACATCGCCGAGCGCCGGGATTTCCGCAAGCGGCGGCCCCCAGTCGCCGGTCAGGTTGATCACGCGCATCGGCCCGCGGAACCCCTGCGCCTCGTCGAAGCGCACGAGCCCGTCGACGAGCGCCTTGCGCGCCCAGATCTGCATCTGCGGGTCGAGCGTCGCTCGAACGGACAGACCGCCCTCGTAAACCTTCTTCTCGCCGTAGCGGTCAAGGAGTTCGCGGCGAACTTCTTCAGCGAAATAACCGGCGACATAGGCGTTGGGCGAAATCGCGCGCGGATTGACGCCGAGGCCCTCACGCTTGGCGGCGTCGCCCTGCTCGGCCGTGATGTAGCCGTCGTCGACCATGCGGTTGATGACGTAGTTCCGGCGGGCGAGCGCAGCGTCGCGGTTGCGGAATGGATTGAGCGTGCTCGGCGCCTTCGGCAGCGCCGCGAGATACGCAGCCTCGGAGATCGTCAACTCATGCAGCGATTTGCCGTAGTAATTGAGGGCGGCGGCCGCGACGCCGTAGCTGTTCAGGCCCAGAAATATCTGGTTCAAATACAGTTCGAGGATCTTGTCCTTCGAATACGCGGCTTCGATTCGGAATGCGAGAAGCGCCTCGCGGATCTTGCGCTCGAAGGTTTGCTCGTTGGTGAGCAGGAAGTTCTTGGCGACCTGCTGCGTGATGGTGGACGCGCCCTGCACGCGCTTGTCACCACGGACGAGAACCATGGCCGCGCGCACGATGCCTTCAGGGTCGATGCCGGTATGCGAGTAGAAATTCTTGTCTTCGGCGGCAAGAAACGCCTGCTTCACGAGCGGCGGAATCGCGGCCGCCGGCAGGAAGAGCCGGCGTTCGCGCGCATATTCGGCGAGCAGCGTGCCGTCGGCGGCGTGTACGCGCGTCATGACCGGAGGCTCGTAGTCGCGCAGCGTCGTATAGTCCGGCAAGTCCTTCTCGAAATGCCAGATAACGACGCCGACGGCGGCGGCGCCGATCACAAAGAGGATCGCGCCCGTGGCGAACAAAAAACCTAGAAATCTGCCGATGCGGCGCATTTAGTCCCTGCCTCTCGGACGCCGGCTCAACTGGCGCACGGAACCCTTCCGATACCATAGTCGCAGCTGACTCGTCAGCCCCGGGTTCGCGGGCCAGCACTGGAACCAATTTGTGTTGTTTTGGCGGCGCCGACGCCGGTTTTAGCGGCCCCGTGCGATCAGCGTACGATCGAGGCGACCCCGCCCGTCTCCTCCGCGGCGTGCTTGGGCGTGCGCATGGCGAAGAACTGGTCGATAGAGCGCGCCACGGCCGACGCCGTTTTGGCGCGCCATTCCGGGTCGGTGAGCAGAGCCGAGTCCTTTTCGCTCGAAAGGTAGCCGAGCTCCAGCAGGGCCGATGGAACGTCGGGAGCCTTGAGCACCTTGAAGCCGGCGGATCGGACCGGGTTCTTGTTGAGTCGCGCCGCCTCCTTCCAGACGTTGACGAGGGTCCGCGCAAAGACGTGGCTGTAGGCGCGGGTTTCGCGCCGCGTGAGGTCGAACAGGATGTCCGAGACGCCGCTTGCCTCCTCTGCGCCGTCGAACCCCGCCACCTGATCCGCGAAATTCTCCTTTTCAGCGAGCCGCGCGGCGTGAGCGTCCGACGCCTTGTCCGAAACGGTGTAGACAGTGGCGCCCGACACCCCACCCTCGTTGAGCGTGTCCGCGTGGATCGAGAGGAACAGTTGAGCGTTCGCGGCCCTGGCGATCTGGACGCGGTCGCCGAGCGGCACGAAAACGTCATCGGTTCGCGTCAGAACGACCGAATAGCGACCCGTCTCCAGCAGCGCCGCCTCCAGCGCCTTGGCGAAAGCGAAGACGATCTCTTTCTCCGGCGCGCGACCCTTGGCCATGGCGCCGACGTCGATGCCGCCGTGGCCCGGATCAATCACGACGACCGGCCTGGCGCTGTCCGCCAGCTCGACCGCGCCCGCAGCCTGCTGCGCGCGCGGCGCGGCCGACCGCATCGCCTCCGCGGCGGCCGCGCTGAAAGCGGCGCGATCTGTGGGCGCGAGATCGACCAGAAGCCTTAAGCGGCCCTCCTCCGACAGTTCGGTTCCCGCCTTTACGACTCGGGCAGGCTTGGCGAGGTCGATCACGATCCGCGACCTGCCCGCCCCCAGCTTGCCAAATCGATATGAGGAAATGAGCCCGGCAGGCGCCCCCTCGGCGTGAGCCGCGTCGGCCTTGGCGCCGCGCCGGGCCGAGGCGCGCTGGCCCGCGTCGACCTCGATCGCGAAGATCGTTTCAGGAACATCGACGATCACGCGGTCCGGATTCGCCATCACGAAAGCGCGCACATCGATCGGCGACGTCAGGTCGAAGGCCAGCCGGGTGATGTCCCCAGACCGGACCACCCGGACAGCCGAAGCCACCGGCAAGGCCGCAACCGCCGCGCCCCCGGGCGAATCCATCGCAGATTCGCCCCCGGCAGACTCGCCCGACCGGGAAATGCTCGCGCCGGTTAACAGGAGCAAGCCAGCCAAAGCGCCGGATGCGAGAACCCGTAGCGGCGGCGGCGCCTTGCGGCGCTGCGAACATCGTCCGGCCCTGACGTGGTCCGACATCGAAAACTCCAGCGGCGACCGGCAAATTGCTCTTGTGAACGCAGGTTTTCAATAAGGGATAGAGGCTCGTTGGTTAACGCGGCGTAAGCTGCAAAATCCGGATTGCGTTCCAGCGTGGCGATTGCGCCACACGTGCGCGTTACTTGCAAGGCCGGGCGCGCCGTCATAATAAAGAGAGGTCCAGTCCGGACGAGACGCCAGCTTCGCCGTTCAGGCGGCGGAGGCCGCAGGATGCGGCGCCTCCCGTCAACCGGGGTTCGCGCCGAGAACCGCAGCTTCTTGAAGATACCTGCTCGCGCCGGAATGGATCGCCGCCCTCTCATAGGACCGGCGCAACGCGCGGCGACGCGCAGGTGTGAATGAAATGAATTCTCCCGCACAGGCGTCTCCGCCGCGACATGGCGCAGACGTCGGCATAAAGTTCGATCGACGCGACGTCGGCCTCAACGCCTTTCAGGCAGAGCGCCCGCATGGCTCGCCCGCGAACGCGGGAAATGAACCCACTTTCGAGTTTATGAAGCGCGGGCGTCAATTCGCCGGCGTTTCGCGTTCGCGGTACCCGTCCGCCGCGCAGGTTCGTCCGGCCGGCGGTCGCTCGCTTTCACTCCGTTCCAATCCAGAGGCTCACTCGCCCGACCGCCAGTCCAACGACGGCGGGACAAGGCTTTTCCCGCGGCCGGGCCGCGCGGCGGCGATTCAAGCCTCGCCAGCGAAAGTTCCAAGTCCCAATGGCAAACAAGATGCTCATCGACGCATCGCACCCGGAAGAGACCCGGGTGGTGGTGCTCCGCGGTAACCGAGTCGAAGAATTCGATTTCGAATCTGCAAGCAAGAAGCCGCTGCGCGGCAATATTTATCTAGCGAAGGTGACGCGGGTGGAGCCATCGCTCCAGGCCGCCTTCGTCGAGTATGGCGGGAACCGTCACGGCTTCCTGGCCTTTTCGGAAATCCACCCGGATTACTATCAGATCCCGGTGGCCGACCGGCTCGCGCTGATCGAAGAGGAACAGCGCCAGCACAGCCAGGAAGAAGAGGAAGAACCTCGTCAGCGCCGGAGCCGTCGCCGCCGTGGGCGCAACGGCAAGGAGCGCCGCGTCCGCAATGGCGACACCGTCAGCGCGGAAGCCCCTCTTCAAGCGGGCGACACCGCAGAGCCGGCAGCAGCCGCGGCTCCTGAAATTCCGGTTGAGAATGAGGTCGCAACCTCATCTGAACACGACGCTATTTCACCTTTCGATCCCCCGCCGGCGGGAGACGCCGATCGGACGCCCGCTGATCCGGGCGAGATAGCGCCGGCTGCGGGGCCGGCTGAGCCGGAGAACGTTCCGGCTTTCGAGCCCGCTCCGCAGGAGCGCGGCGCTACGCTCGCTGAAGCGTCCGAACCTGTTGGGCTGCCGCTGGCGCCCATGGCCGCAAACGATTCCGCCCCCGCCTCGGAGGCGTCGGCGGAGACGTCCGAAAGCGCAGATGAATCCGCAGGGGTGGCCGGCGACGCGGTCGAGGCCCGCGCGCCGGACGACGCCGAGAATGGCGACGAGGATGAAGACGAGGACGACGAAGACGAAGACGAAGACGACGGCGAGGAGGATGACGGCGAAGACGAGGACGACGAGGACGAGGAAGACGAGGAGTCCGAGGAAGATCAGGTCGAGCAGATCGGCGGCGACGACGTCGAGGAGATGCCAGTTCGCGCCGTCCGCTCGCGCCGTCAGTACAAGATCCAGGAGGTCATCCGCCGGCGCCAGGTTCTGCTTGTTCAGGTTGTCAAGGAAGAGCGCGGCAACAAGGGCGCGGCGCTGACGACATACCTTTCGCTCGCCGGGCGCTACTCCGTCCTTATGCCGAACACGGCACGCGGCGGCGGCATCTCCCGCAAGATCACCGACAGCGAAGATCGCCGTCGTATGAAGGAAATAGCGCAGGATCTTGAAGTTCCGGAGGGGATGGGCGTCATCCTGCGCACCGCGGGCGCTTCACGCTCGAAGCAGGAGGTCCGCCGCGACTTCGAGCATCTGCTGCGCATGTGGGAATCGGTGCGCGAGCTGACCCTGCAATCGACCGCGCCCACCCTGGTCTACGAGGAAGGCTCGCTCATCAAGCGCACCATTCGTGACCTTTACTCGGAGGAGTTCGACGACATCGTCGTCGCCGGCGACGAAGGCTACAAGGAAGCCCGCGACTACATGCGGATGCTCATGCCGAGCCACGCCCGCAAGATCCACCATTGGCGCGAGAACCAGCCTCTGTTCGCCCGAATGGGCGTCGAGGCGCAGTTGGACGCGATGTTCTCGAGTCAGGTGATCCTGAAGTCCGGCGGCTATATCGTCATCAACCAGACCGAGGCGCTTGTCGCCATTGACGTGAACTCCGGCCGCTCCACGCGAGAACACAACATCGAGGACACCGCTCTGCGGACCAATCTGGAGGCCGCCGACGAGGTCGCCCGCCAGTTGCGGCTGCGCGACCTTGCCGGCCTCATCGTCGTCGACTTCATCGACATGGAGGAGCACCGGAACAACCGCGCCGTCGAACGCCGCTTGAAGGAGGCGCTGAAGAACGACCGCGCCCGCATCCAGGTCGGCAGGATCTCCCATTTCGGCCTGCTCGAAATGTCGCGCCAGCGCATGCGCACGGGCGTGCTCGAAGGTTCGAGCGTCGTCTGCCCCCACTGCAATGGCGCGGGGACCGTTCGCTCCACCGCCTCCATCGCCCTTCACATCCTGCGGGTGATCGAGGACGCGCTGGTGCGTAACGCCCAGTTCAACCTGAACGTGCGCACGCGCAGCGTGGTCGCCCTCTACATGCTGAACCAGAAGCGCGCGCATCTCAGGGAGATCGAGGAGCGGTTCGGCGTGACGGTCACGATCGCCGCCGACGATACGCTTCAGGGCTCAGTCTACCATGTCCTCGAACGCGGCGATCTGGCGTCTCCCCCGCCCGCCGCGCCGCGTCTGGGCCTCGTCCAGGTCGATTCGCTCGCCCTCCCCGAGCTCGAGGAGGAAGACGCCGACGTAGAGTTTGAGGCGGACGCCGAAGCCGAGTCGGAAGGGGAAGAGGACGAAGGGGATGAGGAGCGCGGCGCGGACGCCGGCGAGCGCGCCAACGGCCGCCGCCGCCGCCGCCGCAGGCGTCGCGGCCGTGACCGCGAGCCCTCCGGCGTCGACCCCGACGCGCCGCAGCCGTCCGACGACGCCTTGGCCGCGATGGTGCAGCTGGCCGGCGACTTCCCGGTCGCCGCAGTTGTCGGGGATGGCGAAGTTGACGAAACCGAGGCCGAACTTGAGGGCGATGCGGCGCTGGCCGAAGCCAACGCCGAAGGCGAGCGTAACGGCCGCCGCCGCCGCCGCTCCCGCCGTGGCGGGCGCCGCGTGGAACGGCCTGAGCGCGACGACCACGCCTCCCAGCCGGGGTTCCGCTCGCCCTACGGTTCGTGGGTTCGTTCCCCCGACGCCGGGGAGCCCGAGTTCGTGCGCCCGGAGCCAGTCGATCTGACGGCCTACGCCCCTCCGGCCGAGGGGTCGCCCGCTGCGGAAGCCTCGGTTGCGAGCATCATGGCCGCCGAACCCGCGCCGGAGACGATCAGCGTCACCCCGGTCGCGGAGACGCCGGCCGCCGAGCCCGCGCCTGCAGCCCCCGCGCCCGCTGCGTATGAAGCCGTGCAGCCGGTCATGGCTGAAGAATCGACAGCGGCGGCTCCGTTCACCGCGGAGGCCGCACGCGCTTCCGAAACGCCTGCATCTCAAGAGCCCCCGCCGGCGAGGGTGGAGCCCCTGCCGGAGGCGCCGCCTCCGGCGCAGAAAAAGGGCGGTTGGTGGCAACGCGCCAAGTCGCAGATCACAGGCGGCTGATTGCAGACTAGTCGTGATCGAGGCGCCATCCGGCGCCTCTTTCATTTCTACCCGTCTCTTCGCCAGCGCCTTGCGTCCCCGCAGAATGCGCTGCGCGGACCTAGCCTTCCGGCTGCTCGCCGAAAAGCGGCCGCTCCTCCATCGCGGCAAAGAACGCAGCGGAGATGAGGAGGAATACCCCGGCTAGCCCGAAGCATATCGTGAAGCTGCGCGCGAGGTCGCCCCGGTCGACGCCGTCGGGCACGCCGCCGTGCGCAATGGCCTCTACTCCAAGGCCAGCGCCGCCCAGCAAAATGACTCCAAAGAGGGCGATGGTGATCGAAGCTCCCAGCGACCGCACAAAATAGGACAGCGCCATCGTCGAACCGAGCAGATGGCGGGGAGAGGAGGCCTGCACTGCGACGCTGACGATGGGAAAGAGCGTGCCGGTGCCCGTCGCTATCACCGTCGTCGCGACCATGACCCAGGCGATGTGCATCTGCGGCCAAAGCGCCATGGCGAAGGCGGCAAGCGCGGATGCAATCAACCCGGCAAGCGGCAGGCGCTTGTAGCGGGCGGTGCGGGGCATCAGGCGCGACGCCATCCAAGCGCCTGCCGACGTGAAGATGAGCAGGGGAATGAGCGCCAATCCGGATTCACTGGCGCTCATGCCGCCAAGCGTCTGGAAATAAATCGGCAGATAGATGTTCAGCGAGAGGTAGGCGCCCATCATGAAGAACATCGTCATCGTGGATGTAAGCGCGACCTGGTTTTCAAGCACACGGATCGGGATCAGCGGTTCGGCGACCGTCATCTGGCGCCAGACGAGCAACGCCCAGGCAGCGGCCGAGGCGGCGAACAATCCCATCACCTGTGGTGAGGACCACGGATAGCTGTGCCCGCCCCAGCTGAGCGCCAGCAGGAGCGAACCTGACGCGCCGATCAGCAGAGCCGAGCCCAGGAGGTCTATGGAATGAGGCCTCTCATAGCGCGGAATGCGTTTCAGCCGGCCGCTGACGAGCCACACGGCGACAAGTCCGATGGGCACGTTCACCCAGAAGATCATCGACCAGTGCGTGAAGTCGGCGAAAACGCCGCCGAGCACCGGCCCCGCAAGATTGGCCAGGACCCACACGCTCGACGTGTAGAGTTGGTAGTGCGGCCTTTGGTGCGGCGGAACGATGTCGCCAATGATCGTCTGCGTCATCGCGAAGATGCCGGCGCCGCCCGCGCCCTGGAGCGCGCGCGCCAGCGCCAGAGACAGCATGGTAGGCGCCAGCGCGCACGCCACCGAGCCGATCAGAAAGACGCTTAGCGCGAACATGATGACGACGCGCCGTCCCTTGATGTCGGCAATCTTGCCGTAGAGCGGCGTCAACGCGGTCGAGACGAGCAGATACGCCGTCGCGATCCACGGCAGGTATTCGATGTTGCCGAGGTCGCGCCCGATGGTCGGCAAGGCGGGCGCGACGATGGTCGTGTCGAGCGCGGCGAGCATCATCGCCGTCATCAGCCCGTACATGATCGAGCGCACGTCTCGCTCGGAGAGTTGCGCAGGCGCGCTGGCGGGGTGTTGTTTCTCGAGGCTCATGCCGGGCGCTTTATCACGACGCGCTTTTCCTCGCCGACGCCCTCGGCAGCCAGTCGCGCAGCCGCGACAGACCCTCGCGCACGTCCGCTTCCGCGCCAGCAAAGGACAGGCGCACGTGACGAGCGCCGCGCTCGCGGTCGAAGTCGACGCCCGGCGTCGCGGCGACGCCCGCTTCGTGCAGCATCCTTTTGCAAAATTCCATCGAATCGTTCGTCAGCCGGCTCACGTCCGCATAGACGTAGAACGCGCCGTCGATGGGGGCGTAATCGCCGAGCCCCATGCGAGGCAGCTCCTCGGCGAGCATGGCGCGGCTGCGCGCGTACCCTGCTTTCACGGCCTCCAGTTCCTCCACGCCGTCGAAGGCGGCTTCAGCCGCCACCTGACTGACGGTCGGGGCCGAGATGGCGAAGCTCTGCGCAAGGCGCTCCACCGTTTGCACGAGGGAATGCGGCAGCACGAGCCAGCCGACGCGCCAGCCGGTCATGCAATAGTATTTCGAGAACGAATTGACGATCACGGCTTCATCGCTGAAGGCGAGCGCCGTCTGCGCCCGGCGCTCATAGGTCAGACCGTGGTAAATCTCATCGGAAATGAAGCGCAGCCGCAACCGCCGGCAAAGGTGCGCGACCTCGCGCAGGGCGTCGTCGGTCATCATCGTGCCCGTCGGGTTTGACGGACTCATCATCAGTACGCCGTCCAGCGGCTTTTGCGCATGTGCTGCTGCGATGGCCTGCGCGGTGACCACATGCCTGTCCGCCGCGCGCGTTTCAAGCGTCACGACCTCGACGCCAAGCGCCTCGAGTATGTTGCGGTAGGCTGGATAGCCCGGCGCGGCGATCGCCACCCGCGCGCCTGGCTCGAAAAGCGCGATGAACGAGAGTACGAACCCGCCTGATGAACCTGTCGTCACCGCCACCTGCCCGGCGTCTACCGAAACGCCGTAGGCCTCCCGATAATGCCGCGCGATCCGCTCCCTCAGGCTGGGCAGGCCCAGCGTCTGCGTGTAGCCGATTCGGCCCGATTCAATGAGCCTCGCCGCCGCCTCGCGCGCGCTACGGGGCGCAGGCGCCCCGGGTTCGCCAGCCTCCAGACGCACGATGCTTCTGCCGGAATCGGCAAGCCGGGCCGCCTCCTTGAAGGTTTCCATCGCAAGGAATGGCGCGATCTGGCTACGCAAGCTTGGCGAGACGATTCCGGTCAAGCCTGCGCCGGTTCGCTGAGAGTCCTGTTCCGCCCGCCGTTCTGTCGCCATAATGCGCATCTTTCCATGGGCGTGACGCCGCCCGCCAAAGGACTCGCCAGAGCAGCCGATGCCCATGCCCGTCAAGTCCACCCCAGCCGGGGAAGTCTGCCGTATCAGGCTGCGCCCGGCGGCGCCAGTTCGCCAGTTCCGGCGTTGGGCGCTCGCCGCAGTGACCGCGCTCGCGGTCGCGGCGCAGTCCGCGCCCGTCCGTTCGCAGCAAGGACGCGCCCTGCCGATCATCCGGGACGCAGAGATCGAGCAATTGCTGCGCGACTACACCGCGCCAATCTTCAAGGCTGCGGGCATCCGTTCGAGTTCCGCCAAGGTCGTGATCGTCGGCGACCGCACGTTCAACGCGTTCGTGGCCAACGGCCAGAAGATTTTCGTCAACGTCGGCGCCATCATGGAAGCCAGAACGCCGAACGAGATCATCGGCGTGCTCGCGCACGAATCGGGACACATCGCCGGCGGCCATCTGGCGCGCCTGCGTCTCGAGCTCGCCAACGCCACGATCTTCGCCGTCGCCGGGATGCTGATGGGCGGCGCCGCTGTCGCCGCATCGGCCCGCAGCCGTAATGTCGGCAGCAGCGGAGCCGGACCGATGGGCGCGATCCTGGGTCCCCAGGAGATGGCGATGCGCTCCCTTCTCGCCTACCAGCGCAGCGAGGAGCAAGCGGCCGACATCGCGGCCATGAAGTACCTGGACTCGACCGGGCAGTCCGCGAAGGGGCTGCTGGCGACCCTCGAACGGTTCCAGAACGACTCGCTGTTCAAGACCGCCTCCATCGACCCTTACCTGCTGTCGCACCCGCTGCCGCGCGAACGCATCTCGAATCTCCAGCAGATTGCCCGCAAAAGCCCGCACTGGAACGCCGTCGATTCCCCCGCCCTGCAATTGCGTCACGACATGGCGCGCGCAAA
Source organism: Beijerinckiaceae bacterium (assembly GCA_046295155.1). GTDB lineage: Bacteria > Pseudomonadota > Alphaproteobacteria > Rhizobiales > Beijerinckiaceae > Terripilifer. The sequence goes on from JBKBNT010000003.1 coordinate 343,761, forward strand.
GCTCGTCGGCTTCACCGCCAACGCCGGCGAGGCTTCGCGCCGCTACGCAATGTCCGACAATTCTATGCCGGCGCGATATGCGCGTGCGATCTCGGCCTATCGATTCGGGCGGCTCGACGACGCGCTCACTCAGGTAGGCGCGCTCATCGCCGCGCAGCCGAACAATCCCTGGTTCCAGGAGTTGCGAGGCCAGTTCCTGCTTGAGTCCGGGCGCCCCGATCAGGCGATCGAGCCGCTGCGCCGCGCGAACGCGCTCGCGCCAAACGCCACGCCCATCCAGGTGCTTCTCGGCCACGCTCTGTTGTCTTCGAACAACCCGAAAAACGTCGATCAGGCGATCACGATCCTCACCCGCGTCACGCAACGTGAAAACGATTACCCGGAAGCGTTTCAGTATCTGGCGATGGCGCACGAGAGGAAGGGCAACCAGCCACAGGCGATGATCGCCGCCGCGCAGGGACTAATGCTGATGGGGCGTTTCGTCGAGGCGCGCACGCAGGCCGACCGCGTGAAGAAACTGGTGCCCGAGAGATCTCCGATCTGGCTGAAGGCGGACGACATCATGACGTACCGGCCGCCGCGCTGACGCCCATTCACACAATCGTGCGAGAGCGCCATTCGACGCCCCGCCGGCGGGGCTATATACCCGCCCCAGTCTGGAGATTCACAAATGCCGTTACCCGATCCTCGCACGGTCCGCGCCTTTGGCGTTGCTCTCGCCCTCGGGACCGCTGCCTTTTTCAGCGCACAACCCGCGAGCGCCCAGTTCTCCGGCGCGCAGCGCGGGGAGATTGAAACGATCATCCGCGAATACCTGGTCAAGAACCCCGAGGTTCTGCGCGACGCGCTTATCGAACTCGACCGCCGCGCAAAATCCGAGGAAGAGGCCCAGCGCCGGGACGCCGTCGACAAGCTCGAAGCCCAGATCTTCAACTCCAAGCATCATGTGGTGATCGGCAATCCGAAGGGCTCGATCTCGCTGGTCGAGTTCTACGACTACAATTGCGGGTTCTGCAAAAGGGCTCTCTCCGACCTGTCCGCGCTCATCAAGGCAAATCCGGACCTCCGCGTGATTCTGAAGGAATTTCCGGTCCTGTCGCAAGGCTCCGTCGAAGCGGCCCAGGTCGCCGCCGCAGTGAAGATGCAACTCCCGGCCGACCGGTTCTGGGCCTTTCACCAGAAACTGATGGGCAGCCGCGGCCAGGTTGGCAGGGCGCAGGCCCTCGCCGTCGCCAAGGAGTTCAACGTCGACATGAACCGGCTCAACCGGGACATCGACTCCGCGGACGTCAAGGCGGGCATCCAGGAAAACATGCAGCTTGGCGAGGCGCTCGGCATCAATGGCACGCCCTCCTATGTCGTGGGCAAGGAAGTCGTGGTCGGAGCGGTCGGGCAGGAAGCCTTGCAGGCGCGGATCGGCAACATCCGCAAGTGCGGCAAGGGAACTTGCTGACCCGCCCAGCCTGTGGATTTCATGCTTTGTTCCGTGCGCGAAATGAGCGCAGACGGACACACGCGCGCTATTCTCTTCCCTCGGTCGCCGGGGCGGGCTAAGAACGCCGCCCGGCGGCCCTGCGGATTCCGCCTCCTCTGAAGCCGGCGCCGATGAACATCGTCCACGTCATCAACGGTCCAAACCTTAACCTGCTCGGAACGCGGGAGCCGGAGGTTTATGGCCGCGAGACGCTGGCGGACATAGAGGCGCGCCTCGACGCCGCCGCCACGCAGGCTGGCGTCGAGATCGTCTTCCGCCAGTCGAACCACGAAGGCGATCTCGTCGACTGGATACAGGAGGCAGGCCGCGCCGGCGCCGCCGTCATTCTGAACGCTGGCGCTTATACGCACACGTCGATTGCGCTGCGCGACGCCATCGCGGGCTCCGGCGCGCATGTGATCGAAGTTCACATTTCGAATGTTCACGCCCGCGAAAATTTCCGGCACAGATCGCTGATCGCCCCGGTGGCGCGCGGCGTCATCCTCGGATTTGGCTCCTTGTCTTATGACCTTGCCCTTCAGGGGCTGCTGGCTTCAGCCGGCAAACAGAAAAGCTGACACTACGATGGCCAAGAAAGCGAAGCCCACCGCGGCGAAAGCCGCTCCCGCCCGAAAGGCGCCAGCGAAGACGACGGCCAGAACGCCCGCGCCGGCGGCGAAGGAGATCGATGTCGCTATCGTCGAGGCGCTCGGCGAAGTGCTCGCGCGCCTCGATCTTGCGGAAGTGGAAGTCGAACGCGGCGATCTGCGCGTGCGCGTGACGCGTCATCTCGCGGCGACCCAGACGATTGTCTCCGCTGCGCCCGCCGGGGCGCCAGCGCACGGCGTCATTGCGCCGCCTCCCGGCGTTGCAGCGATACCCGTTGCTCCAGCCGTCGCCGCAGCGACCGTCGACAGCGCGGACGATCATCCAGGAGCGGTGAAGTCGCCGATGGTCGGGACCGCCTATCGCCGCCCGAGCCCGGACGCGAAACCCTTTATCGAGGTCGGGAGCCAGGTGAAGTCAGGCGAAAAGATACTGCTGGTCGAGGCGATGAAGACCTTCAACGAGATCGTCGCGCCGCGTTCCGGCACGGTCACGTCCATTCTGGTCGATGACGGGCAGCCCGTCGAATACGGCCAGACCCTCGTCATCATCGAATGATGCGCCGCTGATGTTTGACAAGATCCTCATTGCGAACCGCGGCGAGATCGCGCTGCGCGTGCTGCGCGCGGCCAAGGAACTCGGCATCCAGACGGTCGCTGTCTATTCGACAGCCGATCGCGAAGCGATGCACGTGAAGCTCGCCGACGAGTCCGTCTGCATCGGACCGCCGCCCGCGCGCGAAAGCTATCTCAACATTCCTGCGTTGCTCGCCGCCTGCGAAATCACGGGCGCCGACGCCATTCATCCCGGTTACGGATTTCTCTCGGAGAACGCGCGCTTCGCCGACATCTGCGAACATCACGGGGTGACGTTCATCGGACCGAAGGCGGAACACATCCGCATCATGGGCGACAAGATCGAGGCGAAGAAGACCGCGCGGCGTCTTGGGATACCATGCGTTCCGGGGTCCGACGGCGGCGTGACGGACGACGCCGAGGCGCTGAAGATCGCGGAAGACATCGGTTTCCCCGTGCTCGTGAAGGCGGCCGCCGGCGGCGGCGGACGCGGCATGAAGGTTGCGCGCACGCGTGAAGATCTCTCCGATGCGCTCGCCACCGCCCGTACTGAAGCGAAGGCCGCTTTCGGCGATGACGCCGTGTATCTGGAAAAATATCTCGAGAAGCCGCGCCATATCGAGATTCAGGTGTTCGGCGACGGACGCGGCAATGCGATCCATCTGGGCGAGCGCGATTGCTCGTTGCAGCGCCGTCACCAGAAGGTGTGGGAGGAAGGCCCCTCCCCGTCCCTCAACGACGCGCAGCGCGAGGAGATCGGCGCCGTCTGCGCGAATGCGATGCGCGAGTTGAAATACCTCGGCGCAGGCACGGTAGAGTTTCTCTACGAGGATGGGCGCTTCTATTTCATCGAGATGAACACCCGCATTCAGGTCGAGCACCCGGTCACCGAGATGATCACCGGCCTCGACCTGGTGATCGAGCAGATCCGCGTCGCAGCGGGCTCGCCCCTGTCGCTGACGCAGGATGAGATCAAGCTCAGCGGCCACGCCATCGAGTGCCGCATCAACGCCGAGCACCCCGCGACCTTCCGGCCCTCGCCGGGACGCATCGCCTATTACCACCCGCCCGGCGGCCTTGGCATCCGCGTGGATTCAGCCGTCTATCAGGGCTATGCGATTCCGCCGAACTACGACTCGCTTGTCGGCAAGCTGATCGTCCACGGCCGGACCCGCAACGAGGCGCTGATGCGCCTGCGCCGGGCGCTCGACGAATTCATCGTCGACGGAATCGATACGACCCTGCCCCTGTTCCGTACGCTTGTGCGTAATGCGGACATGCAGAATGGGCTGTATGATATTCATTGGCTCGAGAAGTTTCTCGCCACGGGAGGCATGGAGCCTCCGAAGTAAAGGGCGCGCAGGAAGCCGATGCAGCCGCTCGACATTCGCCAGAGGCAGTTCCTTTATCTGGCGATTGGATTGTCCGCGGCCATTATCGTGGGCCACCCATGGCTTTTGGCATGGCTGTTGATCGCCGATCCTGACGAAGCGGAGCGCCGGAGAATGGCGAATTCCGCATTCCCAAACGCTTGGTCGATCGCGGCGATTGGACCCGACGGGAGCCCGGCAAACGTCTCGGGCAAGGAGCTTCGAGAGATTGAACCCGGCGTCTGTTTGCGCCGCACCACCACCAGTTCCGCCGGGCGTTCCTCGCGCAGTAATTTTCTTTACACGGCGCGCGTAACCCATGAATGCCGCTATTCCGTTCTCGACTCCAGAGGCAGGCGGCTAACAATCGCCCTTATTCGGGATAGATGGCCTTATGCTGCGCCGGAGGGCGCCGACGAGAGGCCTGTTCCGGCGGCGGAGCGCCAATTGAGCGAAATACTCAAGCAGTCAGGCAGTTAAACCGGTCGCGATTGACGCGCAGCCGCATCCGCGCTCCACTCACACCGTTCCACCGGAGGCCTCACGAATGGCGGGCGTAGGACAGTTTCACGAGATCACGCCGAAGCTGCTGCTGCGCGCCTATTCCATCGGCATGTTCCCCATGGCCGAAAGCGCGGACGATCCCACTCTGTTCTGGGTGGACCCGGAAGAGCGCGGCATTTTCCCGCTCGACGGGTTGATCGTCTCGAGATCGCTCGCCAAGGCCGTTCGGTCTGAACGTTACGAAATGCGCATCGACAACGACTTCGACGGGGTCATGGACGGTTGCGCCGGTGGCGGCGCGGACCGACCGAGCACATGGATCAACGAGCGCATCCGCAAGCTCTACTACGACCTCTTCCGGCAGGGCCACGTCCACACGGTCGAGGCTTGGCAGGACGGGCAACTCGTCGGCGGGCTTTATGGGCTCGCCATCGGCGGAGCGTTCTTCGGCGAGAGCATGTTTCACCGCGCCCGCGACGCGTCCAAAGTGTGCCTCGTCCATCTTGTGGCGCGGCTCCGCGCGGGCGGATTCCTGCTCCTCGACACGCAATTCGTGACGCCTCATCTTTCGACGCTCGGCGCCGTCGCGGTCAGCCGGCGCAAATATCATCGCTTGCTGGACAAGGCGATCGGCACGCCCGCCAATTTCATGGTCTGGCCCAAAGATGGGCAGGTCGGCGGCGCGCGCGCGCTCGAGATCGTGCGGGGAGAGCCGCCCGGCGACGCCGTGAAGGCCCCCTAGAACAGACCGAGGAAGCCCCTTCCCTGCGGGGGCGGCGGGGGCGGCTGGTTGGTCGGGTAATACTGCTGCGTCGGCGCGCGGCGTTGCTGGCCCTGCTGCGGAATGTTGCCAGGCGGACGCGGTCCGCCAGGGGCCGCGCCAACCTCAACCGGCCTGCCGAGGTCGCCGGGCCGCTGGCCTTGGGGCGCCTGCGGGCGGGCCTGCTGCTGCCCCGGCTGGGCGGCGGGCTGCGCTTGCTGCCGCCGGGGACGATTCGCGTTCGCGGGAGGCGGCGCAGCGGGCGTGGGCTCCACCGCCTCGGGCGCCTTGGCGACCTCATCCGGAATGATGTCCTTGCCGCCCTTGCAGCCTGTCAGCCAGGCGTCATAGACGGCGTGCTCGATGCCGTGGAGTCCGGGGCTCGCCGCGAACATCCACCCGCCAAAAAGCCGCTTGTACTGGTTCTCGCCGCTGACTTCCTCTACCTCGACGAAACCGGTGGTCAGCGGCGCTTCCGTCGCCGGGCGCGTGTAGCAGACCCGCGGCGTGATCTGCAGGGATCCGAACTGAACGGTCTCGTCGATCGCGGCTTCGAACGAGATGATGCGGCCCGTGATCTTGTCGAGGCCTGCGAAGATCGCCGTCGGATGCGCGATCTTGTCCGCATGAGCCGGCGCGGCGAGCGCAAGCGCCGTCAGGCATCCCAAGGTCAGCGTGCGCGCGTTCATCCCGATTCCGTCTCCCCGGCTCGCGCCGAACGACAATGCCTTACCACATCGAGGGCGCGTCGCGCCTCATCCCTGCTTCCGACGCAATGCGGGCGATTCGATGACGCGCCGCGCTCAGGCGCACCGCGCCTTCGCCTGCTGCCCGAGGCGCTGCATCTTGGCCGCGAACGCTTTAGCCTTCGCTTCGCCCATGCGGGCGACCTCCTTCCGCATCGCCTCCTGCCCGCCCGTCATCGCCGCGATCGCCGCACGCCGCTCGGAAGCGTCGAGCGCGCCGCGCGCAAGCTTCGCCTGGCACAGGCATGCGCTCTCGCGGATGCCGCGCTTGATGCAAGCGGCGGCGAAATCGTCAGGCCGCGGCTGCTGGGCTTCGGATTGCGATGCGGCCAACAGAACGAGGGCGCCCGCCACGGCGCCTGCTATGGCGGAAAAAACATTCACGGCGACCGCCTTCCTGCGAATCGGGCCTATTTGTCTAGCCTCACGCTGAGCGGATCAGCCTTCCGGCCTCCACGCCTTGTAGTCGCCAGTCGCGGGCGGACGCACCCCCGCGTTCAGGATCGAGCCCTGGGGACGGTAGGCATCGGCCGTGCCGGTCATGTTCGGACGGTGGGGCTTCTCCCACTCCCGGGCGACATAATTCTCCTGCGGCGGCGGAACGTCGCTCGAATAGTGCAGCCAGCCGTACCAGCCCGGCGGCGTCGCGCTGCCCTCGCTCTCGCCGGCGTAAATCACCCAGCGGCGCTCATAACCGAGCGCCGGGTCGATGGCCCCACCCTTCGTGCGGTAGTACATGTTGCCGAACTCGTCCTTGCCGACGAGTTCTCCGTGCCGCCACGTGTGGAAACGTGTATTGAGCGTCTGTCCGCTCCACCAGGTGAATGTCTGGAGCAACCAGGTCTTGATGGCCATGTCCGAGTTCCGCGGCGGGCGAAGGCCCGCGTTTTCGGCGCGGACTATGGCGAGCGATTCCGGCGCTGTCCAGTGATCGAACGTCGCGAGTCGCGGTGATCGCGCGGAATCGCCTGAAATCCGGCTTCGGCGGAATCGCGCGGCCCCGAATCGCGCGTCATCGCCCTGAATTTGTGCCGGTTTCCTGCGTCATGTCCGCGCCCTCTCCTTGCCCGCGTCCGGTCCGCAAGCTCTGGCTCCACAGCTGGGAGCGGTCAGTGGAAACCGGGCATTAACCATACGGGAAGACCCGCTCCCCACAGGACCGCAACGGCCCCCCTTGCCCCAAGGGGCCGACTCGTCAGACACTTGCCGAAGATTTCCCCACAACTCCCAACCGTCCGCCGCGAGATACAATATCTTGCGCCACGCCTGAACTCGCACACAATCCCTTGACGCGACGCGCGGGCCGGAGCACATTTTCCCCCTATCCGCCGTCCCAGAAAAACATCAAGGACGGCGGAAAGTGACGCGGCGGGGGACCACCCGGCGCGCAGCGTTCAGGGACAGTCGGACAGGAATGGGGGGAGGCCGGATTTCGGCCTCACGCGGACGTATTGTCTGCGGCTAACGGGGAAAACAGATGCGGATCGAGCGGCGCTACACGACAGCAGGACAATCGCCATACGCGGGAATCGAATTCCGCAAGGCCAAGAGCGAAATCAGAAATCCGGACGGCTCGGTGGTCTTTTCGCTCGACGGCATCGACGTGCCCGCGGCGTGGAGCCAGGTCGCCTGCGATGTCATCGCACAGAAATACTTCCGCAAGGCCGGCGTCCCCGCGCGGCTGAAGAAGGTTGAGGAGAACGACGTTCCCTCCTTCCTGTGGCGCTCGGTCGCCGACGAGGAAGCGCTCGCGGAACTGCCAAAGGAGGCTCGCTACGGCAGCGAGATGACCTCGACGCAGGTGTTCAACCGCCTGGCAGGCACGTGGACGTACTGGGGCTGGAAGGGCAAGTATTTCAACACGGAGGAGGACGCGCAGGCCTTCTACGACGAAATGTGCTACATGCTCGCCGCCCAGATCGCAGCGCCGAACTCGCCGCAATGGTTCAACACGGGCCTGCACTGGGCCTATGGCATCGACGGGCCCGGCCAGGGCCATTTCTACGTCGATCCCTTCACCGGCAAGCTTACGAAGTCCAAGTCGGCTTATGAGCATCCCCAGCCGCACGCCTGCTTCATCCAGTCCGTCGCCGACGACCTCGTCAACGAAGGCGGCATCATGGACCTGTGGGTGCGCGAGGCGCGTCTGTTCAAATACGGCTCGGGCACGGGCTCCAACTTCTCGCGCCTGCGCGGCGAGAACGAGAAGCTGTCGGGCGGCGGCAAGTCGTCGGGCCTGATGAGCTTCCTCAAGATCGGCGACCGCGCGGCCGGCGCCATCAAGTCCGGCGGCACGACGCGCCGCGCGGCGAAGATGGTCGTGGTGGACGCCGACCATCCCGACATAGAGGCTTATATCGACTGGAAGGTGAAGGAGGAGGAGAAGGTCGCCTCCCTCGTCGCCGGCTCCAAGATCGTCAAGAAGCACATGAAGGCGGTGCTGAAGGCCTGCGTGAACTGCGAGGGCCCCGGCGACGACTGTTTCAACCCGGAAAAAAATCCGGCGCTGAAGAAGGCGATCAAGCTCGCCCGCCGCGACTTCGTGACGGACAATTACATCAAGCGCGTCATTCAGTTCGCGCGACAGGGCTACACCGACATCAAGTTCGACACATACGACACGGACTGGGATTCCGAAGCTTATCTCACCGTCTCGGGCCAGAACTCGAACAACTCGGTTCGCGTGACGGACGAATTCCTGCGCGCGGTCGAGCGCGACCAGGACTGGCAGCTCACGCGCCGCACGGACGGCAAGGTCCACAAGACGATCAAGGCCCGCGACCTGTGGGAGAAGATCGGCTACGCGGCGTGGGCGTCGGCAGATCCCGGCATCCAGTATCACACCACCATCAACGACTGGCACACCTGCCCGGCGTCGGGGCCGATCATCGCGTCGAACCCCTGCTCCGAGTACATGTTCCTCGACGACACCGCGTGCAACCTCGCCTCGCTGAACCTGCTCACGTTCCGCGATCCCGCCACCGGCAAGTACGACCTCGCCGCCTACGAGCACTCCGTTCGCCTGTGGACGCTCGTGCTTGAAATCGCGGTGATGATGGCGCAGTTCCCGTCGAAGGAAATCGCGCGCCTGTCCTACGACTACCGAACGCTGGGCCTGGGCTACGCCAACGTCGGCGGCCTGCTCATGTCGTCCGGCCTCGGCTATGACTCCGACGAAGGCCGCGCCATCGTCGCCGGCCTCACCGCGATCATGACCGGCGTCTGCTACGAGACGTCGGCCGAGATCGCCAAGGAGCTTGGCCCCTTCCCGAACTACAAGCCGAACGCGGCGCACATGCTGCGCGTCATTCGCAACCACCGCCGCGCGGCCTACGGCCAGACGGATGGGTATGAAGCGCTGTCGGTCCTGCCGGTCGCGCTCGACCACGCGACGCTCACCAAGCTTGGCGACAATGGCGCCGAACTTTCGTCGCGCGCCAAGGCCGCGTGGGACCGCGCGCTCGAAGGCGGCGAGAAGCACGGCTACCGCAACGCCCAGACCACCGTCGTCGCGCCCACCGGCACGATCGGCCTCGTCATGGATTGCGACACGACCGGGATCGAGCCCGACTTCGCGCTGGTAAAATTCAAGAAGCTCGCCGGCGGCGGCTACTTCAAGATCATCAACCGCGCGGTGCCGGAAGCGCTCCGTGTGCTGGGTTACCGCCCGTCCGAGATCGCCGAGATCGAGGCCTATGCGGTGGGCCATGCGAGCCTCGCGCAGGCGCCCGGCGTCAACCACGGCGCGCTGCGCGCGCGCGGCTTCACGGACGAGAAGATCCAAACGCTGGAGAAGTCGCTCGCAGGCGCCTTCGACATCAAGTTCGTCTTCAACAAGTGGAATCTGGGCGAGGACTTCCTCGTCAACACGCTGAAGGTGCCCGCCGAGAAGCTCGACGATCCCTCGTTCGAACTCCTGCCCTTCCTCGGTTTCTCGCGCGCCGAGATCGAGGCGGCCAACACCCACGTCTGCGGCGCCATGACTCTCGAAGGCGCGCCGCACCTGAAGATGGAGCACTACCACGTGTTCGATTGCGCCAATCCGTGCGGCCGCACGGGAAGGCGCTATCTCTCCGTGGAGAGCCACATCCGCATGCTGGCGGCGGCGCAGCCCTTCATCACGGGCGCCATCTCCAAGACGATCAACATGCCCAACGACGCGACCGTCGAGGACTGCAAGGACGCCTACATGCTGTCCTGGCGCCTCGGCCTGAAGGCGAACGCGCTCTACCGCGACGGCTCCAAGCTGTCGCAGCCGCTGAACTCGCAGCTCATCGCCGACGAGGAGGATGACGGGGAGGACGCCGTCGAGGCGCTGGTCTCGCTCCCGAACGCGGCGCGCACCGCGCAGGTGGCCGAGAAGATCGTCGAGCGCATCGTGGAGCGCGTCGAGCGCACCCGCGAGCGCGAGCGCCTGCCCGACCGCCGCAAGGGCTACACGCAGAAAGCCGTCGTCGGCGGCCACAAGGTGTATCTGCGCACGGGCGAATACGCGGACGGGCGCATCGGCGAAATCTTCATCGACATGCACAAGGAAGGCGCCGCCTTCCGCTCGCTGATGAACAATTTCGCCATCGCGATCTCGGTGGGCCTGCAATACGGCGTGCCGCTCGAGGAATACGTGGACGCCTTCACGTTCACGCGCTTCGAGCCGGCGGGCTTCGTGCAGGGCAACGACGCGATCAAGAACGCCACGTCGATCCTCGACTACGTGTTCCGCGAACTCGCGATTTCCTACCTTGGCCGCAACGACCTTGCGCATGTCGATCCCGCCGACATTGGCGGCACGGTCATCGGCAAGGGCGAGGATCAGGGCCGCGCGCCCGAACCTGCCACGCCCTTCGTCTCGTCGGGCTTCGTGCGCGGCAAGCACGACAAGCTGATGCTCATCCAGGGCACCGGCACGTTCGGCCCCGCCTCCGGCGACGTGACCGCCTATGCCCAGACTGGCAGCGTGCAGACGACCGGCTTCCACGACGACGGCTCGACCAGCGTCGAGGCGCTGAACTGGCAGACGGCCGGAACGGTCGCGACCGGCGCGCGCGACGTCATGGCCGACAAGCGGGCGGAAGCGCGCATGAAGGGCTACGTCGGCGAAGCCTGCCCCGAGTGCCAGAACTTCACGCTCGTGCGCAACGGCACGTGCCTGAAGTGCGACACGTGCGGCAGCACGACTGGTTGTTCGTGAACATAATCAAAGACTTAGGGAGCGGATAAACATGATTGTTCGCAAAGGGGCCGCGCTTGATGCGCGGTCACCTGTAAGCCGAGGTTTCGATGAATTCCAGAAACTCAAGCCGTGCTGCGCGGACGGCAGACACGCAAAAGATTGTCGTCAGTAGTCGAACCCAGGCGGCTCAAGCTGAATTGCTTCCGCTGACTGTGGTCGCTACTTCGCCCCGGCAAGTCCGATCAGCCGATGCAACTTGCTTTGTGTTTGCCTCAGATGGGTATGAGTACCTGATAAAAACTGACAAGGATCAAGGCGGAGGCATGGCCGCTGAGTGGGTTACCCACAAGCTTGCGAACGCTGTCAACATAAACGTCGCAGAGGCTCGTGTAATCGAATTGACCAATGGACAGTTGGTCTTTGGTTCTCGTATGGTTCAGACGATCAATGACGAGGTGACGACGGCTAATCTACTCATTGGCCCGACTATGCCAGGAATGAGTAACTCATTGTCGCGTATCTTGGCTCTCGATTTGTTCGTATGCAACGTGGACCGGCACGACGGGAACTTTCTGTCGCGGACGGATAATGCTGGACACTCGTTGTACGCGATCGATCATACCCGCTCCTTGTTTTGGCATGGAGAATATGATGTCGATTTACCAGTCGGCACGCATACTATCCAAAGAGGCCGGGAGCGTATCGGTCGCCATGGGCTAGACATAGATGCTGCGACAGATTTACTCGACAAAATCGCAAGGCTCCCGTCGGATTGGGCTGATGATGTATTGAGGTCGATGCCTAGTGAATGGCTCGTTCTTGACCAAAGGGTGCGTTTTTCGGCGTGGTGGGAAAATGGTGGTCGTTCGGCGCGCGTCGCGAGACTGCGCAAGGGATTAATCGATGGAACGCTACCGTAAGTATGCGGTGCTCCGGTTCGCACCGGCTAACATGCGCGGAGAAGTGCTAAATATCGGCATCGTCGTATTTGGCGATTCCGGTCTGGACTTGTTTCTTGCGAAGCGACTAGACAAACTGAAAGCTATGTCCGCAGGCATAAGCTTGAGTGCGCTTCACGATCTACTGCAAAACATCAGCAAGATCGATGCGGAAACCGTGGGCTCAGGACCAACGTCTGCGGAAGCCAGAGCGAAACGCATCTCACGGGTCGGACCGCTGCTGCTATCGGACCTTGGTGAAGTAGGCAGTGAAAGCGAGACAGCGTTTCAAAGAAACGTAAACGTATTGCTCAAAGCGTTAGTGGAGCCTGAGCCAGCACCGCCTATAATGCGCGAAAAGCGGACTCGGCTATTTTCAGAAGTAAAAAAGATCCTTAAGCGCGAAAAAGTGTTAGCGCGCCGACATGAAGGGCTTGAGTCCCATAGAATTGTGAGCGCATACGAATTCGATGAGGGGCTTGTCGCGGACTTGGTTTTGAAAAACGGTCGATATCATGTGATTGAGACAGTTGATGCCATGAGTGATGAGCATCAAATGCGCAAGGCGATCTTTGAAGTTGCAATGTCTGCTTTGGTGCTTGAACGAGCAAGGATGAAGTTTGGGACCGACGAGATCGCAGGCCGAATTGTTTTCTCGGCGTCGCCCGCGTTGGAACGACTGGTGCAACCATCCTTGGATGCAGCCGAACATCAAGGAGCGGAGTTGGTGAATTGGCAAAGCGCCGATCAGCGTAATGCGTTCATTAACAAACTAGCTACTATGGCAACACCGCTTGAGGATAAGAAGCGCCGCGCTTTCGTCAGCTCTGGCGGTGGCCTTTTTCATTAGACACTGAGGCCGGCCTTCGCCGACATGACGGGGCTGAGAGACGCAAGCGAACGCCAGATATAGAGGCGCCATAGTCCCACGCGCCTCCTTCTCCCGCGCGCGGGAGAAGGTGTCATGCGCAGCATGACGGATGAGGGAATCGCGGCGCTTCGCTATCGCAGATTGATCCTCGCGGCAGGCGCCCTCACCCGACCGGCTCTGCCGGCCACCCTCTCGCGTTAACGGGAGAGGGGCGCCAACGATCAGCGTCGTGCCTCCCCCCGGAACCCTCCGCCCCCTCCTCCGTTGGCTGCACAGCCCAACCCCGGAGGCGCTATCCCATGTTCATGCACAGCAAGAAGCTCCAGTACACCGTGCGCGTGAGCGAGCCGAACCCGGCGCTCGCCAACCTCATGCTCGAGCAGTTCGGCGGGCCGCAGGGCGAACTCGCAGCCGCCATGCGCTATTTCACGCAGGCCCTGAGCGACGAGGATCCCGGCCGCAAGGACATGCTTTTCGACATTTCGACTGAAGAGCTCAGCCATCTTGAAATCATCGGCTCCATCGTCGCCATGCTCAACAAGGGCGTGAAGGCGAAGCTCTCGGAAGGCGCGATGGCCGAGGCGGAACTCTACATGGAGCTCGGCCAGGGCAATTCGTCCCACACCACGTCCCTGCTCTACGGCGGCGGCGCGCCGCTCACCAATTCGGCCGGCGTGCCGTGGACCGCGGCCTACGTCGACTCGATCACGGACCCCGCCTGCGACCTGCGCTCGAACATCGCTGCGGAATCGCGCGCGAAGATCATCTACGAACGCCTGATCAACGTGACGGACGATCCGGGCATCAAGGATGCGCTGACCTTCCTGATGACGCGCGAGATCGCGCACCAGAAGTCGTTCGAGCGTGCGCTCTACGCGATGGAGCCGAACTTCCCGCCCGGCAAGCTGCCGGGTCATCCCGACTTCACCGACAAGTATTTCAAGCTGTCTCAGGGCCCCGGCGAGTTGGAAGGCCCATGGAATTCCGGCCCGGCATGGGAGCGCATCGAGGACGGGGAAGACGCCATGGCCGTCGATGGCGGCGACGGCATGGCGAGCGTTTCGCTCGGCGCGCGCGAGCGCAAGGCGCAGTCGGCCATGATGGAGCGCACCATGTCGAACCCGGACTCCAATCCGCTGACGGGCGCCGATCTCGGCGCGGGGCCCGGCGCGGGCACGGTCATGGTTCCGAAGGAACAGGGCTGACGTAAGCCAGCGGCGCAAGCGCGGCCGCTGGCGTCGCGGCGTGCGCCATGCCAAACTGCGCGGCGGGAGATTGCACCGCGCAGATGGCAGAGACAGCACTCGACACGTCGCGCGCAGACATGCGCGACGGTCAACCTCATAGACGGCAGGACCTGAAGCGCACGATCGCCGTGGAAACCGTGCGGGCTCTGGCCCTGACGATTTTCATCGGCGTCGCGATTGCGATGTTCCTGCCCAAGCGGACCTCCGTGCCGATCGCCCTGCCGGCCCTGCCCGCCGGCTGGAGCGCCGTCGAATGGCCATATCTGCGCGACCAGTTCGATCCGGGCGTCGCGCTGCGCTGTGCCGGCGCGGACTGCGCCTTTCCGTTCGAGATCACGATCCGCCCCAAGCGCGGTTTCTGCGACTGCGACCGCGGCATCTACGACGACACGCATCTGCGCGAGGTCGGCGACATTGATCTCGCGCGAACGGTCTATGCGCCGCGCGCGCCCGGCGAGGTCGTCCGCGTCGGCGAACTCGACGGCCGGCTTCAACTGCACGCTGCGCAGAATGGCGAGAGCGCGGTCTCGGCGGCGCTGCACAAGGGATGCGACATGATCGCCATTGTCGCGCGGGGCCGCGGCGGACCGGCTCTGGCCTCCGCCATGCTCGATTTTCTGCGCAAGCCCGATACGGCAACCTGGCTCGCCGGCCTGCTGCAGGCCGAGCCGCCCGCGTGATCGTCACATCACGCTGAGCAGGAATAGCGGCAGCGCGAAGATCGAGAAGATCGTCGATATGACGACGATGCTCGCGGCCTCCTGCGGGTCATTGCCGTAGCGCGCGGCAAACAGATAGTTCAGCACGGCCGCCGGCATCCCGCTCTGAATGACGACGACGCCACGCGCGGCGCCTTCAAGGCCGAGGATCAGCGAGACGATCCAGCCAATGGCGAACCCACCGAGCAGGCGGGCGAGCGCAAAGGCGACGCTGCGATGATACGAGGCGACGCGCAGCGAGGCGAGCGCATAACCGAGCGACAACAGCATCAGTGGGACGGTGAGCGCGCCAAGCAGTCCCACGGCGCGCTGCGCCACGGTCGGCAGCGTCGCGCCCGTCGCGATCATCGAAATAGCGGCGACAATCGCCCAGGTCATCGGCATCCGCACCACCTCGCGGAAGGTGATGCCGCCCGCCGCGATGGCCTGGCCGATCGTATAGTTGGACACGCTCGACACCGCGAACCAGGCGATGGCGAGTCCCAGCCCCAGTTCTCCAAAGGCGAACAGACACAGGGGAAGGCCCATGTTGCCGCCGTTCGACCAGACCAGCGGCGGCACATAGGTGCGCGCCGGCAGGCCCATGGCGCGCGTCATGCCCCACCCCGCTGCGCCGGACAGGACGAGGCAAAGCGCCGACGCAAGTCCCATTTCGCCGAGGGCCGGAATCGTCAGGCCCGGCCGCGTCAGCATGTCGATGACGAGGCATGGCGTCGAGATCGTATTCACCAGATGGGTGATGACGTTCGCATCATAGGGCTTGTTGGCGCGCGCCCATGCGAAGCCGATGCCGACGATGATGAACACCGGCGCGACGACGTCGAAGATGATCCCGATAACCTGCACATGCGCTCCCGCTGCCTGTGCGGGAGGGCTACCCTATCGCAAGCCGTTGGGCCAGAGCCGCGTCAGCGGTCGAAGCGCCAATTACGGCGCATTTCGCAACGGAACCCGACCATGCACTGTGGATTGTCGCGCGTCGGCGCCCAGGTCGGGATCAATTCTTCCTCGGGCGTGCAGAAGGTCTGGTTGCTCACGAAGCGGTCGTACGTGAACTGACCGGTGCTGAGCACGATCGCGCCGCGCGATGCGACAAGCCCCTGCGCCTGGGCGCAGGACATGTTCAGCGTGGATGGCCGCCCCTGCGCCAAGGCGCCGGAAGAGGCCCCGCCAAGCGCGGGTGCCGCAAGTAAGACTGTGACTGCGAAGGCCGGAAGCCTGTGCATTTGCTCGATCCCTGATCTGACCCGGCGTCCCGGGCGCCTGAAGCCCAGCGCAAACCGGCTAACGCGGCCGGAGGCGAAACGTTCGCGGCGCCTCACGGGGGCGTCGCATCGCGGCCCGACCGCGGCTCGCAAACTAGGCCAATGAAGCATTGCGGATTGTCGCGCGTCGGGCCCCAGACCGGCTTGCCTATTTCCTGGGAGGTGCAGAAGCTCTCGTTCGACACGAAACGATCATAGCTCTGACCGCCTGTCCCGAGCACGATTACCCCGGCGCCCTGCACGGCGGCCTGCGCCTGGGCGCAGGTCATGCTTGTGGTCGACGGGCGGGATTGAGCGACGGCGGCGCCGGCAATCCCCAAAGCGGCGAAGATCATGCACGCACTGAAACCAATCTTGTTCATGGCGCTGTCCCCGATGGCCGAACGGTGCCGCTTAATCTAGATCGTGTCCGGCCATTTTCTAAGGGGGGAACGAGACACGCCTGCGCGACCTAAGGCGGCGCCCTGAACGAAAAGCGCCGCCGTTCGGGCGAACGGCGGCGACTGATGTGTCAGCAGCGGGAGCGGCGGTCAGCCGCGCGCGAGCGCCTTGAGTGCAGACCGCCCGGCGTACTTCGCCTGGGAGCCAAGCTCTTCCTCGATGCGGATCAGTTGGTTGTACTTCGCCAGCCGGTCGGAACGGGCCAGCGATCCGGTCTTGATCTGACCGCAGTTCGTCGCGACCGCCAGGTCCGCAATGGTGGCGTCCTCCGTCTCGCCCGAACGGTGCGACATCACAGCCGTGTAACCGGCGCGATGGGCCATGTCGACGGCGGCGAGCGTCTCGGTCAGCGAGCCGATCTGGTTGACCTTCACGAGGATCGAATTGCCGACCCCGTTCTCGATGCCCTGGGACAGCCGCTTCACGTTCGTCACGAAGAGGTCGTCGCCGACGAGCTGAAATGTCGAGCCGATGGCGTTGGTCAGCTCCTTCCAGCCGGCCCAGTCGTCCTCGGCCATACCGTCCTCGAGGGACACGATGGGATAGTCGCCGACGAGCTTGGCGAGATAGGCGACCTGTTCGTCAACGGAGCGGGTCTTGCCCTCGCCTTCATAGTGGTACTTGCCATCCCTGAAGAATTCGGTCGAGGCGCAGTCCAGACCCAGATAAATATCCTTGCCCGGCTCGAAGCCCGCTGCGCGTATCGCGTTCATGCAGAAGTCGAGCGCCGCTTCCGCGCTCGGGAGATTGGGCGCGAAGCCGCCTTCATCGCCCACGTTGGTGTTGTGGCCGGCTTTCTTGAGCGCCCCCTTCAAGACCTGGAACACTTCCGCACCCCAGCGCACCGCTTCGGCGAGCGACGGGGCGCCGACCGGTAGGATCATGAATTCCTGGAAGTCGATGGGGTTGTCGGCATGGGCTCCTCCATTGATGATGTTCATCATCGGCACCGGAAGGACGCGCGCTGTCGTCCCGCCGACATACCTGTAGAGCGGCAGGCCGGCGGAATCGGCGGCCGCCTTGGCCACCGCGAGCGACACGCCAAGAATTGCATTCGCGCCGAGCTTCGCCTTGTTGTGGGTTCCGTCGAGCGCGATCATCGCCTCGTCGATCGCGACCTGATCCTCGGCGTCCATGCCGGTCAGAGCTTCGTAAATGTCCTTGTTGACGCTCGCGACCGCCTTGAGGACGCCCTTGCCGGCGTAGCGCGACTTGTCGCCGTCGCGCAGTTCCACCGCCTCGTGCGCGCCCGTCGAGGCGCCGGACGGGACCGCCGCGCGACCGAAAGAGCCGTCCTCCAGCACGACTTCGACCTCCACGGTCGGATTGCCGCGGCTATCGAGAATTTCGCGGGCGCTGATGTCGAGAATGGCGGTCATGGGGTCCCTCCGGGCGGAAAAATTCGCTGCGCCGCCTGTCTAGTGGAGGAGAGCCCGGAGAGAAAGGGGGGCAGGTCGGTCCGCCCCCGCCAATTTGCCTCAGGTCAGGCCCTTGTGGACGCGGTTCGTCACTTGGGCCTAACAATTTCTTTCAGGGTGGCGATGACAGGGGCCGGGGTGGCGAAGACATCGTCCAGAATGCGCTCGATCTGCGCAGGCGGCACGTAGTTCAGATCGAGCCCTTCCCTGCTCGCCTGAGCCGCCAGTTCCGGGTCCTTCAGCACGGACGCGAACCCCTCGCGCAACGCTTTCGCACGATCAGCCGGGATGTCCGGCGGCGCGGCGAACGGCCAGGCCATTTCGTCCCACGCGACGGCGACTTTCAGGAGCTGGCGGTCGCCCTCATCCTTCACACTGTCCATCGCCAGCGGCACCTCGGGCATTAGCGGGCTTTTCTGCAGGCCGGCCTGAAGAAGAAGATTGATCTTCTTCTCGCCGACCCATTGCGGCTTTGTCGCCATCAACGAGGAGCGGGACCATCCGCACCGGCCTTCGACTTCACCGCGCTCCATCGCGAGGCTCATCTCGTTGCTGCCGGGATAGCCCATGATGATCTTGAACTTCGCGCCCATCACGCGATTGAGCACGGTCGGCACGAGGCCGCTGTTTGCGTTGAGTCCGGTGGCTGCGACAGCAAACTCGCGCGCCTGCAAATCCGCCACGGATTTAACTGGCGAGCCATGCCACGCCACGCAAAGACTCGGCTCCGTGTTCGTGCTGCCAATCCAGGTGAACTTGCGCGGATCGAACCGCGCGTTGGCGTTGCCCATCAGCGGTTCGAGCGGCACATTGCGGTTGAAGATGCCGAAGACCAACCCGTCCTTCGGCGCCACGTTGTACAAGAAGTTCGTCATCGCAAGGCTGCCGGAACCAGGCATGTTCTGGACGACGACGTTCGGCGCGCCCGGCACGTACTTGGAATACCAGCGCGCAATAAGGCGCGCATACGAGTCGGCGCCGTTGCCCGTCGTGAATCCGACGAGGATATTGATCGTCTTGCCCTTGTAGAAATCCTCGACGGTCGATGCAGCGGCGGGGACTGCACAAATTGCTGAAACGGCGGCGAACGCCGCAAGTGTGTACGCGCGATTTCCTGTAAGCGTCATCAGGCGACCTCTCAATGATGCGAGCGCGGGAGGCGCAACGCAAAAACCCGAAGCAGCTGACGCCTCGCGGAAGTCCCTGGGCCGCAATGCAATCAGCGCGCATCTTGCAAGCAAGAAGCGCGCCGTCCTTTACTTACGGTTCGTCTTATGCTCGACGGGATCGTTCATGCCGACATCCGATCTGCGGCCAGCGATCAATTCATCGGAGAAATCGAAATACTCGCTGCGCACGGCCATTTCCGCCTGACGCTCAAGCGCAGGCGGCCAAACGCCGAGATCGTACCCGTGCCACGGCGGCTCGGGTTTGAGCGGCGGCAGGCCGAGTTCCTCCCAGATCACCTTTGCGCGCTCCATGAATTCCTTCTTGGGCAACGCGACGGGCGAGAAGTCTTCCTTGAGCAGCGCGTTGATGAGCACAGACGCGCTTTCGCCGTTATCCTTCGGTCCGCGCGGGCCGTGGCCGGGGTCCTTCTTTTCCAGCACTTTCATGTCGTGCTGCGGCTGGCAGCGATAGGACATTGCCCAGAACAGCGAGTCCGCGTTGCCGGGATCGATGTCTTCGTCGACGGCGATCACCCATTTGCCTGCGAACCTGTGCAATGTCGCAGCGCCGTAAAGAGCGCGCCAGACTTCCGTCGCCGGAACGCCACGCTCGAACTGGACGCCAATCACTGCGTAAAGACTCGTCAGCGGCTCATGCATCGCCACGCGCTTCACGCCCTTGATGCCGAGGTTCGTGCGCAGGTGATTGAGAAACACCGGCTCCATCGCCACCTTCCGGATGACGCTGGATTCGCTGGGCGTCACCTGGCTGATGAAGGAGGTGATGATCGGACGCTTGCGATGGGTGATCGCGGTGACATCCATGAAGGCGTTGTACTCCTGCAGATTCACGTAGCCGTGCGACTCGCCGAATGGCGCCTCCGGTTCGAGCGTCTGCGTATCGATAAAGCCTTCGATGACGTATTCCGCTTCCGCCGGCACGAGCAGGTCAACCGTTTTTGCGCGCACGACGTTAAGCGGCTCGCCGACCAGTCCGCCCGCAACGGCGAGTTCATCGAGATGCTCCGGCATTTTCTGCACGGACGTGTAGGAAACCGCCGGCGGACAACCGACAACAACCGCGCAGGGCATCGGCTCGCCGCGCTTCTTGTATTTGAGCCAGTGGCTGTAGATGCCCGCCCGCAGTTCGACGGACGGGTTCATGCCAAGCCGTCGCGGAGCCTTCAATTGCCCGCGATAATTGCCCATGTTCTGAACGCCGGTGTCAGGGTCCTTCGTGATGAAGTGACCGGCGGAAAGATACGGCGCATTGTCCCAGCCGGGCGTGGAGATAGGCACCGGCAAACCGTCGAGCGCGGCGCCTGGCTTGTCGAGATCCTCGCCGATCCGCACAACGTCCTGGCATGGCGCCTTTTCGACGACGCGCGGCGGGATCGGCGAATTCATGGCATTGATCCAGATCGCGCCGATCTGCTCAAGCGGCTTGCCGAAGCCGGTGCGATATACGTCCGGGTTCGCTGCGAGCCCCGCCACCAATACCGCGGAATCGTAACGCCTGCCCTTGCTGTCGGTCGGATTGGTGAAAAGAAAGGCCTTGCGCTCGTGCTCGGGCACGCCGCCGCGATATTGCCAGCGAACGAGCGGGTGCATCTCCGTGTCCTTGTTGATCGGGCGATCCACAATGACCAGAAGGCCGCGTCTCTCCAGTTCCAGAACGTGCTCGTGGAGGTCGGGATATGAGCGCGACAGGCCATCAGGCTCGGAAAGATATGGCTCCAGTTCCTTCCGCACCGTCTTCCCCTGCTCGCTCATCGAAATCTCCGTTCGTCCGCTCTAAAATATCAGTGATATATCACCTGCGGTCAACCATGCAGCGCCGCGCACCGCTCGCGAAGGTTGCCTTGGGCGCCCGCCTCCGCTAGCCAGACCCGTGAATCGGAACAGACCTTCCATGACCAGCAAAGCCGCAAATCCTGACGTCACCATCGGCTCTGGCCCAGGCGCCGTCACATTCGGCAACCAGCGCCGCCTCGCTTTCATAGCCGGCCCATGTGCGCTCGAAAGCCGCGCCCACGCCCTGAAGATGGCTGGCGCGCTGCGCGAGATCGCAGACCGACTCGGCGTCGGCGTCGTTTACAAGTCCTCCTTCGACAAGGCGAACCGCACGTCGCTTGAGGGCAAGCGCGGGTTAGGGCTGGAAGCGTCGCTGGACGTCTTCGCCGAGGTGAAGGAAAGGTTTGGCTTCCCCATCCTCACCGACGTCCACGAAAACGACCAGTGCGCGAAGGCAGCCAGTGTGGTCGACGTGTTGCAGATCCCCGCCTTCCTCTGCCGGCAAACCGACCTGCTGCTTGCGGCGGCCGCGACAGGAAAGCCGGTCAACGTCAAGAAAGGTCAGTTTCTTGCGCCCTGGGACATGAAGAACGTTGTCGCCAAGCTCACGGGCGCCGGCAATGCGAACGTTCTCGTCACGGAGCGTGGCGCCAGCTTCGGCTACAACACGCTCGTCTCAGACATGCGCGCGCTGCCGATCATGGCCGAGCAGACGGGCGCGCCGGTCATCTTCGACGCCACCCATTCCGTGCAGCAGCCCGGCGGCCAGGGCACGTCGTCGGGCGGGCAGCGCGAGTTCGTTCCGGTGCTGGCGCGCGCCGCGGTGGCGGTGGGCGTTGCCGGCGTTTTCATCGAGACCCATGACGATCCGGCCAACGCCTTCTCGGACGGCCCCAACCAGGTGCCGCTTGGAGACCTCGAACCGCTCCTCAAACGATTGATCGCCTTCGACGAGATCGCCAAAGGATCATGAATGTCGCGGGCGCGTCATAAGGCGGCGCCAGACGCCTTCGCATGAAGACTGAAGACGACAACAGCCCTTTCTCCTATGCGACCGCCAGCGATCCACTCTGGAGGCGCGCCGCGATCCGGATGGTCGAGCGCGCAACCGGCGCCCGCCGCCTCGAAACGCTCTATCGCGCGAAGCAGGCCGAGGGCTGGCGCGACGGTGAGCAGCAGAGCTTCTTCCGCACGGCCATCTCCGCGCTTTCCATCGACCTGCAGGTCGATGAACGCCAGCTCGCCCGCATTCCGCGCGAAGGGGCGCTCGTCGTCGTATCGAACCACCCCTTCGGCGTCCTCGATGGCATCGTCATGTGCGCGCTGATGGAGCGCGCGCGGCCTGACTTCCTTGTGCTCACCAATTCCGTCCTGATGCGCGCGCCCGAGATGCGCCAGCGAATGCTGCCTGTCGACTTTGCCGAGACGCCCGAGGCGCGGCGCACCAACGTCGCAAGCCGGGCGAAGGCGCTCGACCATGTGATGGCCGGCGGTTGCGTCGTGATCTTTCCCGCAGGCGCGGTCTCCACTTCACCCGACCGCCTCGGGCGCCAGCCGGCGGTGGACGGGCCGTGGTCTCCATTCGCCGCACGGCTCGTGCGATCGGGCCGCGCGCGCGTCCAGCCGGTGTACTTTCCGGGCGAAAACTCGCGCCTCTTTCAGGTTGCGAGCCACATTCACCCGGCGCTGCGGCTTGGATTGTTCTTCCATGAGGTGCGCCGGCGGATCGGAACGCCCTTGCCTGTCGCCATTGGCGAGGCGGCTGCGTTCGACGAGTTCTCCAGCATGGAGCGAGCGGCGCTCCTCACCGAGCTTCGCCGGCGGGTCTACGCTCTTGCCGGGTGAGGATCAGCCCCGGCCCCGGTAGGGCGCGACCCCCTGATCGGGCGCCCACACACCCTTCGGCAGAACGCCGGATTGCCAGAACACGTCAATGGGAATGCCCCCACGCGGATACCAGTATCCGCCGATGCGCAACCACTTGGGCTTGAGCAGCTTCACGAGATCCTTGCCGATGCGAACCGTGCAGTCCTCGTGGAACGCGCCGTGATTGCGGAATGCGCCGAGATAGAGTTTCAGAGATTTCGACTCCACCAGCCAGCGGCCGGGCGCGTAGTCGATGACGATATGCGCG
The DNA here is from genome assembly GCA_046295155.1 of Beijerinckiaceae bacterium. Lineage (GTDB taxonomy): Bacteria > Pseudomonadota > Alphaproteobacteria > Rhizobiales > Beijerinckiaceae > Terripilifer. The sequence continues at coordinate 366,962 of JBKBNT010000003.1, forward strand.
AAGTCCGGCTGCCCCGTCACCGGACAAAGCGAGGTGAACTCCGGCGCCGTGAAACGCGCAATGTAGTCCGTATCCGGGTGCGGATTGGGAACACGCTCCAGCAACGCCTCCTCAGGCGAGGCTGGCGGCGCGACATGCTGCCCGAGCAAGGTCGGTCCGGTTTTCGATTTCGCCGTCGTTTTCTTGGCCATGGTTCTGGTTCCGGTTTGGGCCGGGTTATGGCGCGAACCGGCGCGCGCGAAAAGCGCAAGTTGGACTTTTTTGATCGTCGAGGCCGGCGCACGTTGCGGCTCAGGAAACGCTTGGGCCTCTCGACCGTTGTACCGTCACACCGATCCGCGCAATGCGCCAGAGAGGGAGCCGCCATGTCCCGGCCAAGCCCGCTGTCCCAAACCCTCAAGCCCGGCGGAGCGATCCGGATCCACCCGATCAGGACAGGCACGGTGCAGATGCGCCCAGCCCAGATCCGGGCCCGCGGAACCGGGCTACGCCGCTACTGGCGCATCCTCATGGATCGCGAATGGACGCGGGAGTTGCCGATCTACTGCTACCTGATCGAACATCCCGAAGGGCTGTTCTTGGTCGACACAGGCGAGAGCGCCCGGGCGATGGCGCCGGACTTCTTCCCGGCGTGGAACCTCTTCCACAAGCGCGCGATCCGCTACAAGGTCGCCCCGGAGGACGAGGTCGGTCCGCAACTCGGCCGGCTGGGCTTCAGTCCCGGCGACGTGTCATGCGTGATCATGACCCACATGCACGCCGGCCACTCAGGGGGGCTCAGCTACTTCAGGCGTGCCCGCATCGTGATGAGCGGGCAGGAGTGGGCCGCCTGCATGGGCGGCGTCGGGCGCCTCTCCGGCTACTCCAACGCCAGGTGGCCCGAATGGCTGGCGCCCCGCATCGTGACCTTCAACAACGGGACGCTCGGCGCCCTGGCCCGCTCGCAACCGCTGACGGGCGACGGCGCTGTATTTCTCGTGCGCACGCCAGGACACACCCTCGGCCATATTTCGGCGGTCGTGCAGGACGGCGATCTGCTCTATTTCTTCGCCGGGGACGCCTCCTATCTGCACGCAACGATGTGCGAAGCCGCGCCTGACGGGTTCGCGGTTCACCCGCGCCTGCAAATTTCGACGCTCGTAGCGATACGGAATCTCGCTCTTGAACGCCCCCTGCTCTACCTGCCGACACACGACCCCGACGCCGAGCGCCGACTGCGGGAGCTTGACGTTTCTGTCGATTAGCCAGGCGCGAAGGCGAGCGTCACGCCGAAAGCAGCGCTCGCGGGCGTGATGATGCGGCCCTGATGCTTAGCGAATGGAATACGCCCGCCGGTCAACGCCTCGGCGGCAAGCCCGAGCGAAGTCGTGCGCAGCTCCAACGCCGCGACATGCGGGCCGCCCGGCGAAACTGCGTGCGCCTGCGGCCCATACTTAAAGCCGAACGCCAGAGGCGTGACGACTTCGAGCGTCTGCTCCCCCTCAAGGGTAAATTCAAGCCCCATCGAGGACGAGCGATAATCCCGAACGCCTGTGAAATGTGACAGGAACTCCCCGTGATCCGCCGGGTTTTCCGCGACAATCGTCACCTTGCAAAGCCCTGACGCGCCGTTGGCGTGATCCTGAAGCCCCTTGTCCCAGAACGACTCCGGCCGCTTGTGCCGGCAGGTGAAGAAGCCAACAGCCGGCATAGCGCGCGAATGCGCAAATGCGAGCGTGAAGGCGACATGCGCCAGCGATCCATCAGCGCGCTTCCCGCGCCGCTCGAAATGGAAAGGCTCGTAATCGCCCAGGTCCTGGCTGCGGAATGCGCGCGCGTCGGCTTCGGGATCATCTCCCGTCAAAGCGATCATCGCAGCGCCTTCGCGCGACTGGACGAAGTCGTGCACGAAGGCGGCGAAGGAGAACACGCGGGGATCGGGATCGACGGGAGCATGATACGGCTCGGGCGCGCAAATCAGTTCAAGAAAGGTGTCCGCGAACTGGATGACGTGATTTTGCGTGCCCCAAGGATGAAGATTGCGAGCGCCGATGCGAAAGCCCATGCGACGGAAGGCTTCCGCCTGCGCGGCGAGGTCGCGCGCCGCGAGCGCCACGTGATCCAGTCGGCGTGACATCAACGCTGGCCCTGCCCTTGTCCTAATCGAGACGGCGCCACTCTACCGCGCCAAGCTCTTCGCGGAAGGCGAAACGCTTGAGGTGATTGATCACGGTGTCCTGCGTGCGCGTCAACTGCTCATCGCTCGCCGTCTCCACCTCGATCTCAAGCCCGTCCGGTTCGGCGTGAAGAACGCAGCGCCGCTCGGCGTCGAAATCGATGCGGCCGGTTGTTTCATTGTATTCGACCGGCAGCCGATGCGACCAATGCTTGCAAAGCTGGGTCATGTACTTGGCGCCGGAGGCGGTCGAAACGTGAGCGCGTGAAATAGGCATGAAGGCTGGTCTCCTTGCCGCAGCATGGCAAGGAGCGCTACGAGAGTCGACCGTAAATCAGCAACTTGGAAACGTTTCAACCAACCAGCCGCAGGCGGTTGCCGACAATGGGACGGCGCAGTGATTGCGGCCGCCGGAATATCCGGTCGAAGGTCGGTCCAAGAACCGAAAGCGGCGCAGAGCGTCCGCCGGGCGTGGCGGCGAGCCATGTCTCGTAATCGAGCATCAGAACGTCCGAAACATAGCGGCCATAATCTTCCTCGCCAAGAAGCTCCGCGACAAGTTCCGCCGCGAACGCGCGCCGGATCCGGTAATCGCCGGCGGCCGTCTCGTCCGCCAGCAGTGCGATCACGATCCTGTCGCTGCCAAGCCGATAGGAAAAGCGAAGGTCCTTGAGGTCGCAGGCGATGCCGAAGGCCTCGAACCTCTCGGGAGTCCTGCGCGGGCGAAGCGCGTGAAACTCCCAGCCTTCGAGAATTGGCGAGGTCTCGACGAGAGCAAAGACGTCATCGAACAGGTCGTCGACATAGCCTGCTGAGAATGTGACGACGCAGGCATGGTCGCGTCCCAGCGCGAACTCGGCGATGACGCCCTCCGCGAACGCGCGCAGACGCTCCGCGAACTCGGCGCCGCAAGGCCCCAGCGAGGCCGGATCAACCGACGAGCCCGGCTCCCCCGCCACGCGCATAACGCTCTCGAGGCGCTCCCTCTCGCCCTCAAACCAGTTCCAAAATTGCCGGGCCGCTTCGTTTCCGATAATTTCAACACTCCTGCAACCAGCGACGAAGCTAGGCGGAGCGCGTCAAAGTTCCGTTGAAGAAAAAGGGAAAGAAAGTCTTGCGAAAAGGGTGGAAAAAGCTGGCGATCGCGCGACTGGAAACCGCAACGCAGGCGCCGGTCAGGCGCCGGCGCTTTGCTGGGACCGAAAGGCCCATCCCGTCATGCGGCCCTCAATCCACGCTGTGACCGCGTACATCCCGATGCCCAGAACGGCGAGCGCGAGCAGACCCGCGAAGACGAGAGGCATCTGGAAATTGGAGCCAGCCTGGGTCATCAGGTGACCCAGCCCCGCGTTCGCGGCAATCGTCTCCGACACGACCGCGCCAACGAAGGCGAGCGTGATGGCGACCTTCAGCGAGCCGAAAAAGTAGGGCATCGCACGCGGAATGCCGACCTTGCGCATCACATCGAGCTTCGACGCGCCGAGCGCGCGCAGCACGTCCTCGAGTTCCGGCTCGATTGTCGCCAGCCCGGTGGCAACGTTCACGACGATGGGAAAGAACGAAATCAGGAACGCCGTCAGAATGGCGGGAATTTCGCCAATGCCGAACCACATGACGAGGATGGGAACCACCGCCACCTTTGGGATCGAGTTGAAGCCGATCATCACAGGATAAAGCCCGCGATAGATCGTGCGGGACCATCCAACGAAAAGCCCGAGCAACAGCCCGAACCCGACGGCCATGAGAAAACCGGCGAGCGTCGTCCACAATGTGACGAACGAGTTGCGCATGAGCGGGCCCCAATAGCGCACCGTCGCCTGGAAGATTTCGCTGGGAGCCGGAAGAATGATGCTCGAGACGTTAAAGAGCCGGCACACCACCTCCCAGAACACGAAGAGGCCGACCGTGAACAGCCAGGGCGCGAGCGTTTCCACGTTGCGGTTCATTGCTGGCGGACCTCGGCGATCTTGTTGCGGAGAACGTGCACGAGATCCGTGAACGGCGTCGTGTAGCAAACATCGAGGCTGCGCGGCCGCGCGAAGTCAACGTGGCGCGTCTCGATGATCTTGCCCGGGCGCGCGCTCATGACATGGATCGTGTCCGCAAGGAACGCCGCCTCGCGCAGGTCATGGGTCACGAGCACGACCGTGAAGCCAAGCCGCTGCCACACGTCGCGCAGAACGCACCACAATTCTTCGCGCGTGAATGCATCGAGCGCCGCGAACGGCTCGTCGAGCATGAGGAGCGCCGGTTCGTGAATGAGCGAGCGGCAGAGCGACGCGCGCTGCTGCATACCGCCCGAAAGCTCCCATGGAAATCGGTCGCCGAAGCCCTTCAGGCCGACGGTTTCCAGCAGCCTTTCCGCCCGCTCGCGATACTCGGCCTTCTTCGAACGGAAGTTGGAGCGGTAGGGCTCGACGATCTCAAGCGGCAGCATGAGATTGTCGAGCACCGTGCGCCACGGCAGCAGATTCGAGTTCTGGAAAGCCATCCCGGCAAGCTTCACTGGCCCTTTCACCTCGGAACCGTCGACCTTCACGACACCCTTGGTGGGCTGCACGAGGCCGGTGACGAGCTTCATGAGCGTGGATTTGCCGCAGCCGGACGGACCGACCACCGCGGCGAACTCGCCCTTGCTCACCTTGATGTCGGCGCCTTCAAGCGCCAGCACCGGTCCGGTTCGTCCGGCATAGGCCAGCGAAACGTTTTCGAGTTCGATCACAAGCGTTTCCGATCAGAGCTTGCGCTGGGCGGCTGGCGGCAGGTACTGGCTCGTGAAGATGTCCTCGGCTTTCGGGCGGTTCTTGAACTCGTAAGTGTCGGCGATCTGGTCGATCGACTTGGCGAGACGCGCCATGTCGACGCCGCCGACGCCGTTTTCCTTCACCCACGGGGTCACCATATTGTCGCGCAGCGCCATCTTCAGGCGCTCGAGCTCCACCTTTTCGTCGGCGGTGTCGTTTCGCTTCATCACGGACTTGATCGCCTCATCAGGATTCTTCGCGGTGTCGATGAAGCCCTTGATCGTGGCGCGCACGAAGCCCTCGACGACCTTCGGATTGGCCTTGGCGAACTCCGGATTCACCATGATCGCATTGCCGTACATGACGATGCCATGGTCCGACATCAGCATGACCGAGATGTCCTCGGGCTTGATCTTGTTCTGCACGAGGTTGAAGTAGGACGAGAACGAGAAGCCGGTGATCGCATCGACCTTGCCCTGCGCCAGCATCGGCTCGCGAACCGGGAATCCGACGTTCTCGATCTTCACTTTCGAGCCGTCGACGTTGTTGACCTTCGTGAACGCGCGCCACTGCGCGAACGCCCCGTCGGGCGCCGGCGCGCCGAGAACCTTGCCCTCGAGGTCCTTCGGCCCCTTGATGCCGGCCTTCCTGAGACTGACGATGGCGAACGGCGGACGGTCGTAAACCATCATCACCGCCTTCACGTCCTGCGCGGGATTCTGGTCGCGGAACCGCACCAGCGAATTGATGTCGAAGAATCCAAGCGGATAGGTGCCCGCAGCCACGCGCGCGATGCCGGCCACCGAGCCCGGACCGCTGTCGACCGTCACATCGAGGCCTTCAGCCTTGTAGTAACCCTTGTCGATCGCGACAAAGTAAGGCGCCGACGGGCCTTCGAACTTCCAGTCGAGCGCAAATTTGACCGACGTTTGCGCATTGGCTCCAAAAGCGGCGCCCACAAAGATGGCGCCTGCCGCGAAAGCGAGCTTCATTGTCCCCGTACGCATTCTCTTTCCCCTCGGCTTGGCGGCGGCCATTGGCCCTCCGCCGGACGGGACTGTCGAGGCAATCCCCATGCCACCGAGCTTAAACAGTGCGTATGGCGACGCAACCGCTACGAATGGCCCCGGCTCCTGTCCTCCCCAACTTCGGACGGGTTTGGCCACGCCTTCGAGGCCCACGGCGCCGCCCAAGCCGCGCGGTCTTTGACGCCGGTCAAGCAGGCGCGGATTTCTGACGGCGGCCGCCAGTTGCGGTTGATTGGCGTCAAGGCGGCGGGGCCTTCGCGCAGGCATGTTTAACCCACGAAAGCGGAGGGAGTCCCCATGACGTATAATTGGAACATTCCGGGCACGCCGGTTTTTGGCGGCGACGAAGCGCGCAAGGGCTACGCGCTCAACAAGATGTGCTTCTCCTTCAACGACAAGGCGAACCGCGACGCCTTCAAGGCGGACGAGGAAGCCTACATGAACAGATACAATCTCACCGAGGAGCAGAAGGCCGCCATCCGCTCGCGCAACGTGCTGCAACTGATCGCTGCGGGCGGCAACGTTTACTACCTCGCGAAGTTCGCCGGGATCTTCGGCCTGAACGTGCAGGACATCGGCGCGCAGCAGACGGGCATGTCGCTTGAGGACTTCAAGGCGCATCTCGTGGCGCAGGGCCGGTAAGGGAGAGTCGAACATGGCCAACGTCATCGGCGGACTCGCCACATCCCACGTGCCTTCAATCGGCGGCGCAATCGCCAAGGGCCTGCAACAGGACCCCTACTGGAAGCCGTTCTTCGACGCCTTCGATCCGATCCACGACTGGCTCGCCCGGGAAAAGCCCGACGTGGCGGTCGTCATCTACAATGATCACGGGCTGTCGCACTTCCTTGACAAGATGCCGACGTTCGCGGTGGGCGCGGCGGACGAGTACAAGAACGCTGACGAAGGCTGGGGAATCCCGGTCCTCCCCGCTTTCCCAGGCCATGCGGCGCTGTCCTGGCATATCATCGAGAACCTCGTGAACGACGAGTTCGACATCACGATGTGCCAGGAGCATCTCGTCGATCACGCGTTCTCGCTTCCGCTCAAACTGATGTACCCGGACGCGAAGTGGCCTGTGCGCACCGTGCCGATCACCATCAACTCCGTGCAACACCCGCTGCCAAGCGCGTTGCGATGCTGGAAACTGGGTCAGGCGATCGGCCGGGCGCTGGAAAGCTGGCAGGGCGCTGAAAAGATCGTCGTCCTCGGCACGGGCGGCCTCTCGCACCAGCTTGACGGCAAGCGCGCGGGCTTCATCAACAAGGACTTCGACCTGCTCTGCCTCGACAAGATCGTCAACGATCCGGTCGCGCTGACGAAATACTCCAACAAGGAGATCATTGAGCTTGCGGGATCGCAGGGCGTCGAGCTGATGTGCTGGATAGCCATGCGCGGCGCGTTGCAGGGCCGCGTGTCGAAGCTGCACAGCACATATCACGTGCCGATCTCGAACACCGGCGGCGCCGTCCTCCTGATGGAGAACAAGCCGCGTCCGCACGCCATCGCGGCGGAATAGCGAACGGGGCCGCGCGCGTTGCGGGGAGTTCCGTTGGAGTGCTCCGCCGCAGGCGCCGCGCAGGGCGCGAGGGGACGCGCGCGGTCCTAACCACCCTTCAGAACGGCACGGGCGCTCCCGTGTAATCGAAGATGCCGCCCGACATCTGCGGGGTCAGCGCGCCGATCACCCGCAGCAGGTCCGTGGCCGCCGTGTCGGAACTGCGGACATCGAGGCCCGACTTTGCGAAGGCCGCCGACATGCGCGTGTCGACCGTGCCGGGATGCAGCGCGACGCAGATCGCCTGCGGGCGCGTGCGCGCCAATTCCACGGCGCCGGTGCGGACGAACTGGTTGAGCGCGGCTTTCGAAGCGCGGTAGCTGTGCCAGCCGCCAAGCCTGTTGTCGCCGATGCTGCCGACCCGCGCTGACAGCGTCGCGAAGACGAAACGTCCCTCGCGCGGCGCCAGCGGCAAAAAATGCTTCATCATCAGCGCCGGTCCCATGGCGTTCACCGCGAACGAATGGAGCATGTGCGCGGGATCGAGCTGGCGCAGGCTCTTCTCGGGCTGGAATCGCTCATCGTGCAGGAAGCCCGTCGCGTCGATCACGAGCCGCACGTCGCGCCCGGCCAGCGCCTGCGCGGCGGCGCCCACGCTCGCCTCGTTCGTGATGTCGAACGATGGCTCCCCCGCACGCGAAAGCGCCGCGATCTCGAACGCGCCCTGCCCCTCCAGCGCGCGAACCAGCGCGCCTCCGACGCCTCCGCTCGCGCCCGCCACAACCGCTACCGGCATCCTGACCTCCATCAATTCCATTCCGCCTACGCCCCCCGGCCGCGGGCGGATTGCGCCGCCGGGCCATTCACGACGCCGGGCATCCGTGGTAATTCGCCGCGCGTGGGATTGCCGGGGCCTCGGATGCTCCGGCCTGAGCTTCGGGGCGCAGCCCCGGCGGAACGTCAACCTTAGGAGAGGAACACCTCGATGAGATTTTGCATCAGCGGCAACGGCGCCATGGGCAACGCGCACGCCAAGGCCCTGAAGGCCATTCCCGGCGCCGAGATCACCGTGATCCAGTCGCGCACGCAGGAAGGCGCCGACAAGTTCGCCGAGACCTATGGCATCAAGACCGCGCTGACAGACTACGACGCCGCCGTCACCCGCGACGACGTGGACGCGGTCATCATCACCGGTCCGACGCAGATCCACGCCGATCAGGCCGAGAAGGCGATGCGCGCAGGCAAGCACGTCCTCATCGAAATCCCGATGTGCGACAGCGTCGCCGACGCGGAGCGCATCGTGCGCGTGCAGAAGGAGACGGGCGTGACGGCGATGGCCGGCCACGTGCGCCGCTTCAACCCCTCGCACCAGTACATGAACAACAAGCTGCGCAAGGAAGGCGTCGTCCTGCAGCAGATGCAGGCGCACACGCATTTCTTCCGCCGCACGAACATGAACGCCCTCGGCCAGCCGCGCTCGTGGGTGGACCATCTCCTGTGGCACCACGCCTGCCACACGGTCGACCTCTTCGCCTACCAGACCGGCGAGCAGGTGTCGGAAGCCTTCGCCGTGCAGGGGCCCTACCATCCGGAACTGAAGATCGCGATGGACATGGGCATCATCATGAAGACGCCGTCGGGCGCCGTCTGCGTGCTTTCGCTGTCGTTCAATGACGAAGGCCCCATCGGTTCGCCCTACCGCTACATGTGCGACAAGGGCACCTGGGTGTCGTTCTACGATGACCTGACGGACGGCTTCGGCAAGAAGCTCGACCTCACCGGCGTCGCGCCCTCGATGAACGGTTTTGAAAACCAGGACCGCGAGTTCATCGCCGCCATCACCGAAAAGCGCGCGCCGAACTGCTCTGTGGCCGACGCGCTCTCCACGATGAAGCTGCTCGGCAAGCTGGAAGACCAGCTCATCGCCGCGAACGGTCATCCGAAGTAAGGATGGCGCCCTTCCCTTCTCCCGCATCCAGGTCGGGCCCGCCCGACTTGGGATTCTGAGGTGAAGGAAGTCGGGTAGACCCGACTTCCGTGTAGGGCGAAGGTGTCGCTGCGAAGCAGTGACGGATGAGGGCCGCGCAAACTCTTCACCGACGTATAAGTTGGAACGCCCTCACCCGAGCGCCATACGGCGCCCACCCTCTCCCGCGCGCGGGAGAGGGATGTACCAACCGATTTTCATCGAAGCTGAATTTTCGTGCGCAACCCTTCTCCCGTGAACGGGAGAAGGTGTCATGCGAAGTATGACGGATGAGGTGGCATATCAGTTAGCGAAACGCCCGGCGAAACGCCGGGCGTTTCGATTGAGAAACTAGTGGCCCCCTCTTGGCAAATGCCTTGAAGCTCGCCCGGCGACAGGGCCTGTGAAGCGCGTCGCCGCAGAATAGCCGCGCCTCTACACCAACCGGCTCTGCGCCTTCGCCGCCGCGATGAAGCTTGCAAACAGCGGATGCGGTTCGAAGGGACGCGACTTCAGTTCGGGATGGTACTGCACGCCGATGAACCACGGGTGGTCGTCGATCTCCACCGTCTCCGGCAGCAGACCATCGGGCGACATGCCGGCGAACGTCATGCCCTTCGCCTCCAGCCGGTCCTTGTAGGCGGTGTTCACCTCAAAGCGGTGGCGGTGGCGCTCCTCGATATCGCATGAGCCGTAGATGCCGGCGATGCGCGAGCCTTCCTTCAGCCGCGCCTTGAAGGCGCCCAGCCGCATCGTGCCGCCGAGGTCGCCGCCCGCGCGGCGCACTTCGAGTTCGTTGCCGCGCATCCATTCGGTCATCAGGCCGACCACCGGCTCCGTCGCGGGGCCAAACTCTGTGGAGCTGGCGTTCTCGACGCCGGCGAGCGAGCGCGCAGCCTCGATCACCGCCATCTGCATGCCGAAGCAGATGCCAAAATACGGCACCTTGCGCTCGCGCGCGAAGCGCGCCGCAAGAATCTTGCCTTCCGAGCCGCGCTCGCCAAATCCGCCGGGCACCAGGATGCCGTGGACGTTTTCAAGATACGGCGCCGGGTCCTCGGCCTCGAAGACCTCCGACTCGATCCAGTCGAGATTGACCTTCACGCGATTGGCGATCCCGCCATGCGCAAGCGCCTCGATGAGCGACTTGTAGGCGTCCTTCAGGCCGGTGTACTTGCCCACCACCGCAATGGTGACCTCGCCCTCAGGGTTATGGATTCGCTCGCACACCGCGTTCCAGCGGCCCATGTCGGGCTTGGGCGCCGGCTCGATGCCGAAGGCCGCGAGCACCTCGCGATCAAGCCCCGCCTCGTGATAGGCGCGCGGCACATCGTAGATGGAGCCGACGTCGCGCGCCTCGATCACAGCGCTTTCGCGAACGTTGCAGAAGAGACCGAGCTTGCGGCGCTCCTCCTTCGGCACCGGACGGTCCGTGCGGCAGAGCAGGATGTCCGGCTGGATGCCGATGGAGCGCAGCTCCTTGACGGAGTGCTGCGTCGGCTTCGTCTTCAGTTCGCCCGCGCTCGGAATGTACGGCAGAAGCGTGAGGTGCACGTAGATGCAGCGCCCGCGCGGCAGGTCGTTGCCAAGCTGGCGGATCGCCTCGAAGAACGGCAGGCCCTCGATGTCGCCCACCGTGCCGCCGATCTCGACAAGCACGAAGTCGACGCCCTCGTTCTCGCCGCCGAGCACGAATTCCTTGATGTGATTGGTGACGTGCGGGATCACCTGCACCGTGCCGCCGAGATAGTCGCCGCGGCGCTCCTTGGCGATGATCTCCTGATAGATGCGCCCGGTCGTGATGTTGTCCGACCTGCGCGCGGACGTGCCGGTGAACCGCTCGTAGTGACCGAGATCGAGATCGGTCTCCGCGCCGTCGTCGGTGACGAACACCTCGCCATGCTGATACGGGCTCATCGTGCCCGGATCGACGTTCAGGTAGGGGTCGAGTTTCTTCAGGCGAACCGTGTAGCCACGGGCCTGGAGGAGTGCACCAAGGGCCGCAGAGGCAAGCCCTTTTCCGAGCGAGGAAACCACGCCGCCGGTGATGAATACGTACCGCGCCATGGGAGCTTACACCTATTCCCTTTGGGCCGATTCGGGGAGCGAAAAATCGCCCCCGCGACGTTCTGTTCACAGGCGAGCGCCCGCGCCCGCCGCAATCGGCCAGTTCCAGACGGTCGAACGACCAAACGAAAAGGGCCGGCGAACCGGCCCTTGCGAAGCTTTGCCGTGAAGGCTTACTGCCTCGGGGGCTGCGGCGCTGCCGGCGCGGGGGAGCCCTGCTCCTGCCTTTGAAGCTGGTCGAACAGGCTTCCGCCGGCTGGAGCCTGCTGCTGCTGTTGCTGCTGCGGCTGCACCTGGTCGAACACCGAGCTTGGCGCCCGGTTCATGTTCGCCAGCAGCGTCAGCGCGAGGCTGGTGAAGAAGAACGCCGCGCCAAGCCAGGCGGTCGCGCGGGTCAGGGCGTTCGCCTGGCCGCGCCCGGTCATGAAGCCGGAGCCGCCGCCGATGCCAAGCGCACCGCCTTCGGAACGCTGCAGCATCACGACCGCCACGAGCGCGATCACGATCATCAGATGAATGACGATGAGTACGGTTTCCATGAAACTCGCCAGAAGTCGCCGCGAATGCGCCGCGGCCCGATTGCGGCGCGTGATACACGATGGCGCCCCAAAAGCAAAGGGCAAGCGGCGCGTCGAAGCGGCCCTGCCTCAGCGATAGGCGGCTGCGATGCCGAGAAAATCCTTCGCCGTCAGGCTTGCGCCGCCCACCAGCGCCCCGTCGACGTTCTCGACGGCCATGAGCTCGGCCGCGTTGGATGGCTTCACCGAGCCGCCGTAAAGGATGCGCACCCCCGCTCCCGCTTCGCCCATCTGGCTCGACAGCGCCTTGCGGATGAATCCGTGGACCTCGGCCACGTCCGAAGGCGTCGGCGTAAGTCCCGTGCCGATCGCCCAGACCGGCTCATAGGCGATGACGAGGTTGGCCGCTGTCGCGCCATCGGGCAGAGACCCGGCGATCTGCCCGCCAACCACACCAAGCGTCCTTCCGGCCTTGCGCTCCGCCTCCGTCTCGCCGACGCAGACGATGGCGACGAGGCCGGCGCGCAGGGCCGCCCCGGCCTTGGCCTTCACGGCAGAATCGCTTTCCGCGTGGTCCGCGCGGCGCTCGGAGTGGCCGACGATGACGTAGGCGGCGCCAGCGTCTGCCAGCATTTCGGCGGAAATGTCGCCCGTGTGCGCTCCGCTACCCTTGGCGTGGCAGTCCTGTCCCCCGATGGCGATGCGGCCCTTCGCGGCCGCGGCGGCGGCGGCCGTCAGCGTCGCGGGAGGGCACACCAGCAGGTCGATCCTCGCCTGCAGCGCGTCGTCGTAACCGGCGGCCATGGCCTCTATTTCGCCGAGCGCGCTTTTCAGCCCGTTCATTTTCCAGTTTCCGGCGACGAGGGGACGGGGTCGGCTGGTCATGGCTCCTCCTTGACTGTTCGCGCCCGGTTACCAGAGCGCGTGCGCTATGCAAAGCCGCCGTCAACGGTTATTGGAGGCGGAATCATCAGCGGGCGCAGCGGCCGCCGCGCCAAAACGGACGAGCAAATATGCTGGAAGGCATGCGCCGGGCTTCGCAGAACTGGCTCGGCAAGATCGTTGTTGGAATTTTGTTCTCCTTCCTGATCCTCAGTTTCGCGATCTGGGGCATCGGAGACATTTTCCGTGGCTTCGGCGTCGGCACGGTCGCCAAGGTTGGCGAAACCGACATCACGACCGAGGCGTTCCGCCAAGCCTACCAGACGCAGCTGCAGAACTGGCAGCGCGAGGCGCGCCGCGCGATCACCAACGACGAGGCGCGCGCCGCCGGTCTGGATCGCATGGTGCTGCAGCGCCTGATTTCCGAGGCCGCGCTCGACCAGCGTGCGAAGGAGCTTGGCCTCGCCATGGCCGACCGCGACATTGCGCAGGCGATCGTGAACGACCCGGCCTTCCTTGGCCCCACGGGACGCTTCGAGCGCCAGCGGTTCAACGATGCGCTGCGCGAGGCGGGCTATCCGAACGAGCAACGCTTCCTGCTCGATCAGCGCATGAACTACCTTCGCCGCGAACTTGCGCTTTCGTTGGCCGGCAATCCGGTCATTCCGAGGGTTCTGCTCGAAGCCGCCCACCGCTACGGCGCGGAAACGCGCAGCGTCGAATACATCGTCCTGCCCGAAAGTTTCGCCGGGGAGATCCCCGAACCGTCGGAAGAAGCGCTCAAGGCGTACTTCGAGCAGCGCAGGCAGGCGTTCCGGGCGCCGGAATACCGCACCCTGGCCTATCTGTCGGTGACGCCTTCGTCCGTTTCGGACCCGTCCAGGGTGAGCGACGACGACGCGCGCCGGACCTATGAGGCCAACAAGGCGCGCTACACGGCCGCCGAGAAGCGCTCGGTTCAGCAGATCGTGTTTCCCGACGAGGAAGAGGCCGCGGCGGCACGCAAGCGGGTCGAGGAAGGGCTGACGTTCGACGCGCTCGCCGAGGAACGCAAGCTGTCGCAGAGCGACATAGACCTTGGCACGCTGGCGTGGTCGGAATTCGTCGACCCGACCATCGCGCAGGCCGCGTTCGCCACTCCGGAGGGCCAGGTGAGCCAGCCCGTCAAAGGGCAGTTCGGCCACGTTCTTCTGCGCGTGACCAAGATAGAGCCTCAGTCCGCACGGCCCTTCGAGGACGTCGCCGATCAGGTCAAGAAGGAGATCGCGGATCGCCGCGCGGGCGATCAGGTCCGCGACATACGCGACAAGATCGAGGACCAGCGCACGTCCGGCAAGACGCTTCCGGAGGCGGCGAAGGCCATCGGCCTGACGCCGGTGACCGTGGACGTCGACCGCGCCGGACGGGATCGGAACGGCGCGCCGGCCATCAAGACGCCTGACGCGGAAAACCTGTTGCGCGCCGCCTTTGGTTCAGACATCGGCGTCGACAACGACCTGATTTCGACCCGGGACGGAGGCTACATGTGGTTCGAGATCGGGGGCATTGACCCTGCCCGCGACCGCACGCTCGATGAAGTTCGCGCGCAGGTCGCCGCGGCGTGGCGCAGCGACGAGGCGGGACGGCTTCTTCAGGAGAAGGCGACAGAACTCGTCAAGCGCATCGAAGGCGGCGAAAGCTTTGAGGCCGTTGCGAAAAGCGTCGGTCTTGAGCCCCAGTTCGATCAGGAAGTGCGCCGCCTCGTTCCGTCCAGGCTTCCGGCGCCCGCGGTGACTCGCGCCTTTGCTGTGACTGTTGGTTCGGTCGGTTCCGTCGCCTCCGGCCCCGACCGCATCGTCTTCAAGGTGAACGACGCCATCGTTCCAGCTTTCGATCCGGAAGAAGAGAACCTCAAGGCGCTCGAGCCGCAATTGCGGAACACGCTGACCGAGGACATCCTCGCGCAATATGTCGCACGCGTGCAGGAGGAACTCGGCGTTTCGATCAACGAGGCGGCGGTGCGCCTCGCCGTCGGCGGCGGTCAGGACGGAAACTGAGGCCGGCGGCGCGCGATGACCCAGACCCAGTACGCTGACTTCGCGCGCGCCTTCGAGGCCGGCAAGCCGAGCCTTGTGGCGACGACCCTCGTCGCCGACCTGGAGACGCCCGTCTCCGCCTTCCTGAAGCTGACCGCCTCGCGTACGGGCAACGTGTTCCTGCTCGAATCCGTCGAAGGCGGCGCGGCGCGTGGACGTTATTCGATGATCGGCATGGATCCGGACATCGTGTGGCGGGCGACCGGAGACGTGTGCGAGATCAACCGCAAGGCGCTGACGGATGCGCACGCGTTCGAGCGCATGGACATGAAACCGCTCGAGGGCCTGCGCGCGCTGATCGCCGAATCGCGTATCGACGCCGACGGTTCGCTGCCGCCGATGGCCGCAGGCGTGTTTGGCTATCTCGGCTATGACATGGTGCGGCAGATGGAGCGGTTGCCGGCGCCCAAGCCCGACCCCATCGGCGTGCCCGACGCCGTGATGATCCGCCCGACGTTGATGGTCGTGTTCGACTCCGTGCGCGACGAACTCTCGATCGTGACGCCTGTGCGCCCGCAGCCGGGCGTCGACGCGCGCGCGGCCTGGGAAAGCGCCCAATCCCGCCTCGACGCGGTGGTCGCGGTGCTGGAAAGCCCCCTCGCCCATCCGCCGCAACCGGCCGACCCGCATCTGCTGGCGGCGCCGCCGGAGTCAAACACGCCCGAAGCGCGCTACCTCGAGATGGTCGAGCGCGCGAAGGAGTACATACGCGCAGGCGACATCTTCCAGGTCGTGCTCTCCCAGCGTTTCACCGCGCCCTTCCAACTGCCGGCCTTTTCCCTCTTCCGCGCGCTGCGCCGCGTGAATCCCGCGCCCTTCCTTTGCTATCTCGATTTCGGCGGCTTCCAGATCGTCTGTTCGAGCCCGGAAATTCTCGTGCGCGTGCGCGACGGCAAGGTGACGATCCGCCCCATCGCCGGCACGCGCTGGCGCGGCAAGACGCCCGCCGAGGATCAGGCGCTGGCTGACGAACTCCTCGCCGACCCAAAGGAGCGCGCCGAGCACCTGATGTTGCTGGATCTCGGGCGCAACGACGTCGGCCGCGTGTCGCAGATCGGTACGGTCGACGTGACCGGCCAGTTCTTCATCGAACGTTACAGCCATGTGATGCACATCGTCTCGAACGTCGAAGGCCGGCTCGACCCCGTTCACGACGTCATCGACGCGCTCTGCGCGGGCTTTCCGGCAGGCACGGTTTCCGGCGCGCCAAAGGTGCGCGCGATGGAGATCATCGACGAACTGGAAGTCGACAAGCGCGGCATCTATGCCGGTTGCATCGGGTACTTCGGCGCATCGGGCGAAATGGATACGTGCATCGTGCTGCGCACCGCCGTCATCAAGGACGGGTATATGCATGCGCAGGCGGGCGCTGGCGTGGTCTACGATTCCGTGCCGGAGAACGAGCACCGCGAATGCGTGAACAAGGCCGCCGCGCTCTTCAAGGCTGCGGACGAGGCCGTGCGCTTCGCGACCAGCGCCCGGCGCGGCCAGTGATTCAAGCCTGCTTCACCGCGCGTTCCTCATCCTGACGGAGCGGTTGCATCAGCATCCGGTCGAGCCGCAACTCACCCGGATCGCGAAACACTGGCAGACCGATGGACATGCCTTCGTGGCCCAGTTTCGGCTGCGCCTTGTAGAGGCCGAAAAGCCGGTCCCAGATCGACAGGTTGAACCCGAAGTTCGTATGCGTCTCGCCCGGATCGACCGAGTGATGGACGCGGTGCATGTCGGGCGTCACGATGAGCTTGCGCAGCAAGGCGTCCATGCGTCCCGGCAGCTTCACGTTCGAATGATTGAACATCGCCGTCGCGTTGAGCAGCACTTCGAAAATCAGCACGGAAATCGCCGGCGCGCCAAGTATCGCGATCACGGCGAACTTGATGAGCATAGACAGGATGATCTCGACCGGATGGAATCGCAGTCCCGTCGTCACGTCGAAATCGAGATCGGCGTGATGCATGCGGTGCAGCCGCCACAGCGCGGGCACGAAATGAAACAGAACATGCTGCGCCCAGATCGCCGCGTCGAGAACGATCACGCAGACGACCGCCCACAGCCAGTGCGGCGCGCCGAGCAGCGGCCCGAGCCCCCAGCCGCGATCCGCCGCGTAGAGAGCAAACCCGACGCCTGCGAGCGGGAAAATCAGCCGTAGAACGACAGTGTTGACGACCACAATTCCCAGATTGGAAAACCATCGCAGGCCCTTGGGCGCAGAGAGCCTGCGGCGCGGCGAGGCCAGCTCCCAGGCAGCCATCGCGGCGAGCACGCCCAGAAAGCTCGACAGGCGGATCAGCGGTTCGTTCAGTCCTTCCATGGCTTCATCCTTGCGCCTGCCCGCTGCGCCGCGCAATGCGACGGTTTGGCCGTGCTCGCTCCTGCGGCTTGACGCGCGGGGTTCCGGGGCCGAAAAGGACGGCCAAGGAGACCCCGCATGACCGCGGTCACGCTGATCGACAATTACGACTCGTTCACCTGGAACCTCGTGCATTATCTGGGGTCTCAGGGCGCGACCGTCACCGTGCGCCGCAACGACGAGATCAGCGTCGGGGGTGTCATGGAGGCCCGCCCGGACGCGATCGTGCTTTCTCCTGGCCCCTGCACGCCGCACGAAGCCGGAATTTGCCTCGACCTGATCGCAGCCGCAGCGCCGTCCATCCCGATGTTCGGCGTGTGCCTCGGCCACCAGGCGATGGGCGAATCGTTCGGCGGCGAGGTGATCCGCGCCCCGATCCCGGTCCATGGCAAGCTGTCTAAGATCCAGCATTCAGGGCGCAGCGTGTTTCGGGGGATCAACGGGCCATTCGAGGCGACGCGCTACCATTCGCTCGTCGTTCGCCGAGAGACCCTGCCGGCGGAGCTGGAAGTCACCGCCGAGACGGACGGCCTGATCATGGGCCTCGCGCACCGCACGTTCCCTATTCATGGCGTGCAGTTCCACCCGGAGAGCATTCTCTCGCAGCACGGCCACCGCATCATCGCGAATTTTATCGACCTTGCGCGCGAATGGAACGCCGCCCACGGCGCACGCGCGCTCGCGACCCACAGCTGAGGGGCATATGGACTCGTTCAAGCCGATCATCGCCAAAGTCGCCAGCGGCGCGAGCCTCGGCCGCGCCGAGGCGGAGGCGGCCTTCGAGTCGCTTCTGTCGGGCGACGTGACCCCGGCGCAGATGGGCGGCTTTCTCATGGCGCTGCGCGTGCGCGGCGAAACCGTGGACGAGATCACCGGCGCGGTCTCCGCGATGCGCGCCAAGATGCTGCGCGTGAACGCGCCCGCCGACGCGATCGACATCGTCGGCACAGGAGGCGACAACGCCGGTTCATGGAACGTCTCCACCCTCGCCTGCATACTGGTCGCAGCCTGCGGCGCGCCCGTCGCCAAGCACGGCAACCGCGCGGCGTCCTCCAAGTCCGGCGCCAGCGACATTCTCACCGCGCTGGGCGTGACCATCGGCCTTCAGCCGCCGCAGGTTGAAGCCTGCATCCGCGAGGCGGGCATCGGCTTCATGATGGCGCCGACCCATCACGCCGCCACGCGCCACGTCGCGCCCGTGCGCGTCGAACTCGGCACCCGCACGATCTTCAACATCCTCGGGCCGCTCTCCAACCCCGCCTCGGTGAAGCGGCAGGTTGTCGGCGTGTTCGCGCCGCATCTGCAACGCCCGATGGCGGAAACACTTCGGAACCTCGGGTCGGAAACGGTCTGGGTCGTTCACGGCTCGGACGGCCTCGATGAGATCACCACGACCGGCGCCACCAAGGTCGTGGCGCTCGCGAAGGGTGACATCAGTGAATTCGAGGTTACTCCGGAGGATGCGGGCCTCGTCCGCGCAAGGCCGGAAGATCTGCGCGGCGGCGAGCCCGAGCACAATGCGGCGGAGCTGCGCGCCGTGCTCGACGGCAAGCCAGGCGCCTATCGCGACATCGCGCTTCTGAACGCGGCCGCTGCGCTCATCGTCGCGGGCCGCGCGCAGACATTGCGCCAGGGCGCCGACATGGCTGCCGGCGCGATCGCGTCCGGCAAGGCGAAAGCCACGCTCGCAAAGCTGATTGAAGTGTCCGGAAGGACCTGAGGGGAGCGTTCCGGATGGCCGACATCCTGCATAAGATCGAAGTCTACAAGCGTCGCGAAATCGCCGAGGCGAAAGTGCGGATGCCGCTGCACGCGCTCGAGCGGGCGATCGAGAAACAGCCGCCGGTGCGAGGCTTCGCGCACGCCATCGAGACGAAGCTCGAAGAGGGTTCGTTTGCGCTGATCGCCGAAATAAAGAAGGCGAGTCCGTCGAAGGGGCTCATCCGTGCTGATTTTGATCCTCCGGCGCTTGCAAAGGAGTACGAGAAGGGCGGTGCGGCCTGCCTGTCGGTCCTGACCGACGCGCCGTCGTTTCAGGGCGCGCCTGAATTTCTGACGGCGGCGCGAAGCGCGACCCGCCTGCCCGCGCTGCGCAAGGACTTTCTCTACGACGCTTATCAGGTCTACGAGGCGCGCGCCTGGGGCGCCGACAGCATCCTCATCATCATGGCCGCAGTCGACGACGAGACGGCGAAGGAGTTGAACAAGGCCGCGCACGATCTGCGCATGGACGTTCTCGTCGAAGTCCACAATGAGGCCGAGCTCGAACGTGCGCTGCGCCTCGAGACAAAGCTCATCGGCATCAACAATCGCGATCTCCACACGTTCAAGACGACGCTTGAAGTCAGCGAGAAGCTCGCGCCGAAAGTGCCCGGGGGCCACATCGTGGTCGGCGAAAGCGGGATCGCGACACACGACGATTGCATTCGTCTGGCGCGCGCAGGCGTGCGGGCGTTTCTCGTCGGCGAAAGCCTCATGCGCCAGCAGAACGTCGCCCAGGCGACGCACGACCTGCTGCACGGCGCTCCAATCCAGGGCAAGTGATGAGCAAGCTCACGCACATAGGCGAAAGCGGCGAAGCGCACATGGTGGATGTGTCGGGCAAGGATTCGACACAGCGCATCGCCGTCGCGGAAGGCCGCGTCGTCATGAAACGCGAGACGCTCGATCTCATCGTCGCCGGCGACGCCAAGAAGGGCGACGTGCTTGGAACCGCGCGCATCGCTGGCATCATGGCCGCCAAGCGCACGCATGATCTCATCCCGCTGTGCCACCCGCTCGCCCTTTCACAGGTCGTCGTCGATCTTGCAACCGACCCGGCCCTTCCGGGCGTGCGCGTGCGCGCCACGGCGAAAGTCACCGGCAAGACCGGCGTGGAGATGGAGGCGCTCACCGCCGTCAGCGTCGCCTGCCTCACGGTCTACGACATGGTGAAGGCCGTCGACCGCTTCATGACGATCGAAGGGATCGGCATGGTCGAGAAGGCTGGCGGCAAATCCGGCGACTGGAAACGCCCGGACGAGCCGGACGGGAATTGACATGACGCGCTCGCCCCTCCTGCCTGTCGAAGACGCCCTGGCGCGCATCCTCGCGTCAGCCGGGCGGCCGCTCGAATCCGAGAATGTCGCGCTCTCCGATGCGCTTGGCCGCAGGCTCGCAGACGATCTCGCCGCGCGGCGCACGCAGCCGCCGTGTGCGGTGTCGGCGATGGACGGCTACGCGGTGCGGGCGGCCGACATCGCGAGCGTTCCCGCTCGCCTCAAGGTGCTGGGCGTCAGCGCCGCAGGCCACGGATTTGCAGGATCGGTCGGCCCCGGCGAGGCCGCCCGTATCTTCACGGGCGCGCCGGTGCCCGACGGCGCCGACACGATCCTCATTCAGGAGGACGCAAGGGCGGAGGACGGCTTCGTCACCGCGCTCGCCTCCGAACCGCCCGGCCGGTACGTGCGCCGCGCCGGCCTCGACTTCGCGGCGGGCGACGTGTTGCTCAAGGCCGGCAGGCGCATGGGACCGGCGGAACTCGCGCTCGCCGCCGCCATGAACCACGCGACGCTTTCCGTCGTGCGGCGCCCGCGCGTGGCGATCCTCGCGACCGGCGACGAGCTTGTGCCGCCAGGCCAGGAGCCCGGCCCCGGCCAGATCGTCGCCTCCAATAATTTTGCCGTCGGCGCCTATGCGCGCCAGGCCGGCGCGGAGGTCATCGATCTCGGCATCGCGGGGGACGATTTCGCCGCGCTGGAGGCCTCCATCCGCCGCGCGCGCGACCTCGAGGCCGACGTGCTGGTGACGCTCGGCGGCGCGTCCGTCGGGGATCACGATCTCGTGCAAACCGCGCTCACCCGCGAGGGCATGGAGCTTGGGTTCTGGCGCATCGCCATGCGGCCCGGAAAACCGTTCATGCATGGGCGCATCGGCGACATGCGCATTGTCGGCCTGCCGGGCAATCCTGTGTCGGCGATCGTCTGCGCCGTGCTGTTCCTGGTTCCGCTCGTCCGCGCGCTCTCCGGCGACCCCGACGCCGGCGTGGACGCGACACGTCCCGCCGTCCTCGGCGCCGATTTGCCCGGGAACGATCAGCGTCAGGATTATCTGCGCGCAACGCTGGCGGGCGTTGAAGAAGGCAAGGCGGTCGTGACGGCGTTCACGCGGCAGGACTCATCAATGCTCGGCATTCTGGCCCGCGCCCATGCGCTGATTGTGCGCCCGCCCCATGCGCCCCCCGCGAAGGCCGGCGAACCCTGCCGCTATATACCCCTCTAGCCGGACGCGAGCCGCAACGCATGGGGCGAACAGTCGCTTACGGCAAGGCTTGATCTTGCCGGCGCGCGGCGGCACGATGCAGGTCCAAGAAGCGAAGAACCGAGGGAGGTTCTAGGCCCATGCGCGCCTGGTATTTTACAGAGATGCCCTACCCGCACCTGCCGCCGCTGGACACGATTTCCAGCATGCGGGTGAATTTGCCGAGCAAACATTTCGACCCAAAGATCGGCGCGGACCTCTACAACCGCTACCTCGACGAGCACATGATCGCCGACGAGGCGGGCCTCGACCTGATGGTCAACGAACACCATCAGACGGCGACCTGCATCGACACCTGCGCGCCGCTTTCGCTCGCGATTCTCGCGCGCCAGACGAAGAACGCCCAGCTCTGCATCCTAGGAAATCCCATCGCCAACCGGCAGGATCCCATCCGCATCGCCGAGGAGATGGCGATGATCGACTGCATTTCGCGCGGCCGCCTGCATGCCGGCTTCGTGCGCGGCGTGCCCTATGAAACCTTTGCATCGAACGCCAACCCGACCGAAACGCTCGATCGGCTTTGGGAAGGCGTCGACCTTTGCGTCAAGGCCTGGACCTCGACCGAAGGCCCCTTCAACTTCGAGGGACGTTTCACGCACAAGCGCGCGATCAATATCTGGCCCCGTCCCTACCAGACGCCGCACCCGCCCGTGTGGGTGACGGGATCGAGCGACGTCGGCTCTGTGAAGAAGGCCGCCTCGAAAGGATATGTCTTCGCGACCTTCCTGCAGACCTACGACAAGGTCCGCATGCTGTTCGACGCATACCGCAGCGCCTACAGGGACAACGGCCAGCCGGGCGGCGGAGGGCTGGCGTTCATGCCACTGCTGTACGTCGCCGAAACCGAGGCCGAAGCCGAGGCCGGCGCGCGCGAGCTGACATGGTACCTCAAGGCGAAGGTGGAGCCGCAGTTCCGCAATCCGCCCGGATATGTGCCGGTCGCCGCCAATGTCGTGGGCCTGCGCGGGGCCGACGTCCGTTCGCGCACGAACGACGCGCTTCGTCAGGTGACGCTCGAGGAACAGCGTGAACTCGGCGTGGTCATGTACGGCACGCCGGATCAGGTCGTCGACCAGATCAAGCTTGAATACGAGCGCGTTGGCGGCTTCGACCACCTGCTCATGATGATGCAGGCCGGCTTCCTCGATCACAAGCGCACGGTCAGCAACATCCGCCTGTTCGCCAAGGAGGTCTACCCGCGCATCAAGGATCTGCCGGGCCTCAAGGCGTCCGCGGCGCTCGCGGCCGAATGAGGCGCACACATCCGGAAACTGGAACGGCGGCTGTTGGGCCGCCGTTTTGCTTTTGATTTTTCCGAAGGGATTATTGCGGCTCGATGCCGGCGGCCTTGATGATCGGCCCCAGCCTTTCGATCTCGGCCAGAAGCCGCTTGTCGGCCTGTGCCCCCGTGTCGCTGTTGGGAATGGCGCCGACGCTTTCGAGGAACTTCGCTGTTTCCTCCGTTTTCGTGATCTGCTGCAGCCAGCCTTCCATCTTCTTCACGATGGCGTCAGGCGTGCCCTTCGGGAAGTAGACGCCCCACCATGGCGCGAAGTCGTAGCCCTTGAGGCCCGCCTCGGCCATCGTCGGAACGCCGGGGAACGAGGCGCTGCGCTGCGCCGTCGTCACTGCGAGCGGCCGCAGCCGGCCTGCGCGAACCTGACCCGCGGCGAACGTGCCATCCATGATCATGTAGTCGAGCGTGCCGTTCGTGACGTCCGGCAGGGCTTCCGGCGCCGTGCGATACCCGACGTTGACGCCCTTCGTGCCCGTCATCGTCTTGAACAGCTCCGTCGCCATGATGGCGGTCTGGTTGGTCGTGCCGTAACGGATCTGTTCCTTCGTCTTGAGGTGCTTGACGAGGTCCTCGATCGTCTTGAACGGAGAGTCCGGCTTCACGACCAGGACGAACACGATCTGCGCGAACGTTCCGGCGGCCACGAAGTCCTTCACCGCGTCGAACGCGGGCTGCTTGAACAGGAACGGATTGGCCGCCGTGTTGGACGACGCGATGAACAGGATGCTGTAGCCATCCGGCTTCGCGTTCTTAACCAGACCCGCGGCGATATTGCTGTTTGCGCCGGGACGGTTTTCGACGATCACAGGCTTGCCCGACGCCTCCGCTATCTTGTTGGTGAAATACCGCCCGAGAATGTCGGCGCCGCTGCCTGCGGGAAAGCCGATGAAGATGTGCATCGCGCGCGCCGGCCAATCGGCCTGCGCAAACGCAGCCGCCCCTCCGAACGAAACCGAAAGCGCGCCAGCGCCGATGCCTCCGAGTACCTGCCTGCGGTCCATGCGTTTCCCTCCATCCCCCTCTCGGGATTTTGTATGCGCCTCTGTTCTAGCAAAGCCCCGAAGCGCCGCAAGAGACCTGTGATGACGCGATCATTAATGTTCGCCCATGTTGGCGCGGTTTCTCAGGCCGCGCGCGGCCCAGGCAGAATGATCGCGGAGCCGGTGAGGCGCGCCGCGGCGCCGCGCGCTCCAGGGGCGTGAGGAGCCATGCGGCCAGCACGCGGGCTTGCCCAGCAGCAGCCGCGCCCGGAAGTCGAAACAACCGGCGATCCAATTGGAGATCCAACTGGCGGCGCCGGTGCAGGCGCAAGGCGCGATCTTGCTCCCGTCACGATGGGGTGGCGTCCGGCATTCACCACCGAGCGAGCCTGAACCGAAAAGTCCGGGGAACCGCGTTGGGCGATTATGTACTTTACGCACCATTGGCGAATCGCTTAGGTTCGGCTCATGCCGGATGAAAAGCTCTACTTCGTGCTAGTCGAATGCCACCTAGCTACGCCGCAATACCTACAGGCGGCGGTCCCGTTCGTTCAAAACGAACTGGAGAAGATCGCCACAAAGGGGCCGCTGCTTTCGCACAGGTCGGCAGATGGAAGCTCTTTTGCATTCCTACTGAGAACCGCCAAGGCTGCCGCACAAATCCGCGACCGCCTGACATTCCAACCTGAACTACAATCCAGAAGCTCCCTGCACGACAAGGACAAGGTTTTAGTTCTTGAGGTCGGAGACGATTACGACGTCAAGAAATTCAATCAGCGCATAGAGCCAATATTGGCAGGCCGCTAATCCTTAGGAAAAATCGCGTCGATTTGCTTCCGCCGCAGCCAATACCCGAATGCAGCCAGCCCCGCTGCTATCGGATTGAATAGGAGAAAATGGCGGATCATTTTTTCTTTGGAGGGCTCTTTGGTTCGTCCTTCGGCTTCTGCCGGGCGACATTCCTTAGCCGCTCGTCAAAGTGCGCGGCGTCTTCGTCACATTCAAGCTCTCGGGCGGCTTGCTTGAACTTGTCAGACTGCCCTAAGTTTTGAGGGCCTTTTTTACCTTGGCCGGTCATATATGCACCTAATCTATCTAGACGACTCTTACGAGCGCCCATTCTTCACAATTGCAACCCTGGCGGTTCCAGCAGAATCTTGGCGGCAAACCTTCGATGTTGTCCGTGAATGGCGCAGAGGGCTAAAGCAGTCCGATGGAATACTAATAAACCGCGAGTTTCATGCCACGGAATTTGTCGCGGGTAGAGGTAGGCTTGGACCCAACATCATCACAAAACATAGGCGGGCTCAAATCTTTCACTCCGCCTTTCATATGATCGACTCAACACCAACCTTCAGGCTGTTCTCCGCCTGTCGAAGCGACCACATCGAATGGGCATATGAACGCCTCATCACAAGGGTCCACAAAACAATGGAGGCGTGGGGGAGTCACGCCATGCTTATCTGCGATGAAGGAAAAGAGGCAGAATACACCAAGCTTTCTCGACAACTCTCAGTATGGAACCCGATCAGGGTTGGACCCTACATGAATAACGTCGCCACACGCCGCCTGATCGAAGACCCATTCTTCAAGCCTTCAGAAAAATCCTACTTTATCCAACTCGCGGATTTCTGCTCATACGCCCTTTTGCGTCGTGAAAAGCGGCTACCGTCCAAAGACAAATATGGGATTCACAAAGCGTTTGACGTTTTGACCAACACAGTTGTCAGGGAATGCAACCCTAGAGACAGCATGGGTGTCATCAGATAACGGGGGCGCTTGAGTTTCCCCAAGCGCCCCAAGCAGGGCCTACCCCCGCCGCTAAAGACGGGATCAGTCCTGCAACGTTAAGATGGTCATTCGGATATGAAATGTCAATAGAATCAGAGCTTTTTAAGCTTCGGCGCTATTGCATCCCTTATATTTCAACCGCTTGCCGCTGATGCCTTTCAACGCATTTCCGGCGCGTTCCTTATCAGCAATGCCAAGGGCGACTCGGTTGTTGTACCGGAAGTCGAACTCAGCCAGATAGCGGTGCAAGTGCTTCTCGCCACAGTGCTGGTAAACGCCCTTCATGCCGCGCTTGAAGATGCTGAAATAGCCCTCAATCGTGTTCGTATGAACGACCAGCGGCTTGCCTTCCGGTAGTGTGCGGACGTTCGTGTAACGCGCCCATTCGTTCGCCGCGTGGTTCACCGTCAGGTGCGCGGCAAACTCGCGACCGAGCTTCCTGTAAATCGTGGACTCGTCGGTCATCAGCTTTGCTTCGCGGGCGAGGTTCTCGCGAATGACCGGCGCAACGTCCTTCACCTTCGCGCCGTCAACGTGGAAGCTCTTGGTGCGGCCATCGCGCTCCACAAGCGTCAGAACCGTGTGCTTGTGATAGCCGCCCTTGGTGACGGGACGACCCTTGATGTTGCCGATGTAGGTTTCGTCAACCTCCACGATACCGCCGCCGCCGCCGAACGGGCCAAGATCGCCCGAACGCATGGCCTCGCGGATGCGATGGGCCAGAAACCACGCCGACTTATAGCTAACCTCCAGAACACGATGAAGCTGATGCGCGCTGATGCCCTTCTTGCTGGAGGTCATCAGGTACACAGCCTGTAGGCACTTGTTCAGCGGGATATGGGCCGACTCGAAAACCGTGCCGACCTTTACCGTGAACTGCTTGCGGCAATCCGAACACTTGCGAAGGCCAAGGCGGGTCTTGGCCAGATCGTAATGCTTCCCCGAGAGCGAACCACAATGCGGGCAGACAGGGCCTTCCGGCCACAGAATACCCTCAAGATGCTTGAAGGCTTCGGCCTCGTCGTGGAAGTAGGGTTTGCTCAGGACGGACATTGTTGGCTCCTATGACTAGGAGACTAGCTCAAGCCGCGTGGTTTGTAAAGTACATAATCGCCCGCGTTGCGGAACGCAGCAAGAACAGATAGAGTTCGTTCATGGTTTGTTTAGCCGATTCGGCTCAATATTGGGCGGTTCGGCTCGCCAGCGAGTCGTTGGGCCAGGCCGGCGGCCTGGCTGGAAGATGGAAGGAATCGTCGTCCATGCTGACGAAAAAGCAGAGCGAGTTGCTGCGGTTCATCAACGAGCGTCTCAAGGAGACGGGCGTGCCGCCCTCCTTCGACGAGATGAAGGACGCTCTCGACCTGCGCTCGAAGTCCGGCATTCATCGCCTGATTATGGCGCTTGAGGAGCGCGGCTTCATCCGCCGCCTGCCCAACCGCGCCCGCGCGCTGGAAGTCTTGCGCCTTCCTGAGTCGGCGACGCCATCTGCGGCCTCACGCGGGGGACGGTTCCCGGTTATCGAGGGCAATCTTGGACGCGTACGCACGCCCGTTGCTTCCGAGGAGACCGGCTCCAGCGTCGCGATCCCGGTCATGGGCCGCATCGCGGCCGGCACACCGATCTCGGCGATCCAGAGCCGGAGCCACACCATCTCCATGCCCCCCGACATGCTCTCCACGGGAGAGCATTTCGCCCTCGAAGTGCGCGGCGACTCCATGATCGAGGCCGGCATTTTCGAAAACGACACGGTCATCATCCGCAAGCAGGACACCGCCGAGACGGGCGACATCGTTGTCGCCCTGATCGACGACGAGGAAGCGACGCTGAAACGGTTGCGCAAGCGCGGCGCCTCCATCGCGCTCGAGGCGGCGAACCCCGCCTACGAGACGCGCATATTCGGTCCTGATCGCGTGCGCATCCAGGGCAAGCTCGTGAGCCTGTTGCGGCGATACTGACGGGCTTGAAGGCTGCTGGCACATATCCTGCGATCTATCCTCAGCGCGATTCCACACTATAAGCGCCGATGGAGAGAAAGATGGACGCCAAGACGCCTTTTCAGCTTGCGGAGACCACCATCTCCGACATTCACGCGGCCTATGAATCCGGTCGTCTGACCTGCCGGCAACTTGTCGAAAGCTATCTGGCGCGCATCGAAGCCTACGACCGCAGCGGCCCGAAGATCAATTCGATCATCTCCACAAACCCTCACGCGCTGGAGGAAGCCGACGCGCTCGACGCCGCCTTCCGCGCGCGCGGATTGACAGGTCCGCTGCATGGCGTTCCCCTCGTCATGAAGGATCAGGCCGACGTGAAAGGCATGCCCACGACGATGGGCTCCGTCCTGTTCAAGGACCACAATCCCGGCGCCGACTGTTTCGTCGCGGCGCGGTTGCGCGCCGCGGGCGCGATCTTCATCGCAAAGACGACTCTCGGCGAACTCGGCGCGGGCGACACGCATGGCTCCCTGTTCGGCTCGACGCGCAACGTCTACGATCTGGAACGCACCGCCGGGGGATCGTCCGGCGGTTCAGGCGCAGCCGTCTCCGCCAACCTGTGCGCCGTCGCAATCGGCCAGGAGGGCTACGCCTCGATCCGCAGGCCCTCCACCTGGAACGGCGTCGTCGGCATGCGCCCGACCGCCGGCCTTGTGAGCCGCACAGGCGTGTTCGGCGGGTGGCCGTCGGTGTTCGGCTCGCTTGGGCCCATGTCGCGCACTGTGACCGATCTCGCCAAGGTGCTCGACTGTATGGTCGCCTACGACCCGGAGGACCCTGTCACGGCGATGGGCGTCGGCAAGGCGGCGGAAAGCTACAGCGCCGGGCTTGATCCGGAGGCGCTGAAAGGCGCGCGGATCGGCATCCTGCGCACCAGCATCGGTCATGGATCGGAGCCCGGGACAGACGACTTCGCCAAGGTTCAGGAGGTCTTCGACGCGGCCGTCGCCGATCTGGCCGCCGCGGGCGCGACGCTCGTCGACCCGATCGAAATACCGGACCTGAAGGAGCTGCTCGCCAAGCGCGCGCGGTCCGACGACGACGACGCTGAGTCTTTCCGGACCTACGCCGCCGCCAGTCCCGGCGCGCCCTACAGGGACAAGGAAGAGGCGGCGAAATCGCCGCTTTTCCCCGGCATTGGCAGGGGCGCCATGCAGCGATGGCTCGCGACAAACTCCGATGCGGCGCACTACGCCTACCTGCGCGCGCGCGAAACCCTGATGACGCGGTTGATGAAGGTGATGGCGGACCATCGCCTTGACGCCATTGTGCACAAGGCCGTCGAACACCAGCCGAGCCTCATTCGCGACGGGGTGAACCCGCCCTATCGCGATCACTATGGCGCGCCGGCGATCAACACGTTCCTGGTCTATGTGCCGTCGATTGTCGTGCCGGCGGGCTTCACGCGCGACAACCTTCCGGCCGGCGTCACTTTCCTTGGGCGGCCCTACGACGACGCGAAAATGATCTCGTTCGCCTACGCCTACGAGCAGGCGACGAAGAAGCGGAGGCCGCCCGCGATCGCCCCGTGAATGGAGCGCGCTGCATAACGGCGCCTTATCGCCGCTGCCCAGTGTTTGAACGGGGCGGTCTTCAAGACCGCCTCACTCGCGGTCCCAGTCGTAGGCAGCGTCGGGCTGCGGGTCGCCGTCTCCCTGTGTTGGCGGCTGCGCTGGCCCGGGCTTCGGCGCGCGCGACCAGGGGCGATCCTGCCGCGCGGTTCGCGCCGTCACAAGCCGCGCGCTTCCCGTCCCGTCCCAGAAGACGCGCGTGGCTCCGAAGGCGTCGAAATGGGCGCCATCCAGAACGAGCGGCGCCTTCGCACAGGCGCCGCGCGTATGGAGGCGTGTCACGACGATGTCGGCGCGCGCGCAATCTTCCGGCATCGCCGCACGTTCCAGTACGAGCGCGACGACTCGGCCGTCCTTCAGCAGGCCGATGCAGCCGCTCCGGTCGCAACCCGCGCCCTCGGGTTTTTCAAGCGTCCGGGGCTCACGCGGGTCGGCGTCGCCCGCCAGCCATTGCGCCAGCGTGAAGTAATCGCCCCTTGGATTGAGCGCATGCAGGCGTCCGTCCACCCCGCGATAGGCCAGCGCCTGCCCCCGCGCGTCGGCCAGGAGATCGGGCTGGCGCGCGGTCACCGCGAGAGCGACGCCGGAAGCGGAGATCGCGACGCCAAGCCATCGCAGCCGCGACTGCCACAGCGTCAGCCACAGGAGCCCCAGCGCCATGAGGACCAGCGCGCCCGGGCCAAAGGACGGCGTCATGCGAACCGCGCCGGGCAGCTCAGCCACCCATCCGGCGACGTGCAGCATGAAGCCGACGCCCTGCCCCATCAGAAACCAGACCGGCGCATCGAGACCAAAGAAGCTCGCAATCACGCCGAAGACCGCGGCCGGCATGACGACGAATTCGACCAGCGGCAGGACCAGCGCATTGCCGACGAGGCCATACATCGAGACGCGATTGAAATGATAGGCGCCGAACGGATCCGTCGCGAGGGCGGCGACCAGGGTCGTGACGATCATCGCTCCGAGCACGGTCAGACCCTTCTCGACCGCCCCCGCGGGCCGCTCGCGCAGATCGCCCTTCGGGAGCTTGCCGGGCTTGCGCTCGTATACGGCGACCATGGCCGCGACCGCGCCGAACGACATCTGGAACGAGGGGCCGAGCACGGTCGAGGGGTCGATTGCAAGCACAACAAGCGCGGCGATGGCGAGGTTTCGCATGGAGATGGCGGGGCGATCCGCGAGCGTCGCGCCCAGCATCACCACGATCATGATCATCGACCGTTCCGTCGCGACCTCCGATCCGGAAAAAAGATTGTAGGCGAAGGCCCCGAGGATCGCGAAGGCCGCGGCCCATTTCTTGATCGGCCGCCGCAGAGCGATCGCCGGAAAAAGCGCGAGCAGCGCCCGCAGGCTCCAGAGAAAAATGCCGGCGGCCAGCATCATGTGGAGCCCGGAAATCGAGACGACGTGATAGATGCCCGCCGCCCGCAGGTCTTCGTTGGTCGCCTCCGGGATGAGCCCGCGCTTGCCTGTGACGAGCGCGGCGGCGACCGCGCCCTTCGCACCGCCGATCGACTCCGCGATACGCTGGGTGAGCGCGTTGCGCGCGCGATCGATCGCCGCCATCGCCCGCACGCTGGCGGGCGCGCCGGACGCTGGCGCAAGCTCCGGCCGCGAAACAAGGTTGCCGACCGCGCCGATCTGACGGAACCACGCCTCTCGCGCAAAATCATAGCCGTTGGGCACTGAGGCCGACGGCGGCGGCAGCAACCGCATCGTCGCGGCGATGGTCGCCCCGGATTCGAAGTCCGGTCTGCCGCGCATGTTCACCCTTATGCGTTCCGGCGTCTGCGCGGGCGTGAGGCCGGCTATTGAGCCGACGCGCACCAACAGGCGCGCGCCCTCCCCGCGCGCATCGATGGACTCGACGTAGCCCGTCGCCCTCGCCACGATCTGGCGATCGATAACGGGCGCAGCCGCCATCCTGGTCTGAACGGCGCCGGCCGCGAAGCCGGCGAACATGAACGCGGCTGCGAGAGCGAAGCGCATCGTCGCCATGCGCTCCGTTCGCCTGGCGCGAACCGCGGCGAGGGCGAACACCATGCAGGCGATCAGCGCGGGCCACAGCGGCGGCTCGCGCTCCGCCGCGAAATAGAGTACGGCGCCAGCGCCAAAGAACACCGGCAGCCAGAGGAAAGGCCTGCGCGCCTGCGCCTCGATGGCGACTTCATGGGCAAGCGCCGCGCGGACGCCCTCGCTGAAGGGCCGCCCGGACGCGCCGGCGGCCCGCCCGCCCCACGGCGCAGGCCGCGCCAGCCCCTCTGGCGGCGCTGCAATTGTGCTGCCCCCCCGGCCCCTGCCCATTGACCCGCTCAAAAAATGACTTCGTGCTCAAATCGGCGGATTTGCGAACGCGATGCGCTACCCAATCCGCCCCCCTGATGCTACACGACCCGCGCCTCCGCGAAACCCTCGACCGGAGGCTTGGCCACAGACGCCGGCCAGAATCCAAGAGATCTTCAGTCAGCCTTCCGAGAGCAATAAATGTCAGAAGCCGTCGTTACGCGGTTCGCCCCCTCCCCAACCGGATTTCTGCATATCGGTGGCGCGCGCACAGCGCTGTTCAACTGGCTTTATGCACGCCGGTTCGGCGGCAAGATGCTGCTGCGCATCGAGGACACGGACCGCGAACGCTCGACCGACGCCGCCATCGCCGCGATCATCGACGGGCTCGACTGGCTCGGCCTGAACTGGGACGGCGAGCCGATCTATCAGTTCGCGCGCGCGGACCGTCACGCGGAAGTTGCCCGCCAGATGCTCGCCGAGGGCAAGGCGTACAAATGTTTCGCCACGCAGCAGGAACTGGAGGAGATGCGCGAGAAGGCCCGCGCCGAAAAGCGCCCTCCACGCTACGACGGCCGCTGGCGCGACCGCAGCGAGGCGGATGTGACGGCTGCCGAAGCGTCGGGTCTCAAGTTCGTCGTGCGCCTCAAGGCGCCTCAGGACGGCGAGACGGTCGTCGACGACCAGGTGCAGGGACGTGTCGTGTTCCCGAACAAGGATCTCGACGACATCGTTCTGCTGCGCTCGGACGGAACGCCGACCTATATGCTGGCGGTCGTCGTCGACGATCACGACATGGGCGTCACGCACATCGTGCGCGGCGACGACCACCTCACAAACGCCGCGCGCCAGACGCATATCTACCAGGCGATGGGCTGGAGCGTGCCCGTGATGGCGCACATCCCGCTCATTCACGGGCCCGATGGCGCAAAGCTCTCCAAGCGTCACGGCGCGCTCGGCGTCGACGCCTACCGTGCGATGGGCTACCTGCCAGCCGCGCTTCGCAATTACCTCGTCCGTCTGGGCTGGAGCAGCGGCGACAAGGAAATCTTCACCACGCAGGAAATGATCGAAGCTTTCGATCTTCCGCAGATTGGCCGCTCGGCCGCGCGCTTCGACTTCGCGAAGCTCGAAAACCTCAATGGCCATTACATGCGCGCAACGCCGGACGGCGAACTGCTCGACGCGCTGATCGCCACGCTGCCGTACCTGCCCGGCGGCGAGGACCTTTCCCGCAAGCTCGACGATGCCATGAAGCGCAAGCTGCTCGCCGCCATGCCCGGACTGAAGGAGCGCGCCAAGACGCTCGTCGAACTGCTCGACGGCGCGCGTTTCCTCTATGCCGAGCGGCCACTGCCGCTGGAGCCGAAGGCTGTTGAAATTCTGGCCCAGGGCAGCGCCCATCTTGCCGCCCTGCAGCCGGTGTTTGCGGCGTTGCCCGATTGGACGGCCTCGTCAACAGAAGCGGCCGTCCGGGCCTATTGCGAAGCCTCCGGCGCGAAGCTCGGCTCGGTCGCGCAACCGCTGCGCGCCGCGCTCACGGGCCGTTCGACTTCGCCCGGTATTTTCGACGTGCTCGAGACGCTGGGCCGCGACGAAAGTATGGCCCGCCTTGCGGATCAGACTATCGGCTGATGCGGCGGGAACTGCCGTCTGCTTGGGCGACTTGCACCTGTGCGGGCGCTACAGCGGCCGCTTGCGCGCCGAACGATCAGAAAACGCCGCAAGGACGGTAAACCTTGCACAAACAAGCGCCGCAACCCTCGCGCGGCGCAGCCGTGGCAGGCTTGAACGCAGGCCTCTGATCGGATAGCAAACGCTGTGTCCAGATGTCCGATGAATTGAGGCGAAGCCTCGCGGCGGCGCCGGGCGCAATGCAAGCCCGCCGGAGAACGAAGGCAAGAATGTCATGACGAAGACAGCGAACATCACGATCAACGGCAAGACGGTCGACCTGCCGGTCAAGAGCGGCACGATCGGCCCCGACGTGGTCGACATCGGCAAGCTCTACGCGCAGACCGGCGCCTTCACCTACGATCCGGGCTTCATGTCGACCGCAAGCTGCGAGTCGAAGATCACCTACATCGACGGCGACGAAGGCATTCTGCTCTATCGCGGTTATCCGATCGAACAGCTGGCGGAGCACGGTGACTTCCTCGAGACGTGCTACCTGCTGCTTGAAGGCGAACTGCCGACCGCCTCGCAGAAGGCCGACTTCGATTATCGGGTCACGCGCCACACGATGGTGCACGAGCAGATGGCCAGGTTCTACTCGGGCTTCCGCCGTGACGCGCATCCCATGGCCGTCATGGTCGGCTGCGTCGGCGCCATGGCCGCCTTCTATCACGACTCGACCGACATCAACGATCCGTATCAGCGCATGGTCGCCTCGATGCGCATGATCGCCAAGATGCCGACCATCGCGGCGATGGCCTACAAGTACAACATCGGCCAGCCGTTCGTTTACCCGAAGAACGACCTCGACTACACGTCGAACTTCCTGCGCATGTGCTACGCGGTGCCGTGTGAGGAATACAAGGTCAACCCGATCATCTCCCGCGCGCTCGACCGGATCTTCATCCTGCACGCTGACCACGAGCAGAACGCGTCGACATCGACCGTGCGCCTCGCCGGTTCGTCGGGCGCCAATCCCTTCGCCTGCATCGCGGCCGGCATCGCCTGCCTGTGGGGCCCCGCGCACGGCGGCGCCAATGAAGCGGCGCTCGCGATGCTCGCCGAGATCGGCGACGTCAAGAACATTCCCGCCTTCATCAGCCGTGTGAAGGACAAGAAGGACCACACGCGCCTCATGGGCTTTGGCCACCGCGTGTACAAGAACTATGATCCGCGCGCGAAGCTGATGCAGAAGACCTGCCATCAGGTTCTCTCCGAACTCGGCATCAAGGACGATCCCCTGCTCGACGTGGCGATGGAGCTGGAGCGCATCGCCCTCTCCGACGAATACTTCATCGAGCGCAAGCTGTACCCGAACGTGGACTTCTATTCGGGCATCACGCTCAAGGCGATGGGTTTCCCGGTGTCGATGTTCACGGTGCTGTTCGCGGTCGCCCGCACGGTGGGCTGGATTTCGCAGTGGAAGGAAATGATCCAGGATCCGTCCCAGAAGATCGGCCGCCCCCGCCAGCTCTACACAGGGGAGCCAGCGCGCGAGTACATTCCGCTCGGCAAGCGTGGATAATCGAAGCCGGCTCCATGATACCCAAAGGCCGCCTCCGGGCGGCCTTTGACCAATTGGGGCAGACTTTGCGCAACGCCTGACGATCAGTAGAGTCCTGATAATAAGGCTCCGCGAGCCGGCGCCCTTCGCCGGGCTCGGAATTGGCTTTCTCGGCAGAAGGGCGGGATCGTGAAACGCCTTCATATAGTTGGATTTACGGGGCGGTCTGGCACGACGCTGCTGTCAGAGTGCATGCGTGTCGGATTCGAACTGGACCGCTATGAAGATACGGAAATGGCGCTGGCCCGGTTTTTTCCGGTCTCCGGCGTCTGCCTGACGAAGCGTCCGGAAGACATATTCTACATGCGGCCCCGCTTTATGGTGGACCCCAGGGTGCATGTCATATGCCTGGTGCGAGATCCTCGAGATTCGATCGTCAGCAAGCATGGACTTCGGCCGGATGGCTATTACGCCAATCTCGGGATATGGAAGCGTGCACGCCGAATTGCGATGTCGCTCGAAAAGCATCCGCGGTTTCTGGTCGTGAAGTACGAAGATCTCGTGCGCGACGCGGATTCCGTGCAGGACAAGATCGCGCAGTGGGCGCCCTTCCTCAAGCGCAAGGCCGCATTCAGCTCATTCGGATCGGACGAAACAGTGTCCGACAGCTACCTTGTCGCCTTGAATGGCGTGCGGCCAATCAGTTCTAGCAGTATTGGAAATTGGCGCAAGAACGCGGCGCGGGTGGCGCAGCAGATCGCAACATGGGGCGACATGGACGAAGACCTACGCGCTTACGATTATGAGCGCGATGATCGATGGAAGTTGGAGCTCCCAAAGCAAGTAAGTTCAGTGACAGTCGCCTCCGAGCACAAGTCATCGTCGATCAAAAAGAAATACTTTATAGCCCCGATTGCCGCCGTTCGCGGCCTGATCACCTACAAGATGAACGCATCAATCGGTTAGGAGCGGATCGGAACAGAAGTTCGCAGTCTCAATCACGGCTGCGTTGTGCAGGATACTTGCATGAAGACGTTGATCGATAATGACAAGTTGACTGTGAAGGTGATCGAGCATGCTTCGAGTCGGGTGATACTTTGTTTCACCGGCATAGGACATGCGATCGGCGGGGTCGACGTTCAAAGTCCGGAGTTTTACAATGCGTCGCAATCTGCGACCGCAGTTTACGTAATCGACCGTCAGCGATCATGGGGCAACAATCTGAATTTTGCACAGCTTGGCGAGCTTCTGGAGCCTTACGCACGAGATAAGGTGATCTGTTCGCTCGGGAACAGCATGGGCGGCTTTCTAGCAATTCTGGCGACAAGGTTTTTTCCAATTTCAAGCGCGGTCGCTATTGTTCCGCAATACTCGGTGTCGCGCGACGTCATTCCCGGAGAAACCAGGTGGCGCAAGTACGTCGACGCCGTCAGGGATTGGCGATTTCCCTCGCTTGCGGGCTCTTTCAACAACACGACACAATACTACATTGTTGCTGCCAAGGGCGGCTCGGACGATGCGCATCTTGCATTGATGCCGGATAAGAAGAACGTGCAAAAAATATACTTCGAGAGAGAAGATTGCGTGCACAACGTAGCGGAGGTCCTGAAAAGTGACGGGCTTCTCTACCCGCTGATCTCGGACTGCTTCGCTGGAAAGTCTGCGGGCGAAATCATCCGAGCCCGACAGCTCGACGAGTTGTACAACGTCAAATGGCCGCCGTGATCGACTGAGATCATCCGGCCTTCGGACGCAGCGCCAGCCAGCTCATGAGCCTCGGACGGCTTTCTGAACACATAAGCCATCGGTCCGAGTCAGTCATGTGTTCCAGTTCCGGATAACCGGACAGGTCACGCGCGGCGGTGCTGAGCAAACGGACATCGAACCAGTTGCTGGCCCGGCGCTTCAGGTCTTCCAGTTCATCCACCCCCTTTTGCCCCCGCATGAACTCGTGCAGTTCGATGACAATCATGCACTCGCGCAGCGCGAACAGCGCTTCTTCATCGAAGATGTCGAATTCGCCGCCCTCGATATCCGACAGAACGACAGATCCCTTGAGCATTTGCGGATCGACCGACTTGTAGAAATCGCGCGCGGCGACGCCGTGAATGCGAATTGCGTCGGATACGCCGTTAATCGCCGCCGACTGTTCGATCACGCGCCGTCCTTGCTCGGAGCTCTCGAAGCATTCAGCCTTGTCGAACAGGCCGGAAACCAGGCCGCCGATCGCGTAATATCCGTCGGCCGCGCCGATATCGATGAGTGTGCGAAACCCCTCCGGCTTCGTGGCCAGCGTCTCGAGGACCTCACGCTCATAGAAGCCGAGCAACATGCCCGCCCTGTCCGAGCGGCCCCACCAGGAATCAGGGCTGAGCCGCAACCCCGCGAACGGTCCGTATTTCACCACGCACCCGAAGGATTGTTCGAAATGCGCGGCGAGCGTGCGCCGGCGGCGCTTGATCGCCCGGTCTATAAGCCGGTCCGCCACACGATCCACAAACGCCTGCAGGCCGCTGGAGTTGCGATACACGCGCTTCCTCATACTCCAAGTCTCCTGCGATGCTGGCCAAGGTAGCTGGTTGGAGGCGGCGGGCTATCCAGTGCGCGCAGGACGCCAAGCGAATTGTGCCAGGTGTGCACGATCTGCGTCTCCCCGGATTCGACCTTCGCCCGCGCTGCGCGGTCGTCCGGGTCGATCAGGCACGCGACCTCGCCTGGCGATACGGGATAAAATCGCTGCGGCGGCGAGACATGAGGCCACAAGCGGTGCTTGCGCACGTAGTAGGTGAGCGCGCGCGGGCCGATGCTGTTGTGGGTGATCTGCAGGGCTCCGCCGGAACGCAGCGAAGCCATGTAGCGCAGGAACCTGCGGCGCAGAGTAGCCCAGGGCATTTTCATCGGCTCCGACGTAATCGCGTCGAAATACTCCCGCAACGCCGGTGAATCGTGCGGCATCAGAAGGACGGCGTTGTTGACCTTCCGCCGCCCTGTGCTGCCAAGGATGTACTCCGCCGGAGCGGACAACGGGGTCAGGAACAGGCAGTCGGCGTCCGCCCAGATTCCCGCGCCCTGCCTGAGCAGGGCCAGGCGCGCGATGTCGGCGAAGTAACTGAAGAGCATCTGCTCCCTGTAGCGATAGGCCACCGAAGCTTCGGGGAGCGCATCGCGCACATCCGCTAGCGGCGCGCCAAGCCCGGCGTTCTGGAGCGCATGGAGATCGGCCGTGTAGACCGTGAGCTGGTGACCAGCGTCCTGAATGGAGGCGATGCAGACGCGCTCCAGCCAGGAAACGGGCCCCTCCCAATAGGTAAACACGGGCTTCGACATGTTCTCCATCGCCGGTTGCCGCCGGTCCGGTCCTTCGTCAGCCGGCCGGCCGGTGGTCTGCCCTGCACACGGTGCGCCGTTCGACATGGCTGGCAGACACTCAATCGGGCTTTTCGGTCATTTGGGCAACCCGGCTGTCGCGAGCACGATGCGCGCCGCGCGATCGCTTGGCCGCTCGCCTTCGGGCAGCGCCATGATCTCGCCAACGCGCGCAAGCGCCGCGAGTTGCGCGTCGCGCGCCGCGCCGCCTTCGATGAGCGGAACGAGCGCCGCCGCCAGCGCGTCGGGCGTGCATTCTTCCTGCAGGATTTCAGGAATGATCTTTTCGCCGAGTATGAGCGTCGGGAGAACGATCGAGGGCACGCTGACGACGAAGCGCAATAGCGTCTCAATCGGCGAAATCTTGTAGGCGACGACCATCGGGACCTGGGCGAGCGCGAGTTCCAGCGTCACTGTGCCCGATGCGGCGAGCGCCGCGCGCGCCCGGCGAAAGGCGTCGTACTTGGCCGCTTCCCCCGTCACGACGCGCGGCGGGTGCGGCCAGAGCGCTGTCTTTTCGCGGATGAGACCTTCGAGGTGCGAAACGGCGGGCAACACCACGTCGAGCGGGCCGCAACGTTCAATCACGCGGGCGACGGCGCCGCCGAAATCGTCCGACAGCCGCTCGATTTCGCTGCGCCGCGATCCTGGCAGAACCAGCATCGTGGGCGGCGACACGTTGCGCGGGTCCGGCTCGCCCTGGCCCGGCCGCATCTCGCTGACGCGCTCGATGAGCGGATGGCCGACATAGGTGCACGCGGGCCCGCCGAGTCGCCGGTGCGCGTCCGGCTCGAACGGCAAGAGCGCAAGAAGATGATCGACATAGGCGCGCATCTTCGCCGCCCGCCCTGGTCTCCATGCCCACACTGTCGGGCTGACGTAGTCCACGATCGGCAGCGTCGGCAGGCGCGCGCGCGCGCGCTTGGCGACGCGGTGGGTGAAATCAGGGGAGTCGATGATGACGAGAATGTCGGGCGGGTCGGCGATCACCGCATCCGCCGTTTGCCGGATGCGCGCCAGCAGCTGGGGCAGACGCTTGACGACAGGCAGAAAGCCCATCACGGCGACGTCGGACATGGGAAACAGGCTGGCGAGTCCTTCAGCCTCCATCGCGCGGCCGCCAACGCCGCGAAACGAGACGGCGCCGCTGGTCGCCTGTCGCAACGCGCGCATCAGCTTGAAGCCGAGCTGATCGCCGGATTCCTCACCGGCGACGAGGAACACGTCGAGGGAGCCGGGCAATCGCTCGTCCGGCCGCGCCTTCACGCGCCAGCATCCACGACCGCCGGCGGCGTGCAGATGGCCCGGTCGCCGCCGTCGCGGATGAAATCGAGAATCTCATGCACCTGCGGATGATCGCTGAACTCCGCAGCGACGTCCTCCACACGCTCCTTGAGAGTGCCCTCCGCCGCGAAAAGCAGGCGATAGGCGCGGCGCAGGTCGTGGATCGCCTCGCGCGAGAAACTCCGGCGGCGAAGGCCGACGAGGTTGAGGCCCGCCAGATGCGCGCGATTTCCCATCGCGAGACCGTAAGGGATCAGGTCGTTCTCGAGTCCGCTCAGGCCGCCGACAAATGCATGCGAACCAACGCGCGCAAACTGAATGACGGCGGCGCCGCCGCCGCAAATCACGAAATCGCCGATGGTCACATGCCCGGCAAGCATGACGTTGTTCGAGAGGATCACATTGCTGCCGACGCGGCAGTCGTGGCCGACGTGCGAATTGGCGAGGAACGTGCACTTGTCCCCGACGGTCGTCGTCATGCGTCCGCCCTCCGTCCCCGGATTCATCGTCACGCCTTCGCGGATGAGACAATCGGCGCCGACGACGAGGGTAGAAGGCTCGCCCTTGTACTTGAGGTCCTGAGGCTGATGACCGATGGAGGCGAACGGGAAAATGCGCGTGCGCGCGCCAATCGCCGTGCGGCCATGCACCGCGACGTGAGACACGAGTTCAACCCCGTCGGCGAGCGTGACGTCAGGGCCGACATGACAGAAGGGGCCGATGCGGACGCCTTCCCCAAGGCGCGCACCGTCTTCCACAACGGCGGACGGGTGGATGGAGGAACCGCTCACGACCGACCTTCCGATTTCGCCCCGACCAGCATGGCGCTCAGCTCCGCCTCGCAGACGAGCGATCCGTCCACCTTCGCCTCGCCGCGATACCACCACATGTTCCGGCGCCTGTTCAGCCGCGTCATGTGAAACTCAACACGATCGCCGGGAACCACAGGCTTGCGGAATTTCACCTTGTCGATGGTCATGAAGTACACGACGTCGGGACGGTTGGAGCCTGATGAGTGAACGGCAAGCGCTCCAGCGGTCTGCGCCATGCCCTCGATCAGCAACACGCCCGGCATGATCGGCTGTCCGGGAAAATGCCCCATGAACTGGGGCTCGTTCGCCGTGACGTTCTTGATGCCGACGCAGCTCAGGTCGCCGTCGCAATTGATGATCCGGTCGACGAGCAGGAACGGATAGCGGTGCGGCAGATACTGAAGCAGCTTCTGTATATCGACGGTCTCAAGCGTCCGATCGGCGTTCTCGGTCATTCTTTTCCCTGCCCCGGCCCTGCGGCCGCGATTGCTTCAAGCTGACGGATTGTCCTGTTTCGATTTTGAAAGACGCGCAAGCGTGGCGATGTCGCGCATGAATTCACGAAGAGGTTTCGCGGGCGCGCCACCCCACCGCTCCCCGGCCGGCACGTCGTTCATGACGCCAGCCTGGGCGGCGATCTGGGCGCCAGGCCCGATCCTGAGATGCCCGGTGAGGCCCGCCTGTCCGCCGATGGCGACGAAATCCCCAATCTCGGTCGAACCGGAAACGCCAACCTGCGAGACGATGACGCAATGGCGGCCCACGCTGACGTTGTGCGCGATCTGCACGAGATTGTCGATCTTCGTGCCTTCGCCGATCAGCGTGTCCCGGTTGGCGCCGCGGTCTATCGTCGTGTTGGCCCCGATCTCGACATCGTTCTGAATGATGACGCGCCCAACTTGCGGCACCTTGAGGTGCCCGCCCGGCCCCATCGCGAACCCGAAGCCGTCCTGGCCGATGCGCACGCCCGGGTGCAGGTAGACGCGGTCGCCGACAAGTGCGTGAAGGACCGTCGCGTTCGGCCCGACCGTGCAGTCGCGCCCTATGCAAACGTCTGGTCCGATCACAGCGTTCGCGCCGACGAGCGTCCCGGCGCCGATCTGCGCACGCGGACCAATGACTGCGCCGGGGTCCACGACGACGCCGGCCTCAAGCCGCGCCTCCGGATGAACGAAGGAGCCCGGCGATACGCCGGTCGCCCCGAACACGGATTGCGGGCGCAGCGCCGTGGGGAACATCCGGCCCGCGACGACGGCGAAGGCGCGATAGGGCTCGGGCGTGACCAGCGTCACAAGACCTGGCGCCGCCTTTGTCACGTAGCGCGCCGACATGAGGCAGGCGGTCGCGCGGGTCACGCTGACCTGATCCGAGTATTTCGGGTTGTCGAGGAAGACGAGCGCGCCCGGCCTGCCCTGATCGAGTGGCGCAAGCTCGTTGATCGTCTGCGACAGGTCCGCGCCCTCGGGGGCCTTCGCCCCAGTCCATTCGACGACATCGCGCAGTGTGGGCGCCGTCTCCCGCCGGAAGAACACCGGTTCGCTCATTATGACCCTTTCGGGGACGCGCCGTACGCCCCTCGCCAAGCAAAACGCGCCTTCGCATGAAGCGAGGCGCGCTGCAAGACTTCAAAGCCGATTCTAGCCCGGGATATCCCCGGATTGGACAGGACGGGCCTAGGCCCGCCGCGGTCAGAAGCTCGTGCCGCCCGAGAAGCGGAAGGCCTGGGTCACGTCGCCGCCGATCTTCCTTCCGTTGCTGTAGTCCGTCACGGTGCCCTCTGCCTTGCTGAGGGCGAAGGCGTAGTCGAAGCGGATTGGGCCAAGCGGCGAGGACCAGAGCAGGCTTGCGCCGACGGAGGAGCGGATCACGTTCTCGTCGTAAACGTTGATGCAGTTCGACTGACCGTAGTAGGCGCCATTAATGCCGACGTAATCAATGTTAGTTCCGACTGGCGCCGGATTCTGCGCATAGTAAGTGCAGGGGCCGCCGTTAGCGAAGTTCGTCTTGCCCTGGAAGTTGAACAGCGTTCCAGCGTCGGCGAACAGCGCGCCCCTCAGACCCACTTCGCGCGGCAGACCCCAGATCGGAAACTGCAATTCAAGCGAGCCGCCGAAGTAGGTGGTGCCGCCCAACGACGCCGTACGATTGTTCCCAACGCCCGGCGAAATATCGCGCGGTCCGATGCCGCCCGGCGCGAAGCCGCGCACAAGGCTCGGTCCAAGGTTGAAATTGTCCACGATGCGCAGGTCGTTTCCGCCGAAGGCGGCGATCTGGCCGCCCTGCATGCGGGCCATGAGGGTCACGTTCTCCCAGACCGGATAATAATAGCGCAGGTCGCCGATGCCGCGGACCCAGCGGGCGTCACCGCCCAGGCCGGCCACGTCGCCGCGGATTTCAGCAAACAAGCCCGAAGTCGGGTTACGCGCATTGTCGAGCGTGCTGTAGGAAAGCGTTGAACCGACCGCCGACGTCAGCCACGTTCCCGCAGCCTCCTTGACCGCGAGCGAGGCTTCGCCGTTGGTCATGCAGTTGAAGCTTGCATCGGGAGGAATCGGCGTCACGCCGTCGATCACCCGGCTACAATCGTTGTACGGACGCTTGGCGTCGTTCGGTATCTTGATTTCGGTCTGGTAGATCGAATACCGGACGCCCATCGAGAACTGCTCGG
This sequence comes from Beijerinckiaceae bacterium, assembly GCA_046295155.1. GTDB lineage: Bacteria > Pseudomonadota > Alphaproteobacteria > Rhizobiales > Beijerinckiaceae > Terripilifer. The sequence continues at coordinate 409,771 of JBKBNT010000003.1, forward strand.
TGAGCGGAATGCCCATGCGCAGCGTCGCGCCGACGTTCGACGTGTCATACAACGCATAGTTTGAATTGGTGTTTTCGCGCCAGAACAGGTCCACGCCAGCAGCGAGCCGATAGCCGAGGAAGTAGGGCTCGGTGAACGACAGGTCGACGCCGCGAACACGCTGGCCGAGCGTGGCGGAGGCGCGCACGAACTGACCACGGCCGAGGAAGTTCGACTCTGAAATCGACACTTCGGCGATGAAGCCGTCCTGCGTCGAGTAACCGCCCGAAATGCCGAACGACCCCGTCGGCTGATCCTCAACGTCGACCACGATCACGATGCGATCGGGCGCGGAGCCAGGCTCGTTGACGACGCGGACGCGCTTGAAGAAGCCGAGGCTGTTCAGGCGGCGCTCGGCGCGCTCGACGAGCACGCGATTGTACGCATCGCCCTCGCCAAGCTCAAACTCGCGACGGATGACGTAGTCGCGCGTGCGAGTGTTGCCGCGAATGGTGATGCGCTCGACGTAGACGCGCGGACCTTCCTCGACGACGAACGAAAGATTGATCGTATGCGTCGTGGTGTCCCGGTCGCCGCGCGGCCGGACCGCCGCGAAGGCGTAACCCTTGCGCGCGACGTCGCGCTGGATGGCTTCGACGGACTTCTCGACCAGATCGCCGTTGTATACGTCGCCAGCCTTAATGCGAACGACCGACTGCAGAGCCGAGGCGTCCATGTCGGGAATGCGCGAGTCGACATTGACGCTGGCCACCGTGTACGGAAGCCCTTCATCCACAGTGATCGTAACAATCCAACCCTGGCGCGCCTCGTCGAACTGCGCATCCGACCCGATGACGCGGAAGTCGGCGTAACCGTTCTTCAGATAGAAGCGCCGAATGAGCTCCAGGTCCGCCGAAATGCGGTCGGGATCATACACGTCCGAATTCTTCAGCCACGACAGGAAATTCATTTCCGTCGTCTGCATCATGCCGCGAAGGCGATAGGCCGAGTAGGCCTGATTGCCGACGAACTCGATCGAGCGAACGCCGGTCTTGCCGCCCTCGTTGATCGTGTAGACCACGTCGATGCGGCCGTTCGGCAGATCGACCGTGCGCGATGTGACCGTCGCCGCGCCGCGGCCCGCGCGACGGTAGACGTCGCGGATGCGGTCGATATCAGCCTGCACGGTGGCCGGATTGTATGCGCCGCGCGCCTTCGTCTGCACTTCGGCGAGCAGGATGTCGCTCTTGACCTTGCTGTTGCCCTCGAAGGCGACCCGGTTGATGACGCTGTTCTCGGTGACCTGAACGATCAGACGGCCGCCCTCGTTGCGGACGCGCACATCCGAGAAAAGGCCCGTGGAGTAAAGATCGCGAACAGCCTGGTTGATGCGCGCCTGATCGGTCCCCGCGAAATAAGAGCGAATCGTCTCGGCGTCGACGCGCTGACTGCCCTGCACAACGATCGTCTGGGCTGCGACTGGCCCGGCCAGGCTGGCCCCAGCTGCCCCGAGGACAACCGCGGCCGCGAGCCGGTTGCGTAAACGACCTTGAAAATGCATAGGCAACCGTTCCCTGTATTCCGTTTCCGGCGGCTGAAAACCCACCGTCCCTGCGCCAGAAGCCGCAGGATTTTCCGTACCATCCCGGCGGGACAACAGCACCGCCCACGCCGCACTTTCGATCTTCGCTTCTACCCGGTTTACCGAATGCTGCAAATGCTGTTTTAACCGCCCGCCGGGTTTTTCGGAACCGCGTGGCGAGCGCGACACGATTCAGGGTTACCGCCAGGTTAACCAAAGAGCCGCATCAGTTTCGGCCCGACGTGCAGGATGTCGTTGAACGTGGCGAACAGCATCAGGGCCATGACGAGGCCCATGCCCACCCTAAAGCCAAGCTCCTGATTTCGCTCGCTGAGCGGTCTGCCCTTCACAGCCTCGATCGCATAGAAGAGCAAATGCCCGCCGTCGAGCATAGGCACCGGCATCAGGTTAAGCAGCCCGATCGAAACCGACAGCACCGCCGCGAGGTGGATCAGCGCCGAGAATCCGACCTTCGCGAACTCTCCGGAGATCTCCGCGATGCGGATCGGGCCCGAAATCTGGTCCGTTGATTCGCGGCCCGCGAACAAGCCGGCGATGTAGGCCCCGGTTCGCTCGATAATGAACCAGGTCTCCGAGAAGCCCATGCGAACCGATTGTGGCAACGTGAAGGTTTCGCGGACCCATGAATTCGGCCCGATCAACGGCTCCACGCCGATGAGGCCGACCCTATGGACGCCGAATGGCGTGTTGAGGTCGCGGCGCTTCGGCGTCACCTTGAGCGTCTCGTCCCTGCTTCCGCGCTGGACGACGAATGTCAGCGCTTGATCAGCGGATGATTGAACAATCCGCTGCATCTCACTCCAGGTCTTGATGTTTTGGCCGTCGATCGAAACGATGAGGTCGCCCTTCATCAGGCCGGCGGCAGCGGCGGGATCGCCGGCGCGGACATTCTCGATCACCGGAGCAAGCGATGTGCGCCCGCCGATATAGAGCGACCCAGCGAAGATGACGATCCCGAGCAGGAAGCTCGCAGCTGGCCCCGCGAAGACAATCAGCGCGCGCTTCCAGACAGGCTGGGCGAAGAAGCTGACCTTGCGCTCTTCCGCCGGCATGTTCTGGGCGCCTTCCACAACGCCGGCGCTGGCCCCGTTCGGATCGCCATGGAATTTGACGTATCCGCCGAGCGGAACCCACGCCAGCCGCCAACGCGTGCCCCTGCGGTCGGTCACCGCAGCGATCTCGGGGCCGAACCCAATGGAGAAGGCGTCAACTTTCACACCGCACCAGCGGCCGACGAGAAAATGGCCGAGTTCATGAAAGAAGACGACGATCGTCAGGACGAAGACGAAGGGCGCGATGTACCCGACGAGCCCCCACGCATATTCAAGGAACTGCATACTGACCTCCAGGGCCGCACCATGCGCGGCAGGGCCGCCCGGTCATGAGATAGTTTGCACAATCGCTTCGCAAAGCCAAGGCAGCGGCGCCCTTTCAGGTTAAGACCGCGCGCGCGCGCGAACGGGCGAGGCGATCGAGTTCCAGCGCGTCGGCCACGCTTTGCGGTTCGCGCGCCTCCCCGCTTCGGGACACAGCCTCGCACACCAGCGCGGCGCAGCGCGCGATGTCGCGGAACCCGCATTCCCGGGCGAGGAAGGCGGCGACTGCGACTTCGTTGGCGGCGTTGAGCACGGTCGGCAACCCGTTTCCCTGCGCGAGGGCGTCAAGCGCCACCCTTAGCGCCGGAAAGCGGTCAAAATCCGGCCGCTCGAAAGTGAGCGATCCAATCTCCGCCAGGTCCAGTCGCCGCGCCCGTGTCCCAACCCGATCCGGGAACCCCAGACAATGAGCGATCGGCACGCGCATATCCGGCTGCGCGAGCCCCGCGGTGACGGCCCCGTCCTCGAACGTGACCAGGCCGTGGACGATGGACTGGGGGTGGACGAGCACATCCAGACGTTCGGCTGGAACGCCAAATATGTAATGAGCCTCAATGACTTCCAGGCCCTTGTTCATCAAGCTTGCAGAGTCGATCGTGATCTTCGGGCCCATCGACCAGTTGGGATGCGCCAGCGCCTGCTCCGGCGTGGCGGCGTCGATTGCCTCCCGCGCCCAGGTACGGAACGGCCCCCCCGACGCCGTGAGGATCATGCGTTCGACCGTTATTGGATCCGCGCCGCCCAGCGCCTGAAATATCGCGTTGTGCTCGCTGTCCATCGGCAGGATTGTGGCGCCCGCCGCCGCCGCGGTTCGCATGAAGGCCGGCCCCGCGCACACAAGACATTCCTTGTTGGCGAGCGCCACCGTGCGGCCTGCCGCCACGGCCGCGTGGGTCGGTTCGACTCCGGCCGCTCCGGCGATGGCCCCAACGACGAGATCAGCAGGACGCAGCGCCGCTCCGATTGCCGCCTCGGGGCCGGCCGCCGTTTCCACCCCGCTGCCGGACAGTTCGTCGCGCAGCGCGGCGTACGAGGAGGGATCGGCCACCACGGCGAGCCTCGCGTTCAGCGCCCGCGCCGTGCGGGCGAGCGCCACCGCGTCACGCCCGCCCACGACCGCCTCGACCTCGAACCAACCCGGCGCGCCCGAGATCACATCCGCAGTGGACTGGCCGATGGACCCCGTGGCGCCGAGGATAACGATCCTGCGGGGAGAGCCCTCGCGAGCGGATGATGGTTTGTGAGAAGCGGCGGTCGGAAGCATGTCGGGCAATGCTACCACACAAGCAGGCCGTGGGCCGCCGCCACCGCGCCTTTGTGAAGCGTTCCCACGATCACGGCGAAGATCGAGGCGAAAACGAAGGCGTCCAGCCGGTCCATAAATCCGCCATGCCCCGGGATGATGTGGCTCGAGTCCTTCGCGCCGAAGCGCCTCTTCACCGAGGATTCGAACAGGTCCCCGCCCTGCGAAACGGCGGCCGTCGCCAGTCCCAGGGCGATCAGGGGAAGAATGCTGGCTTCCCCCGGCGTCGTAAGCCACAGCGCGATGGCCGATGACACGGCGGCGCCGCTCACGACCCCCACGACGAAACCGGACCAGGTCTTGCCCGGAGAGACGCGGGGCCAGAGCTTGGGCCCTCCGATCAACCGCCCGCCAAAATAGGCCATGACGTCCGTAGTCCACACCACGGCGAACAGCCATAGCGTCGCGACGAACCCGTAAAACAGGGATGAACGCAGGACGCACACCGCGAGCACCATCGCGCTGGCGTAAACCACGCCGGCTCCCGCCCAAACCGCGCGCTCAGCGCCCGCGATCCATCCCACGGCCAGCGCGGAAACCGCAATCAGCGCTGCCGCAGCCTCAATGTGGCCCAGCGAAGCGAGGCCGCCCACAAGAGCAACCGAAGCCGCTCCGGCGTAGAGGCGGGTGGAAACGCCCTCGCCGCCAACGAGGTGCTGCCACTCCCAGAGGATCGCTATTCCCGCCGCCGTCCAGAAGGCGGCGAACAAGAAGCCGCCGACCCAGAGCGCGCCAAGCGCGAAAGCCGCCAGAACGAGGGCCGACAGGATGCGCACGCCAAGATCGGCGAGACCGCCACCTGGCCGCGGCGTGCCGTTCGGCGAAGGTGAGGCCGTCGCGTTCATGATCCCGTCATCGCGCTCGGCGGCGCGCTGCGCGCGACGATGCCGCCGAACCGCCGCTGACGTCCGCGATAGATGGTGACCGCCTCCTCGAGAGCCGCGCGGTCGAACTCCGGCCAGTGGAGCGGCAGGAAGACGAACTCCGCATAGGCGGCCTGCCAGAGAAGAAAGTTGGACAATCGCTCTTCGCCTGACGTGCGGATGATGAGGTCCGGGTCCGGCGCTCCAGCCGTGTAAAGACGCGATTCCACGAGCTTCTCGTCGATCAGCTTTGGATCGAGCAATCCGGCGGACGCATCCTCCGCAAGACGGCGCGCGGCGAGAGCAATTTCCTGACGCGCGCCATAGTTGAAGGCGACGATCAGCGTCATGTTGGTGTTGTCGCGCGTCAACTCCTCGGCCTCGACGAGCAGGTTGCGGATGTCCGGCATCAGGTCGTCACGGGAGCCGATGATCCGGACGCGCACGCCGTTGCCGTGCAGCTCGGCCAGGTCATTCCGGATGAACCGCTTCAACAGCATCATCAGGTCCGCCACTTCCTGCGGCGGGCGACGCCAGTTTTCCGACGAGAACGAATAGACTGTCAGATACTTTATGCCGAGATCCCCGGCGGCGCGGACGGTGCGCCGCAACGCCTCGACCCCGCGGCGGTGCCCTTCAAGGCGCGGAAACCCGCGCGCAGCCGCCCAGCGCCCGTTCCCGTCCATGATGATTCCGACATGGCGAGGGACGCCCTCGTCCTGCGCGGTGGCGCCGGCGGGCAGGCTCTTATCGTTTCGCATCGTCCGCTCCGCCGGTGTCTGATCTGGCGCCGCTCCCGTGCCGGAGCGTCAGACCTGCATGATCTCTTTTTCCTTGGCGGCGAGCGCCTGATCAACTTCGGCGACGTACTTGTCGGTCGCCTTCTGCACTTCCGACTCGTGACGCTTCTCGTCGTCCTCGCTGATCAGTTTGTCCTTCAAGGCTTTTTTCAGGGAATCCAGGCCGTCGCGCCGCACGTGACGGACGGCGACGCGCGCCTCTTCCGCATATTTGTGCGCGACCTTCACAAGTTCCTTGCGGCGCTGCTCGTTGAGCTCGGGGATGCGGATGCGCAGCACCTGCCCCTCGACGGTGGGACTGAGTCCAAGGTTGGAGTCGCGGATCGCCTTGTCGACGGCGCTCACCATGCCCTTGTCCCACACCTGAACCGAGATCATGCGCGGTTCGGGAACGCTCACGGTAGCGACCTGATTCAGCGGCATCGACGATCCGTATGCGTCGACGTGGATCGGATCGAGGAGCGAAGCAGACGCGCGGCCCGTGCGCAGCCCGCCGAACTCATGCTTCAGCGACTGAAGGGCGCCTTGCATGCGCCGCTGGAGATCCGCGAGGTCGAACTGTCCACTCATATTACCTTCCCGTTTCCCTCGTTCGCCGGCGTCTGCGTGACGCCAGCGGAATGATTATGGCTCGACGACCGTCGAACGCCCCCGCCCGGCCAGCGCGTTTGAGATAGCCGCTGGCTCGGCGATGGAAAAGACTATTATTGGGATAGCATTTTCGCGCGCCAAAGCGAAAGCCGCCGTATCCATGACGGCAAGGTTCTTCTCGATGGCCTCGCCCTGGGTGATCCGGTCGTAACGCACGGCGCTCGGATCCTTCTTGGGATCGGCGCTATAGACACCGTCGACCTGCGTCGCCTTGAGCACGGCGTCAGCCGAAAGCTCGGCCGCCCTCAGCACCGCGCCCGTGTCGGTTGTGAAGAACGGATTCCCCGTCCCGCCGGCGAGGACGACCACCCTCCCCTTTGCGAGGTGATTGAGCGCGGCCTGCCGGGAATAAGGCTGGCATACGTAAGGCATCGGGACGGCGGACAACGCGCGCGCCGGATGGCCCTTCTTTTCCACCGCGTGCTCGAGCGCCAGCGCGTTCATGACCGTGGCGAGCATCCCGATCGAGTCCGCGCGGGCCCTGTCGATGCCCTTGTCCGCGCCCTGGATGCCGCGGAAGAAATTCCCACCGCCGACGACGACGGCGATCTCGTAGCCGCCGTCCGCGGCCGACGCGATGTCGCCGGCGATGCGGTCAAGCGTGCCCTGGTCAAGGCCGTGGGTCAGAGAACCCATGAGGGCCTCGCCCGAAAGCTTGAGTACTACGCGCTTCCAGGGCTTCGCCATTTGTGTGCTCCCGATGGCCTGCGAGATCGTCCGCGCGACCGGAATTCCTGCGCGCCGCCACAGGCGAGCGCCTGACCGTCCTATCGCGATTCGGCTCCCGGCAACAGGACGGCCCAGTCCGTGTCCAGGCGGGCGTCAGTTCATCAACGCGATCGCCACGTTGAGCGCCGCCGCAAATGAGACCCACGCGATATAGGGAGCAAAGATCCACCCCGCGAGTCTGTCCAGCCGCATGAACGCGATCATGTTCCCAAGGATCGAAAGCCAGAGGGCGGCGATGACGAGGAGCGCGAGTTTCGGCGCCTGGAAGCCGAAAAAGACCACCGACCAGAGCGCGTTGAGGGAGATCTGCGCGAGAAACCAGCCGACGGCGCCGCCCCGCGCAGGTTCACCGGCCGGCAACCGGAGTATCCGCCAGAAGGCGAAGGCGAGCATGGCGTAGAGGATCGTCCACACGGGGCCGAAAACATAATTCGGCGGCGTGAACCAGGGCTTTTCAATTCCCGCGTACCAGGTCGCGATGTTCGGGCCCGTGGCCGCGCCGCCGATCGCGCTCGCGACAAAGACGACGAGTATGGCGGCCGCCGCCATGCGCAGGGACCGGGGCAAGGTTGATTTCGGGCTTTCGTAACGCGTGTGTATGGATTGGGTCATGGCCCCTATCTGGGGCCGTGACCGCCCGCATCAAGCAGAGACGCGGCGCTTGTCCAGGTCCGGCAGGAACCAGCACAGGATGCCGAGAGCCGGGAGAAACCCCGACAGCTTGAACACGAACGCGATGCTCGTCAGGTCCGCCACATGGCCGAGGACGGCGGCGCCGAGCCCACCCATGCCGAAACTGAATCCGAAGAACAGGCCCGCCATCGTACCCACCTTCCGCGGGGCGAGTTCGAGTCCATAGACCAGGATCTGCGACATGGAAGCGGCCATGATGAGGCCGATCAGCACGGTCAGGGTCGCTGCGCCGATCAGGTTCACGTACGGCAATGCGATGGTGAATGGCAGCGCCCCGAGGATCGAGAACCAGATCACGTTCTTGCGGCCCATCCGGTCGCCGAGCGGTCCGCCGACGTAAACTCCGACGGCGACAGCCGCCATGTACACGAACAGCAGCAATTGCGCGTCGCGCACGCTCACACCAAAGGTCTCTATCAGGTAAAACGTATAAAACGTGCCGAGGGCGGCGCCGTAAAACGCTTTCGAGAACATCAGGACGAGCAGGATCGAGATAGCGCCGGCCACACGGCGAGGCGTTATGCCCGCTTCCGCGGCGGCCTTTACTTCACGCTTTGTGCGCGCCGCGGCCTCATGAATGTGCGCCCTGTACCAAACGCCAATGCGCGCAAGCACGATGATGGCGAGCACGGCGACGGCGGCGAACCAGATGATCCCGCGCTGGCCGAGCGGCACGACGATGAACGCGGCCAGCAGCGGCCCGGCTGCCTGACCGAAATTTCCGCCGACCTGGAAGATCGACTGCGCCATGCCGTGACGCCCGCCCGACGCCATCCGCGTCACGCGCGATCCTTCCGGATGAAAGATGGAGGAGCCCGTGCCTACAAGCGCGGCGGCGATCAAGATCACCGCGTAGTTCGACGCATAGGCCAGCATGACGAGACCCGCGAGCGTCGCGCACATCCCGACTGCAAGACCAAAAGGCATTGGGCGTTTGTCGGTGAGATAGCCGACGCCCGGCTGCAACAGTGACGCGGTGAGCTGAAACGCCAGAACGATGTAACCGATCTGCGCGAAGTCGAGATTGTAGGCGTCCTTCAGGATCGGAAAGATTGCGACCAGCAGCGACTGAAGGAGGTCGTTGAGAAAGTGCGCCAGGCACATCGTCCACAGGATGACGCGAACCGGCTGCAGGTCGGCGTGCGCCTGCGTGCCCGCAAAGGAGGGCGCGCCTATCGGCGCTGCATTTGCCTGATCGACCTTCGCTCCTGCGTTCATGCTGTGCGCCTGAAGAAAGTTGCGGGCTGCGCCGGATTCGGCGCCAACGGCCATCGCGAATTGCTCGCACTAAGCCATGCAGGTGAAAAGGAAGCAAGGGCAATGCCGAGAGGCAGCCATGCGCCCAGCGCACAACGCCTGCCAGCACGAAAAGCTGAGGCTCAACGTTTGCGGAGCGTCCGGGTTCCGGCGGCTTCGATTGCGGCGGCCAGCCTGGCAAGCGCGTGCATGTAGGATGCTCTGCGGATCGAAACCTTTTTCGTCCGGGCAAGCGTCAGGATCGCGCTGCCCTCCGCTTCCATCGTCTGCTGCAACCTTGCGTGTACTTCCTCGAGCGGCCACGAGACGCCCTGCCGGTTCTGCGCCCACTCGAAATAGGAGACGGTGACTCCGCCGGAATTCGCGAGGATGTCGGGCACGACGACGACGCCGCGCTGATCGAGAACGTCGTCGGCGTCAGGCGCCACCGGGCCGTTGGCGAGTTCGAGGATGATTCCGGCGCGCACGTCTGCCGCGTTGTCCGCGCGAATGACGTTGCCGACGGCCGCCGGTACGAGGATATCGCAATCAACCGTCAGGATGTCGGCCGGTTTGCAGGCAGCCGCGAACCCAGTTTCGGCGAGGGCGCGAAGCCCCTCCCCCCGCTTGGCCCGCGCTAACGCATCGAAATCCAGCCCGTTCCGGTTGATCAAACCGTGCCGCGAATCTGCGACGGCGACTATGCGGTAGCCCGCGTCATAGAGGAGTTTCGCCATGTGCATCCCCGCGTTGCCCAGCCCCTGAACCGCAACGCGGGCGCCCGGCGCGACGCCAAGTTCGCGCGCAAGATGCCGGAGAAGATAGAACCCGCCGCGCGCGGTCGCGTCGTCGCGTCCAGGGGAACCGCCCAGCGGAATGGGCTTGCCCGTGACGACGCCCGGCGCCCAATGCCCAACAAGGCCAGCGTATTCGTCGGCCATCCAGCCCATGATCGTGGCGTTTGTGCCGAGGTCAGGCCCCGGTATGTCGCGATCCGGCCCGATGGTGCGGGCGAACGCGCGGGCGTAGGCCCGCGTCAGCCGTTCCAGCTCCGGGCCGGACAGCGTCTTTGGATCGACGCGGACGGCTCCCTTCCCGCCGCCAAACGGCAGGTTCGCCACCGCACACTTAACCGTCATCCAGAATGCAAGCGTCTCGACCTCGTCCGCGCTGGCCGAGAGATCGTAGCGGACCCCGCCCTTCGTAGGCCCGCGCGAGTCGTCGTAGCGCGAGCGCCACGCCGTAAAGGAGCGCCGCCCTCCATCGTCCATGCGGATGGTCAGGCGCGCCTGCACGGTCTCAAGGGGTTGGCCGAGAATCTCCATGACGTCCGACGACACCGACAACGATTGAGCCGCGTCCTCGAGGCGCGTGAGCGCCGACCGTAGCATCGTGCAGGATTCCATCGGTTCTCCAGTCCTCACCGGGCGGCGCTGTCCGGCGACGATTCGATCACCATTCCGCCGCACGCTAGTTTAAGCATGAGAAGCGCATGGCGAGGGATAATCGAACCCATGGACATCCGGGCAGCAGAATGACGTCAACCGGAAATCCCGGCCCAGCGCCCCGGCGTGGCCTTCCCCGCATCGTCGACGGCGTGGACGTCGTTGCGGAGGCGGACCGCGGGCGGCTGGCCGCAACGCCCGCCGACCTGCCCGCACGCGGCTGGCGCGATGTCACCGTGCGCGCGTTCCACGGCGTCATCGAGGACCGCATCTTCGCGCTGGCCGCGGGCGTCGCCTTTTATGCGGTCCTTGCGATCTTTCCCGCTATGGCCGTTTCGCTGTCGATTTACGGACTGTTCGCGGACGCAAGTTCCGTGGCCAGCCACCTTGAACTCCTGTCTGGCGTATTGCCGCCGGGCGCGACAGAATTGCTCGGCGAGCAAATGACGCCGCTGACCGGCGCGCGGCCCGTGCTTGGCTGGACGCTTGCAGGCAGCCTTGTCATTTCGATCTGGAGCGCCAACGCGGGCGTCGCAGCCTTCTTCGACGCGCTCAATGTCATGTTTCGCGAGCGCGAGAAGCGGCCGTTGTGGCTCTTTTACCTTACGTCTCTCCTTTTCACCCTGCTTGCGATGGTCTTTCTCGCGCTGGCGCTCGGCGCCGTCGTCGTCTTCCCGGTGGCGCTCAAGTTTTTTGGCTGGGCCAGTTCGGAGAAGGAGATCGTCTCGCTGGCGCGGTGGCCGTTTCTTTACGCCCTCGTCGTCCTCGTGCTGATGGTGTTCTATCGGTACGGGCCCAGCCGCGCGCGCGCGCAGTGGCGCTGGGTGAGCTGGGGCGGGCTCATCGCCGCCCTGCTCTGGATCTTCGTTTCGATGGCGTTCTCGCGCTACGTTTCGAGCTTCGACGGCTACAACCGCATGTACGGCTCGCTCGGCGCGATCGTCGCCTTCATGGTGTGGCTGTGGCTGTCTAGTTTCGTCGCGCTGCTTGGCGCAAAGATCGACGCAGAGTCCGAACTTCAGACCGTCCGCGACACCACGACAGGACCTGAAAAGCCGTTCGGGCAGCGCGGCGCCGTCGTCGCCGACAACGTTGAGAAATCCCCTTAAGCTTCAAGCGCGCCAGAACTGCGGCATGAAGAGGATCAGCACGGTGAACAGTTCGAGCCTCCCGAGCAGCATGGCGAAGCTGAGCAACCATTTCGCCGTGTCCGGCAGCCCCGAATAATTGCCGGAAGGCCCGACCATTGGCCCGAGTCCCGGCCCAACGTTGGCGAGACACGCGACGGCCGCGCTGGCGCTCGTCAGGAAATCGAGGTCGAGCGCCATCAGCGCAATCGTCAGGAGGCTGTAGCACGCGAAAAAGATAGAGAAGTAGACGACCACCGAGCCCACGACGTCGTCCGGCAATTGCCGTCCGCCATAGGTGCGCACGAAAACGCCGCGCGGATAAAGCAAATGCAGGAAGTGCCCGCGCAACATGCGCGCCATCACCTCGAACCGAAATATCTTCATGCCGCCTGTCGTCGAGCCCGTACAGCCGCCGACGAACGTGAGTCCGAAGAAGAGGCCCGTCGCGACATTGCCCCACAGTGTGTAGTCGGTGCTCGCGTAGCCCGTCGTCGTGACGACGGAGACCACGTTGAAGGCCGCGTTGCGCAGCGCGTCCGCGAAGTCGTACTTGCCTGCGAGCCACAGCCAGAGGGTGACGAGCGCTATCACAGCGGCGAGAAAGCCGAAGAGAACGCGCACCTGGCTGTTGCGAAGTGGATCGCTGCGCCCCTGGAGCAATTGTACGTAAAGGACGTAAGGAATGGCGCCTGAGAGCATGAACGCCACGGAGGCCCATTCCAGCGCAGGACTGTTCCACTTGCCGAGCGACTGGTCGGAGGTCGAGAACCCGGCAGTCGACACCGTCGTAAGCGCATGGGCGACAGCGTCGAAGGGCGACATGGCGATCAGCCAATACGTCACCGCGCAAAGGATTGTCAGCACCACATAGATGGAGAGCAGCGCGACGGCTATTTCGCGCGCCCGCGGCAGCACTTTCTCGGACCTGTCGGACGATTCCGTCCGAAACAATTGCATGCCGCCGACGCCAAGCGCCGGAAGGATCGCGATGGCCGTCGCGACGATGCCGATGCCGCCCAGCCATTGCAGCAACGCCCGCCAGAGCAGGAGGCCGGGTGGCGCCTCGTCGAGGCCTGTCAGAACCGTCGCGCCCGTCGTGGTCAGTCCCGCCATCGACTCGAACAGGGAGTTCGTGAAACTTCCGCTCAGCTCGTGAAACCCCGAGAAATACATCGGCAAGGCCGCGAAGAGCACGATGGTGGTCCACGCGAAGGGCGTGAGGAGAAACGCCTGCCGCAAGCTGAGCCCGCCAGTGAGCCTGCAGCGTGACACGTACATTGTCGCTGCCCCACACAGGAATGTGACGATGCTCGACGCGGCGAAGACGCTCCAGTGACTGTCGCCTCGAGACAAGTCGAGCGCCATAGGCGCGAGCATTGCCGCGGCGAGCGCGAGCAACATGCCGCCCGTGAGATAGATCACGGGCCTGACGGCGAGGAAGCCGGGACCTGTTTTCGTCCGCGTCGGCGGTCTGGCGGGCGCGTTCATCCGCTCATGTCCGGCTGGTCGTCGCTCGCCCCGGCGGCGAGCATGGCTTCGGCTTCGGGCAAGGCTTCCGCCGTGACGAGAGCGACAATCCTGTCACCGGCCTGGATGCTGAGGTCCGCGCCGGGGACGATCATCTGGCCGTCACGCACAATGGCGCCAATAAGCATCCCCTCCGGCAAAACGCCTTCCCCGAAGCCTTCCGCCAGAAGGCGCGAGCCCGGCTGCGCCACCGCCTCGATGAGTTCGCCGAAACCTTCCCGCAAGGCGTAGACGCCGGCGATGGAGCGCGGGCGCAGCTGGCGCAGCAGCGTTGAAATGGTGATGGCGTTCGGATTGACCACGACATCGACGCCAAGCGGCTCGATGAGGGGCTCGTATGTTTGCTTGTTCACGAGAACGATCGCGCGCTTGCACCCTTCGCGCTTGGCCAGCACGGACGAGAAGATGTTCGTCTCATCGTCGTTCGTCACCGCCACGACGGCGTCCGCGGCGCCGGCGTTGGCTTCAATGAGCGTATCGCGATCCAGCGCATCGCCATGCAGCACGATGGCCGCGTCCCCCAGAATGCGGGACACGTATTCCGCGCGTGGGCGCGCGGTCTCGATCATGCGCATCGACAGCGAAGGCGAAGCGACCGCCAGATGTTTCGCTAGGTTCAGACCCACGTTTCCGGCGCCGACGATCAGCACCCGTCGCGCGACCTTCTCCTCATGCCCAAGGATTGCGATCAATTCCCTCGCGTGGCCTGGGTCCACCAGCGCATAGAGATCGTCGCCGAGTTCAAGCCGGTCGTCGGGCCTCGCGATGAAGGGCGCGCCGCCGCGCACGATGGCTATCGGCTTCACGACCGCCCCGCTCGCAAGCGCGGCAAGGTCCTCGATACGCCGGCCGACGGCCGGCGACCTTGGGATATTGCAATGGACGCCAAGCAATTGCACCGCGCCCGCCGCAAGCATCGTGCTGTCGAACGCCCCCGGCATGGCAAGTCTGCGAGCGATGCCCTGCGCGACTTCGTATTCGGGCGAGATGACGACGTCGATGGCGAGCCTGTCGCTGCCGAAAAGCCTTGCCAATCCGGGATTTAGGTACCCCTCGTGGCGCACCCGCGCAATGCGCCGCTTCACGCCGAACAGGGAATGCGCCACCTCGCACGCGACCATGTTCACTTCGTCGAAACGTGTGACGGCGATGAGCATATCAGCGTCCGCGGCGCCCGCTCGCTCCAACACCTCAGGATGGGAGGCGTGGCCGGTAACGCCCCGGACGTCGTAGCTCTCGTCGACCCTCTGCGCCTGGGCGGGGTCGGAATCGATCACGGTGACGTCGATCTTCTCGCTGGCCAGATGGCGGGCGATCGTCGAGCCGACCTGCCCTGCCCCGCAGACGATCACCCGCATTACATGCCCCTCGCCCAGTTCAAGGCCGACTAAGCCCCGGGCGCGCGCCACGCGCAAGCTTTTCCGTCATCCGGTCAGAACCGCACGGTATCCCGCCTCCCGCAGCCGGCGGAGTACTTCGTCGGCATGTTCCGGCCCCCGCGCCTCAAGCGTGAGCTCCATCGCCGCCTCGCGGGCCGGCACGGACAGCATCGAGCGGAAATGATGAACCTCGATCACGTTCGCGCCAGCCTGCGCGATGATGGAGGCCGCGCGGGCGAGAAAGCCGGGCTGATCCGCAACCGCGATGCGCAGCGTGATGATGCGCTTCTCGCGCACGAGTTCGCGCACCAGCAAGGACGCCAGCAAACGCGCGTCGATATTGCCCCCGGACAGCACGAGGGCCACGCGCTTTCCCGCGAACCGCGCGCGCTCGGAAAGGAGCAACGCGAGCGGAACGGCGCCCGCGCCTTCCGCTACCGTTTTCTCGATGTTGATCAGAAGGGCGACCGCCTCCTCGATATAGCGTTCCTCCACCGCGAACACGTCGTCGACGCGCGCCGCGATCACCTGCGAGGTCAGCTTGCCGGGTCTCTTGACGGCGATGCCGTCCGCGATCGTGACGCCATCCGCCGCCGGATGCGGTCCCCGCACCAGCGTCGCATAGCTTGCGCACTGCGCCCCATAAACCTGAACGTCGGGACACAGGGCCTTGACGGCGGTTGCAACCCCGGAAATGAGACCGCCGCCGCCAACCGGGCAAACGATTGCGTCGAGTGCGACACCGGAGCGCGCGATCTCGAGTCCGACAGTGCCCTGCCCCGCCGCGATCAGCGGGTCGTCATACGGATGGATGAACGTGAGTCCCCGTTCGTCCGTGATGCGGCGCGCCTCCTCCGCCGCCTCTTCCAGCGTGTCGCCGGCCAGAACGACCTCAGCGCCGTGCGCGCGTGTGCTTTCGATCTTCGTGAGCGGTGTGGCCTTCGGCATCACGATCACCGCTGGCGCGCCGAGGCGCCTTGCCGTCCACGCAACGCCCTGTGCGTGATTTCCCGCCGACATGGCGCACACGCCTTTTTCCAGCGCGTCAGCGCCCAGGGTGGACAGCTTGTTCAGAGCGCCCCGATCCTTGAAAGAGCCAGTGAATTGAAGGTTCTCGAACTTGATGAAGACCTGCGCGCCCGTGAGTTTCGAAAGGACGCGCGATGGCAGGAACGGCGTCTGGATGATGACGCCTTCGATGCGCCGCGCCGCCGCTTCGACGTCATTCAGTTCGATCATTCGAAGCCTCCGTCCGGCGCCGTCGGAGGCGCCATGACCCCGGCGCCCGGCAAATGCGCGCGTCAAAGGGAAAGTAGGAGCCGCTTGGGGCTAACGGAAGAGTCGAACGCGCGCCGAAACGCAAAAACGCGCGGGAAATCAGAGGCGTTTCAGGCGACCCTTCGGACGGGGCGCGCGAAAATGGGTCGAGACGAGCCACAGCCGCCGCCGGGCGAGGCTAACCGAAAATGGCGAGGCGCCGAGAAGCGTCAGGCCTTCGCGCGCGACACGCCGCCGCTCGGCGCAATCGGGATGGGAATGGGGCGTGGCGAGCAGCGCCCGATAGTGCTGTATGAGGTCGTCACGGGTGGCTTCGGCGGGAGGCGCTGATACTGCTGCTTCGGTCATCGGAAGATCACGCGTGCTCTCGTCAGGCGAAAGGGATAGCGGCGCCCGAAGTCCGCCGCCTGATGAAATATGTAGACGCTTTGTCCGCACAAGGGAATGCTATTAAAAGGAGAAGACCAAACCTCAAGCTTGCGCAAACATTGCTGCGCTCCAGCTCAGTTGAGCGTCCGCGTGGCGGCCTGGCGGCGGGACGCCCGCGGCTCCTCCACATCGGCGATCTGGCTGGCTTGATGGTGCGCCATCAGCCATCCCTGGCCCGTGCGGACGAAACAATTTGTCGCCGCGAGCAGAACCGTCCCCACCCGCTCGATGCATATGACACGCGCGAATTCACCGGAAATCACCACTCGCTCGCCGCTATGGGTAATGGGGACCTGCTGCGCGCCGGCGAGAATGTCGCGGTAGGATCGCACCACGTCCTCCCGCCCGACCAGCGGGCGCCACCCGGGATGTACACATGTCACGCCGTCGAAGGCCCAGAGGCGCTCCAGCGAGGGGGCATCCGCATTGGCGAATGCGCGGTAATAGGCGGCGTTCACCGCGAGCACCGCATCTTCCTCGTTCATGGGTCTCCTCCCCTGCGCCTCGGCGCATCAGTTCAAGCCCAAAGCGGCCCGCGATCAACCCCCTTGCAGAGTATGTTGCAGCAAATACTTTCCGGCTTCACTCGGCGGCGGACAGGGGACGGGCGACCTCCTCGAGCGGCTTGCGCTCGGCTGCAACGGCGAAGAAGTAAACGACGATCGCTGCGCCGACCATCAGGACCGCGCCGAACAGATACCCTCCGAACACCGCCTCCCGCGACCCCGACTGTATGAGCGCGCCGAACAGGAGGGGGGCGGCTACCCCGCCAATGCCCGTGCCGACCGCATAGAAGACGGCGATCGCCAACGCACGCACCTCAAGCGGGAAAGTTTCGCTGACGGTTAGGTAGGCGGAACTCGCCGCGGCAGATGCGAAGAAGAAGATCACCGTCCAGGCGAGCGTCAATTGCGTCGCCGTTACGAGATCGCGCAGGAAAA
Organism: Beijerinckiaceae bacterium; assembly: GCA_046295155.1. Classification (GTDB taxonomy): domain Bacteria; phylum Pseudomonadota; class Alphaproteobacteria; order Rhizobiales; family Beijerinckiaceae; genus Terripilifer. The sequence goes on from JBKBNT010000003.1 coordinate 427,133, forward strand.
GCCAGCCCGCGCCGGCAAGCAGTACGCCGGAGATCGTATACGTGAAGATGATCATCGGCCGGCGCCCAAGCGTGTCGAAGAGGCGGCCGAGCAGAAGCGGGCCGATGAAATTGCCTGCTGCAAAAGGCAGGATGTACCAGCCGATCGCGCCCGCCTCCACGCCGTAGAAGCGCGTCAGCACGAGCGCATATGTGAAAAAGATGGCGTTATAGAAGAACGCCTGCGCGGCCATCATGGAAAGGCCGACGACGGCGCGCGTGCGATGCATCGCGAACAGCACATGGAACACCTCCCGCAGCGGAGTGTGGCTGCGCGCCCGCAGCGCGACCGTCGCGCCGATATGATCCGGCAGATGATGACCGGACCGGCGGACCCCCTCTTCTATGTCGCGCACGACAGCCGCAGCTTGCGCCCCGTGACCGTGCGTCACGAGCCAGCGCGGACTTTCCGGCAACCACATCCGCATGAAGAGGATGATGATTGCGAGCGCGCCGCCGATGAAGAAGGCGAGGCGCCAACCAAGGCCTATCGCGAAAACCGCCGTGTTCAGCAGCACGATCGCGAGAAGGGCGCCAAGCGCCGCCCCAAGCCAGAAGCTGCCGTTGATGCCAAGATCGGTCCAGCCGCGATAGCGGGCCGGAATCAACTCCTGGATCGTTGAATTGATCGCGGCGTACTCGCCGCCGATGCCCGCGCCGGTAAGAAAACGGAACAGGCAGAACGACCACAGATTCCACGAAAACGCGGTGAGGCACGTCGATACGCCGTAGACTGCGAGCGTAATGAAGAACAGTTTCTTTCGCCCCAGCCGGTCCGTCAGCCAGCCGAAGAACAACGCGCCGAACACAGCGCCAAGGAGATAAGCCGACGACGCAAGCCCGATCTGCGTTTCGCTGAACGCCATCGCCGGATCCTGCTTCAGCGCCGCGGCGATCGAGCCCGCGATGGTGACTTCCAGCCCGTCAAGTATCCATGTCACGCCAAGCGCGACGACGACGAGTGTGTGAAAGCGCGACCATGGCAGGCGGTCGAGCCGCGCGGGTACATCCGTGCGGATGATCGAGGCGTCGGGAGCTTGGTTCATGGCTTCCCAACTGCGGCGAGAGCGCTGCGTTCCGCCAGCCGGGGCGACACAGTACGGAAAATTCCGTCCCCCGAACGGAAATGGACGGGATCGCTCCCGCCCTTCCCGGCAAAATCCCCGCAGCCGCGCTTACTTCGGCTGGTAGAGCTTGTCTTCCATACGGGAGACGACGCCTTCTTTGGCCAGCGTCTCTTCGTATTCCTTTCGGATGTACGGATCTTCAAGGTGGTAGGGCACGGCCTTGCCGCCCTTGTCGATGTCCATCGCCCACACGTCCGCCATCGCCTCGCCGGGCACGCCTGGGCGCATCGCGTCGTGGTTGTTGGGGCCGAACCAGGCGGTCAGCCGCAGCGGATCCTTCGAAATTCCGAAGTGCTGATGATACCAGTCGCCGCTCATCGGCGCGGCCGAAACGAGGCCTATGGGCTCGTAATCCTGCCGCAGCACCTTGTCGCCCTTCCCGTCCTTCCACGGGGTCATGCCGAGCCCATCGGGCCATGTGTAAGTGTAGCCCTTCCCCTTCACGCAGATGAGCACGGCGGATGACGTGTGCTTGTGCGCCTTGGAATACCGGCCGTTCTCGTGCTGGCCGATCCAAAGGTGGAATCGCTGGCCCCCCATATCCGGCTGGATGCGGCGATAACCGGGTGAGCGACGATTGTCGAGCGGCAGCTCCGTGTTGATGATGTCCGCCATGTAGTTCGTGCGCTTCATCGCAAGGCCGCGCACCGGATCGGGCTCGATATCGTCCTTCTGGATGAAGTAATCGTTCTCTCCCGAGTAACGCTCCGTGAAGTTGAACGGGCAGTCGAAGACAAAACGCAGGTTATCGACGAGATTGATGATGTTCGGCGCCGAAGTGCCGCAGAGGATAAGAGCGGGAGAATTGCTCGCGTTGACGAAGCGGTGATAGGCGTTGAGCGGGATCGAGAAGAGCGAGCCCTTCTGCCATTCGAATGTCTGCTTCTTGGCCTGGCCCTCGTTCCAGACCTCGGTCGAGCCGCGCCCCTCTATGACGAAGACCTGCTTCTCGTAGACGTGACGCTCGATGTTGAGCGCGCCGCCTGCAGGAACCTCGACGACGTACATGCCCCAGAGGCCTTCGGTGCCGTACAGCTGAATGTACGTGCCTTTGCCGCCCAATCGCTTCCACGGGAGCATCGGCAGGTCCTGGACGCGCCGCACGCCGATCCCGCGATAGCAGGGAACGCCTTCCGCCTCCATGAAGCGGTCGTAAGGCATGGCGACGCGCTTGAACTTGCCGGTGCCTGCGTTCTCGCCAGCCTTCGGTTCGTGCCAGTGTCCGCCTGCATCATCGTGGGGCATCAAAGACCTCCCTGTTGTGAATTATTGCCTGCTCCGGACTAACGCCTTGCGCGGCGATGCTCAAGTGCCGAACCGGTCAGTTGTAAAGCTTGCGGGCGAATTCCAGCGCGCCCGGCGGCGTCGCGAAGATCCTGCTGACGATCCTGGCCAGTTCCTCGCCGCTGGTCGGGTCTATATCGAGACTCGCTTTCGCCGCATAGGCGAGAAAGTCCGCGTCGGCCATCGACGCGTTGAAGGCTTGCCGCAGGGCGGCCGATCGGTCAGGGGGCACGCCGGGCGGAGCGATCACCGGTCGCGTCACCACATCCGGCAGGGTCAGGAACGTGATGGCGGCGGACATTCCATCTGGCAACGCCGTCTCGTGGATCAGCGGAACGTTTGGAATCCTCTTGTCGCGCTGGGCTGCGAATTGCGTCAGCACGCGCACGAAGTCGCGCCTGATCCAGTCGGGCTTGGTGACCTCGATTGTGCCCCAGCCCGTGCACATGCCGTCGACTTCGCCGCGCTCCATCGCGAGCGCGATGTCGTTGGTAGACGGATAGCCGGTAACGATCTGCACATTGTCGCCGAAGACCTGCCGCAGGATCACCCCGTAGATTTGCCCGCTGCCCTGCGCGGTCGCGCCGATCGAGGCCTTCCTTGTCCTGAAGTCCTCGATCCGGGTCAGCCCCGCCCCGGCCCGCACCATGCAGGTCTTGGTGTCCGAGGACATGTTGCCGACCCAGGTCAGCGATGCAAAGTCGACCTTCACCTTTGTCGGCTCGAGCGCGGCCATGGTGATGAGCGTCGGGTTGAACAAGCCGAGCGCGCTGCCGTCGCGCGGAGCCGTCGTGGCGATGAACCGCAGCGCGTTGAGACTGCTCGCGCCCGGCATGTTGCGGATGACGACCTGCGGAGAGCCGGGCAAGTGCCTTGTCAGGTACGGCGCAAACGCCCGTGCGTATGTGTCGTAGCCGCCGCCGGTTCCATAACCGACGACGAAGTCCACAGTCCTGCCCTTGTAAAAGGCGGCGACGCCATCCTCGGCATGCGCGGAGCCAGCGGCAACCGCTCCCAATAGCGACAGCCCACATGCAACGGCGCGCAGGCTCATGCGGCGTCCTCCCGGGATTTGCTTTGCCGCGAGTATTCTCCATGGCCGCCTCGCAGCGCAAGGGCGAGATCTGCGCAATCCTGGGCCATGCTGCACGCGCGCCATCGCAATGCGTTGCAAACTTGGCCATTCTGCTCAAGATCCGCTCACGGAACCAGAGCATCCGCCGGATAGGACCGGGACAGCCATCAGCGGGGTCGTGGCGTGAAGCTTGCAGCCCCGCCGCGCGCCCACGCAGGGTGGAAGCACCGGGAGGAGCAGGAAGCAAGCATGAATTCGAATACCGCCAACCCGGCCGAAGCCCGCAAGTTCGAGGGCGCGTTCCCAGTGCGCCGCTTTCTCAACGAGTGTCACCGTGAGTTTTCAGACGATCATGGCGGACGTCTTGCCGACTACATCCCCGAACTGGCCAAGGCGAACCCGGCCCACTTCGGGATCGCGCTCGCCACAGTGGACGGCCACGTTCACGAGGTCGGCGACACCGGCGTGGAATTCACCATTCAGTCCGTTTCGAAAGCCTTCGTATTCGCGCTGGCGCTGGAACTCGCGGGGCCCGACCGCGTGGCCGAAACGACCGGCTTCGAGCCCTCGGGGGAAGCCTTCAACTCAATTCGCTTGAAAGCGAACAACCGGCCCTTCAACCCAATGGTGAACGCCGGCGCGATCGCCTGCTCGGCGCTTGTCCACGAACTCGATCCCGAAGGGTCGTTCGAACGCGTGCGCGCGCTTCTCAGCCGCTTTGCCGGACGCGATCTCGCCGTTGACGAGAACGTCTTCAACAGCGAACGTGAGACAGGGGACAGAAATCGCGCCATCGCCTGGCTCCTGCGCAATCACGGCGTCCTGAAGGGCGACGTCGACGCAGCCCTCGACGTCTACTTCCGGCAATGTTCCATTCTCGTCACCGCGCGCGATGTCGCCATCATGGGTGCGACGCTCGCCGGCAACGGCGTGAACCCGGTGACGTGCGAGGTCGTCGTCACTCCCGCGACAGTGGCGCGCACGATGTCCGTGATGGTGAGCGCGGGGATGTACGACTTCGCCGGCGAATGGATCTATCGCGTCGGGCTGCCAGCCAAAAGCGGCGTCGGCGGGGGCATCGTCGCGACGCTGCCCGCGCAATTCGGCCTCGGCACATTCTCGCCGCTTCTCGACGCGCAGGGGAACAGCGCGCGCGGACTCAAGGTCTGCGAACGTCTGTCCGAATATTTCGGCCTCCACCTTCTGCGCCGCGCGGGCGACGTCTCAAGCTGCATCGCAGCAAGCTACGATCTGCGGCAGGTGTCGTCGCGGCGCAATCGCCACAAGTCGGAGCGCGACCTTATCGACCAGCATGGCGTCAGCGTTTTCGTTCTGGAACTGGCCGGCGTCATCAATTTCGCGTCCGCCGACTTCATCGCGCGCACGATCGCGAGCGCCGGCGGGCGCGCCATGCTCATTTTCGACATGCGCCGCGTGGCTGGTTTCGCCTACGCCGCCGTGCGTATATTTTCCGAACTGTTCACAAGCGTTTCGGCAAACGGCGCGCGCATCATCCTCTCGGGCGTTCCGGAAACGGGCCCCGTTGCGTCTGCCATCAGGGATGCTGTCAGCGAAGACATCGTGCCCGGCTCGAGGCGCTTGCGAACCGTCGACGACGCCGTCGAATGGGCGGAAGATCAGATCGTCTTCATGTACGGAGGATTCGGGCGCGCAATCCAAAGCGTCGAACTATCCGATCAATTCCTGATGACAGGTCTGACCAGCGACGATCTGGACGCAGTGCGCTCACTGATGACCCAGGAGAGCTTCCGTCCTGGCTCGCACATCATCAGGACCGGCGAGGAAGCCAGCCGCATCTATTTCCTGCAAAGCGGGATGGTCAGCGTCTCGCTGGACAACGGGACGCGGCTTGCTACGCTCGGACCGGGCACGTGCTTCGGCGAATTTGCGTTGCTGTCGCCAAAGGCCAGGCGCAGCGCCGACGTTGTCTGCGACACGAACGTCGCCTGCCTCGTCATGACCCTCGACGCCTATGACCGCTTGCGCGAACTCAGGCCCGGAGCCTGCGAGGCGATCTTGCGAAATCTCGGCTCCCTGCTGGCCGAGCGCCTCCGGCAGGCCAACTCGAAGATATCGGCGCTGACCTCCTGAATGTCCGCATCCATGGAGTGAGATTCTCGCTCATCTTCTGAAATGCGTTCATGGACCGGCCATATGCACGGGCAACGTCGTCGCCTGTTGCGCGGATGCGGAAGCGACGCTCGTCTTCGCTGAAACGTCCTCGCAAGAATAGGCCAGGCAGATCGCGCTGTCCGAACGAACGGCGTCATCGGCGACCATTGGGGCCTCCCCTTCACGCAGATTGTCGACGGAAAGCTATGGCGCAATGCCGGCGCGATCGGACTGCCGGCAGACGATGGAACGCCCCGCGTCTGGTTTAGCGTGCTCACGCCGGAGGACGCCGGCCTGCGCGTCCGAAATCATGCGCTCGACTACGACCATGCCAGCGCAGCGGCGAAAATGCGCGCCGCCGGTCTGCCTGACGAATATGCGAGCGCCGTGTCGGGCTGCCTTTGGCCGAGCCTCGACATCCTGCCGGATGCAGAACGGCGCGCTTCGGGCGCGCCGCTGCTTGACGCCAAGTGTTATGGCCGATCAGTTCCTGATCGTCTGCAGGAATAGTTCAGTCGGAATTTCGTAGCCGAGCCCCTTCGCCTTCACGAGTTCGTAGACACGGCCCGCGACGGCGTAGAATTGCGCGCCCTGCAGGTTTCCGCGCTCGGACCAGGTGATCTGGTCGGGCGACGTGCGGCCGGGCGTCTTGCCGCTCCAGATGTCGGCCAGCGTGATGCGCTTCTCAGGCGCCATGACGCCGTGCGCCTTCTTGCCCCAGCGTCCGTCGCCGAACTTACGCGACGCAGGCCGGGCTTCCCAGGCGATGTACTCGTCGTCGAGCGCAAGCTCGGGGCGCCCGACCGGCGCAGGCGTATCGCCGAATCTTAGATACACGTCCGCGCGCCGGATGGTTTCGGGATCGGGCGTGCCGCTGCCTCCAATATTGACCACGTGCGCGCCCTTCTCGATCAGATGGCCGTTGAGCACGGGCACAGCGGAATCCGTCAGCGCCGCAACAATGTCGGCGCCCTTGTAGATTTCTTCCGGGCGATCGCAAACTTGGACTTCGATGTTGTATTTCGCGGCCATTTCACGGCCAAAAGCCTCGCGGTTGGCCTTGGTCGGGCTGTAGACCTGCAGCTTCTCGATGTTGCGAACAGCCATGAAGGAGGCCATGTGCTCACGCGCCATGCCGCCAGAGCCGAGCATTCCGACGACTTTCGCGTCCTTGCGCGCCATATACTTCACGCCGATGCCGCCGTCGCCCGCGACGCGCATGTGCTGCAACACGCCGTCGTTGATGAAGGCGAGAGGTTCGCCGTTCTCGATAGAGGTGAGGAAAATCAGGCCGCAGAACAGGCCGGGCTTCGTGCAGTACTTTTCCTGTGTCACGACGTCGCCGTTTCGTTCCTCGTACACAATGTCCGACTTCATCCGAACCGCGAAGTATCCCCCGGTCGAGCCCCCCTCCATCGAACCGAACTGGTAGTTGCGGCTCGGATCGCTGGTGGGGATGCGGATGTCGATCCGCGGCCGGCAGGTTGCTTCGCCAAGGAAGAGATTGCGGTAGGAGGTTTCGAGCGCGTCGATCGTATCCTCCATCGTGAGGACCTTGGAGACGTCGTCGTTATTTATGATGAGGGTCATTTCTCTCTTTCCGTTGGTCTTGCTGCGGCCTTCAGTTGCCGGCCTTTTCGAGCTGGTTGTACTTGTCGATAGTCGTCTTCGGCGTGCTCATGGCCTCTCGGACAAGCGCGAGAATGGCCTCGCCGTCAATCGGGCTGAGATCATCGAACTTTAACTTTTCCAGTTCGGCGACGAAGTCCGCGTCCTTCATCGTCGCCATGAAGGCCTCCTTCAGCGCCCTGGCCCGTTCAGCCGGAATATCCGGCGGCGCGATAAAGGGCCGCGACATGGAGAAGGGCAGTTCCGCGAACTTGATGAGCGCCAGCGTTTCAGCGTCGGGCGCCAGTTCGCGCCCTGTCGGAACGTCCGGCAGAAGCGGGTGGCGCGTTGCGCGGCCGAACTGCACGAGGGCGCGAACTTTCCTGTTGTTCCAAAGGTCGGCCTGCGTCGTCGTCAGAGTGCTGATCCCGGTCACGACGCCGTCGACCTCACCGCTCTGCATGGCGAGAAAAATCGGGCTCGTGCCGCGATAGCCCTTCACCGTTTCAAGATTCAAGCGCAGTCCGTCCTTCGCGAGCATCGCGAACACCTGGTTCGTCGAACCCGCGCCCACTGAGCCGATGATCGCCTTCATCGCGCCGCCCTGAAGTTCTCGCGCCGTCCTTGCCGGATGGTTCGCGTTAACGAGCAGCAAATACGCGTCCTTGTCGAACGAGGCGACGCTGCCGAGCCAGACGAACTTCAGGGGATCGAACCGGGCCGCCAGTTCGCCACGAATGGCAAGTTGCGCGCCGGTGCGATCGAGAGAGGCAATGACCGAGCCGTCCTTCTCGGCGGCATTGAACATGTGATTGGCGATGCCGATTGGACCGGCCGACGACATGTTCCGCACGACGACGTTCGGCTGCCCCGGAATCTTCTTGCCGATGTGGCGGGCGACAACCCGCGAAAGTGTGTCGTTGAGCCCGCCGGGCGCATAACCAACGAGGAGATCGATGTTTCGTCCGCGAAAAAACGGCTCCGGACTTTGTGCCTCGGCCTGGACAATTCCCGCCAGCGCCATGCCGACGAGCATGAGCGCAACAAGTTCCCGCTTCGCGCGGACGCGCCCTCGCCTGCCGGGCATCGCTTCCTCCATCCCGCTGTGTTCGCGTCATTTTCCTGCTGGAGTGTAGGAACATGCCGGAAGGCTCGCAAGTGAGGCCGCCAGGGTCGCTCAGCCCGTCCTGTTATAGCCATGCTTTTTTGTGATAATGCCAAGGTCGGGAAAGAAAGATTCTCGTCCTTACTGCGGCTTGATCGAATGTCGGCCGATAACACATGGAGAAGTGAACGATGAATACGCTTATGAAGAGCGCGCTGGCCGGCGTCGGGCTCGCCCTGTGCGCGGGAGCGGCCCAAGCGCAGAATTCGCAGATTGGCGTGCTGTCGTGCGACGTATCCGGCGGCATCGGCCTCATCCTCGTGCAGAAGCAGACCATGCGCTGCCAGTTCCGCCAAAACAACGGAACGGTCGAATTCTACAATGGTCAGATTGCCGAATACGGAGTGGCGCTTGGCGGCGTGCAGGCAGGGCACCTCGTGTGGGGCGTGCTCGCCGCAACGCAGGGTCTGCCTGCCGGCGCGCTGGCGGGCACGTACGCAGGCGTGGGCGCGCAAGCGACCGCCGGCGTCGGCGTCGGCGCCAATCTTCTTGTCGGCGGCACGGGCCGCGCCTTCTCGCTTCAACCACTCTCGATCGAGGGTCAGGTCGGCGTGAACATTGCCGGCGGCGTGACGACGGTCACCCTCACGCCCGCCAGATAAGCCGCTCCCGGGATTATTCTCCGGGACGGAGATTGAAGGCCCGGTGGCGACCCCACCGGGCTTTTCTTTGCCCGGCGGCCGGCGTGCTGCAATCGCGATTGCGCTCTTGCAATTGGGCGCAAACCTCTCCTGACTAAGCGTTTGCGGGAATCGCGGGGGCGCGTGAATGCTGCAGTTTCAATCGACTTTCGGCATATTCGCGCTGCTCGCGATCGCATGGCTATTCAGTGAAAACCGGCGCGCGGTCAATGTCAGGCAGGCCGCCGTCGCACTCGCTGTAACGACTGCGCTCGCGGCGGCGTTCCTTATGTCGCCATGGATGGCGCAGGGTGTCGGCTGGCTCAATGCCGGCGTTGATTCGATTGCGAGCGCGACCCGCGCCGGAACGTCTTTCGTGTTCGGCTACCTCGGGGGCGGCGCCACGCCGTATGAGGTCGCCAACCCTTCAGCCCAATTCATCTTCGCGTTTCAGGCCCTGCCGGTGGTGCTCGTCGTCAGCGCATTGACTACGCTTCTCTTTCATTGGGGCGTCCTTCAACCGCTGATCGCGGGATTTTCGGTCCTGCTCAATCGCACGATGGGCGTCAGCGGTGCGGTGGGCCTGTCCACCGCGGCCAACATCTTCCTAGGCATGGTCGAGGCGCCGTTATTCATTCGCCCCTATCTCAAGAACCTGACACGCGCCGAACTCTTCATGGTGATGACGGGCGGCATGGCGGGAATCGCCGGCACGGTCTTCGTGCTCTACGCCTCCCTTCTGCGTCCCGTCCTGCCCGAAGCAAGCGCGCATCTGCTCGCCGCATCGGTTCTTGGCGCGCCAGCCGCGCTACTCGTCGCGCGCATCATCGTTCCGGAAACCGAATTGACGAAAGTGAAGAGTGACGTTCACATCGGTCCCGTCGCGGACAGTTCGATGGACGCCATCGTGCGCGGCACGCAGGCGGGGCTCGAACTCTTTCTTTCGATCATAGGATCACTTGTTGTCTTCGTCGCGCTCGTCTGGCTGTGCAACGCCATGCTTGGGTTGCTGCCGGACGTGTTTGGCTCGGCGCTGTCGCTCCAGCGAATTCTCGGATGGATCATGGCGCCCGTCACATGGCTGATGGGCGCGCCATGGAACGAGGCGGCGCAGGCCGGACAACTCCTCGGCGTGAAAACCGTGCTCAACGAGATGCTAGCCTACCTCGAACTGGCCGCGACCCCGCGAGACGCGCTGTCGGACCGCACACGCCTCATCATGACTTATGCGCTCTGCGGCTTCGCCAACTTCGCGAGCCTGGGGATCATGATAGCCGGACTGAGCGCAATGGCGCCGGAACGGCGCGAGGACATCATTTCTCTCGGCCTCAAATCGCTGCTCGCAGGCACTCTGACGACCTGCCTTCTGGGCGCCATCGTCGGCGCCCTGAATTGACCGCGCCACGCCGCAAAAGCAGAAGCACGGCCTTTTGCGGCGCACGGGCGATCACAATCACACTTGCGTGAAGTCCCCGACTGGCGGAAAGTATCGGTCGAGCTTGCCCGGCGGAACGAGGCGAGCCGCGGAGAGGGTGTTTGGGGGCATGATCAAACGGGAGGGACAAGGCGAGGCGCCGGGCGTCACGGCGGCGCTCGCGGTCGTGACGGTCGTCTGGTTCGCGGCGCTGATGCAATGGACGCTTTTCGATCTGGTCGTCCCGTGGGATTCCAAGAACCAGTTCTACGCATTCTACCGCTTCATGGCTGGCGCGATTCAGTCCGGATCGACGCCATTCTGGAACCCCTATCATTACGCCGGCCATCCGAGTTCTGCGGATCCCCAGTCTCTGATCTTCGCCCTGCCCTTCCTGGCCTGGGCCTTCATAGACCCGGCGCCCTCGCTGTTCGCCTTTGACGCGCTGGTTCTTGCGCACCTGTTGGCCGGCGGATGGGCGATCGTCTACTTCGGCAAACGCGAAGGCTGGCCCGCCGCTGCGTCCATACTTGCGGCAAGCGTGTTCATGCTTGGCGGCGTCGTTTCCGGCCGCATGAATCACGTCGGCATCATCTGCGCGTACGGACTTTTTCCGCTTGCACTGCTCCTGATGCGAATCTCGATCGAGAAGAACTCGATATGGAGCGCGCTCGGATTCGCGCTCGCCGCCTCGCAGATCGCGCTCGGGCGCAGCCAGACGCCTTTGCTGCTCTGCGCTCTTCTGGGCGCCGCGCTGATCGTGCAGATCGCATCGAGCGAACGCATCATCGAAACCCTGAAAAGCCGCGCGCTCGTCCTGAGCATCATGGGCCTGGGCGCCCTCGTGCTGCTTGCGCCGCCGCTCATTCTCACGCTGCAATTCATCAGCTACTCAAACCGTCCCGCGACACCCGTCGAAACGGCGCTTCTCTCGTCGATGCATCCGCTGAATCTGGCGACTCTCTTCTCGGCTGATGCATTCGGTTCACTGGAAAGCGGCACGGACGGATGGGGGCCCGGCAGCGCGACGCTCAAGGATTTCGACGTCACTGATCGCGCTTTCAATTACATGTTCTGTGGCACGCTGACGGCGCTGCTTCTGGTATGGCACGGGATCGCAGGAGGGCGGATAGCCGCATACGGACGCCGCACATTGGCCATCGCGCTGGCCCTTGCGCTGGCCTATTCCGTTGGACGCTATACGCCGGTCTACGAATGGCTCTTTGCCCACGCTCCTGGAGTCTCGTTGTTCCGCAGACCCAATGACGCTGCGTTCATCGCCGTGCTTTGCGTCGCCTATCTCTCGGGCTGGCTGGCGTCGGACTACATCCGCGCCGGCGCTCCTCGGGTCAACCGGGTCATTGCCGGAGCGGTGGCGGCCGCTCTCGCCGCGTTTGCCGCCGCATCCGTTCAGTTCGCGGCGCTTTCGCACAAAGCCGCCGAGACCGGATGGCGGCTGGCCGTCGCATTTCTGATCCTTGCGCTCGCCGGTTGGGCGCTGCGCTACGCGCGAACGGCGCGCGCGCGATCCGTGCTGATGAGCGTGCTCGTCGTCGCGACGGCCGGCGAACTTGTCTGGCGGAATGCAGGCAACGTCCTCAATGCGCGGCCAGCCTCCGAATACGCATTGCTCGAGACGCCGCGCGGCGAAGACGCGCGCATCGTCGAAGCGATAGAAACCGACATGGCGAAGACGAGCGGGGGACCATACCGGCCGCGCATCGAGGTGCTGGGTCTCGACGGCCAGTGGCAGAACGCCTCCATGATACTCGGCTTCGAGGCGCTGAATGGATACAATCCGCTCCGGATCGGCGACTACGACGAACTCGTGGAGCCGGGCGAAAGCCCGTATGACGTCAATCGCAGGGCCTTTCCCCGCAGCTTCCCGAGTTACAATTGCGGACTCAGCCGCCGGCTCAATCTGCGTTACCTGGTTCTGGACAAACCGCTCGCGAACCTGCCGCGAAAGCATGACGTGACGAAATTCACGCCGCTTGTCGAAGGACCCCGCGCCTGGGTGTACCGCAACGAGGAAGAATCGCCGCGCGTGACGATCAGGAGCCAGGTGCGAATCGCCGCGGTCGACGATCTTGAAAAGGCCGTCGATCTTCTTCCCGAAGACGGACAACTGCTCGTCGCCAGCGACGAACCGCTCTCGCAGGTCTACGTCCCGCGCAAAGGTCAACAGGCGCGCGCGCGAATCAGCGACTGGCGCGTTGATCGTGTCGAACTCGACATCGAAACCAGCGCGCCCGCCATCGTGAAACTGAACAGCCCCAACTACCCCGGCTGGGAAGCGGAGGTCGATGGCGTAAGGAAGCCCGTCATTTCCGTGGATTTGCTGTTTCGTGGCGTCGAGGTTCCCGCCGGCGCGCGCCGCGTGGTGTTCACTTTCCGTCCATTTTCGTGGACCAACATGAAGAGCGCGCTCTTCGAACTGTTGGACGTCCAGCGCGAGAAGTAGCCGCGACTTGATTCTTGTGGCATGAAGAAACCGAGATTTCCGATCCTGGACGGCGCAATGAACGACACCCTCGCTCCATTGAAGGGCGCGTCGGCGGACAATTCGGCGCGCGCGCGATTTGTCCTCACGCTGCTTATGAACATGGTTCCGCTTGCGGGCGTGATGTTCTGGGGGTGGAGCGCATTTGAGCTGATTTTTCTTTACTGGCTTGAGAACGTCGTCATCGGCGTGCGCGTATTGATCTCCATGCTGCTGAGCGGACGCAGGCATGGCTATGTAGCGGCTATCGCGACGAGCATGTTCTTCACGGTCCACTATGGTCTTTTCTGCTTCGTCCACGGCATGTTCGTGATCGCCATTTTCGGCGGCGCGAATGGCGCCAATCCTGCGGACGCGACGCCCTTCACCACAGCCATCGGCATTGGCTTTATTGCGATAGTCGCCTGGCAGCTTGCGCTGCTCGCCATCCATGTCGCCAGCAATGACGAGTCCACGGCGCCGGAGCTGATGTTCTCGCCCTATCCGCGCATCATCGTGCTGCACATCACGATCCTCGGCGGCGGCTTCCTGCTCATGGCCCTGAACTGGCCGCAAGCCGGGATCGTGGTCCTCGCCATCCTTAAGACGGTGATGGACGGCGCCATCACCCTCTTCGGCTGGAAGATGCACACGGACAAAAAGCCGGATTCCAAAGCTACGCTCACTCCGCCGCCTTCATCCTGGCGTCCCTGATGGCGCGCCAGACACGGTCCGGTGTGCACGGCATCGCGATATTGCGCACGCCAAGCGGCGCCAATGCGTCGTTGATGGCGTTCATCACCGCTGGCAATGCGCCTACCGTGCCGCACTCGCCTGCGCCCTTCACGCCAAGCGGGTTGGTCTTCGTCGGCACCGGATTCCGATCGATCTCGAACGAACAGAAATTATCCGCCCTCGGCATCGCGTAATCCATGAACGATCCGGTCAGTACCTGCCCGCTCGCCCCGTCATAAATGACGCCTTCCATCAGCGCCTGGCCTGCGCCTTGCGCTATTCCGCCATGCACCTGCCCCTCGACCAGCAGCGGGTTGATCTCGACGCCCACATCATGCACCGCGGTATACCGAACGATCTCCGTCACGCCCGTCTCGGGGTCGATTTCGACTTCGCACACGTGGGCAGAATTTGGGATATTGCCCACATCCGGCGACCATGTCGCGGTTTCGTAGAGGCCGATCTCGATGTCAGGCGGCAGCGCGGTGGGGTTGAACGCCGTCTGCGCAACTTGCGTAATGGTGATTGACCGGTCGGTTCCAGCGATACGGAACACCCCGTCTTCGAGCGCTATGTCTTCGACGCTGGCCTCCAGCATGTGCGCGGCGATCCGCTTGGCCTTGGCGATGATCTTGTCGACGGCCTTGTAGACGACCGACCCTCCGATCGTGGCGGTCCTGGCCGCGCCGGTGCCTGTGCCCCAGGATAGCTTTTCAGTGTTTCCCTCGACGACGCGGATGTTCTCGACGTCGACGCCCAGGCGCTGCGACACGATCTGCGTGTAGATCGTTTCGTGGCTCTGTCCACCGGCGGTCGACCCCACGAGAATGGTCACCGCGCCGCTTGGGTCGAACCGCAATTCGGCCGCTTCCGGCGACGGGCCCGCCGAGGGGTCGACCGTGTAGGAGACCCCGACGCCGCGAAGCAGCCCGCGCGCACGGGATGCGGCCTTGCGCGCCTCTGCGCCTGCGTAGTCGGCTTTCTTCAGCGCCTTCTCGAACGTCGCGGGAAAGTCCCCGCAGTCGTATACGTCGCCCGTCGCGGTCTTGTAGGGCATGGCCTCAGGGCGGATCAGATTGCGGCGGCGGATCTCGGCCGGATCCATGCCGATTTCGCGCGCCGCCATGTCGACAAGCCGCTCGACCACATAGGCGCTCGGCGCGCCGCCCGGCGCGCGGTAGTTGGACACGGGCAACGTGTTCGTCAGCACCGCAGCGCCTTCCGCGAAGACGGTGGGAATGGAATAGGCGCCGCAGGAATCCTTGATGATATTGCCCGTCGAGAGGAAGCCCAGCATTGAAACGTAGGCGCCGACATTGTTGCGCGACGAGAAGTTCACAGCGAGAAACTTGCCGTTCTTGTCGAAGGCGAGCGCGGCGTCGATCACCATGTCCCGGCCCTGGTCGTCGGCGATGAGCGCCTCGCTGCGCTCACACGTCCACTTCACGGGACGCCCGACCCGCTTGGAGGCCCATGCGCAGACCGGCACTTCCGGATAAAGTCCTCCCTTCATGCCGTAGCTGCCGCCAACGTCGCCAGCGATGATCGTCATGTGGTGTTCGGGAATTTCGTTGAAGACGAACTTCGTCATCATGGTGCGCCACACGTAGGGGCGCTGCTGGCAGGCGTAGATGGTGTAATGGTCGCGGCCGGCGTCGTATTCGGCGTTCACCGCGCGCGTTTCCATGGTGCTCGCTGCGACGCGATTGACGACGAAGCGGTCGCGCACGACGTGATCGGCGCTTGCGAAGACCTGATCTGCGGTCTCTCGGTTCCCCTTGGAAGCGTAAACGGGCTCGTTGTTCGGGCATTCGGCCCAGACAGGCGGAGCGCCGGGCAGATTCCCTTCGGCTGTCGAGAGCACGATCGGCAGCGTCTTGTACTCGACCTCGATCCGCTCGGCGGCGTCCTTTGCGTCGGCGATCGATTCTGCGATGACGATCGCGACTGGCTGACCGACATGCCGCACACGATCGCGCGTCAGGCCGGGCCGGGGCGGCCGGAACATCGCGGAACCGTCACGCTTCTTGGCGGGGGAAGGCCCCCGCACGTGACCGAGGCCGTCGGCCGCGTAATCATCACCTGTCAGGATCGCGATGACGCCCGGCGCCTGAAGCGCCGCACGGGTGTCGATCTTCGCGATCTCGGCGTGCGCATGCGGGGAGCGCAGGAATACGGCGTAGGCTTGATTGTCGAGCGTGACGTCGTCGGTGAACCGACCCCTGCCCTGGAGGAGGCGCGGCGCCTCGACCTGACGAACCGGCTGACTGATGGAATAACGCGTCATCGCTCCCCGCTGCTGTCCAGATGCGAAAATATGTCCGGCGGCCAAGATCAGGCGCCGCAGGCCCCTCCGTCAATTGAGCAACGATGGTTGGGCAAATGCCCATTATTTGCCCATCAAAAAAATGGGCAATTTCGCTGTTGCCGAGTGCGGCGCGCGGGCGTATCCGATTCCGAAAGAGAGGACGGGGAAGCGCGGGCCATGAAGGCGGAAGAGATACTGAATGAGATCAGCGCATTCTGCCGGGCTGCGGGGCTCGCCGAGTCGACGTTCGGCCGCGCTGCCATCAATGACGGCAAGCTCGTTTCGCGGCTGCGCAACGGCGGCCGCATCACGACGGACACGCTGGACAAGATTCGCGCATTCATGGCGGAGTTTCCCCTGCCGAACGGCGTCCGGGCGCAACTCGCCAGCACGCCCGAACCTTCACAGCCTCCCGCCCCCGCGTCCGCGCCACGGATCGGCGATCCGCTGGCGCAGGCTGAAAGTAATTTCCGCTTTTACGACAACAGGCAGAAGTACCTCCTGTTCGTGAACACCTGCAGCGAGAAGTGGGAGGTCGCGAACCGGGTTGCACAGGAGGTTGCGAGCACGCATCCGCGACCGCCAGCCTTCCGACTATTTGATGCGGGCGTAGGAGACGGCAGCGTACTGGCCCGCGTGATGCGCGCGATGCACGACCGCCATCCCACCATGCCGTTCTATGTCGTTGGCAAGGAGATCAGCCTCGAGGACGTTCGCCTCGCACTGCAAAAGCTGGTTGATCGCTTCGTCGAACATCCAGCGACATGCCTCGTCCTCACGAACCTTCAATATGCGAGTGCGCCCTGGCTCACCGTGAAGTCGCTCAGCGCCGCGTCAAGCCTGCAATGGCACGAGGTGCGGCTGCAGGGGAATACAGGCCATTCGTTCGAGCGCCAGATTAGCGCCCTCGAGCCGTTCCTTGCGCAGAATTGGACTGCGCGCATCACGGACGCCGGTCATTCGACTTACGAGCGGCCCGTTGTTCTCGTGATCTACCGCGAAGACCACAAGTTCCTTCTCGAACCCATTGTGCCGCGACAGGGGCAGACGCCCGCAAATTACGACCTGGTCATTGCATCTCAGCCGTACCGTGCGCGCGGCAGCGTCGAATTCAAGGCGCGGCGCATCCTTGCGCCACTGGCGCGGGCGCTCGGTCCCGGCGGACGGCTGGTTGGCATTCATTCATTCGGAAACGATCCCGGCATGGAAATCATCCGACGCGTTTGGCCGGACGATGACCCGTTTGTCACGAATAACCGCCACGACCTCTTGAAGGCCGTGAAACAGGAACTGGGCGCCGCGGCCCGCGACTTCAATTTCAGCGCCGGCTCCGACGCGAAGTCGCTCTTTCGCTACAACATGCACACGCTGCCGAGCGAGGTCGCCATGTCTATCGGCACATCGACGCTGTTTGCCGCCTGGAACGCCGCGATCTACGTGGCGCAGGTCGAGGACGATCGTCTCGCTCCGGTTGTCGCCAACAAAAAATATCTCGAAGCAACGCAGGACGTGCTGCAAAAGCACGGAGGTCTCTGGTTTCTCGACGAATCCTTTGTCATTTCGCGCCGCTGGGATTGAGCGCCATGCCATCATCGAACGCCACAGCCAACGCCGGCGCGATCACCGCCATACAGCGGTTCATGATCCAATGCTCCTTCGAGGCGACGCGCCCAACGAGCGAGGAAATCGACGCGCTGGCCGAACTCCTGCCCTCCGGGACGCCATTGTTTCTGACGGCCCTGCCGGGTCGTCCCGTGTCCGAGATCGAAACCGCTGCGGCAACGGCGAAGAAGGCCGGCCTCACGGCGATCCCGCACATATCGGCGCGGCACTTTCTCACCTATGCGGATATCGATCGACACATCGGGAACCTTCGCGCAAGCGCCGACCAGATCATGCTCATTGGCGGCGACCGGGCGACGCCTGCCGGCGAGGTGCCAGACGCGCTGAGCGTCATCGAAAGCGGTATCCTGGAAAGGAACGCTATTGAGCGCGTCTTCCTGCCCGGCTTTCCTGACGGGCATCCCCATGTCGACGAAGACGAAGTCGAAACCAGCCTTGTCACGAAGCTCGCCGCGCTTCAGCAACGCGGCATGGAGGGCGAGGTCGTTACACAGTTCTGTTTCGAGTCCAGACCGATCTTTCGTTGGCTCAGCAAGCTTCGGGGCCGCGGTGTTCATGCGCCGGTTCGCATTGGCCTCGCAGGTCCGACAACCCTCCTCAAATGGCTTGCCTACGCGCGCAGATGCGGGGTGAAGGCTTCGGCGGAGGCGCTTGCGGCCCGTAGCGGCCTCGTGCGCCATGCCTTCCGCTCGATGACTCCTGATCCCATCATACGCGAACTGGCGGTAGCCAGCGCAAGCGGCGCCATTGAAAACGTGCGTCCGCATCTGTTCGCGTTCGGAGGCATCGCCGAGACGGCCCACTGGGCTCGCGCCCCGATGAGCGGCGCAATCCGGCTTGAAAGCGGCGGCGGCTTCGAAGCAAACTAGTCAAACTATCGCGCGAGCCCGCTTTCGTGGTCAGTTTCGGTAATCAGCCGGACTTCGCCGGTTGATGGCGTTCTGATCGATGCGCATACCTTTCGCATCATCGTCATGCAGATTTCACGAACGCGTTCATCCTTGGCGGCGCCTGTCACCTGCGCGAGCCGGCAAAAAGCGATCGTGCGCTGCGCCACTACGTCCTGGAAATCCGCATAGTACTCAATCTCGTCATTCATATCGTCGGTCATCTGGCTTCACCGTTGCACAAGGCGCGCGGCGCCTCTCCAGGATGAAGCGCGGCGGCGCGAAGATGACGTTCCGCGAAGGCATGGGGTTCCATTCTCCCGCAGAAACCTGATCGCAAGCTTCGCCGTTTTGATGAGTGTCGCCGGCGGGCAACAAGTTGTGCGCTAATTCGCACCAACCATTTGAAGCTCTTGTCAGACGCCC
The DNA here is from genome assembly GCA_046295155.1 of Beijerinckiaceae bacterium. Classification (GTDB taxonomy): domain Bacteria; phylum Pseudomonadota; class Alphaproteobacteria; order Rhizobiales; family Beijerinckiaceae; genus Terripilifer. Next base: position 446,058 of record JBKBNT010000003.1, read on the forward strand.
GGAGACGCGCGCAAATTACCAGCCTGGGCGGCCGAGCGTCGAACTAAGTATACTTGCCCGTTCCGCCCTCATGTAGGAGGCGCCCATGCAAGAAGTTTCATGGCGACCACCCTTCGGCGCCGATGAACTGGAGTTGGCGGAACTTCGCGTCGCCGAGGCGAAGGCCGAGCTAGACGCCATCGCTGCTATCGACAAGATCCTGATTGCCATTGAGCTCATGCAAAGGCACATTGGCCGCATGGATACGAGTTCTGAGTACGCTGAACGGACGAGGCAGCGCGCGCGCCTGCCCGGTCGCACAGCGGTCCCCGAGCCGCGTCCCCTGGCTGTCGCGGAATGACTGACGCCGCGGTTGGCGTATCCTGCAAGCGATCGCTTTCGGCGCTCGCGCTCGGCGCGCTCGCCGCGTCGTTATGCGCCGCCGTCGCCTTCGCCCAGCAATGGAACCTCGAGTCGGGACCTATGCGGATCCCAACGCTGGAGGAACTGTCCCGGCCACTTCCGCCACGCGGTTCGACGACTCCGTCCGGGATTGAGCGGTCAGGTCCGCTCAGCGGCTTTCTCGGAGATTCTACGCTAAAGCCCGGCGACATCGTTATGACCCCTGACGGGCCGAGACGGTTTCGCGGAAGGGAATCATTTTCGCACCGGGTCGAAGACTTCGCCCCGCTTGAACCCGGAACGCCGATGGACCTGCGGCCCCAACGCTGAAGAAGACGGGTGCAGCGCAAGCGCGACCGCACGCCGGGCAAGCCTGTGAACAGGCGCTCGCGATTCACGCCCTCGCGGCTACGGCGCGCTGCCCACCCGCAGCTCACTCCACCGGTCAAGGCACACTACCGCTCCAGGTCCCGGTCCACCCCCCCGCGTCGCACACAACGTGGAACTTCCCAGGGTCGCGCGGGGTTCGTCGAACTCGACAAGGAGTGGAGAATGAGAGACTGGGCGAAGACGGGACTTGCGGCAAGCTTGTCCGGCAGCATTGCAAGCATCGTGACGACGGGAGCGCTGGCGGCGCTCGCGCGCGCCGAGGGCACGGGTGCGCTGCAGCCGACCAATTCCACCAGCCACTGGCTGCGCGGAGAGCGCGCGGGCCGTGTCAAGCGGATGGACGCCGCACACACGCTGACCGGGTATGCGACCCACCATGCATCGGCGATTCTCTGGGCGCTGCCATTCGAAATCTGGCTGAAAGGCCGGCGCCCCCGCACACCGTCCCAATTGCTGCTGGAAGCGGCAGGCGTGTCAGCCGTCGCCGCTGCGGTCGATTATGGGTTGGCGCCAAAGCGATTCACGCCAGGCTGGGAGAACGTCTTGCCCGTACGGTCGATCATCGCGACCTACGGCGTTCTGGCTCTCGGACTTGCCGCCGGGGCGCTTGCGACACAAAGCCTGCGCAGCGGCATGAACGCCGCAGCCGCTTCGAACGGCGCCGACCCGTACGTACGACGCGGCAACGGAGGCGCGCGCCCGCACCCTCACGATCATCGCCAGCACGAGGGAGCCGCAAAACTCTACAAGCTCATCGAAGAGATGCGCATCTGCATGATGACGACGAGAGATGAACAAGGGCGGCTCGTCAGCCGCCCCATGTATGCGCTGGCGCCCGACGAAACCGGTGACCTTTGGTTCTTCACGAAGATTTCCTCACCGAAGGTGAGCGAGTTTGCGCGAGACGGCCATGTGAATCTCGCCTTCTCCGACCCCGGCAAGCAGAACTACGTATCAGTCTCGGGCCGCGCGCAAATCGTTCGGGATCCGGCCGTCGTGGAGCGAAAGTGGCGCGAGCCGATGCGTGCGTGGTTTCCCGAGGGCCGCGACGACCCCGAGTTGACCCTGGTGCGCGTTCACCCAGAAACAGGCGAATACTGGGATAGTCCATCAGGGGCGGTGATGTATCTCTACGGCTATGCCAAGGCGGCGCTGACCGGCGAGCCGCCGAAAGAGATGGCGGACACGGCCAAAGTGGATCTCTCCTGAAGACGATTACGCCGGTTTGTCAGGGTCGAACCACCTGCTAATCTTCGCACCGGGAAGCAACGGGAGCGGAGCGCGGAAAATGTCGTTTACCATGTGGCGCGGTGTCGTCGGGTTGGTCAAGCCGACGCGCCGGCCCGGTTCGCTCGAGGAACTGATCCGCATCCTGCCCGACGGCATTGGCGTCGTTCCACTCCTGCTCAATGTCCGGCAGGGAAACGAGCAGGAATTCAAGACAGCCCTGCCGCATTACAAGCAGGCGGTCTCTGAACTCGCCGCGCAAGGCGTGGACCTTATTCGCGTCGGCGGCACTCCGCCTTTCATGTTGCTGGGTCGCGAGGGCGAAGCCGCACTGATACGTGAGTGGGAGCAGGAGTTCAAAACGCCCATCGTCACGGACGGTCAGACGCATGTCGCCGCGATGCGGGCGCTCGGGATCACTAGGTTCATCGGCGCAAGTTACTCTGCGCTGCAGAACGACATCGTCGTCCGCTACATGCATCAGGCGGGCCTGAAGATCGCATCCATGGAGCCAATCGACGTGCCCTTCGATCAGGTGGGTCAAATTTCGCCGCATAGCGTCTACGCCCACATCCGCAAGCTGTTCATGGCAAATCCTGGCGCGGACGGAATCTACATACAGGGCGGCGGATGGCGGACCACTGGAATCATCGAGCTTCTCGAACGCGATCTCGGGGTTCCGGTCGTACATGCGACGGTCTGCCAGTCGTGGGAGATTCAAAAGCGTTTGCGCGTCCGGGAGCCTGTCGAAGGCTTCGGAAAACTCGTCCGCGAGCTTCCCTAGCGCGCGTCACTCTCCCGGCGGCTGTAACAGCGCCCGCGCCTTCTCGACGAGGGGCTGCGGCGTCCTGAACAATTTTTCAACCAGTCTCTGAACATCCTCGCCGGAGAGCGGATCAATGTCGATCTTGCTCTTCTCGGCGTCCGCGAGGAACTGCGGATCCTTCATCATCGCGTCAAAGCTTCGACGAAGCGCCTGGACGCGATCCTTTGGAACTTCCGCGGCCATAAATAGCGGACGCGACATCTGGAATTTGGAAAAGGTCAGCTCGAGAACCTTCCGCTCATCGTCGCTTTTAACGAGATCAAGAGCGAAAGGAACCTCCTTAAGATCCGGATGCGGCGCGATGCCCATCTGGATCAGCAACTTGACTTTCTTGTCACGAACCAGATGCGAGAATCCGGACATCAGACTGGAATAGGCGCGACCGGAATTACCCTGAAGCTCGCCGCGTTCCATCGCAAGCATGATCTCCTGCGCGCTTGGATAGCCGGTGACGATCTTGAGCTTCGTTCCGAATGTCTGGTTGAGAAGACGCGCCGTGATGCTGTGATCCGTATTGTTGCCCGATGAACCGACGACAAGCTCCGCATTCGTCAGGTCCGCAACGGAATTCACCGGCGCCGTATGCCAAGCGATCAGCAGATAGACATCCTGCGAGGACGTGCCGATCCAGTTGAGTTTCTCAGCGTCGAAATTCGCGTTCTTTCCTCCCTTGGACAAGATATGCAAAAGCCGCTCGAGAGGCGCGGTGTTTTGCGGGGCGCCGATGACCGTGCCATCTTTCGGCGCGGCGTTCGCGACGAAGTTCATCATGTTCAGGCTGCCGGCGCCGGGCATGTTGCGCACGATGATCGTCGGCTTGCCCGGTATATGGTTGGAGTAATGGCGCGACAGCAGACGCGTCGCCGCGTCGTAGCCGCCGCCAGGCGCCGATCCGACGGTGAGGGACACCTCCCTCCCCGCATAGAAGTCGGATACGGGGTCCGCCTGCGCCGTTGCGGCCGCAAATACCGACACGGCGCCGAGCAACGTCAACGCGACAGCTCGTTTCTTGTTCATGCAGACCTCCATGCGTGGACGGATTTCGCGCAAAACACCCCGAAACTTGCCATTTCGCGTAAGCCTACCATAGACTAATGCGCCTACAAGTCCTGCACACAGGGCGCAAAGAGGAGGTCTCCATGTTCGGCTGGCGCCGTCGCATTGGCTACATCACGCCATCTGTCATGGAGACGGCAGCCTACGAGTTCTATCGTTTTGCGCCCGAGGGCGTGGGTCTTGTCGCAGTCAGCTGCAACATTGAAGATTGGAAGTCCGACGAGTATGAGCGAGGCCTCAGTCAGATCGACGCACGCGCTGATGACCTCGCGTCACGGGCCGTTGACTACATCATCCACGGCGGCGGGCCACTCGTTTTCAGTCGCGGACGAGGCTACGAACAGGAAATCGTCGATCACATCGAGAAACGGACCGGAGTTCCGGCGACCACGACGATCAAGGCTGCGGTCGATGCGCTGCAACATCTGGGCGCGAGGAAAGTCGCTGTCGCGTCGATATACCCGGATGACACGAACGCCAGTCTCGGCCGCTATCTTGAGCAGCACGGCTTTGGCGTAACAAAGCTCGCAAGCCATCTGGTGAACTTCAAGCGTATCTACAGCGTGGGCGTCGCCGACATCTATCGGCTGGCGACGGAAACGATCAAATCCGCGCCTGGCACGGATGCGCTTTACATGCCCTGCCCGCAATGGCCCGTATGCGACGTCATCGACGTCATTGAACGGGACACGGGCGTGCCCGTTGTCGCGAGCACCGCTGCAAACTTCTTCTCGGCCTTCAGGCGTCTTGGCATCCGCGACCGGATAACGGGACACGGCGTGCTCATGCAGTCGCTCTCCGACGGTATCGTAAAGCCCTGACGCCTAGCCGACTGGCAAATCCGAGAGCAGCTTTCCATACCCCGCCCGCGGCGCATGGACGCCGAGACGAAGCATGATTTCCCATGCGGTGGCGACGCCCGGATGAAGAACGGGGACGCGGATGTCGTTCTCCAAGGTCTCGACGATGTCCAGCATACGTATCTTGCCGCCTTGCACATAAACTCCGTCGGCGCCCGGATAACGCTTGTGAACCTGACGGATCAGCCGGTACACCTCGTGCGAGGAGATGCGGCCGATCTCTTCCCACTTGCCGGGAAGGCGCTCAAGGCCAAGGACGTTGAAACCGGCGTCGGTGAAATAGCGATCGACGATGCCCATGTCGTCAAAGTCGTAGCCGATCCCGACGAATTTCTTCATTCCAAGCGCCCTGAGCGCACGCACCTGATTGCTTCCCGATGTGAAGATGGGAACCTGATACTTGTCCTCCCACTTCGCGATCAGATCCTTCTCGCCCTGATAGCCAAGCAGCATGAAAGGCGGCGTTCCGGCCGGGTGAATCAGGTCGACGCCGTCTTCGGCAAGCTCTGCGACTTTTTCCTCATAAAGCGGAATCGCCGAACCGAACTCCTGCAGAGTTCCATGACGCACGTTATTAAAGAGAGGCAGGACGCCGATGCCTTCCGGCAGCATTCGGATCAGTTCTTCGAGCGACCCTGATCCCTTTGTCGGCTTCACCGTTCCAACCATACCGCGCCATGCGCCGCCGAACGCCATGTCTGTGCCTCCGCCTCACCCCGGCGCGAAACTTGCACCGTTATCGTCGCCTGAATACTATGCCCGCAAAAGGACGGGAGGAAGCGATGAAAGCTCACACTCTGGCGCTCGCCGCCACCATGATCCTTCCCGCCCTTGCGCCGTCCGTCGCCGTGGCGCAGGACGCCGTGCAGAAGTTCTATGCCGGGCGCAGCATGGACATGGTGATCGGATATCCGCCGGGCGGCGGCTTCGATTCCTCCGCGCGCCTGCTGATCCGGCACATGCCAAGGCACATCCCGGGATCGCCTTCTATGATCCCGAAGAACATGCCAGGCGCGGGCAGCCTCGTCGCCGCCAATTACCTCTACAATGTCGCGCCGAAGGACGGCAGTGAGTTTGGCATCATAGGTGGTTCCGTGCCGTTTGGGCCGCTCTGGAGCCGCGACGGCGTCTCGTTCGATGCAACCCGCTTCAACTGGATAGGCAGCATGGATCGCTGGAACGGCGTCGTGCTGCTTTGGGCGGGCGGGAAGGCGCACACTCTCGATGATCTGCGCAACATGGAGGTTCCCGTGGGCGCGACCGGCGCCGGCGATGTCACCGCCATCTACCCCCGCGTCCTCAACGCGCTCATTGGCACGCGCTTCCGGGTCGTGGGCGGCTATCGCGGAACGACGGACCTCAACCTCGCCATCGAGCGTGGCGAGGTCGCGGGACGACTCGGCTGGTGCTGGGATTGTGTAAAGGCCGAAAAGCCCAACTGGATCGCCGCAAAACAGGTCGTCGTGCCGCTGCAGCTGGGGCTGCAGAAACACCCGGAGCTCCCCGCCCCCATGGCTTTCGATCTCACAAAGGACGAGGAGTCCCGCCAGATCATGCGGCTGGTTTTCGGCAGCCAGGAGATGGCGCGCCCCTTCGTCGCTCCGCCAGGCGTGCCGGGAGATCGCATCGCCGCCCTGCGCAAGGCGTTTGAGGAAACCGTGAAGGACAAGGACTTCCTCACCGAAGCGCAGAAAATGAGCATGCCCATCAACGTCGCTTATTGGCACGAACTGGAGAAGCTCATCAAGGACGTTTACGCGACGCCGGAACCGATCGTCGTGCGCGCCGCGTCTATCGTGAACGCCAAGTAGGATTGCGCCGAATGTACGGAAGCCGCGCACGCATTGGATACACCTCAGTCGCGTTCGTGACGGAAGTATTTCCCTACGCTTTCTACAAGATGGTCCCTGATGGCGTAAGCCTTGCGTTGCTGACGCTGCACCAGACGGAACTGACGCGCATGGAGATGGATCGCCTCTATGACGAGACCATGAAGGCTGCGCGGGCGCTCGCAACGTCCGGTGTTGATCTCGTCGTGCTTGGCGGCCGTCCTGTTCTTCTCTCGCGCGGCGAAAACCTCGACGAGATAACGGGACGGTTGACGCGCGAACTCGGAGTGCCTGTCACGAGCGACGCTTCAGCGCAACTCGCCGCATTCAGGGCCTTGGGATCGCGGCGAGTTGGCACGGTGCATCCATTCGACCCTCACGAGGATGAACGGCACGACCGCATGATCGAGCAACTGGGACTTACGCCTGCCGGCAGCTTCGGTGGCGGAAGCAACCTTGTCGGCCTGCCAAAACTCGAATGCGCCAACGCGCTCGAATGGGGCCGCGCATTCCTTAAAGCGCACCCGGACGCCGACACGCTGCTCTTTCCCTGCCCGCACTGGGCAACGATCGAGGCGATCGAGCCGCTGGAGCGTGAATTCGGCGTCGACGTGGTGACGAACCTGCAGACCACGGTCTGGCATGCGCTACGGCTGTGCGGCGTCAAGGACAGCATCGAAGGCTACGGCCGCCTGCTTCGCGACTTCTAGCTCAAGGGATTGATTAGCATGACAGACATGCGCCGGCTGACAGGACGCGTCGCCCTCATTACCGGGGGCGGAGGGGAAATAGGCTCAGCGATAGCCAAGCGCATGGCGCAGGAAGGCGCGAAGGTCCTCGTAGCGGACCTTGATCCGGCGAAAGCGCAGGCCACGGCAAGCGCGATCCGCGAAGCCGGCGGAGACGCCGAATTCACGGGTATCGATGTGCGGCTTGAGCAAAGCGCGAAAGCAGCCGTTGGCGCCAGCATTGAGGCCTTCGGCAAGCTGACGACCCTCGTCAACGTTGCGGCGGCAGTCACCCCTGACGGAAACGCGGAAACCCTTTCTCTCGAGTTATGGGAGAACGCAATCCGCGTGAACCTGACAGGCGCGTTCATCATGTGCAAGTACGCCGCGCCCCAAATGCGCAAGGCCGGCGGCGGAGCCATCATAAACATCGCCTCGCAGCTCGGGCACCTTTCGGTTGCGGGCCGCTCGCCGTACTGCACGACGAAGGCGGCGCTTATCAAGTATACGGAAGTCCTCGCGATGGACTATGCGCGCGACAATATTCGCGCGAACACGATATCACCAGGGTTCATCCTGACAGAGCGATCAAGCAAGCGCAGCGGAGGCAAGGAAAACGCCGCGCGCATACAGGGGCCGAAGCATCTGCTGAACCGGCCCGGCTCAGTGGAAGACATCGCGGCCGGCGCGGCATATCTCGCATCCGACGACGCCGCCTTCGTGACGGGAACCGATCTGTTGATCGACGGCGGTTACGTTACCTTCAAGGGTGTCATTGGCCCCGACGGCATGCCGACCATGTGAGGCGATGAGGACCGTCCTACTTGCCGCCCTGCCCCTGCATGTAAATTTCCGTGATCTTCTCCACGGCTCCCTTGGGCGACGAATAGATGCGCCTCACGATTGCGGCAAGCTCCTCGCCCGATGAAGGCGAGGCGCAATTCAGCCGAGCCTGCTTGCACTCGGCCTTGTAGCCCTGGTCCGCGAAGGTGGCCGACATTGCGCTGCGAAGGACGGCCACTTTCGCCGGATCCACCCCCGGTGGCGCAAGAGTGGGCCGTCCCATATCGAGGCCCGCCTGAGCGATTTCCATGATCGCCTTCTTTTCAGGATCCTTCAGAAGATCGACGGCGTGCGGAGCTTCAATTTCCGGAATGCGCAAGGCTCCGTAGTAGACAATAGGCCTGATCTTCTTTTCGGCCACCCAATGCGGGAACTCGGAATTCAGGCTTGACCAGAACGGCGACGCATTGCCGTCGTTCTCGCCACGCTCCATTGCGAGGAACCCTTCGGTCTGGGATTTGTAGCCGGGGATGATCTTCACCTTAAAATCGAACAATGACGAGAGCACCCGCGCAAAAAAGGCGGGCGTGGAGCCGGCGCCCGTTGCGGATACGACCAGCTCGCGCGTTCTGAGATCGTCGATCGATTTCACCGGCACGGTATGCCAAACGATGAGGAGCGCATTCTCCTTGCTCGGCGAACCGAGCCAGTTGAATTTCGCCGCGTCGAACTGCGCCTGCTTGTTGCCATACAGAGGATCGAAAGCGAGCGTGTTGTTGATGAGACCTATCGTATTGCCGTCCTTCGGCGCGACGTTATAGAGCCAGTTGGTGGCGCGAAGGCCGCCGGCGCCGGGCATGTTCTGAACGATGACCGTCGGCCCGCCTGGAATATGCCTGGGCAAGTAACGCGCAATCATGCGCCCGAACATGTCATAACTGTTGCCCGCATCAGCGGAGATGACGAAGTTTATCTGCGCGCCCTTGTAGAGATCCTGCGCAAGCGCAGGGCCGGCGAAAACAGAAAGACCTGCTGCGAACGCGGCTACCATCAACGAACGATTTTCCATTATTCTGGTCTCCGGGCGGCTATGAGTGGCGATCAGGCTAGATCGCGATCTATTACGCGTCAAATCAGAGCGGTTTATGTTTATCGCGCACCGTCATTGGGCGCCGCGCCTGCGCGGCAGGCAGTTCAGCGAGAGCTTGCACCCGCCATTGCTTTCGGGGCCGCATCGCTTCATTATTCCTGTCAATCCAGCAGAAGCGAGGGGCTAATCGTATGCGTGATTTCCGCCATCTTATCATCGGGTCGCTCGGCCTCGTCTTCGCCGCCGGTGGCGCCTACGCGCAATCCGCCACCGATTTCTACAAGGGCAAGACGGTCAACATGATCATCAGCTCGAGCGCGGGCGGTGGGTATGACACCCTCTCGCGCACAATCGCCCGTCACCTGCCGAAGCACATACCCGGAGCGCCGGTCATCGCAGCCAGGAACATGCCCGGCGCCGGCGGCATCATCGCGACCAAGCATCTTTATACAATCGCTCCGAAAGACGGACTGACGATCGGCGGCGTCCAGAACAACACGCCCTTCGAGCCTCTGCTCGGCACGAAGGAAGCGGATTACGATCCGCGCCGCTTCAACTGGCTCGGCTCCCCGAGCTTCGAAACCGCGCTTCTCATCGTCTGGCACACGGTTCCCGTGAACACGGTTGAAGACCTCCGCAAGACGGAGATAACGATCGCCTCTTCGGGCGCGAATTCGACGCCGAGCTTCTTTACGCGCCTCCTCAACGAGCTGCTTGGCGCGAAGATGAAGATCGTCGTGGGCTATCCCGGGCAGAATGAATCCTTCGCCGCGATGGAGCGCAAGGAAGTCGATGGATATTCCAGCATCTTCTGGAGCTCGCTCACGGCCACGAAGCCGGACTGGATCAGGGACAAGATGATCAAGGCCATCGTGCAGTACGGCCCGGAGCGCGAGGCGGTTGTCGGCCCGGTCCCCTCGGTCGACGAGTTCCTGAAGAATGCGGACGACAAGGTCCTTCTGCAGGCGGCGATCGCGCCGCTTGCCCTCGGCCGGCCCTTCCTCATGCCGCCGGACGTGCCGGCGGACCGCGTGAAACTGATGCAGGACGCATTCGCGGCGACCTTTGCCGACAAGGAGTTCCTTGCCGATGCCGACCGGTTGAAACTGGGGGTGAACGTGCCCCGCTCGGCGGCGCAGGTGAGAGAGATCGTCGAAAAGGCCTATGCGACGCCTCAACCGATCGTCGACCGGCTGCGTAAGATTGCGCAACCCTGACGAAAGCGAGGCTCCCGATGTCGACATTCGATCCGAGGCGGCCCTTTCCCTATCAGGCCATCGTGGACCGGCCACCGGTGCGATGGCCGGACGGCGCGCGCGTCGCGGTGTGGGTCGTTCCGAACATCGAACACTACCGGATCGACATGGGGCCGAACACGCCAGACATCAGAAACCACGCCCGGCGCGATTACGGAAATCGCGTGGGGGTGTGGCGCCTGATGGAAACAATGGCGAAGCATGGCGTACGCGGCTCGGTTGCGCTCAATGGCGAGGTCGTCGAGCACTACCCTCGCATCATGGAGGAATGCGCGCGGCTGAATTGGGAACTGATGGGCCACGGCATGACGAACTCGCAGGTGCTGCGCGGCATTACGCTGGAGCAGGAAACGGCTATCATCTCCGACACCCGCAAAGCGATCGAATCCTGCGGGCAAAAGATGCGCGGCTGGCTCGGCCCCGGCCTGACGGAGACCTGGCACACGCTTGAACTGCTTCGGGAGCATGGCGTCGAATACGTAGCGGACTGGTGCAACGACGACCTGCCCTACGTGATGGACAATGGCCTGTACTCCATCCCCTATTCCCTTGAACTCAACGACATGCCGCTTTTCAACAATCCCTCGATCAGCATCGTCGATTTCGAGAGGCGCATCAAAGACACGTTCGACACGCTTTACGCGGAAGGCGAGAAGAACGGGAGAGCGATGTGCATTGCGCTCCATCCGTTTCTTATCGGCGCGGCGCATCGCATCAGGTATCTGGACAATGCGCTTGCCTACATCGCTGACCACGAACGGGTTTGGTTCGCAACGGGCAGCGAGATCATCGATGCTTACAGGGCGTCAACCGGCTCCTGATTGCAGCGCGGACGCAGCCTACGGCTTCTGCGTGACGGCCTGGCGGGCGCGCTCAATGAGATCCGGCGCCGTCGCGTAAGCCGCGGTGAGGATTCGCAGGACTTCCTCCCCGCTGACTGGAGATACTTCGAGCCCCATTTTGTCCGCTTCCTGAACGAAGGCGGAATCTCGCAATGTGTCCGCAAATCCTTTTCGAAGGGCCGCAAGGCGGTCGGCAGGGACCCCCGGCGGCGCTGCATAGGGAAACGCAATCTCCTGGCGAGAGAAAATCAGTTCCATGACCTTTCGATCAGAAGGATCATTCACGTAATCGAGCGCCAGCGGCACATCTGGAAAATCGGGATGCTTGCGAAGCGATATCTGAAGAATGACGTCGATCTTCTTCTCCCTCAACCACTGCGGGCGTGTGGAGCGTAGAGTGCTGATGGAAGAACCTCCCATGCCGTCGACCTCGCCGCGCTCGATCGCCAGCATGAAGTCGCCTGAGCCCTGATAGCCTGTGACCACTTTCATTTTCGTGCCGAGCAGCGCGTTGATGACAAAGGGATAGACGGCGCTGTCCGCACCGAGTCCACTGGCAGGCACGGTCATCTGACGGGACCGCAGATCGGCAATTGTGCGAAACTTCTTCTCGACGGGCGAAAAAACCACGCTGACTTCCGACGCGGGACTGCCAATCCAATTCAACTGAAGGGCGTCGAACTGAACGCCAGTCTTGTCAAACAAAGGTTGCGTCGGGATGCTGCGCGAAAACGTAGCAAACTGGGAGCCGTCCTTTGGCGCATTGTTGTAAATGTAATTAGCCGCCGCCATCGATCCGGCGCCTGGCATGTTACGCACGACAACGGCCGGCGAGCCCGGCATATGCTTGCCCATATGCCGGGATAACGCCCGCGAATAGACGTCGTATCCGCCGCCGACGCCGAACCCGACGACGATTGTGATGGGATTCGACTTGTAGAAATCAGCGACGGCGTCGGCTCGCGCCGGAGAGACTGCCGCCGCCAGAAGCGATCCCAGGAGAAGTGTCGACTGAGCATTCATGCGCATGCTTGCCTCCCGGGATCAGCGATGTCGTGAGATCGGTAATGTACTCCGCGGAGCTTACTTGGCGAGCAGACCAGCAGCCTCGACCGCTTCGCGGTAAAGCGGCTTGTCGGCATTGATGATCGCAGCAAACTCCTTCGACGAGTTGCCGATGGGTTCAATGCCGAGAGCTTCGAGACGGCTGCGGATTGTGGGATCCTTCACAGCTGCTGCGACCGACTGTTCGAGGCGCGAGACTATAGCCGGCGGCGTCCCGGCCGGGACAAAGAAGCCATTCCACGATGACGTCTTGAACCCGGGGAACAGGGTAGCGACCGGCGGCACATTGGGGATTTGAGCAAGAGGCTTTTCCGAAGAAACGCCGAGCACGCGAATGCGCCCGCCATCGACGTGCTGCAATAGCTCCGAGGCATTGCCGAAGTAGATATCCGTCTCATGGTTGAGAAGCGCCTGCATCGCGGGACCGCCGCCCTTGTATGGCACGAAGACGAACTCCAGCCCCGCGCGCTTGCCGAAGAGCGCCGCCGACAAGTGCCCGATCGAGCCCTGACCGGCCGAAGCGACATTCAGCTTGTCCTTATGGCCTTTCGCGTAGGCGATCAGTTCGGGCATCGTCTTGACGGGCAGATTGGAGCGAACGCCAAGCACGAATGGCCCGGTCCCAAATATGCTGACAGGAATGAAATCCTTGTCGGGATCGTAATTGACCTTCTGCATGAGCGGAAGAATGATGAGCTGGCCCGCGGAGGCGAAGAAAAGCGTCGTACCGTCAGGTTCCGAGCGCGCGATTTGCGCGGACGCAACAACGCCACCAGCCGTCGGCCTGTTTTCCACGATGAAATTCTGACCGAGCGTTCGGGACATGTAGTCAGCGGCAAGACGCGCCATCGTGTCGGTGTTTCCGCCCGCAGGGAACGGAACAACGATGGTCACCGCCCTGCTTGGCCATTGCTGCGCGGCCGCGCCCATGGGCGCCGCGCCAAAACCTGCCAGACAGGCGGCGGCGAGAAGCAGCCTGCGCGTGATGGAACCGCCCCTTCCATATGTTTCTTTTCTTAAGGTCATTCGAACTGACTCCAGGCCAAGAAAATGCCGCGTGCTACATGCACGCGGCGTGCCGAACGCCGTCAATGTTCGTCGGGCTGAGGCCCGTCGAATCCCTCCACCAACACGAATTCGCCCACGCTTTTGCCTACTCGATGAGCACGCGCAGCCTGATACTCGGGCGAATTGAAATAGGCCTTCGCCTGATCGTAGCTTTCAAATTCCAGAATGACGTTGCGCGGCCGCGCCTCTCCGTCGAGCGCCTCGCACTTTCCGCCGCGCGCCAGAATTCGGGCGCCGTACTTTTTCATGGCGATCAATGCCCCTTGCGCATACCGCATGTAAGCATCGTTATCGTCCACCGTCACGCGCGCAATAATATAGCCCTTCGGCATGGCGAATCCTGTCTCCTCTTGATGTCGAACCCTTCCGCGCGCGTTACCGCGTTTTTGTGGCGAGGGAGTTTAGTGAGCGCGCCGGCTTTGACAAGCGGCTTCTGCGATCCTTGGTACGGGGGTCAGAGCGTCAGGACCGGTTTCCGGTGACGGACCGGCCTTCCCGAGGTCATCTCCTCCACAGCGCCGATGATGCCGTTCGCGTCGAGCCGGAAATGCGCATAGAGGTCGTCCACGGAGCCTGATTGACCGAAACTGTCCACGCCCAGAGAAGCGACGCGATGGCCTCTGACGCCGCCAATCCAGGCAAGTGCAGCCGGGTGCCCGTCGGTCACGGAAACGATGCAGGTGTGAGCGGGGACCCGGTCCAGCAAACGCGATACATGACTTCGCTTGCGCATCCGGATTGCGCGCGTGTGCTCCGCAAACAAGCGGTCCGCCGAGGTGACGGCGAGAAGGCCGATGTCCCGCCGGTCTTCTCCGAGCAGCCCTGCGGCCTCGATGGCCTCGGGCGCAACGGCTCCGCTGTAGGCGATGACCGTCTCGCAGTTGGGACCGGGCTCCCGCAACCAGTAGGCGCCACGGGTGATGTCGTCGGCGAGAGCGGCAGTCATGCTGCGCGGCATCTGGTCGATAGCGCGTGTGGACAGGCGCAGGTAAACGGAGCCGCCGGGTTCCACTTCGGTGCTCCCGGCTTCGCGCTGCATGTGCTCGAAGCCCCAGCGCATGATGACGGCGAGTTCGTCGACAAAGGCGGGCTCGAACGATGCAAGACCCGGCTGCCCCATGCCGATGAGCGGTGTCGAAATCGACTGATGCGCCCCGCCTTCCGCGCCGAGGGTCACCCCGGACGGCGTCGCGGCGAGCATGAACCGCGCATCCTGGTAACAGGCGTAGTTGAGGGCGTCGAGTCCGCGCTGTATGAACGGATCGTAAACCGTGCCAATCGGCAGCAGGCGCTCGCCATTGATGTCGTGCGAGAGGCCGAGCGCGGCGAGCAGGATGAAAAGATTCATCTCCGCGATGCCAAGTTCGATATGCTGCCCGGCGGGCGAGAACTCCCAAGCGTAGGTCGAGGGAATCTTCTCGCGGCGAAAGACGTCTCCCATCTCCGTACGCGCGAAAAGCTTGCGCCGATTAACCCAGGCGCCCAAATTCGTCGACACGGTCACGTCGGGGGACGTGGTCACAATTCGCTGAGCGAGCGGCGACTCCGAACGCGCGAGTTCGTGAAGAATGAGACCAAACCCCTGCTGCGTGGACATCTGCGGCGATGGGGTGAATTCCAGCTTGTCCGGAATGCGGACTGTGACCGCGCGACAGCGCCGCATTTTGGTCTGCATGAACGGCGCACGCGCCAGAAAAGCTTCAAGCTCGCGCGGCTCGATGCTGAGGCCCTCGAATTTTTCCCACTCCCGTCCCGGCGCGATGTTCTGCGCTTCGCGCCACTCCTCCATCTGCGCTTTGGTCATCAGGCCGGCATGATTGTCCTTGTGTCCCTGAAACGGCAGCCCCATCCCCTTGACGGTATAGGCGATGAAGCATACGGGGCGGTCGTGGTCGATGGAGGCGAACGCCTCGATCAGCGTTTCCGCGTCGTGGCCGCCGAGATTGCTCATGAGCGCAAGCAGGTCCGCGTCGCTACGCCGCTCCAGCAACGAACGGACATCGCCGTCTGCCCCCAGCTCGTCGAGAAGCTTGCGCCGAAACGCGCCGCCGCCCTGAAAACACAAGGCGGCGTAAAGCTGGTTCGGACATGCGTCTATCCATTCGCGCAGTGTCTCGCCGCCCGGCTCACGAAAGGCCGCCTGCATGAGACGCCCGTACTTGAGGATCACGACGTCCCAGCCAAAGTTGCTGAATGAACTCTCGAACTTTTCCCAAAGGCCTTCACGCACCACGCCGTCCAGCGACTGCCGATTGTAATCGACAACCCACCACAAATTGCGCACGTTCTGCTTCCAGCCCTCAATGAGAGCCTCATGAATGTTGCCCTCGTCCATCTCGGCGTCGCCGACAATGGCGATGTAGCGACCCTCCGGGCGGTCATTCCCCCATCCATGCGCGCGCACATAATCCTGCACGAGAGACGAAAAGAGGGTCTGCGCAACGCCAAGGCCCACGGAACCCGTCGAAAAATCGACGGTTTCGATATCCTTGGTCCGGGATGGATACGACTGCGCGCCGCCCAACGCGCGAAACGCCTCCAGCTTTTCGCGCGTTTGCAGGCCGAGGAGGTACTGGATCGCGTGGAACGCCGGACTCGCGTGTGGCTTCACCGCGATGCGGTCCTGGGCGCGAAGAATCCTGAAGTACAGGACGCTCAGGATGGTCGCGACCGACGCCGCCGACGCCTGATGGCCGCCGACCTTGAGCCCGTCCGTATTCGGGCGAATGTGATTGGCGTTGTGGACCATCCACGATGAAAGCCAGAGCACCTTGCGCTCAAGCTCTCTCAGGATTTCGATTTCGCGGTCGCCCATAGCGTTTTTCTCCCGCACTCAGCGCGTGAGAAAAGGCTATGCGCTCCGAAGCGGGGAAAAATTCCAATTTCTTGCGCGTGGGAGATCGATTCTGATAATTTTATCCAAAAACAAGGGCCTTGATAGAAGAACTTTCGCCATGAGCAATCTCGACGACATCGACCGGAAACTGCTCACTCTCCTGCAGAAGGACTGCCGGCTCACGTTACAGGAGCTGGCGGATCGCGTCGGCCTGTCGCCCTCGCCCTGTCACCGTCGCATCAAACTGTTGGAGGAACGCGGCGTAATCGCGCGGTACACGGCGACCGTCGATCAGCGAAAGGTCGGGCTCCCGGTCAGTGTTTTCGTCTCGATCAAACTGACAAGGCAGAAGGAAGAGGACCTTCAGCGATTCGCGAAGGCGGTGGCGAACTGGCCCGAGGTCCTAGAATGCTACCTCATGACCGGGCACCGGGATTATCTGCTTCGCGTCGTCGTAGCCGACCTTTCCGCCTACGAGCGATTCCTGAAGCAGAAGCTCACAAGACTCGACGGCATTTCATCCATCGAATCCAGTTTCGCCCTTGATCAGATCAAATACGCCACAGCCCTGCCCTTGTAACGGGCTTCGCGGCCGGTGATGATGGCGCCATGACAGTCGAAAACATTGTTCTCGTAACTGGCGCATCAGGTCGAACCGGCCGCGCCTGCGTTGCGCGCCTGCTCGATAAAGGCGCCTCACTGCGCGCTTTCGTCCGGCGCGAGGCCGCCGCGGTGGAGCTACGCGCACAAGGCGTCATGGAAGTCGTCGTTGGCGACATGTTTGCGCCCGACGCAATGACTCGCGCCCTGGAAGGCGTACACGCGGTGCTCCATATCTGCCCGCCGATGCACCCGCAGGAAGATGAACTTGCCATTGAAATGATTGCGCGGGCGAAGGAAGCCGTAGTGCGGCGCTTCGTGCTCTGGTCGGTCCTTCATCCGCATATCGACGTGCCTCATCACCGCCGCAAGTTTCGCGCCGAATCGGCGCTCATCGATTCAGGCCTCGCATTCACTATTCTGCAGCCGTGCAGATACATGCAGCACCTCGAAACGATCTGGCCGCAAATTCGGGCTACGGGCGTACATTCATTTCCATTCTCGACAAAGTCGCGCTTCAGTCTCGCGCACATTGACGACCTGGCGAGCGCCGCCGCCAATATCCTGATGTCGAACGGCCACGAGAATGCGGTTTATGAACTCGCCGGCCCCGACGCCCTGTCGCAGGACGATTGCGCCAGCATAATTGCGGAGGTGACAGGGCGGAACGTCCGAGCCGAGCGAGCAAGCCTCGAAATCTTCCTGAACAAGGCGCGAGCTGCAGAGATGCCGGAATGGCGAATTGAAACGCTGCGCGTGATGAACGCGCATTATGATTTGCACGGACTCAACGGGAATGGAAACGTGCTCGGCTGGCTGCTTGGCCGCCCGGCAAGGACCTTTCGGGACTACGTGAGCGAGTTTGAAGCCCGCTAGAGGCTAGGGAAGCGCGCGGAGGCGCGCGATGACATCGTCAGAGGTCATTAGGTCGGCGTACTTCTGGCGCATGTCGAACAGATTGGCCTCGTGGGGTCCCGTCGCACGGTCGCCTACTCCGTTGGAGACGACGATAGTGCGGAAATTATAGCTCATGGCGTCGACCACGCTAGCCCGAACGCATCCGGACGTTGTTGCGCCAGTCACGATTACGGTGTCCACGCGCCGCCGGATGAGCCACGGCGCCAGGTCTGTCCCAAAGAAGGCAGACGGTTGGGTCTTGCGCAGCACGTATTCCCCTTCGATCGGCGCGAGATCATCCACAACCTGGCTTGCGAAGCTTGTCTCGGTCAGACTCGCAAGCTTTGGGGCTTTCAGGCAGAAGACGCCGGCGTCTGATCCATCCTCCGCGTAGACGACGCGGGTGAAGCAGACAGGAACGCGCCTTTCGCGCGCAACGTCGAGAAGGCGCTTGGTCGCGACGATCGCTTGCGGGATATTCCCGCCACCGAACAAATCTGGATCGTTGAAGCCGTTGACGAAGTCAACGATCAGCAAAGCCGGCGCAAGGCCGAAGCCGGAACTCGCGCCGAATCCTTGCTTCTCGTAGACGTCGCTGCTCATGACCGGCTACTCATTCCAGATGTGCGAAAACTCGGTGGCGACTGCGTCCTCGTAGGCGACCTCGCCTTTGATAAGGCCCATGTTGCGCTGGAATTGCGCCATGCCGGCAACGAACTCCGGCGAGATGCCGGGAGTGTAATAAGGCAGATCGCGCTTCACGACATCCGCGATAAGGCCGGCCTCTTCAGCCGGAAAGAGAGCCTTTCCAACCTTCGTCGCCAGCGACACGTCTGCGATCAGAGCCTTCTGGGTCTTGACCAGAGCGCGCACGGCCGCGGCAACGGCATCCTTGTCCCTCTGGATGACGGCGTCGGATGTAATGAGCGCCGGTTGCGTGTAGTTGATCGCGCCGGGGGGGCCGTCGCCGCGGCGCGCGTCGATGATGATGTCGCCCCACCCATTGCGCACGGCGACTTCAGCGCCCATCCCGTTCGCCCAGAAACCGTCGATAAGCCCCGCCCCAAGAGCCTTCGCGGCGGCGACGCCGAAATTCTTGTTCTCGCCAAGAAAGGCGCCGGGCACAGGGCCGATCTTCACATCCTTGTCGGGGTCGATGCCAGACTCCGTAAGAAGGCGCTTCAGCCCGAGATCAACAAGCGGCGCAGCGCCGATGTTGAGGCCCTTGATTGCGTTGATGTCGCCTTTCATCGCATTCAGGTCCTTCCTCAGGACAAGGAACCAGTACATGTTCTGCGCGAGCGCGCCGAGCAACTTGCCGCCCTTCCACTCGGGAAAAGCGAACGGTACGCTGTGAGCGGAACCACCTACGAAATCGATGCCGCCGTCGCGCAACACCTCGAGCGTCTTGTTGACCGGGAAAATGAGTTCGAGTTGAACGTCGAGACCCTCGGCCTTGAAGAACCCGAGTTCCACCGCCGCGATTGCGGGGAAGTACGAGTTCGAGATCATGTCAGGTATAGCGATCTTCATCTTGTATCCCTTCCCTTCCAGCAATCGTATCAGGCGATGGACTGCGCGCGGCGAAAGCCTTCGATCATCGCCACGCGCATCAGATATGCGTGGAGCTTGTCACGGTCGGCGACAATACCGCGCAGCTCATTGTAGAACTTCTCGCGCTCGACCGGGTCTTTCTGCTCGATGTTACGCTTGTTCTCGATTGTCTGGCGCTGCAGATATTCCTGCGCGACCGTGCGCCGCTGGCGGTCGTAAAGGTCGAGCAGATCGTGGTTCGCGCCTTCCAGTATTATTCTGGAAAGTTTGTCGACAAGATTGAAGGCGTCGTGCAGACCGAAGTTCATCCCCATGCCGCCAAGCGGATTGTTGATGTGCGCGGCGTCGCCAGCCACGACAAGGCGTCCGTCGCGATAGCGCGAGGCGACGCGCTGATGCACGTCATAGAGGTTGCGGTGATGCATCTCGTAGGGGCCATCCTTCCGGTTGAACCCCTGAATGCGCGCCTGAACGGAGGATTCCTCGAACAGGTCGTCCTGGCTAGCCTCGGGCGGCGCAGGGAACACCACGCGCCACATCCCCTTGCCATCATGACCCGGCACCTTGAACAGCGCGCACCATTCTTCCGGATCGGCGATGTAATTCGTGATGGCGTAGCCATGCTGCGCAAAGTCGTAACGCGTACTGAGAACCAGAAACCGCTCAGGATACGTAAAGCCGTCGAAATTCACGTTCATCGACTTGCGCACCTGACTGCGACCACCGTCGCAGCCGATCATCCACGAACCGCGCCACGCGCGCTCACCCTCCTCGGACTGAACGGTGGCGGTAACGCCGCTTGCGTCCTGCTCTATTCTCGTGACGCGGTGACGCATCAGCACATTGTGCTGTCCCATCTCCTTCAGCATGTCGCGCAGGATGTAACAAATCTTGTGCTGCTCCAGCATGAGCCGGAACGGATACTTAGTGACATCGCGCAAAACATTCAGGTCAAAATCGGCGATCAGGCCGGCCTTGCGGTCTCGATAATGGTAGTTATTGACGATGAAGCCTTGATCCATCATCGCCTTGGTGACGCCGCTTTCCTCGAACAGTTCAAGCGTCGGCGGATGGATCGTGCCCGCGCGCGGATCATCGAAGATCTTGTCCCCGCCTTCGAAAAGGACGAACGGGATGCCGCGCCGCGCAAGCAAAAGCGCGGTCGTATAACCAATGGGCCCCGCGCCTGCGATGAGAACCGGATCGATCGCCATACTCGTCAAAATCCTCAGTATCGTTCCAGCAGCCAGCCTCGGCCAAAGAACTTGTCGTTGACGCCAATAGCCCGGAATGCATGCCAGATGGTCGCGACGTTGATCGGAATGACAGGCTTGCCGAGTTGCTTCTCAAGGGTCGGGAAGATGTCGAGGCCCGAGAGATTGGTGCCCGCCTGAACGATGGCGTCGACATCCTTTCCGTCGAGTTCCCGCAGAATTGTCTCGATCACCTGCCGCGGCGGTGTATGCGCGATGGAGGTGGCGGTATCGCATTTGAGGCCAACGACATTCGTCACCTCATAGCCCGATTCTTCAAGAAAACGCCGCACCTGCTCGTCGCCGACGGGCTGGTAAGGAGTCAGCGCCGCCACGCGCTTCGCGCCGAACGCATCGAGAGCAGCCTTCAAGGCCGCGGCGCCGCTCGTCAGACCCATGTCCGGGCCGATATGATCGCGCAACCGATGTTCGAACTCGGCGTTGCCCGCAAGCCCGCCCCAGAACGTCTCGGCCGACATACCCATCATGATGTAGGTCGGCTCGCACGTCATCACGTCCCGCATCGCATCCGGTATGGTCTCACGGATCGCGTCGATGAACGCGAGGAACATGTTGTCGCTGGACAGGTCCGGCTGACGGACGAAAAAGCGCGCGAAGTGCCATGTCACTCCCGGCGCCATGATCTGCTGGCAATCGTACTCGACGCCGATGTTCGTCGAAGGAATGATGACGCCGATGCGTCCCCGCTTCCCGATCCACGGCTCCTGCGGCTTGGGTGTTCTCATTCAGGCGTCCCCTTTGCGTCAGGCAGGGTCGAAGTAGTGAATTTCAAAGAGGATGCAGCCGGTCTCCGACTTGAACGGCCCGTGATGCACGCCGGGCGGACGACATGCGTAAGTGAACGGTTTGAACGACTCCCCGCCCGCGCCGCGGGCGTCATTGCCGACAGTCAAATCGCCGCTGACAAGGAAGACTTCTTCCCAATAGGTGTGAACAAACGGCGCGGTCGTGTAGACGCCTGGATCGAACTTGAGCAGACGCGTGCGGCTGCCCTTGCGGTTCTCCTCGTCGAGAGCGCCAGACAGGATTTTCTGCTTGATGCCTTCCGGGTAGCCTGCTGGCACTTCCCATCCGGCGCTCATGTCGAGCGTCTTGAATTCGTCGTGCAACTTGTTGATGGCCATGTGAGGCTCCTGCCTTCAGGCGGCGGCTTCGTCGAACGTGATGGAATCCGCGCGCCGCTGCATCGTAAGCATGGCGCTGCGGCGCAGGAAATCGCGGGCGCGTTCGGGATCGGCAGCGGTCTTGCGCAAATTGTCGAAGTTTCTGGCGCGCTCCGCAGGGTCCTTCGCCTCCAGACGTTTCTTGTTGGCTATCGACTGTTCCTGCACGAACTCGATCGAAACAGTGCGGCGCTGCAGGGAGTAGAGGTCGAGAAGGGTGTCAGGCGCATTGTCCATGAGGACCTGCGCGAGCTTCTCGGACAGATTTGCGGCATCCTGCAGGCCTCCGTTCAGGCCCATGCCGCCGATGGAATTGTTCACGTGCGCGGAATCCCCGGCGAGCAGAATGCGGCCCTTGCGGAAGGTGGCGGCGACGCGTTGATGCGTCGTGTAAAGATTACGATGCACGATTTCGTAAGGCGTCGACTTCGGGAAGAAGCGTTGCAAGCGGGCCTGGACGACCGCGTCCCCCATCACGTCCTCTTCAGAGAGGTTCGGATCTGTCGGGAATACCGTGCGCCACAGGCCGGGGGGGCCATCGGCCGCAACCTTGAAGCAATTGCACCACTCGTCCGGGTCCGCGAAATAGCTGCGGTAGCAATAGCCGCGCTCTTTCTCGAAATCGAAGGGCGTCGTGAGCACGAGAAATCGTTCAGGCCATGTGAAACCTTCGAAGGGAATTCCGGCCTGTTTGCGCACAGTGCTGCGACCGCCGTCCGCCCCGATCAGATAGTCTCCGCGAAATGTCTTCGATCCGCCCGGCGTCTTCACCTGGGCTGTCACGCATGACGCATCCTGTTCGAGCGAAACAAGCGCGTGATCCATCAAAACGCGTACATTCGGCATGGCGGCGATGCGGTCGAGAATGATGCGCGAGGTCTTGAACTGTTCGCACTGAATGACGAAGGGATAAGGCGTCTCGCCGGCAAGGAGCGCGTGATCGAACTCCGCGACAAGCTCCTTGCTGGGCCGATCCCAGAATTGAAAAATTGGCGCGACCAGCCCGGCCGCCTTCATGTCCTCGACGAGGCCTGCTTTTCCGAGAACCTCGAGCGTCGCAGGGTGCGTCGTCGCTGCGCGCGGATCGTCCGTGAATTGCGCGCCTGCCTCGAAGAGCGTCACATCGACGCCTGAACGGCCCAGAAGCATGGCGCAAAACAGGCCAACGGGCCCGCCGCCGGCGATCAGTACCGATTGATCTTTCTGCATCTGGCCAACTCCGGAAAGCGTGCTCAGGCGTTCTGCCTGAGATGATTGCGAAAGGATTCGACATGCGCCCGCATCGCGGCCTCGGCGGCGTCCGGGTCATGACGCGCGATGGCTTCGCAGATCGCGACGTGCTCCTCGTGAACCAGGCGATTACGGCCGGGCGAGTTGAGCGAGACGAACCACACGCGAAGCGAACGGTCATGCAGCTTGGAAAGTATATCGGCGAGCACCGCATTGCGCGAGGCGCGGGCTATGACGCCATGAAAATCGCGGTCGAGTCGCATCAGGCTCTCGGTCGCGCCCTCCTCGAGCGCCGTCCCGGCCTGCGCGAGAATGGCGCGAAGCCGCGCGATCTCGTCTGGCTGGATACGTTGCGCGGCAAGCCTCACCCCAAGCGCTTCATTGGCGCCGCGCGCCTCGACGATCTGCATGATCTCGTCGAAACTCATCGGCTTGACGATGGCGCCCTTGCGCGGAATGACGTCGACGAGACCCTCGACGCAGAGGCGGTCGATCGCCTGATGCACGGGCGTGCGCCCAAAGCCGATCATTGCGCAGACCGACGCTTCGTTGATGTATTCGCCCGGCTTCAGAGCGCACGTGATGATGCGCGTCTTGATCTCGTCATAGGCAAGATCGCGCAGCGGCCTGGGTGGGTTGGCGCCAAGCCTGTTCACCGACGAGCGCGGGCTGTCCGTCACGACGCCACCGGCAAATCTTCGATTTCATAGGCCAGCGAAATCCGGCGGCCTGTCACGGGGTCTTCCAGCTCCCCCTCGAAACATGGGGCCGGACGAATGCCGCCGATGGCGGCGAATGTGCCGCAAAACATCACCGCGCCTTCCGGCAGCCCCTGCGGACTGAATCCGGCGATGAGTTCGCGCGGCGAGATCATGCCAGAGACTTTCCCGCTCTGGTAAAGGACGCGCTCGCCTCGTTCCACGATGTGCGACCGCATCGTGATTTCATCCCAATGAGCCTCGACATCACGAAAGCGCCAAAACGTTGCAGCAACCGGCTTTTCGCACATCTGCTTGGAGACCGTGACGTCGTAGGCCTCGACCTGCCGGTCCGTGTGGTCGGAGCCGAGACCGACCCAAAGCTCGCCGTTCCACTGGGCAAGAACGAACTCGACCTCCCCGCTCGACGCAGAACCGACGACCTGAATCGCCGCAGCCGTAGTCACACGCGACGCCGCGACCCTGTAATAGACAGGGGTCGAGGAAGGGCGCTTCACGCCCAATTCCTCCAGTTCGCGGATGTGCTTTTCGACGGCGGCGCGATCGCGTCCGGTCCAACCGGCCACTATCAGTTTGCTGACGGGAACGCGGGCAGCCTCGGCGCCGTCGGCAGAAACCAGTTGCACATCCAGGTTCGTCATAGGCCCTCCAACACTTGTGAAATATCACGGTGGCGGCACGGCGGCAACAGCCTTCAAAAATATCCGGAAATCTGAATAATGGACGGAAACAGAACATCTTGGGGAAAACGCATGAGGCGCGCCGGGCTGATCATCCCGTCCGTTAACACGATGGTGGAAGACGAGATGCTGGGATATTTTTCGCCCGCCGTCCGCCCGCATGTCACGCGCTTGCGAATGACGGGGCCTCATCGAAGGCCGCTCAGGGAAACCCTGCCGCAAATCCGAGACGCTGCGCTGGCGCTGGTGGACGCCGGATGCGATCTCGTCGTTTTCCACTGTACGGCGAATTCGACCGAAGGCGGAGCGGCGGGCGAGCAAGCCATCCTTTCCACGCTGACGGAGGCTGGCGCGAAGCGCGTCTCGTCGACCGCCACGGCCCTTCGCCGCGCCCTTGCGGCGCTCGGCAGCAGAACACTGGCGCTCGTGACACCCTACACGCAAGCGATGACCGACCACGAAGCCGGACACCTGCGGGAAATTGGGCAGGACGTCCTCTACGCCAGGGGTTGCGATGTCGGTCGGCCCAACTACACGGCCATGACGCCCGGCTATTGGGGCGAGCGACTTCAGGAGGCTGCTGCGTTTCGGCCTGATGTATTCTTTCTCAGTTGCGCAAACATCGCGGCGATGGAGGCTATCGAACCCGCCGAACGCGCATTGGGCCGGCCTGTCATCTCAAGCAATCAGGTCGTGGTCTGGGACGCCATGAGGGAACTCGCCGGCGACGCGCGCGGCTATGGGCCCGGCATGTTGTTCGACGCCTGAAGCGGGCAAATCAGGGGCTGCGCTCTTGGCGGCCTTGCGCCCCGGCTCCACCGTTGTCATTCTCGAGTCAAAGTCCGACGCAAGGGCAAGCCAGAAAAGCGCCGCGCCTGAAGGCAGCGTGGCCTATGACGCCATTGTCCCGCATCTGCGCGCAGCGCAAGCGGCGCTTGGCTCCATAGCGGCTCGCGCCATGACGGGGCGGGAACAACGGTCGGGAGGACGGAATGAAGATCCATGCAATGGCCTTGGCGCTGGCCTGTTCCCTGCCCTGTATCGCACAGGCGCAGTCTTCCGAGGATTTCTTCAAGGACAAGCAATTGCGGATGATCGTCGGCTTCGGGCCGGGCACGGGCAACGACATCTACATGCGTCATCTCATGAAGCACATCGCCAACCATTTGCCTGGCAAGCCGACAATTGTTCCGGTGAACATGCCTGGCGCGGCAAGCCTTACGATGACGAATTACCTCTATAACGTCGCGCCATCCGACGGCACGGTCGTCGGCATGCCGTCCCGCAATCTCCTCATAGAGCCGCTTCTGGGCAACGCGCAGGCGAAATTCGATGCGCTCAAGTTCACCTACCTCGGCAGCGTGAGCCGCGAAACGGGCCTTTGCTTCACATGGCACACGAGCGGGATCACGAACATTGAACGGGCGAAGAAGGAAGAAGTGCTGGTCGGCTCCACCAGCCCGAGCTCCGTAAGCAGCATATTTCCACTTTCCCTGAATGCGCTCTTCGGGACGAAGTTCAAGCCAATCACCGGCTATCCTGACAGCGCCGCTGTCGGCCTCGCCATGGAGCGCGGCGAGGTGAAAGGCTATTGCAGCTTCCCGCTCGCCGCTGTGCGCTCGGCAAGGCCGCAATGGCTGGAGAACAAGCAGATCAACATCCTGCTTCAACTCGCCACGCGGGCCGATCCGGATTTGCCTGGCGTGCCGCTCGTCATGGACCTCGCGCAAAGCGATGAACAGCGCCAGATGATGACGCTGTTGTTCGCCGACCAGGAGATGGGCCGTCCTCTCGTCGGGCCTCCGGGCATGAACGCCGCGCGCACAGCGGACTGGCGGCGCGCGTTCGATGCGACAATGGCCGACAGGGACTTTCTTGAGGAAGCGAAGAAGCTGAAGCTGACCGTCGATGGACCTATAAGCGGGGCCGAGGTCGAAAAGGTTGTCGCGCGCCTTTATTCAACGCCACCGCACATAGCCGAAGCCGTGCGCAAGATGAGGGAAACAAACTGAACGGCTGAATCTTTCGCGCGGGATCCCATCAATACTTGGGAATGCGAAGCGTACGCTGCTGCCGCCCCTGATTATGAAGATTCAGGTATTGGCTTTGCCTTGCGCGTGCAGGCTCCCGGGCCTTCCTCGCATCGCGGTCATCAACCACGGCTGGCCCGTCATAGTCCTCAAGGACGCCCGCCTGCCTTGAAGGCCCCGTGCTTGCCGGCGAACGCCTCGCGGCCGGCCCCGACGCGGCCAGACAAGCATTGTAGAGGTGCGCGTCCTGATATCTGTCGCAGCCGGACTGCGCCAGCGCGTCGGCGCCAGCCGCGGCGTGAAGCGCGAGGACGACGACAGCGATTGCCGCGCCTTTGGACAATCGTCCGAAGCCGCTGCGCTGAGAATGCGCCGTACGCGAAGGCGAAAGCATGTCAGAGGCCGCGGCCGAGCGCGGGCAAAGCGATTCCGCCAGACGAAAGCGCTGGCAAGGAAAGTCCCGCCCCGCCGGTGCCGAAACCGATCGGGTCAAAGCCAAAACCGTGAACGTCATGGAGCGGGGCCCCGAACCCATGACCGAACGCCGGCAAGCGCGCATAAAGGTCGGGGTAGACCGGCGGGCGCGTATAGGCGGCGAGAATTGCCGCCTGGACATAACCTGGCGTCTGGTCGGCGTCCGTCGGCGGCACGCGCGGAGGCGCCAGCACGGAACTGCCCAGGCGAAAGGCGTCCGCGCCGGGGGCCTGGCGAAGTGCGACATAGCTGCGGCGCGAAACGCTGGGGACGCACCCGGACTCGGCGCTCATGCCCCGTGGACAGATCACCTGATGCGCCCGCAAGGGCTGAGCAGGCCTGGGCGGTTTGGCGGCGCGCTTGACGCCCCGCTTCGCCCCTCGCCTGATCGTCAGGGGCCGCGGCGCGTAGAGCGGCTCGGATCCATAACGGCTGGGAGCGTTCAGCCCGCGCTGGGCGCTCGCCGATGCCGAAGAACCGGCCAACATCGTCAGCGCCAACAGGAAGGCCGCGGGCGCGGTGATGACGAGAAGGGCCGGTTGCTTCTGTCTCAAGCTCGCTCCAGACGCGAATTGCCGCCCCCGCCTTCACAGCGCGAGCGGCCGGGGATCAGTTCCTCACGGACACGACCGGCGCAACGTAGGGAGCCGGCGGCGGCGGCGCCCAGAAGAGGTAGTTGACGCCAACCTTGATGAGGCTGCCCGAACCGTCAACATTCACGCGGTAGGTAGCATCATTGACGAATGGGCCGGTGACCCGAACATTGTAGGAGTCCTCAAGCGAGTAATACAGGTACTCGGCGAAGAGGGTCCAGTTTGGAGCGAAGCGCCATTCGAGACCGGCGCCGGCGGCCCAGCCGAACGCGGTGGACGAGCCAGACCCATAGCCGGAGTAGAGCAGCTGTTCTTGCTGGCTGGTGTTGATCGAGCTGGAGTAAACAGTCGACTTTGAATCAAGGTTACCCCACGCGAGACCGCCGGTCGCGTAGATGAGGAGGTTATCCAGCGTGACGCCGGCGCGAACGCGGGCGGTGGCCAGCCAGTCCTGCGCGAACGTGTCCGAGTAATAGATGCTCGCCGTTTCGATACCCACAGTTACTGGGGTCGGAGAATACGAACGCGAGCCGGAGCGGTTGAGCCACGTGAAGTCCACGACGCCGCCGATCAGGAAGTTCTGCTCAATCTGATAATTGTAGCCAATCTGCCCACCGAACGCGAAGGAGTTGTCGGAGGACGCCCCGCCCCGCACGTAGCCGAAATTCGAATTGCCGTTCTGAAACCCATCGCAAAACCCGCCGTAGCAATAAATGCTCTTGCCGGAGATGCTGTTGCCGCCTCCGTTGTCGAAGACGCCGCCCCCGAACAGGCCGGCGTAAGGGCCGGTCCACATCGGCGGCGGCGGCGGCGGCGGGACGTAGACGGGCGCGGAGCGCGTCGGCAGGTCGGCCGCGAAAGCGGTCATCATGCTTGCAAGAAGGAGCCCGGAGGCGACTGCTGTTTTCTTCATAATCTTTCCCCTAGCGCTTACCCCGAAATGAAACCCGCCCGGTTACACGTGACGGTCAGCTACCCTTCAGATAGGCCGCCACACGCTGGTAGGCGTCCTCGAAACCGTTGACGGACAGTCTGAGCGGAGCCGACTGGCCTCTCAGGTCAGCCACGGTCGTGTTCATGGACTTCGCCTTGCGCATCATCTCGACCGCCTTCGGCGAGATGTCTCCCGAATGGATGCAACCGGCATTCGTGCACGTGACGAGCGGAAGGCTCGCGACCTCGCCGGACTCGTTGCGGAGGCTCAACGGCTGGCCGAGCTTGACGCCCAGCGGAACCACCATGGAGAGAATGGTGCGCGGCTTGGGCTGCGAAACAACGGTCAACTCGGCCAAGAGAATCTGCGACTGGTTGGTCGGGTTGACCTGGCGCTGCGTGATCTGGCAGGCGCGGTTGGGGCGCGGCACGCAGGAGATGCGCCAGTCGTTGAACACCTGAATGAGGTCGGGAGAAACCGGCTGCGCCTGCTGTTGCGCGGGCTGCTGTTGCGCGGGCTGCTGTTGCTGCGCCTGCTGAGGAGCGGGAGGACGTTGCTGCTGCTGCTGCGCGGCCGGCCTCTGCTGTTGCTGCTGCGGAGGTCTCTGCTGTTGCTGGGGCGCGGGCACGGAAGGGCGCGGGGACAACCAGTCCTGCGCCACGCCCTGCCCGGTCATTCCGAACAAGGCCACTACGACTGTGAGATATGCCTTCCCAAACCGCAACATTCCAAAACGCCTCCTGTTACAACCTTACTGACCGAAAGACGCGGCCAATGGCGGGGCAGCCCCGTTCATCAGGCGAAGACCAACGGACGCCGGAGCAGCCGGAGGCGGCGCCTCCGCCGGTTCGGGATTCGAGCGCGCAACGACCACCGGGGCCGCAGGCTCCTCGGAAGCCTCTTCCTTCCGCGCTTTCCGCTCCGAGTTCGGCCGCGCCTTCGCTGCGGCCGCAACCTGCTTCGCCCCGGCCTCGCTGGACGCCTTCGGCTTTTCTGCGACCGGCTTTGGCTGGCTCGCCCGCCGTGATGAACTCGGCGGCGGCGGCGGCGGCACGGCGTCATACTTGACGGGCGCTGCGGCCGGAGCCGGCGGCGGCGCCGGCGCGACGGGAGCGGACTGGACAGCGACCCGCACCGGCTCCGGGGCTGCCGCCTGCTCGACGGGCCGCACGGGTTCGGGCGCGCTGGCGATGCTTGAGGACGGCGCCTGCGAGCCGGCGTCGGCGCGGACCGAAATAGGCGCCGAATAGGACGGGGGCGCAGGCGGCGCCGCAGCGACCAGCGCAGGGTTCGGCGCGCCTTCAAGCGAATCCGGAGGCAAATACTGGTCGCATTGCGACCCCGCGCCCCGGCGCAGCGACCTCATGATGTCGTAGGCGGCGAGTTCGATGACCCAGCGAAGCGCCGTCTGCGTCGGTTCGTTCTGCTTCTCGCCGAGGTTGGCGTTGAAGAGTTCGAGCGCATCGGTCACGGCCTTGGTCGTGCCGTTGCCCTGCGCGATGGCGCCGAGGATCGAATCGCGCGCGAAGAACCGGAAGAAGTTCGCCGTCGTCTCCATGCCGACCAGCTGCTTCTTGTAGGAGCGCGCGTGAACGATCTCCGTCGTCTGCGTGTTGGTGACGACGATATCCACCGCGATGCTGATGCGGTATGTGCGCTTGCCGATCGCCGCGCTGTAGGCGCCGCCTTCCGCGACGCCGGAGGCGATGTTCCAGTTGAGTTCGGTGATGGCGCCAGTGACGTAGTGAGTCGACCCGAGCAGCGTGCCCGCCTTGACGGGACGGAAGTTGACCGGCTGGTTCTCGACGACCGTCGAGCGCCCGTCGCCGAGCTTCTTCTCCATCGCCTTGTTGAGCTCCCACTCGGCGACGTTCACGGACGAACGGTTGACGAGCTGCGCGCCAGCGGCCGAAAGCGCAACGACCATCATCATGTCGGGGCGCTGGCTGAGCGCGCGCGAATTCTGCGAAAGCCCTTCCATCACGCCGGTGCCGTCGACGAGATCGGACACGCCGATGCGCAGGTCCTGCCTGCCCCTCACATGCTTCATGCAGGCAAGCGCGCCGGCCATCGGCGTCATGTTGAGCCGGGGCGCCGGCCCAACCATGGACGGCGTCTCCTGCTCATTGGGTGTAATAACCGCGCCGGTGCAACCGCCGAGAAGCGTTGCCAACGAGAGCGCGCAAATAACTGACGAACGCGTCATACTAATCAGCGCCTCAAGGATTGAGGATCGTGCCGCCGTTGCGAACGGCCTGGGAAGTGTTCGAGGACGACTGGTTCGTCGTGCCCGAAGTCTGGTCCGCGTTGATCGTGACGTTGAGATAAACGTCGCCGCCGCCGCTGTTCGTCACATTGGGATTGAAGATGACGGCGTTGTTGTACTGGTCCGAATTCTGAAGCGAG
Organism: Beijerinckiaceae bacterium; assembly: GCA_046295155.1. Lineage (GTDB taxonomy): Bacteria > Pseudomonadota > Alphaproteobacteria > Rhizobiales > Beijerinckiaceae > Terripilifer. Next base: position 476,849 of record JBKBNT010000003.1, read on the forward strand.
CCGGCGCCAGCCCCGCCTCCGAGGCCCGAAGACGCGGCGACCGCAGCGGCGGCGGCCGAAGCCGATGTCCCCAACTGATTTCGAAGGGCCTCGTTCGTCTGGCCCTGGTCGGCGTAACGGAACTGAACTGGCCGCTGCTCGGCCCAGCCGCTTTGCGCGAATGCTGGAAACGCTCCGGCAAGCGCCGCGAACCCGAAACCTGCGATCAGAGGTGCAATGGCTCGATTGATCATCACGGCGCGGGCTCCCAAAAACTGCAAGATGGACGGAAATTCCAGAAGGTCGGCGGGCGCCGAAGCGCCCGCCGTTTCGCCAATTACTTGACGACGTTCACGCCAGCATAGGTCTGCTGGATGCCGCTGATCGCAGCCGTCGTGGCGGTCGCCACGAGGCTGTTGACCGACGTCATGTTGATGTTGCCCACGGAGTTCTGGTTCAGAACCGTCGCGCCCGAGAGCGTGCCCGAGCCGGTGATCACGTTGACAGCGAGGTTGCCAACCTGCACCGCGCCGGTGATGGACGCAGACAGGCCGCCAGCAGCGGTCAAAGTGTTGGTCGACTGCAGGAGAAGATCCGAACCCAGGCTACCCATGCTCTGCGTGACGCTCGCGCTGCTCAGCGTGCCCGTTACATCCATGGTGTTCACGCCAAGGAAGTTCGCCTGCACGGCGCCGTTGATCGAGGCGATGTTGCCGGTCGCCGTGGCCAGGTTGACGCCGTTAAGGATGGGCTCATCCTCGAGAGCGGTCACATTCTGGACAACCGCGCCGCCAAGCGCCCCACCGGCCGTCAGAGAGCCGGCGGAGACTGCGTTCACGCCAAGGTTATTCACCTGCGTCAGGTCAGCCATATTGGCTTTGTAGCCGGTGGCGACGATCTCATTGGTCCCAGCGAGATCCAGATCGCCGTCACGCAGGACCTGCAGGATGTCCGCACCGGCTGCAACACCGGCGATGTCCACGCTGTTGATGCTGGTGATGTTGGCCTGCAGAACGCCGGTCACAGTCGCGGTCGGCATGGTGATGGCCGCCCCGCCCGCGAGCGCCTGCAGATAGTTGGAGGTCGACACCTCTCCGTCGTCCTCCTGAATCTGCTCCAGAACGAACTGGCCAGTGCTTCCGGCGGCGACGCTGTTCAGCGTCATCGACATGATCTGGCTCAGACCCTGCACCGTCGCACTGCCGTTAAGCGTCTGCGCGGAGGCATAGTTGCGGAAGTTCGCAACATCGTCGAAGTCCATGGCGAGCTGCTCAAGGCCGCCCGTCAGGTTGCCGGAGATGTTCACCGAGTTGGCCGAGAAGCTGAAGACCTGCCGGTTGCCCTCGCCTTCCTCAAGAGACCCGAGGATCGACGCGCTGCCGTTGCCGGACGAGGCGACCATCAGGTTGACGATGTTGGTAGCGCCGAGAGACAGCTCAACCGGGATGATCGTCAGCTGACCGCCGTCTGCGTCCTGCTCGAAAGCCTCGATCGAGGGAACCGCGCCGCTCTTGGGATCGATCGACCCAAGACCAGCAAGGTCGAGGTTCACGTTGCCAGTCGTTCCGGTGACGGAATTGAGCTGGACAACCGAGGTCTGATTCACGTTCTCGATCTTGACGATACCATTGCTCGGCAAAGCGGTGTAGCGAGCGGGATTATTCAGCGCGAGCGAAATGTCAGGCGTACCGGCCACCGCCGTCGCGACGTTGCCGACACGGATATAAAGCTCGCGTCCGCCAACCCCGATATCTGTCGGCTCCGCCTCCTGGCCGCCGAACAGGGAGACGTTGGCGGTGAAGTAAGCTTCGTTGATCGCGGTGTCCGGATTATTCACGACCGCCGGATCCTTGATCGCGCTCGAGAAGGCGATTGAGTTAACAGACGCCAGGGCGACCTGATCGATGTTCTTCACCGTCGGGTCGAGGCTCGGATCCGTCGTATTCGTCGCCGTCGCAGCCGCAATGTTCAGCAGACCAATGGAGGTCTGGTTGAACAACAACTGGCCCGCAGTCAGGTCGAGAGTGCCGTTGCCGTCTTTCCCGACCTGAAGGTTGATCGAATTCAGGTTCGCGATGGCGTACTGGAAGCCTCCGTCGACCCACTCTTCGGTGTCGCCGTCATAGCTCATGCCCGCAACGGTCGCGTTACCGTTACGAACGGTAGCAGACATGATGTTGTTGACATTGATCGAAGGACCACCCTGCGGAATGAACAGGAGGCCACCGTCGATGCCGGCGCCCTGCAGGATAATCCCCTCGACGCCAGTATTTGCGCCATCGGCGATGAAGCCGACGGAATTGACGTTGACGATGCCGGCCTGCGATCCGCTCGTGATCGCATTCGACGGCAGCAGGTTGGTGCTCGCCGACTGAGCAGAGTTGTAGATGTCGACGACGATGTGACCGTAGGCGATGTCGTCAGTGGGATCCAAGGGCGTCCCGTTGAAAATGTTCGGGAACCGGCCCGCGCCCTGGTAAATGCCGTCCGTCCCAAGCGTGGTTCCGAAATTGCCCGTCACCTCGCCCGGCGTGTAAACGTTGACGTCAGCCGTGCCGACCTGCAGCGCCTGAACATCAACCACGCGACCAAGAACCGACAGATTGGCGAGATTGTCGATATTGATGTCCGTGTACAGCGTGTCGCCGAAGGTTAGTCCAAACGGCGTGGTCTGGATGACCTGGCCGAAGGCCGGCGCTGCCAGCACCGACAAGAGAGCCGTAGCTCCGAGATACTTTCTGATTTGCATGCTTGGTACTCCCCATAGAATGGCTCGGACGTGGCCATGCGCCCACGATACCCGTCAGCAGCCATGCGTTTTCTATCTCGCCATAGTCGAGTTTGTATACGGGCAAAATCTTAATTCTTCACACTTTTGCCTACCTATGGCGCCGGGGACACAGGGTGGGATAATCATGACCTTGAGTAGCGTTTCATGACGCCGCGCGCCCTCCCCCGCCCTTATGCGACTGCTCACAAGCCTCTGGTTTCATTGAATTTATCTCCGCGCCACTGCCGGCCTTGACCTTCCACGCCGCAGCCATCTCACGGCCCGCCGCTGCTTGACCTTGAGTTTATCCAATCGTTAACGATGTTTGCGAGTATTTCGGTCACACGAGTGTCATCTTGCGTTTTCGCCAGTAGACGGGCGTTCGCGATAGATCAGATTCGTTGAATGTTTCGCGATTACGTTCCGGTTACGCGCGTTATCATGGAAATCCTTTTCGGGAGCGCAGAATCGCCCCAATTCGCACGCCGCTGTTGCGCGCCCCGCCCCTGATCGGTCAGTCTTCGTCAAAACGGGGGCACGATGCGTTCCTTTCTGGCCGGGACGGCTTGCGTGACCGCGCTGCTGGCGTGGCAGCCGCCGGCTGGCGCCCATCCGCATGTGTTCGTGGACGCCCGGATCGAACTCGATGTCGGGGAGGACGGCGTGCTGCGCGCCATCCGCCACGACTGGACGTTCGACGACATGTACTCCGCGTTCGCCGTGCAGGGCATTCCGCGCGTGAACGGCGCGCCGGCGCAGGCGGCGCTGGCCAGACTGGCCGGGGAGATCGTCGAGCGTCTGGAGGAGGTCGACTTCTTCACGAAGGCCGCCGCGAGCGATCAGGAGTTGCAGCCGATGGGAGCGCAGGATCATCGCGCGATCCTGGAGGATGGCCGGCTCAAACTGTCGTTCACCGTGAGAATGCGCGCGCTCGTGGGCGCGCCGCAGCAGGTGAGCGTGCGCGTCTTCGACCCGCAATACGTTGTCGCCATTTCGGTTGGCGGCGGCGTCGGGCTGCGCGGCCCCGCGCGGTGCCGCCACACGATGGTCGCGCCGGGCGCGCTCGATCCTTCGGACGCGCGCCAGCTCGACGATTCCGTGCGGACCAACCAGCTCGCGCCGGATTTCGGCGCCAAGCTCGCGACGTTGATCGCCCTGGACTGCCGCGCCCTTCGCTAGTCCTACGGCCGCAGCGTGATCACCGCGTCCAGCTGCGTGCGGTCGAAATCGTCGATCAGCAGGTCGACGCGGATGCGCCATGTTCCCGGCGCCGGAATCGTCAGGTCTTCGACCTCCCACACGTTCACGCCGGAGACGAGCCGCGCCTTGCGGCGGATGGGCGCGACCCCGGGGGCGTCGGGAGTGAGCGACAGGTCCACTTCCTGCACGCGCAGCGGCGAAAGGTCGGCAGCCTTGGGTTCTATCCGCACGTGAACCGGGCCGGCGCGCGCGGGCCTGATCGCCATGCTCGCCATCGCCTGTGTCCCGTGGATATGGATCTGGAACGCCCGCTGGTTCGGCGCGCCGAGCGAGACGGGCGGCGGCGTAAGGCGCCACGCCGAGGCCGCGGCGAGTATCGCGACCGCCAGCGCCGCCTCGAAACGGATAGACCGCCGCAGCAGCTTCAGCGCGCCCCGGTCGCCGCGCAGCGCCGCCGGCGTGAACAGGGTGCGGTTGATGACCGCAAACAGCGTCACGACGCCGGCAAGGGCGAGTTTGGCGGCGAGCGTCATGCCCCAGGCCGTTTCGAAGGCGTCGCGAGGCCCGAAGAACTGCGTCAGGGCCAGCGAGGCGCCGCTTGCGATCAGCACGATGTAGAGCGGCGCCGCTACAACGGAAAAGCGCCTCAGAACACTTGCGAAATCCGGGCTTCGCGAGGCGTTGGCGAGTGGCAGGAGAGCGCCGGCCCAGATGATCGCGCAAGCGACATGGGCGAAAACGAAGCCCTGCATCAACGCTTCTGGCCGCCAGAGCCGCGCGTGCCCGCCCCAGGCCAGCGCAATCGCAGCGAACGCGACGGCCGCAAGCCCCAGGGTTCGCGCAGCGGCGCCCGTCACGAATAATGCGGCCGATGCAGACGCGATCGCGATCAGCGCGACGAGCGCCCCCACGCCCTGCGGCAGCCGCAATCCCGAGCGCCACATCGCCCGGTCATTGAGCGCGGCGAGACCCAGTCCGTGCGCGTCCGCGCCCTGGAGCCCGATGGACACGAAGGCGGCAAGCGCGCCTGCCGCGAGCGTCGCGAGTACGAACGGCCGCAGATCGCGCGCCGGCCGGAACAGCGCCGCGAATGCAGCCGCACCAGCGCCGAACACCAGGCCAACCAGCAGAAGAAAGCGCGCCAGCACGAGCGGCGCTGAAAGCGGGGACAGATTGATGGTCGGCTCATCCTCGCCCGCCCTCCGTCCGCCGCTCGCCCGCCCCACCGAAAAGACGACGCTGCCGCCCACCGTGTGCCCATCCTCGGAGACGACGCGATAGCTCACGAGGTGCGAGCCTTCGGCGATGCCTGCGGGCAGAGCGATCTCGACCCGCGACGCCTTGCCCGGCGCTACCGGCAGGCGGCTCACCTCCCCGCCGGGATCGACATGCGACGCGGTCGTGATCTCCACCGGTTCGTTGAACAGAAGTTCGACAAAGCGCGGGGCCTCGCGCAGCAGGTCGCCGTCGGCCGGCCTGCTTTCCACAAGATAGGCGTGCGCAAGCGCGCCCGCGCAGGAGAATGCGAAGACAACCGCCGCAAGAAGGCATGCCCGAAGCCGCATCATTTCCGCGGCAGAATCCGGATCGAAGGCGCCGGCGACGTGTTTTCGTCGTGCTCCTCGTCATCCGGCGCGTCGGCGGAGGGTTTGCCCTTGACGTCGATCCAGCGGGCCACGCCCTTCTCGCACTCCTGCACGACCGGAAAATAGAGGACATCCCCCGGTTTTACCGATCCATCGAGATCGAACGCGAAGCCGAACTCCCCCGTCTGTCTGGCGGGCAGAAGACCGCTCCACGCGATTTCGCGCGCGCCGTTATGGACCGTGACGGAGATGCTCCACCCTTCCCTGCCCTTTGTGCGCACGGCCGTCACCTGTTTCGGCAAACGCATGCGCAGGCGCACCGTCGCTGAACCGCCGCAGCCGTGTGGAACGCGGAGAATCGAGTCGATCGAGCCGGCCAGGGGAACCTGGCGCTTGACGAAGCCGACGTGAGCGTGCGCCGCGCAGTCAACGAAAAACAAGACCGCGCCGGCCAATGGCGCAATGGATGCGCGACCCGGGCGCATGCGCTTCCTCCCGAACATTTTTACATGTTGTTCTCGCGTACGTATCGCTTGCGAGCATCAACCGTCGCTCACTATACTGATCCTCGCCGCTTCGGAAACCATGTCCGGCGGTCGACGTCAGGCGGACGCCACGATCCGCTACGGGGAGGAATCGCCATGAAGCTGGTCGTCGCCGGCGCGGCATTCGCGTCCATTTTCGCCCTCGCCATTCCGGCCCTCGCGCAGGCGCCAGCCGGGACGGCCACACCGGCCTCCATCGAACAGCGCAAGCAGATCTATGCCCCCTGGTCGCCGGACATGATGGCGCAGCGCCGCAAGGAACAGGGGCTGAAAGGTCCCGGCCCGCAGCGGCCCGTGCCGGCGCCCGCCTTTCCGTCCTACCTCAAGAAGCCGAACACGGTCGAGGAGCTGATGCCGCAGGCCCGCGCCGCCGCGCGTCAAACCGGCGGGCGCACGCCGCTCGGCCTCGCGCTGCCGGGCAAGAACATGGTGATCTTCGTCGGCGAAATTCGCGACGCGTGGCCGAATATGATGGTTCAGGACGCCGTCAAGCGCGCGCTGGAAGAGCGCGGCGTCAAGGTCCAGATCGTCACCATGTGGGACGCAATGGGCCTCTCCGAGGCCGATTTCCGCCAGGTCCGCGACGCGCTTCGCGAATACACGATTTCCGACGGCCAGCGCGAACTCGACAGCTTCTTCACCACGACCGGGCAGATGGTGGATTTCCAGAAGGGCCGCCAGTGGGTGAAGGAAAGGGACCCCGACCTCTACAAGGCGACGTGGCCGGATATCGTCATCACCGACCCTAAGCTTTCAGCCATCGCCAACAATTATATCGCGCGCTCCTCCGACGCCGTCGTCGCATGGCTGGACAAGAATCCGCAGATCGACTGGGTGATGTGGCGCGGCGCGAACAGGCCGAATACGCGCAAAGCGATGAAGCATCATGGCGAGAAGTTTCTCGGCAACTACACTTATCTCGATCTCTACGACCTCATGAGCCAGGTCCCCGCCTTCCCCGCCGACGTCTGGCGGCAGATCGAAATGAAGACGATCGAGCCGCTCGCCTTTGTCGAGCGCGCGGAAGTGACCGATCCCGAGGGCACCGCGTTCGGCTACGATCTCAAGGAGGGAGAGGCGAAGGCGTGGGCTGAAGGCGTCTACCAGCAGGGACACCTTTACATGTTCCCTGCGCAGGCAACGGGCCGCTTCCCTTACTCGGTCGTCGAATATCCCGTGATGACTGGCAAGTTCATTCCCGGCGTCCTGCCCGAAGTGTCCGGCGTCATCGCATCGACGACCAGCCACGCGGCGACCCATCCGCGCGTCGAGGTCGTCGTCAAGAACGGAAAGATAGCGGATATCAGGGGCGGCGGGCTTTACGGCGAGGGGATGCGCTTACTGCAACAATATCCCGGCACCCAGAACATGCAGTGGCCGCATCATCAAAAGCCCGGTTACTGGTGGCTTTATGAAGCGGGCATGGGCACCAATCCAAAATACTTCAAGCATCCTGTCGAAGTGATCGAAGGCATCAATCTGTCGGAACGCAACGTGGCCGGCGTGATTCACTGGGCGTTCGGCGCGGAGTCCGCGATGGGACCCGAGAAGATTGGCGAGTGGTCGGCCCAGAGCAAGGAGTTCTCGGAAAAGAACGTGCTGCCGATGGGGCATTCGCTGCATCATCACAACCTCCTGCCGACGATGCAGGTGAAGATCCGCGAACTCGACCAGTGGATCACGCTGCTCGAACACGGCGGCCTCGGCTCTTTCGAAGACGTCGGCGTGCGCGCGCTGGCGTCGCGATACGGCAACCCCAACGACATACTCCGCCGCGACTACATCGCGCCGATGCCGGGCGTGAACATGCCGGGCAACTATGACGCCTATGCGCGCGATCCGGGCGCGCACTGGGTCGGCTGGGCGAAAAGCATCGAGGCCGGGACATACCCCTACTTCAAACCTTGACGCGCAACGCCGCGCACGCGGGACAAAGCTTTCGGGAGGAAACATGCAAAAGGTGATTCCAAAGACGATCGCGAGCCTTGCCGCACTCGGTTTCGCAGCTTCGTTCGCCACCGGCGCGCTCGCGCAGGCGGGCGCTCCGCTGGAGCAGCGAAAATCCGTCTATGCGCCCTGGAACCCCGCCGACATGCCACAGCGCCGCAAGGAGCAGGGCCTGATCGGACCCGGGCCGCAGACGCCCGTGACGGCGCCGGCGTTTCCCTCCTATCTGAAGAAGCCAAACTCGCTTGAAGAGCTGATGCCGCAGGCGCGCGCCGCGGTGCGACAGACCGGCGGACGAACGCCCCTCGGCCTGGTGCTGCCCGGCAAGACGCTGCTGATCGTGGTCGGCGAAATACGCGAACCCCGCCCCAACATGATGGTGCAGGAAGCCATCAAGCGCGCCATCGAGGAACGCGGCGCGAAGGCGGTCGTCGTCACGACCTGGGATCTGCTTGGCGTCTCCGAGGAAGAATATGTCAAGGTGCGCTCCGCCCTGCGCGAGTCGACCATATCCGACGGGCAACGGGAGCTGGAGTATTTCTTCACCACGACGGGACTCATGCGCAAGCCGGAGGAAGGGCGCGCGTGGATCCGGAAGAACGACCCGGATCTGTACCACGCGACATGGCCCGTGCCGAAAATCGAGGACCCCGCGCTTGCGAAGCTGGCCGCCCGCTACACCGCGGACGTGCCAAAGGCCTTGATCGCCTATCTCGACAAGAACCCCGGGGTAGACTGGGTCGTCTGGCGCTCGGGCGGACGTGGCAACACACGTCGCCTTCTCAACCACCACGCCGACAAATATCTCGGCAGCTACACCTATTTCGATCTTTACGATCTGATGAGCCAGGTGCCCGCCTTCCCGTCCGACGTCTGGCGTCAGGTCGAGACGAAGACCATCGAGTCGATATCGTTCGTGGACAGGGTCGAGGTCACCGATCCCGAGGGCACGGCCTTCGGCTATGACGTGGGGCCGCAGGAAGCGAAAGCCTGGGCCGAAGGCGTCTACCAGCAGGGACACCTCTACATGTTCCCCGCTCAGGGAACTGGCCGCTTCCCGTATTCGAAGATTGAGTACCCAAAGCTGACTGGCACTTACATCAAGCCCGTTCAGCCGGAGGTGACGGGCATCATCGCGTCGACGACCAGCCACGCGGCCACCCATCCGCGCATCGAGATTCAGGTCACGAAGGGGCTCATCTCGAACATCAAGGGGGGCGGACTGTACGGCGAAGGCCTGCGGCTCCTGCAGAACTATCCCGGCACGCGGGACAAGCAATGGCCGCTCGCCGACAAACCCGGTTATTGGTGGCTTTATGAAGCCGGCATGGGCACCAACCCGAAATACTTCAAGCATCCAGCCGAAGTTCTCGAGGGCATCAACCTGTCGGAGCGAAATGTCGCGGGCATCGTTCATTGGGCTTTCGGCACCGAGGTCGCGATGGGGCCGGACAAGCCCGGGGACTGGGACGCGAAGACCGTCGCCTTCTCGGAGCAAAACGCGCTGCCGATGGGGCACTCGATGCATAACCACAACACGCTTCCAACATTTCAGGTGCGCATCCGCGAACTCGATCAATGGGTGACGCTGGTCGAGCATGGCGGCCTGAAGGCGCTGGACGACGTGGGCGTTCGTGCGCTCGCCTCGCGTTACGGCAACCCGTCTCAAATCCTCGCGCGCGATTACGTCACCGCCCTGCCCGGCATCAACGCGCCTGGAAGTTACGACGAGTACGCTCGTCATCCAGGCGCCTACTGGACGAAGTGGGCGAACAGCATCGAGGACGGTTCCTATCCGTTCTTCAAACCGTGAGCGCAATCGAAGCGCAGGAGAGGAACGGACAAGGAATGACGAACGAGACGGCGAAAGCCGACCGCACCGTGCGCCTCGAAGGAGTCTCGAAGTTCTACGAGACGCAGGCGGCGCGCATCACGGCTTTGGAAAAGATGAACTGGTCCATCGGCGGCGGCGAGGCAGCCGCCTTGATGGGGCCGTCCGGTTGCGGCAAGACCACCGTTCTCAATCTTCTCGGTGGGATGGACCGTCCCAGCGGCGGCGAAATCTGGGTCAATGGCGAGAACGTCGCCGCGATGAACGAGCGTCAGCTGGAAGTCTATCGGCTTCGCAAGATCGGTTTCGTTTTCCAGTTCTTCAACCTGATCCCCAGCTTGTCGGCGATTGAAAACCTCGAACTGCCGATGTTGATGGCGGGGGTGAAGCCCGATGAACGCCGAGCGCGCGCGGAAGGCTTGCTGGAGACAGTGGGCCTGAAGGCGAAGGGCTTCAAGCGGCCAGAGGAACTCTCCGGCGGGGAGCAGCAGCGCGTCGCCGTCTGCCTCGCCCTCGTCAACGATCCGCCGATCATTCTGGCGGATGAGCCTACAGGCAACCTCGATTCGCACAACGCGAAAGTAATCTCGTCGATGCTCATCGAACTTGCAACGAGCCGTGGCAAGACTGTGCTCGTCGCCTCGCACGATCCCAAAGTCGTGGAGCAGTTTCCGCGCGTCTACCACATGCGCGACGGCGCCATCCAGCAGGTGACCTGACGCATGCGCGACATGGAAGTGAAAATGGCCTGGCCGGTGCTGGCGATGCTCTTCCGCGTCGTCGGCCGGCGCGTGTTCCTCACGTTCTGCCTGGTGTCCTTCCTCGTGGTGTTTCTGCTTGCCGCCGTGAACGTCACTTCGCGCCACGCCATGCAGCGCTACGTCGACGATCAGGTAAGGCGCGTGCCTTGGGATGTTTCCGTCTACCAGACCGCCGACGTGCCGCAGGCTGGAAGCGTTCACGATAATATTGCGAAGACGCGCGGCGTTTCGCAGGCTGAGCGCCTCTACTTCCTGCGCACGATTCCGCCCTATGCCGTCATGTCCGTCATCGACGACCAGCAGTTGCGCACCCCCTGGCTGTCAATCCTTACGGCAACCGATCCAACACTCATTCCGCCTGACATACGCCCCGCAGGCAACGAAGCCGTCGTCGTTCTCGTTGGCTCGAAGGGACAGATGGGAGACGCATTCCTCAAGTTACAGAACCGCAAGAAGTTCGAACTTGTCGTCCAGCCAAAGGATCAGAAGCTCGACGTCGACGACGGGCACAAGCACCCGCTTGGCGTCATGGCCATCCGGACCGGAATCGAGCGCGTGATCCGCATAGACTCGACGGAGCTCAACCGCTGGTACCTCGAACAGACGAGCTCGCCGACCCTCGTTCCAGAACTCGGCATGATCCTTGTCCTTCCGTGGGACCCGTCGCTGATCCTCAAGTTCGATGCGGTTTCGCGCGGCTTCATGCATGAGCACGGTCACGCGGACATTCACGGCAGCCCCGGAGAATACTTCCCGGAGATCATTCACCTTGCCAGGCTCGATCGGCCGAACATCGTGTCGGGCTGGGACATCGAGGGTTCGCTCACGCGCATCATCGCGGCGGGCAGCCGCCTGACCGACGGCGTACAGGACCAGACGGCCGCGGCCGCGGTCGACCACAATCTCGGCACGATGTTCATCCGCATGAACGACATCGCGCAGAAGATCGCTTTGATCAGCCTTCTCGTCTCGCTGCCGCTTCTGCTGATGGCCGGCGTGCTTCTGGCGAACCTCTCGGGCCTGCTGATGCTCAACGAACGCCGCAAGCTCGGCCTGTTGCGCCTGCGCGGCGCTCCGGGCCGCCTCATCGGGCAGACGATGCTCATCGCTATTGGCGCGGGCGGTGTTGCCGGCGGCCTGGCAGGCGCGGTGCTCGGTACGCTCGTCCCCTTGTTGATTTACTACGCCGGTCTGCCTTCGCCCGCGCTGCTGGCGAAAATCCAGGACCCGCGGGTGCTCGGCGTGTTCATCGTCGTTGGCGTAATGATCGCCCTCATGGTCGGACGGCGCTTTGTGCGCGAAGCGTCACGTGTATCCCCGCTGCAGGCGTCGCGCCGCGTGGAAGGCGGTGAATTCGACGGCGCGCAGGTGCGCTTCGGGCCAATGCAGTTCATCGCGCTTCTTTTTGGCGGAGCGAAGGTGGCCGGCTGGATTCTCAACACATCGCTGACGAGCTTCAACTCGAAGCCGTGGGCAGCCGACCTCGACCGGACGCTCGACTTCGTCGCCTTCCCGCTGTTCATCTACGGACTTGTGACGCTGATCGCGTCGCGCCGAAACCTGATGGCGGCGCTGATGACACCCGTGGCTTCAGTGCTTGCAGGCCCGCTGAAGGAGGTCGCCGTCAAGCACATGCAGATCCGGCGGCACCGGGCGGCGAGCTTCCTGCTGATCGTCGGGCTCATGGCGAGCCTTGCGCTGTACCCAACCGTCATGACCGCGGTCTTCGACAACAAGACTGAACGCGGCGCGCGCATCCAGCTTGGCTCCGATCTGCAGATGGCGATCAACGCGCTCGATCTCATGCCGCCCGAGGCGCAGGCCCGAGGCGGGCTGCGCGAGCGGCTGGATACGCTGAACCAGAAACTCGACCCAATGCTTGCGCGAATAGAGGCGCTGTCCGGCGTCCGTCGCGTAACCTACCTTGTCGAGGGGCTGGTGGAAGGTCTTTTCATGCCGGACCGCGGCTTCGCCGGTCTGCCAATGTATCTCGTGCCAGAGCCGCGCCGTCATCTCGAGGCGACGTATTCCGAACCCGCTCTTGGCCATGGCGCCGAGTTCGCCGCCACCCTGCGCCGCCTCGACAACAGCAAAATCCTCGCTTCCGCCCCGGTCGGCGCCTTCTACAAGAAGGCCCTGGACGAGGCCATGCCCGTGGGCCGAATGACCGATGGCAAGCTGCAGCGAATGCCTTACGGGGGCTCCCTGCTGTTCTTGCCAGGCGTGCCGCTGCGCACCGTCAACGACCGGGAAGGTTTCGTCGCAGCGCGCGTCGATTATCTCAATCATCTTTTCACAAACGCGCCGTACCTGGTCGGCGCTCAAGGTGAGAAGGCGCTCGCCGACCTTGATGTCCTCGTACCGCGCGTGATCGTTTCCGTCGCCGCCCAATCAGGTGTCGACAGCGCCGACCTGCGAAAGCGCGTGGTCGCAGCCGCGGGAGTCGACCCTCTCGACGTGCGCGACATCAACTCCGAGATGACGCGGCTCGGCAGCGATATGTACATCTACCTCGCACGCCAGAATGTGCAGATATATCTGCTCGGGGGCTTTCTGTTGGCGCTCATCGGCATTTACGCGGTCGCCTACGCGAATTACCTCGAAGACCGCCGAACGCTCGGCCTGCTGCGAATCCGCGGCGCCGGACCGGCCGATGTCGTGCGCTTCTTCCTGCCGAACGTGCTCGGCCCTTCAATCGTAGGACTGGTTATCGGCGGGGGCGTCGCGCTGCTTGTGGGTTACGGCATCACGAAGCTCATCTGGGAGCTTCGCCAACTACAGACGGTGCTCAACTATCTGCCGACGCGGCTCGCCGTGTCGTGGGAGACCGGCGCCGTCGCGGCTATTCTCGCGCTTGTGCTGGGCGGCATCGTTTTTGTGTTCGCCCGATGGATCTTCGCCAAGACGGCGCGCCAGGGGCTTCTGGAGGGGTGACCTTACCGGCTCACCGCGTCGAGCCAACGCTTCATCATCTCGATTTCCGCCTGCTGGTGCGCAATGATTTCCTGCGCGAGACGACGCACCTCCGGCCGGACGCCATCCTTGAGAAGGACCTTCGACATGTCGATGGCGCCTTCGTGATGCGGGATCATCTGCGCGAGGAAGTCACGATCCGGATCACCCGTAAGCGGCACGGCCGACATGCGTTCGCTCATTGTCGATTGCGCCGCCTGCAAAGCGCGCGACGCCTCCATGCCGCGCTCGCGGTCGATTGGCTGCGAAGCCCCGCCGGGCGACGACGGCGCGGAATAGGTCGCGCCCTGCGCGAAATGTTCTTGCAGCGCCGAGATCACCCGCTCATGGCCGCGCTGCGCTTCCGCGCGCGCCTGACGCAGGTCGCGGGATAATTCTTCAATCCGGCGCTCAAGCCGTGCAATGTCGGAACCGCTGTCGGCGCAACCGGCCAGAAGCAGCCCGGCGAGAGACGCCATGACGACGGAAAACTTAAGCGGCCTCCGCCCGCGTGTCGGCAGGATCATGCGCATCTCTCCCTCAGGCCAGTTTTCAGGCGCGCGATTGCTTGACGATAGTATCCGGACAAATCCCTGCCAAGGCGCCATCCGCACGCGCGCTCGCTACACGGAAGTCAGGCTAATTGAACCGGCTTGAAATGTCCTTGGAGTACTTCAGTTCCCCCGCGACATATGTCGCCGCGACAGCACGGTCGTCCCCGAGCGTCATCTGGACGAACAGAGCCTCGTGGATGTCCCGAACGAAGCCCATCCGATACTTGATCAATGGCGTCGACATCATGTCGAGTACGATGACGTCCGCTTCCATCCCGGGGGCGAGGCTCCCAATCTTGTCATCAATGTACATGGCCTGGGCCGACCCACGCGTCGCGAGATAATAGGCGTGCCCGGCCGTCAGGGCATGATGATTGAGCTGTGCGGCCTTGTAGGCCTCGTTCAGGGTAATGAAGATCGAGAATGACGTGCCGGCGCCGATGTCTGTCCCCAGGCCGACGCGCACGGGGCGATCTCTCCTCTTCGCACGCGCGATGTCGAAAACCCCGCTGCCAAGAAAAAAGTTGGATGTGGGACAGTGCGATATCGCCGCGCCTTTCCGGTGGATGCACCCGAGCTCATCGTCATCAAGATAGACGCCATGCCCAAAGATTGAACGCGGCCGGCACAGACCATAGTGGTCATACACGTCGAGGTAGCTTTTGCGCTCCGGGAAGAGGCTCATTACCCAATCCACCTCGCTTTTGTTCTCGGAAAGATGCGTTTGCATGATGAGGTCCGGATGCTCGGCGCACAGCGCGCCTGCAGCAGCGAGCTGCGCGGGCGTGCTTGTGGCTGCGAAACGCGGTGTGATCGCATACATCAGCCGGCCGCGGCCGTTCCATTTCGCGATGAGCGCCTTCGACTCGTCATACGACCGCTGCGCGTTGTCCAGCAGGTCATCAGGGGCATGGCGGTCCATCAGCACCTTGCCCGTGGCAAGACGCATCCCCAGGGCCTCTGCCTCTCCAAAGAGCGCATCGACGGCCTCCGGATGAACGGTCGCGTAAACGCAGCTGGTCGTTATGCCGTTGCGCAGGTTTTCGTTCAGGAAGACTTTCGCAACGGACTCTGCGAATGCCCTGTCCGAAAACAGACGCTCGGTCGGGTATGTGTATTTGTCGAGCCAATCAAGCAATCGCCCGCCAAACGAGCCGATCATCGGCGTTTGGGGAAAATGGACGTGACTGTCAACAAATCCGGCGCTGATCAGATAATCTGGCCCATAGTTCCGGATGGCGAGGCCCGAAGGCAGTTTCGGAGCGACCTGCTCCGCAGGACCGAAGTGCAGGATCTTTCCGTCAGCGAAGGCTACAATTGCGTCCGGCTCGTACTTCATCGTGGACTCGAGGCCCTCAATGAAAGGATCTCCAGTAAAGGTCAGCGCCGGCCCGCGGACTGCGCTTGTAGCGATTGCGGCTTCAGGGTCGCCCGACATGCTTCACCTGCTTTGTCCGTTTTGCTCGTCCGATTGGCCGGCGATCATGACGCGAAAGTCCGAAATGTAATGAGCGCATCAATATGAGTTGCCCATGCCGCATCGCGCAAGGTTCAAGTCTTGTGCAGTTTCTCGACCAGCGCCGCAATCAAGGGGTTGGGAAAACGGCGGTGTTGCGTGATCGCAAAGAATTGCTCCTTCACCTGCTTCAGCCGATGACGTTCCACCAGAACGCCTGAGCGCAGTTCGTCCACGACGACGACCGGCGGCACCAGGGTGAGCGCGGAACTTTCGCGGGCCATCAGGCGAAGCATCGCCATGTCATCGATTTCGGCAATGATCTTCGGAAGAACGCCCGCCCGGCTCAGGAGCGCATCGAAAGTCGAGCGGACGGCGTTCCCCCTGCCCGGAAGAACGATTGGCGCTGTCGCGAGATCGTCGGGAAACTTGAAGCGCGCCTTGCGCGCGGGCGGCGTGCTGACAAGGCTGACAGGTTGCTCGGCGACGAGAATGTTGTCGAACGCGAAGTTCGCGTCTGGAACGCTGGCCTGGTTTGAAAGAACCAGATCAAGTTTATGCCCGTCCAGATCTGCCAGGAGATCGCTCAACACTCCGGACCGGACGATGAGTTCGACCTCCTTGCGTCCGATGAGCGGACGCAGGAACCCTATCTGAAAGTTTCGCGACAAGGTGGCGGTGGCGCCCACACGCAGGACACGACGGTCAGGCCGCAGGCCGGCGAGTGTTTCGATCAGCTCATGTCCGGAACGGAACACCGTGTTCGCATAATCGAGAGCGATCCGCCCCGCCTCAGTCAACGCAAGGCTTTTCCCCTGGCGATCAAACAGCCTGTGTCCCAGCTGATCCTCAAGCGCCTTGATCTGGACGGAAAGCGACGACGGGGAGACGTTCAGGCGTTGTGCAGCCCGGTTCATGCCCCCTTCGGTGGCGACGACCCAGAAGTAACGGAGGTGATGGAAATTCAGGTGCGGCATGAGTGCTATTCTATAAAACCGAACGATACGGTTCAATAATTGAATTTTTCAAACGATTATCCCGGGGCTAGGTCTGGGCGCGACCCAAGACCGTGCCACTGGAGCCCCCGCCTTGAGCTTCATGCTTTCCTTCAGCGCGCTTGCGCCACCCCTCTGCCTTTGTCTCGTCGCGGCCATAGCTCAGAAATCAGGCGCCCCGCGCATTTTCGCGGACCGTGCGATTGTCGGCGCCTCGGCTGCCTTCGCCACAAGCCTCGCGCTTGCCCTCGCAGTTGCTGCAAATGGCGCATTTCGTTCGCCTCTCCTGGGCCTAAGCGGCGTCGGCCTGTCCATCCACCTCGACGCCCTCAGCGCAATCATGCTTGTGCTTGTCAGCTTCGTCGGCGTCGCGGTCGTCCGCTACAGCCGAAATTATCTCGATGGGGACCCGGGGCACGCGCGCTTCACGCAATGGCTGGTCCTCACGCTAGCGGCCGTTCAGACCCTGGTGATCGCCGGAAACCTCGCGTTCCTCATCGTGGCCTGGATCGCGACGAGCGTGGGGCTTGGCAAGCTCCTCTTGTTCTACGGCGATCGTCCGGCTGCGCAGCGCGCCGCGCGCAAGAAGTTCATTGCAAGCCGGCTGGGTGATCTGTGCCTGACCGGCGCCTCCGTCCTGCTCTACGCCCGCTTCGGCACGATGGAAATTGCCGATATCCTCACCGCGGCGAAAGCGGCGGACGCCGCCAGTTGGACCGTGACCATCGCCGGCCTTCTTGTCGTTACGACCGCAACGTTGAAATCCGCGCAACTGCCGTTACACGGCTGGATTCTCGAGGTCATGGAGACTCCGACGCCGGTTTCCGCGTTGCTTCACGCCGGCATTGTCAATGCGGGCGGCTTCCTTGTGCTTCGCTTGGCCGATGTCCTTCTTCTCGCTGGCCCCTCCCTTGAAGTCCTCGCGATCACAGGCGGAGCAACGGCCCTTTTCGGCTCGCTGGTGATGCTCACGCAAACATCGGTGAAGGTGCAACTCGCATATTCAACGATCGCCCAAATGGGCTTCATGCTCCTTCAGTGCGGGCTTGGCGCTTTCTCGTCAGCCCTGCTGCACATCGTGGCCCATTCGCTTTACAAGGCGCACGCGTTCCTGTCGTCGGGCAGCGTCATGGACCTCGCGCGAGCGTCCTGGTCGCCAAGCCCCGGCGGAGCGCCGCACCCTGCCCGCCTTGTCCTCGCTCTTGCCGGCGTTCTCGCAATCACGGTCGGCGTGGCCCTTCTCTTCGGCATGACGCCCGGAAACTCGCCGGCGAAGGTCGCCCTCGGTTGCATTCTCCTGATGGGCCTCGTGCATCTCCTCGCGGGCGCCATAGACCAGCGGCCGAATGCGTTTGTCGTCACCTACGCGCTGGCGACGTCAGCCGGCATCGCCGTCCTTTACTTTTCGCTTCAGGCCGCGACCGCGTTCCTCGTCGACGGCAGCGTACCCGTCGCGAGCCAATCCGATAATCCGGTCGAGAAGGCCGTCGCTGGCCTGGCAGTGGTTTCATTCGCTGCGGTCACCGTCTTTCAAAACCAGATGATGCGCCGCGCAAGCTCTCCATTCTGGTTAGGCGCCTACATCCATCTGAAGAACGGTCTGTATCTTAACACGATCGCCAACAGGCTCGTCCTCGCGCTGTGGCCGCGCCGCGGACGACTGCTCTGAACTTTCCCTGAATTCGAGGTTTTCTCCATGTCCGTACTCGCCCTTGCCGAAGCCCCTGCCGAGCGGCCCGCCGCGGCGCAATCCGCCGATGCCGTCAGGACGGCCATCGACGTAGCCTGCAAGCGCATCGCGCCGCTCTGGCCGCTCAAGCACTTTGTCGCGGTCAATCCATTCCTCGGTTTTGCGCACCACAGCTTTGCCGAGACCTGCGCGCGCATGAACCGCGTCGCCCGAACCTCGATGCTCATGCCGCGCGTCTTTTACGCGCGCGCCATCGAGGACGGGACCATTGACGACGAAGCTCTGGCGCAATCGCTGAATGAAGCGCCCGCGGTTTCCATGAGCGTCGCCGCGCTCAGGGACGCTGCGATGTCGCCACCAGCGCTCGATGAAATGCCGGCCGCCGTGGTGGCGACAGTAGCCGAGGTCCTCGACCGCTGCGCGGACGGCGACCGGTATGTGTCGCTCGTCGCTTTTATGATCGACGAGATATCATCGTTCTGCTCGGCGTATTTCGACGAAGGACAGGCGAATTGGCCCTTGCCCGTACGCGGCTTGCGCCCATATGCCGCGTGGCGCGCCGTGATGGCTCACGACCGGAACCCGGAGGTCATGGGCGTCCGCGGCTTTCGTGCGTCGATTCATGCGCTGCCTGAAGATCCCGTCCAAACCATCGAAGCGATCTTGACGGGGCTCGGGATCCCCGCCCGGGCCTATGAAGATTATCTGTTTCGCGCGCTATTCGACATCGGCGGTTGGGCGGCGTACGCGCGTTACATGGGCTGGGACGCAACGATTGAAGGGCGTTCCGACGATACGTTGCTCCACCTCCTCGCAATCCGTCTGGCGTGGGGCTGGGCGCTGTTCAAGGCGCGCGACGATGAAGCCTTCCGCACGGCGTGGGCGGCAGCCATGGCTGAAGCCGCGCGGACGCCAGCAGATCACACGCCGGGCGTCACCAGCGGTCTCGCCGTGGATCTTCTGCTGCACAATGCCTACGAAATCGCCTGCCGCCGGAAGTTGATCGGGACATTCAAGCAACGCGAAGCACAACATGAAGCCAGGCGCGCCGCCGGACGGCCACCGGTGCAGGCGGCGTTCTGCATCGACGTGCGTTCGGAAGTGTTCCGGCGCGCCTTTGAGAACGCTTTTCCGCTGGCTCAAACGATCGGTTTCGCCGGCTTCTTCGGCTTTCCCATCGAATACGTGCCCATCGGACAGACGCGCGGCGGCGCCCAATGCCCTGTCCTGCTCAAGCCGTCCTTCATCGTCTGCGAACGCGTGAAAGGCGCGGATGACGACGAGGACGCCGAGATCCTTGGCCTGCGGTTGCTACGCCGCAGGGCCGCGAAAGCCTGGAAATCCTTCAAGGCCTCCGCCGTCTCGTCCTTCTCGTACGTGGAGTCGTGGGGACTGACATATGCAGCGAAGATCGCGACCGACAGTCTCGGCGCGACACGCCCGGCGCCTGCGCCATCGACCGATGGCCTTGACGCCAGCGTCGCCACGCGGCTGGCGCCGCGTCTTGATGCCCGGACGCTGGCCGGTCGCGCCACGGGATTTCGCGCCGATCAAAAGATCACCATGGCGGAAGCCGTGTTGAAAGCCATGTCGCTCACCGGCCCGTTTGCGCGGATCGTGCTGCTCGTCGGGCACGGCAGCACCACGGTGAACAATCCCCACGCCTCGGGCCTCGATTGCGGCGCGTGCGGCGGCCACACGGGCGAAGCCAACGCGCGCGTCGCAGCCGCAATCCTCAATGACTTCGATGTCCGCCGCGGACTGGCGGGCAAGGGAATCGCCATTCCGGACGATTGCTGGTTCGTGGCTGCGCTGCATGACACGACGACCGATGACGTGCGTCTTTTCGAAGAGGAGGACGTCCCAGCATTCCTGACCGGAGAACTACTGCGGCTTAAGGAGACGCTTCTGAAGGCGTCGGCTGCGGCGCGCATCGAACGCAGCGTCCGCGTTGGCATCGAGCGGGGCGAGGATCCGCACGAGGCTATCCTCGCCCGGAGCCGCGACTGGTCGCAGGTGCGTCCCGAATGGGGACTGGCCGGCAACGCGGCCTTCATCGCAGCGCCGCGCAGGCTGACGGAGGGGCTCGATTTCGGTGGCCGGGCGTTTCTGCACAGCTACGATCACACGCAGGACGAGACGTGCCGTATTCTGGAGCTGATCATGACGGCCCCGATGGTCGTGGCAAGCTGGATCAACCTCCAGTATTTCGGCTCGACCGTGAACAACTCCGTCTTTGGCAGCGGCAACAAGGTTCTGCACAATGTGCTCGGCCAATTGGGCGTGATTGAGGGAAACGCCGGCGATCTCAGGGTCGGCTTGCCCTTGCAGTCGGTGCATGACGGACAGAAATTCGTCCATGACCCTGTGCGCCTCAATGTCTTCATCGCAGCTCCCGCAGACGCGATCGAAGGAGTTCTTGAGCGGCATGAACATGTTCGTGACCTTGTCAGGAACGGCTGGATTTTTCTGCACCGCTTGAGCGACGACGGCGCGACGATTTGCCGATACAAGGCGACAGGTGAATGGGAGCGCGCCTAGCCGCGATTCATACGATCAGACTCCAAGGCGCGACGGCGACAAAGGCTCACACCACAGCATTGCCAGCGCAATGCGAAGGCCCGTTCTACAGCGACCAATAGAGACTTGCCTGCAAAGTCGTCCATGGCTTGTCGGCCCCAATCGCCGTGAACGCGCGTCCGGGGATGGCCTGAGAGGCGACCGTCTGCAGATAGATATTCCGGCTCAACGCCCAACGAGCAGTAAGCGTGAACTCCTGCCCCAAGGCCCTGGACGCCAGTTGGGACAGCGCGGGGTTTGCCCCAATGTTATTGTATTGAGCAGCGCGCAGCAGATGCCAGTCAAACGTGATGTTGAGCGCCGGATTGGGCGCCACGTTGAACTGTAGACGGTGCGTTTCAAGATTGGTGTTCGCTGTCAGCTTGCCGAACGTCACGCCCTGAAGCCACACGCCGAGGCCTGTGGAAAGAAGCGGATCGTACTTCTCGTAACGGCGCGTCAGTGGATCGTCACCGGAAAAGTACGCGTAGCGATACGAAAGGCTCGGCGTCCACGGAGCCCATGACGCCAGATAGCCCGCAAGCGCATAACCAGCCCATGCGGACATGGGAAAGTTTTCATTAGTCTGATGCGCCAGTTCGCCTTCGAGCCAAAGGCCTCGAACCCTCGCCGCGTTGCGATATCGCGCATGGCCGGCAAGCGCCTGGAGCCCCTCTCTGGGCAAAGCTAGGCCAAACGGATTCGCGAATCTCGTGCTGGATCGCGGGATCGCTACGAACGTGACGTCAGCGGCAAAATCCGGAGTGAAGGCGTAGCGCAGATTGGAACCAGCGAAGGTCGTGCGCGATTCCAGATATTCGAGTTCGTTCGGGTCTATGTAGAAGGCCTTGAGCCTCCATGCGCCCGACTGGAAGTCCGCGACAACAGAAAAGTCGTTCGCGTTGCGCGGGCCAAGATAAAGGCCGCTACGCTCGGCGGCGTTCGTCGAGCCGCGCACGAAATGAATGAGGAAGCCGTCGTTGAGGGTAAAGTTCTGGCGGCCAGCGCTGACGTTCAGCGAGCGGTTCTCGTCAGGATCGACATAGAGCAATCCGCCGTAGGCTTTCTCAAGCGAATTGAAGACACGCGGATCATTACGATAAATGTCCTGCCCGTAAGACCAGGAGGTGATGTAGGTGGCGGCCCCATAGACATAGAACGGGCTGTCGCCCACTTGCGCGGCGGCGCCGAGCCCCGGTTCGACATATCCCTCTGTCCACGCAGGGTTTCGTCCAGGCAACCGGCCTGCGATCGGGCTGCCTGCATTGAAAAGCGCAGGCCGGCCAAACCAGGGATGGATGTCGGAATAGAGGCCGAACCCGCCGCCTGCGATCAGACTTACCTGCGCGCGTTCGCTTCGATAGAGCGTGGTGAGCGGGCGGCTTGGCGAGACCTCCTCGCGGGTGTCGAGTTCGAAGACCAACAGCAAACCGTCGACCGGCCAAGCGGTCGCGAGCCTGTAATCGATCCGGCCGGATCCGATGCGCTGCTGAATGGCGACGATTCGCGCTTCGATGCTCTGGCGATTGAACGCTGTTCCTTCCAGGGCCGATAGGCTGGCCCGCAAGCGCGTGAGGATGGCTTCATCGCGCGCTGCGCTGCCGCCGGACGCCCGCAAGTCGACGCGCACGGTAGCAATTCGCGCGCCCTCCGCCTGGTCGGGCAACGGGATGGGGCCGGCGCCGCCAGTCTGCGCGCGCGCATCGGTTGCGGCGGGCAGTATCGCGCACAGGAGGCCTGTCGCCGCGGCCACGAACGCAGTTTGGCGGTGGGCCCTGGCGTCGAAGCCTTCAGTGACCGCGGCGAACCGGGCCATGACGGCCACCGGGCCGATCAGGTTGAACAGCAATGCAATCGGCAGGCTGAACGGCAGTTCATCCATCATGGCTGGTCTACAGCCCCGGAAGGCTTCATTTGCCGAACAGGCGAACCACGGCGCCGCCGCCATGCACGTTGATGGTCTGCCCGCTAATCCAGCTTGCCGCCGGCGACGCCAGCCATAGCATGGCGTTTGCGCAATCCTCCGGGCGGCCGGGGCGACCGGTGAGCGTGTCAGGATGAAGCATTCGCTGCTGCGTCGCTTCGTCGATCCCCGCGCTGGCGTAGCCTTCGGTAATAACCGTTCCGATAAGGATTGAATTGACGCGCACCTTCTTGGCCAGTGCATGCGCCAGGCTCACCATGAGCTGGTTGAGGGCTGATTTCGCTGTGGCGTACGCGAGGATGTCATACGCCGGCACGGCAGACGAGAACGATCCGGAATTCGTAATCGACGCATTCTTCGCCTTGAAGAGATGCGGCGCGCAGGCGGCGCTCATACGATAGGCGCTGATCGTATTGAGTTTGTAGGAAGCGATCATCTCATCTTCAGAAACTGCGAGCGGGTCCGGGTTCACGCCGCCCCATCCAACATTGTTGACGAGCGTCGAGACGCCGCCAAATTCGCGCACCGCCGTGTTCACTGTCGAGTTGATGTCCTCGAGCGAAGTGACATCGCACTTGACGCCCAGGCAGGCGTTGCCTGTCAGCTTCTGAATGTCCGTCGCAGTCGCACGCGCCTTTTCGCCGTCGAGATCGGCAATAAGCACTTTCGCGCCGGCGCCCGAAAGCGTTCGCGCGATCCCCGCGCCGATGTTCTGCGCGCCGCCCGTGATGATGACCTGGTGTCCGTCCATCCGGAATTCGGCAAAAGCGTCGTAAGACATCAGTATCTCCTCAATCGAGTTCCTGCACGCCTCCGCCCGAAACAGTCAGCACCTGCCCACTGATCCAGGCCGACGACGGCGCGCAAAGGAAAAGCGCAGCGTTCGCGATATCTGCGGGCTCGCCGAGGCGTCCGAGGGGGGTGTGCTTCAGCATCGCTTTTTCGATCTCCGGCGAGAGCACGCTCCCCAGGGCGTCCGTGCGGATCGCCCCCGGCGCGATGCAATTGACCCGAATGCCTTTCGGACCAAGGTCGAAGGCGATATTTCGCGTGAGGTGGTTCACCGCCGCCTTCGATGACCCGTACGAAGCCATGCGCTGATTCTTGTTCTCGCCGGCCATTGACGAGATATTCAGGATCGCGCCGCCGCCGGCCCGCTCCATGTGAGGAGCGGCAAGCTGCGAAAGCCTGAACAGCGAGAAAACATTCAACTCGTATGCCCAGCGAAAGTCGTCCATGGGCATGTCAAACGGTTTCGGCCCTCCGCCGCCAGCATTGTTCACGAGGATCGTGAGCTTTCCGAAAGACGAATTCGCGAGAGCGACCGCAGCTAGCAGATCCTCCTCTTTCACGACGTTGCAGGCGCGCGCAACGGCGCGCCCGCCAGATTGGACGATGCTTGCGGCCACCGCCGCGGCGGCTTCCTCCGTGATATCCGTCACGACGACCGCAGCGCCGGCGCCTGCGAAGGTCTCGGCGATCGCCCGGCCGATGCCGGCCCCTGCCCCGGTCACGAGCGCAACCGCGCCATCTAGTCTGAAGTCAGCAGGATCGAACATGTGAGCGCCTCGCGTGAACGGGCGCGACGGTGCCGAACCTTGACAGGAGGCGCAAGAGCCATGGCGCCCAAAATGGGCGCTACAGGAGCGGCCTCAGCGTAGTGAGCAGGGCCGCCAATCTGGCGATTCCACGCTGATCGAGTTCAGCCAGGTCGCGGCGGGCTGGTGCCTGGTCGCCTTCGAACGCGAGCCGCCACGAGCTGTCCGTCTGGCGCACGATCCATTTCTTGTCCTCAAGGGCGCGCAGTTTCCGACGTACAGTTTCGCGCGGGATCCCCGTGACGTCCGAAATGCGCGACGCGGTGATGGAAACGCCCCCATCCACGTCTGATTTCGGATCGCGCGCCCTGGCGTTCAGCGCAACCTGCCCGATAATCGCCAGCACAAGCATCTGCTGCAGATCGCCGCCGAAAGTCCGTGAGCAATCGGCGAGGTGCTCCGCCAGAAACTGGACGAAGCGATACTGGAACGCTCGATAATTTTCCGAGATCGCCGCAGCGGTTCGAGCGACCTCGTCTCCACTCCTGTTGCCCCTCTTGGCCACGTCTGCCCCGAAAGCTCCTGATCCCAAGCTGAGCCCCGTCGCCTTCGGAGCGTCACGCGCCAAGCCGGCCGCTTGTTGCGTCAGTGTGCGACGCAGTCGCGCTTCAAATCAAGGTTACTGTCCGGCGGTCATGCCGACGCGCGCACGTTCGATGACTTCGCGGGGATAGGAATAAAGCCTCGCGACGATCTTCTGTATCTGCTCGCCATCCAATGGATCCAGCTCCAGATCCTGCTTCTTAGCGGCCGCAACGAGCGCCGGATCCTCCAGCGCTTTCTTGTACGCGGCCCGGACAATGGCCACAAGTTCTGGCGGTACGTTCGGGGGCATCAACGTTGGCCAGCCGATGAAGGTCGGAGCGAAGATGAGATTGAGGGCGGCTTTGTCTTCTTCCGAACTGACCAGATCAAGAACGTTCGGAACGTCAGGAAGATCTGGCGCGGGCTCCAGTCCCATTTGCACGATGACCGCTATTTTCCTGTCCGTGAGCCACTGCTGAGACCTGCTCTTTACGCTGCCCCACGACCAGCCTACCCGGCCCTGGACCTCGCCACGCTCCATTGCGAGCGTGATTTCGGACCCGCTCTTGTAACCGTGCACCGGCTTGAACTTTGTTCCGATGAACGTGTTCAGAACGAGGGGAAACGCCCCCGTATCGTTGCCCACGCCGCTTGATCCAACGATCACTTCAATAGCCTTGGCGTCATCGATTTTGCGCACTTTAGTGTTTGCAAGCCAGACGACTCCCACCGAGACCTCACGAGCGGTGCTACCAATCCAATTGAAGTTTTGGGGTTTGAATGTCGCAGTCTTGATGTCCACCAGCGGCTGAAGAATTATTCCCCTTTGAACAACTCCAATCGCAGTGCCGTCCTTTGGCGCCACATCATGGAGGAAGTTTGCAGCTCGAACGCCGCCTGCTCCCGGCATATTGCGCGGCACGACAGTGGGTCCACCCGGGATGTGCTTGCCAATATGGCTCGCTATCAGCCGGGCATAAGCATCGTTCGTCCCGCCCTCGCCCGAACTGATGATCAGGCTGATGGTCTTCCCGGCGTAGAAGTCTGCTGGCTGCCCGTTCGCGTTTGCCGCCGCAAAGCAAAGAGAAGCGATCACAGGAAATGCTGCGATGTTCTTCATGTCCCCCTCCCTGGCGCCACCGACCGGAAACAGGCATACGAATTTAGGAAGCGGCGACGCTTCTTGTTATTTATCGATCCACCGTGAAAACGGCCATTCGCGGTCACGAGCGGATGGATTGAAACCGGCGCCGCCCATTTCCCGACGCCAACGGCCCTCTGCGTTTCCTATGGTCTTGCCGCGCTCTTACGTCACACGAGTAGATTGGGCGCCGCCGCGGAGGATGTCAACTCGCCGGAAGGGCGACCGAACGGCCAGCATCTGCCCTGGCGCCGTCACGCCGCAACGCAGGGCCGAACGCGTCCTTCTTGCCGGATGACGGCAGCGCCCATCCGTGACGTTGGGCGATTCAATGTAAATATAGCGGACGCGTAACCGGAGAGCGTGCTGGCTTCAACATCGTGCGCAGCGTGCATCGCGCGATGCGACTCTGCCGTCGCGGAGTCGTGCGTTTTTTTTGAAGTAGTTGGGCTCTTTGTTTGAAGTCGTTGGGCTCCATGTCGCAGGATATTCTTACAGCCTCGAATAGCCACCGGCGCCTCGCATGATGGGGCTCGGCACGCGTCTCGGACATGATGAAACGTCAGACGCAAGCAGTTGCGACGCCGGTGGAGAGCTCGGCATATGTAATACCCCCATCCAATGTTAGTATAGCTGGAAGCATCGGCGACGCCGCAGCCTCCAGATCAATCCTGTCAAAGATGCTATGCACGGAGGTTTCCTTGCGGTCGGACGCCGTGATTATTGCACGCGATCCAGCTGGTTTTGGCAATCCTATTCGATTGCCGCCGACGCGCCAGCTGAGCAAGGCGCCATCACCGGCGATGACCGGTTCTGCGGACGTTGTTTGATCGAACTCGTCGCCTGCAGGTCAGCCGCCGCAATAAAAGCGATCACCTCTTCGTCTCGGGCGGCGAAACGCTTGCCTGGTTCGAGTCGCTGAAAGCTCGACGATCCTCTAAGTGCCTGAGGACGCGCTTGCGACTCAATTCCGCTGGTCTCCGGGCCGTGCAGAAGATGACTGGCGCGCCCAAGGGGAATCGAACCCCTGTTTTCGCCGTGAAAGAGAGATAAGCCACACTTTGGCACACCTCGACGAACGTCAGCGGACGTTGATCTTATTGTTGTTTCTAGATTTCGTGTTCTTGTCAGTTCGCCCAAGTTCGCCTACATTTTTTCCGTATATTTTCCGTACGTCGAGAATCACGATGGCTCGCACCCTCAAGGACGCCAAGATCGACACGCGAACCGCACGCCTGAAACTGCCTGAACGGCGCGAGCCCTACTGGCGGGCGATCTCGTCGGGATGCGCCCTCGGCTACCGCCGCGGCATCAAGGGCGGCACCTGGGTCGCCCGCTTCCGCAAGGATGACGGCAAGCAGACCTACGAGTCGCTTGGGGCCGCTGATGACGTTCGTGATGCCGACGGCCTGACCGTGTTCACCTTCGCGCAGGCGCAGGAGCGCGCGCGTCAGTTCTTCGACCGCGCCGCCCGGGAGGACGCCGGGCATCTGGAGGCGCACTCCGGGCCCTATACGGTGGCGCAGGCGCTAGTGGACTATTTCCGCGCCCGTGATCGCCGGGGCTCACGCGGAGTAGCTGCGGATCGGTCGGTCGCCAATTCGCGCATCCTCCCTGCCCTCGGCGACATGCCCATCGCGAAGCTGACGACGCGGCGGATTCGGGAATGGCACACGGACCTCGGAGCCACGGCCAAGTACGTGCGGACAAAGCAGACCGTCGCGGCACGGGCCACGAAGCCGCTCGACAGGAGCGACGAGGACGCCGTGCGCGCCCGCCGGGCCAGCGCCAACCGGATTCTGACCGTCCTGAAGGCGGCTCTCAACCACGCCTTCCACGAAGGCCGCGCGCAGTCAGACGAGCCATGGCGCAAGGTGAAGCCCTTCCGGGGCGCCGACACGCCGGTCGTCCGCTTCCTCTCGCCGGCGGAAAGCCTGCGTCTAGTGAACGCCTGCCAGGGGTCATTCCGGGACATCGTGCGCGGCGCACTCCTGACCGGCTGCCGTTACGGCGAACTGACAAGAATGGTTGCCAGCGATTTCCATCGCGAAAGCGGCACAGTGACGGTCCGCCGCTCAAAAGCCGGCAAGGCGCGGCGCGTCGTGCTCAACGACGAAGGAGTGAACCTGTTCAACGGGCTGACCGTTGGCCGCGGGCCAGGGGAGCGGATCTTTCGCAGGGACGACGGAGGGGCATGGAAGGCATCCCAGCAGCAGCGGCCACTTGAGGTCGCATCGGAGGCTGCGAAGGTTTCTCCGGCAGCGACATTCCATATCCTTCGGCATACTTACGCGAGTAACCTCGCCATGAAAGGGGTGCCCATGGGGGTCATTGCCGCTCAGCTCGGCCACTCCGATACGCGCATGACTGAGAAACATTATGCGCACTTGGCCCCGAGCTACGTTGCGGAGACAATCAGGGCGGCGATGCCGGCAAGGGCATCCAACACCGATGTGTTCAAAGTGGCTTAGGTTTGGAGAAGTGAAATGAAGAAGTCAGCTCGTGACCTGCGAGCCGCTTACATTGCCGAACTCCATCAGAAACCTCCTTCGCTTTCCTTGGACCTAAGAAAGAAGTACCAAGTCGATAATCATAAAATTCTATGGACAGCGGGAGAGAACGACTCAAACATAATTGAAGTCAGGAAGGGCGTTAACTTCGCGCTCGAACGCACTCTGAGCTTATCTTACAAAGCGTTGGTGCTGCATAAAGAGCGAACTGAAGCTGCTTCAAAAGCTCGAAAAGCGATTGAATCAATCGTAGCTCAGAAGTCTGCACTCTTCGCTGTTGGCCCCTACGAACTGGCGCTCGGAGGGCAGCTTTGGGGATCAATTCCACGCTTCAACCGAGTGAAGCCGGGCGCCACGGAGGCATATAGCAAAGTTCAAGAGCTCGTATTGGCGGCGGAACTGGCGTTGAAGAAGTTCCCTCCACTAGCGCCAGACGCTGTCAAGAATCACGACTTCTTTTCATCGCAGTTTCTCATGAGCCTTTCTGGCTTTTGGCGAACAAAACTCGGTCGGCGTCCAGCGCGGAGTTCAGAGGGCCCCTTCATCCGTTTCGCATCGGATGCCTGGGAGGACCTCAGGCTGAAAGCAATTGTCCAAAATGGAGAATTGGCGGCTGAGACCGGATCGTGGCTTGGATCCAAATGGCCCAGCATCAGTCGGAACTTGGAAGAAATGCAGAGAGAAATAGAAGCGATCTTCCCTGATCTGAAAACCGGGAAATGATGTGTAGGTTTGTAGGCCTAACACGTCGCTAAACCTCCATTTCTGAATCATCCCAAGTCCTAGAGGGTATCCGCCTCGACGTTTGCGAACGTAGGCGGATCACAGATGAACAACAGCTCTAAAGCGCGTTCAATGCAGGAGAGTGATCCTGACTTGATCGACGCCACTCAGGGCAATGGCGAGTGGAGCTGCACTAAGCTGGCCTGCTCTCCGGAGGAGGCTGCGTACAAGGCTGGGGTAGGTCGCACCACAATCTTCGCCGAAATGAAGGCGGGTCGCCTTCCGCGGCGCAAGGCGGGTCGACGCACGATCATCCTCATCGATGATCTCGTCCACTGGCTGAAATCGCTTCCCAACGAAAATCGCATCGGCTCGGACGATGAGGGAGTGGGCTGATGGACCTCGGCGCCACCCTCCGCACCATGCTGGCTGCCGGCTGCACCGCCGAGCAGTTGGTCGCGTTTGTTGAGAAAGTCGAAGATGAGCGTAAGGCGAAGGCCACCCAAAAGAAGCGTCGCCAGCGTGGTCAGGAGTCGGATTCGACTGCGGATGTCCCCGGGACAAAGGGGGACAAAGGGGGACAAGAGGGGACGAAAGGGGACAGCGCGGGACAAAAGGGGACGGAGGGTGACGCAGAACCCCTGCCTCGCGCGCATGTAGTTAATACTAATCTTCCTTCGGAAGATATTAATACCTATCCTTCGGATAGGACGGGCAAGCCCGTCACGGCCACCCCGAAAAGCCGCTTGTGGTCCGAGGCCGTCCCGACGCTGATCGCTCTCGGCATTCCCGAACGGCAGACACGTAGCGTGATCGGCCGATGGCTGAAATCGAACAGCCCCGACGCAGTGCTGGAAGTAGTTTCCGCAGCCGGTCGCGAATGCCCGATGGCCCCGATCCCCTGGATTACCGCCGCGTTGCGGCCTGCCGTTCGCGCCGGACCTCCGCGCAAGCCATCGGTGACGGATGCGATCTTGGATTTGCTGGCAGAGGAACGGGCGCAATGACTGGTTTGGTTCAACTCAAGGAAACACTGGAACTTGTCAGGCCGCGCGTTGTGGCGCTGACGACGCCAGCGGGCCGCGAAACAGCGCTGAAGGCGCTTGCCCTCGTCGTCGGTTCCTACCGCACGTCCTACGCCGACGACCGCGTGTTCTCGCGTCAGGCGGCAGCAGCTCTTGAAGACTTTCCGGAGCTAGTTCTCGAAGAACTGGCCAGCCCGAAGATCGGGATCATCCGCGAACTCAAATTCTCTCCCTCAGTGGCGGAACTAGTTGACTGGTGCGAGCGTCGCCAGGGCGAAAAGATAGCGGCGGCCGCAACGACGCCGGAACAGAAGGCCGCCATTTTCCACGCAGCGGAACGCGGCGAGCCATGGGCCGTCCGCTACTATCGGATGAAAGGTGTTGCGATATGAATCCGGCCTCGGAACAGTACCACCAACGCGCCGCTGCTTTCATTCGGGCGAACCCTGATTTGCACATCGTGGTCCGCGGTGATGCCAAAGGTGAGGAACACCGCCGGCAGAATGAGACAAAGGTTAAATGGTTCACGTATTTCCAAGTACGTGGACAGTTCGGCACGATCTCCACGTTCAATTCGATCCTTCGCGGGAGCGGAGCGGTGCAATTCCCTTGCGAGTGCCCGACGATCTTCGACCCGAGCTATGAGCCCCCGGCTCAGATGTGGCGCGAGGAGGAAGACGAGAAGCCGCCGCGTCCGACAAGTCATGCCTAACCCTCCGCCGATTTCGAACTTGAGTAAATGAAAGGCAGGCAAGGTTCGCCTTGCCTACGACGAAGACCGAGGCTGCAGAGTAATTGCGAGGGGGAGATGGATGAAAATCGACACCGACCTCATGGACGCGGCTAACAGCGAAATAAAGACTTGCGGCGCAAGAACTCGATCGGGCGCCCCCTGCAAGCGGGCCCCCGTCCCCGGCCGAGCGCGCTGCCATTACCACGGAGGCGCGCCCGACTCAGGCGGCCCACGCGGCGCACGGAATGGCGCATACAAGCACGGCGAACGCACCAAGGAAGCCGTCACCGAGCGTCGATGGGCCAAGAACCTCGTCACAACTCTCGCGAAAGGCTGTTAGTCATGAACCACAGCGTCACGAACGCGAACTCGTCGAAACTCACGAAGGTGGCTCCAGGCGAAGGAAGGCGGCCGCGCCCGGCCGCTCGCGTGGTGCATGTCGGAAACACCGCTCACCTCACGACCCGTCCCTTCAATGACGACGCTGCGATCTGGTCGACCAAGCTCAGGGAGGTGCTTGGGACGACATCCGATCACTTCGTGCGCGCGGCGACACAGCAGTTAATCGCCGCGAACAAACTCCCGGGCAAGGCGATCGCCTGCACAACGTCCTTGTCCGCGGCGCTGGCTTTCATCGCCAGCCTCGAGCCGGAAAACGAGGCCCAAGCGGCCTTGGCCGTGCAGCTCGCCGCCCTCCATTCGGCGACGCTGAACGTGCTTGGCCGCATCCACAATGTTGGCGAGCGTAACGTTGTAGCGATGGCAAGCGCGGGCGCGAAGCTGGAGCGGGCGTTCCAGTCGGGTTTGGAGACCTACTACAGGATCAAACGGGGCACCTCACAGGTGATCCGGATTGAAAGGGTCACCGTCGAGGCTGGCGCCCAAGCGGTAATCGGCCAGGTTCAGTCAGGGTAAACTACGGCAGCTTCAGAGGAACGGAACGTTGATCAGCTATCCTCGAAATTGGGTGACCGACGCACACTGATAAAAAGCCAGTATCGCGAGTCCTTCCCTCTGAACGGCCGCAGGCACCAATCAGGTCCTACAGCTTAAAGCCGTGCTTGCGGTGCCGAACATCTCGCGTCAGTATTTAAGAAAATAAGGATGACGGGAGGATCGATGGAAATCGCGCACGTTGAAGCTTATGCTTTGAAGCCAATGGTACCAGTGAGGGGCCCCGGCTTCGACCGTATGGCGTCGCGGTCTCTCGTTCTCGTGGAAGTGAAGACGAAATCCGGATTGACCGGCTATGGCACGACCGGGCTGGCTCCGCCCGACGCAGTCATCGGCATCATCAATCGTGTCGCTGCGCCTCTCATCATGGGTATGGACAGCCGCCGGATATCGTACATCTGGGATATCCTTTACCGAGAGCTTGGCCATAGAGGCCAGACGGGCTTTGCCTACCACGCCCTGAGCGCCATCGACGTCGCGCTTTGGGATGTTCGCGGAAAAGCGCTGAGCGAACCAGTGTGGCGACTTCTCGGCGGCTCACGCGAAAAGGTCCCCTGCTATGTCACATGTGGTCTACCGTCGTTCGATCGTGAGCAGCTGGCTGCGAGCGCGAAGGATTGGGTCGCGCAAGGCTTCGGAGGCGTAAAAATCGTGGTGGGCGTGATCGCTCGCGACCGCGCACACGAGTTTCCCAACATGACGGCCGCACTACGTGAGGACGCCGAACGCATCCGCGCGATCCGCGAGGCGCTCGGCGAAGGCGTGGACATCGCTATAGACATAAACTGTGAGCTTGATGCGCAGCAGGCGCTGGCTCTCGCAAGGCTCTGCGCACCGTACGACGTAGCCTTTATCGAAGAACCAATGCGCGACAACGATCCCGAAGGAACCGCGGATTTTCGTCGCAGGTCGGGCATGCAGGTCGCCGCGGGTCAAAGCATGGGAGGGTTACCCCGCTTTCGCGAATTGCTTCGACACAGAGCGGTGGACATTCTCCAGCCGAATGTCGTGAACTGCGGCGGCTATACAGGTGGGCTGCGCGCCGCCGCTCTGGCGCTTTCCTACCAGATGCCAATAGGCAATGGTGGCGGCTCCACCGCTCACAACCTTCATCTGCAAGCGGGCGTCATCAATGGCACAGTCTGCGAGTGGCACCCTTATCAATCGGCAGGCGCCATGGCCGTCATCTGTCCGTCAGCGCCCGTGCCCGTGAACGGCTGGCTCTCAGCGAGCGAGCGACCGGGTCTTGGATTTGATCCAGATCCCAACGCAGTCAGGGAGTTTCGCGTCAAGGGTTGAGAAGAACGACCAACCGTAAAAGGGAGGAGTTGATGCCTGGGTTCATTAACGCCGACGTGTTATTCGCCTCGGTCGCCGCGATCGTCGTGGCGGCAGCGTCATCGGCGCGCGCCGATGCGGTCGAAGCATTTTACAAGAACCGCCAGGTGGAAGTCATCATCTCCGGCAGTCCCGGCTCCACTTACGATATCGGCACGCGCCTTGTCGCCCGGCACATGGCTAGGTTCATTCCAGGCGCGCCCACGATGGTTCCCAAGGGCATGTTCGGCGGCGGACATATGATTGCGGCGAACTATCTCTACAACGTAGCTGCGAAAGATGGATCAGTCATCGGCTCTCTTGGAGAGACAATCCCGATGGCGCCCTTCCTTATGCCGGATCAGGCGAAGTTCGACGCCGGAAAATTCAACTGGATAGGTAATTCTCAAATTACTACTAACACGCTTTTCACGTGGCACTCCTCCAACATTCGAACCCTCGACGACGCGAAAACACGCGAGGTCATGACCGGAGCTACCGGGGCCGCCTCCCCTTCCGCCCAGGTGCCGACGATCTTGAACAACCTTCTGGGAACCCGCTTCAAGGTCATCACCGGCTATACGGCGGGCCAGATCGAGATGGCTATGGAGCGGGGCGAACTGGACGCCCGGGGCAGTTCCACACTGGGAAGGCTTAAGTCCATTCGGGCCGACTGGACCAGGAACGGAAAAATACATCTCCTGTTCTTGCAGGGTCTCAAAGGAGATCCGGACTTCTCGAACGTGCCCCTACTTATCGAACTAGCGCGAAACGAAGCTGAACGGCAGGTGTTCAGGTTCATCTCCGCCTCCTCGATCGTCGGCCGCCCAATCCTTGCGCCGCCCGGCGTCCCAGTCGAGCGCGTAAAAGCGCTCCGAGACGCATTCGACAGGACCATGACGGACAACGAGTTCCTCGCTGAGGCTGCCAAGCTAGATTACGAAATCATCCCGGTGAGCGGCGAGGAGCTTCAGAAGGCGATGGAAGATCTATCGGCCACGCCTCGAGACGTGATGGCGCTAGTCGACGCAGCTCAAACACCGGGCAAGAAATTCGTCTGCGCCGATATCGTCAAGGACAAGAGCATCTGCGGAGCACAATAACGAGCCTCGTGTGTAATGCAGATTGAAGGGACCTTCGCATGACCGATTCCACTCTTCCGACGATAGGAGTCGTTACCCCGAATGCCCAGGGTGCGCTTCAGCCCGAGGCCCGCGAGATCTTCGCGGGCCGGGTCAACACCGTTACAGAGGGGATAAACGTCGAGCGCCTGGCGCTTGATGGATATCAGGAGGCCCTCGCGCGGCTTCCCGTGGCTGTTCACAGGGTCGTCGCCGCTGGAGCGCAGGCTATCGTTGTGAACGGCACTTCGCTGAGTTTCGCATTCGGGCGTGAGGCGCACGACCAACTGGTTGCTAATGTCGAGGCTCAGTCGGGTTTACCCGCCACGACCATGGCCGCCTCCCTCGTCGCGGCCCTCCAAGCGCTTGGCGCAAAAAATGTCGTTCTGGCCACCGCCTATGAGCAAAGCGTCAGCGATTTACTGGGCGCCTTTCTTGCCAGTCACGCGATATCCTCACAGCTGGGCGCATGTCTGGGAGTTGTGGAGAACGAAAAGTTGCGCTCGCTTCAATCCCAGGACATCGTCGAACTCGTTCTTCGCGCGGCTGAAGGCCGAAGAATGGACGCAGTCGTTGTGTCCTGCGGAAACCTGCGCACCATTCCGCTCACTGCGATGCTTGAAGAACGGCTAGGCGTCCCGGTCGTTTCAAGCGCTCTTGTTGGTGTCTGGGGCGCGTTGCAGCTCGTCGGCGCAGATACCAGAGTGTCGGGCGCTGGACGCCTTTTCAATCTTGATCCAGCCTTCAACTCAAAAGCACGAAATTAGGATTACACTCGCTAACAAATCACACGAAAGCCAAGAACACGGGCGCCTACCTCTAGCGCCGGGCGGACTCCACGATAGGGAGGGAGAAAATGCGGCAAAGTAGGCACAGACGTTCTCACGCGTATCTGGCGGGTGTTGCGATCTCATCATTCACGCTGGCCGCTACGACGTACGCGCACGCCGACAGCTTCTATGCGAACAGGGCGATCGATTTCATCATCGCGGGAAACCCCGGCGCAGGGTACGACACCTACGCGCGCACAATAGCGCGCCACATGGGCCGGCATATCCATGGTTCGCCAACATTTGTCATGCGCAACATGCCAGGCGCCGGAGGAATTGTCGCCGCTTCATGGCTTGCAAACGTCGCGCCGAAAGATGGAAGCACAATCGGAGCAATCTATCCGGGCGCGATAATGAGCCCCATCCTACAGCCTGAGGGGAAGCTCACATACAATCCCGCCTTGTTCAGATACATCGGAAGCGCAGACTCCAGCGTCTACGTTTGCGCAACCTACCATTCATCCGGTGTCAAGACCTACGCCGACGCACGCGAGAAGCCGCTTGTCGTCGGCGCGAGCTCGAGCGGTTCGACGATTGAGTTCGCAAACCTTCACATCAGAGCGGGAGGGGTCAAATTCAAAGCGGTAATGGGCTACAAGGGCACCGGCGACATCATGCTGGCAATGGAGCGTGGTGAGGTCTCCGGCCTGTGCGGTCTTGACTGGGCGAGCGTGCAAGCCCAGCGCCCAGACTGGTTGCGCGACGGCAAGCTGAACTTCATTGTTCAAGATTCGCTCGAGCCGAACGAGGAACTCTCGAAGCGAGGAACGCCGCATGCATTGACGCTCATTACCGATCCACTCGATCGCGCCGCCGCAGAACTCGTCTTTTCGCAGCAGGTCTTTGGACGTCCCTACCTTGCCCCACAAGGCACTCCCGAAGCGCGCGTCGCGATCCTCCGCGAGGCATTCATGAAGACCATGACGGATGACGAATTTCTGTCGGACGCAAAGAAGTCTCGCCTGAGCATTTTCCCCTCCGACGGCGTCAAAGTGGAGGAGCTTATCAGGAGAGCGTTCAATGCATCCGAAAAATCGATCCTCCGAGCACGGGAGTTGATTGCACCTTAGCCATGGGAGACGCTCTATCCCGAGTGATATTGCCTTTTGACCTGTTCCAACCTCGGACCGCGTCCGTTGGAAACCTCTCGCTTTATTCGGACTTGTGGCGCGTCCGCCCCGCGATTAGGCTCGAAGATACTGGCCTTCAAGAGCCGCCATTGGGAGACAGGTCATGAAGCGCTTTCTGTGCGCAACAGCACTAGTGTGGGTGGCCGGGCTCTGCTCACATGCCCACGCGCAGACAGCTGGTGGGGGCGCGACGATAAACCTCGCGATCGGCACAAGTGTTGGCGGCGGGTACGACCTGTACGGGCGCCTGGCGGCCCGGCATCTTGGCCGGGCAATGAAAGGCGCGCCGCTGATCGTCCCCTCCAACATGCCCGGCGCGGGCCAGTTGATTATGACCAACTGGCTTTACAATGTAGCCCCAAAGAACGGTTCGGCAATCGGCCTAGTGCCCAGCACCACCGCCCTCGAAAACCTCTTTGGTAATCCGCGAGCCAATTTTGACGCGCGCAAGTTCAGGTGGATTGGCAGCCTCAACGGACATACCGCCGTGGCGATCGCATGGGCTGCGTCGCCGATCCGCACGGCTGACGACCTGTTCGGCCACGCGCTCATTGGAGCAGGCGCGCCCAGTTCCGACGTTACGATATGGCCGAAATTGCTGAACAATATCGTCGGCACCAATATAAAGCTCGTCGCGGGCTACGTCGGAACATCGCAGATCGCGATGGCGATGGAAACCGGGGAGGTCCATGGACAGATCGGAGCTGATTGGGACGGCATGAAGGCCAGCAGGCCCGACTGGATCAAGAGCCAGCGCATTCGTGTGATCATGCAGCTGGTGCGGGAACGCCATCGTGAATTGGCCGATGTTCCAACCGTTTTGGAATACGTGAAGAACGAATCGGATCGCCAGCTGCTCGAGTTATTCATTGATCGTCTCGCATACGGGCGGCCGCTTGCCGCACCACCCGGCACGCCGGACTCCGAGTTGGAGAACCTGCGGATCGGCTTTTCTGGGATGGTTCAGAGCGAGGAGTTCCGCAAGGAGGCGGAGATGCTCGGCGCAACGATCAACGTGGCGAGCGGCGACGAAATAGCCTCCCTGATCCAGCGCGTGTATGCCACGTCGCCTAATGTACTTAGCCGCGCCGTACAGGAATTGCAGAACGCCAGCAAATGAACGGAGGCGTTGCCTCAGACGATGAGAGACACATGATTACTGATGCACAGGTCCACCTCTGGCCGCCAGAAACGCCATCTCGCCCATGGACGCCAGATGGTGCTAGGCGCGCTCACTTGAAGGAGCCGATGACCTATCCCGATATGCTGAAAACGATGGATCTTGTCGGCGTGGACCGCGTCATCATCGTACCGCCATCATGGGAGGGTGACCGTAACGACTACGCTCTTGAGGCGGCGCGGCGGCATCCGGACCGCTTTGCAGTGATGGGACGCATCGCGCTCAATGACCCAGCGAGCGTCGAGCTCGTGAAGCGCTGGTTCGACGATCGGGGCATGTTGGGCGCCCGCATCAATTTCTCGGACGATAAGGCCAAATGGCTCGAGGATGGGACCGCCGACTGGTTCTGGGCGGAGGCGGAGGCGGCGAGCATTCCGGTGATGATGCATGCACCAGGTTATCAGGAAACGATTGGTGATATCGCCGCCAACCATTCCAAGCTCCGCATTGTTGTCGATCACATGAACCTCTCAACGCGACTCGCGAAGAATGAAATTCCCGCGGCGATCGAGGCGACGGCGGCGCTCGCAACTCATCCCAACATCAGCGTTAAGCTGTCGTCAATCCCTGCTTATTCAGCCGGTCCCTTCCCCTATTCGGACATGGACGATCATATTGCGAAACTGGTTTCGGCGTTCGGAGCAGAAAGATGCTTCTGGGGGAGCGACCTGTCGCATGGAAAGGGCAATATCCCGTACAAGCACTATGTGAATCATTTCAAGGAACATCTCCCATTCCTGTCGGCGTCACAGCGATCGCTAATTCTGGGCGACGCTATCAAGCGTTTCCTAGGTTGGCCACGTTGATTGGAATCATTGGCTCAGGCCCTAGCGTGTACCTATTTATGGATACGCAACCCGCTATGGAGTGCGACCATGCGTGCGGACAGATCGTATTTGAGAAACCGGCCCTTCTATTTGATATTCAAAGAGAAAACTATGGCAAGACATGATGCGAGATCAGTAAATTGTGGTTCGGTTAGTCGTCAAACTTTTCAGGAGGAATAACATGCCAAAGGCGCTCACCGAGGAACAGATAGCGGCCTACAAGAGAGACGGTTTCCTTTTTCCGGTCGAGGCTTACTCGACTCCAGAAGCGCATGAACTCAGCCGAAAGCTGGAGCACATGGAGTCCACCGTCGGTCATGAATTGCAGCAAAAGTATCGTATCAAGGCGCACCTGCCGTTTCCCTGGCTGTGTTCCGTGGTGCGTAATGAGAAACTTCTCGATGCCGTCGAGGACATAATCGGACCCAATATCCTTTGCTGGGGCGCATCTTTCTTTGCGAAGAAGGCCCATGATCCGCGCTACATATCCTGGCACACCGACAGCTTCTATTACGGTTTCGACCCTCCGGAGACGCTATCAGCCTGGGTCGCATTCAACGATGCAACCGTGGAATCGGGCTGCGTGCGCTATATTCCCGGAAGCCACAAGTGGTCCCCACCTGAACATGAGTTCAAACCGCATCCAAACAATTTGGCCGGAGACGGGCGTACGGTCATCGGAGTGGACGAAAGTCTGGCCGTAGATGCCGTCCTTAGGGCTGGTCAGGTCGTCTTCCACCACGAGAGCGTCATCCACGGGTCTGGCCCAAACAATGCAGATCATCCCCGGGTCGGGTTCGTCATTCACTATATCGCTCCGAACGTGAGAGACACGCTGATGGAGCGACCCACCGCGATGCTGGTGCGCGGCGTCGACACGCATGGATACTGGGGGCGCGATCCCGAGCCGGTGGTCGATTTCGATCCGGACTGCATCAGGCTGATGGAGGAGACCCGAGCTCAGTTCAAGGCCGTACAGAAGCGTAAAGTAGAGGACGGCATCACGAGCTGACGAGGCCATCCAATGCTTGCAATCAACTTGGCGGAGAGGGCGTATATCGTCACCGGGGCGTCGAGAGGTATGGGAGCCGAGATGGCGCATGCGATTGCCCTCGCAGGCGGCCGTGTCGTCCTCGTGGCGCCCGAACGAGATGCGGCGGAGCTTGTGGGGACCACGGCAAGTATCAACCGCGATTGCGGAACCGGCAGCGCAAAAGCCGCGGTCGCAGATATCTCGGACATCGAGGCCTGCAGGCTCGCTGCTCGCGTGTGCCTTTCAGCCTTTGGGCGAATCGACGGACTGATTAGCAACGCCGGTCTCGGGCCCATGCATCTTGATTTACCTCCCCATGCCAGCACCGCTCCCTTCTGGGAGGTCGACCCGGCATGCTGGGCAGACATCATCCGCGTAAACGTCGTCGGCACATTCAACATGGCGCACGCGGTCACCCCATTGCTTATCGAGCGCGGCTGGGGACGGATCGTCAATACCAGCACCGGTCTCGCAACGATCTACCGAGAGGGCGGAACACCATACGGTCCGTCCAAGGGCGCCATTGAAGCGATGACGCTTGCGTGGTCGAAGGAACTCCGGAAGTTCGGGATCACCGTCAATTCGCTCCTACCCGGAGGCACGACTGACACAGCGTTTGTTCCGAAGGCGGTTAGAGAATCCCGCGCCCTGATATCACCTCGCGTGATGCGAGCGCCTGCCGTCTGGTTGATGTCGCCGCTCTCAGACGGGCTCACCGGGGGGCGTATTGTTGCAACCCGATGGACTGAGGGGATTGACCCAGCCATAGCCGCGCAAAGCGCCTTTGAGCCACCCGTGTACCGCGAGACGTGATCTAAATTTAGTAAATAGGGATCTGGAGGAGACGCACAATGTCACGACAAACTCTCGCCTGCGGAGCGGCAGTCGCATTGCTCGCAGGGTTCGTCACCACGCCGATGGCTGTCGCCCAGGTGCCAGAGTTCTATCGCGACAAGACGATCACATTGGTTGTCGGGTATGGCGCAGGCGGTGGTTACGATGCCTATGCTCGCCTACTGGCGCGGCACCTTCCGAAACATATTTCGGGGCAACCTACGATTGTCGTCAAGAACATGCCCGGCGCGGGATCACTGAATGCGCTCAATTCCGTTTATGGATCAGGTCCGCGAGACGGCACCGCCATGGTTACCTTCGGCCCTGAAGTGGCCTTCGAGCCGCTGCGGGACGGTCCCGGCATAAAGTTTGACCCGCTACAATTGAACTGGCTTGGTTCGATGAACAAGCAAGTCAGTATAGCCGTGATGACCGCAAAGTCGGGCGCAGACAGCATCGAGACGGCGCGGCAAAAGAAATTTAGCGTTGGCGCCTCCGGCTCCGGCTCCCAATCCAACCTCAATCCGCACGTCTACAACGCATTTCTCGGCACCCAATTTCAAGTAATCACCGGCTTTCCCGGCACCCGGGAAATGACCCTCGCGATGGAGAGAGGAGAACTCGATGGGATCGCCGGCTGGAGCTGGGATAGTTTGAAGCTGGAGCGGCCAAATTGGGCGAACTCTGCCGACATCCACATCATCATGCAAGTCTCAGACAAACGCCATTACGAGTTGCCTTCCGTTCCAAACATCTACGATCTGATCAGTAGTGAGGACGATAAGCGCGTATTGGATGTGATCTTCGCACATCAATTGCTTGGCCGGCCTTTTGCCATGCCTCCGGGAGTTCCGCACGCGCGCGTCACGATGCTTCGTGCAGCTTTCGATGCAGTAGTGGCAGACAAAGCGCTACTCGAAGAAGCTGACAGGATCCGGCTTGAGCTTGATTATGTAACCGGCGTCGAGGTGGAAGCCCATGTGAAGCGGATTTTCTCGACGCCCAAGCCGCTTGTCGACCGCGCCGCGGCGGCAATCGAAGCAGCGAAATCGGGCAAGGGGAAATAGATTCTCTT
Source organism: Beijerinckiaceae bacterium (assembly GCA_046295155.1). Classification (GTDB taxonomy): domain Bacteria; phylum Pseudomonadota; class Alphaproteobacteria; order Rhizobiales; family Beijerinckiaceae; genus Terripilifer. Next base: position 518,154 of record JBKBNT010000003.1, read on the forward strand.
TGCTCTGACAAAAGAGCAAACAAGGAGGAAATCAAATGTTGCCAAGGATGCTCCTGTCCGTAGCGATCGTCACCAACTTCCTCCTTCAGCATGACGGCGCGCAAGCCCAAGAGACCTTCTACAAAGACAAGCGATTGACCATCGTTGTGGGTTCGGCAGCGGGGTCCGGCTATGACGCATATGCGCGCTTGATGGCCCGAAACATAGGTAGGCATCTGCCTGGCGCGCCGAACGTCGTCGTACAGAACATGCCCGGCGGCGGCGGTCTCACGTCGGCGAACTATCTCTATAATGTTGCCGCCAAGGACGGCACGGTTATCGGCGCTCTCCAACGGGGAATGATCATTTCGCCGCTGACCGCGCCGCAAGGCGTCCAGTACGATGCCCGGAAATTCGCATGGCTCGGCAGCACGACGAGCGAAACTGGCGTGGTTGCCGTCTGGCATTCGGCGCCACATCAGGCGATTCACGACGTTCTGGCACGCGAGTTGATGGTTGGCGGTTCCGGGCCTGCGACCGACAGCGAAACCCTCCCCAGGGTGTACAACAAGGCAATAGGCACACGTATTAGGATCGTCAGCGGTTACAAGTCGACGAATGAGGTCCTGCTCGCCATGGAGCGCGGCGAGGTTCAGGGGATAGGTAATTCCTCCTGGTCCAACTGGCGCGCAGGATTTGCCCACTACCTATCAGACAAGAAGGTCCGGATCCTTATGCAGGCCGGATTGAAGAAGCATCCGGAGCTAACTAATGTACCGCTCGTGCTGGATCTCGCAAAAGATTCCGCTGGACGCCAGATGCTTGAGCTGTTCCTAGCGCCCCTAACCATCGGGCGACCATTTGCAGCGCCCCCGGGACTGTCGGCTGCTCGGGTGGCCGATCTAAGAAGCGCTTTCGACAACATGCTCGCAGATCCGCAGTTCGTCGCGGACGCATCGAAAGCAAACCTGGAAATCAGCTCGGTCTCGGGCTCTTTCATCGACGAAGCGTTGGATCGTCTCTACGCGATGCCGAAAGAGGTTGTTGCGGCCGCCAGCAAGGCCATCGAAGCAGGATCCAATTAGCCAAGCATCAAGCTCGGCGTGGCCAGTCAACATCAGCCGGTCTATCCACCGACCGGACATTTCTCGAGGAGGCGCCAAGTGGCAGACAGGAAGTTGCGCGTCGCACATCTCTCGGGGCCTACCGCGACGATTCAAAACTCTCCCGCTCTCATCACGTCAAACAAGGCCCGGTCAGTTCACCAACTCCCGTTACGCACTGGGCCCGACGGGGCGCCCTTGCGCTACGACGCGCTGCGCCCGCAAAAGCTGGCTGCTCCAGTGAGGGTCCTGGTTGAGCAGTTTTCAGCGCATCCACTTGAAGCGGATCGATCAGAGCTTTACGCGGCCCCCGACGGCTACGTGGATTCGGAAGGAAAATTCCATCGCCACCGCCAAGCAGACTCCGACCGGCCAGTCTATGAAATCGAGCTTCTCCCAGAGGACGGGCTATACCCTCTTCCATACATGGCCAGGCAGGCGTCCGGTCTTCCCTGGGATAGCGACAGCGTCGCGCCAGATGCTTCGGCCGAAGGTTCCCGGCAAACCTTTTATCCGGACGGCGCGCGCACCTTCGATGAGATCGATCGCTTTGGCATTTCCAAAGACGGAACCGCGGGCGCCCTGTCAGCGGAGGCCGATGTCTCATTCTTTCGCATTTTGCCGCCGGCCGGCTACACCAAGGGGCTGCCGCAAGAGAAGCGAACTGATGTTGGGGACGGCGACATCAAACCCGAAACGCGCGGCCGCCAGTTCTTCCCTTATAGACCGCGTCACCTGTCCGCCCGGCCGCCCCGCCCGGCCTTGGCGAAGCTCACCAATCACGTCACTCAAATCATGTCATCGGGCAAGTTCGATGCCGCAATATGGACTCAAGGCAGTCCGAACATTGAAGAAACGGTCTATTGGCTAAGTCTGCTGATTGATACGACCCTGCCGATTGCCTGCAACGCGGCCCAGCGACCGCATGGTGAGGTCGGCCATGACGGCCCCAGAAACATTCTGGACTCCCTGACATATTTCAAATCCCGGATTTGGGAAGACTTAGACGGTCGTAATCGGTTTGGGACCGTCCTGATCCAGGATCAGCAAATCATAGCGGGACGAGAGGCCGCCAAAGCTGACGCGAGACCCGGCGGGTTCGTCGCCACAGGTGGCATGGGCGGCGTCATCGCCCAGATAACCGGCGAAGGCGCCACCAAGGCGCTCTACGCGCCGCTTTACAAGCATACTTTTTGTTCCGAAGTTCGTCTTACGGCCCTGCCATACGAAGCGAACGCCATATCGTTTTTGAACAAACGCCTCGTTGCATCGCCGATGCGCATACGGGATGACGAAGGCTACCTCACCGAGGCAGCTATTCCGTCGGTTTCAATCGTCAAGGATGGAGGTTACTGCGAACTCGACTGGACGGGAGATCCTTCAGCGGAGCGAGATCTGATCGCCACGATTGAGCACAAGCTCTCGTTGGGTTTGCTCACTGGCCTCGTTTACGAAGGCACAGCCCCCGCTGGCAATGCGCCCTCCCCTGCGCGCCTCGGTCTTCTTGTGCGAGCCGCGTTCAGCGGCATACCCGTGGTGCGAGCTGGTCGGGGAAGTCATGAAGGATTCGCGGATACGCATCCCTTCCTCATAGGTGGATCAAATCTGACAGCCACCAAGGCCCGGATCCTTCTGATGGCCTCTTTGATGAAGTTTGGCAGCCTGCCTGCCGCCGGTGATCCGGATTCTCCCACCCGTCCGGAGCGGGATCGGCTTACCGCAACAGTTGCGAAGTACCAGAGCATCTTCGACACCCATTAGCGAACTGGAGTGGCAACGATGAGCAACATGATCCGAACGCTGATGACTACGTCAATCTTGCTGGGAGCTGGTTTAGGGCAGGCCCATGCTCAATCTGGCTCATTCTATAAAGGACGTACGATCGAACTTTTGATCGGCTTCTCGCCAGGTGGTGGTTACGACGCGTATGGCCGGGCATTGGCCACGGTCTTCGGAAAGCATGTGCCGGGCAATCCCACCGTGGTTGTCAAAAACATGACGGGCGCAGGCAGTATGAGACTGGCGCTTTACCTTTCGGACGCAGCCCCGAAGGATGGATCCACGATCGGCATCTTTGACAATGGGCTCAAGGTCGCCCCGCTTCTCAAACCTGAGCTCGCGAAATTCGACCCCTCAAAACTTGGATGGATCGGCGCCGCAAGCAATGACACTCAGGTTTGCATGACCTGGGCAGCAGCAAAAACCGAGAGTTTGCAGGAGATGAAGAAGCGGGAGATTCCCTTCGGCGTTACTGGCCTCGATGACACTCGCTATATGAACACCGCGATGCTGCGCACGGTCGCGGGAGCAAAGATCAAGATAATACCGGGATATCCCGGCAGCAATGACATCCGGCTGGCAATGGAGCGCGGAGAGATTGAAGGCGTGTGTGACTCTTGGCAGAGCTTGAACGCAACGAAGGCTGAGTGGATACGAGAGAAAAAGATAAACATCGTTGTTCAGATGACACCGAGGCGGATTGGTGACCTGCCGAATGTACCCACTATAATGGAAGCTGCGCTGCCGAATATTTCCAAAGGAGCCCTCGACCTGTTGACGGCGATGGGTGAGGCTGGCCGGGCGTTCGCAACCCCGCCAGGCGTTCCTGCTGATCGACTGGAAATGCTCCGGCGCGCCTTCGACAAGAGTGTGTCAGATCCCGAGTTCCTGGAGCTTGCCAAAAAGCAGCAGATGGAACTGGATCCGATGAAAGGCGAAGACGTCGAGAAATTCATCGCAAAAGCATATGCAACAGCTCCAAAAGATGTCGAGCTCGCCCGAAAGCTAATTGAGTAACGATGATCGCTCGAGCCGGCAATCTTCAGCCCGCAAACGAGGCGCAGACTGCCCTCGCCGTGCAGCTTGCAGCCCCCCACTCGGCGTTGATGAATGTACCTCATTGCCTTCAGGGAGTATGCTCAAACGCGATGGAACGCCCGAGGAAATCGCGGCGCCGTCGCTTTCCTCGCCTCGCACGACGCATAGTTCATCACCGGACTCATGATCGACTGCTTAGGGGGCGCGGGCTGAAGGAAGCCGCGTCACACCCAAATGAACCGCTTGCGCGATGTGCGAAACTGCTACGTCTTTGCCGCGAGCGATCTAAACAAGTCCACGAGATCTGGGCTCGCCATTTCGAGGGTAGACGCTAAAATCCGCTTGATCGCTTCACCGTCGACAGGGCTGCCGTGCGGCTCACCCATTTTCTCGGCATCGCCGGCAAACTCTGGATCCCGAGCCATCCGGTCGAAGGCTGAACGCAGCGCGGCGAGACGATCCGGCGGTGACCCTGGTGGAGCCACTAACGGCATCCCTGTGGCGCTGGCGTAAGCCGCAAGTTGAAGCAGCCCCCTGCCTCGCGGCGAAACGTGCTCGGCAGCAATTGGAAACTTCGCGCCGGCTGAGGGGAGCGCCTGAAACACGCGGACACACCTCTCGGCTAGATCAGGACGGCGACCGAAGCTGGCTACGTTGGTAGCGATGCCATCGACTTCGCCACGTTCTATTGCGTTGATGATTGCCGCTGTTCCCGCGTACCCGCTGACAGCCTTCGCGGGGTAGCCTTCCAGCGCCAGGATCTTGGGAACCATGCTTGGTTCCGTGTCCGGCGTGAACCCGCCAAAGACGATCTCTCGTTTGCTCGCCTTGAACTCCTCGGGTGTATTCACGCCCAGAGCTTTGTTGATCCACACATAGGTCGTCACCTCTCCCGTTGAACCGATATACTCAAAGTCTAGCGGCTTGAAGCGCGCCTCGCGCTGGGCGACGAGGGGCGCTAGGGGCCAATTGCGGCCCGGCACACCGAGGGTGAGCCCGTCCCGTGGCGCGCGATTGAACAGGTGGTCCGCGGCGAGAAGCCCCCCTGCACCTGGCATGTTCTGAACGACTACACTTGGTTGGCCCTCTAGAAAGCGGGGCAAATGGCGGCCAATTAGCCTGGCGCCCCCATCCACGCCGCCCCCTGGCGGAAAACCAACGAGAATGGTTAGCGTCGCTCCTGAGAAGCTGGTGGCTGAGTAGGCTTGCACGCTGGCACAACATGACGCCACGAGGCCAGCGACCACAACACGTCGGTTCACAAGACCGGGCACGCGGGACATCCCAATCCTCCTCGTGGTCTGATATTTCTCGTGCACACAAGCGTGCTCCCGCAGCGACGTCCTTATACTGCTTGGCCGGCTACTCGGCAGCCGCCGAAAGTTGGCCCGACGCAGAGATGCGCTTTAGGCCCCGAAGGTCCGGAAGACCGTAGTGAAGAAGGTGCACGTTGCGCTCGGCGTGAACATCGATCTCTTCGCCGTGATCAAGGTAGATTGTCGTCTGGTAGCGGAGAGTCTGCCCGGCTGCATCACCGACGCCTTCAAGCGCAATAAAGACGCCGCGACCAGAGAGACGGCACTCTGAACCGGCCTCGATCTTCACCAATCGCACTTTCGTCCCGCGCTCTGTGAACACGCCTAGCACCTTCTCAAAGACACCTTCACGACCAGGAACAGCCACCCATTGGAACTCTTCCGGGTTCATGAAGATCGGGTGAGGATAGCGAGGCTTGGGGTAGATCATAGGGCGTCCATTCTTGTGCTCCCAGATCGCCTGGTACCCGTCCATGTTACGCTTGCCCTCGACATCTTCGTGGCGTCTGAAAACTCCGCCTGTGAACTCCCCGAATTGCTTCAGCTCCTCCATGCCTGCCTTGACCTCGTTGCGGGAGAGATAACCACTTCCGCTCGCGCCGCCGAACTGCAGAACAGCAGACTTTGGCGTGTCGTCCGGCCCCTGGGTCTGGGGCCCATAAGGCGCGCCTTCGGGGAAATATCCGACCATTCCGGGCGTCAACTTGCCATCGCGCCCGAAATCCAAAACACCCTCGAACTGGAAGCGAATCTGTTCGAAATTATGTTTGTGACGCGGCGAATAGAACTCTCCTCCCATTTGCCCGAAGGAGAGTTGAAAATTGTCGAGTTGCCCAGCTTCGCCCTCAAGCATACGTCTGAAATGGAACGTTCCACCACGATGTTCGAGGCCGCGCTCAAGCGATACGTCGTCAGCTTGCACGATCTGCATGCGTTCCTCCTGTCACGTTCGCGCGTAAATTTGTTTTTATCAGGCTAGCAAACAAGAACGTGTCCGTCCACCAAACCGGCAGCAGGCCAGTAGTTGACAAGGCGAGCATAGCTACAAGCAAACTGCGATAGCGAGCGAATAGTCGTCGCCATGAAAGCGCAACCGGGAGGACAAATGAACACGCGATCGCTTCTCGCATCGGCGTTTTGCGCCATGTCAGCCTCCGCCGTTGTGGCACAGTCGCCTGCGGCCGATTTCGCCGGCAAGACAATCTCACTTGATCGGCAATAGCTTCGGCGGCATTTCGCTCACGGCGAAGTGTGGGCGCGCGAGCCGCGCAACGCTTCGCTGGGGCTGACGCCGAAGAGCTCGCGGTAATCCTTCGAAAACTGCGCAGCATTGCTGTAACCAAAGCGCAGCGCAACGCGGGATACTTTTTCATCAGGTCCGTTAGCGGCGAGTAGCGCCTCACGCGCAAGTCTCAGGCGCATCGTTTTCAGGTAACGCTGCGGCGTTGTCTGAAGGTGCTGCCTGAAGCCATAATAAACGGCGCGGATGCTCATGCCCGCCACGCGCGCCAGTTCAGCAATGTCCAGCTCGTCGGCGATGTGGTCGTGGATAAAGTTCTCAATGCGCCTCAGATAGGGCGGGCTCGACGTCAGCCGATTGCCGTTCGACAATCTGTCAGTGTAGTTGTGAGGCAATGAACGGATGAGGACGTGGAGAAAGGCCCGCTCTGCATGCAGGCTTGCTCCTGGGTGACTGAAAACGGAGTGCGGAGATCCGAGATCGCAGAGGATCGTTTCCAGAAGTCGGCAGAAAGATTCGGTCACACCAGTCGAAAGGTTTGCGGAGGCTGGGAAGCAGAACGGCTTGTCGGGTTCTATGTCAAAATCAGTTGCAAGAAGGCGTGCTATCGTCAGTCGTGGAATAATGACGTTGAGGAGAATGGAGGAGCCGAGCCAGCGGCGACTGGATTCGCCATTCGCGCTCACGAAGAATATGTCGCCAGGATTGATATGAACCGAGCGGCCGCCTTGACGTGCCTCAAAACCGCCTTTCAGGGGGATGTACAAGATGAGGTCCTGTGCCCGCTTTGTGGCGGTGCAGCACTCGACCCGCTCGGAGCTCCAGGTGAGGCGCTGGAAGCGCGTTGATCCGAGGGAGGCTTCGGAATAGCCGAAACGATTTAGCAGTTTGGGACGGTCGGCAAAGAACTGACACCGCCCTTCGGTAACGTGAGAAATATGGCTTCTTGCCGTTTCAAACGCCACGGTTTCCAAGTTCTTCTGATGCAGCATCTGCGCGGCGCAATTTCGCGACCACGTCTCGAAGCTCAGGCGCTCTCCGGCCAACGATGACATGCGAATCCCGCCTCCCTACATGTTCGTCTTAGGTCACTTGCGAAGCAATTCATATCACCTGCAGCATACTCAATAGTGATCCATCAACATCAAGGATCACACGGCCGTCCAAGACGCATAGTTATCTATTAGCGCACGAACTATTTCATTTCCGTCGCCGACATACTTTCCTGCATCGAGCTCTTGTTATTCCCTGCGCAGAGCCACTGACAACTACGGTTGGTCTTTGAACCGTTCGAGCTTCATGATGCAGACTGCGGACTCATTCAGCCGCGCGACGGTAAGACGCGACATCCACAGCTCGTAGGCTTATCGTCTCTGTCAGCCAGTCAGCATTCTTCGGCAGCATTGTGCTGATGGACCTCAGATGATGGCTCTGTGGGTCGCGCCCGGTTGGAAGTGCGCCCGTATCCCGCAAGGCCCGCGCCTCTGACAAAAGCCGACGGCGCGCGGCGACCAGCGCCGTGTCGGCGCTTCCCAGGTGCTCACGTGAGCGGTCGGCGATCGGTCCCATGCTTTCCTGAACCGCCGCATCCTGCATCACGATGCCTGTGATGCCAGTGAAGGCGACGGTGCGCTGCAGATCGCGGTTGATGAGGTAGTCATTGTCCTTGTTCCGAACCGGGTCGAACGTACCCGGGATCAATTCGGCGTGGATGTGGCCTCCCGAAGCGTAAAAGCTGCGCTCGCGTTGCGACAACGGCCTTTCCGGGACATAGCTGATGTTCCATGCCCATGTCGTCTCGTCATCAATCGGCACAAAAATATGCGCGCCGATGGGTTCGTCGTCATCGCGGGGGACGGTCACGTTTGAAGGCATGATCCAGTTTGTGATGCGCCAGTAATCCATATTGTTGTCGCCGTCACGACGGGCGCCAACCAGCAGACCGAAGTCGGTAGAGCGAACGTTGATTTCCGGGGGTGCAAGCACGTGCTTGCGGGCGCCTTTCATCTGATGTGTCCAGGAAGGATGCCACAGCGGAGCATCTGCGTGCAGGAAAGTCACGTGGCTCGAGTCAAGCGTGCCATCTACGGCCTGCATAAAGTTGCTGAAATGGCGACGCTTAGAGATAAAGCGGTGGGTGTCGGGCACGAGGGTCCACTCGTACTCAGGTAGCGGCGGCATCGCTTCTTTCGGCCCCATGTAGATCCAGATAACGCCACCATGCTCGCGCGCCGGATAGGCGGTGAGTTTAATGTTTTCCTTGAATTGTTTCGCAGGGGGCTCGTTCGGCTGGTCAATACAGCGGCCGTCATAGCTATATTTCCAACCGTGGTAGACGCAACGCAAGCCGCATTGTCCGTCCGGCGAGTCTTCGGATTCGTTTCGGCCCAGAAAGAGTGAGGCCCCACGATGTGCGCAGAACTCCTCGATCGCGCCGATGTTGTCGTTATGATCACGGAAGACCACCAGCTTTTCGCCGAACAGTGTCGTGCGCACCGGTGGACACCCTGGCTCCGGCAGCTCCTCACTCATAAGCGTCGGCATCCAATAGTGGCGAAGAAGGGCTCCCATAGGCGTGCCCGGCCCGACTCGCGTAAGAAGCTCATTGTCTTCCTTGCGCAACATCCATCTTCCTCCCGTGTCGTTTTGAGCCTGAGACTACCAAGCGTTCGCCAGACGGCAAGCCCCATCGGATGAGCTTTCGCTGCTAAGCCTAACCAACTTCACCCAGTTCGCGCGGCGTATTGACCAGCAGCTCTGCCTGCCCCGGCCGTACGACCATGAAATCCGACAGCATGCAGCCCACGTCTGGCTTCCAGTTCGGGTCATGAAGATCGATGTTATTGCCGAATGTCATCCCTTCCTCGAAAACGAAATCGCCAATGCGGCTGCCATTAAGCGCCGGCGATCCCCAGCCTGGCCGATAGATCACCGTCGGCCACTCAGGAGAGGCATTGCCCATCGCATGCCAGCCAAGCTCAACCCAGTCGTAGCCCGCCTTTTTCGCTGGCCGGCGTATCGCCTCCCACGCTTCCCGGAATGTCTTGCCTGGCACCAGCACTTCGCGGCTGATGTCGAGGCATTCCACGCTGACCTTCCAGATGTCACGCAATTTGTCAGGCGCACGGCCCATGTAAACCGTATATTCTGTGTGGCATTTGTAGCCCCCGAACTTGGTGTGAAACTCCGAGATGATGATGTCACCTGTCTGCAGTGGGCGCATCGAGGGCGAAAGCGGCTGAGCAACACCGTGCAGCAGGTTCCACAACTCGTTCTTCGGATGCTCTAGCGGACCGCTCTTCATCAGGTTGAAGCCGTCTGGTTCGCCGCCGTTGACGACCTGCGTGCGAAGCATCTCCACCCAATACTCGGCCTCAGTGACGCCGGGACGCGCCTTCTCGAGCATTGTATCGATGACCCTGCGCGCGATCCGTCCGGCGCCGCGCAGCATCTCAAGCTCTTCGGCGCTCTTCGTGAGGCGCATCTCCTGCAGCATCCAGCTCACATCCATGAACTCGGCGTTGGGCAGCGCCTTTTGCAGCATCAGGACATCGCCATGGAGGATAGTCGACGTCCGCACGATGGACGAGCTGAAGCCGATGAGTCCAATGCGCGAACGCTCAAATCCGCGCGCCTGCACTTCGTCCACGATCGCGGGAGCGCCCGAGAACGGTCGTATGTCCGTCGTCCATTCCTGCATCGTCAGGTGCGGATCTATCGGCCTCGCGATGTGGGGCACGCTGTGCCAGACGACGGGAGCGCCTTCCAGCGGGAACAACGCCCATGCGCCCATTTTGGAGCCGATCTGGAGGACGTACCTCAGATTGGCCATCCCCATATCCCAGCGCAGGTCGTTGCCCAGGAAGAGAAGCGTGTCTATGCCGGCGAAGATCATCCGCTTGCGCAATTCACGCCAGCGCCTGTTGCGCTCGTCGATCGAGAGCTGCGGATAATACGGCAACAGCGCGCGCGTCGGCTTCGCCCCCTCCGGCACGGGAAATGGAGTCAAGCCCTTCCCTGCATACGCTGCGATCTCGTCATAGGCCATGTTGTTTCCTCCGGTCTCGGTGTCCTGTGGACGCCACGCCGCCGCGTGCGTTGCGCGTCGATCGGGAAATCTTAGGCCGCCGTTGCACTGCTGTCTTATCCGGCAACGCAAGCACTTTGCTGGCGCTGCAAAACTCAGCAGGTCTCGAGACTAAGGCACAATGAGATAGGCGGCTGCGACAATCGCTTTCCACACACCGTTGCGCGGCAAGGGCCTTCAGACCATCGAAAATGGGACCTGTTCCGGCCCCCAACGCTTCGAGACCTTCTTGCCAGCAAGATCGTAACCGTTCTGCATGACACGACCCACTACGCGCTTGGATCGCACGATCAGGGCCGCCGACCGTTCACTCGCACCCTGCTCCGCGTGGATTTCGTAAGGGGGCACGATGTCGACGACCCCCGGGACGCCGCGGGTTGCCGAAATCATGCGAAGCTCCGCAAAGTCTTCAACCGATCCATCGTCTTCACGTATGAAGCGTTCTAGGCTCTCGGCGCCGTCCACGACCCCATACAGGACCCATGCGTCGGCATGATCATGCACACCGCCCTTGTAACCAGGCGGGCGGACGACGGCATTGATGACGAAGCCGAAATCGGGATCCTCGTATAGCAGCAGGTTCTGCCCGACCGTGAAGGGCCAGCTTTTCGAGTGGCTCTGGATGATCGGGTCAGCGGCGAGGAGCTGAAGTTTCTGCCGTGCGGCTGTCATTCGCTCCGCGTCAGTCCCGTGCACACGCCAGATAGCACGCAGATCGGCGACGAAAGCTTCGAAGAGAGGCAGCGTCCCGCTCATTTCAAGGCTCCTCGTGTAGCGTTGGTTCAGGCGTCTAACGAACCATCATCGCCTGCGCGCGCGCAAAGACATCCTTTGGCAAGGCGTAGAGCTGCTTGACAAGGCTTTCGACGTCCTGCCCGCTCACAAACTCGATCTCAAGTCCGATCTTGTTTGCTTCGCTCACAAATTCTGGATCCTTCATGGTGTCGGCGAAAGCCTTGCGCAGAGCATCGAGCACATGCGGTTCCAGCCCTGGAGGGGCGGCCAGCGGACGGCCCATAGACTGGCGCGCAAAGATCAGATTCAGGAAGTCACGATCCGTCTCGTTCTTCACCAAGTCGAGAACAAGGGGGACATTTGGTAGCTCCGGATGCTTCTTGAGCGCAAGCTGCATCACGATTTTGAACTCTCCACTTTGGAGTTGGTCACGGCTGCCAACGCGGGCCGTTCCCCACGAATAGCCCACCGCGCCATCGGTTTCACCTCGCATCATGGCCATTGCTATCTCGTTCATTCCGGGATAGCCGGAGACAATATTGAGGCGCGTGCGCAGGACGGAATTTAGGACAGTGGCGAATATCTGCATGTCACTGCCGGCGCCGGCGGACCCCACATCGATCGGCGTGCCGGCAAGGATATCATCCAGCGTTTGCGCGGGAGCTCCCTTGCGGATGAAGAAGCCAGCAACCTCATTGTTCATGCTCCCGATCCAACCAAACTTGGTGGCGTCAAAACGCGCTGTGGTCGCTGATCCGCGCAAGATCGGGTCCATAGCGACTCCTCGGCCGATCAGTCCGATCGCAGTCCCGTCTCGAGGCGCGTTGTTGTAGATAAAATTCGCCAGCGTCATCGAGCCCGCCCCAGGTCGGTTTTCGACGACCATGGACGGGTTGCCCGCAAGATGCTTCGGCATATGGCGCGCGAGAACTCGGCCATACGTGTCGTACCCGATGCCCCCGGGCGAGAAACCCACCATCACCGAGACCTTCTTACCGGCGAAATTTGCTGTCTGAGCATGAACTCCCGAGATCACCAAGGTTAAGGTGAGTAAAACCGACGCGATCAGGCTCAATGCTGATGTCACCATAACGATAGTCCTCCCCTCGGTGGCGCGAGCTTACTGCTTCGATCGGCGCTCGGTCGCTGCCCATCCGCTGAGTGAAGTACAGCGGGTGGTTGCGTTGATTCCATTCTAAGCACGTGAACGTCCATCTGTCTTTTCTGATAGCGCAACGCTCGTTCTGAGAGTGCAAATCGTTTCCACCCGAGAAGCGAGTTCCCGCGCGAGGAGATGCCGACCGCCGCCCAAATGCACTATAAGTAAGCCCATAGTGCGCGTGCACGAGAGTGCTGGATTTTGTGCATTATGGGTTGACAAGCGAATAATTACACGTCAATTTATATAGGTTAAGAGCCAAAGTGCACAAAAGGCGCTCCCATGACCATCATCGGCTACGCCCGCGTCTCCACGACAGACCAACAGACGGACACGCAGGTCGAGCGGCTTAAAGCAGCCGGCTGTGAGGTCGTCAGAACCGAAAAGGTCTCCGCCCGCTCCCGTGACGGTCGCACGGAACTCGCCAGGATCCTCGACTTCATTCGCCCGGGCGACGTGCTCGCGGTCGTCAAGCTCGATCGTCTCGGCCGCTCCACGCGCGATGTGCTCAATCTCGTGCACGAACTGGAATCAAAAGGCGCGTCACTTCGCGTGCTCGAACCGGCGGTCGATACCGGCGGGCCCGTTGGAAAGATGGTCCTCACGGTGCTCGGGATGGTTGCCGAGATGGAGTTGGGCTTCATCAAGGAGCGGCAGCGAGCGGGAATTGAAGCCGCAAAGAAGCGTGGCGTTTACAAGGGTCGGCCTGTGTCGCTCGACCATGCGGCGATCCGCAAGCTCAAGGCGGAAGGACACGGGGCAACGGCAATCGCAAAGACGCTCGGCTGCTCGCGTCGCGCCGTCTACAAGGCTCTTGAGACTTCGACGTCAGCTTGACTAGCGATGGTGCGCTGACGACACTGGACGGCGACGCGAGACAAGTCCTGGGGGCGGGTTCGACAAGCGTAGCCTTACCGAGCGTGACATTTGCACGAAGTTCATCCTGCCGGCGATCAAGCGCGCTGGTTGGGATGAGATGTTGCAGGTGCGGGAGGAGGTCTACTTCACCAAAGGCCGCATCATCGTCCGTGGCAAGCTAGTCACGCGCGGCAAAGCTAAGAAGGCGGATTTCGTTCTTTACTACAAGCCGAACATCCCGATCGCAGCCTCCGAAAACCCGGAGGCAGTGTGGACCCGCGCTACCGGGGTCCCGATTGGATGCAAATCAGCCCCGTAGCGGGGTCCCTATTCCATGAAAAAGAACAGGCGGCGAACACGAGCCGCGCGATGGGCTCTTGCTGCGCCGCGATATCCATAGCCTTTTCGATGCGGGTTATGTGACCGTCACGCCCGATCTGTGCTTCGAGGTGAGCCACCGCATCAAGGAGGAGTTCGACAATGGGCGGCACTATTACGAGCTTCACGGCAAGCCGATATTCGCGCCAGATGACATCCTGCGTCGCCCGGATCCCGAGGCGCTACGCTGGCACAACGAGCAGGCGTTTCCTGGGTTAAAAATAGGACATCCCCAAGTTACTTAGGGTACATCTTCTCGTGAATCATATCAGCAAACTTCCGATCCCGTGGCGCGGTGAACCTCGCTGAGCGTATCCGATAAGATTTCCCAAGCGGTGGGTTTGGCGAGGCGCCAGCAATCTCGTCCTTCACCATCTTCAGTAGGATACGCCGAATACGAATGATTGCTGTGTCGCTGACGCCAAGATGCTCAAGCGTGCGATCGGCGATTGGTCCCATGGATTCCTGGATCGCGCAGTCCTGGATACCTAGTCCCTTCATCCCGGTGAAGGATTTGCCACTGCTCTGGAGCTCTCGGTCGATCATATACTCGTTGTCCTTATTCTGAATAGCGCGATCAGTTCCCGGTATATTTTGAGTGTGAATACCATTGTAGGTTTTTGACCGCTTCAGATCTTCCTCGGTCAACGGACGCGTTGGGTTGAAATCGATACTGTAAAGCATCGTGTTCTCATCATCGATTGGCGCCCAGACATGGGCAGCCATGGGATCTGATGGAATGATCTTGTGAAACGGCATCAGCATCGCAGCTGCGGTCCAGAATGTATTCCCGTCCTCAAGATCTCTTCCCGTTCCAGCGACGAATCCGAAGTCGCCAGGTACGATTTCATAGCGGCCCGGTACAACGCCCATACGGCTTTCGACAGCGCCGCCATGAAGGAATGAGAGATGACTCGTGTCGAAGCCACCTTCCAGCCCCTGTAACCAGTTGCACTCCTGGATGTGCCGCGTCACGAACCGGTGACTTGCGGGAATGGTCGTCCATTCCAGTTCCGGAAACTCAGGCTTCAAGTCCTTGGCGCCCATATAGGCCCACACCAAGCCGCCCGCTTCATGACATGCGTATGCTTTTATCCTGATCTTGTCTCTAAACCCGCTGCTCGGCGGTTCGCTCGGCAAGTCGACGCAATTGCCGTCCACATCGAATTTCCAACCGTGGTAGACGCAGCGAATGCCGCACTGTTCATTGCGACCGTAATAGAGCGAAGCTGTACGATGCGGACAACGTTCATCGACCAGACCGATGCGGCCCTCCGTATCCCTGAAAAGTACAAGATTCTCGCCAAGGATTCGAACCCGGACCGGAGGTCCGTCTCGCTTAGCGATCTTTTCCGAGAAGGAAACCGGAACCCAGAATCGTCGGATCAACGACCCCATCGGAGTACCCGGACCGATCCGCGTCAGCAATTCGTTGTCTTCCTTGGAAAGCATGACGTCACTCCGCCAATCTTTATGTACGGCTCAGAGTTCAAGAATTTTCTTGAGCCGCGCGACAGCGGACTCCGACGTGTCGATGATCTTTCTCTGAGCGGACTCCTGATCCTGCCAGCTCACTGGGTTGATCGTCATGTTGCGCTTCGCCGTTTCTTCACGAAAGGCAGGATCCGCCATCGTATCCGCGAACGCTTTGCGGAGAGCGGAGAGCCGGTCGGCAGGAATGTCGCCCATCGCGATCCACGCACGTCCGTGCTGCGCTGAAGCCGACAATAGCTCAACGAGGTCCTTGTCCTCCGGCGCGGTGGCGAGCTCCGTAATTGCCGGCACGCTCGGCAGCTCCGGATCGCGGTCAAGACCGATGGTCACGAGGTTAAGAACAAGATCATTCTTGACCCAGTCTTGCTTTGTGTTCGCGATAGTCGGCCATGAGGCCGCGGTCCCCTGCACTTCCCCTCGCTCCATCGCGAGATGGATTTCGCTGATATCCTTGTAGCCCATGATAGGCCTGAATTTCGTGTTCAGCAGGGCGTTGAGCACGACAGGAATGATGTAGGACTGTCCGGACCGTCCACTTGTTCCGATCAGGACCTCCCGATCCGCCGCATCTCTCAAGGTTGCGATCTTCGATGCTCTCATGACCGACACAACGGTGCGTGTCGTGTCGGCGCCTCCAAGATAACGAACTTTTTTGGGATCGTACTTGACCTCCTGCACGCCGATACGAGCGTTGAAGATCAGGTCCTGAAGAGGAACACCGATGTAGGTGCCGTCCTTTGCTGCGACATTGTAGAGATAATTCATCGAAATATTGCCGCCAGCCCCGAGCATGTATTGAATGACGACATTCGGATTACCAGGGA
Source organism: Beijerinckiaceae bacterium (assembly GCA_046295155.1). Classification (GTDB taxonomy): domain Bacteria; phylum Pseudomonadota; class Alphaproteobacteria; order Rhizobiales; family Beijerinckiaceae; genus Terripilifer. The sequence goes on from JBKBNT010000003.1 coordinate 534,144, forward strand.
TGTGGCGCTTGATATGGCTTGCGATCACCTGTCCATAAAGTCCGTGCGCGCCCCCGGCCCCGCCAGCGCTGATGACATAGACGGTTCGCCCGCGATAGAAATCTGCGACTCTATCGGACGACGCCGAGGCACCGCCCATAAAGCCAATGGCCATCAGGCTCAACAGAGCGGATTTCACCACTTTCATGCGTTTGGCCTCCCATGCCTTTTTGAATTTTGGGATTTAATGGACCCCGAACTGGCTATTCGAGAGTGATGTTCTTTTCCTTGATCAGTTTGGCCCAGCGATCCACTTCCGTCTGAAGATTTTTCAAGGTTTCATCGCTCCCGGAGCCCTTCGCGATCTGACCGATCGTCCTGAAACGGGCGATCACATCCGGCGAGCGCAAAACATTCATGAAGGTCGCGTTCAGGTGCGCCAGTATTTCGGGACTGATCTTCGCAGGAGCGAAGAGAACTGTTCCTCCATCGACGGAAAAACCGGGCAATGCCGCCTCCGATAGTGTCGGTATGTCAGGACTGAGCTCATAGCGTTCCGCGGAAGTCACCGCGAGAGGGATAAGCGAGCGGTCCTGGAGAACATTCGTTGCGCTCCCAAAATCGACAAAACAGAAGTCAGTGACGCCGATCATCGTATCGCTGATGGCGAGCGACGCGCCACGATAGCTGACATCAGCGTATTCAACGCCCGCCTGCGACTTGAAAAACTCCGAGAGCAGCTTCGTTGTGGCGCTGTTTGACGCATGGTTGTACTTGCCCGGGCTTGCCTTGAGGAGGTTTATAAAGTCCGCGACCCTCGTGACGCCGAGCTTCGGGTTCACGAGCAACACAAATGACCCCTTCGTCGCCGTAGTGATCGGGACGAAGTTGTCCATGGGCGGCACATTCTTGAACAGGTGCGGATTGATACTGAAGCCGGACGTCGAAACCAGCAGAAGTGTGTTTCCGTCCGCGGCTGACTTCGCCACGGCGTCCATGCCGATAATCCAGTTCGCGCCTGGTCTGTTTTCGACGTAGATGCCGTTCTTGAACTGATCGCCAAGCTTTTCCGCCAGCACACGCGAGATAAGGTCCAACGCTCCGCCGGCAGCCGCAGGAACGACAATTTTGACGGGACGCGATTGAAAGGCCTGTGCGTGCGCCAGAGGCGCTAGCGACGGACCTATAATTGCCGATAACGCCAACGCGGTGAACCGACGTCGCGACATATACGCCATGTTAGCCTCCCCTCGCGGTGTGTTTCTAATATCGCGAATAACGGAAGTTCTGTTTCGCCATAACCTCGATCAGCGCCGGAGTTCCCACGCCATTCATTTGGAGCGCCTTGGACAGGGCCGGCTGGAACTCGTCCGGGCTTTCGATCCTTATCGACCAAGCGCCAAGCCCCTTGGCTACCTGGCTGTAGTTTCCGCCAAGATCGGCAGCGTTGTAGATCTGTGCGTCGACGAGGCCATTTTTTTCGCCCGCCATGACCCCGTTGTTGAAGACGATGGTCAGGATGCCGAGCTTGTTTCGCACGGCGGTCTCGACATCCATGCCGACCATCCCGATGGACGCATCGCCCATCAGATTGATGCACACCTTCTCTGGATTTGCGATCTTAGCGCCCATGATCAGGCCAAGACCATGACCAAGTTGCGTGCTCTTGCCCCAGCCGAGATAGCCGCCCGGCGCGACTGTCTTCCAGAATGGGATCAGTTGTTCGCGAGGACTGCCCGCATCATGCGTGATAATCGTCCTCGCCGGATCGAGAGCCTTCATCAGTTCGTTAATGATACGATACTGATTGATCGGCAATTCGGTTGAGTTAAGTTCGTCCCGCCAGTCATCCTCCCACTCGCGTCGAAGACGAGCGACCTCTTCTCTCGCGTTGACGCCCTTCCTTCTACGATCTCCGATCTCCCTGATCAGCGCCTCAATCACGAGGCGTGCATCGCCAAGAATGGCGGCCTCGGTCGGGAACTCCTTGCAGACATCAGCCGGATCGAGAGTGCAGTGAATGATCCGCTTGCCTGCGGGAATTTGGGGGGCCCACGGATTTTTGGTGAAACTGGTGCCCATGCCCAGAATGACGTCCGCCTTCTTGAGGAAGTGGAACGCCCCCTTCTGCGCTGATATTACCGAGGCGCCGAGCGCTAGAGGGTGGTCTTCTGGAAACGCGCCCTTGCCCGTGTTGGTCGTTAGCACCGGCGCGTCAAGTAGTTCTGCCAATTTCACGAGTTCGTTCGTTGCGCCTGAATAAAGTACGCCCTGTCCCGCATGAATAACCGGACATTCACTGGCCAGCAGCAAATCGGCCACGCGCGTGACGTCAGCTGGGTCCGGCCCCGGCTTCAGCGGACGTGCGGGGGCGTAATTATATTCCCCCGGCATTTCCATTGCGCCTACTTCCGTTGGCACCTCAAGGACGACGGGGCCTAGTTTTCCGGACTTGAGCGCGTGAAACGCCCTTCTCATGAGCTCCATTGTCCGAGCCGGATCTGCAACCTCGGCGCCCCACTTGGTCACCGGGCGATAAGCCTGCACTGGATCGAAAGAAGGATGCGTGAAGCTGCGCCCGATGCGATGCGCCGGCATGATCAGTACCGGAACGTTGTCGCCATAGACTTGGGCTACTCCAGGAAACGTATTCTCGGCTCCGGGCCCGCCCTGCATTGCAAAAACGCCGATCTTTCGGCCATACGTCGAGCGGCTGATGCCATCCGCTATACCGACGCCCACACGTTCCTGCCGGCAGATGACCGGTCGGATGCCAATCTTGGCGCAGGAGTCGATGAGCGCCTGCCGCGGGTAGCAGATCAAACATTCGACCCCTTCGTCCTTCAGGACGCGTGCAATCGCATCGGTCACTCTCACGCTGGTTTCCTCCTTTGCATGTTTCTCTTTTGGTCAGGCCACGAGGGTCGGAGGCGGCGGCAACTCGACCGCTTTCTCCAGACTGGCCCAGGTCTTTGGCGGGGCGCCGCTCGCGATCGCCTCGAGTTCGCGCAAAAAAACGCGGCGGAGAAAAATCACTCCGGCGTCAGACGAGGAGAGATTTTCCACGCCGCGGTCGCAGATTTCGCCCTGCCCGCGAACCGCCACATAGTCCTGTGCGCTAATGATCGACTGTTCGCTCAACCCGGAGAGATCGCCGTTGAACAGCGCGTCCGCACAGCGGGTCGGTTCGAAGTCAAGATCAGCCCGGATACGGGCGGCCGTGGCGTCGTCGACCTTTTCGGTCGCGTAAATGCGAAAGCGCATGGTTCGGTGATCGTCGATGGGTACCGCCCAGACACTCACATGGCCCCATGAAGCCTTTTTGTCCGGTCCGGGCACGACGATGTGATTGTTGTTGGGGAACGTCCAGTCGCTGATGCGGACATTGCCATTGGATCGGGTCGCAATCTGACGAATACCGCTGCTGGTCTCTTCATACGCGAGCGCTGGAATCTCGCCACCTGCCGAAATCGAGGAGCCAAACTGCCCCGGCACGCCCCAGAGATGCGCAAAACTCAGATGGACAGCGTCCATCGAGTTCTCGACCTGCTGAAACCAGTTGCAGTCCCAGTATTCACGCTTGGGAAACAGCGACCGATCATCAGCCTCGAAGGCGTTTTTGCGCGGCAGGTCAAACTCTGGAGCCACGCCCTCCCCCATGTAGGCGAAGATCAGGCCGCCGTATTCCCGGGCGGGGTAACCGGCGATCCGAATAGGGTTGGCCCGAGGCTTTGGCTCCGCAGGTATTTCGGTGCACAAGCCGGATCCGTCGAAACGCCACCCGTGGTACATGCAGCTGATCTGTTCTTCGCGGATCAGCCCTGTGTGGAGGAGCGTGCAGCGGTGCGCGCAGCGCCCCCCGATCAGATGGGGCGAACCGCTTTCTCCCCGATAGAGCGTGAGGTCTTCACCCATGATTCGGATTGGCCGGGCCTGTCGCACGCCGACGTCGCTCGCCAGAGCCACAGGCTGCCAGAACCGGCGAAGCAAGCGCCCCATCAGCGTGTTCCGACCCGTTTCATGGAGATGAAACTTTGTCACGGGCGCGCTGCTGTTAGCCGCCATCTATTCCTCCCGTCAGTGCCGCACTTTGCGTGCGCATTATCGCCTTCGGAACGTCCCCGAAATGCGTTTCGAACTGTAGCGACCCAGCACTGCGCCCATGTGCGGCGAAGCGCCGGAGACCCTCGGCGCGAAGACCGCAGGTCGACCGACCGCTCATCGTTCTCTAGGAGAGACTATCGACATGGCGGCTGCCGTCAACGTTACCGCAGCCCAACAAAATAACAGTTTCAAAGTCACAAACCGCAATTCCGTATAATTTCCGTACGGACGTCCGACGCTGGCGGTATCGTGCGCTAAATGCTTGAAATCATTGGCGCGCCCAAGGGGAATCGAACCCCTGTTTTCGCCGTGAAAGGGCGACGTAGACTCAAAATCGCACTGATTTTATTGAGATTTTAGCGCATCTTGTAGGCAGGCCTTGTAGTCAAAATTCAAGGGGTGCCGTCTTCATCTTCTTCCTCTTCTTCAGCTTCCGGCTGGGCTCTCTCGCGGATGTGCTCCAACTCCTCGAAGATGCTTGACCGTACTCTGAGGAGTTCCTCGATTTCCATTTCGAGATCGGCCAGTTGCCGCCTTAATTGCAGCTTCTGAGCGCCGTCCTCACGGGCATTTGCGAGTAGATCGCGCACCAATCGGCGATCGGCAGAAATCCGTGCATTAACGCGAGCGAGGCGTCGTCGAAGAAGCATCGCACGGTCTTGGAACGCGACAGCTGCCGCCTCTGAGCGACCGGCCGCACTACCGGTTGCAGCAGCTACTTGGACGGCGGTGTTGGCCGCCAACTCCACGAGCTGAACCTCTTCCACGACCGCGCCGCCAGCTCCGAACACGGACAGAAACTCCGAAAAGAGCAAGAGGTGAAGGGTAGCGCCGTCGCTTGCCGCCGCGTACTCCTCCACCAGTTCAAAGCGAGGAAACAAGGGCGCGCCACCCGATTGTGACCACCAGTCTGTTTTCTGGTCTAACGTAACCAGGACGAGATCGCGCTTCTTCTCAGCCCCTAGCTCAAGCAGTGTCTTCCAGATTATAAGATCGCCTGCGCCCTCGTCAGGCTTCCCGGCATCCTTGTAGCCCGGCGGTATGCTGTGCGTACTTCGGTGCTTCAGCTCGGTCCCTAAGTCCCTGAGAGCGTCCTGCGAAAGCTCCCGAACGGACCCTGCAAACAAACGCCGGTAAATCAGCCACACCGGGTCCGAGAGGTCCCACGTACGAAGCTGGTCTGCGACGTCACCGATTTTCTTCGTAAGCTCCTTCTGCTTTGCACCTATTTCCTCGGCGAGCTTGAGCGCCTCCGAGTATGCGGGAATAGACTTCAAAAACTCGTACCGCTTCTCGATTGGCGCAGTAATTTTGCTTTTCTGATCTTGCAAGCTCTTCAGCAACTCGCCCAGCTTCGTACTGCGGTTGCGCGCGAACTCGCGAGCCACCTGTCCCGGCACGACGAGCCGCTCGTGCTTTACCAGCATTTCGTAGGTTTGCTCGATCTGAGTGAGTGGTTCTTTGCTGAGGCTGTATGGCGCGAGCAGCACGTTCGTGTCTAAAGCAACTAGGCAGTCGCCCTTGATTTCAGCGACACTCTTGAATGTGCGCTTGAAGATAGCTGCGGCATCCGGGAAGCAGGTCACCAGCGGTGTGAAAGCGTTGCTCATTCCAGCCCCCAAACGGGAACGTGTTAAACCCACGTGTGGATAGTAGTATTCTATCCTTTTTCTACTCACGAAGAAAAATCAGAACAAGCCTTGTTCTTCCTCTTCCCCCGGAGTCTACAACTCCCGCAGCGCCGTTGCTGCAAACCTCTTGGGGGCACCTCTTGTTCAAGATCGTCATAGGTAAGTTCGAGTTCGCAATCGGCTTCAGCTACCTCGTCATCCCCACGGCAGTGGGCCTGAAGGTCCCCCTCATCGGACGCCTCTACTTAGACCGCGCAGAGTTCGACGTAGACGGGTGGAAGGTCGCGAAGCGCGAGAGCCTTATCGTCTGACCTTTAGGTCCCCGGGCGTGCCCTTATGGCACTCTTCGAGGGAGAGACCATCCGGCATTACAGCCCCCTTATAGACGGGTGATTACAGCCCCCTCTAGGAGAGGGAAGTGATTAGGAGATGGAGAGGGGATGATGGTGGTGGTGATCACCATGAGTCCTCTCTCCGTTGATCTAATGTTGATGTTAGGTCGGCCTCGCATGAAGACCACGCAGCGATTACCACCCACCTATGGACGGGTGATTACCACCCACCCTAGGAGAGGGTAGATTAGGTGAGAGGAGGGGGGGATGATGATGGTGGTGAAAACCCGCGTCTCCCCTCCGATGGACCTAATGTTGATGTTAAGTGCGGGCTACCCCGCCCCGGAAGCCGTTTTGTTTTGCCGGGAAAATCTGAGCGCCCACCTCGATTGGACAAGCGCGCAAGTTCCCCCCATCCCCCTGCCCCCGCGCGTGACCGCCTACGCTGACCGCCGCTCGGCCCATCAGGCCAGCCGCGCGAGCACCCGTTGCACCTGCACGGCCTGCCACTTGTCGCCGCCTCTCGGGGTCTTCACACGCAGCCGCGTCAGCTCCCGCGCCATCTCACCCATGCTCAGCCCCTCCCCGAGGCCCGCAATCACCTCGCGGAGGTCTTCAGCCTTCGCGGTCGCTTGCGCCGTCAGCTTCTCACGTAGGGCCACAGCGGCCCGCTCGCGGCTCTCGTCAGTGAGCGTGTGCTTGCCCCGCCAGCCACCGAGCTGGGTGCCACGGGCCTTCGCAGCCTCCAGAGCGCGCTTCGTGCGTTCCGAGATCAGCTTGCGTTCCTTCTCCGCCAGCGCCGCGTAGAGGTGGAGCGCAAACGGGTCCACGTCCTTCCCCAGCTCCGCCACGATGAAGGGCACGCGATTGGCCATCAGCCCCGAGATGAAGTGGACATCGCGGCTCAACCTATCGAGCTTCGCGACGATCACCGGACTTTGACGCAGGCGCGCCTCCGCGAGGGCAGCAGAGAGCTTGGGGCGGCGCTCCAGCGCGTCTGATCCCTTCCCGGTCTCCACCTCCACAAACTCGCCCGTGATGGTGATGCCCTCCGCCTCCGCGAACCGCTGAACTGCGACCCTCTGCGCCTCGATACCCAACCCGCTCCCGCCCTGTTCGGCTGTCGAGACGCGCAGGTAAGCGATGGCGCGAGAGCGTGACGTGGTGACCATGCGGGCTCCGTTACGTTATCTGACTACGGACGTTGTCTGATTTTGTAATGGAGACAAGGGCGCTCGTCAACCCGCGAGGGTGTGTGCCTCATTTGAAACGAGAGTCTGCTCGTCTGCGCTCAGCCGGTCTCAGTTGAGAAAAATGCAACTGACCCCCTGCGCCTCCAGCCCCGCCTCGTCCCAGCAAAATGCTGCTTCCTCGGCCCCACGAACGCGCGCGCCCCCGAATACAGCCCACCACAGCAAACCCCAGCGCGCGCTTCTCGCCGCGAGCCTTCATCTGCCCCCGTAATCAATCGTTTTGCCTATGCACCGCGCCACGTTCGCGTTGCCGTGCGTGCCCCCTTCGCGTTGCCTTCAGTCGCCCCTCCTCGGCACCACGCGTCTCGCCCCGAGGATGCCCGCACAGCGGGTCCGCGAGGGCAGCACTCCCTCGATAACCAGAGCCACCATCGAGCGTGCCTGCGCTCGTCCTCGGGGCTCTCTCTGCCTTTTTTGCCTATGCGCTCAAAACGCCCCCCGAGCGCCCGATCTAACCGACCCCCAACAAGGAACCTCCAGAATGTCCCAACACACCGCTTCCACCTTCCTCGACCGCACTGGCCGCGAGGTTGTTTCTGTTCGGCTGTCCAATCACCCCGACCGCGCGACCCTCTTCATGGACGATTACGTCGCCCTTCGTCGCCGCTTCGGTGATGCCCCGTGGTGGGTTCGCGACAACGGCAGTGGCACCCTCTACGTCACCGTGAAGGACGCCAAGACCCGCCGCGCCGTGACGGTCGCTCGCTACGTTGTCGGCAACGACCGCCGCACAGCCGTCCAGTACGCTGACGGGGACCGCCTCAACCTGCGATCCACCAACCTCATGGTGGTCAGCGGCAACGGGGGCATCTCCAAGAAGCGCCGGAGGAAAGCGCCCAAGGTCTCCACGAGCATGGAACCGGGTAGCGCCGCCGCCAGCGCCGCACCGGCGCAAGCCCCGCGCATACACACGCCCCTCCTCCCCCACCACTGGCGCAATCGCCAGCGCCGGAACCTCGTCGTCGGCTGACGACAGCTCAAGCCTTCCCGCTCCAGAAACGAGAACAACAGATCCATGACTGATACCCCGACCACCACGTTCGTGGACCCTGCGGCCCTCTTCGCGTCGCGTGACAATGCCGTGAGGCAGCAGCACGAACGCACGCAGGCAGCGAAGCCTGCAAACCCCAACACTTTCGCCGCGAAAGTCTCCGTTGGCCCGCAGGTTCTCCAGCCGAACGGCACGCTGACGCAGCACGCGGTCTCCAGCGTCAACACAGGACACGCATGGACCCCCAACGCGGACTCCATCGTGGACACCGGACGGTCGCAGAGCGGCACACCGCGCAACGCAGCCTCCCTCCGCGAGAACGATCTCGTCTCTATCCACGGCACGGAGATGCTGGTCTCCACCGCCGTCCGTCTTGGCTACCTCGATAAAGGCCCGAACGGCGCGTTTCAGGACACCGGCCTTGCCAAACAGCAGAAGGCTGAACCGCCGCACACCCCAGACAAGGCCGAAGAGGCTCCTGCGGTGGGCTTCGACAACGCCCACGTGGAGGCGGAACTGGGTGACCTCTGCGGCAACTCTTCGCCCGGCGCGCAGGTGGCCGTAATGGGCTCCATTCTCGACACGGGGGAGGTCTCCGCGAACGTCCTCGTTCGTGCTGCCTCTGAGCTGCGGTGCGAGCCACACGAGCTGCAAGGCAAGATCGCGACCATCCAACAGCAGTTTCACGCACAGGCCGCGAAGGCTGTCGCCTCTCAGGGCGTCAACGATGCAGAAGCCATGTTCGCATGGGCCGAGGCAAACCGCCCTCAGCAGTTCCGCAAGGCGATGGAGCAGCACGTGATGGAGCGGAACCCCCGCGCCTACGATGAGCTGGCCCGAGAGTACAACGTCAAGGGCCGGTCGTTCTCCAGCGCCGATGACTTCGACCTCGCACCGGGAATGTCCCTCCGCACTGGCCGCGATGGGCAGCTCATCGTGAGCCATCCGGCCATTGGCGAGACCGACCTCCGCACAGCCATCCGCATGGGGCTAGTGGAGTTCGGCCCGCAGCACTGACCGCAACCCACCGCGCACCTGCGATCACAGACAGCCTCCAGAACGCCCCTGTCACAACACGTCCAGGGGATCGCTGGCGGCTGTCCTGCACCCACGCGCCGGCATCAGGAACCACAATGCCAACGCACACCATCAACCTCGCCCCGTTGCCCCGTGGCAGAGCCGCAATGTCCTATCGGGGGCAACATCTCGGCAACAGCAGTGCGCCTCTCTTCGACGGCGCGCGAGCCCTTCTTGCTGCCGGGCTGGCGGAGCCCACTGATCAAATCGAAACCCGTCTGCGCAGCGGCGTCCTGTCCATGATGGCCCGAGTCGCATGGGCGGCAGAACGGACGGTCTCGGAGACTGACCGGGGGCTGAGTGTCGTTCGACAGCGCAGTGACCGGCCCGCACGTCTGGCCGAACTGCCCGAGCACCAACCGACACCTTCAGCAGGCGCTGGCGTGGACCGCGCTAACGCCCTTCAGCACCTCTCGGCACCGTAGGCACCCCACCGCGCCGAAGCCGCTCTGTAGCCCTGACGCCAGCACAAGGAATCACATCGCATGACCAGCACGTCCACCCTCACTCTCACGTTCAACACCGTCCCTGTTCGCGTGGTCTTCTCACCGACTGGCGAGCCCCGCTTCATCGCGCAGGACGTGGCTCGCGCAACAGGCTACTCGTCCTCCGCCGCCATCCTCCGCGCGGCCAACGATGAAGACATTCTCTGGGTCTACGTTGGACACGGAGCGCCGGTGAACGCGGTCACCGTCCCCGGCATCGAGCGCGTGGCACGCTACGCCCGCAAGCCCGCCGTGAGGGCCTTCTCGGAGTGGGTGGCCAACGCCGCCCTCCCCGCCATCAACAGGGCCAAAGAGGCGGCGTGAGGTGCCGCGCTAGGGAGACCAGTCGCGACGGACGCCCTCAGATGGGGAAGCGTATCTTCTCCACCCACTCGCGGAGGGCCGCCGTGCCGTGTCCCTTCGAGTAGACGCCGTAGGTCAGGCGGCGGACTGAGTGCCCTACAAGGCGCGCCGCCGTTTCCTGCGGACAGCCTACCCGCTCCAGAGCTGTGGTGAACGACTTCCGCAGAGAGTGGAAGGTTTTGCCCTCGGCCATCCCAATGCCTCGCATCAGCCGCCCATAACGCACAGAGAGCGCGGGCGCGTTGGCGCTGGCAGGCGGGACAACATCGCGCAGACGAGGATGGACAGGCACAGCTCGGGAAGCGGCGCGGGTCTTCCCGCCTTCCAACACGAAGCAATCGACCATCACGGGCGGCGCTCCGTCCTTGCTCGCCTCGTCATCCTTCAGCGTTTGCCGCTGAAGTCGCAAGCACTCGTCCAACCGAAAGCCGCCGTAGAGGGCAAGGAGGAACACAGGACGCAGCTCGTCATCGGGAGCCACCGCCGCCCACGCCCGCTCCAGCTCCTCGTTGTCATAGAACCCGTGCCCCTCGGAGGCCCTGCCCTTACCGCCTATGCGCTTCAGGATGCCCTTGAACGGGCCCAGAGGCGCGTCTGCGTCCTTCCGATGAACCCACTCCCACAGGTGCCCCATCACCGTGGCGTACCGCTTCAGGGTCTCTCTCGCGCGGCCCTCCGCAAGACCGTCCAGCCACTCGACCGCGTCCGCGCGGGTAGCCTTCTTCAGCGGCCTATCGCTGTGCTTTTCGATCCAGAGTGCGACCGTCTTCTCATAGTTCTTGACTGTGGTAGCGTTCCGCTTGGGGTTTGCCGCGAGGTAGCTCGCCAGCGTGTCGGAGACCCGCTCGTCACCCCATACGTGGTCACTGAGCGCCTGCCCTATCTCGGGATGTGCGGCAAACACGCCATCTCGCTCCAGCTTGTCCGCGAGGGTGTCCAGTGCGGGGTTCTCCATCTCCTCCCCCGTGAGGGCGTTCACGACCACAGCAGGGCCGACCTCCTCGCGCAGCTTGTCCCGGAACGCAGCATACGACAGCTCCACCCGCGTGAGCCCACCCGGCTCGCTCGCCGCCGCCGCCCGCGCGAACTCCTTGTGGTAGAACTCGTAAACCGTCCAACGCCGCTTGCGAGCCTCCTGAAGGTTTGAGGTTCTCAGGGACTTATGTTTGTAGGGGCCGAACTTGGGCCGCAGCTTGTTCGGAACGGGGATGCAGGCGTACCAAATGTCCCCGATGCGCTTCAGGTATTTCATGTCGGCGGGAGGCGTGGATTTTTGCTTCGCTGTCATGCCTCCGAGAGTACCTGTAGGCACCCACTGTAGGCAAGAACTGTAGGCAAAACGCCTGATTATTCAGTGAAGACTGGCGCGCCCAAGGGGAATCGAACCCCTGTTTTCGCCGTGAAAGGGCGACGTCCTAGACCGCTAGACGATGGGCGCGGGCTCAAGCGGCGTCAGCCGCGAGCAGCGCCCGTATAAGCGCAGGCGCCTGTCATTGCAAGCAACGATTGGCCAGCTGGTCACGCGCGGCGGGCGGCATCCACAATGCGCAGGCTTGTCTTCTCCCCGCCGCCCCAGCGGTCGAGCGAAAGCGAGCCGGCGACGTGCAGCGTTTCGCCGCGCGCGGCGAGCAGAGCTTTGCCGAGAGGCGCCTCGGCGCAGCGAAAAGCGATGGCGTCGAGTCGCGTCCGGTCGCGCGATTCGAGCCGCACACGCACATGCGAGCCGCCGACGACCGCCGCATCGGCGATCACATGGTCGGGAAAGGCGAAGATCGGCTCGGGACATCCAGAGCCAAAGGGCCCTGCCCGCTCGATTTCGTTGACCAGTTCCGGCCGCGCGCCGCCCGCCGTCAGCGCCGCATCGACGAAGAGAGCGCAGTCGCGGCGCGCCGAGGCCACCGCCGCCGCCAGTTTCACTTCCAGAAAGGCCCGCAGTTCGCCAAGCCGCGAAGGAGCGATCGTGAGGCCGGCCGCCATCGCATGACCGCCGCCCTTGACGAGAATCCCCTCCTCGACTGCCTCCCGCACCGCCGCCCCCAGGTCCGCGCCGGGAATTGAACGGGCCGACCCGGTTCCGAACTCCGGGCCGAGCGATATGGCGACAGCGGGGCGGCCAAACCGCTCCTTGAGACGCGCAGCGACAAGGCCCACGACGCCGGGGTGCCATCCTTCCGCCGCCGTCACGATGACGCTCGCGTCCCCGGCCGCGCCGAGACCGGCGAGCGCCTCGGCCTCCGCCTCGGCGACCGCAGCCGCCTCGATCTCCTGCCGTTCACGGTTGAGCCGGTCGAGTTCGGCGGCGATGCGGTCGGCCTCGGCGTCGTCACGCTCCAGCAGAAGCCGGGCGCCCAGTCCTGCGTCGCCAATTCGCCCGCCAGCGTTTATGCGCGGACCGATCAGAAAGCCCAGCGCCTGCGCGCGGGGAGGCCCGCTCGACCGCGCGGCGTCGAACAGCGCGCGAAGGCCAGGCCGGCCGCGCTGGCGCATCACGTCGAGCCCGCGCAGAACGAATGCCCGGTTGAGTCCCTTGAGCGGGACCACGTCTGCGACCGTGGCGAGCGCCACGAGGTCGACCATCGCCATCAGATCCGGCGCAGGCCGGGAGGCCGTCCAGAAGCCGCGCTCGCGAAGGACGCGGTTAGCCGCGACTAGCGACATGAACGTGACGCCAGCCGCGCAAAGGTGCCCCAAGCCGGAGAGATCGTCGTGCCGATTCGGGTTCACGACGGCGACGGCCTCAGGCAGGTCGACCGGCGCCTGATGATGGTCCAGCACGATCACGTCCAGGCCGATGGCGGCGGCCTCGGCCAGTGGCCCATGGCTGGTGACGCCGCAATCAACCGTGACGAGAAGCGAGGCGCCGCGCTGGCGCAGCGCCCTGATTGCGTCAACGTTCGGGCCGTAACCCTCGAATATCCGATCGGGGATATGGATCATGTTCGGCGCGCCGCAAACGTTCAGAAACTGCGCAAGCAACGCTGACGAACATGCTCCGTCGACGTCATAATCTCCAAAAATGGCGACCGTCTCGCCCCCTGCGGCAGCGTGCGCGAGCCGCGCCGCGGCCGCGTCCATCCCGGCCAGCGTCGAAGGGTCCGGCATCAGCGCACGGATGGTAGGCTCGAGGTAGGGAAGGCAGTCGTCGCAGCCGACGCCGCGCCCGGCAAGAACGCGCGACAGCGCGTCCGGCAAACCGTGCTGCTGGACGATTGCTTCGGCGAGCGCGCGCGATTTCAGGTCCAGCCGGTCGCGCCACGGCCGCCCGAGAATGGAGTCCTCGACACCGAGGAACGGAGCCGGCCGGCTTTCAGTGAGCATGGGAGAAAGGTACCGGAGTCGCCCGGGTGCGGCAATTGCGCAACGCTTGCCCGCGAGTTTGGCAAGGGAGCGCAAATGCAGGCCGCCGCGTTCGACAGCGCTTAACGCTGCAGTTACATTCCCATGCGAGAATCTTGTTTTGCTGGAGAACGTTGAATGGTCTCGCGTCGTGTACTGAGCCTGGTTGCCGGTGGGATGGCCCTCTGCCTGCCGACAGCGGCGTTGGCGCAGTGGGAAAATCCGTTCTCCTTCCTGTCCGGCGACTGGACCGTCACCGCGCGTGGCAATGTGGTGGCCTCGCCGAAGTATCCCGGCTCCGACGAACTCTCCTGGTTTGGGTTCCCGAGCATCAAGGCGCGCCGCGTTGGCGAGCCCGAAACTTTTGGCGCGCCCGATGATCCGGCCTCGATGGCCCTCATCCGGTCGGGCAGCTTCCGCATGGGGCCTTCGTTTCGTTACATCAGCTCTCGCTCGCCGTCCGACGACAACGAACTGATCGGCCTCGCCAAGGTGCCGTGGACCGCGGAACTGGGCGCCTACGCCGAGTACTGGCCGACGAACAATTTCCGCGGCCGCGTCGATGTTCGTTACGGTTTCCATGGTCATGAAGGCGTGGTCGCGGATCTTGCGGCCGACGGCTTCATGCGCTTCGCACAATGGACGTTCTCGCTCGGCCCACGCCTTCGCGTCGTGAGCGGCAACTACCAGAGCGCCTATTTCAGCGTGACGCCGGGCGAATCTCTCGCGAGCGGGGGCGTCCTCGCTCCGTACAGCGCGAATGCCGGCCTGAACTCGGTGGGCGTCGGCGGATCGGCGAGCTTCCGATTCAATCCCCAATGGGAAGTGACCGGATACGTGCGCTACGACCGGCTGGTGGGTGATGCGGCGGACAGCCCGATCACTGTGCAGACCGGCACAGCCAACCAGTGGTCCTTCGGCGCCATCGTCGGCTATTCGTTCGACATTCGCATCCCCTGATCGTCCGAGGCGAAGGCGGCGAGCCTCTCGCGAAGCGTCGCCTCGTCCTTCAGTTCGCATTCCCAGACGACCAGCGCCCGCCAGCCCTGCTGCGCGAGCGTTTTCATGTTCGCCTCGTCGCGCGCCCTGTTGCGTGCGATCTTGGCGCGCCAATAGTCGGCGTTGGCCTTCGGCGCCCGCGCGCCGCGCGCGCAATCGTGCCCATGCCAGAAGCAGCCATGTACGAAAAGCGCACGCTTGGCCCCGACCCATGCGATGTCAGGCTTGCCTTGAATGTCCGTGCGATGCAGCCGGTATCCAGGGGCAATCGCCCGCAGCAGCGAGCGCACCTTGCGTTCCGGCGCCGTGTCCCGCGATTTCACGGCGCGCATGGTGGCGGAGCGAGCCGCAGGGTCCTCCGGGCTCTTCATGCCGCAGCGCCATGGCGCGCGCAGGATTGAAGGATCGGTTCGATCAGATGCTGCGCGAGATGCCGCACAACCGGAGGCGCGACTCCGTCGCCGATCAGATGATAGGCGTCCGTGTAGCGCGTGGGAAGTTTGTACTCCTCGGCCAAACCCATGAGCCGCGCAGCCTCCCGTCCAGAGATCAGGCGCGTACGGACCCGCGCGCCTTCCACGAACATCAGGAACTGCCGGCTCGACCCGCCGCCTGGCGTGCGCAGGCATCCTGCAAGCCCGTCAAAGCGGACCTCGGCCCGTTGCGCCTTGCCGCCCGAGCCGTCGGCGCGCGTGCGGCGGTAGAGCGCGCCCACCTGCAATGATCCCGCCGCCTGCGCTGCGCGGACCTTCGCCAGATTGGCCTCCGACATTAGGTCCAGCAGTCGTTGCGTCCGCGCCGGCGGGTCCCATCTTACGTCCAATGGCTCGCATTCCACGATGTCGATGAGCTGGCAATTGCGCGCGGAGGGCGCGGGCGGCGACCACCACACCCAGTCGCGGGCAGCCTCCGGCGCGAGGATCGAAAACGCACGCAGGAGCGAGGGCGGCGCAAGGGCCGGGTCGGGGTTGCGCGAGACAAGCGCCGGCGAAATCGGCAGGTCGCCCCGGACGGCGACGACGAAAAGCCGTGGCCGCGACTGCGGCGTGAACGCCGCCGCGTCGATCACCATTGCGCCCGGCCTGTAGCCCAGCGCATGGAGAGATTCGCATAGCGCGGCGAAGTCCCTGCCTCCGCGCGAGGTCAAGGCTCCGACGACGTTTTCGAGGGCCAGAACGCCCGGCCCCCTGCCTTGGCCGACGAGGCCGGCGATCAGGTCGCGATATGCCCAGAACGCCCCTGAGCGTGCTCCCGACAGCCCGGCCTTGCCGCCGGCGAGCGAGAGATCCTGACAAGGGAACGAGGCCCATGCGAGATCAGCCATGCCCGGCAGATCCTCGGCGCGAAGGGAATGGATGTCTCCGATTCGGAGCGACGCCGCACCCCAGTTCAGCGCATAGGCCGAAGCCTTCGCCGAATCAAAGTCGTTGGCGAAAAGGCAATCCCAGCGGGATCCGAGGCCGGCTCGCGCCATGCCGCCGCCGGCGAAGAATTCGTAGAATGTGAACTTGCCCATGCCAGCGCCCGGAATCGCCAGCTTTGACTGTAGGCGCCTCGCCCCTCCCCGGTCCAGCGCCGCTGCGGCTTGAAATCCCCCGCAAGCCAGCCCAATCTGCCTCCGAGCTTTCACCAAAAAAAATGGGAGGGACACATGAGCTCGAAATTTCGCCTTCCGGCGCTCGCCGCCGCCGCCATGCTCGCGCCGATCGCCGTCCAGGCGCAAACGCCCGAGGAATTCTGGCGTGGCAAGACCATCGACTACATCGTGCCAACCTCGCCCGGCGGCGACTACGACCTGCGCTCGCGGCTGATGGCTCGCCACTTCCCGCGCCTTCTGCCCGGCAACCCCAACGTCGTCGTCCGCAACATGCCGGGCGGCCTCGGAATCGCAGCAGCTAATTTCCTTGCGAAGTCCGCTCCGCGCGACGGCACCGTGCTGCACACGATATTCCAGAACATGCCGACGCTGCAGGCTCTCGGCGCCAAGGAAATCCAGTTCGACGTGCGTGAGTTCGGCTGGATTGGCAATACGACGAGCACGCCGAACGTCATCAACTCCTGGCATACGACCGGCATTACGAAAATCGAGGACGTTTTCACGAAGGAGCTTGTCGTCGGCGCGCCCGGCGCAGCGTCCACATCGGCGATTTATCCGCAGGCGATGAACCAGATCCTCGGGACGAAGTTCAAGGTCGTAACGGGCTATCCCGGCGGCAACGACGTCAATCTCGCTATGGAGCGCGGTGAAGTCGGCGGACGAGGTTCCAATTCGTGGGCGTCGTGGAAGGCCAATCACCCGCACTGGCTGGCTGAAAAGAAGGCTTTCATCCTCGTGCAGGTTGCGCTGGAACGCGCGCCCGACCTCAAGGACGTGCCGCTGATGCACGAACTTGCGAAGAATGACGAAGACCGGGAGGTTTTGAAGTTCATCTCGTCCGACATGGGTATCTCGCGCGCTGTCGTGACGACGCCCGGAGTGCCGGCGGACCGGCTCGCAGCCATGCGCGCCGCGTTCAACACGATGATGAAGAGTCCGGAGTTCCTCGCGGAAGCCGAGAAGCAGAAAATGGACATCAGCCCCACGACCGGCGAACAGGCGCAGGCCGTGGCCGAGTCAATGCTGAATGCGTCGCCCAAGGTGATCGAGCGCGCGCGGGCCCTGCTCGGCGTGAAGTGACCATCCTCCCCGCGCCTTGCGCGGGGAATCTCTTACTGCGTCGCGACGACGCGCTCCGCCCTCGCCTGACCGTCCTTCGCCGCGGTGAATTCCGCTCCGCCATCGGGGCGTTTCGCGATTTGCATCGGCTTCGACTGCGTTTCGACGGCGAATTCCACGTTCGGCGTCACGGCGCGCACGGTGCGGTCCAGGTTCAGCAGTTCCGAACGGCGTGCGCCTGCAACGCCGCCGGCGCTGGCGACGGGCACGAAGTCGGACGGTTTGTGATTGTTGGAGCCAGCCCGGCCCTGAAAGATCATCAGCCCGTTGGGCGTCGCAACGACATCGCCGCGCCGCAGCGAGGGGTCGCGCAGGAAGCGGCCGAGCGGGCCCGGAACGACTTCGGGAGCCACATAGGGGCGTGGACCGCGGGGTTCGTCATGCACGACGCGGGGACGGGCCGGCTTCGCCACGGGGGGCGGCTCGACCGCGACCGGCTGCGGGCGCGAAGTGCCGAAAAGAAAGTCGAGCAGACCGGCTGAGGCCGGCGTCGCGAACGACTGCGCGGTGGCGAACGCTGCGGCGGCATAGGCCGCGATGCGGATCTGACGACCGAAGGTCCTGTCGAACATTGCGCTCATGACGCGCGCTCCCTGTCTGCTGGGAATAGCTTTTAGCGCGCAATTATGTCTGGGAATGTGCGTTCGCGCACAATTCGCTCGTTAGAGTAAACGGGCGCGCCGCAATGCGGCCGCGCCCTGTCACCCTCAGTCGAGACGGAACTTGCCCATTTCGCGATGCTCCGCCTGGATGCGCCGGACGGTGCCGGTTACGGAGCGATAGATGACCGTCTCCGTCTCGACGATATCCGCGCTGAACTTCACGCCCTTGAGCAGCGGGCCCGTCGTCACGCCGGTGGCGCACACGATGACGTCGCCGGAGGCAAGCTCCTTCATGTCGTACTTCTTCTTGGGATCCTTGACGCCCATCTTCAGCGCGCGTTCGCGCTTCGCCTCGGTGTCTAGGATGAGACGCCCCTGCATCTGGCCCC
Source organism: Beijerinckiaceae bacterium (assembly GCA_046295155.1). Lineage (GTDB taxonomy): Bacteria > Pseudomonadota > Alphaproteobacteria > Rhizobiales > Beijerinckiaceae > Terripilifer. The sequence continues at coordinate 552,401 of JBKBNT010000003.1, forward strand.
CAACGCAGCGCAGCGCGCCTGCCGCGAGCACGCCTTCCGGCGCGCCGCCGGTGCCCATGTAGATGTCGACACCCGTCGTTTCAGACTGCGCCGTGAAGATAACGCCCGCAACGTCGCCGTCCGTGATGAGACGGACCGAGGCGCCGACCCGGCGGCAGGCGGCGATGAGATCAGCATGACGTGGACGATCAAGGATCAGCGCGGTGATGTCGCCGGGCTTCACGCCTTTCGCCCTGGCGAGCGAGTGGATGTTCTCTTCGGGCGTCATGTCGAGATCCACAACGCCCGCGGGATAACCGGGGCCGATTGCGATCTTGTCCATGTAGACGTCCGGCGCATTGAGCAGAGAACCCGCCTGCGCCATCGCCATCACGGCGATTGAACCCGGCATGTCCTTGGCGCAAAGCGTCGTGCCTTCGAGCGGGTCCACGGCGATGTCAACCTTCGGACCGGTCGCGGTTCCGACACGCTCTCCGATGAAAAGCATCGGCGCTTCGTCGCGCTCGCCCTCCCCGATCACGACCGTGCCGTCGATGGGCAGGCGGTTGAGTTCGCGGCGCATCGCGTCCACCGCCGCCTGGTCGGCGGCCTTTTCGTCTCCGCGTCCGCGCAGCCGCGCAGCAGCGACGGCCGCGCGTTCCGTCACGCGCACGAGTTCGAGCGTCAGGATACGCTCGATGATGTCCTGCTGTTTAATGACGAGATCAGGCATAAATCCTCCAAATACGTTCTCAAATCCAGAGCTGTTCTACTCTCTTTCGATGCGGATCACCTGCGGCTTCTCGGCGATGTACCCGTCGCCCACGGCGGCTTCGAGCGCCTCCCGGATGGTGGCTTCGGTGGTTGCGTAGGTGATGAGGACAACCGGCACCGGCGCGCCCACGGACGCCGCACGCCGCAATCCCTTCTGCATGATGCTTTCAAGCGAGATCTGACGCTCCGCCATCCGCATGGCGATGTTTGCGGCGGCGCCGGGACGGTCGTGAACCGACAGCCTGATGTAATATCCACCCTCATGACGCTGCATCGCGCGCCGCACGGGCGCGGCGAGCGAAACGGACGGCAGGCCAAACGGCGCGGAACGAATGCCGCGCGCGACGTCCGCGATGTCCGCGACAACTGCTGACGCCGTTGCGTCGCCGCCGGCGCCGGGCCCGACAAGGGTCAATTCCTTTACGGCGTCCGCGTCGATCGTGACCGCGTTGGTCACGCCCATCACCTGTGCGATCGCGGAAGACTTCGGCACCATCGTCGGATGGACGCGCTGTTCGATTCCCTCGGACGTGCGTTGCGCCACGCCAAGCAGTTTGATGCGATAGCCGAGTTCGTCGGCGGAGCGGAGGTCTTCGAGCCGGATCGAGGTGATGCCCTCGACATGGATCGCTTCCGCATCGACGGCCGTCCCGAATGCGAGAGATGTGAGGATCGCCAGCTTGTGCGCCGTGTCGAACCCGCCGATGTCGAAGGTCGGATCCGCCTCCGCATAGCCGAGACGCTGCGCCTCCTTCAGGCAGTCTTCGAACGACAGCCCCTCCTGCTCCATCCGTGAAAGTATGTAATTGCAGGTGCCGTTAAGGATGCCGTAGACGCGGCTGATCTCGTTGCCGGCGAGCCCTTCGCGAAGAGTCTTCACGATCGGGATGCCGCCGGCGACCGAGGCTTCGAAAGTCAGCGCGACGCGCTTGTCCTCGGCCATCTTCGCAAGCGCCATGCCGTGCCTGGCGAGCAGCGCCTTGTTGGCGGTGACCACGGACTTGCCGGACGCAAGCGCCGCCTCGACCGCTTCCCGCGCCGGCCCTTCGGCCCCGCCGATGAGTTCCACGAAAAGATCAATGTCCGCCGAACGAGCCAACGCCACCGGATCGTCGAACCATTTCGCATCGCGAAGATCGACTCCGCGGTCGCGCGACCGGTCGCGCGCAGAGACGGCTGCGACCGTGATCTTGCGGCCCGTGCGCGCGGCGAGAGCCTCCGCCTGCCGGTCGAGGAGACGTATGACGGAAGCGCCGACCGTGCCGAGACCGGCGATTCCGACGCGCAAGGACGTTGTCATTCGATTCAAACCCGTAAACCGCCGCACGTGACGCAGCGGCCCGGTTCATGCCCCATTTCCGAGGGGCGATCAAGGAAACCCCGCCCCTCCCTCAATGGTGAAGCTGGGGCGGTGAAGCGGGCGTTGACGTCAGCCAGCGGCCTTGATCTGCACGACATTGTGCAGGTGCTCGTCAGCCTGATCGAAGAAACGGCGGATCCCGCGCGCCGCCTGCCGGATGCGCTGCTCGTTCTCGACCAGCGCCAGGCGCAGGTACTCGTCGCCGTGCTCACCAAATCCGATACCGGGCGCCACCGCCACGTCGGCCTTCTCGATCAGGAGCTTGGAGAACTCCAGAGATCCGAGATGGCGGAATTTCTCCGGGATCGGCACCCAGGCGAACATCGAGGCCTTCGGCGCGGGTATGGCCCAGCCCGCCTGCGCAAAGCTTTCGACCATGACATCGCGGCGCTTCTTGTAGATCGCCCGCATCTCGGCGATGCAGTCGTCCGGACCGTTGAGGGCCGCCGCCGCGGCGACCTGAACCGGCGTATAGGCGCCATAATCAAGGTAGGATTTCACGCGCGCAAGCGCCGCCAGCAGGCGCTCATTGCCGACAGCGAAGCCGATGCGCCAGCCCGCCATCGAATAGGTCTTGGACATCGAGGTGAACTCGACGGTGACGTCGTTCGCGCCCGGCACCTGCAACACCGACGGCGGCGGGTTCCCGTCGAAATACACCTCCGAATACGCAAGATCGGAGAGGATGAAAATTTCGTGCTTTTTCGCGAAGGCGACAAGATCCTTGTAGAAATCGAGGCTCGCGACCATCGCCGTGGGGTTCGAGGGATAGCAGACGACCACCGCGATGGGCTTCGGTATCGAATGCACCACGGCCTTCTCGAGCGTCGAGAAGAATTCCGGGGTGGGGTCGGCCGGGCAGGAACGGATTACGCCGCCCGCCATGAGAAATCCGAAGGCGTGGATGGGATACGAGGGGTTCGGCACGAGCACGACGTCGCCCGGCGCCGTGATGGCCTGCGCCATATTGGCGAAGCCCTCCTTCGAGCCCAGCGTGGCGATGACCTGCGTGTCCGGATTGAGTTTCACGCCGAAGCGGCGCTCGTAATAGGCCGCCTGCGCGCGGCGAAGGCCGGGAATGCCCTTCGATGCGGAATAGCGGTCCGTCCGCGGTTTTCCTGCGGTCTCCACGAGCTTTTCGACGACATGGCGGGGGGCCGGAAGGTCGGGATTTCCCATGCCGAGGTCGATGATGTCGGCGCCCTTGGCACGCGCCTGCGCCTTGAGTCGGTTGACCTGCTCAAAGACGTAAGGCGGCAGCCGCCGCACGCGATAAAAATCCGTCATCGTCCTGTCCGCTTCGTTCAGGCGACTCTCAAGCCGCCGTTGCTCAGGCCGGAGTGCTTATCACTTTCTCTGCGTTCGCGGAACGGAGATTGGGTTTGAGCAGGTCAAAGTGCAGCCGGGTTTGTATTTTTCGGCCGTGGGCGACTCCGGCTTGCCCGCCGCAGAGCCGAACCTTCCGGTCGGCGCCTTGCGCCCGGCCACCTTGTCATGGCTCGCGCGCAACCTGTCGAGCTGAGCCTCCTGCGCCCGGATCTGGTCGGCCGTCATGACAGCGCGACCCGGCGCAGGCGCCGTCCGGACGGTGCGCGCGTTCGGGTCTGGCCGGGTGGCGCGCACCCAGTCGGCGGCTTCGGGCGGGGTCGTCGTGAAGCGCGGCCCTTCCATGATGGTTTCAATGAAGCCCTTGGGCGCGGCCTTGGGTTGCGCCTGAGCCCTTCTGCCCTGCTGCGCCGCCGCGGCGGTCTTCCGCTGCTCCTTCTGGGCCTGCGCCACCGTCGGCGCGGAAGGCGCGCGCGCTCCGGCTCCCTGCGCGATCGCCTCCGGAGCCGACGCCACAAAGGCGACAGCGCCCAGAGCCGCCGCGCACGCGAACGAAAGCGCGGCCTTGCGCAGCCTGCTTCCCTGTCCGTTCGGAAGGCCCTTGCGTCGCGATGCTGTCATTACGGTGATCCAAAAGTCCCGGCCGTCATACTGGCCGCCAATTCCTAAGTCATCATATTTGGTGTGTGGCTGTGTGGCTGCTTAATTCCCTATTATGGTCCAATCACGACCGCGGGGCTGCGCGGAGGGGAGAAAAGCTGGATGTCGGACGGGGTTACCGAGCGCAAGGCCGCGCCTGACGCGAGTCCGCCTGCGCCGACAGCGGAGTCCCAGGCGGAGGCGCGTCCCGAGAAGACGGCGCGCAAGCGGGGACGTCCCCGCAAGCCTGTCGCCGAAGCCGCCGCCGGCCCGCCCCGCAAGCGCGGACGCCCCCGCAAGCATCCCCTGCCCGATCCGGCCGCACCGCCGCGCAAGCGCGGACGGCCGCGCAAGAATCCTCCCGCCGAAGAGGCCGCGCAGCCCGTCGTGACCGTGACCGCCCAACCCGCGCCGCCCGCCGTTGCGAAGCCAGCTGGGCCGGCCCCCGCCGGTCCCGCGCCCGCCCCGAAGCCGGATGACGCCGGCCCCGCCGCAACGTTGCCCATCGTCGACTTCAACGCGCTCGCCGTGAACACGGCCCGGTTGATGGAAGAAGGCGGAAAGGCGCTCGCCGCCTACATGCGTCCGCTCGAAAACGGCCAGACCAACCCGGATCTCGCCGAGCATGTCGAGGATGCGGTGAAAACGTTCGGCCATGTGGCGGAATACTGGCTCGCTGACCCTGCCCGCGCGCTTGAAGCGCAGACGAAACTCTCCTCGAATTTCATCTCGCTTTGGGGTGCGACGCTGCGCCGATTCACCGGCGAGGACGTGCCGCCGGTGGCGGAGCCGGAGCCGGGCGACAAGCGCTTCTCGGATCCCGAGTGGCGCAAAAATCCGATGTTCGACTTCCTGCGTCAGGCTTATGTCATCACGACACGCTGGGCGAACGAAATGGTCGACAAGGCCGAAGCCGTCGATCCCGTGACCCGCGAGAAGGCGAGCTTCTATCTCCGGCAGGTCGCGGGCGCGCTTTCGCCATCCAACTTCGTCGGCACGAATCCCGAGCTGCTGCGGACGACATTCGCGGAGAACGCCGAGAACCTCGTGCGTGGCATGAAGATGCTTGCGGAGGACATCGAAGCGGGCAAGGGCGCGCTGAAAATCCGTCAGTCCGACGCATCGAAGTTCGAGCTCGGGCGCGATCTCGCGACTACGCCGGGCAAGGTGGTCTATCGCAACGACCTGATGGAGTTGATCCAGTACGCGCCGGCGACGCCCGACGTATTCAGGCGGCCGCTGCTGATCGTGCCGCCCTGGATCAACAAGTTCTACGTGCTCGATCTCAATCCCGAAAAGAGCTTCGTGCGCTTTTGCGTCGAGAACGGGCTGACCGTCTTTGTGATTTCATGGGTGAATCCGGACGAGCGCCACGCAAACAAGAGCTTCGAGGACTACATTCGCGAAGGCGTGTTCGAAGCCCTCGATGCGATTAACGAAGCGACCGGCGAACGCAGGGTCACCGCCATCGGCTACTGCGTTGGCGGCACGCTGCTCTCGATCGCCCTGGCGCTGATGGCAGCCACTGGGGATGACCGCATCGACAGCGCCACGCTGTTCACAACCCAGGTAGACTTTACCGACGCGGGTGATCTCAAGCTTTTCGTGGACAGCGCGCGTATCGGCGCGCTCGAAGAGAAAATGCGGCAGACAGGCTATCTCGAAGGCGCGAAGATGGCGTCGGCCTTCAACATGCTTCGGCCAAACGAGCTGATCTGGGGCTATTTCGTCAACAACTATCTCAAGGGCAAGGAGCCGATGCCCTTCGACCTGTTGACATGGAACTCCGACTCCACGCGGATGCCCGCAGCCAACCATTCCTTCTATTTACGCCATTGTTATCTCGACAACACGCTGGCGCGCGGCAAGATGACGATGGCGAACCATCGTCTCAATCTGAAGGACGTAACGATTCCGATCTACGATCTGGCTGCGCGCGAAGACCATATCGCCCCTGCTCGCTCGGTGTTCACAGGCGCAAAGCTGTTCGGCGGCGACGTGCGCTACGTGCTTGCCGGCTCCGGCCACATAGCCGGGGTTATCAATCCCGCGCGCAAGCCGAAGTACCAGTACTGGATCGGCGGAAAACCGGACGGAACCTTCGACGAGTGGCTTTCCGGCGCAACAGAACATCCAGGCACATGGTGGACCGACTGGATCAAATGGATTGAGGCGCAGGCGCCGGAGAGGGTCCCCGCGCGCGAGCCCGGCGGCGGCAAGCTGGCGCCGCTCTGCGACGCCCCGGGCGAATATGTGCGCGTGAAGGCCTGATCGCCCCCCGTTTGCATGTGGGCGCTCCGCAACTAGAGTGCCTCCCGACTCAAGGGAGAGAAACCACATGAAACTCGTCCGCTATGGCGAACCGGGCCGCGAACGCCCCGGCCTCATCGACGCAAACGGCGCGATCAGGGATCTGTCGGGCCTCGTGCAGGACCTCTCCGGCGAAAGCCTCTCGCCCGCGACGCTTGCGCGCATCCGCTCAGCCGACCCGAACACCCTGCCGCTCGTGCAAGGCTCCCCTCGCCTTGGTCCCTGCGTCGGCAAGCCGGGCAACTTTATCGCGATCGGCCTCAATTACGCCGACCATGCGGCCGAAGCCGGTATGCAAGTGCCCGCGGAACCGATCCTTTTCACGAAAGCGCCGAATTGCTGCGTGGGCGCGAACGATGACATCGTCATCCCGAAGGCCTCCACGAAACTCGACTGGGAGCTGGAGCTGGCGTTCGTGATCGGAACGCGAGCTTCCTGCGTGAGCGAGGACAAGGCGCTCGATCACGTCGCCGGCTATTTCATCTGCAACGATGTGTCCGAACGCGAATGGCAGATCGAACGTCTTGGCCAGTGGGTGAAGGGAAAGAGCGCGCCGACCTTCGGTCCCATTGGCCCCTGGCTCGTGACGCCCGATGAACTCGGCGACGTGCAGAACCTCGACATGTGGCTCGATGTGAACGGCCAGCGTCAGCAGACTGGGAACACGCGCACGATGGTTTTCGGCGTGCGCAAGCTGGTGTCATACGTCTCTCAGTTCATGATGCTGGACCCGGGCGACATCATCACCACCGGAACGCCGCCCGGCGTAGCCATGGGCCGCAAGCCGCCGAACTACCTGAAAGCCGGCGACGTCGTGACGATGGGCGTCAAGGGCCTCGGCGAACAGAAGAGCAAGGTTGTCGCCTACGCCGGATGAGGACGCCGGCGGCCGGCGTCAGCGGAAGCCGGCCGCAAGCGCCACGACCTGCCCGTCGAGACCATTGAAGCCGTGATAGGCGCGCGCGCCGCAGGGATCGCCGGCATTGGCTCCGCCTGAAAGCCATGCGACCCGTGCGCGTCCAGCCGACCATGCGATGAATGGGTCGACGCCCGCCGCCAGCGTGAAACGGCAACCATCCTGCCGGTGATGAATGACCAGCGTGCGCGGCAGCGCCGCAGCCGAACCCAGTATGGACATCACATTCACATCCGCGCCGGATTGCGGCGACAGGAAGCCCGCCGTGAGCACGAGCGCGTCCGGGCGCGCTCCGGCAGCTATGCCCTGCGCCGCCCGTTGCGTGCCCCGGCTGGTTGCAATCACGGTCACTGGCCGCTTGATCTTTGCCATGTAGTTCACGGCGCTCGCGAGATTTGTATTCGAGTCCGTCACGAGCACCGCAAGGCCGCGGGCGAGGTAATCGTTGCGGGTGCGCACAAGCTGGTTGCCGCGAAGTTGCGTGATCCGGCCGCCGGCGGTCGCGCCGATCGAGCCGTTGCCGCCCGGCATCAGGATGACGCTTGCGCGCGGCGCTTTCGGCATCAGCAGCACCGCATTCGAGCCACCGATATTCACGGTCTCGGCGGTCTGCGCCCATGCTACGCCCGAAGCCCCGGCGAGCAGTGAAACCGACAGCGCAAGCGTTGCAGAAATCCTCGACATGTCGCCTCCCCGGACCGTTCTTTTCGGTGAGGCTAAATCGTCGGGACCGCCCCGCCAACTCCGAGAATCAGGAGTGACCCAGCATCAGGTCCAGATTCTGCACGGCGGCGCGGGAGGCGCCTTTGCCGAGATTGTCGAGTTTCGCGGTGAGCACCGCGTGCCCCCGCGCATCGTTGGCGTGGACGCGCAACTCCATTTTGTTCGTGTCGTTGAGCGACTGCGGCTCGAGCTTGCCGCCCTCGGCAGTCAGCGCGTCGCCGCTGACGACTCGCACGAAACCGCTCTCGCCATAGCGCGCGGCGAGCGCCGCCTCGAGATCGCGGCCCTTCGGCTGGCCCGGCAGCGCATCAAGGTGCAGCGGAATTGAAACGATCATTCCCTGCCGGAAATCCGCGACGGACGGCACAAAGAGCGCGCGCCGCACGAGCTTCGAATAGGCCTGGATTTCAGGAATGTGCTTGTGTTCGAGACCCAGCGCGTAAAGCTCGAAGTCGGGCGCGCGCCGCGCCTCGTAATCCGCGATCATCGACTTGCCGCCACCGCTGTAGCCGGACACGGCGTTGATCGTGACAGGAAATGTCGCCGGGACGATGCCGGCGTCGACGAGCGGTCGCAACAGCGCGATGGCGCCTGTCGCGTAACAACCCGGATTGGCCACCAGCCGCGCCTTGCGGATTTCGTCCGCCTGCCCTTTGGCCAGTTCCGCAAAACCATATACCCACCCGGGAGCGACGCGGTGCGCAGTCGACGCGTCGAGGATTTTCGGCGCGCGGCTCCCGAGTCCGGCGGCAAGCGCCACCGTTTCCTTCGCCGCGTCATCGGGCAGGCAGAGGATCACGAGATCGACGCCGGCCATCAGGTCGCGCTTGGCGGCGGCGTCCTTGCGCTTGCCGGGGTCGATGCTGACAATTTCTATGTCGGCGCGCGGCGCCAGCAGTTCGCGGATCAGAAGACCCGTCGTGCCGGCCTCGCCATCGATAAAAATCTTCGCCGCCATTGCCTGAAACTCCTGGGGAGAACGCTCCGCGCGCCCTGATCTATCCGCACCGGACGCCGGAGAAAAGACGCCGCCGCTCAGAATCGCTCCCCGCGCCGCCGGGCGGCGAGAATTTGCAGATACCGTTGAATGACCGTGGCGGCTGCGATGGCTGTCACGTCGGAATGGTCGTAGGGTGGGCACACCTCGACGACGTCCATGCCCCGGAAGTCGATCTCGCCCAGCCGCCAGATGGTCGCCAGAGCGTCGGCGGACGTCAGGCCTCCGGCGACAGGCGTGCCTGTTCCGGGCGCGAACGCGGGGTCGAGAGCGTCGATGTCGAAGGTGAGGTAGGCCGGCCCCGGCCCCACGCGCGCCTTGATACGCGCAGCCACGCCCGCCGATCCCATCGCGGCGCACGTCTCCATGTCGATAATTTCCATTCCGTAGTCGTGTGGCGCCACCGTTCGAACGCCCACCTGCACGGACCGATTCACGTCGATCAGGTCTTCCGAGACGGCGCGCGTGACGAAGGTTCCGTGCGACATCTTCGTGCCGTCGTCGTCCCATGTATCCTGATGTGCGTCGAACTGGACAAGAGCGAGCTTGCCGTGAACCGCGGCGTGCGCGCGCAAGAGCGGAAGCGTCACGAAGTGATCGCCGCCCAGCGTCACAAGCTGGCGCTCGCGAGACACGATCTGGCGCGCCTGACTTTCGATGAGCTTCGGCGCGTCCTGCAGGCGCTCGTACTCGAAGTAGCAGTCGCCCGCGTCGATCACGGCCATCTCGGCGAAGGGATCGCGCCGCGATGGATATTGCGGATCGCCGTCAAAAATGGATGAGGCGCGGCGGATGGCGGCCGGGCCGAAACGTGCGCCTGGCCGGTTCGACGTCGCGCCGTCGAAGGGAACGCCCCAGACGACGACGTCCGCCTGCCCGATGTCCTTGCTGAAGCGCCGCCGCATGAACGACTGCGCCCCGGCGAAGGTCGGCTCATGCGAGCCGCCGAGCAGCGGCCCGCTGAACGCGTTATCGATGGAAACAGGGTCTTGGCTCATGGCGGCCCATCATATCGGGCCGGCAGGCGCCGCCCGCAAGGGTCACCGATTGGCGATGGCCGTAATCGCGACCTGAGACAACAGTGAGGCAGGGTCCATGAGCTTGCCCAGATCGGACATGTTGACCGGCCCGTTCTTGCCCTTGAGCGAAATCGTCAGCGACTTGGGCTGGGTGACGAACGCGCTCAGCGCCTCGGAAATCTTGAGCGCAGCCGGATCGCCGCCCATCAGCATGGGCAACATGCCGACGATCATCATCGCCCACTCCTTGCGAACGGACGACGGATCCTTCCCCTGCGAGGCGGCGTAGAACACCAGAGCCTTGTCGAAAAGACCCGCATCGACGTAACGCAAGTTCACATCCGCGATATTGCCCTTCATCAGCGACGCAACGCGGCCTTCAAGATTGGCCGTGAATGTCGAAGCGTCGATGTTCGCGAAGGCGCCGGCCAGCGCGATCGTACCGGCGTTCAGGCCGGAGATTGAGTAATCCGTCAGCGCGAAACTCTTGTTCGCCGGATTGTAAGCGCCGTCGAAATTGATTCCGAACTCCATGCGATCGTAGCCGAACTTCGCAAGAGATTGTCCAACATCGCTGGCGGGCGGCGCATAGAAGAACATGCCGTTGAAGTTCGCGGTGGCGCGCGTCGGCACATCGCCGGCATAGTCGGTCTTCGCGTTCGCCGACTTCAGTCCGAAGCGATAGGTGTTGCCGCCTGCCGCGGTGGCGGGAACTTTCGCATCGGTGACGGCCAGCTCGAAGCCCGACCACGAGAACAGCCGAAGTTTCGCGACTCCGTCAGTCGCATTGCCCGCCTTCGCCGCCGCCGCAACCTTCGAAAAGTCGCCGCCCTCGAGTGTGATCTGACCCGAGTTGAACGTGCCCTCGGACTTCTCCTTCGTAGTCATCGTACCGGAGATGGAGCCGAGCGAAATACGGTCGAAACGCGCGCGATCGAGGTTCACCACAAGGTAATCGCGCAGGACGAAACGTCCCTTCTCATCGCCGGTTCGGGTGATGACGACCTCAGGAACGAATATGCGTTGCGCCTGAAGGTTCATCATGATTTCGCCGCGCGTTTCCGCTGGCAGATCCGGCGTGAGCAGCCGTTCGAGGTCCGCGCGCGTCACGTTGGCGCCCACCACCTCGATGCGCGCAATCGCAACGTCCGCGCTCTTGTCGGAGGACTGCGTCTTCACGTTTTCAACAACGTAACTCTGCAGCACCTGCGCAACGGCGGCGGATGTCAACGCGCTCGAGGCAAGCACGGATGCGCCGAAGGCGAGAGCGGCTGTACGGGCGACCATATTCATCTGCAAATTCCCTGAGTGAACTCACCGGAGAGTGCTACCGGAGCAATGCTCCCGCAAGTGCGCGGACGCACATCACGCAACCGTGTTCGCGCTAACGGGTTTTGCTTTCGCCGACCTTGACGCTCATTTCAAGGCGCCTATCTCAAAGTTGCGGACCGGGCCCCTCTGGCGAGTTCCCTCGTGGAAACCGTCATGTCGGACCGCATCGGGTTAACTCGGTGCAGGTTCGTTTATCCCCCCGAACTCGAACGGCGCCCGGGTTGACCCGATCGATGAAACCCATCGACGGAGGTTGGCAATGAATGCGTACGTCTATCGTCTGAGCGTCATACATCGCAGGCTCGACGAAGAAATCCGACGCGAGGTCAGGCAGCGTTTTCCAGATTCGATCCGGCTCTTGCGGCTGAAGAAATTACGGCTCGCAATCAAGGACCGCATCTCTGAACGCATGCGGGCGCGTGGGACGCAGGCATCCCCCGCCTGATCGTCGGCGCTGCGGAGCCGGACACGGTCCGGCTCCCTCCCCCCGCTGAAGGCGCTATCCCTTTGCTTTGGAATATCCCTGGCGGCGACATCCGCACTCGCGGTTTGGGCAGGCCATGCGCGGCCCGGCGCCCATCTTGCGGACACCGCGCCGGCCTGCCGTCCGGCCGTCCAGGCGGCGCGGCCATTCCTGGTGGCCGTAGCCAGAAATGCGCAATCCCGCCCATTGGGCTGATTGCGCGGTCAGGACGGCTGGCGTATAGCCCCCTGCGGTTACGCCTGTGCGAGGGAATTCGCCCGTCCGCCCAGGCGCATAGGAGCAATGGGGGCCGCCGTGCTTTTCAAGATCGCCCTTGCCGTCGCCGGCTCCGGCGCCGTGATGTTTTATCTTGGCGTGAAGCGCCAGCGGCAAGAGGACGTGTTCAACACGTCGATCGTGTCGCCAATGGCGCTTCAATTCTTCGGTGGGGCGCTGGCGATCGGCGGCGCCATCGTCAGCCTGCTCACCTACATGCGCGGGCTAGCCTGATCTTACGGCGTCGAGAGTTTGCGCAGCCGCTGCACCTGCGCATCCGGCAGCGCATAGGCGCCTCGGATGATCCGGACGATTTGTTCGCCGCTCAACGGGCTTGAAACGTCCATTTGCTGTTTCGTCGCTTCAGCTGCGAATTCATTGTCGCGAAATGTGGCTTCGAGCGCCTTCTTCATTGCAGCGACGCGGTCCGCGGGCGCGCCCGGCGGCATTGCATAGGGACGGCCAACGGACAAGGGCGCGAATGCAGCCGTCATCAAAGCTTTGTCGTCCGCATTTTTCGCCAGGTCCGGCGCGAAGGGCACACCGTCCAGTTGCGGCTGCCGTGCAAGGCCATATTGAACGATAAGATTGACCTTCTTTTCGGCAAGCCATGCCGGGCGCGTGGCTATCAGCGACGAGTAGAAGATGCTCGATGTCGCATCCAGTTCGCCGCGCTCCATCGCGATGAAGATTTCATTCTGCCCCTTGTAGCCGACGATAACCTTGAGATTGAACCCCAGCGTTTCGTTCAGCAATCGCGCATAAAAACTTGGGGTTGCGTTCACGCCTGTGGAGCCGACAGTGATCTCGCGCCTGCGCGCGTCGTCCAGCGAGCGAACAGGCACTGTATGCCAGACCGCGAGCAGACCAATTTCGCTGCTCGGCGAGCCGAGCCAGGAAAATTTTTCAGGATCGTAGCGCGCCTCCTTCGTGCCGAACAGCGGCTCGAACGGCGTGTTGTTCGACAGACCCGCGAAGACGGACCCGTCCTTGGCCGCGACGCTATAGAGGTGGTTGGTTGCGACGAGCGCGCCGCCGCCCGGCATGTTCTGGACAACGATGGTCGGCGCGCCCGGGATGTGGCGAGGCATGTGGCGCGCGATGGTGCGCGCAAGCAGGTCGTAACCGCCCCCTGCCCCCGTGCTGACGATGAGCGTGACAGTGCGGTCCTTGTAGAAGGAGGCGACATCCTGCGCGCTGGCCATGGCGGCGCCCGCCGCATAGGCGCATGACGCGATCAATATCCGCTTGGCTGTTGTGAGCACGCTCTCCTCCCGGCTTGGATTTTGGAGAAAGCGTAGCACATGGTTCCATACGCTCAACGCGGCCAGCGATTCCCTGGGCGACCAAGCGGGACGGCAAGCAAGAGCCCCAATGAACCGATGACGAAGCATCTCGTTCAAATTGCAAGAACAGCGGCTCTTTGCGGGGCCTTGGGACTGGGGCTGTATCTTGCCCTGGAGGCCGCCGCCGCGTCGCCTGCCCGCGACGCCCTGGCGAATTGGCTGGGCCTCGTCCTGTCGGTCGCGCTCTCCCTGGTGACCATCCCGGCCACGATCGCAGGCTGGCGGAGCGGTGAGCTGCCCGGCAGGCCAGGTCTTATCGAGAGGGGGAACGAGCCGCGCTGGTACTGGTTGCTGCTGACTCTGGAAGGCGCGTGCTCCCTTGGCCTCATTGCGCTGGCTGCGTATTGCGTCTGGCGCCTGCTCGGATGATCCGCCCGCGCCCATGGCGCGGACGGACCTTTCATCGCAGCGCCTTAATAGCGGGCGACGACGGGCGCCGGCGCGCCGCCGAAGCGGTAGTTCAAGCCGACTCGTACGATGCTGCCGGTGAAATCGGCCTTTGCGACATAATCGATTCGGTCGAGTTCCCGCACATTGCGGACCGTCGAATTGCCGAGGGCAGCCACCGTCTCGTCGCCGAGATCGTAGTAGAGATATTCGGCCTTCACCGAAAAATTGCGGTTGAGCATGTACTCGAGGCCGCCGCCGAGCGTCCAGCCGACCGCTGTGGACGATGACGATCCGCGCCAGTTGGCGACCGGCAATGAGTCAGGGACGACGCTCGCCGTCAGCTTCGTCCCGCCATAGGCAAGGCCGCCGGTCGCATACACGAACGCGCTGCCGAAGGCGACGCCGGCGCGCGCGCGCACGGTGCCGATGTAATCGAGTTTCGCATTGGCGCTCGTGGTGAGGGTCGACGTGGTCCCGACGCCGGGGATCGCCAGCGCCGCGCCGGTGTACGCCGATCCGCCCGATGCGTCGATGTACTGAATGTCGGTTTCGAGACCGAAAACGAAGGAGCCCGACTGCCAATTGTAGCCCGCCTGCGCGCCGCCGATGAAGCCTTCGCCGCCGACGGAGAGTGACGATGGCGCGTATAGCGGGACCAGGGTCTGGAAGGCCGTCGTGCCGATCGTGTTGGCGCGCGTCGACGCGTCAAACGCGTACCCGGCATTCACGCCAGCATAGAAGCCGGACCACACCGGCGCGGCGACGAAGGCTGGCGCGGGCGCAACAGCCGGTGAACGGCGCGGCAGATCGGCCGCGATCGCAGCCGCCGGAGCAAACGAGGCCAGCAGCGCGCCTGCAACAAGTTTCTTCATGTACTCATCCTCTTGGAACAGGCTCAAGCCTGCAGACGACGAGCGACCTATGGCGGGGCGTTTGAAAGTGAAGCTTGCAAGCAGCTATTTTGTTGCATTTTCGGGAGAATGCGACATCGCGCCGCGCATTTTGCCCGGCCGCCCCGCATGTCTGCGCCGGTAAGGCTGCGGATCAATTCAGGCGGTCATTCGGCGCCGGTTGAAAGCGGGCGAATAGAAAAAGGGCCGCGCAATGCACGGCCCTTCGACGATTCCAGAACGTGTTCGCTCAGCGCTTGGAGAACTGGAAGCTGCGGCGAGCCTTGCGCTTGCCGTACTTCTTGCGCTCGACGACACGCGCGTCGCGCGTGAGGAAACCTTCCTTCTTGAGCGCCGGGCGAAGCTCCGGCTCGAAGTTCGTCAGCGCCTTCGCGAGCCCGTGACGAACCGCGCCGGCCTGCCCCGAAAGACCGCCGCCGTTGACGGAGATCATAAGGTCGTACTGGCCCAGACGCTTCGAAATCACGAGCGGTTGCTGGACGATCATGCGCAGCACCGGACGCGCGAAGTAGACGTCGAATTCGCGGTCGTTGACGGTGATCTTGCCCGCGCCCGGCTTGATCCAGACGCGCGCGACGGCGTCCTTGCGCTTGCCGGTCGCATAGGCGCGGCCGAGCTTGTCGAGCTTCTGCACGTAAACCGGAGCCTCGGGAGCCGGCGTCGCCGTGGCTTCCTTGAGGTCCTGCAGGGAGGAAAGGGTCTCGGCCATGTTCAGGCGCTCCGGGCGTTCTTGCGGTTCAGGGCGGCGACGTCGAGGGTCACCGGGCTCTGGGCGGCGTGGGGATGTTCAGCGCCCTTGTAGACGCGCAGGTTGCCGAGCTGCTGACGGCCAAGCGGGCCGCGGGGCAGCATCCGCTCCACGGCTTTCTCGACGATCCGCTCCGGGAAGCGGCCTTCGAGAATGAACCTGGCGGAGCGCTCCTTGATGCCGCCGATGAAGCCGGTGTGATGATAGTACATCTTCTGGTCGCGCTTGCGGCCCGTCAGAACCACCTTGTCGGCGTTGATGACGATGACGTTGTCGCCGTCGTCGACGTGGGGCGTGAAGGAAGCCTTGTGCTTGCCGCGCAGACGCATGGCGATGATCGTGGCGAGGCGGCCCACAACGAGGCCGTTCGCGTCGATCAGCACCCACTTCTTCTCGACGTCGGCAGGCTTGGTCGAGGTCGTATTGCCATACATGATCGGAGTTCCGTTTCTAAGCGGAGCCGCGAACGGCCCCGTCAGGGAATGCGGGCTTATAGGCGCCGCTCCTGCGCGCGTCAACAAAGTTGTGAGGCAGAATGCCCCAAAAAGCCCAGCAAAACGGGCTTTTTTACTGTACGGTATCATAATACCGCACTATTCGGCCGGAAAATGCTTCTCCGCCCAGACCGGCACGGTCTCGATGAGGCCGCCAAGCGGCCCGGAGGACAGGAAGAGGACCGCGCAATCGTCTCCCAGAGCCGCCCCGACAGCCTCCACGGCCCGGGCGCCGGGGGACAATCCCTCCACCCTGATTCCCGCCGCCGCCAGGCGCGCGAGGATCTCCGCCTGCCCGATCTGATCGTGCGTTCCGGCCCCCTGTTCCGCCGGCGGCCAGACAAACACCTTGTCCGCGCCCCGGAAGGAATGGTCGTACCAATGCAGGGTCGCGCGGTTTCGCCATGAGAACGTGTGCGGCTCGAAGACCACGATCAACCGCCTGTCGCCGAAGTGCTGCTTCATGGCCGCGATGGCGCTCATCGTCTTTTCGTCCGAGGAGCCGAACCCCTCGAACATGGGAATGCGGGTTCGCTCCGACTTTCGGTCGAGCCGGCGCCGGATGCCCTTGAACGACGCCATCGCCGCCGCGAATCCTTCGGGCGACACCAGGCCCAGCGAAAGCGACAGCGCGGCGACGCCGAGCATGTTCTCGATGTTGTGCAAGCCGAGCTGGCTTGTTTCGCAGCGCACGACTTCGTGTGCGCCACGCATGATCGTGAACCGCGTGCGCTCGCCCCAGGCGATGTCCCGGACCTGCCAATCGCCTTCGCGGATCCCGTAGGTGACGACGGGACGCTTCACGCTTGCCAGGAACCGGCCCGACAACTCGCCGCTTGTCGATGCGACGACAAGCCCCTTTGCCGGCACGAGCTCGACGAGCTGCGAAAACGGCGCGAGATAACTCTCCACCGTCGGGAACACGTTGACATGGTCGTGCGCGAGCGGCGTCAGCAGCAGATGCGCCGGCCGGTAATGCAGGAATTTCGAGCGATCGTCGGTGTTGGAAGACGGATACTCGTCTCCCTCCAGCAGCATCAGGTCGCTTGCGCCAAGCCGCGCCGAGCGCGGCGGCGACAGCGGCGCCGCGCCGATCATGTAGGAAGGATCGACCCCGCATTCGGAGAGGCAGTGCGCTAGAAGCGACACGCTCGTCGTCTTGCCGAAGGACCCCGCCGCTACGATTGCGGTGCGCTGCGCGGCCAGCATCCCGAGCACGTCTGCGAAGGAGAGGATTGGCGCCCCGCGCCCGAACGCCTCCGCGACCTCCGGGTTGGTTTCGGGAACGAGCTTCGCGTTCTTGCCGATGACGATGGCCTCTACGCCCTGCGGAATGTTCGCCGCCGCGTAGGGCGTGCGCACGTCGAGCTTCTCATCGCGCAGCACGTCGGAAATCGGGGGATAGACCGCCTCGTCCGAACCGGTGACAGCGACGCCGGCGTCGCGCAGGAGCATCGCCGTCGCGCTCATCCCGACGCCGCCGATGCCGATGAAATGCGCGCTGCGATAGGGAAAACCCGCCATGCGCCTGAAATCTCCAATACCCCGAATCGAACGCGCTCAGCCTACCAGATCGGCTCCGGGCGGAGGCACGGAATAGGCGCCGGTCGCGTGGGCGACTGGTTCGGCGTCGCCCTCGGGATGGAGCCACGCCTCCCCGACGATAAGGCGTCGCCCCACCTTCATCAGCCGGGCGTCAGCGATGAGATCGCCCGGCGCAGGCTTGCGGAGGAAGTTGATGTTGAGGTTCGTTGTCACCGCGAGCGCGCCCCGCGACCGGTCGGCCCTCGCAGGGTCGTCGCCGACGCCAAGCTCGGCGAGAATGGCGGCGTAAAGCGCAAGATCGGCAAGTTCGAACATCGCCGGTCCGGAGATCGTGCCGCCTGGCCTCAGCCGGCGATCGCTATAGAGCAGCCGCATGCGCGCGAACCGCTGCCCCGCCTCCTCGACGACAAAATCGCGCCCCGGCCCGATCTGCGGGAAATGATCGGCGAAGAAAGCGTTGATGGCGTCTGGCGCAAGACGGGATTTCATCAGCGCCAATTGACACGGCGGCAACCGTCGAACAAGCCTCGCCGCGGCCGCCGCCGGTAAACCTTGGTCGAAGCCGCAGGGAGCGCCCCGGATGAATCACGACGAGTACAGTGACGAATACCTGCGCGATGTGTTGGGGGGACAAGGCGTCGTCGCCGTGGTCGGCCTGTCAAACAATCCCCTGCGCCCGTCGCACGGCGTTTTTCTCGCATTGCTGCGCATGGGCTTCCCCGCGGTCGGGGTCAATCCGGGATTGGCCGGCAAGGAAATCGGCGGCGCGCCCGTTTACGCAAGCCTGGCGGACGTCCCCGGCCCCATCGCCATCGTCGACGTATTCCGCAATTCCGAAGCCGCTGGCGAAACGGTGGATGAAGCGCTCGCGCTACCGACGCTGCCCCGCGCCATCTGGCTGCAACTGGGCGTGCGAAACGACGCGGCGGCGCGCCGCGCAGAGGCGCGCGGAGTGAAGGTCGTCATGGACCTTTGCATCAAGGTCGAGGCGATGCGGCTCGGCGTATATCCGGCACGGACGCCGCGCGCGTAATCTGCTCTCACCGGGTCAACGCGAGGCCGCGCGGCCCGCTAAATGCGCCCTTGATCGCTTGGTAGATCTCCGAGGGCGTGTTGGCGTGTGCGAAATGTGACGGGCTCGATGCGCATGAGGTCATGCGTTGTGTCATCACCGGGAACAGGGTGTCGGCAATGTAATTGAAATATACGGTTTCGTTGGGCGCCACCCAAACACCAGGCACCCGCGTCGGAACAACATACTCCACCAGCACAACTGCAAGCTCGGCTCCTATCTGCTTGATGGGGGAACAAACGGCGGGGTCCATGACGGAGAGGAAACCATTCTGTGGGGCGATAACATGCATGGACTCGTATAAAAAGTCCCCATTTGACGCGAACTTGATTGAATCCTGGATCCCATCCGTAATCAGGATCACACGCTGGAACGGGTTGCCGGCAGAGCCGTCGCCGCCGCTACGCAGCTTCGTTCTCAACCAGGGAAACATGTTGGAAAGCCCAGTCCCCCCGCCGATGGTGTGCCAGACATCCGCAGCGCGGACGGCGGCGATGACGGCGTCGTAATCGCTTGAGCGGGGGTCGCTGATGTCCATGAATGTTTTCATTTCGTTCGAAAACCCGTGGAGCGCGATGCGATACTGCCCGGCTATGGTCTGCCTCCTTCGCATTTCCTCGATAGCTGCGACAATCGCGTCCTTCATGACGTCGACTCGCAACCGGACATTCGTATTGGCGCGCAATTGCAGGAGCGTCGCGCGATCGGTGCGATAGATGGCGCTCGGCACATGGCAGGCAAATGCGCAACCAAGTTCGTTGTAGGTTGCGAGCACATCGGCGGACGTCGCGCCAATCAGCATCGACATCGACATGTCCATGACAATGTGGAAGTCGCTGTAGGCAGGCTTGCTCGCGCGCGCGTCGGCGCGACCGGCAATCTGGTGGTGGCCGATGCCGAACAGGCCGCCGAATGTAGCCGGAGAACTGGATGTCCACGTCACCACCGACGAATATTCCGCGCTTCCCGGCACAGCCGTCAAAGTGATCGTTGGCTGAGGAACGGCCGTGGCGCCGGCGCTTCTCGCATTCGCATTGAAAACGCGCAGGGCCGCCTCCGTGCCTGCCTGCACAGGATCGCCGGAACCCCAGTTGGTCTCGCCCGTGGCGACTGCCGTAGCGGTTTTAACCGCTGCGAGCGCCGCAGCGTCGGCGGCGGCGTCGAACCGCGTCTTGGCGGAGACCGCGGTCATGTGATCGACTGCAAGTCCCCCAACTCCGGCAAGCGGCAGGATCAGCATGGCGGTCAGAAGCGCGACGTTGCCGCGCTCGTTCCGAATGAAGCTCTTCAGGCGATGCAACGTGGTCATCGAAATCATCCCCGGTCGGCGGAGCCAATATGACCTTCAGAAAGCGCATTATCTTCGAGTTGGAGGAGTGCGCGGCGGAGCGGCAATGGGATTGCGACAGAGCCAGCCGCCAGGATCTTCCACTGCCACGGCTTCAACGAATCGCGGTTGCTGAAAATTGGATCGCGTCACTGTGATCCCCGGAAGGTAGCTGCTTCCGAACATCGGCGTATAGGTATAGGTCACATCGGCGACGACGAGCGTACCCAGCGAACGCTCCAGCTGTGTCGGCACGGAGGCGAGGTCGCCGGAATTGGAATATGGAACGAAACCACAGGTCCGGGCGCCGGTTCGCCACATCACCATCGGATTCGTTACGCAATTACTGGTGCATGCCGCATCCTGTTTCAGGAATCTTACAGCCCCCACGCCAACCTTTATGACGTCGCGCCATGAGGTGTTGGCGCTCGCCGCGTCGCGCGCAGCGAAGGGCACGAGCACCTGCATCGTGTCATAGATGAACTGCTCGTCCTGAGCGCGGAAGAAGTCATCGAACATCGCGACCATGGAAGCCGCGACTTCGGCCGCCTTGCTGACCTGCTTCTGAATGAGCAGGTAGCGCATCGTTTCCGCGCCGCCGAGACCGGCCGCTGTGAGGACTGGGAGAACGAGCGAGAATTCCAGAGCGGCAAACGCCCGCCGGTCGCCCGCGAAATCGCGCAAGCGGCGACGAAGATGTTCAATCGAGCGAAGAGCCATGTCAGCACACCGTCCCGGCTGCGCCGTTGTAGGGTTCGTTGCGAAACGCGGTGGCGGCGCGCATCATCCTGACGCTCACGCCATTCACAATGACCGGCGACGTCTGCCAGATGCTTGCGACGACCGGCGCCGCATAAGCCACCTTGACGATCGTGTATTGGCCAGGCCCGCCGAGGCAGAATTTATTGTCCAGCTGGTTGACGCTGACGGGATCAAGGTGGGCCGTTACGTTCGCGTCGTAGCTGCGGATGTCCACGTAGAGCCGCGCGGTGCAGTTTGATCCGACGAATAGCCGGCTGCAAATTTCGGACCGGACATCGCTCATGCTAAGTCCGGAACTCTGCGCGGCGCCGATCATCACCTGACGCGAAGCGATGACCGTCGCGCTCTCGAGCTGCGATTGAATGAAAAAATTGTAACCGCTCTCCGCAAGGAAAAAGATTGTTGCGAAAAACGGAATCGAAATCAGGCCGAATTCGACGGCGGCGGCGCCGCGTTCGTCGCGGGCCGCCTTGCGTCCTGCAACGCGCATCGCGCGAAGGCGCCCAATGGGAATAAGCGCCCCGCGGCGGCTATGAGCAAAATGGGAATGCATCTTAGGTCCAGCCGAGTTTGGGTCACAAAGCTCGATCTTGACCTTAATGTGCGGCGTTTAACGCAGGCTGAACCGAATAGGACAGGAGCGCCATCACAGCGTCGCGCTCCCGCCATTCAAACATGTTGGTTAATACGTTCCTGCGCTTTTTTCGGGCCGTCCACGAAAAGCGCAGGCGGAATTCAGGCTGCCTTTGCTGGCAGTTTCGCCATGACGAAGTCGTACTGGATTGTCGCCCACGTCGTGTCGCGCTTCGAGCCGTCCGGCGCAACGCCCGGGGGATGCTCGGGATAATCGCGAACCAGCTCGTCCTTCACGCCGAACACCGCGTCGGAATCAAGATACTTGTCGGCGCGGTCGAAGACATGCGTCACGAGCTTGCGATGCCCCGGCGCGTGGATCATGAAATGCAGATGCGCCGGGCGCCACGGATGTCGGCCCTGCGCGTTGAGCATCTCGCCAACCGGACCGTCCGTCGGCACAGGATAGCACGTCGGCTTGATCGTCCAGAACCGGAACTTGCCGTGCTCGTCGGCAATGAAGCGCCCTCGACCCGCATGCCCTTCCAACTTGTCGAGCTGCTGCACATCGTAAAAGCCGTCGTCGTCCGAATGCCACACGTCGACGATGGCGCCGGCAAGCGGGGTTCCGTCTTCCGATGAGACGCTGCCTGTGACGTAGGCCGGCGTGCCGCGCATCTTGCCGGAAATGTCGGCGCCGAGCGGAAACACCTGCGGATCTTCCACGTAGAACGGTCCAAGCACGGTCGATTGCGTGATCTTGCCGCCGACCGGGTTGTTCACGGCGTCCACCAGCATGGAGACGCCCAGAGTGTCGGACAGGAGCACGAACTCCTGCCGGGCGCCGTCGCAGATCTTGCCGGTCCGGGTGAGGAAGTCGATGGCGTACTCCCACTCCTCGTAGGTCGGGCGAACGTCGCGCACAAAGTCGTGCAGGTGTTTGACCAGCGACGTGCAGATCTCCTTCACGCGCGGATCGGTGGACGTCGAAAACCGCTGGATGACGGCGTCGGTGATCGTATTCTCGTTGAAATTGCGCATGTGTTCCCCCTGAACCGTCTGTCCGTCAGTCGTGGCCCCATCCGAGCGGCTCGCCGGAGAGCCAAGCGGCGCCTGCGCGATAGAGCGCCTCGACGCGCTCGCCCTTCAGCCCGGGCATGTTCTTCTTCACCGGATAACCGATCCTGTGCTGGAGGTAGGCGAGATGCCGGTAACCTTCGGGAAAGCTTTCCAGAAGCTCCTTTTCGAGCGGCACGGTTGCGCCCGGCGTCACCGGGTCCATCCGGTCCTTCTCGTAGATCGGCTGGCGCAGGATGAAGCCCCACTTGCCGTTGCGCTTTTCCAGGAAATCATAGAAACGGCCGGTGCAGACCACGTCGACGAGGACGTCGTGCACCTTGGCGCGCTGGTTGATGTGCATCTTGGTCATGGATATTGCGCGATTGCCGCGCACCTCGGCCGTATGCGCGCCCTGGAAGTGCAGGATGCTGACCCCCTTGGCCCACCCCTCCTTGTTCATGGCGATGAACTCGTCGCCGGTGCCTTGCGTCCAAGTGGCGAGCATCCGCCCTTCCGGATGCCAGACGGTGCGGAACTGCTCCCACATGCCTGCGTCGCGCCAGAGCACCCAATTGTCGATCAACTGACGAATGGCGATGCGGTCGAGAACGTCCTGATCCATGACTGGCCCTTTGCCTGAGCGCCCCGCGGGCGCTATGCGCCTTCCCTGCCCGGCGGCCTTTCTCCGGACCGCCGCGGACGGCTTTTCATAGCCGTACGGCCTCCGGGAAGCCAGTGGCGCCTTTCCTCCGGGCGCCCAGCCAACTAGGCTGCGCAGCGTGAACGAGGCGCCACGCACGGGCAGCCCGTCTCCGGAGTAGAGAGGACGCTCAAATGACCGACAAGACCGTGTCGCCCCCCGCTTTCGCAACCCTTGCGATCCATGCGGGCGCGCAGCCGGACCCCGCAACGGGCGCTCGCGCGACTCCGATCTATCAGTCGACGTCCTTCGTCTTCCAGGACGTCGAACACGCTGCGAGCCTGTTCGGACTGCAGGCGTTCGGAAACATTTACACCCGCATCACCAACCCGACGAACGCCGTCCTCGAAGAGCGGGTGGCCGCGCTTGAAGGGGGCACGGCGGCTCTGGCCGTCGCCTCCGGCCACGCGGCTGAGCACCTCGTCATGCACACGCTGATGACGCCGGGAGACGACTTCATCGCCTCGACCAAGCTCTACGGCGGCTCCATCAACCAGTTCAATCACAGCTACAAGAACTTTGGCTGGAACGTGAAATGGGCCGATCCCGACGACCTGCCCGCCCTCGAGGCGGCGATCGGTCCCCGCACGAAGGCGATCTTCATCGAGTCGATCGCCAATCCGGGCGGTGTGATCTGCGACATCGAAGCCATTTCGAAAATCGCCAGGAAGCATCGCATCCCGCTCATCGTCGACAACACTCTGGCGACACCCTACCTCGTGCGGCCATTCGAGCATGGCGCCGACATTGTCGTCCATTCGGCGACGAAATTCCTCGGCGGCCACGGCAACTCGATTGCGGGCGTCATCGTTGACGGCGGCTCGTTCGACTGGCTGGCCGACAAGCGCTACCCGATGCTGAGCGAGCCCCGGCCGGAGTACAATGGCATGGTGCTAGGCCAGACCTTCGGCAATTTCGCCTTCGCCATCGCCTGCCGCGTGCTCGGCCTGCGCGACCTCGGCCCCGCGCTCTCGCCCTTCAACGCATTCCTGGTCCTGACGGGCATCGAGACGCTACCCCTGCGCATGGAGAAGCACTCAAAGAATGCGCTGGGCGTCGCCCGTTACCTTGCCGGCCACAAGGCGGTCGCGTGGGTCAGCTATCCGGGACTCGATGGCGACAAGTACCATGAGCGGGCGAAGAAATATTGCCCGCGGGGCTGCGGCGCCGTGTTCACCTTCGGCCTGAAGGGAGGCTACGAGGCTGGCATCGCCCTCGTGAAAAACCTCAAGCTCTTCTCGCATCTGGCCAATGTGGGCGACACGCGCTCGCTGGTTATTCATCCGGCATCCACGACCCACCGCCAGCTGAGCGACGCGCAGAAGGTGACGGCCGGCGCCGGGCCGGACGTTGTGCGCGTCTCCATCGGAATCGAGGACGAGATGGACATCATCGCCGACCTCGAACAGGCCCTGGCCGCGCTGCCCGCGTAATGGAGGCTAATTGATGCTCCTGCTAATCATCGGCCTCGTAATATTCCTTGGCGTGCACTCGGTCTCGACCCTGCGCGAACGGCGCGCCGGGCTGATCAGCGCGCTCGGCGAGAACGGCTACAAGGCAATCTATTCCATCGGCTCGCTGCTTGGCCTCGTGCTGATCATCTACGGCTACGGCGCCTACCGGGACGCGGGCTACATCCGCGTATGGGACCCGCCCCGCGGCATGTCCCACCTCGTGATCCCGCTCATGTGGGTTGCATTCGTCGCGCTGGCTGCGTCGAAGTCGCCAAACGGCCAGATCAAGTCGACCCTGAAGCACCCGATGCTCGTCGGAGTGAAGATCTGGGCTTTCGCGCATCTGCTCGCGAACGGCGACCTCGGCTCCATGATCCTGTTCGGTTCATTTCTTGGGTGGGCTGTCTACGACCGCATCGCTGTGAAGAAGCGCGGCGAGACGGGCCCGCCACGGGCTCCGTTCGGCAAGGGAGACTGGATCGCGCTCGGCGCCGGCACCGCCGCATGGCTCTTGTTCTTTACGTTCCACAATGCGCTGATCGGCGTGCGCGTGCTGTCGTAAAACCTGAATCAGTACGCGAAGGAGCGGACTCTTTTTCTTAAGAGCCCGCTTCAATTACTTGGAGAAACTCAGCTTTTCAACGAGCGAGCGCGCGCCAGTGCGCCGTCGCCATACCCAGCACGACGATTGCAAAGCCCTGGTGCAGCAGGCCCCAGCCGAGCGGAATTTCACCGTCCACCGACAGGAGCGTGGCGACGCCGATGGCCGCCTGCGTCAGCACGAGCCCGACGAGGGCGACGGCCCGATTCGCAGCCTTCGATCCCGGCGACACGCTGCGCGCGGACCACGCGTGCCACAGCACATAGGCCAGCAGCAGATAGGCGCCCAACCGGTGCTGGAGCTGCACGGTCGCATGGTTCTCGAAGAAATTGCGCCAGCCCGGCTCCATGCTGGTCATCACCGACCACGCTGGCGCGAAGGCGCCATCCATGAGCGGCCAGGTATTGTATGTGAGCCCCGCGCGCGATCCCGCCACGAGAGCGCCCAGCGCGATCTGGAGCAGCAGGAACGCGACCAGCCACCCGGCAGCCCCCCGCAGGGCCGACGCCGCCAGCTCAGGCGCCCGGGCGCGCAGGCTCATGGCCGTGCCTATGAGAGCCACAAAGGTGATGGACGCCAGCGTGAGGTGGACGGCCAGGCGTTCCGGCGCGACCTCCGTTCGGTGAACGAGCCCGGATGCGACCATCCACCAGCCCACGGCGCCCTGAAGACCGCCCAGCGCCAGCAGACCGAGCAGTTTCCAGCGCAGGCTGCCCCTCACGCGGCCGGTCCACCAGAACCATGCCAGCGGGAGCGCAAAGGCGAACCCGATAATCCGGCCGAGCAGTCGGTGGCCCCATTCCCAGTAGAAGATGTACTTGAACTCGGGCAGCGTCATTGTCGGAAAAAGCTGCCCATGCTGCGGAATTTGCTTGTACTTTTCGAACTCCGCGAGCCAGGCGGCCTCCGAGAGGGGCGGCAGGACGCCGGTGACGACCTTCCATTCCGTGATCGACAACCCGGATTCCGTCAGGCGTGTCGCTCCGCCCACGATCACCATCAGAAACACCAGCGCGGCGACAAGGTAGAGCCACGCGCGGACCGGGGCCATGCTGTCGGCGGCTGAGGATTCGCTCGAAAGTGATGCGTGCGCTGCGGCGGTCATGCTTACGGCCGGTTGACGTTTCGGTGGGCGGAGACATATGCCGCTCACGCCGCCACGTAAACGCGCGCAGCGGTCGCACCCACGCAACGAGGAAAGAGATTGTCCCTCACACGCCGCCAGAGAAAGCTGATTGGGACCTTCGTCCTGCTGGCTTTCGTCGTCGTCTACGCGCTCGTCGCGATGGCCCTGGCGCAGGCGCGCCCGCTGCAGGAAGCCTCGAAGCTTGTCCAGGGGCTAAGCTACGCGCTGATCGGCGTCGCCTGGGTGATTCCCGTCTTCCCGCTCATCAAATGGATGGAAGGCGGCCGTGACGGCTGAGGCGTCAGCTGACGTCGACGCGCCGGCCGAGATTCCACATGGCGAACGGCGCGCCGGTCAGCAGCGATTCCAGCAACCGCACGTCCTGCCAGGACCCGTGCACCGCAAGGCGCGGCAAAGCGGTCAGGTGCTTGACATGCCCGGCATACAGTACGCCGGGCCGCGTCGTCACCGCCGTCTCATATCCGCATGCGCGCGCAATCTCGAACTCCCGGGGCCCGGCAGACCTGCTGTCGCCGAACGGAAAGGCCAGATGAACGGCGGGCCGCCCGATTTGACGTTCGATGATCTCGCGGCTCTCGCGCAATTCACGCCACACGAAATCCTCGTCGTACTTGGCGAGGCGCGGATGCGTGAGCGTGTGAACGCCGATCGTGCATAGCGGATCGCTGGCCGCCTCCCGCACCTCGTCCCAGGTCATGCACAACTCTCCGCAATCAAGCTTCATCCCCGCTTTCGCGAGAAGCGCCGAAATCTGTTCGAGCATCGCCTGCTCATCATGCTCACGCAGGAAGGCGTAAGCGGCGAGGTAGGCCGCCTGCTTCTCCTGCACGCTATGCGCCGGCGCCGAAAACGCCCGGCCTGCGACCGTCATGTCGATATGGTCGAGCGCGCCGATCGCCGCCTCGAGCTCCAGCCACCACAGCCGGCTGCGCCGGTCGGCGAAACCCGTGGTGACATAAATCGCATAGGGCGCATTGTGACGGCGCAGGATCGGCGCCGCAATTTCGAGATTGTCCCGATAGCCGTCGTCGAAAGTGAGAACCGCGAAGCGCCGGCCGCCATTTTTCGCAAGCCGTTCAGGCAGCGCGCCTATGGGGATCACTTCATATCCCAGGGCGTCCAGCAGGGACAGTGCAGCGTCGAGAAACTCCGGCGTGACCTCAAGCGACTGATTGGGTGCGTAGGCGCGTCCAGCCGACGGTCGGACATTGTGGAACATCAGGATCGCTCCCCGACCTCGGGTCAGGAAGGACGCTGCGCGGTCCAGTCCTGTGGTGCGGAAGAAGCCGAGGCCGGCCCCGATAATCCGCTCCTTCATGCCCTGCCCGTTCAAGCGCCGAAAGCCGCCGTTCATAGATGCCCCGCTATACTCAAGACTTAGCCGAGCAAGTACGAATAATTCGTCACTCCGGAGAATGGCATGCATGAAACAGGCGCCGTCGAGACCTATGCCTCGCTGGAAGAGGTCTGGCGGGAATGGGCGTTCCTCGAAGGAAATTCGTGCATATCCGGCTATCAGACGCGCAGCTGGACGGTCCCCTGGCTGCGAACGACGGGCGCCGCCCTCGGACTCGATCCACTTTTCCTTCTCGCGCGCGATGAATTCGGCGCGCCCGCCGTTCTTTTCGCCTTAACCCTTTCTCGAAAAGCGCCGGTCGCCGTCGCCTCCTATGCGGGCGGCGGCGATTCGAACGTCAACATGCCCCTCGTGAGGAACGACATCGCGCTGCGCGCACCGGACCTACACCAAATCCTGCTGGCGGGCGCGCGCGCGGCAGGGGTGGATGCCTACGCGCTCTACAACCAGCCTCAAGACTGGGGTGGCCGCGCCCATCCGCTGAGCCAGTTGGCGGGATGGCCGTCGCCAAGCTTCCTTCATAGCGCCCGGCTGCCTTCAAGCAGCGAACAATTCATGGCGCGTTTGTCCGGCGACGCGCGCAAACGAATGCGCTGGCGCATGCGCAAGCTGGAGCAGTGCGGACGGGTATCGTTTCTTCATGCAAGTAAGCCGGAGGAAATCCACAGCATCATCACGGCGTTCCGCGAGCAGAAGAAGCTGCGCCTCAGGGAATTGGGTGCGGCTGCCGACCTGGACGTCGACCTGATGGCCGCGTTCATTGCGGATGCGGCGCTCGCCGGGGAGCCCGGGGTGGAACTGCACGCCCTCTTGGCCGGAAATCGCGTCGCCGCGATGTATTGCGGCCTCGTTCACGACGGCCGCTATCACGCCATGGCAAACTGCTACGATGCAACGCCTGATGTCTCGCGGACGAGTCCCGGTGAGCTCATAATGATTTTTCTGCTGGAATCGCTCTGCAAGCGCGGCGTGCGCGAGTTCGATCTCGGCGTCGGCGAAGCCGCTTACAAGGATAAGTGGTGCGAGCGGCGCGAACCATTGTTCGACACGTTCCACGGCGTTACGCCAAAGGGCAAGGTCTATGCGCTCGCGCTCGGCATGAAACAGCGGACGAAGCGGCGGATCAAGCAAAGCGAAACGCTGTGGCCGCTCGCGAAGAAACTGCGGGCGGCCATCCGGTGGCGAGCCTGATCAGGCGACCGCAGAGGCCACCCGCCGCCGCGCGGACAGGACCCGATGCGGCTCCATTATATCAACGACCGACGCCCCGGACTCTTCCAGCGCGACGGCGAGGGAGCCCGTCGGCTGCGTCGCTCCGCCGAGGCTTTGAGCCACGACACAACGATTGGCGAGAGACGCAAGCCCCAACGCGAGCTCGATGTCGCTCGCCGCGGCGACGGCAACCACGACGAAGTCATAGGTGCGCGACAGAGCGACGAGCGCATTTTCGAGATTGTCGCCCAGCTCGATTACATCCAATCCGCGATCTACGAGGTGCAGACGCGATCGCGGATCGCGCCGGAGCGCCTCGCCGAAGGTCGCCGAACCGTCGAGGACGCTGGACAAGCCGGTGTTGGCGCGTAATCCGCGTGAATGGGTCAGGTCGACAAGCACTGCGCGACCAGCGTCCGCCAATTCGCGCCCGAGTTCTAGAGCCGCGTCCGACGCAAGCCCCGCGTCCGTCGCCACAACCAGCGTGAAAACACCGTCTGCTTCCTCGTTGGTAGAGACGATTGCTTCGCCGATCTCGGCAACGCTTTTGCCCCCCCTGCCCGCAACTTCCACTTCTGGCGCCCCGCCCTGCGGCCATGGCGCGCCTTCTCCGGCCTTGCCTATCTCGGGCGCAGGCGCCGGGCGCGCCAGCGCGGCCCCGGCGTCCGATGCGTCGGCGGCGGCGTGCCGATCCGCAACCTGCGGGGGCGCGGCCGGCGCGGCAGAACCGGGACCGGCGATCATCGCGCGAGCGACGACGCCAAATATAGACAGAGCGAGCCCGCCAATCGCCGCGAAAAGGATCATCATCTTTTTCGGCGAGACCGGCTTTTCCGGCTCCACGGCGCGTGAGATGACGCGCGCGTCGCCGGGCGTCGCCTTCGACGTTTCACGCGCCACAGCCTCCTGCCAGCGCTGCGTACTCTGCTCGAGTTGCTCCTTCGTCAGCCGCGCCTCTCGCTCCATCTCGCGCAGTCGGACTTCGTCGTCCCCGGACGTGCTGACCGCGCGCATCTGCTTCTCGACCGCAGCCGTCAGATATTCGACGCGGGAGCCTGCGATTCGCGCGTCGTTCTCCAAGGTCCGGGCGGTCCTTTCCGCAAGGCTTCGCATCTCCGCCTCTACGGCGGCAATCTGAGCATTGAGGTCCTTCGCGCGCGGATGCGCGGGGCCGAGCGTGCGGGATTCGAGCGCCAGTTGGCTGCGCAGCGTGACGCGCTGCTCGGACACGCGGCGCATGAGTTCGTTGTTGGCGATATCCGGCACTTCGTTCAGCCGCCCGTTGCGCAACGCCTCGCGCAGGAGGCGGGCGCGCGCCTGGGCGTCCGCCTGCGCGGTGCGGGCCGTGGCGAGCTGCGCATTGATTTCGGCAAGCTGCTGCGAAGGCAATGTCGTATTGTTTGCGCCAACCATCAGCCCGGTCTGCGCGCGAAACGCTTCAACCCTGCCTTCGGCTTCCGCCACTTTCGTGCGCAAAAGCGAAACCTGGGCGCCCAACGCCTCCGCCGCCGCCCGCGCCTGATCGCGTTTCGCGTTGGCCTGCATCTCGATATATAGCTCCGCGATGACGTTTGCCCCGCGCGCGGCGAGCGCAGGATCGCGCGACTGGAACTCGATGGAGACCACGCGGGACTTCGGTAGCGCGAACACGTTGATCCGCTTGTAATACTCTTCGAAGATCCGATCCTCGCGCGTCGACGAGCGCGAACCGGTCACAAGCCCGACCATCTGACGGATGAGCCCGCCCGCTCCCGCTATCGGATCGAACTCCGGGTTGCCCGCGAGCGAAAGCTTGCGGATCGCCTGGCGCGCCAGATCGCGCGACATGACGACCTGGACCTGAGACGCCACCGCCGCCTCGTCGGGAGCCGCGTCGACCCGGTCCTGACGCGTAAGATAGCCCTCCTGATTCTCGACAAGCACCTTCGCTTCGCCGGAGTAGCGCGGCGACGCGGACACGACGTAGACGAGCGCGGCCGCAAAAAAAGCAAACGTGACGGCGAGGATCACCTTCTTTCCCGCAACGATTGCTCGCCAGACGTCGGCAAGGTCGATATCGCGGGATGATTGCTGGGCTCGCGAAAACTCGGTGCTCATCGAAATAACCTCAAGGCAATGAGATCATTAATACATCATCAGGGTTGACGTGTGGTTAAGCCCGAGTCTCGCGGCATTGGGAATTCATTAACCATGGACCGCTAACGTCGGCCCAGATCAAGTAATTTCTTTCTTTCATTTATTGGCGGATCCGGAATGATCTCGCGTTTGCTGGTTGTCCTTTGCATTGTCGCGTCCGCTGCTGTCTCCGGCTGCGCGCAACCGCGCTACCGCATCGAACTGTTTGATGTGAGCGCAAGCGCGCCCTACCGTCTCGCATCGGGCGACCGCCTGCGCATCATCGTCTTCGGCCAGGATACGCTGACCAACAGCTATGCGGTCGATGGCGCCGGCCGGATATCGATGCCGTTGATCGGCTTGATCGACGCAAACGGTCTCACAACGGCGGAACTCGAGCGGCGGATCGAGCAGCGCCTGCGCGGGGGCTTCCTGCGCGAACCACGCGTGGCGGTTGAAGTCGAGGCGTACCGTCCATTTTTCATTCTCGGCGAAGTCACGAACGCCGGTCAGTATCCATACATTAACGGGATGACCGTGCAGAACGCGCTTGCGGTCTCGGGCGGCTTTGCCCCACGCGCCCAGCGCGGGTGGGTCGATCTGACCCGCATCGTCAATGGCGAGCCCGTGACGGGCGCAGTGCCCCTCTCGCACCCCATTCTTCCTGGCGACACGATCACCGTCAGGGAGCGATTTTTCTAGAACCTCCGGATTTTTGTTCGGTGATTGCCGCATGATTTCGCAGCCGCCAGCGCCGCTTTCCATCGTTCATGTTCTGCGGGCGCCCGTTGGCGGGCTTTTCAGGCATGTCGTCGATCTTTCCCGAGAACAGGCCGCGCGTGGCTGCCGCGTCGGCATAATTGCGGATTCGCTGACCGGCGGACCGCGCGCCGATGAGGTTCTTGGCGGCCTCGGGACATCCCTCGCGCTCGGCGTTCATCGCCTCGCAATGCCGCGCAATCCCGCCCCCGGCGATGCGCTGAACATCCTTAAAATCTCGCGGCTCCTGAAGGACCTGTCTCCCGATGTCGTGCACGGGCACGGATCGAAGGGCGGTCTTTATGCGCGCGCGCCAGGATTGGCCGGCGGCGGACCCATTCGCGCCTACACGCCGCATGGCGGCAGTTTCCACTATGCCTCCGGTGTTTCGGGCGCGGTCTACATGGGAATGGAGCGCCTCCTCGCGCGGGCCACCGACCTGTTTCTGTTTGAAAGCGCATACATTCGCCGCCAGTTCGAGCAAAAGATCGACGCGCCGGAAGAACGCAAATTCGTTACTCTCAACGGGATTAGCGATGCGGAGTTTGCGCCGGTCGCGCCAGCGGCGGACGCGGCGGATTTCCTATATATCGGCGAGTTGCGCGCGCTGAAAGGCATAGACACGCTGCTCCACGCAATGGCCGCGCCGAACGCGCCGTCATGGACGCTCAACGTGGTGGGCGCAGGACCGGATGAAGCTCTGTTGCGGGAGCGCGCGATCTCACTGGGACTTGCTGGGCGCGTGACTTTCCTCGGCGCGATGCCCGCGCGCGAGGCGTTCGCACGGGCGCGCGCGATCGTCGTCCCTTCGCGAGCCGAGTCGCTTCCCTACGTCGTCATAGAGGCCGCGGCCGCGCGGATGCCCATCGTCGCAACAAACGTCGGCGGGATACCGGAAATACTGACGCCGGCGGCTGGCGATCTCATCATGCCGGATGACCCCGCCGCTCTGGCGGACGCGATGTTGCGGATCAAGTCGCTGCAGCCGGAGCAATCCGAGGCGCGCGCGCGGCTCATCGAAGCCCATGTTCGCGAGCGGTTCACGATCGCCGCCATGACTACATCGATTTTGAACGCCTGCGGCAAAGCTGTTGAAGCGCGGCGTGCGCAAGCGCGGCAGGCCTAAGAGGAAAAGGCACATGAGCGCCTTCAGTGCGGAAGACCTCCGACGGATAAGTGAGACGAGCATCGCCGCCTCGCCAGCGAACACGGCTGGCGACAGGGTAAAGCTTGCCGAGCTCGCCGAATCGATTCGCGCGCGCGCTTCGCGCGGGCCCTATTCCGGCGTGGTGATCGCCGGACTGGTTCGCATCGCGGAAGTGGCGCTTCTTTTTATCCTCAGCATGGCGATCTATTATATTTACGTCGCGCCGGACGAGGACGCCCTGCGCTACGTCAGCGCCACGACCCTCATCGCTTTGCTGACCATCGGCGTGCTGCAATCGCTTCGCTGCTACTCGATCGCCGGGCTTCGGACGCCGCTCAGCCAGGGACTCCGCATCGCCGGCGGGTGGGCCTTCGTGTTCCTCATCGTGATGGGACTGAACTTCCTCTTTCGCCTTGACGGACTCTTTTCACGCGTTTGGCTCGTCTCTCTATTCCTCGGCGGCATGGGGGTATTCGCCGCAACGCGCGCAGCGGCATTCATGCTGGTGCGCCGCTTGACGCGCGCGGGCCTTGTCGAACGCCGCGCGGTCATCGTCGGCGGCGGACAGGCGGGCGAACAATTCCTGCGTGAAGTGATGCGGCAGCCTGACTCGGACCTGCGCATATACGGCGTCTTCGACGACCGCGAGGACGAGCGTTCGCCCGATGTCGTCGCAGGATTTCCCAAGCTCGGCAACGTGGACGATCTTGTGGAGTTCGCGCGCAGCGTCAACCTCGACCTCATCATATTCACCCTGCCGCTGACTGCCGAACAGCGCATTCTTCAAATGTTGCGCAAGCTATGGGTGCTGCCTGTCGATATCAGGCTCGCCTCGCATACGAACCAGTTGCGGTTCCGCCCGCGCGCCTATTCCTACATCGGCGGCGTCCCTGTCATCGACGTCTTCGACAAGCCTATTGCGGACTGGGGCGTGATCGTGAAGATGATCTTCGACCGAGTCATCGGCGCCCTCGCGCTTGCTGCGCTGTCGCCGGTCCTTCTCGTCACCGCGATCGCGATCAAACTCGACTCGCGCGGCCCAATCTTCTTCAAGCAGCGCCGGTATGGCTTCAACAATGAACTTGTCGAGGTCTACAAGTTTCGCTCAATGTATGTTGACTCTCTCGATCACAACGCATCGAAGCTTGTGACCAGGGGTGACCCGCGCGTCACGAGGGTCGGACGTTTCATCCGCAAGACTTCGATCGACGAATTGCCGCAACTCATCAATGTCGTATTCAAGGGCAACCTTTCGCTCGTCGGACCAAGACCCCACGCCGTGCAGGCCAAGGCTGACAACCGCCAGTATGAAGAAGTCGTCGACGGCTATTTCGCGCGCCACAAGGTGCGTCCGGGCATCACCGGATGGGCGCAGGTCAACGGCTGGCGCGGTGAGACGGATACGCTGGAAAAAATCCAGCGTCGCGTCGAATTCGATCTCTACTACATCGAGAACTGGTCGATCGTTTTCGACATTTACATTCTGCTGATCACTCCGCTCGCCCTGGCCAAATCCGACAACGCTTACTGAGGTCCCTTGAAGCCGGGTCTCCGCTTTCCTAAACCAACGGGGCGGAGGATAAGATGCCACTCTGGAATTCGGCGCTTCTGTTCGTCGCCGGTCTCATGGGCGCTTCGGGCGTTGCGCTCGCGGCTGCCGGCGCACACGCAGGCGGAGCGAACCTCGCCACGGCTGCGACCTTCCTCCTCATTCACGCCGCCGCCATCACGGCGATCGCGCTGCACGGGGCCGGCCTCTACTTCCTGCTCGCGGGCACGCTTCTGGCGGCCGGCGCATGTCTGTTCGCGGGCGATCTCGCCGTGCGCGCCTGGGGCGCGGCCCGCCTGTTCCCCATGGCGGCCCCGGGCGGCGGTCTCGGCATGATCGCGGGCTGGCTCTGCCTCGCGCTTGCCGCCCTGGCTGCGGCGTTCACCCGACCGTGAACGGCCCGGACAGGAAGGCTCAGTTCTAAGCCCTTGAGCTTCCACAATTCAGCGTTATCTGCCGAGTTATCTTTCCCCTTCCAAAGACGTAGCCGTTTCGTGCTAGACTGGCGCAGAAAAGGCATGACGAAATCGCGCCGAGCCAGGGGAGCCGGCTTGGAGGTATTCATGGCATCGCGCAAGGCCGCATGGTTTGTGGCTGGCGCGCTTGCTGTCGCAGGAGCGACCGCAATCGCGTGGCCCGACCTGGCCGAGAAGGTATTACCCGGAGCCGGCGAGAAAGCCGCCGCCGTACGCACGAACCTCGGACCGCTTCAAGCCATCCTGCCAGCTTATGCGCCAGCGGCGCAGACGCGCGTCGGTCAGGGCGAAGGCGCGGCAGGTTCGGGGCGTCAGGGCGCTCAATCGGGCGGCGGGCAGCGGGGCGGCGGACCCGGCGCGAACCGGCCACCGGTGCTCGTGGTTCTCGACAAGGCGGTGCGAGGCGAAGTCCCTGTGGTTCACGACGCCGTCGGCACCGTACAACCGCTGGCCGTAGTCGCGCTGAAGTCGCGGGTTGACGCCCAGGTCCAGGAAATCCTCGTGCCGGATGGCGCCGTCGTGAAGGCCGGTGAAGTTCTTGCACGGCTCGACAGCCGCCAGGTCGAGGCGCAGATCAAGCAAGCCGAAGCGAGTCTCGCGCGCAACAAGACCGTGCTCGAACAGGCGAACCGCGACGTCGCACGCTTCGAGGAGCTGGTTGCACGGAACGCTGGCACGAAGGTCAATCTCGACAACGCCAAGACCCAGGTCGCCGCGGCGAACGCCTCCATCCTCGGCGACGAAGCCCAGATCGAGAACCTCAAGGTCCAGCTTGGGTTTTACACGATCCGCGCGCCGATCTCGGGACGTATCGGCACGGTCAATGTGAAGGCGGGCAACATCATCCGGGCGGGCGACAACAACCCCACCGGCACACTGGCGACCATCGTCCAGACAACGCCGATCTACGTCGTGTTTTCCGCGCCGCAGCGGCTGCTGACGGATTTTCGCGGGGCGCTGAAGGACAAGACCGGCTATGTCGAGGCCACTCCGCAGGGCTCCCAGTCGCCGGTGCGGGGCCGAATAGCCTTCATCGACAACACAATCGACCCGGCCACTGGCACGGTGGCCGTGCGCGCCGAATTCGACAACGAGGACGAGCGCCTCTGGCCCGGCCAGCTGTGCAACCTGCGCATCGTGCTGCGCACTGAGCGGGATGTGGTGAGCGTGCCGCGCGCCGCGACGCAATCGGGCCAGACGGGCAACTTCGTTTATGTGGTTGAGAATGGCGTGGCCCGCGTGAGACCCGTCAAGGTGAGCCGCACGCAGGACGGCCGCGACATCATTTCCGACGGGCTCAAGGGCGGTGAATCCATCGTCGTTGAAGGCGCTCTGGCGCTCTTCAACGGCGCCCGCATCGAGACCCGGACGCCCGCAGCCAACGCCGCCGTAAAGAGAGACAGCTGATGTCGCTGCCTGAACTTTGCATTCGCCGACCGGTGATGACGACGCTTCTGATGCTGTCGTTCATCGTGTTTGGCGTCTTTGCCTATATGAAGCTTCCGGTGGCCGCCCTGCCCCGCGTCGACTTCCCGACCATCAACGTGTCGGCAAGCCTGCCCGGCGCCAACCCGGAAACGATGGCCTCGTCCGTGGCGGCGCCGCTTGAGCGCGCCTTCGCGACAATCCCGGGCATCACCCAGATGACCTCGCGGTCGTCGAACGGATCGACCAACATCACCCTCCAGTTCGACCTCGACCGGAACATCGACAGCGCGGCTCTGGACGTGCAGTCGCAGATTTCCGCGACGCTGCGCCGCCTGCCTCCGGAAATCCCTGCGCCGCCCAGCTTCCGCAAGGTCAATCCGGCCGACGCGCCCATCATGTTCCTGATGCTCAAGTCGCCGACCATGCCCCTGTCGGAGACGAACGACTACGCCGAGCAAATTTTCGCACAGCAGATTTCGCAGATTCCCGGCGTGGCCCAGGTGTCGATCTTCGGCCAGCAGAAGTACGCCGTGCGCATCGAGGCGGACCCCGACGCGGCGGCGGCGCGCGGCCTGACCCTGAACGACGTGCGCAACGCCGTCGCGGCGGCGAACTCCAACAGCCCGGTGGGCAGCCTGCGCGGACAAACCCGCGACGCGGTCCTGACGGCGACAGGTCAGATCGAGCGTGCGGAAGGCTATCGGGACCTGGTCGTGGCGTGGCGCAACGGTTCACCCGTTCGCCTTTCCGAGATCGCGAACGTCTATGATTCGGTCGAGAACGATCGCACCGCAGCTTGGTTCGGCGACGAGCGCGCCATCGTTCTCGCTGTCTTCCGGCAGTCCGACGCCAACACAGTCCAGGTTGTCGACGACGTCCGCGCGCGCCTGCCCCGCTACCAGGCGCAATTGCCGCCGTCGATCGAGGCGCGCGTCATCAACGACCGATCCATTTCGATCCGCGAATCCGTCCACGATGTCTACTTCACGCTCGCGCTGTCCGTCGCGCTCGTCATTCTCGTCATCTTCCTCTTCCTGAAGACCTTCGCCGCGACGATCATCCCGACGCTGGCGCTGCCGGTTTCGCTCATCGGCACGTGCGCGTTCATGTACGCATTCGGCTATTCGATCGATAACATCTCGCTCCTCGCCATCACGCTTGCCGTGGGGTTCGTGGTCGACGATGCGATCGTGATGCTCGAAAACATCATGCGTCACATCGAGGAAGGCATGAGGCCGTTCGAGGCCGCGCTGAAAGGCTCGAAGGAAATCGCCTTTACGATCCTGTCCATTACACTCTCGCTCGTGGCGGTGTTCATTCCCGTGCTGCTCATGGGCGGCGTGGTTGGACGCGTGTTCCGCGAATTCGCTGTCGTCATAACCTGCGCAATTCTCGTTTCGGGATTTGTTTCCCTGACGCTGACGCCGATGCTCTGCGCGCGTCTGCTGAAACCATCAAGCCTCCACGGTTCGGACAATGCGTTCAATCGCGGGATCGACTGGTTCCTCGATGGCATGAACAACGTCTACCGCGTCACGCTCGACTGGGCGTTGCGCGCCCGCGGTCTGATGCTGTTCGTTACGGTCGCGACGTTTGTCATCAGCGTGTGGATGTTCATTACGATTCCGAAGGGCTTCTTCCCGACCGAGGACACCGGTTTCCTTTCGGGCTCAACGGAAGTGGCGCCCGATACGGCCTTCCCGGTGCAGGCTGAACTGGCGCAGCGCGTGATCGCCATCGTGATGAAGGACCCGGCGGTCGAGTACGTGACCTCCTCCGTGGGTTCGGGCGGAGCGTCCAATCAGGGCAGCATTTTCGTGGCCCTCAAACCGAAGGCCGAACGCGGCGACATCCAGCAGGTCATAGCGCGTCTGCGCCGCTCCACGACGCAGGTGCCTGGCATCAACACGATCTTCGTGCCGGTGCAGAGTATGAACCTGTCGGGTGGCCGCCAGGCCCGCGCGGCCTACCAGTTCACGATGCAATCCGGCGACCTGACCTCGCTTTACGAAAAGGCGCCGCAGCTTCTCGATCGCATGCGTCAACTGCCGCAGTTGCGGGACGTGTCGACAGACCTGCAAATCCGCAATCCGCAACTGGTCGTGGACATCGACCGCGAGAAAGCCGCCGCTTACGGAATTAACTCCGAACAGATCCGCGCCGCGCTCTACAATACGTATGGCGGTCGCCAGATTTCGACGATCTTCACACAGTCGGCCGACTATCAGGTCATCCTTGTCGCCAACAAGAGCTTCCAGGAGGATCCGTCCGCCCTGAGCCGCATCTATATCCGAGCCAACCCCGGCGCCGTGGTGACGACGACCGGCTCTGGCTCCGGTTCGGCCGGCGCCGCAGCCAGCGGAGGGGGGGGCGGCTCGGGCGCTTCCAACGCGCCCATAGTGCCTCTCGATCAGGTGGCCACGGTGCGCCGCGCCGTTGGTCCGCTCACGGTGAACCGGCAGTCGCAGCAGCCCTCCGTCACATTGTCCTACAATGTGACGCCGGGCGTCGCGCTGTCGGAGGCCAACGAAGCGATCCGACGGGCCGCCGTCGAGGTTGCCTTGCCCGCGACCATCACAACAAACTTCTCGGGCGCCGCCGCCCTATTCGAAGATGCGCAGCGCGGACAGGTGCCGCTCATCATAGCCGCCATCCTGACCATCTATATTCTTCTGGGCGTGCTCTACGAGAGCTACATCCATCCGCTGACGATCCTGTCAGGCCTTGCATCTGCAGGCATAGGCGCACTGCTGGCGCTGCGCATGTTCGGTATGGATTTGTCGGTTATCGCCATCATTGGCGTGCTGCTGCTGGTCGGCATCGTGAAGAAGAACGCGATCATGATGATCGACTTCGCGATCGAACGGCGAAAACATGGAATGGACGCGGCGACCGCGATCCGGGAAGCGGCGCTGATCCGCTTCCGTCCGATTATGATGACGACGCTCGCCGCTATCTTCGGCGCCGTGCCCATAGCCATCGGCGCGGGCGCCGGCGCGGAATTGCGTCAGCCACTCGGTATCGCAATTGTCGGCGGACTTTGCCTCTCGCAATTGCTGACGCTGTACATCACGCCCGTGGTCTACATCTACCTCGACCGCGTGGACACGTATCTCTCGAGGGGCGAACGCAGGCGGATGCGCGAAGCAGGGCTCGATATCGATGCGCCTGGGCAACCGCAGCCCGCCCCCGTTCGCGCGCCGGCCGAGTAAGCCTCAGACCGGCGTTACCGCGGCCACCTTGTAGGTTACGAGTTCTCCGTCCTCGTCGCGGACGGAGACATACTCGCCCGCGACGAAGGCGTGTGAGCCGAAGCGATAGCCCTGCTCTTCGTCGTCATTTGTCCCCGCCTCGTAATCGAACGCCCAGGTCGCGCCGCCCGCGCCGCCCGCGCGGTGGACAAGCAGGCCCCGCTCAACCACGGCCCCGTGGTCCATCCGATGAACAAAGCAGAGCGCGCGCTCCTTTTTCCAGCTTTCAAGATCGATAAATCCGCCCTCATCAAGAGGCGCAAAGAACTCGTATCCCGACTGGCCCGACCCGGCGGGCGCCCCCTTGGAACGGGCTTCCTGAAGGGTGATCTTGAACATCCGCGCGCCACTCGTCGTCATTTTAACCCTCTGGTTGTCCCGGACAAATCCGGCGTTGTGATCGGTAGGCGCGTTAACATTGACATACAATGACGGAAATCAAACGCCCGCCGGAAGCCGCGCAACGCTTGCTCAAATGTTAAGCTCATGTTAACCCGTTGTCCGAGGCCAGCGTACTCCAAGATGAAAAACCGGTTCGGGTGGGCCTATGAATTCATTGCCGCGTTCATGCAGTTTCCGGGAAAGGATTGCCCGCGCTTCGGGATCTGGGAACTCCGCTCCAGTGCTCACGCGGCGCGGCCGCGTCGCCCTCACCGCAGGCTTCGTCGTAGCCATCTCCGGGATTGCGTTGCTTGCAACGAATGTCAGCACCGTCTGGGCTGGGGCCGACGACCACGCCTCGTTCTGGCGCGCTGAGCGAGCGCGTCAGGCCGCAACCGGCCAAGCCAGCGCGCCCGTGCCTGCGCACGCCCGGTTGAGAAGCGCGGGCGGCCAGACGCCGCCTCGGCATACGTCGTCCTATGCGCCTGTCCTTCCTCCTGAAACGCATCGGGCTGCGAAAGACCCGTTCTGGTTCTTGACACGGAGAGAGGCCGCACC
This sequence comes from Beijerinckiaceae bacterium, assembly GCA_046295155.1. Classification (GTDB taxonomy): domain Bacteria; phylum Pseudomonadota; class Alphaproteobacteria; order Rhizobiales; family Beijerinckiaceae; genus Terripilifer. The sequence continues at coordinate 592,877 of JBKBNT010000003.1, forward strand.
GGCTCCCAGGGGAGCGGGAACGGGCCGGCAATTGCCGACCGCTCAAAAGAACACGCGCGCGCCCAAAAAAGCTGAGCGGAACGTCAGCGCGCGCGTGGCCCCGGGCCGACTTGTGTGCGTGCGTCTATGTGACGGATTCTTCTTCCCTGCGCCGGCCGGCGCGAGGGCAAATGACGCGGCGTGCGCGGCAGCGTGCCCTCAGGCGCCAATGCGCCTTTATTCGATGCGCTCGGACCGCGTTCTGGACGCCGTTGGGTATCGCGACGGCGCGGCCTACGCGAGGCTTCCCGCCGCTTTGCGCTACACGCGCACGATGGATCGGACCTGCTCCTGTGGCCCGGTCAACCCGGAAAAGGCGATCATGGCGGATGCGAGTCTGCGGCGAGGCGATCGGTTCATGACCGAGAACGGCTTCATGATCTATCAGGGCGCTAATCCGAAGCAGATTGCCTGGCGGGACTTCAAGCCGCTGGCGCAGGTCCGTGGCCTGCCCCGCAGCGAGCGCAACATGCTCGTGGCCATGGAGCGAGTCTCGATCCCGAGGCGCGCGCAACAGCTTGCAGGGGCACCGTCCGGCTCAAGTCATGTCGCGCTTGGACCTCCTGCCCGCATGGAGACAATCGCGCTTCGTTAACCGAGCCTGTGCAAAACTTGTCATTCCACGTCCAGTCACGCTTCTGCCAGCCATCGAAAAGCTCAACTTCTGGGCTCGATATGGCGGCTCTCTCAGGCTAGAGAACATGCGGATTCCTGTACGAATTCGCGAGCGCGCGTCTGGACGACATGACAAAACCAATGACATGGGCGGCGAGCGCCGCTCTGCTCGTTCTCCTCGCGGCCGGCTTGATTCCCTTGCCGCTGTGGTCGAACGCGCTGCAGCGCGCGCTGGTGGATCAGGTTGCGCAAACGACGGCGCTTGAGGCCTCGACTGGCGGGCGCGCGACGTTGGCCGCTCTGCCGTACCCCCGGGTGACCTACGAGAAAGTGCGTATCGGCCACCCTGATGGGTCCGTGTCGATCGTCGCAGACGGATTGACTGCAGAACTCAGCATCACCCGTCTGCTCAGCGGGCAGATCGAGTTCGCAGGCCTGCGGTTGGCGCGCCCGCATGTCACCATAGACGCAGCGGCGGAGCGGCTCGAGAAATCCGCGGCGATACAGCGAGCCATCGTTGCCCAAAGCGACAGCGATGAAGCGCGCAGCGCAGACCGCGCGCGCCTTGGCGTCGTCCGCATTGTGAACGGCTCCCTGCGTCTGCGCGCGAACGAATCTCTCATGATCGTTGTCGATGACGTGAACGCGCGGGTCGACTGGCCGAGCCTGGGGTCGACCGCGACATTGTCCGGACGCGCCACATGGCGGGGCGAGAAGCTCAACATCGACGCCTTGCTCGCAAAACCGGCTGAAGTGCTGCGCGGTGAGAAATCGCCGTTCACCGGCAAGCTGTCATCTCGCCTGATCGACATTTCGCTGGACGGGGCGCTTTCGGGCGGCTCGCGCTGGCTTCTGGATACGCGAGTTGCGGTAAGCTCCGAACGCTTCACCCAGTTCCTTAATCAGATCGACGTGCAACCGCCCGTTCCCGGACGCCTCGCGCGTTTCGCTCTGAGCGGGCAATTGCGCGCTCTGCCACAAAGCGCGCAATTATCGGATCTGCGCCTCTCCATAGACGGCAACAGTTTCGATGGATCGCTGTCCCTGCTGGCGGGCGAGAAGCGCCCCAAGATTTCTGGAACGCTCGCCACACGAACATACGATTTGCGCACTGGCGACGCCGGCCTGCCCGTAATGCAGCGCGAGCGCCAGTGGAGCAAGGACGCGCTCGCCGTGGGGCGCCTCGATCTGTTTGACGCTGACCTGCGCGTTTCCGCGGCGCGCCTGAATCTGGGCCGGTTAACTCTGTCCGACGCCGGTTTCGTGGTCGCTCTTGAAGATGGATTGCTCGAAATCACCACCGGAGCAGCGGAAGCCTACGGTGGCGCCTTGCGCGGGCGCTGGCGGTTCAATGCGCGCACGGCAACGCCCGAAATGTCTGCGACGGGCAATTTCAAGAATATCAATCTGGCGAGCTTCCTGCGAGGAATGGGCCATGGCCCGGTGGCATCGGGCTCCGCGACGGGCGAGTTCGATCTTCAGTCGCGCGGATCGAACGTGCACGCGATGATGCAGCATCTCTCGGGCACCATACGTTCGACGATTCGCTCGCCAGAGGTTGTCGGCGTCGACCTCGAGCGTGCGTTGCGGCGAACGGAGCGCAGGCCGCTGTCTATTCCCGCCGAACTTCGCAGCGGCCAGACGAGTTTCACCGCAGCGGAATTTGACGCCAGGATCGAAGAAGGCAGACTTGAGATCGAACGCGCCGTCGCTGCGGGTCCCGGCGTCGAGATTGTGGTTTCGGGCGATGCTCTGCTGGCGGAACGAATGCTCCGCCTGGAGGTCGCCGCGCGCCAGCCGCGTCCAGGCAAGTCCGGCCCAGTTCCTACGCTCATCCTCGACGTCGAAGGGCCTTGGGAACGGCCCGAGATTTCCATCGACCCTGAAAGCCTGATCCAGCGATCCGAAGCTGCCGCCCCGCTGTGGCGCCGTTCGCAAACGCCGGCGCCCGCACTGGCGCCGGTCGAGCGCTGATCAGGGCGCGCGCAAGCAGCGCCGGATCACCAGCCCCACAAGTACGATCATCGCCACGAAGCCGATGATGAGTGTCGAAATCGCGTTGATCTCAGGCGTAACCCCGAGACGGACGGAACTGTAGATGCGCATCGGCAACGTCGTCGAACCCGGGCCGCTGGTGAAACTTGAGAGCACGAAATCGTCGAGCGAGATGGTGAACGCCAGCAGAAAGCCCGCCACAACCGCAGGCGCGATCAGCGGCAGGGTGATTAGAAAGAAAGTTTGCAGGGGACTTGCGCCCAGATCCATCGCCGCCTCCTCAAGCGAGCGATCGAAACGCGCCAGCCGCGCATACACGACGACAGACACAAAACACATGCCGAGCGTTGCGTGCGCGATCACGATCGTTGCGAAGCCACGCTCCATGTCGAGGGAAACGAAAAGAAGCAACAGGGCGAGACCTATCACGACTTCCGGCATAACCATCGGCGCATAAATCATGGAGGCGAACACAAGACGCCCCCGAAAGCGCCCATGGCGGGCGAGCGCGATCGCCGCCAACGTCCCCAGAATGGTAGACGCCAGCGCTGCAACCATCGCCACGCGAAGGCTCGTCCATGCCGAGGCCAGCAATTGTTCATTCTGTAGCAGCGAGGTGTACCATTGCGTGGAGAACCCGCCCCATACGGTGACGAGCTTGGATGAATTGAAGCTGTAAAGGACGAGAAGTCCGATCGGCACGTAGAGAAACGCGAAACTCGAAACGAGGACGAGCACGCCGCCGTAACCTAGCCTGTCGCTCATCACGCGCCAGCTCCCCGTTTTTCCTCGCGCATCTGCCCGCGCTCAAAGAGGATAAGAGGCACAAGGAGCGTGACGAGCAGAAGGATTGCCGCAGCGGAGGCGACCGGCCAGTCGCGATTGGAAAAGAACTCGTTCCACATCGTTCGGCCAATCATCAGTGTGTCGGAGCCGCCGAGAAGATCCGGAATGACGAATTCTCCCACAGCAGGTATGAAGACGAGGAGCGTGCCCGCCAGCACGCCCTGCAGGGAAAGAGGAAACGTCACAGTCCAGAAGGCGGTCAGCCTGCTCGCGCCAAGGTCCATGGCGGCTTCCACAAGCGCACGATCCTGACGGTCTATCGCGTTGAAGATCGGCAGGACCATGAATGGCAGATATGAGTAGACGATGCCGATGACGACGGCTGCTTCAGTCGAGAAAATTCGAAGCGGCTCCGAGATGAGGCCAATTTCCATCAATGCGTGATTGAGCAGACCCTCGTCACGCAAGATCGCGATCCAAGCGTAGACGCGGATCAGGAAGCTGGTCCAGAACGGCGCAATCGCGAGCAGGATAAGCGCGGGCTTGAGATGCCGCGGGGCGCGCGACATGGCGAGCGCCATCGGATAGGCGATCAGAAGCGAGATAAGGGTTGAGATCACCCCGATGCGCAACGAGGATAGGTAGGATTCGAAGTACAACGCGTCGGAAAACATGAGCGCGAAGTTTTCGAATGAGAACTGCCGCACGCCGTCAACCAGCCCCGCGAGGCCATTCGACAGATCGAATTGCGGCGCATAGGGCGGCTGTCCCACAACGGACTGCGACAGCGCAAGACGCAGGATGACAGCGAATGGCAACGCGAAGAACAAGATCAGCCAGAGATAAGGAATCGCAAGCGCGATTCTCCGGCCCCACGCTGCCGTCTCTCGGGCGCTCATCGGATCAACACCCGCGCAGCGTCATCCTGCCAGCAAGCAAACACAGAATCGCCCCGCGCGAATGAAGGGGCGGATGCGCTCAGCTGCGCAACACGCAGTGAGACGCCCTCCTCGCAGGCGACGCGCCACGTGGTTACTCCGCCTCGATAGGCGAAGTCCACTATCTCTCCAGCAACCGCATTGCCGTGCACAGGCCGGCTCATCGCCAGAGCGATGCGTTCCGCACGAATAGCGATGCGAACGTGCGCGCCGGCCTCGAGGTATTCACTCGCCCCGGCAGCCGAATGACGAACCGCGCCTGTGCGGAGAATGACGCGCCTGCGGGTGCTCTGCAGTGCATTTTCGAACCCTTCGACCGTCGCGTCCAGAAGGTTCGCATCTCCGATGAAACTCGCCACCCATGCGCTCTCTGGATGTTCGTAAACGTCGCGCGCCTCGCCAATCTGCTCGATCTTGCCCGAGCGCATGACGGCAATGCGCTGCGCCATCGCCATCGCCTCGTCCTGGTCATGAGTAACGACCAGAAAAGCGATGTTGAGGTCTCTCTGCACCTGCATCAGCTCGAACTGCGTCTCCTCGCGCAGCTTGCGATCGAGAGCTGAAAGCGGTTCGTCGAGCAGCAGGAGACGCGGGCGCCCGGCAAGCGCCCGCGCCAGCGCCACTCGCGCCTTCTGCCCACCGGACAATTGATCGGGGCGTCGTGCGCCCAGCCCCTCCAGCTGAACGAGGCGAAGCATTTCACCGACGCGCTCCCGGATCGCCCCGGCAGCCATTCCCTGACGGCGGAGCGCGAAACCGATGTTACTCTCGACGTTCATATGCGGGAACAGCGCATAGGACTGGAACATCATGTTCACAGGTCTGCGGTGCGGCGGGCGGCCGGAGATGTCCACGCCGTCGACGAGGATGCGGCCGCTGTCGGGACTCTCGAAACCGGCAATCAGACGCATCAATGTGGTCTTGCCGCATCCCGAGGGACCGAGAAGCGCGAAAAACTCACCAGCATCAATGTGAAACGATACGTCGTCGACAGCGTGTACCTCGCCAAAGCGTTTGACGAGACGATCGACTGCAATGAGCGGCGTCGTCATTGGACGAGTTGGACCTCGTTCAATTCTCTGCCCTCAACGCTTCCTCAAGCCGGGCCTGCAGGACTTTCGGCTTGACGATAACGAGACCCCCGCGGTTCTTCTCGACAAGTCCCTCCTGCGTCAGGGAGGAGAGTTCTCGTGTGATCTGCTCGCGCCGGCAACCGATACGCGCCGCAAGGACGTGATGGAAGGGAGGAGGGCTCACGATCAGCTGTCCGTCATGGCCAGCGCGTGTATGCGCAAGCCGCAACAATTCCGAATAAAGCCGGTGCTTGATGTCGAAAATGGAATGTTCCGTGAGACGCGCATTGCTTTCACGGATACGGCTGGTGAGCAGCCGCAGGACCTTCTCGCAAATCACCCTGGATTCGAAGATGAGTTCGCGGAATACCGTCGCCGGCATAATGCACAATTCACCGCGCGTGAGCGCGGTGACATTGGCTGAGCGCGGCACGTTGTCGATAGCGGACAATTCACCGAAGAACTGTCCGGCCTTCATTTCGGCGAGGATGATTTCTTTGCCGGCAGGCGTGCGGATAAGGATGCGGACTTCACCTGTGAGAATGAAGTAGACATCGGACGAAGTGTCTTCGTAATCGACAACGACCTCGTTCTCTTCGGTTCTGCGCCAGGTGCAACGGCGATCGAAACGCGCGAACTCTATGTCACCCGCGTCCTTGAAAAACGGGATGCGCGCCAGCGTTTGCATGTTGCCTCCCTTTCATTCCGGCGCGGAGCCCGCGCGCGTCATCGCTTCGAACTAGACGACGAACCGTCAGCGCATCGCGCGCTCCGCCGCCGTCAGTGTATTCTTCATCAGCATGGCGATGGTCATCGGTCCAACGCCGCCGGGCACAGGCGTGATGGCGGCCGCACGCGCCGCCGCGCTCTCGAATTGCACATCGCCGACGAGCCGCGTGCGCGGATTTCCATTCTTGTCGACTCCGTCGGCGGGAACGCGATTGATCCCGACGTCGATGACGATGGCTCCCGGCTTGATCCATTCGCCGCGGATCATCTCCGGCCGGCCCACCGCGGCGACAACGACGTCCGCCCGGGAAACGGTCTCGGCCAGATTTCGCGTGCGTGAATGCGCGATTGTGACCGTGCAATTCTCGGCAAGCAGCAACTGGGCCATTGGCTTGCCGACAATGTTGGAGCGGCCGACGACAACGGCGTCGAGCCCGGCAAGCGAAACTTGCAGGTCGCGCGCCGCTTCCCGCAGCAGGATCATCGATCCCGCCGGTGTGCATGGAACGAGAGCGCGCGAGATTTCACCAACCGCCAGAAGGCCCGCGTTGACCGGATGGAACCCATCGACGTCCTTGGCGGGCGCAATGGTTTCAAGCACCCGCGTTGCATCGATGTGACCGGGCAGCGGCAATTGCACGAGAATGCCGTGTATGGCGGGGTCGGCGTTCAGCTTCCCGACTAGCGCAATGAGGCTGGCTTCACTCGTGCTGGCAGGCAGAGTGTGCTGAACCGAATGGAAACTACAGCTTTCCGCCGCCCTCCCCTTGGAGCGCACGTAAACCTGACTTGCCGGATCTTCTCCGACGAGAACGACGGCAAGCCCCGGCTTGACGCCGCGTCTCGCAAGCCCCTGTGACGCAAGCGCAGTTTCCTCGATGACTCGTGCGGAGACCGACTTACCGTCGATTAGCAAAGCTTCGCGGCGCTGCTCGCTCAACTCAGATTCCTTCACACAGGTGTCCGCTCGGGCGGATCGTGGCCCGTTTCGCATATTTCATCTTTTCGCAGACCTCGGCCGCGATTCCAAGGGTCAACCGGCGCCGGGTCCAGTGGTCGAATCGGCGAAGCGCAACGTCAGCGCGTGGCGTCTAACGGCGCCCGGCTCAAGGCTTTCCAACGAGGGCTTCTCCCTGAAGTCGCCGTCGAACCGTTCCGGGTCGCCGTGCCCGGTCCATGCCTCCAGACACAGGAAAGGCGCGCCGGGGCGGGACCACAGCGCCCAATGGCGAAAGCCGTCCGCCTCTGCATGAAGCTGACCTTCGGGTCCCGCAAAACATATCGCGCGGCTTTTTGCGTCGAGAAAGCATAGAGCTTCGCGGTTGAAGAGCGATGGCGAAAGCGGTAGGCGGCGCCCGGCTAGCGGCGCCACGCGCTCTTGCGGCGAAAAAAGCCCATCTTCGGTTATCACCGGGACCGCTGGGCGCTCCACTTCCGAAAAGCGAATTTCATAGGCGTCCTGTTCTCCGGCCCCGAACGGCCACGCGAAACCCGGATGAACTCCGCAGGCATAGGGCAAAATGTCATCGCCTGTATTCGTCACCGCAAGTTCGATGCGCAGGGCAAACGGCGTCAGCGCATACTGAACCCCGAGCCTGAAAGCATAAGGATAAAACACGAACGTTGGGTCCGACCCGTTCAATTCGAAGGTTGCGCTGTCACGCGTCTTACCGGTCAGCACGAAGGGAGACGAGTGCGCAAACCCATGGACGGGCATGGGATATATCCGGTTATTAACTCGGATGACGCCACCCCGACTCCAGCCGACGCAGGGAAAAAGAATCGGCGCCACCCGATCCCAATGCGAGGTCGAGCGATCCCACAGCAGATCGCGCCCGCGTATACTCCAGTGTACGGCTTCTGCGCCGCGCGCGGAAACGCGCACGACAGCGTCTCCACTCACCAGTTCCGCCAGGCCGGCGTTCAGTCCTTCGCCTCTTCGATCTTCCATCGCTTCACGAAGTCAGCGTCAATGCCAAAGAGATCGAGCATGCGGCCCACGGAATGATTGACGATGTCGTCAAGCGTTTGCGGACGGTTGTAGAAGGCCGGCATCACTGGGGCGATAATGGCGCCCATTTCACTCAGCTGCAGCATCGTGCGCAAATGCCCGGTGTGCAAAGGCGTCTCGCGGATAGCGAGAACAAGCCGCCGCCGCTCCTTCAGGACAACGTCCGCTGCGCGACTCATCAGGGATCCGGTCACCCCAGTCGCGATCTCGCTCATCGTGCGGATCGAACACGGCGCAATCACCATGCCCAGAGTTGGAAAAGAGCCGGAGGAGATCGAAGCGCCGATGTCTGTCTGCGGATGATAGACGTCGGCAAGTTCGCGCAGCTCCTTCGCCTTGAGATCAGTTTCATAGGCGAGAGTCATCTCGGCCGCCTTGCTGACGACGAGATGCGTCTCCACGCCAGCGGTCCGCAAGGCCTCCAGCATCCGGATGCCATACACGATTCCAGAAGCGCCGCTGATTCCCACGATGATTCGATTGGCCGGCCTAGACACGCGCCCCCCCATAGCTCAATGGTGTGCAAGTGGACCGCGCCCCCACGGCAGTCAAGATGCGCCACGCAAGATCAGCAACCGATAGGCGTCCAGAATCGTCTGGCGCGGCGCGTTCTCGAACGCGGCCCCCATGCTTTCCGCGCACGCATCCATGTTGATCGGGCCTGCTGCGTGGGGCGTTTCAGCACGTCCCCACGCATCCGGCGCGCGCAGCGCAAACAGCGCTTCCTGCTGCAAACGCTCGGATTCAAGCTCGACCGACTTGATTCGATCGCGCAACGCTGCGGCGAAACTTGCGTCGAACGCGGCGGGTGGCGAACGGAGATAGCGACGAACGCCACGCAGCGCGACGACTGCATTTTCGCGCCACTCACTTACTGCGTCATCAGCCTCGCGCAGCTCTCCGGCGGAAACCGCCCGGCCATTGGAGGCGAGCCAAAGCGAAAACAACATGAGATTTACGTCGAGCCCGTGCCCGTCCTGGAGCGCGAGACACGCCGGAGGCACACCGTCCATCCGGTAAATCGAAAGAGAAAACCGCCAGAAGTCTGAACCGCTTTCCACGGGCGTTCACCCTCGCATGTTACGCTTGCCAGTGTACCTCTACCACATTTGGACACGGAGCCGCACAGGCCAGCCCGAACCCTTAAAGCATGGCGGCGCAACGTCGCACATAGCAAGGATGAAGCTGATTTTGCGCCAATTGCTCTTGATACTTTGGCCGCACGGCGATAGATACCTCCTCGCAGCGCTTCGCGCGCTGTACTCGCCCTCTTGGGCGTTTCCTCCCTGACTTGGGGCCGCTCCTTGTGGGCGGCCTCTTTTCTTTTTGGAGGCTGACGCGCTCCTTTGCCGCCTGCAGCGGTTGCGCGCATCGCCTACATGCGGAGGAGCGTTCTCGCGTCTCTCCGTCAGCAGCAACCCGGGCAGCAACCGGATTTGATCTTCACCGAGATTCGTTTGCGTTCAGCACTCGCGCGACCGAGATCAAGGCCGGCGGCGCTCCCCGTCGGGCTAACTCTCAGCCTCGCGTTAAACGCAATGCTGCAGCCGTCGACGACGGACTGGGCGTACGCATTGCTTTACCCGCGAACGCCCGGTCGATGTGTTCGCGCGCGACTAAAAGCGATCGGCCGCCGTGTCCGCGGATTGGCGAGTTAACGTCAAAGCCGGCGAACGCCTTCCTCCGAAGCCGGCAAGCGTGAAGAACGCAAAAAGCCCGCAGCGTGAACTGCGGGCTTATCGAGATCGATTTCGACGCTATGTGAAGAGTTGATTATTATCTGTATTCAGCAGGCCTGGCGGCGACCTACTCTCCCAGGTCTTGAGACATAGTACCATTGGCGCTGGAGCGTTTGACGGCCGAGTTCGGGATGGGA